>NZ_BDIY01000018.1 GCF_002072155.1 Roseovarius sp. A-2 | reverse complement strand
GTAGACTGTATCATGGTGAGGGGACGTACCTTGGAAACTGAGTTTTCTGGCTTCGACAACCAAAAAATACCTGCTTTCAAAAGCTTACGCTACCTTCACCACACCCCCATGAATTATTCGGGTTAATTGACGGCCTTCAAAGAATGAACGCGATCACCTCTTTCATCAGCAATGACTTCTCAGTTCAGGGCGGATATTTTGACTTGAATACCTTTGCTACAACTAAGGACCTGTTGGATAGACATCAGTTGGAGCAGCGCAAACCTGTTCTGGATAGGGACCACTGTCTGGCAATTGCAGCCTATCCAGTGCCGCTGTCGATTTATGAGTTCGCAGAATCGGAGTCTGTTGACGAGGTGTTTCGGCGCATCAATTCAGGCGGCAGACAGTTATCCCGCCAAGAGTTGCGCACAGCCGGTGCCATAAATGCATTTGCCGAGACTGTTAGAACAATATCATCGAAGATAAGAGGTGACTCTTCTAGTTCGGACATTCTCCTACTAAACAGAATGAAGGAAATCAGTATAACAAATGTTGATTTAGATTATGGTATATCTGCCGACACAGTATTTTGGGTTAGAAATAATATTTTGACAAAAGATCATTTACGGCAAAGCCGCGACGAAGAGCTAATCGCAGACCTAATTGCATACATGGTCTCGGCAGAACCCGTTGCATCTCGCGCAGAGCTTTTCGACGATTATTTTGGAGCAGTTAATCCTCTGGAAGGCGCACGGCTGGAGAGATTTGAAGCAGTTGACAACGCAGTTCGCATGCGCTCACCGGAACTCCTAGAATACGATTTCACACGCACTCATGATGAGATAGTATTGACACTTACTGCTGCAGACAAATCTCTCGCAGAACTACTCTTTGCAAACTACAACGCCGGAAATCCAATCCCTCGATACTTTCAAGCCGTATTTCTTGCGTTCCACCAGCTGATAGTTAAGGACAATAAAACAGTTGCCAACAGAACGGGCTTGATCACACGCTTAAATGACGCTGGTAAAAATATCGTCATCCAAGAAGGTGGGCGTTGGGGCGCAGAAAATCGATCAGCCGCGGTACACACGGTGGTTGGAATGATCCAAGACTTTTTCGAAGACGATGCGGCGCCGGATCCAGCAAAAGTACATTGGGTCACAAAGCTGCAAAACCTCCTTACAAATTCGAAAACAGAACAGTCTGCTTATGACTTCAAACAAGGCTTTATGACTTTACTTGATGAACCAACGTTTGATGAAGCGTGCTTTGAAAAGATTCTGAAGACTTGCGTAGGAATTGCTAATATTTCGCGAGGCCATAAAGGGTACGTAATCGTGGGTGTCGCAGAAACTGATGCAACGGCTGCGCGAGTAGAAAAGGTGTTTGGCGTTCCACCTGTTTCTTACAGTGGTTTCTATATAACCGGCATTGAGCATGAAGCGAATATGATGGGTAAGAGCTTAGACCAATTGTTCCAAGAAGTAAGCGATCGGGTGAAAAACAGTAAGATATCCGAACCACTTAGGTCGTACCTCAGTACGAGACTTAAGACCGTAAGATACTTTGATAAATCCCTTTTTGTTTTTGAGATTGAGGGGCAAACTGCTGTTTCAAGATACAACGAGAAATTCTTTGAACGTAACGGCACCCAGCTTGTTGAGGTCTCCCCAGAAAACCTTGGGTCCCTTTTTGCTCGATTTCCGGCATAGTATCGCGGGATAAGGCAGGCTTTGGGGTGCGGTCAGCTGGGGCCACCCCCGTCATCCCCAGATTCCCGCCCCGTGACCACCGTCCGGGGCCGCGAAACCGGCACCGACGCAATACCGACAGAATACCGACGCGGGTACAGCCTGCGCGAAAACCGCTTTTCTCTCCCCCCGTTTTACGCAAGGAAGGGCACATGCCGATCCTCGCCTTCCTCCGCGACAACGCGCCCTGGCTCACCGCTGGGGTGTTGCTGACCTTTCTCAGCAGTTTCGGGCAGACCTATTTCATCTCGGTCTTCGCCGGGGAAATCCGTGCGGGGTTTGGGCTAAGTCACGGAGAATGGGGCGGAATTTACACCCTCGGCACCACCGCCTCGGCCCTTGTCATGGTCTGGGCCGGCGGCCTGACCGATCATTTCCGCGTCCGCGTTCTGGCCCCGATTGTCCTGCTGCTGATGACCGCCGCCTGCCTGTCGATGGCCCTCAACCCGGTCTGGTGGCTGCTGCCTTTCGTCATCTTTGCCCTCCGCTTCACCGGCCAAGGCATGATGAGCCACCTCGCCGTAATCGCCATGGCCCGCTGGTTCATCGCCAGCCGGGGAAAAGCCTTATCTATCGCGAGCTTAGGCAACGCAGTGGGGGAGTCTCTGCTGCCCCTGATATTTGTTTCCCTGCTGATAATCCATGACTGGCGGATGCTGTGGGTGGCCGCTGCGGTGATGGCCCTGATCGGCATTCCGCTCCTCCTCCTGCTCTTGCGTCGCGAGCGCACACCGCAAAGCTGGGCGCAAACCAGCCAGTCGCTCGGCATGGACGGGCGGCACTGGACCCGCTCTCAGACGCTGCGGCATTTCCTGTTCTGGTTCATGATACCAGCGCTGCTCGGGCCCTCGGCCTTTAACACGGCGTTCTTCTTTCACCAGGTACATATCGCTGAGATCAAACAGATTTCTCATGTGGAGCTGGTGGCGATTTTCCCGCTCTACACGGCGGCGGGGATCGGCGCGATGGTGCTGTCGGGCTGGGCGCTCGACCGGTTGGGCACGGCGCGACTCTTGCCGTTCATACAATTGCCGATGGTCGTGGCCTTCACGCTCTTTGCATTCTCCGAGGGCCCGGTGATGCTGATCCTCGGCTTTGTCTTTCTGGCGCTGACCACCGGTGCCAATAGCACCCTGCCCAATGCGTTCTGGGCGGAATTCTACGGCACCGCGCATATGGGCAGCATCAAGGCGATGGCGGCGGCGATCATGGTGTTCGGCTCGGCCATCGGGCCGGGGCTCACGGGGCTCGGGATCGACCTCGGTCTCGGGATCGAGACGCAGTTCCTTCTGATCGCCGGCTATTTCATCTTTACCAGCGTGATGATGGCCATCGGCGTGACGCGCGCCCGCCCGCAGCTATCGCTGACGCCGTAGATAGACGTAATAGGCCCCGCCGCCGCCATGTTTCAGGTGTGCCTCGCTGATCTGCAGAACCAGCGGCGCGAGCGGCATCATCCTGAGCCATTGCGGCACGTTGTGGCGCAGCACGCCGTGGCGCACCGGGATCGGCCCGCCGGGATCGCGATGCTTGCCCTTGCCGGTGACGACCAGCACGAGGCGCAGCCCTGCCGCGTGCGAGCGCTGGATGAAAGCGTTGATCGCGGGATGCGCCTGATCGAGCGTCATGCCATGCAGATCGAGCTTGGCCTCGGGCGTCAGCTTGCCGCGTTTCAGCCGGGCATGCGCCTTCTTGTCCATCTTCACCGGGGCATTGCCGATGCGTTCGGCAATGCCCGGCAGCACGTCATGGCCGCTCGGCTGGCCGTTGGCGGATTGGCCAATGGCGAACGGCGCGACCGGGCTCGCCCGCGATGTAACAGGCTTGGGCTTGGGCTTCGCAGTATCGGTCAGGGCCCCGGGTTGCGGCCTGCGTTCGGGTGCAAGCGGCGTGGCTTTTCGCGCCACCTCCTCCCACAGGGCCAGCTCATCCGGGCGCAGGCGGCGGCTCACGGCTCGTGCTCCATGAGCATGGCATAGGCACGCTGGATCGGCATCAGCACGACCATGCGCCCCGGATCGCGCAGCTTGCCTGCGGCAAGACCTGCCGCATCGCCGGTGCCGAAGAAGATATCGGCGCGCTGCGCGCCCTTGATCGCCGATCCGGTATCCTGTGCAATCATCAGGCGGTGGATGGGATCGGTGCCCGCCTTCTCGATCCAGACCGGCGCTCCCAGAGGTACATAGGCCGGATCGACCGCTACGGTGCGCCCGGTGGTAACGGAACGGTTCATCGCACCCAGAGGTCCGCGATCGGCAGGCACCTGATCAACCCGGCGAAAGAACACGTAAGACGGGTTATGCATCAGGAGCTCACGCCCTTCGACCGGGTTGCGGCGCACCCAGTTCTTGATCACCTGCGCCGAGACTTGATGGACGTCATAGACCCCACGCCGCACCAGTTCGACGCCGATGGAGCGGTATTCATGCCCGTTCGCCCCGCCATAGCCGACGCGGATCACGCTGCCATCAGGCAGCCTGATCCGGCCCGAGCCCTGGATCTGCAGGAAGAAAAGCTCCACGGGGTCGTCAACCCAGGCAATTTCGAGACCTCGGTCGCGCATCACGTCGGTTTCCAGTATCTCACGCCGGGTCAGCCATGGATTGCTACGTCTCGCCTCGGGCGGCTCACGATAGACCGGATAACGATAGCGCGCGTCAGGCCGTAAAGCGCCGTTCAGTTCCGGCTCGAAATAGCCGGTGAAAAGCGCGGGCTTTCCGTCACTGATCACAACAGGGCGAAAGAACAATTCAAAGAAAGCACGCGCATCGGGCCGTTGATTGGCCAGAGCACAGAGCGCCGTCCAGTCCGGATCATCGAGATCGGCACAGCTGTTGAGAAACACCTCAAGAGCAGCGGCGTGATCATCAGCCTTCCAACCCTGTAAATCTGCGAAATCTAGAATCTCGTGGCGGATATCCTGTGAAACTGCGGGGGGGCCCAGCCCGGCGAAGGCCAGTGCCAGCATGATCGCCCGCAGCGCGCCGGTCATTCGCCCGTGGCAACAAGCCGCCAGTTCGGATCGTCCGAGCCCATGACACGCTCGTAGGTCCAGATATCCTTCTGACGCTTGCTCTGTCCTGGCGCGCCCTCGAGGATTTCGCCATTGGCATCACGCACGACAGAAATCAGCTCTCCAACGCAACGCACATCGATTTCGGCGCTTCGGGTTTCGGAATTGAACCTTGCATCGACCAACGCCAAGTCGCGAACCCCAAGAAACTCCGCCTCTATGGTCAGCCCCTGTTTCTCGCGCTCGTCGACGACCTGCGCGAAGGCCTCATAGACGTCGCGATCCATGAACGGCATCACCTCGTCAAGCTTGCCTCGCTCGAAGGCCATGAGGATCATCTCATACGCCCCACGCGCACCTTGCAGGAACCCGGTGACATTGAAATCGGGCTCGATGCGTTTCATCTCGGCGAGGGCGGACGCGGCGTCGGAATCTTCGGGTACGTGATCGATGATGTCATGATCGGGCCCGCCCTCGATCACCTCGAAATCCCGGCGCGGGCTCTGGCCGGTGCGGGGCTGCGTGCGCGGCGGGCCTTCATGACCGTCCCGTGTGCCCAGAACGCTTTTCAGTCGCAGGATCAGGAATATGGCGATACCGGCGAGCACCAGTAACTGCAAAATGGGCGAATTCATGGGCACCTCATGTTGTGCGGGGCATGGTAAGCACGGTCGCTCGCCCTTATGTAGGGGACGCGATGGACCAAGTCCACCGTGAGGACCGGAAAACCAAGGAGGTCGCGCATGTGGCTTTTGCTCGCATTCATCGCGTTTCCGTTGATCGAGATCGCGTTGTTCATTCAGGTCGGCGGGTTGATCGGGCTCTGGCCGACGCTGGCCATCGTCATCCTGACCGCGCTGCTTGGCACATGGCTCTTGCGGAAGCAGGGAGCGGTCGCGCTTGCAGATCTGCGCCGCAGCTTTTCCGAGGTCGAGGATCCATCCGAACCACTGGCGCATGGCGCGATGCTCCTGTTTGCCGGGGCACTCTTGCTGACACCGGGGTTCTTCACCGATGCAGTGGGCTTTGCCCTTTTGACGCCGCCAGTCCGAAGGAAGATCTTCATCGAGCTACGCAAGCGGGTGCATGTGGCACGGTTCCAGGCGGGACCGCAGCCCCGAACCGAAACGCGACCCGGTGCAAGGCCCGACATTATCGAAGGCGATTACGAGGATCTCGATCCTCCGGGGTCCAGACCAAACGGCGACTCGGGATGGACAAGGCATTGAGGCGCTGCGCGCCTCCTGCTATGGAACTCACGATAGTTATTTGAGCCATCGATCAGGAGAATCCCATGGCAGAACAAGAAAACGGGGCCGCCGCCCAGGAAACCCCGCCGCTGCGCATGCACATCATGACGCAATTCGTGCGCGATCTGTCCTTTGAAAACGTACTGGCGCAGCGCGGCACCGGTGGAGAGGTTCAGCCCGACGTTCAAGTTGCCGTCAATCTCGACGCCAAGAAGCGCTCAACCGAGCACCAGTACGAAGTGGCGACCAAGCTCAACATCACCTCGCGCAACAAGGAAAACCAAGAAACGCTTTTCCTCATGGAGATGGACTATGTCGGTGTGTTCCACGTCGAGAACGTTCCGGAGGAGCAACTTCACCCTTTCCTGCTGATCGAATGCCCCCGGATGATATTCCCTTTCATCCGCCGCATTGTCAGCGACGTGACCCGCGACGGCGGCTTCCCTCCGCTCAATCTCGAGAACATCGATTTTGTTCAGCTTTACCGCAAGGAAATCGCCCGACGTCAGGCCGAATCCGGCGCTCAGAAGGCAGACGCCTAACCTATCGCAACCAGATTGCCGCTTCGCCCATCCGTTCGACAAAGGCGCGATGGGCGGCGCTTTCGTCTTTGCTGAGGCGCGAGGGCAGGGGCTGCGGGCGCGGTGCGGGGCGCCAGCCCGCATCCACATTCTGCCCGGCGTGATCTGTCGCATGTCCAGATGACAGGACGAGATCGGGCTGCCGCCCACCGATCAATTCCAGATAGACTTCTGCGAGAATCTCGGAATCGAGCAACGCGCCATGCAGGGTGCGCGCGGTGTTGTCGATGGCGAAGCGACGACAAAGTGCATCGAGAGATGCTGGCGAGCCGGGAAATTTCTGACGCGCGATGGCCAGCGTGTCGATGGCTTGCGCCCAAGGCAACTGCGGCAGGCTGAGCCAGCCCAGCTCGGCGTTTAGGAATTTCATGTCGAAGGCGGCGTTATGGATGACCAGCTTGGCATCGCTCACGAACTCGACAAAGGCGCGCGCCACCTCGCGGAACACGGGCTTGTCCTTCAATGTCACCTCGCCGGGGCGAGGTGGGCGCGGTGCGTCAAGAAGATCGGGGCCAATACCATGCACGCCAAACGCCTCTTCGGGCATGCCACGTTCCGGGTTTATATATTGGTGATAGGTGCGACCGGTGGGCATATGGTTGTACAGTTCGATAGCGCCTATTTCCACAATGCGGTCGCCGCTTTCGGGGTCGAAGCCCGTGGTTTCAGTGTCGAGCACGATTTCACGCATGAAGCCGGTTCCTTCTGATATCGTCGATAACCGCGCGGACCTGCTCGCGGGCATGATCCATGCTGTCGGTCCTGATCACATAATCCGCGCGAGCCCGCTTTTCATCATCCGGCATCTGTTTTTCCAAGATTGCCTTGAATTGCCCGGCGTCCAGGGTTCCGCGCGCCAGAACCCGGGCGCGTTGCTCTTCGGGTGTTGCGGTGACAACCACTGTTGCATCCAGATATCGCTCCGCGTCGGTTTCGAACAAGAGCGGAATATCGAGCACGGTGATCGGTGCGCTTTGCGCGTCCAGAAACGCCTTTCGATCGCAAGCCACTAGCGGATGAACGATTGCTTCGATTCGTTGCAAGGCGTTGGGGTCCTGCCGGATAATGTGCTTGAGCGCCTCGCGGCATACGGCACCTTCATGCACTGCTTCGGGAAAGACCCTTGCGATAGGCGCAACCGCAGCGCCCCTTTGGGCATAAAGCCGATGGACAGCAGCATCGGCATCCCAGACGGGACAGCCGAAATCGGCAAACATTCTGGCGGTGGTCGACTTTCCCATGCCTATGGAACCGGTCAGCCCGAGGCGGAACGTCATCGCAACACCGTTGCGCGGGTCGCGGAATCGACTGTTGGACGGGTTCCGAACCACCGCTCGAACGCGGGCACGGCCTGATGCAGCAGCATACCAAGCCCGTCGACAGTGATACAGCCGCGTTTCTTCGCCTCATGCAGAAATGGCGTTTCGAGCGGCGTGTAAACGAGGTCGGTCACCACTGCCCCCTCTCGCAAACCGTCGAGCGGAACGCGGAGCGGCGGGCAGCCTATCATACCAAGCGACGTAGTGTTGACCACGGTACGGGCCTCATCAAGCATGTTGCCGGCCTGAACCCAATCGACAACAGTCAGGCGCCGTCCGAATTCCTGCTGCAATGCGTCGGCACGCACGCGTGTCCGGTTAGAGAGAAGAATCTCGGGAACGCCCACATCCAAAAGCGAAGCGATCACCGCCCGCGCGGCACCACCGGCACCAAGGACAGCCGCAGGGCCGCTTTCGGGGATCCAACCGGGAGCGTTCTGGCGCAGGTTTTGAATGAAACCGTAACCGTCGGTATTATCGGCGTGGATCCTGCCATCCTTGCGAAAGATCAGGGTGTTGGCGGCACCGATCAACGTTGCGCGATCGGTGACGAGGTCCGCTATCGACAGGGCCTTTTCCTTGTGCGGCACGGTGACATTCACGCCAACGAAGCCCGCACGAGGCAGGGCACCCAGAACCGTTTCCAGATCATCGGTCTCGACATGCATGGGGATGTAATACCCGGAGATTCCAAGCATCTTGAGCCAATGACGGTGCAATTGCGGCGACTTGGAATGCGCGATCGGACATCCGATCACGCCTGCAAGCGGTATCTTGGAATGGGTCATGTCGGCAAATCTCCTCGTCCGATCAGGAAAGACAAGAGATCGAGAAGTGGCAAGCCCAAGATGGTGAAATAGTCGCCTTCCACACGGGAAAACAAACGGACGCCTTCAGATTCAAGCTGGTAGGCCCCTACAGATTCGCAAATGGTCGGCCAGTTGCGATCAACATACGCATTTATCCACGCGTCGGACAGGTCCCGCATCGTCATATGGGCAACCCCGACATATCGCCAGATCGGCTCTCCGTCACGACATATGACCGCTGCCGAAAGAAGGTCATGACGCCGTCCGCGCAAATCGGCAAGCTGGTTGCGCGCGTCATCGGGGGACTGCGGCTTTGACAGGATGCGACCATCGAGATCAAGCACCTGATCACATCCAAGGACGAGGGCACCTGGAACCTTCCGGCTGATCCGAAGGGACTTTTGCTCAGCCAGTGTATCGGCAATGTCTCTTGGAGAAGCCCGCTCGGCCTGAAGCGCTTGACGGATGGCCTCTTCGTCGACCTGAGCGGGTTTCACCTCAACGCGGAGATTCGCGTTTTCGAGAAGGATTCGGCGAATCCTGGAGCTGGATGCGAGGGTTAGGGTTAAAGTCATGTGCATAACCTCATGAAGATCTCGGGTATTTCTCAGAAGTGCGGCTGTTATTGATCCATCGACTGCGGTGGATATCGTCAATCCGCAGATATTCGAAGAGGTTACAAACATTCCATCCCATGTGGAAAAGCATAAGTGCCTGCTGTGAAGAAGACTGGCAGGTACTCGTCATGAACAGGGTTTGGAAATGAAACGCTGAATATTGTTTTCATAAATTATTGATATTTATTGATAATTTATCGATCCAGCTTCGAGCCTCCACTGTCAGCCCTATATCTTTCGGTTCGGGATGATGTTGATATGTCGTTGGATAAACAAAAAATCAACAGACCACCGGATGCCTACCTAAATCATCAATACTCTTAAATATTTATTCTTTTAATGTCGTAATGTGGATCGGCGTGCTGATCCCAATCATGATTGACGCAGTACCACGAGCAGCGTAGGAACGTGTCGTGACCGTCCTGGTCGCACTGATTCCCCTTCTGAGACACTTTCGCACCAGTTAATGGTGACAGCACAGGATATAGACATGTCTGACGATCGCTTGAATCTTTCGGATCTAAAGGCGCACAGCGCCAAGGATTTGCTCGCGATTGCCGAAGAGCTTGATATCGAGAATGCGTCGACCATGCGTAAGGGCGAGATGATGTTCTCGATCCTGAAAGAGCGCGCAGATGAGGGCTGGATCGTTTTCGGGGACGGGGTGCTCGAAGTTCTTCAGGATGGTTTTGGTTTCTTGCGGTCGCCCGAGGCGAATTATCTTCCGGGACCTGATGACATTTACGTGTCGCCTGAGATGATCCGGCAATATTCCCTGCGTACAGGGGATAGTATCGAGGGGGAGATGCGTCAGCCGGACGAGAACGAACGCTATTTCGCACTAACCTCTGTGACACAAATCAACTTTCAGGAGCCTGAGCGCGCCAGACACAAGATCGCGTTCGACAACCTGACACCGCTATATCCCGATGAGCGGCTGACGATGGAGGTCGAGGACCCCACGGTGAAGGACCGTTCGGCGCGCGTCATTGATCTTGTGGCTCCTATCGGGAAGGGGCAGCGGTCTTTGATTGTTGCGCCGCCGAGGACAGGCAAGACGGTTCTTTTGCAGAATATCGCGAACAGCATCGAGAAGAACCATCCGGAGTGCTATCTCATCGTTCTTCTGATCGACGAGCGTCCTGAGGAAGTCACCGATATGCAGCGGTCGGTCAAGGGTGAGGTTGTGAGCTCGACTTTTGACGAGCCCGCGACTCGCCACGTGGCCGTATCCGAGATGGTGATTGAAAAGGCTAAGCGGCTTGTCGAACACAAGCGGGACGTTGTGATTCTGCTCGATTCCATTACCCGTCTCGGTCGTGCGTTCAACACCGTGGTCCCGAGTTCGGGTAAGGTGCTGACGGGTGGCGTTGATGCCAATGCATTGCAGCGACCGAAAAGGTTTTTCGGGGCGGCGCGTAACATCGAGGAGGGCGGTTCTCTCACGATCATCGCAACAGCACTGATTGATACCGGCAGTCGTATGGATGAGGTGATCTTCGAGGAATTCAAGGGTACGGGGAATTCGGAGATTGTCCTTGATCGGAAGGTAGCGGATAAGCGGATCTTCCCGGCGATTGATATCCTCAAATCAGGCACTCGGAAGGAAGACCTGCTGATCGATCGAAACGATCTCCAGAAGACGTTTGTTCTGCGGCGTATTCTCAATCCTATGGGGACGACCGATGCCGTCGAGTTCCTTCTGTCCAAACTGAAACAAACCAAGACGAACACGGAATTTTTCGATTCCATGAACACTTAGGTTTGAAAGCGAGGTCGTGTGATGGATACGATCTTTGCGCTGTCAACTGCTCGGGGTAAGGCCGGTGTGGCGATTATACGGATATCTGGTCCGGCTGTCCCGGAGGTTGCGCAGCAGTTTTTCGGTGGGCCGCTGACGCCGCGTAAGGCGACATTACGGGTCTTGTATGACGATGAGGGAGAGCGTCTGGATGAGGCGCTTGTTTTGTATTTTGAGGATGGAGCGAGTTTTACGGGGGAGCCTGTGCTTGAGCTTCAGACCCATGGTAGCCAGGCGGTTGTCAGTGCCGTTTTGCGTCGTTTAGGACGTATTGCTGGATTGCGTGCGGCGGACGCGGGGGAGTTTACCAGGCGCGCACTTGCTAATGAACGCCTCGATCTGACCCAGGTGGAGGCGCTTGCCGATCTTATAGACGCTGAGACCGAGGCGCAGAGGCGGCAGGCGATGCGGCTTCTTTCGGGTGAACTTGGCTTAAAGGCGGCGGAATGGCGGCGAATGCTGATACGGGCTGTGGCGCTGGTTGAGGCGACCATCGATTTCGCCGATGAAGATGTGCCCGTTGATGTTTCTCCTGAAGTTGTTTCGATCCTTAGCCAGGTGATTGCTGATTTGACTGTGCAGATTGAAGGTCGCACAGTAGCGGAGCGTATCCGGGAGGGGTTTGAAGTTGCGATCCTGGGACCACCTAACATCGGCAAGTCCACCTTACTGAACGCGCTAGCCGGACGCGAAGCGGCCATTACGTCTGAATACGCGGGTACAACACGGGACGTTATTGAGGTAAGAATGGATCTCAGGGGGTTGCCGGTGACGTTGCTGGATACCGCCGGGTTGCGGGAAACGAAGGATGCCGTAGAGACCATCGGTGTCGAGCGCGCGAAGGAGCGCGCGCGGACCGCCGACCTTCGTGTCTTCCTGAGTGATGGGGAGGCACCGCCGCCGGATCTATTTTTGGAAGGTGACCTGTGTCTGTTTGGAAAGGGGGACTTGCGGAATGATAACGATGGCTCCGTTTCCGGGTTGACGGGCAAGGGCGTAGACGGGCTTGTAAAGCGAGTAGGTGATGTTCTTGAGGAAAGATCGGCCTCAGTGGGGGTCGCAGTTCGGATAAGGCATGAGGAGGCAATGCGTCTCGGCATGAGGGCGCTTGAGTCCGCCCTTTCGATGGTTGAAGGCGGCGAGTCTTGCGCTGACATTGCAGCTGAGGAGTTGCACAGCGCGATCCGGGCCCTTGATTCTTTGGTGGGACGGATTGATGTTGAGGCAGTCCTGGACGAGATATTCTCGAGCTTCTGCCTCGGGAAGTAAGGAGCGTTTCACGTGAAACATTTCGATGTCATTGTTATCGGTGGCGGGCATGCGGGTGCCGATGCCGCACATGCCTCGGCACGAATGGGCGCGACGACGGCACTGATCACTCTTTCTGCGCGTGATATTGGTACCATGTCATGCAACCCTGCGATCGGTGGTCTGGGTAAGGGCCATCTCGTGCGCGAGATCGACGCGC
Organism: Roseovarius sp. A-2; assembly: GCF_002072155.1. Lineage (GTDB taxonomy): Bacteria > Pseudomonadota > Alphaproteobacteria > Rhodobacterales > Rhodobacteraceae > Roseovarius. The sequence continues at coordinate 78,004 of NZ_BDIY01000018.1, read as the reverse complement.
TGGACGGGGTCATGGGGCACGTGGCCGACAGGGCCGGAATTCAGTTTCGCTTGCTAAATCGGCGTAAAGGACCTGCAGTCCAGGGCCCCAGAGCACAGGCAGATCGAAAGCTGTACCGCGACGCTATGCAGCAGGTGCTTGAGCAGCGCTCGGGTCTTGAGGTTCTTTTTGGAGAGGTCGCTGATTTCGTCATGCAAGGTGATCGGGTGACCGGCGTCTGCTTGAAAGATGGCAGTGTGATCCGTGCCAGAGCCGTTATACTGACCACGGGCACGTTCTTGCGTGGCGTGATTCATATTGGTAACGTCACAAAGCCCGGCGGCAGGCTGGGCGATCCCCCCAGCGTGGGTCTGGCGGCGCGGATAGACGAGCTCGGCTTGCCGATGGGGCGCCTGAAAACAGGAACGCCCCCGCGACTGGATGGGAAGACAATCAATTGGGAGATACTCGATTCGCAGCCGCCAGACGATGATCCGGTGCTGTTCTCGTTCTTCTCGAAAACCCCGTTTGCGCGGCAGGTATCTTGCGGGATCACACATACAAACGAAAAAACCCACGAGATCATCCGAGATAATCTCACGCATTCTGCAATGTATGGGGGTCGAATTGACGGTGTTGGTCCGAGATATTGCCCGTCAATCGAGGATAAGGTCGTTCGGTTTTCGGATAAGGCGTCCCATCAGATTTTTCTGGAGCCTGAAAGCCTGTCCGACGATACGATCTATCCGAACGGTATATCGACGTCACTCCCGGAAGCGGTTCAGGAGTCATACGTTCGTTCCATTCGGGGGCTTGAGCAGGCAAAGATTCTGCAACCCGGCTATGCTATAGAATATGATTATGTCGATCCGCGGACTCTTGATCAACATCTCGGCGTAAAGGGCGTTCCTGGTCTGTTTTTCGCTGGGCAGATCAATGGCACGACGGGATACGAGGAGGCGGCCGCACAAGGTCTCGTGGCGGGTCTGAACGCTGCGCTGTACGCTAAAGAAAGAGATCCTCTGCGCTTCAGTCGCTCCGAGAGTTATATCGGTGTCATGATTGACGATCTAACGACTCGCGGTGTAAGCGAGCCGTATCGGATGTTCACGTCGCGTGCGGAGTTTCGCCTATCGCTTCGAGCAGATAACGCGGATCAACGACTGACTCCGGTCGCGCTTCGAATCGGGTGCGCCAGCGAAGAGCGTAAGGCCATGTTCGAGGCGCGCATGCAACGCCTCGAGAAAGCTAGAACCGCGTTGGAGGCGCGTACATACACACCAAAGGAGCTCCAATCTGCGGGCGTCGGCGTAAATCAGGACGGGACGCGGCGGACCGGGTTTGAGGTTTTGGCATTTCCAGATGTGACGTTCGAAAGTCTTTGCGCTTTGGATTCGCGCCTCGCGAGTATTGGAGAGGACATCCGGCAACAGCTGTCGAACGACGCGCTTTATGCGAACTACATAAAGCGGCAAGCGTCTGATGTGGCGATGCTTCGGCGCGACGAAGCGCAGGCAATCCCGCACGATTTCGATTTCGAAGTCCTTCAGGGCCTTTCCAATGAGTTGAAATCCAAGCTGAATGCCGTCAGACCTCAAGACCTCGCGCAAGCCGCACGGATTGATGGTATGACACCCGCGGCCTTGACGTTGATCCTGGCGCGACTTCGTCAGGCTGAGCGGGCCAAGCGCGCATGACGCCCGATCTGCGTGTTTCACGTGAAACACAAGAGCGTCTCGAAATCTACGCCACGCTCCTCAGGAAATGGAACCCGCGAATCAATCTCGTGTCGCGGTCGTCTCTCAATCAACTGTGGACGCGTCACATTCTGGATTCCGCGCAACTTCTGGATCTCGCAGAGGAGAATGTGACCAGTTGGGTGGATCTCGGCTCCGGTGGTGGATTCCCCGGTCTGGTCGTCGCCATCATCGGCACAGAGCGCCGCGCACCGCTAAAATGCACTCTCATCGAAAGCGATGCCAGAAAATCCGCATTTCTGCGCACGATCATTCGAGAAACCGGCGTAAACGCAACTGTAATCACGGACCGTATCGAGGCCGTGCCACCGCAAGGGGCTGATGTTGTCTCAGCACGCGCCTTGGCTGATTTGTCCACACTGATCGGTTTTGCGGATAGACATCTAAGCTCCACCGGGAAAGCTCTGTTTCCGAAGGGAGAAAACTGGCGGGAAGAGGTCGAAGTCGCTCAATCCAAGTGGCAATTCGATTACAGGATTGCTAAAAGCAAGACTGAACCCGGCCCCGTCATCTTGAGCGTCACAGGAGTTGTCCGTGCCTGACCCGACCTGCAATGTAACACCCAAGATAATCGCGATAGCCAATCAAAAAGGTGGCGTTGGCAAAACGACGACCACCATAAACTTAGGAGCTGCATTGGCCGAGAACGGCAAGCGGGTCCTTATCGTCGACTTAGATCCTCAAGGAAACGCGTCAACCGGGCTGGGGATCGATTTGGAAGCGCGCGAATATACTACCTACGATCTGCTTCTGGACGACGTTCCGCTCACCGATATCATTCAGAAAACAGCGCATGAAAATTTGAATATCATCCCCGCCACGGTCGACCTCTCATCGGCGGATCTGGAGCTGATGTCGAACGAAAAGCGCAGCTTTCTGCTCCATGATGCGCTACGCCAGCATGCAATGGAAGGTTTTGACATAGATGTCATACTTATAGATTGCCCCCCGTCGCTCAATCTGTTGACGATCAATGCGATGGTTGCCGCACATTCGGTGCTCATTCCCTTGCAAAGTGAGTTCTTCGCCCTTGAAGGGCTGTCCCAGCTCATGCTCACTGTGCGCGAGGTGCGGCAGAGCGCCAATACGGCCTTGCGGATTGAGGGTGTTGTTCTCACCATGGTCGACACACGAAACAACCTTTCTGCACAGGTGGAAAAGGATGCGCGTGACAATCTCGGAGACCTCGTCTTCCGGACAAGAATACCCCGGAACGTACGTCTCAGCGAGGCCCCGTCCTATGCTCTGCCCGTTCTCAATTATGATTCTCAATCCAAGGGCGCGCAGGCATATCGGGATCTTGCACGTGAATTGCTGGAAAAAAGTACACCCGCCGCGGCCTGAGCAGGAAGGAAGTTCGCGATGAGCAGTAAGAAAACACAGAACCGAGGGTTGGGCCGAGGGCTTTCGGCGCTAATGGCCGATGTCAACGAGCCGGGAGAGAAGTCGGACGGAAACGCTTCTCGTCAGCCGGACATGATGGTGCCCATTACGCGGGTTCACCCGAATCCGGAGCAACCAAGGCGACACTTCGATGCCGAGTCTCTTGCGGATTTATCGCGGTCAATCGCAGAAAAGGGCATAATACAGCCTCTGATCGTGCGCCAGAGCCCGCGTCAGCAAGACGCCTATGAAATCGTTGCCGGTGAGCGTCGTTGGCGCGCCGCACAAATGGCGCAGTTGCATGACATTCCGGTCATTCTTCGCGATTTCAACGACACAGAGGTTCTTGAGGTCGCGATCATCGAGAATATCCAGCGTACTGACCTGAACCCAGTCGAAGAAGCTACGGGTTATAGCCAGCTCATGACCAAGTTCGGGCACACTCAGGAAAAGCTTGCCGAGGTCCTAGGCAAGAGTCGCAGTCATATCGCCAACGCGGTCCGCCTGCTGAACTTGCCCGACGAAGTTCTGGTCTACCTACGCGAGGGACGGTTGTCTTCGGGGCATGCCCGGGCGCTCATAACATCTCAGGATCCAGCGGCGCTGGCACGTGAGGTTATCCGGAGATCCTTGTCCGTCCGCGAGACGGAAAAACTCGCCAAATCCGAGGGGGAACCGAGCAGGACCGGCAGTAAATCCGGCGGATCGAGGTCGGGATCAGTGGTAAAGGACGCTGACACCATAGCCCTGGAGGAGGACCTGTCCGCAAACCTGACGATGTCAGTTTCCATAGATCACCAGCAAGGTCAGGAAACTGGACATATGACGATTCGCTACACGTCCCTGGATCAGCTCGATCGTCTGATAGGCATGCTCAGCGTGTGATAATACTACTAATCTGGCAAAAGTTGGGTCAGGATCGCGTTGAGAACCGCGATCCCTTGGCGGGTTGCCATCAACCGTGTGCCGCGCCGTTCAAGCATTCCAATTTCTTCGAGGTGCTGTAAGCGGTCTTCGTTCAACGGCGTGCCGTTCAGCGTGGCAAAGCGGTTCATGTCAATACCCTCGCGAATGCGGAGGCCCATTAGAAGGTACTCACCGGCCTGTGTTTCAGGCGAAAGCGGTGTGACGACACGTTCGGTCTGGCCGCTCTCTGCTTCCTTCAGCCAGAGATTCGGCTGAAGCCAGGTCTCCGTTGCATACCTTTGCCCGGCGCGGGTCACTCTGCCATGCGCCCCGGGACCGATGCCGATATAATCCCCGTAGCGCCAGTAAATCAGATTATGACGCGATTCCGACCCCGGCTTTGCATGGTTAGAAACCTCATAGGCCCCCATGCCCGCCGCATTGCAGATCTCCTGTGTCGCATGGTACATATCCGCCGCAAGATCGTCACCGGGCAGACCGCGCAGCTTGCCCGACGCATAACGATCGCCAAAGGCTGTCCCGCCCTCGATCGTCAGTTGATAGAGCGACAGGTGATCCACCGCCATATCGAGCGCTCGCTTCAATTCATCGCGCCAAGACGCGAGATCCTGTTCCTGTCGGGCATAGATCAGATCAAAGCTCACGCGGCTAAAGTATTTTCTCGCGATATCAATGGCTTGCTCAGCTTCCGCCATAGAATGAATGCGCCCGAGCTGTCGTAAATCAGTGTCATTCAACGCTTGCACACCCAATGACACGCGCGAAACACCGGCCTCACCATAGGCTCGAAATCGCCCGGCCTCCACCGAGCTAGGGTTCGCCTCCAGCGTCACTTCGAGATCATTTGCCGTCGGCCAGGCGCGCCGAGCCTCGTCCAGGATCACGGCTACCGTCTCGGGCTCCATCAGACTTGGCGTACCGCCGCCAAAAAACACGCTATTGAGCACGCGCCCGGGCAGTGCCGCCGCATAACGTCTGATCTCCTGCACATACGCGGCCCGCCACCGCGCGTGATCTATTTCGCGCGCCACGTGGCTGTTGAAATCGCAATAGGGGCATTTCGCCTCGCAGAACGGCCAGTGCAGATAAAGCCCGAAGCCACCGGTCTGCCAATCTTCAACCAAAACAACCTGCAATAAATTTCTGAAATGCGTCTGCTCGGTGACTGATCCGGTTCTTCTCCCAACGGTCCATTTCCCCAAAGGTCACATCTTGGCCCACGGGCTGAAAAATCGGATCATACCCATGCCCGTTCGTGCCCCGCATGGGCCACACGATCCAACCCTCGATCGTACCCTCGAACACCTCGTCCTGCCCGTTTGGCCAGGCTAGCACCAACGTACAACAAAACCGCGCCGTCCAAGGCTGCGGCTCCTTGCTCGAGACAAGCATGTCATGCGCGCGCGTCATAGCCATGACAAAGTCCCGACCTGTCTCTGTTTCGGCCCAATCAGCGGTATAGACCCCCGGCGCACCGCCAAGTGCGTCGATCATGATGCCCGAATCATCCGACAGCGCAGGCAGCCCGGTGGCTTTCGCCGCCGCATGAGCCTTGATGCGCGCATTGCCCGTGAATGTCGTCTCAGTCTCCTCAGGCACGCTCAGGCCCTTGTCAGCCGCACCGACAACCGTCACGCCATAAGGACCGAGAAGCGACGCAATCTCCTCCAGTTTGCCTGTGTTATGCGTTGCCACAAGCAGCGTATCGTCGGTGAACTTAGGCACCCGTTGCCTCACGTTGTTTGGTGGCAAGCGTGTCCACCCCCTTCTCGGCAAGATCGAGCAAGGTATTCATCTGGTCTCGGCTATAGGTCGCGCCTTCGGCGCTCATTTGTACCTCGATCAGCCGCTTCGATTCAGTCATGATGAAATTCCCGTCAACACCCGCCTCGCTATCCTCGGGATAATCGAGATCGAGCACCGGCTGACCAGCATAGATCCCGCAAGACACCGCCGCCACAGGATCAGTCATCGGATCGCTGATCACATCCCCGGCTTTCATAAGCTTTGCGACCGCAAGGCGCAGTGCAACCCAACCCCCGGTGATCGAGGCGCAGCGCGTGCCGCCATCGGCCTGAATGACATCGCAATCCACGGTGATCTGTCGCTCGCCCAATGCCACACGATCCACCCCGGCACGCAGCGAGCGCCCGATCAACCGCTGGATTTCCACCGTCCGGCCGCCCTGCTTGCCCGCCGTCGCCTCGCGCCGCATCCGGCTTCCGGTAGAGCGGGGCAGCATGCCGTACTCCGCCGTCACCCAGCCAAGACCAGTCCCCTTCACAAAGGGCGGCACCCGATCCTCGATTGTTGCAGTGCATAAAACATGCGTGTCGCCCATCTTTATGAGGCAAGACCCCTCGGCATGTTTCAACACGCCGGTTTCGATTGAAACTGGACGTAATTCACTTAAATCTCTACCCGAAGGCCGCATTTCGTACCCCTTTTCGCTTTGGTTCGGGGATACATGCGGCGGGCCCCGGATGGCAAGCCCGATTGACCTTTACCGCCGCCCGTCTTTAATGGCGGGTCAGACAGGAACCGTGCCGAATGAACGACGCCAGCAAAATCCTGGACCAACTCAACGACCGCTCGCGCGAAGTGTTTCGCCGCGTTGTCGAAAGCTATCTCGCCAATGGCGATCCGATCGGCTCCCGCACGCTCACCCGTGATTTCAGCGAAAAGGTGAGCGCGGCAACGATCCGCAACGTGATGCAGGATCTCGAATATATGGGCCTCCTCGGTAGCCCACATATCAGCGCCGGTCGCGTACCGACCCAAGAAGGGCTGCGCATGTTCGTTGATGGTCTGCTCGAGGTGTCTGATCCGGAACTGACAGATCGCCGCATGATCGACGCCACCGTCGTAAGCAATTCGCAGGACGTGGGCGGCATTCTCGATCGCATCGGATCGGCGCTCTCGGGCGTCACGCGCGGTGCGTCACTCGTGCTGGCGCCCAAACATGAGGCCCCGATCAAACATATCGAATTCGTCAGCCTCGCGCAGGATCGGGCGCTGGTGGTTCTTGTATTTTCCGATGGCCATGTCGAGAACCGCATCTTCACGCCACCGCCGGGCCAGACACCCAGTTCGATGCGCGAGGCCGCAAATTTCCTCAATGCGCTGATCGAGGGACGCACGCTCTCGGATGTGCAGCGGGTGATCGCCTCCGAGATCGACAAGCGTCGACAGGAGATTGACAGCCTGTCCCAGGCGTTGGTCGAAAGCGGCCTTGCCGTATGGCAGGGTGAAGGCGACAGCTATGAACGCCTGATCGTGCGGGGCCGTGCGAATTTGCTCGATTCCGGGGCCGAAGACGAAGACCTCGACCGCATTAGAATCCTGTTTGACGACCTTGAGCGCAAGCGCGACATCGCCGAGTTCCTCGAATTGGCCGAAGATGGCGAGGGCGTGCGCATTTTTATTGGCTCTGAGAACAAACTTTTCTCACTTTCGGGTTCCTCTTTGGTCGTCTCTCCATATATGAACGCTGACCGTAAGATCATTGGCGCGGTCGGGGTCATCGGCCCGACGCGCCTGAATTATGGGCGGATCGTGCCGATCGTTGACTACACCGCGCAACTGGTAGGCAAACTGATCTCCGACCGGAGTTAGAGGTGACAAATGGCAGAGCCAAGAGAAGACAGCTTCCTTGACGATATTGAAGAGGCAGCGGCAGAAGAGCAGGAATATACCGGGGGCGAAATCACCGAAGAGGCTGCGGAACTAGACGCACTCCGGGCTGAGCGTGACGCGCTTCAGGACAAGTTCATGCGCGCCCTCGCAGATGCCGAGAACGCGCGCAAGCGCTCCGACAAGGACCGGCGTGAGGCCGAGAACTACGGCGGCTCCAAGCTAGCCCGTGACATGCTGCCCGTGCATGACAATCTCAAGCGTGCCCTTGACACAGTGACCGAGGAACAGCGTGCGGGTTCCGCTGCCCTGTTCGAGGGGATTGAACTCACCCTGCGCGAGTTGCGCAATGTCTTTGCCAAGCATGGCATCACCGTGATCGACCCGCAGGTCGGCGACCGGTTCGATCCGCAGCATCACGAGGCGATGTTCGAGGCTCCATTGCCCGGCACCAAGGCGGGCGAGATCATTCAGGTTTCCGCCCAGGGCTTTATGCTGCACGATCGCATCCTGCGCCCGGCGCAAGTCGGCGTCTCGTCGAATCGCGGGTGACGACGGGGCGGGGCGTCACCCCGCCTTGTCCGCCAGCCCCTTCAATTCATAAAGCAGATCCAGCGCCTCACGCGGGCTGAGCGTATCGGGCAGGACCTCGGCAAGCCGCGCCTCCACCTCCGAGCGGCGAATCGCCACCGGGGCAGGGGGCGGCGTCGCGGCAAAGAGTGGAAGATCGTCGATCAGCGCCTTTTGCGCACCACCGCCCTCACGCTCGCCTTTCTCCAACGCATCTAGAACCACCCGCGCCCGTGCGACGACTGCCTCTGGCAGCCCGGCAAGCTTCGCCACCTGAACGCCGTAACTACGATCCGCCGCGCCACGCCGCACCTCGTGCAGAAAAATCACCTCGCCGTCATGTTCCTTGACTGCCACGGTGGCGTTGTCCACGCGGTCGAGTTTGTCGCAAAGATTGGTCAGTTCATGGTAATGAGTCGCAAAAAGCGCCCGGCAACCATTCACGTCATGTAGATGTTCCAGTGTCGCCCAGGCGATGCTCAGCCCGTCATAGGTTGCTGTGCCGCGCCCGATTTCATCTAGGATAACCAGCGCATGTTCATCCGCCTGATTGAGGATCGCCGCAGTTTCGACCATTTCCACCATGAAGGTCGAGCGCCCGCGTGCAAGGTCATCTGACGCGCCGACCCGACTGAAAAGCTGACTGACCATGCCGATATGCGCAGACCGCGCAGGTACATAACTGCCCATCTGAGCCAGCAGAGCAATCAGCGCGTTTTGCCGCAGAAAGGTCGATTTACCAGCCATGTTCGGCCCGGTCAGCAGCCAGATATCGCTCTCTCCACCAAGCGCGCAATCATTGGCGATGAAGGGCGCGCCACCCTGTGCGCGCAAGGCCCGCTCTACCACAGGATGCCGCCCGCCTTCGATCAGCAGCGCACGGCTTCCATCCACCTCGGGGCGACACCAATGCTGGCCCTTCGCCAGATCGGCCAGTGCCGTGGCAAGGTCCAGTTCCGACAGGCCGCGCGCGACCTGTGCAATCTCTGCCGACTGCTCCAGAATCGCGGCGTTCAGACAATCATAGAGCCGCTTCTCGATCTCTAGCGCCCGGCCACCGGCATTGAGGATACGCGTTTCCATCTCACTCAGCGGCACGGTGGTAAAACGGACCTGATTGGCCGTGGTTTGGCGATGCTTGAACGTCTGGTTCAGCGGTGCCGCCAGCATCTTTTCTGCATGGGTCGCCGTTACCTCGACGAAATAACCTAACACGTTGTTATGCTTGATCTTAAGCGAGTTGATCCCGGTCTCACGAATATAGTCGCCCTGCAAGCCCGCGATCACACCGCGCCCTTCATCGCGCAACTTGCGTGCCTCGTCGAGATCGGCGTCATATCCCGGCGCGATGAAACCGCCATCACGCACCAGCAGAGGCGGCTCTTCGACAAGGGCCTGGTCCAGCAGATCGAGGAGTGCGTCCTGCCCGGTCAGCCCCGAGATCGCCTCAGCCAGCAGGGGCGGCAGGTCGATGGCTTTCAGACGTGCCGCGATCTCCGCCGCCTGCGCCAGCCCGTTCCGCACTGCTGCCAAATCGCGCGGTCCACCCCGGCTCAGACCCAGCCGAGATAACGCGCGGTCCAAATCGGGAACCCGGCGCAGCGTCTCACGCAAATCTGCTGACATGCGACCCTGTTCCACAGCAAAACTCACCGCATCCAGCCGATCCTGTACCACTTCCAGCACCCGGCTCGGGCTTGAGAGCCGCCGCTCCAGCAACCTCCCGCCGCCCGCCGTCACCGTTCGGTCAATCGTGGCCAGCAGCGACCCCGCTCGCTTGCCATCCAGCGCGTGCGTGAGTTCCAGATTGCGCCGGGTTGCGGCATCGATCTGCATAACGCGTGCCTGCACCTCGCGGACCGGCTGGCGCAGCAATGGCAGATTGCCCTTCTGGGTGATCTCCAGCCATTCAACAATCGCCCCCATCGCCGCGGTCTCGGGGCGGGTGAATTGCCCATAGGCCTCCAGTGTGCTGACCCCAAACAGCGTGCAAAGCCGCCTTTCACCTGCCGTGCTGTCAAACGCCGCCTGTCCCAAAGCGGTCAGCGACGCACCACAGTCACACACTATATCGGCCAAACTCGTCTCGTTTTCCTCCGACACAACCACTTCCCGGGGGGTCAATCGCGCCAGTTCGGGCCCAAGCCGCGCGGCAGACAGCGGCATGACGTGAAACGCACCGGTGGAAATATCGACCCAGGCCAGCGACCCTTCGCCGCGCACCTGCGCGAAGGCCGCAAGATAATTGTGCCGCCGCGCTTCGAGCAGGCTTTCCTCGGTTAGCGTGCCGGGGGTCACCAGACGCACGACCTCGCGGCGCACCACCGATTTAGATCCGCGTTTCTTCGCCTCCGCCGGGTCTTCCATCTGCTCACAGACCGCGACCCGAAACCCCTTGCGAATAAGCGTCAGCAGATAGCCCTCGGCGGAATGCACCGGCACCCCGCACATTGCGATATCCTCGCCCTGATGTTTGCCCCGCTTGGTCAGCGCGATGTCCAGCGCCTCGGCCGCCGCCGCCGCGTCATCAAAGAACAGCTCATAGAAATCACCCATCCGGTAGAAAAGCAACGCCCCCGGATAGTCGGCCTTGATCTCCAGATATTGCGCCATCATTGGCGTCACGGCCGCGGCTGCGCTGGTCACTTCTGCCCCCTGATCTGCTTGCGGCTGACCTTACAAACCCGCAGCCACGCGCGAAAGCCCAAACCGCGTTTCGGTTCAGTGCCGCGCGAACCCCCGCTATGCAGGAAAAAGATTGATCAGGTCGAGGCCGCACAGCGTGCTCGCGCCCCGGGGTCTGCATGTCTCCTATTCCGCCGCGCCTCTGCTGCCGCGGCGCGACTGCGACGATTCCGATCGAAGCGGAGGTTGACGCCTTTCTTGTCGCTCAGGACTGACCGGCAAAGGGCGCCTCATTACCCCAAAGCTCTCTCACTCGCGCATCGCGTCCGCAGGCGTCACGGTAGAGCTTGTAGGCGCTCGCCTTGGTACGGGGCCCGAACCGGGTCAGCACGATATCGTTGCTCTTGTAATAGTCCTGATGATAGGCATCGGCCGGCCAGAACCGGTCCAGTTGCAGGATGGGCGTGACAATGGTCTGGCCCAACGCGTTGGCTGCATCCTCCTTTACCGTTCTTGCGAGCCTGTTTTCTGCCGCATCAGTCACAAAAATCCCGGTCTCATAACTTTCGCCCCGATCACAGAACTGGCCGCCGTCATCTGTCGGGTCGACCGAGCGAAAGAAGAGGTAGAGCAGTTGATCGCGCGTCACCAGCGTGGGGTCGAAGGTGATTCGGACCGCCTCCAGATGACCGGTGCCGCCGCGCGTCACCTGTTTGTAGGTCGGATTCTCGACAGTGCCTCCGGCAAAGCCCGACTCTGCCTCGACCACGCCTTTTACCTTCTCGAAATCCGCCTCGACGCACCAGAAGCAGCCACCTGCCACAACAAGCGTTTCGGAGGCCCCCGCGCGCGCCTCCTTCGCGTGCAGGCACAGGCCGACCACGATCAGCGCCGCCAGCGTCGCCGCCTTGAGTTCCCGAAGATATGCCACCATTGAAATGCCCTCCTGTTCGCCCTCAGTCTGACGCAAAACTGGCCTCACACCAATCGACGAGCCTGTGAGGTCACGCGCTGTTGAGCGATATTTCGCCCTTGGCACCAGTTCTCGGCGAACATACGCTGCACCGGAAACCGTGAGGCGACCAAGATGACCGACCACCAGACCACCCATGCTGCGCAAGAGGATGCGCGCAATGACGAGATCCTGATCTGGCTCAACGGGCGTATTGTCCCAAAGGCCGAGGCGGTGGTGAGCGTTTATGACAGTGGCTTCATGCTGGGCGACGGCGTGTGGGAGGGACTGCGCCTCTATAACGGAAAATGGGCCTTCGTGGGCGAGCATCTGGATCGCCTCTTCGAGGCCGCGCGCGCCATAGACCTCGATATCGGTATGACCCGGCAGGAGGTGTTTCAGGCCATAACCGAAACGCAATACGCCAATGAAATGACCACCGACGCCCATGCCCGCCTGATGGTCACGCGGGGGATCAAGACGCGGCCCTTCCAGCATCCGTCGCTCAGTCAGCAGGGCCCGACAGTGACGATCATCATGGAACATTCACAGCCGAAAATCGCCCGACCGATCCGCCTTGCCACCGTGCCGCACATCCGCGGACTGCCGATGACGCAGGACCCCAAGCTCAATTCTCATTCCAAGCTCAATTGCATCCTCGCCTGTATCGCGGCGGAAAAGGCCGGTGCCGACGAGGCGCTGATGCTTGATATCCATGGCTTCGTGAACACCACCAATGCCTGCAACTTCTTCATCGTGCGCAAGGGCGCGGTCTGGACCTCGACGGGGGATTACTGCATGAACGGCATTACCCGGCAAAAGGTCATCGACCTCTGTCGCGAGGAAGCCATTCCCGTTTATGAGAAGAACTTTTCCCTGGTCGAGGCATATGGCGCGGATGAGGCGTTTCTGACCGGCACGTTCGGCGCGCAAACCCCGGTCAGCGAAATTGATGGGCGGCAGATCGGAGAGGGCGGGCAGGGGCCGGTAACCACCCGCATTCAAGAGCTTTACAAGGCTCTGATTCAGCGTGAAACGCAGTAAGACAACACATTCGCGCTAAATGGATGTGACGATGTAGGGCGTCTTGAACCAGTACTCCTCAAGATTCGTGCCCAGGCCGATGCGGTCCACCACCGCGAATTGTCCAGCCTCGTCCAAAGGCGTGAGTACCCCGTGCCAGACCCCGCGATGCAGGTTTATGGACTGCCCGGGTTCGGTGATGAAGGCGTGCGGCGCGCCGGGCGCCCCTTCTGCATCCTCCGCCACGATCACGAGGCATCGCAACGGCCCTAGCGGGAGAAAAGCCTGACTGCCCAAAGGATGCCGCTCGACCATCTCCACGACATGCGGCAGGTGGCGGGCCTCTGCGTCAAACAGGCTTATTCCGGCGCGACCGCCGTCAAAATCGAGCCGTGCCAGATCGCTGTGCCGGGCGCAAAGGCCCTGATTGATCATCGCGGTGGGCGTCGCACGGGCCTCGATCACGTCGCCGTAGCGGGCGAAATCGGCGGCGGTCAATGGCGCAGCGGTGAGTGGGATGGCCTCGCTCATGCGAACCTCTCGCGCAGGCGCAGGGCGGCGATGCGCTCGACCTGACGGCAGGCCTCGGCGAATTCGGTATCGCTGTCCTGTGCCAGCCGCCGCTCCATGGCGGCACGAATGCTGGCGGTGTCGTGGTCGCGGACGGCGATGATGAAAGGGAAGCCGTGACGCGCCACATAGTCGGCGTTGAGCCGTTCGAAGGCGGCGCGGTCTGCGTCGCTGAGATGGTCGAGCCCCGCTCCTGCCTGTTCCGTTGCGCTCTCGGCGCTTAGGTGACCGGCGGCGGCCAGCTTACCGGCCAGATCCGGATGCGCGCGCAGCACGCTCATCCGCTCCTCGCGGCTTGCGGTCCGAAATGCCCGGCAGAGCACGTTATGCACCCCCGCCGCGCAGTCATGCGCCGGGCCCAGCTCCAAAGCATAGGCGCGCTCGGCCACCCAAGGCGAGTGCTCGAATACCTCGCCGAACCGGGCGACAAAGCGGGCCTGATCCATTTCGCTCGGGCGCTCTGGCCGCTCGGGCGGGTGAACCTTCGCCCAATGCTCGGCGATGTCGATTCGGCGCGGGCACCAGACTCCACCAAAGCCCTGGATATGCTCGATGAAGCGGCGTAGCCCGGCGATTTTGCCGGGCCGTCCGATCAGGCGGCAATGCAGGCCCACGGTCATCATCTTCGGCGCGCCTGCCGCGCCTTCGGCATAAAGCGTGTCGAAGGTATCGCGCAGGTAACTCCCGAACTGCTCGCCGGTGATCCAGCCGGGGGAGGTTGCGAACCGCATATCGTTGCATTCGAGCGTGTAGGGAATGATCAGTTGATCGCGCCCGGTGACCCGTATCCAATGCGGCAGGTCATCGTCATAGGTATCCGAGATATAGTCAAACCGTCCGGTCTCGGCGGCCAGCCGCACGGTATTAGTGCTGCACCGACCGGTATACCAACCGCGCGGCGGCGCGCCGGTCACCTCTTCGTGGAGGCGGATCGCCTCGGCGATGGCGGCGCGTTCTTCGTCTTCCGGCATGTCCTTGTGCTCGACCCATTTCAGGCCGTGGCTGGCGATTTCCCAATCAGCCTCCTGCATTGCCGCCACCTGTTCAGGGCTGCGGGCGAGTGCCGAGGCGACGCCGTAGATGGTCAGCGGAATGCCCGCGCCGGTGAACAGGCGATGTAGCCGCCAGAACCCGGCCCGCGCGCCGTAGTCGTAGATCGATTCCATGTTCCAATGCCGTTGCCCGGGCCAGGGGGCGGCGCCGGGAATGTCCGACAAGAACGCCTCGGAGGCGGGATCGCCGTGCAGAACGCAATTTTCGCCGCCCTCCTCGTAGTTGAGGACGAATTGCACGGCGATGCGTGCGCCATCCGGCCACTGCGGGTCAGGCGGCGTCGGGCCATGGCCGCGAAGATCACGAGGGTAACGTTGCATCAGGCTCCACCGGTTGTTGCGCGCCGGGGTTCCGGCAGGTTCAGTTTAGGACAAGACGATCAAGAGTACTTTCCAATATCACTTGAAAGAGTTCATTCCGAATATGGCTGCCGCGACCTTGTGCACGATGCTTGGCTCGGGCCATGATGCGCGGTGACAAAGGGGGTTGGTATGACAGGCTATCTGACAACGCATGTTCTGGACACCGCACGGGGTCAGCCCGCTGCCGGATTGACGATCGAGCTGTTCAGGATGCAAGGCGAGACCCGCACGCATATTCGCACGCTGACGACCAATGCGGATGGTCGCACCGATGGGCCAATCCTACCGAAGGAGGAGTTCGCGCTCGGCAACTACGAGCTGGTGTTTCACGCCGGGGCCTATCTGGAGGCGTCAGGCATGCCACCCAATACTCCGCGTTTTCTCGACCTGGTGCCGATCCGCTTCGGGATGGCGGAGCCTGCGCATTACCACGTTCCGTTGCTGCTCTCACCGTTTGGATATTCGACCTATCGGGGCAGTTGAACGACTGTTGCGGGTTATTCATTTCGCCTTTGGCCAGCCAACGGATTCAGGCGGCCTGTGCGGCCTGTGCCTCGGTCACGATAGTATAAAGCGTCATGGGATCGGTATTGGCCCGCAACTTTGCGCAGAGCGACGTATCGCGCAGCGTCCGCGATACGAGGGCAAGCGCCTTGAGGTGCTCGACTCCCGCATCCTCGGGCGCAAACAGCGCGAAGGCCAGGTCGACCGGCTGGCGATCCACCGAATCGAAATTTATCGGCTTTTCCAGCAGCGTCAGCACGCCCACCACCTGATCGAGCCCGTCGATTCGCGCATGCGGGAGTGCCACGCCATTGCCAACGCCAGTCGGTCCCAGACTTTCGCGCTCCAAGAGTGCCTCGACGGCGCGGGAGTGCTGCACCCCATAGGCGGCCTCGACGATGAACCCAAGCTCCTGCATCAGGCGTTTCTTGCTGGTGGCCCCCGTAAGGATGCGCACTGCCTCGGGTTTGAGGATCATCGGTAAGTCCATTTGTCGAGCCGCACTGACAGGGGAATTGCCGCCCGTCACCTTATACTAAGGGTCAATCCAGCCGATATTGCCGTCTTCGCGGCGGTACACGACATTGACCGTCTCTTTTCCCTCTTTGCGAAAGACCAGAACCGGTGCCCCTGCAAGCTCCATCTGCATGACCGCCTCGCCGACCGATAGAGAAGGAATTTGCGCTTCCATTTCGGCCACGATGATCGGTTGCAGGCTGTCGGGTTCCGATTCTACCTCCTCGCCATTCGCCGCGAGGATATAAGAGGAAGCCCCGAAGAGTTCAACCGGCTCCGCACGCTCGCGATGGTGATCTTTCAGGCGGCGCTTGTACCGCCGAAGTTGTTTTTCCATTTTTTCGCAGCACGCGTCGAAGGCGGCATAGATTTCATGCGCCTTGGCGCTCGCTTGTGCCGTCAACCCGGTGGAAAGATGCACGATCGCTTCGCAGACAAACTCACTCGCGCTCTTGGAAAAGACGACATTTGCATCTGTCGGACGCTCGGCATATTTGGCGACTGCCGTGCCCAGCTCTTCCTTGACATGCGTTTGCAGCGCCTCGCCGATGTCGATCTGCTTTCCACTGATTTGATAACGCATCTTGTCTCCTTCGCTTGAGAAACCGAAACCGCACGCGGCACGCCTGCGCCGCGATCCTGCCTAGCCTCGGATGCTGATAAACGACATGTGTTTCGATTGTCCCAAGACAGGCCCGTGTCGCGGGGGCCATTCGGGGAACAGCGCGAGAATACAACATGTCATACCCCAATTGACGCGCTTTCACGGCGTCTTGTCAATCGGATTTGCAATCCGTCAGAGCGGATTTGCCGATGACGGCGATCACGAAATCCGAAAGCTGTCACCGAGATAGACCCGGCGCACGTTCTCGTTTTCCACCACGTCCTTTGGGCTGCCGGACATGAGTACTTGCCCGTCATGCAGGATATAGGCGCGATCCACGATCTCGAGCGTCTCGCGAACGTTGTGATCTGTGATCAGCACGCCGATGCCGCGTTTCGTAAGGTCGGTTACGAGGTGCCGGATATCGCCAACCGAGATCGGATCGACCCCGGCAAATGGCTCGTCCAAAAGCAGGTACTTCGGATCGGCGGCAAGGGCGCGCGCGATTTCCACGCGCCGTCGTTCGCCGCCCGAGAGCGCAAGAGCCGGTGCGCGACGCAGATGCTCGATGGAGAATTCCGACAACAATTGCTCTAACCGCTTTTGACGGAGGTCCCTGTCCTTCACGGTCATGTCGAGAATCGCAAGGATGTTGTCCTCGACCGACAACCCGCGAAAAATTGACATTTCCTGCGGCAGATAGCCAATCCCGAGCTTGGCACGACGGTACATCGGCAGGCCGCCCACCTCGCGCCCGTCGATGTAGACATGCCCACCCTCATGCGGCACCAGACCGGCAATCGCGTAAAAGGTGGTCGTCTTGCCAGAGCCGTTGGGGCCGAGCAGGGCCACCACCTCGCCGCGATCGAGCGACAGCGATACATCCCGGATGACCACGCGCTTGCGATAGCTCTTGCGTAGGCATTCGACGCGCAGACCAGTGTCCTCTGCTGCAGGGGCAAGGGACAATTCCGGCCGGGTCATTCGCGCGCCTCCGCCTGCAACAGGGTCTTGACCCGGCCCAAAACCCGCGCCGTTCCCGCTTCGGTATCGACGAACATCACGTCGCCCGCGACTGCGTCCGCGCCCTGCACCACAAGCACGTCGCCGCGCAACTCGATCATCCCGGTCACGACATCATAATCTGCGCGCGCCGCCTCGGCGGCGTCGGTCCCGTCGACGAGGGTGACGCCGCCGGTCGCTTCGATCCGGTCGATGCCACGGCTGTCCGAGGAATAGACCACAAGCACACGCGGCGCGGCGATCCGCATCGCCCCTTGCGCGATCAAGACAGACCCCGCAAAGACGGCTGTATTTTCGTTCTGATTCACGTCAAGACTGTCGGAGGTCACCTCGATCGGCAGGTCGCGATCGCCCGGCGAACTGCCAAAGGCCACCTGTGCGCCCTGTGCTATGGCCACCAGCGGCAGACAAGCGATCACCACTCCGGCCACAATCGGTCTCAAGTCAAACACGTACCTCAATCCCCCCAATCTTCGGGACGGTATACCAGCTTCACACCCCTGGTGAAAAGCAATTCCACGTCACCGCGGTTTGTCTCATCGTGAAGCAGCAGACCTCCGGCAGACAGTTCCCCGAACCGCCCACGCGCCGACAAGGGGTGCGAGGTGCTGACACGGAGCGTGTCGAATCGCGCCTCGAGGTGGTCGGTTTCGATCACGTAGCCGGTCGACGTGGTGATGCGCACGCCGCCACGCAACTCTGCGCTTACCGTCTCAGGCGTGACTGCGGCCCGCTCGGCGTGGATCGTTACTGTGGTGCTGTCGCGTAGGCGGAGCTGCACCACCATGTGATCTGCCGTCGGCCGGTGCAGAGCGGTGTCCCCGGGCCTCGCGATGGCGGCCGAGACGCGGATCTCGTCCCCCTTATCGGTCACACCGGCAAGGACCGGATTTGTAAAGCCCGGATCCTCTGCCCGCTTTTCAAGATCGACCTGCGCGATCGGTATGGATTTCGACGGATCGACGGTTTCCGAGATCAGGAAGACCGTTGACAAAAGGGACAGCGCGGCAAGGGGCAGCAGGATTTTCATCCCTGTCACGATCTGCGAATGTGTGTCGCCGCCCCGTGCCATGCTCAATGGGCGAAAATGTCGATCTCGGGCCAGCCGGCCAGATCGAGCCGGGCGCGCATCGGCAAGAACGCGAAACAGGCCCGCGCCATGTCGGTGCGCCCCTCGCGGGCCAGCCGTTTGTCGAGTTCCTCGCGCAGGCGGTGCAGGTAGAGCACATCCGAGGCGGCGTAATTGAGCTGCGCCTCGGTGAGGGTCTCCGCGCCCCAGTCGGAGGTCTGCTGCTGCTTGGAGATATCGACGCCCAACAGCTCTTGCAGCAGGTATTTCAGCCCGTGCCGGTCGGTATAGGTGCGGATCAGTTTCGAAGCGATCTTGGTGCAATAGACCGGTTCGGCCAGCGCACCGAAGGCATTGTACATCGCCGCGATGTCGAACCGCCCGAAGTGAAAGAGCTTGAGCACATCCGGGTCGCGCAGCAGCCTCTCGAGGTTGGGTGCGCTGGTCTGTCCCTGGGCCACCTGCACCAGATGTGCGTTGCCATCCCCGTCCGAGAGTTGCACGACACATAGCCGGTCACGATGCGGGTTGAGGCCCATCGTCTCGCAGTCGATCGCCACGACGGGGCCGAGATCCAGCCCGTCGGGCAGGTCGTTCTGATAAAGGTGGTTTGCCATCGGATATCCTTGTGCCGCGAGAGGTGCGCGGGCTGTCTGTCATACGGGATCGAAATCCCAATTTTCTTAGGCTGTTTCGGCGCTTGTCTCAACCCGGATTTAGGTCGCCCATGGGGGGAATTCCAGCTCGTGCCGCGCTGGAGAGGGGCAAAGCGGCTTGCGGTCGGCCCGGTGCTCGGCCACAAAGTGACGCAAGAGGAGACAGAACCCATGCCCATGCCCCTGACCAACACCGACCAGACTGATAATCGCGCCGCCGATTTCCTTGCCCGCAGGCTCTATGAGGCGGGCTGCCGCCATGCATTCGGCATGCCGGGGGGTGAGGTATTGACGGTGATGGATGCGCTGGCGCGGGCCGGGATAGAGGTGACGCTGGCGCGGCACGAGAATGCCGCCGCCTTCATGGCCGAGGGCGTCTGGCACCGCACCGGCGCGCCCGGTATCCTCATTGCCACGCTGGGGCCGGGGGTGTTGAATGGTGTGAACGCCATCGCCAACGCGCATCAGGACCGGGTGCCGCTGATCGTGATTTCCGGCTGTGTCGATGCAGATGAGGCGCTGACCTATAGCCATCAGATCCTCGATCACGAGGCGGTTCTGGCGCCGATCACCAAGGCGACGTTCCGCCTGACGGCGCAGGGGGCGGATATCATAGCCGACAAAGCCGTGGGCATCGCCACCGAGGGGCGGCCCGGCCCGGTCTTTATCGATGTGCCGATTTCCGTGGCCGATAGCCGCGTAACCCTGCCGCGCCTGCGCCGCCGCCCCGATGCGGTGCCGATGGTGCCTGCCGTACCAGAGGAGGCGCGCGACTGGCTGGTCAGGGCCGAGCGCCCGGTGATGATCGTGGGGCTCGATGCCGTCAACGAGGGGGCGGGGGCCACAATTCTTGAGGTCGCCGAACGTCTGAACGTTCCGGTGATCACGTCCTACAAGGCCAAAGGGATCATCCCGGAGACCCATCCGCTGTCTCTTGGGGGGGCGGGCCTGTCGCCTTTGGCCGATGGCGTGCTTGTGCCGCTCGTGGAAAAAGCTGATCTGATCCTCTGCGTCGGCTATGACCCGATCGAGATGCGCCCTGGTTGGCGCGAAATCTGGGATCCCGCGCAGGTCAAGGTGATCGACATCGCCGCCGTGCCCAATGATCAATACATGCATCAGGCGACGATGAATGTCGTGGGGGCCTGCGGGCCGTCGCTGGCGGCCATCGCCGAGGGGGTTGCGCCCCGTGCCACATGGCCCGGCGGTGAGGTGACAGAGGCGCGCGCCGCGCTGGCGCGGGCCTTCCCAACCGGTGATGACTGGGGGGCCGCGGCGGTAATCGCCGAGGCGCGTGCCACGCTGCCCACAGACAGCATCATCACCATCGATAGCGGCGCGCATCGCATCCTGCTGTCGCAGATGTGGGTGACGCATCACCCCCACTCGGTGCTGCAATCTACCGCGCTTTGCACGATGGGCTGTGCCGTGCCGCTGGCGATGGGGGCCAAGATCGCCACGCCTGAGACCACAGTCGTCAGTTTCTCGGGCGATGCCGGGTTCCTGATGGTGGCGGGCGAGTTGTCGACCGTGGCGGAACTGAACCTGCCGGTGATCTTTGTCGTCTTTGTCGATGCCAGCCTTGCGCTGATCGAGAAGAAGCAGCGCGAGCGGCAGATGGTCAATCTGGCGGTCGATTTCGGCCATCACGATTTCGCGGCCATTGGCCGGGCCTTTGGCGGGAACGGTGTGCGGGCGACGAACCGGGCGGAGTTGCGCGCTGCACTGGAAGAGGCGCAAAAGGCCGACACGTTTACCGTCATCGCAGCCGAGATCGAACGCGGCTCTTACGACAACCGTATCTGAGGAGATGCCCATGCCCGGCCCATTGGATGGTCTCGTTGTTCTCGACCTTAGCCGCATTCTGGCAGGGCCGACTTGCACGCAGCTCTTGGGTGATCTGGGGGCCGAGGTGATCAAGATCGAGAGCCTTGCAGGCGATGACACGCGGCAATGGGGGCCGCCCTTTGCGGTGGATGCCGAAGGGCGACCCACGGATCTTTCGGCCTATTTCATGTCCTCGAACCGCAACAAGCAATCGGTGGCGGTGGACCTGACCGATCCGCAGGTGCAGAAGATGCTGCATGATCTGGCCGGGCGCGCGGATGTGGTGATCGAGAATTTCAAACCCGGGGGGTTGCGCAAATACGGTCTCGATCACGAGACGCTGTGTGCTACCTATCCGGGCCTTGTCTATTGCTCGATTTCTGGTTTCGGCCAGACCGGGCCGAACCGCGACAAGCCGGGATATGACCTGATGGCGCAGGGCTTTGGCGGGATCATGTCGATCACCGGCGAGGCGGGCGAGGAGCCGATGAAGGTGGGGGTGGGCGTGGCCGATGTGGTCTGTGGGCTATACGCCGCCACGGGCATTCTGGCGGCGCTGCGGCATCGCGATGCGACCGGTGAGGGACAGCATATCGATCTGGCGCTGGTGGATACGACGATGTCCTGGCTGGTCAATCAGGGGCTGAATTACCTGACCTCCGGTGTCGCGCCCACGCGGGCGGGCAACGCGCATCCCAATATCGTGCCCTATCAGGTCTTTGCCACCTCGGACGGTTACGTGATCGTCGCGGTGGGCAATGACAGCCAGTATGCCCGGTTCTGCGACTATCTGGGGCAGCCCGACTGGGCCACTGATCCGCGTTTCGCCACCAACAGCGCACGACTGGCGCATCGCGACACGCTGGTGCCGATGATCGCCGCGGTGCTGGAGACCCGGACGATGCAGGACGTGATCGACGGGCTGGAGGCGCGCAAGGTTCCGGTGGGGCCGGTCAATACGATCGAGCAGGCACTGGAGAGCGATCAGGCGCAGGCGCGGGGGATGACCATCACCCTGCCTGCCC
Organism: Roseovarius sp. A-2; assembly: GCF_002072155.1. Lineage (GTDB taxonomy): Bacteria > Pseudomonadota > Alphaproteobacteria > Rhodobacterales > Rhodobacteraceae > Roseovarius. The sequence goes on along the minus strand of NZ_BDIY01000018.1, from coordinate 55,946 downwards.
CGCAGACCGGGGCAGGCGAGGTGCGGCTGATCGGCAATCCGCTCAAATTCTCGCGCACGCCTGTCAGTTACCGGTCTACCCCGCCTTCGACGGGCGCGGATACCGAGGCGGTGCTAAAGCGGCTCCGCGACGACCTTTAACCTATCACTACACTTGCGGCACCTTCCGGCTTTCGCGACGGGCGCGATCAGTGCGAGAATGGGCGGATAGACATTCTGGCGGCGCGGCAGACCCACCGCCCACTTGAGATCGCGCGCGCTCAAAGCCTGACGGAAGGGCCTGCTCGATCCGTATCCTGAATCGGCCAGCACGCAGCCGAAACGCGCGCCGGAGGATGGAGCGGCCGCATTCAGGTCTCCGTGCTGTGCCGATGACACCGGGTGATCATTCACGCAGTGATCACCGCGCCCGAAGCCACCATCGCCTCGACCTCTGCCGCGTCATAACCTGCCTCCTGCAACACCTCGCGGCTATGCTGCCCCAGAACAGGTGCCGCGCGGCGCAGGGTGGCGGGGGGCTCGCTGAACTTGACCGGATGTCCCAATGTCTTGACGCGGCCTGCCATCGGGTGATCCACTTCGACGATCATCTCACGGGCAATTGCCTGCGGGTCGGCCTGCATCTCCAGGATATCCAACACCGGCCCGGCGGGCAGCCCCGCCTGCTCCATCCGCTCCAGCCAGACCGCCGAGGTCTCGTGGCGCAGATAGCCGTTGAGGATCTCCTCCAACTCTCCCAGATGCTGCATCCGGTCGTGGTTGGAGGCAAAGCGCGCGTCGTCGTTCAGCTCCATCGCGCCAATCACGTCAAGAAACCGCAGCCAGTTACGCTGATTGGCGGCGCCCACGTTGATCCAGCCATCCGCCGTCTCAAATGCCTGATAGGGACCGTTGAGCGGATGCGCCGAGCCCATCGGGCCGGGCGCCACGCCGGTGGCGAAGGCAATCGCCGATTGCCAATAGGTCTGGGTGATCGCTGCCTCGAAAAGCGAGGTGTCGACCTTTTGCCCCTCGCCGGTCTGCAACATCCGTGCGTAGGCGGCGGAAACCCCCATCGCTGCGACGATCCCCGCCGTGATGTCCGAGACCGGCGCACCGGTCTTGACCGGGGGCCGCCCCGGCCCCTCGCCAGTGATCGACATCAGCCCCGACATGCCCTGCGCGATAAGGTCAAATCCGCCGCGCTGCGCATAGGGGCCGGTGCGGCCAAAGCCCGAGATTTCGCAATAGATCAGCCGCGGATTGATCGCGCGCAGCTCCTCATATCCCAGCCCCAGCCGTTCCATAGTGCCCATGCGGTAATTCTCGATCACCACATCGGCGTCTTCCAGCAGACGGTGCAGCGCCTCGACCCCCTGCGCATCCTTAAGGTTCAGCGCCACGCCCCGCTTGTTGCGGTTCATCATCATGTAGGCGGCGGACTCGCCTTGGATCGCGGGCGGCACAAACCGGCGGCTGTCATCGCCATCGGGCTTTTCTACCTTGATCACATCCGCGCCCATATCGGCCAGCATCAGGCCACAGACCGGTCCGGCCATGATATGCGCAAGCTCGATCACCTTCATCCCCGCAAGGGGGCCTGTCTGCGTCATGTCCCGCTCCATACGGGCTTTTCCTTGTTTAGGAACGCCTCCAGCCCGTGGCGGAAGTCGCGGCTCATGTAACACATCTCGATGAGGTCGGCGTCCTCGACCCGTGTAGCGGCGCTCACCCGGCGCATCGCCTCTTTCGTGGCGCGCAGTGTCAGGGGGGCCATCTGCGCCAGCGTGTCGGCCAGTTCCCCGGCGCGGGCCATCAGGGCGTCTTCGTCCTCCAGCACCTCGGTGATCAGGCCACAGCCCTGCGCCTCGTCGGCGCCGATCAGGCGGGCGGTAAAGATCATTTCGCGTACTCGCCCTGCCCCCATCAAAGACGACAGCCGCGCCAGATTGGCGGCAGCCAGGCAATTGCCAAGGGTGCGCGCGATGGGAAAGCCGAACTTGAGGTTTGCGGTGGCAATGCGGATATCGCAGGCCCCGGCAATCGCGGCCCCGCCCCCGGTGCAGGCCCCGTTGATCGCGGCGACCGTGGGCAGCGGGCAACGCTCAACCGCCTCCAGCACGCGCTCGATGCGCGCCTCGTAATCAAGCGCATCCTGCGCGCGCTCGAATGCGCGAAACTGCGTCATGTCGGTGCCCGCCGCGAACGCCTTGCCCCCCGCGCCATGAATGACCACGGCGCGAATGCTGCCATCGGTCGGCACCTCGCGGCACAGCTTGGCTAGCCCTTCGTACATCTCGAAGGTCAGCGCATTGCGCGCCTGCGGGCGGTTGAAGGTGATCCAGAGCGTGTGGCCCCGGACCTGCGATGCGAGTTCGCTCATGGCAGCCCCCTAGCGGTAAAAGTATTCGACGAGGAACAGCGGCACCGACGGCACATAGGTGCACAGCATCAGCACGACCAGAAGCACCAGCACGAACCAGATATTGACCTTGGACACCTCCCAGATATTGGCTCGCGCCACCGCGCAGGATGTGATCAGCACCGAGGCCACGGGGGGCGTCTGCTGACCGATGGCAAGGTTCAGCGTCACAACCAGACCGAAATGCACCGGGTCGATACCCGCCGCCGTGATCAGCGGCATGACAATCGGAATCACGAGGATGATCGCCGCAGCCGAGTGCAGAAAGAACCCGATCACCAGGAAGAAGAAGTTGAGAATGAGCAGGATCGCCCATTGCTGATCTGTAATGTTGAGAATGCCCTGCGCCAGTTGCTGCGGGATCTGCGCGCGGGTGAGGAACCCGCCCATCAGCACCGAGGCCGCGACCAGCAGCATCACGACGGCGGTCTGCATGCCACCATCGAGCATGGCACGGCGCAGATGAGCGATGTCGATCTGCCGATACCAGGCCGACACCACGATGGCCGCGATCACTGCCAGCCCTGCCGCCTCTGTCGCGGTGACGAATCCGCCGAAGATGCCGCCAAGGATGATCACCGGCAGCGTGAAGGCGGGCAGCGCGTCTATGAAGGTCTCGCGCAGGCGCGGGATGTTGAACGCCTCTTCGGTCGGCAGGTTGTAGCGGCGGGCGAAGATATAGGCGACCATCATCAGCCCGAACGCGCCCAGAAGGCCCGGAACCACACCTGCGACGAACAGCTGCTCAACCGAGGTGTTGGCCGACGCCGCATAGAGGATCATCGGGATTGACGGCGGGATGATGATTGCCAGTGAGGCCGAAGATGATGTGACGGCCGCCGAAAGCTCCTTGGAATAGCCGCGTTTCTTCATCTGCGGGATAAGGATTGATCCCATCGCCGCCACATCCGCTACCGCAGAACCGGAGATTTCGGCGAAAAACAACGATACGCCGATATTGACCATGGCGAGGCCACCGCGGACGAAGCCGATGATCGCCGAGACGAAATTGATCAGCCGGTCGGTGATGCCGCCCGCGTTCATGATCGCACCCGCCAGCACGAACATCGGGATCGCAATCAGCGAGAATTTGGTCGAGCCGTCATACATGTCGAGCGCGATCGTCACGAGGCTACCCGCCCCTTCGGTGACCAGAAGCCCCATGACGCCTGCAAGTGCCAGCCCGATCGCGATCGGCACGTTGATGCAGATCATCGCCACGAGGGCTAAGAAAATCGCCAGCATCAGCATCAGCCGCGCTCCTTGTTCTTTTCCATTTCGGTTTCGACCTCTTCCTCGATCTCGGCATGCTCAAGCGATATGCCTTGCGCCGTCTTGGCCCAGTAATGCGGCAGGCTCAGCAATTGGCAGATGATGAAGAGTATGGCACCGATGGGGATGACCGATTGAGTGAATTGGATCGGCACCCAAGGCAGTGAGGTCAGGCTGTCACCCTCCAGCACTTCCAGCACTTGAAAGCCCGCTCGCGCCATCAGCACGAAGAAGATGAGCACAAGCGCCTCGCCCACCAGCACCGCCATCATCCGCGCGCGGGGCGGGATGGCCAGCAGCACCGAGTCGAAGCCGATATGCCGCCGGTGCAGCGCGGCGAGCGCCGAGCCATAATAGGTGATCCAGGCAAGCATGATCGCCGCCACTTCGTCATACCAGGAAAAGCTCTGCCCCATCAGGCGGGCGAGCACGGCCACGATCACGATGGCGGTTAGGCCGACCATAAGCAGAACGGTGGTCCATTCCAGAAGACTGCTTGCGATCCGGTTTGTTCGGTGAAGGAGAGGGTTCATTCGGGCCTGTCTTGCGCTGCATCAACCCCTACCGTCACGCAGGCGCGCCGGGATCGGGCCGTCATTCATGTGTCAGGGATCATCCGGCGGCCCCGGTCAGGGCCACCGGAGGGGTGCTTAGCTTGCGTTGCCAAGCGCGAGCACCTTGTCGATCATCTCCTGCCCGCCATCGACCTCGGCAGCAAAGGCTTCGTAGATCGGCTTGGAGGCGGTGATGAAGGCGTCCTTGTCGGCCTCGTTCACCTCGACGCCCGCGTCCTTGATCACGCCGAGCAATTCGGTCTCAAGCTCCGCCGCCTTCTCATAGGTGAAGGTCTGGGTCTCTGCCGCGCAGTCGCTCAGCATCGCCTGTACCTCTTCGGAATGCTTGCCGAAGTGTTTTTCCGAGGCGAGGATATAGGCAGGCGTGTAGACATGCCCGGTGATCGACAGATACTTCTGCACCTCCTGAAACTTGGCCGAGGCGATCTGCGCATAGGGGTTTTCCTGCCCGTCGATCACGCCGGTCTGCAGCGCGGTAAACACGTCCGAGAACGCCATCGGGGTCGGGTTCGCGCCGTATTGCTTGAACATCTTCACGCGCCATTGACCATTGGGCGTGCGCAGCTTGACGCCTTGCAGATCCTCGGGCGTGTTGATCGGGCGGATATTGTTGGTGATGTTGCGAAAGCCGTTCTCGGCCAAGCCCACAATGTGATAGCCATTGTCGTTGGCCGCGCCCTGAAACGTGTCCATCATCGCATCCTGCACGCGGCGCATATGGTCGCGATCCTTGATGATATAAGGCATCTCGAAAATGCCGAAAACGCTGTCGACCGAGGACATCACCGACGAGGGCAGCGCGAAATCGACCTGCCCCAGCTTGAGCTTCTGCAACAGCTCCTTGTCCTTGCCAAGCTGTGACGACCCAAAAGTCTGTACTTCAACCGAGCCGCCGGATTTCTCGGCCACGCAGGCGGCGTAGTGATTGGCGGTCGCCTCGAAGAGCGAACCGGGCGCGCCGACATGGCCGAATTTCAACGTCGTGTCGGCCGCCGTGGCGGGCAGGGCCGCGAACGAGGCCACAACGGCTGCAATCAGTGTTTTTTTCATTATCTTTCCTCCCTTGGTTTCAATGTCCCGCACGGCTCCGTCCGCACGGTGGTCTTTGCGTTGCCCGAACATCTCGGGTGCGTCCCGCGCAGGCTCCTCCTCCCGCGCGGAACATCCACCGTCAGGCGGCGGCGCGATTGGCCTGGGCGGTCTGCCCCAGGACGTCCATCGCGGCCTGAACCCCGCCCGCGCTATATGGCACGCCGGCATCGCGCAGGCCCATTTCCACACCGGCCAGCGTGCCGATCAGCATCAGATCGTTGAAATCGCCCAAGTGCCCGATCCGGAACACCCGGTCGGCGACCTTCGAGAGGCCATTGCCAAGCGACATGTCGTAATTGCGCAAGGTGACAGCGCGGAAATTGTCGGCCGAATGCCCCTCGGGCACCATCACCGCCGTCAGCACCGGCGAGCGGTCGGAGGGCGTGTTGCACAGCACCTCCAGCCCCCAGGCCTCGACCGCCGCGCGCGCCGCCCTACCGTGCCGCTGATGCCGGGAAAAGACATTTTCCAGCCCCTCCTCGTGCAGCATGTCAATCGCCTCGTTGAGACCATAAAGCAGGTTGGTCGCGGGCGTGTAAGGGAAATAGCCGGTGTCGTTCGGCCCTGCCATCTCGGACCAGCTCCAGTAGGAGCGGATTAGCCCCGCGCTCTCGGACGCGTTCATCGCCTTGTCGCTGATGGCATTGAACGACAGGCCCGGCGGCAGCATTAACCCCTTTTGCGAGCCCGCAACCGTCACATCCACGCCCCACTCGTCATGCCGGTAGTCGACCGAGGCGAGCGAGGAAATCGTATCGACCATCAAGAGCGCCGAGTGGCCCGCCGCGTCGATGGCGCGGCGCACGGCGGCCACATCTGTAACAGAGCCGGTCGAGGTCTCGTTATGCACGACGCAAACTGCCTTGATGTCTTGGCCTTTGTCGCCGCGCAGATGCTCCTCGATGGCCGCCGCGTCGGCCCCGCCGCGCCAGTCGCCCTCGATGAAGACGGGGTTCAGGCCCAGCTTTTCGGCCAGCTTCTTCCACAGGGTCGCGAAATGCCCTGTCTCATACATCAGCACCGTGTCGCCCGGCGACAGCGTGTTTACCAGTGCGGCTTCCCACGCGCCGGTGCCGGACGATGGGTAGATCACCACGCGGCCTTCGGTTTGGAAGATGCTCTTCATCCCCTCAAGCGCCTTGCGCCCAACATCGGCAAAGGCCGGGCCACGGTGATCCATCGTCGGATAGTCCATTGCCCGCAGGATGCGGTCAGGCACGTTCGACGGCCCCGGGATTTGTAGAAAATGGCGGCCAGCAGGCATGTCGTTCCTCCTCAAGATGACGGCACCTGCGCCCGCGAGGGGCCGAGTGGCGAAGACTCGGGTGCAGGTGAATTTTGTTGAATTGAATTCTGAATTCAATATTCTGTCAAGACATTATCTCAAACCACGACCGGATCGGGGGACCATGCTGGACAGCGCCATTCAAGACCGCCTCAGCCGCGAGCTGCGGGGGGAGGCCCGTTTTGACGCCTTCTCACGCGGGCGATATGCGACCGATGCCTCGATCTACCAGATTATGCCAGCCGGCGTGATCGTGCCGCGCACGCCCGAGGATATCGCCGCCGCCATCGAGGCCGCCCGCACCGCTGAAATCCCGCTTACAATGCGCGGCGGCGGCACCTCGCAATGCGGGCAGACGGTGAATTCCGGGCTGATCGTCGATTGCTCCAAGCACCTCAACCACGTCCTTGAGCTGGATGTAGAGGGGCGGCGTGCGGTGGTCGAACCGGGAATCGTTCTGGATGATCTCAACCGCGCGCTGAAACCGCATGGGCTGTGGTTTCCGGTTGATGTCTCCACTGCCTCGCGCGCCACCATCGGTGGTATGGTTGGCAACAATTCCTGCGGCTCACGCTCGCTGCGTTATGGCACGACGCGCGACAATGTCACCCGAATCGAGGGCTATCTCGCCGATGGCACCCCGTTCGATTTCGGCCCCGGATCAGGTAATCGCGTGCCCGAACAGCTCTTGCGGCAGATGCTTGATCTCGGGGCGCGCGAGGCCGAGGAGATCGCTGCGCGCTTCCCACAGGTGCAGCGCCGGGTCGGCGGCTACAATATCGACGCGCTGGTGCCCGGCGACAGACCCATCAACCTCGCCCATCTTCTGATTGGCTCCGAGGGCACGCTCGCCACCTCCACCGCCATCGAGATCAAGCTCTCTCCCCTGCCCTCCAAGACCCGCGTCTTGGGGGTGTGCCATTTCCCGACCTTCCGCGCTGCGATGGAGGCCGCGAAATCGCTGGTGGCGCTTGGCCCCACCTCGGTCGAACTGGTCGATTCGACGATGATCGACCTCGCCCGCGCGATCCCGCTATATGCGAGAACGCTGGAGCAATTCGTGAGAGGCGCCCCGGCGGCGATGCTGCTGGTGGAATTCGCTGACAGCCCGCCCGAGAACGAAGAGAACATGCGCCGCCTGGCCGACACCCTGTCGGATCTCGGCTACGGGTTCGGCAAGGGCGGCAGCCACGAGGGCGGTGTCGTCGAGGTCTGGGATATGACGCTTGCCGCCGAGATCGGAGAACTGCGCAAGGCGGGACTCAACATCATGATGTCGATGAAGGACGAGGGAAAGCCCGTGTCCTTTGTCGAGGATTGTGCCGTGCCGCTTGACTATCTCGCGGATTACACCGACCGGCTGACCGAAGTCTTTCATAAGCACGGCACCACCGGCACATGGTACGCCCACGCCTCCGAAGGATGCCTGCACGTGCGCCCGGTGCTCAACCTCAAGCTGGAGCAGGACGTGCGCAAGATGCGCGAGATTGCCGAAGCCGCGTTCGAGATGGTGCGCGAGTACAAGGGCTCGCATTCCGGCGAGCATGGCGACGGTATCGTGCGCTCCGAGTTTCACGGCGCGATGTTCGGGCCGCGCATCCTGCGTGCCTTCGAGGAGGTCAAGGCGGCCTTCGATCCCGACACCCGGCTCAACCCCGGCAAGATCGTCCATGCGCCGAAGATGGATGACCGCAGCCTGATGCGCTATCCGCCGGGCTATGATTTCGCCGATCTCAAGACCGGGCATGACTGGTCTGCCTGGCCCGGAAAGGGCGGTGGATTTCAGGGCGCGGTCGAGATGTGCAACAATAACGGTGCCTGCCGAAAGCTGGCGGGCGGCGCGATGTGCCCCAGCTACCGGGTGACGCGCGATGAGCGCGACGTGACCCGGGGCCGCGCCAACACGCTGCGCCTCGCGCTCTCGGGGCGCTTGGGCAAGGACGCGCTCTTTTCCGACGAAATGGCCGAGACGATGAAGCTCTGCGTCAGCTGCAAGGCCTGCAAGCGTGAATGCCCCACCGGCGTGGACATGGCCAGGATGAAGACCGAGGTGCTCTATCAGCGCGGCCAAAAGCTTGGGTTCGGCTTGCGCGCCCGGCTGATTGCAGAGATGCCGCGCTATGCACGCCTCGCCGTGGCGCTGCGGGGCCTCATAACCCTGCGCAACCGGGTCCCGATTCTGGCGGCCCTGGGCGAACGGCTTACCGGGCTGGCGCGTGCGCGGTCACTGCCGCTCTTTCGCGGCGATTATTTTCGCGACGCCGAGGTAAAGCGCGCCCGCGCCGCGACCAAGGCGGGCAAGGTCATTCTCTTCACCGACTCGTTCAACCGCTGGATGGAGCCGGAGATCCCCCGTGCCGCGCTGCGCGTCCTTTCCCGTGCGGGCTACGAGGTGATCACCGCCCACGCCCCCGGTCGCCCTCTCTGTTGTGGTCGCACTTATCTGGCGGCGGGGATGATCGACAAGGCGCGCGCCGAGGCCCAGCGTACCCTTGATGCGCTCCTGCCGCATATCCGCGTGGGCGTGCCTGTGGTGGGGCTGGAGCCCTCGTGCCTGCTGACCCTGCGTGACGAGTTTCTGACGCTTTTGCCCGGCGACGACGCGCGGCTCTTGTCGGAAAATGCCCTTCTCTTCGAGGAGTTCATCGCCCGAGAATCCCGCGCCGGAAAGCTTAAGTTACCGCTTGGCCATCTTGAGCAAACCGCCCACGTCCACGGTCACTGCCATCAAAAAGCGGCGGGCGTGATGGGCGATATGGGGCAGGCGCTGGCGCTCATCCCCGGGCTTGACCCGCAAACCATCGAGAGCAGTTGCTGCGGCATGGCAGGGGCGTTCGGCTATCAGGCGGAAACCATCGAGGTCTCGCAGAAAATGGGCGAATTGTCCCTGCTGCCCGCCGTGCGCGCCGCTGCGCCCGAGGATCTTCTGATCGCCAATGGCACCTCCTGCCGCCACCAGATCGCCGACGGCACCGACCGCCGCGCGCTACATATCGCGGAAATCTTCGACAGGGCGTCGGAAAATGCTGTAAGGGAAGGCCGCAACGATGGATGACCAAAGCCAAGAGGCCCCGATGACCCTCCTCAAACCTGATCCGATCGGCCGCACGGCGCTGGCCGTCGAGATCACCAACCGCCTGCGGCAGATGGTCCTCGAAGGGCAATTGCAGCCCGGTGAAAAGATCAACGAGAAGGCCCTGACCGAACAATTCGGCGTCTCGCGCACGCCATTGCGTGAGGCGCTCAAGGTGCTGGCCGCCGAGGGGCTGCTCGATCTCATTCCGCATCGCGGTGCCGTGATCACCCGCCAGAGCGAGGCTGAACTGGCCGAGGTATTTCGGGTGCTGGCCGCCCTCGAAGGGCTGGGCGGGGAACTCGCCGCGGAACAGGCAACGGATGCGACCCTGCAAGAGATAAAGCGCCTGACACAGGATTTGCGCCGCACCTTCGAGCAAGCGGACCGGCCGACCTATTTCCGCATCAATCAGGCGATCCATAACGCCATTCTCGGGGCAACCGGAAATGACACGCTGCTGCGGTCGCATGAATTGCTGGCCTTTCGCGTTCAGCGCGCGCGCTATCAGGCCAATCTCACGCCGGAACGCTGGCGCGCGGCGGTCGAGGAGCACGAGGCCATCGCACAGGCGCTCTGCTCCCGCGATGCCGAGCGGTCGGGAAAGTTGATGAAAGAGCACCTTCTGCGCAAGTTCCATTCGATCCGCGGCAAGGCGCAGGACTGAAGCATCGCCGACCATGAGGCCTGAGCACTGTGTCGCAGGGGGGGCAAATCACCGGTTTGACATCTATGTTATGACGTGAACCCATACCGGAGGTCACCTCATGGACACGCTGTTGCTGTCGCGTATTCAATTTGGGGCGAATATGTCGTTCCATATCCTGTCTCCCACGATCACCATCGCGCTGGGCTGGATGCTGCTGGCGTTCAAGCTGGCATGGCAGCGGACGGGCAATGACAAGTGGATGGAGGCCTATCGTTTCTGGGTGAAGGTCTTTGCGCTCAGTTTCGGCATGGGCGTGGTTTCGGGCATCACTATGTCGTTTCAGTTCGGCACCAACTGGCCCGGGTTCATGGAAACCGTGGGCAATATCGCCGGGCCGCTACTGGCCTATGAGGTGCTGACGGCGTTTTTCCTGGAGGCGGTGTTCCTCGGCATCATGCTGTTCGGCGCGTCGCGGGTACCTGTCTGGACGCACACGCTGGCCACCTTCCTCGTGGCCTTCGGCACCACGATGTCGGCCTTCTGGATCCTGGTGCTCAACAGTTGGATGCACACGCCCGTGGGTTTCGAGATGCGCGACGGCGTGGCGCATGCGACCGACTGGATGGCGATCCTCTTCAACCCGTCGATGCCTTACCGTTTGACACATATGCTGTTGGCGAGCGGTTTGACGGTGGCCTTCCTCATCGCGGGCGTCTCGGCGCTGCGCTGGCTCTGGGGGGACCGCTCTGACGCGGTACGCGCGACGCTGCGCACCGGGGTTTTCGTCGGCGCGGCTCTCATTCCGCTGCAAATCCTCGCGGGCGATTTCCACGGGCTGAATACGCTGGAACATCAGCCCGCCAAGGTGGCCGCGATGGAAGGTAATTGGGAAACGCGGGGCAATGCGCCGCTACTGCTTTTCGCGGTGCCGGACGAGGACGCGCGCGAAAATCGGTTCGAGATGGGCATTCCCAACGGGGCCTCGCTCATTCTCAAGCATCACGCGGCGGGTGTGGTGCCCGGGCTCAACGATTTCGTCGGTGAGGATGGCAGCGTCATGCATCCGCCCGTCGCGCCGGTCTTTTACAGCTTTCGGCTGATGGTCGGCACCGGCTTTGCCATGCTGTTCCTCAGCTGGGGGGCGGCAATCCTGATGACGCGCCGCCGCGCCGGGGTCGAGGGGCTGCCGCGTCCGGTGCTCTGGGCGATGGTGCCGATGGCGCTGTCGGGCTGGGTCGCCACGCTGGCGGGCTGGTACACGACCGAGATCGGGCGTCAGCCCTGGCTGGTGGACGGCGTGCTAAGTACCGAACAGGCCGTGGCCGCCGTACCCGCGCCGATGGTCGCCTCCACGCTCATCGCCTATCTCGCGGTCTATGCGGCACTGCTGGTCGCCTATATCAGTGCGATACTCTACCTCGCCCGCAAGGCGGCGGGTGGGGATAGCCCCGAAACCACCACGCCGCGCGGGCAATCCATGGCAGCGCGTGTTTCCGGAGAATGACATGACCTATTTCGGTGACCCCACAATCTGGCTGCCGCTGGCTTTCGCGGTGCTCATGGGCCTGTCGATCCTGATCTACGTGGTGCTCGACGGGTTTGATCTTGGCGTCGGCGTGCTGTTCCCATTCGCGGAACCGGCGCAGAAGGACCGCATGGTCGCATCTATCGGACCGTTCTGGGACGCGAACGAGACCTGGTTGGTGCTGGCCATCGGCATCCTGCTGGTGGCCTTTCCGACCGCGCATGGGCAGATCCTGACGGCGCTTTACCTGCCGGTGGCGATCATGCTGATCGGGCTCATTCTGCGCGGTGTGGCGTTCGAGTTTCGGGCCAAGGCACCACCTGCGCGCAAGGGCCTTTGGAATCTGTCCTTCTATGCGGGCAGCATGATGACGGCGCTGTCGCAGGGTTACATGCTAGGTATGTATATCATGGGTTTGGAACAGCGCCCCGCGACGTGGGCCTTTGCCGCGCTGACGGCGGTGTTTCTGACGGTGGGCTACAGCTTCATCGGGGCGGCGTGGCTGATCCTCAAGACCGAAGGCGCGTTGCAACGCAAGGCGGTCGGCTGGGCCAAGGGCGGTATCTGGGGGCTGATCCTCGGCCTGGGCGCGGTGTCGCTGGCCTCGCCGCTGGTCAGCCCGCGCATTTTTGACAAATGGTTCACGATGCCCGAGGCGCTGTTCCTGGCACCTTTGCCGATCATCTCGGCGGCACTGGTGGCCCTTCTGTGGATCGCGCTGCGGCGGCTGCCCACGAGGGACGACCGTTTCGCGTGGTTTCCATTCACGGTCAGCATCGCGATATTCGCGCTGGCGTTCTGCGGCATGGCCTACAGCTTTTACCCCTATGTGGTGCCTGAAAAACTGACCATCTACGAGGCGGCGAGCGCGCCGGAAAGCCTGTTCATCGTCCTCATCGGCACGCTCTTCGTGCTGCCGATGATCCTGGGTTACACGGTGCTCTCGTACCGGGTTTTCCGGGGCAAGGCGACGGCACTCAGCTATGAGTGATCAGATCACCCGGATCACATCCTTGTCGATGGCCAGCATGTAACCGCGCCGCGCGATGTTCTTGACCAGCAATTCGCTCACCAGCTGATTGCCGAGAGTGTCGCGCAGGCGCTTGATCCGGGTAGCACCCGCCGCCTCTTCGCAATCCTCGGTCTTGCGGCCCGAGATCACCGCCTCGATCTCCGCACCGGTCAGCACATCGTCATCGAGCCGCGCCTCGGCGAGAACGCTGAGCGTCTCCATCGCCGCATCGGTCAACTTGAACCCCATGTTGTTGAGATAGACGGTCTTCTCGTCGCGGCTGATCAGGAGGGAACTGACCTGAATGCCCGACCGTTCGATCTGTGCCATGCGGCGGTTGAGGGTGATCAGCATCACCAGAAAGACCAGAGCCGCCACCAGCAGGGCGGTGGCAAAGACAAGCAGAACGAATATGACCATCCGGTAACTGACAAGTGTTTCCGAAAACGCCGTGCCCGACAGCGCAAGGATTTCCAGCAGCTTGATCTCGCCCTCGCCGGTCAGCGAATCGTTCTCGATGAAAATCCGCTCAACCCGCGCATTAAAGGCGTTGGCGTCGGGCAGGCTGAGAAACAGAAAGATCGCCGCGAGCGTCAGGATCGCGACAATCGCGATCACCCCGATGATCACCACACGGTTGCCGGCGCGGCGCGCATCGGCCGCCGTCGCCTCTATTCCGCGCATGGGCACACCCACGTGTCACTCACCATCACTTTTCCTTCTTCGACAACACCTTGAGCAGTGTAAGCCCGCGCGCAGCCAGTTGCGAGCGCAACGCGGCCTCGGCCTGTGAACAGGGCGCGTTGACCGTGGTCACATCATAGTAAAGCTCAAGCGGCTTGTCGCGCTTGGCTTTGTATTCCACCTGGCAGGCGGCATGCGCGGCCCCTGCCATGAGCGACAGGCCAAGGGCGGCAATGGTGAGGCGTGTGATCTGTGTCATGGCGGCACGATGCGCCGAACCCCGCAGCTATTCAATATCCTGTGACGGGAAATGACCCTTCGAGAGCCTGATATCTGATATCATTGGGTCGATATTGCCTGTCTGGGCAGACATGGCCCAGCTTCAGGGTACAGCCGATGGTCACCCGGGCCAGACGCAGAGACACCGACCCAACACACCCGAAAGGAAAGACCATGCACCGCAAGTTCATCGCGTTCATCATCGGCTCGGCCATGACGGTCACCAGCCTTGCCGCCTCGCCGGTCGCGGCCCGTGACCGTGGCGAGACCGCCGCCATCGTCGCAGGCGTCGCAGCACTGGCCGTCGTCGGTGCCACGCTGGCCAGCGACCGCAAGCACAAGGGCCATGTCTCGCGCGGGCACGGATATCAAACCCGCCAATACGCCCCGCGCCATCGCCGTGGCTACCAGGCACCTAACTATCGGAGGCATCAGAGCCAATCCTACCGCCCGAATCGGTCGCATGGCTATCGCCCGCAACGCTCGCATGGGGCCCGTCCCTACGGCTACCGTCATGGCGGCTACAATGCCTATCACCGCTACGGCTACGGTCGGTAAGCACTTGGAATAAAGGAAAGGACAGTCACATGTTTGCGAAATTCACCTCTTTTCTGACGGCTGGTGCGCTTGTCCTCGGCACCGGTATGGCCGCGCCCGCAAGAGCCGACAACAATACGGCGGAAATCTTTGGGGCGCTCATTGCCGGTGGCGTGATCGGTGCGCTGATCACCAATGACAGCAACAAGAGCCGGAACCGGGGGCATTCCGTCTCTCGCAATTATCGCGACGATGGTTATCGCGATCACAGCTATCGGGGCGGGCAGTCGCGGGGCCATGACACGGGTTACAGCCATAGCAAGAAGGTCAACCTGCCCGGGGCTTGCCGCGTGCATAGCGGCAATAGTTCCGGCTATTCGGGCGACTGTCTGCGCGGTTACAATTACAGCCATGCCGCCCTGCCATCTGCCTGCGCGGTGCATGTCGGGGGACATCACCAGACGATCTACCGCGACCGGTGTCTGAACCAGTACGGCTATTACTGATCCACCAGTCAGTTCGTCGAAGGGAAGGGGCCTGCTCCTTCCCTTTGCATTTTCCGGGGCGGCGTGCCATCTGCCTGATCCATGACAGGCCCCGATCTCTTGCACGAATCCGAGGCCCACGCGGCGGGCTATTCCCGCATTGCGGGGGTAGACGAGGTTGGGCGCGGCCCGATTGCCGGGCCGGTGACCGCCGCCGCCGTGATTCTGGACCCCGCGCGGATACCCGAGGGGCTCAACGATTCCAAGAAACTGAGCGCGAAACGGCGTGAGGTGCTTTGTGCCGCGCTGATGGACTGCGCGCAGGTTTCTGTCGCGCATGCCACGGTCGCCGAGATCGACGAGATCAACATCCTGCGCGCTGCGCATCTGGCGATGGAACGGGCGCTGGCGGGGCTTACGCCCGCGCCCGACATGGTGCTGATCGACGGCAATCTGATCCCGCGCGGCCTGACCCTTCCGGCGCGCGCGATCGTCAAGGGCGATGCCGCGTCATTGTCGATTGCGGCGGCCTCGATCGTGGCGAAAACATGGCGTGATCGCCTCATGCGGGATTTGGCGCAACAGTTCCCCGGCTACGGCTGGGAGCGCAACGCCGGCTACCCCTCGAAAAGCCACAAGGCGGCGCTTCTAAATCTCGGTGTGACCCCACACCATAGACGTTCCTTCAAGCCGGTCCACAATATCTTGTATCAAGGAAATAACTAACCCACTGATTCAAAAAAGAAATTGACGGCGAATCGGGTTTGACTCATCTTTGTCCCCAATAACACCAGAGCGCATGAGCGCCGGGACAGAGGCAGAAGATGAAAACGATGACCAAGAAAAAGAGCGCGCCTGCGCTCCCTCTCAACACGATATTGGACGGTGATTGCATCGAGGTAATGAATGGCCTGCCAGAGGCCAGCGTCGACCTGATCTTCGCCGATCCGCCCTATAACCTTCAACTGCGCGGCGATCTGCACCGCCCCGACAACAGCCAGGTCGATGCCGTCGATGACGCCTGGGATCAGTTCGCCAGCTTTGCCGCCTATGACCGGTTCACGCATGACTGGCTGGCGGCGGCGCGGCGTATCCTCAAGCCCACCGGTGCGATCTGGGTCATCGGCTCATATCACAACATTTTCCGCGTTGGCGCTGCGCTGCAAGATGCGGGTTTCTGGGTGCTCAACGACGTGGTCTGGCGCAAGTCCAACCCTATGCCGAATTTTCGCGGCAAGCGCCTGACCAATGCGCATGAGACGATGATCTGGGCCAGCAAGGAAGAAGGAGCGAAGTACACGTTCAACTACGAGGCGCTGAAATCGCTCAATGACGGTATCCAGATGCGATCCGACTGGGTGCTGCCGATCTGCACCGGGCATGAACGCCTCAAGGATGACAATGGCGACAAGGCGCACCCCACCCAAAAACCCGAGAGCCTGCTGCATCGCGTGCTCGTCGGCTCCACCAATCCCGGCGATGTCGTGCTCGATCCGTTCTTCGGCACCGGCACGACGGGTGCGGTCGCCAAGATGTTGGGCCGCGAATACATCGGGATCGAACGTGAAGCGGCCTATCGCAAAGTGGCCGAAAAGCGGCTTGCCGCAGTCCGCAAATACGACCGCGACGCGCTTCAGGTCTCGACCTCCAAGCGCGCCGAGCCGCGCGTGCCCTTCGGCCAGTTGGTTGAACGCGGCATGCTGCGCCCCGGTGAGGTGCTGACCTCGGTGAACGGTAAATCGGCGGCCAAGGTGCGCGCCGACGGAACACTCGTGGCCGATGGTGTCAACGGATCGATCCATCAGGTCGGGGCGCATCTCGAAGGCGCGCCCTCCTGCAACGGCTGGACCTATTGGTGCTATCGCCGCGATGGCAAGACTGTGCCCATCGACGTGCTGCGCCAGCAAATCCGCTCGGAAATGGCCGAACGGCCGAACTGATCAGACGGTCACCGCCGGTGCCCGAGGCCTGACTTGACCGGGCACCACTGACCTGCCCCGCCGTCATGGCGGGGCCTTTTTCGTGTCAGTAGCCGCGCTGCGGATCGACGATGTTGAAAAGGCTTTCGCCCCTACGCCAATGGTCGAGGTTTTCGAGGAACAACTCGAAGGATTGCAGTGCCCAATCGGCATGCACAGCCGAGCAATGCGGCGACAGGATCAACCGGTCGAGTCCCCAGAGCGGGCTGTCCGTGGACAACGGTTCGGTCTCGAATACATCCAGCGCCGCGCCCCGCAGATGCCCTGCGCGAATCGCATTGACCAGCGCCGCCCCGTCCAGCACACCGCCGCGCGAGACATCGACAAGGATCGCGTCCCGCTTCATCGCCATCAGCGCGCGAGAGTTCACGAGGCCCCGCGTCCCGGGCAGGAGCGGAACCGACAGCACTACTATATCCGCCTTGCCCCAGAGATCGGGCAGCGCCGCGGCGGGGTGCACCTCGTCCACATTCACCATCGGTTGCGGCCGGGCGCGGGTGCCGATCACTCGCAGGCCGAATGCCTTGGCCCGAGCCGCGACCGCCTGACCGGTATGGCCCAGCCCGACGATCAGCATCGTCTGGCCCTTGAGCGGCGTCATCAGCCGGTTCGGGGGCCAGTGGCGCGCCGTGCGGTCCGCCGCCATCCCGTCGATATCGAGCGTGAAATGCAGCACCGCGCCGAACACGTACTCCGCGATCATGGGTGCTGCGACCCCGGCCGCGTTGCTGACCGTCACCGCCCCGGCATCCCAGGGCGTCAAATGATCCACTCCGGCCCCGCCTATCGCGATCCAGCGCGGGCCGTGCGGCCCGAGCAGGGCATCGCGGGGATAGCCCGTGCGCCCTTGGAAAGCGACGGAATAGGCAATATCGGGCCGGAACTCCGCCAGCACCGGATCAAGACTCTCGTAGCTGTCATGTCCGCGCGCCTCGACTTCGGGTGCGATCTCGGCCAGACGGTCGAGCATCGGCACGGGGTCGCTGGTATGGATGAGGATGCGCGGAGTGTCGGTCATGGCCTGTCCGGTTCGGGGGTAACGAGGCTCGCAAGCTGCGAGAATTCGGTGCCTTGGTCAAGCAGTTGGCGGCGCAGTTCCCAGAGCGCCTCAATCCGTGCCTCCGAGAGCGCCCCCCCGGCAATCACCGACAGCTTGGTACGGATATCGGCCTCGGGCATCGGAGCCTCGGGTCCACCGCGTGCGTTGCAATCGCCCGAGTGGACTTGGCGCCCACCCTTCAGCCGCACCGTGACGTCCGACCACCGCCCCTCGGGGAACCGTGCGGAATGACGCGGTTCCTCGCGCACGGTGATGCGGGCATGCATCGCCGCCACACGCGAGTCGCACAGCGCCTCACCGGTGATCTCCGCCGGGCCAAGGCGACCATGCACGAGATACGCCGCCAAGGCGAAACCAAGCGAATACTGCGCCTCGCTCGTGGTCTCGGGCATGCCTGGAAACAGAGCGGCGGATTGCGCGAAGGTGGCCACCTCCAGCGCCTCGACCTGATCCGGGCTGACGCCCTTCTCCTCGATCAGAACCCGCAGGCATTCCAGCGCGCCGTGCGCCCAACGGCAGATCGGGTAGGGTTTGATATAGTTGCGCATTACTGTCCAGTCGCGGCCGAGATCCGCCCAGACATCCGCCACTTCAGCCCCCTCGACGGTGATCGCTGGTGCACCGGTAAAGCCCCTTTCGGCCTGCAACAGAGAAGAAATCCCGACAAAAGCCCCCATGCCAGAGCCATCATGCAGCATCGTAGGGCTGGCGATCTCGCGCATCATCTGGCTGCGTGGCCCGTGATATTCGGCGATGCCCAGCGCATGGCGCAGCACCTCCGCGTCACAGCCCCACAGATGCGCCCCCAGCGCCGCCACGCCCAACGGGTTCCACGCCCCCGATGTGTGGTAATCGCAGGCCGTGGCATGCAGCGCGACGGCGGCACGTGCCGCCACCTCGTAGCCCATGGCAAGTGCGGTCAGTGCCTGCCGCCCTGTTAAATCGGGGCGCGCTTCCGCAAACGCGAAGAGCGCGGGCACAAGCGCGCAGCCGATATGCCCCTTGGTCGCGTTCAGCCCGTCATGCGCATCCAGATTGTCGATCTGCGTCGCCAGCGCCCAACCGGCCCCCGGCATCGCACAGCGCCGCCCGTCGAAAAGTAGGGTCGCGCGGTGCTCTTCACGTGCCGCGCCATGAAAATCGCAGGCGAAATCGCGCGCGATCCGCCCCACATCGAGCGACGCTGCCCCTGCCGCGACCCCCAGTGTGTCGATAAGCAGGGTCGCGGTCTGCAACAGTACCTCTTCGGGCACCACCAATGCGGGATCGAGCGCGAAGCGGGCGATCGGATCGAACTGTAACGGATTGGCAGCGTATGACATGATCGCACCTTTCAAGGTCGGGTCAGGCCCCATCCTGACGCGAGCGGGCAGGACGTTGCGGGTGGTTTGCGACATTTCCTGTCCCGCTTTCCCCCTTGCGAGCGCCCATACCGACTGTTACGTAAAGAGCAACTCCGTTGGGGTGCCCGGCATGCTCGGGCTGAGAGGCAATGCGCCAACCCATCGAACCTGATCCGGCTAACACCGGCGTAGGGAACGGACCGACGCTCGCCTAGCGCGCCCCCCGTCCGTTCCCCGCAAGACTGAGAGGATGGGCAGATGGTTGCGACGGCTCTGACAATCGCAGGCTCCGACAGCGGTGGCGGCGCGGGCATTCAGGCCGACCTTAAGACCTTTTCGGCGCTTGGCGTCTACGGGGCGAGCGTGATCACTGCCGTGACCGCACAGAATACCCGCGCCGTGACTGATGTGCACCCGGTGCCCAATGCCACGGTCGCGGCGCAGATTGCGGCGGTCCTGGGCGACATAAGGGTCGATTGCATCAAGATCGGCATGCTTGGCGATGCCGTTCTGATCGCGACGGTGGCGCAGGCGCTCGAGGGGTATCGCGGCCCCGTAGTGCTCGACCCGGTGATGGTGGCGAAATCTGGTGCCCGGCTCTTGCCCGATGCGGCGCGCGCGGCGCTCATCGCGCATCTGCTACCGCGCGCCGACCTGCTTACCCCCAACCTGCCCGAGGCGGCGGCGCTGTTGGGCTGTTCCGAGGCCGAAACCGACGCGGAGATGCAGGCGCAGGGCGCTCAGTTGCGCGACATGGGGGCACGGGCCGTGTTGATGAAAGGCGGCCACGGGCAGGGCGCAACCTGCACCGACTGGCTCATTGCCGATGAGGTGACGCGCCTCGACGCCACCCGCATCGCCACCCGCAACACCCACGGCACCGGGTGCACGCTGTCGTCGGCCATCGCGGCGGGGCTGGCCAAGGGGCTGACGTTGACGCAGGCGGTCGAGACCGCGCATGGCTGGCTGCACTGCGCGATCCGTGCCGCTGATGCGCTCGAAATCGGGCAGGGTCACGGCCCGGTGCATCATTTTCACGAGGTCTGGACATGACTGAGACCATCACCATTCGCGGCGCCGGCATCGTCGGGCTGTGTGTCGCCACCGAACTGATGAACCGAGGCATCCCCGTCACCCTTCGCGATCCCGCGCCATCGCCCGGCGCGCATGGCTGTTCGTGGTGGGCGGGCGGCATGCTCGCACCCTTCTGTGAGGGCTTCACCGCCGAAGAGCCGGTGGTGCGGCTGGGGAAGGAGGCCGCCGATTGGTGGCAGGCGCAGGGCGTCGAGGTGATCCGCCACGGCTCGCTGGTGGTGACCTTGCAGCGCGACCGGCGTGAACTTGATCAATTCGCCCGACGCACCACCGGGCATCGGCTGATCACTGGCGCAGATCTGGCCGCGTTAGAGCCGCATTTGGCCGACCGTCACGACCGCGCTCTCTACTTCACAGACGAGGGGCATATCGACCCGCGTGCGGCGCTCTTGCATCTGCGCAAGCGGTTGGAGGACACGGGTGCGCGGTTCGAGCAAAGCGACGCCGCCCCCACGGGCCCGGCGATCGACTGTCGCGGGCTTGCTGCACAGGACAGCCTCCCCGACCTGCGTGGCGTCAAGGGCGAGATGGTGATATTGCGCAGCCGCGATGTGACCCTGACACGCCCCATTCGCCTGCTGCACCCGCGCTTTCCGCTCTATATCGTGCCGCGCGGCGATGGCGTCTTTATGCTGGGGGCTACGCAGATCGAAAGCGAGGAGCGCAACCGCGCCTCGGCCCGATCGGTGATGGAATTGCTCTCGGCGGCATATGCGCTGCACCCGGCATTTGGCGAGGCTGAAGTGCTGGAGATCGGGGCCGACGCGCGCCCGGCCTTTCCCGACAACCTGCCGCGCGTCATCCGCAGGGGCGACACGATCCACGTCAACGGTCTCTTCCGCCACGGCTTCCTGTTGTCACCTGCGGTGGCGCGGATGACCGCCGGGCTGCTGACGCGCGACAATGAAGAACCGGAGTTTGTACATGAAGATCACGGTTAACGGAACCGCACAGGAGACCGCCGCCACGACACTCGACGCGCTGCTGACCGAGCTGGGCTACCGCGAGGCCAAGGTCGCGACGGCGGTGAATGAGAATTTCGTTCCTGCCACTCTGAGGCATGAACAGAGACTGAAAGACGGGGATCGCGTGGAGATCGTGGCCCCTCGGCAAGGGGGTTGACATGCCGACATATTACGACATCGAGGTCACATCGCGCCTGATGCTGGGCACCGCGCAATACCCCTCGCCCAAGATACTTTCCGAGGCGTTCAAACGCTCCGGCGCGGGCATTGCCACCGTTTCGGTGCGCCGCGAGGCGGGGGGGGCGCGCGCGGGACAGGCGTTCTGGGACATGATCGGCGATCTGGGTGTTCATGTCCTGCCCAACACCGCCGGGTGCCATTCGGTGCGCGAGGCGGTGACCACGGCGCAGATGGCGCGCGAACTCTTTGACACCAACTGGATCAAGCTGGAAGTGATCGGCCATGCCGACACGTTGCAGCCTGATCCCTTTGGCCTTGTCGAAGCGGCGCGCATCCTGGCCGATGACGGCTTTCAGGTCTTTCCCTACTGCACCGAGGATCTCGTGCTCTGCGAACGGCTGGTCGAGGCCGGGTGCCGGGTGCTGATGCCCTGGGGTGCACCCATCGGCACGGGGCTGGGGCTTAACAACATTTATGGCCTGCGGTCCTTGCGCGCGCATTTCCCCGACCTGCCGCTGGTGATCGACGCAGGGCTGGGCGTACCGAGCCAGGCCGCGCATGCGATGGAACTGGGCTATGACGCGGTGCTGCTCAACACTGCCGTGGCAAAGGCGGGTGATCCGGCGGCGATGGCCGAAGGGTTTGCGCGCGCGCTCGAGGCGGGGAGGCTGGGCTATGAGGCCGATCCGATGGAGCCGCGCGACATGGCCGCGCCCTCGACGCCCGTACTGGGGAGGGCGTTTACCTGATGACATTGCCGCGGTTTTACCCGATTTTCGATGACGCCTCATGGCTGCACCGCCTGTTGCCGCTTGGCGTGCGGCTAGTGCAGCTCAGGGTCAAGGAATTGACCGGCGATGCGCTAAAACAGCAGATTGTGCAGGCGCAGAGCCTGTGTCGGGAGGCTGGCGCGCTCCTTGTGGTCAACGATCACTGGCAGGCGGCGATTGATGAGGGGTGCGATTGGTTGCATCTGGGGCAAGAGGATCTCGATACCGCCGACATAGCCGCCATTCGCCGCGCCGGGATCAAACTGGGCCTCAGCACCCATGACCATGCCGAACTGGACCGCGCCCTGTCCCATGACCCCGATTATGTGGCACTTGGTCCCGTGTATCCGACCATTCTCAAGAAAATGAAATGGCACGAACAGGGGCTGGAGAAGGTGACCGAGTGGAAGCGCCTGATTGGTGGCATTCCCCTCATCGCCATCGGCGGCATGTCGGTGGAGCGTGCGCAGGGCGCGTTCGAGGCGGGGGCCGACGTGGTCTCGGCGGTGACCGATATAACGCTGAACGACGACCCCGAGGCGCGGGTGCGGCAATGGATCGAGGTCACGACATGACCCGCTACGCCCGCCAGATCGCCCTGCCCGAATTCGGGGCAGGGGGGCAGGCGCGGCTTGGTGCGGCGCATGTCCTGGTGGTGGGCGCGGGCGGGCTTGCCGCGCCGGCGCTGCAATACCTCGTGGGCGCGGGCGTGGGCCGGATCACGCTGATGGATGGCGACCGGGTGTCCTTGAGCAACCTGCACCGGCAGACGCTGTTTCGTATGGAGGATATAGGCCTGCCCAAGGCGCGGATCGCCGCCGTTCATATGGCAACGCTCAACCCGGAATGCGAGATTTCTGCCGTGTTAGAGCCGCTTGATCCAATCAATGCCCCCGATCACGTTGCCGCCGCTGATCTGGTGCTCGATTGCGCCGACAGTTTCGCGGCAAGCTATGTGCTCTCCGACATCTGCCTTGAACAGAGCACGCCGCTGATCAGCGCCTCGGTCGTGGGCACCTCGGGCTATTGCGGCGGGTTCTGCGGCGGTGCCCCGTCCTTGCGCGCGATATTTCCCGATCTGCCGGACCGTCTCGGCAGTTGCGATGCCGATGGCGTGCTAGGTCCCGCCGTCGGCCTCATCGGTAGCCTTCAGGCACAGATGGCCATAGCCGTTTTGGCGCGAATAGAGCCGCAACCTCTCGGCCAACTCGTCAGTTTCGAGGCGATTGGCCACCGCTTCGGCGGCTTTCGTTTCGACGGCGCACCCGAGCCCGAAAGCGGCTTCGAATTTATCGCGCCCGCGCAAATATTGCCCGATGACTGGCTCGTCGATCTGCGGGCAGAGGACGAATCTGGCCCTGCCCTGCCGGATGCGGCCCGGCGGACGGTCACCGATTTCGACGATCCCGACACGACCCCCCAAGGCCCACGTGCCGTGCTGGCCTGCCGCTCCGGCCTGCGCTCTTGGCAGGCCGCGACGCGGTTGCGCGGCCATTGGGGCGGAGAGATTGCATTGATTGCCCTTGGCGATGTTCAACAGGAGACCGACAGATGAGATACCTGAGCCTGATCCTCGCGTTTCTGGCCACCCCGGCCATGGCGCAGGACAAGATGACCCTGATTCTCGATTGGTTCGTTAACCCCGATCACGGGCCGATCATCCTGGCCGAGGAGCTTGGCTATTTCAAAGAGGCTGGGCTGGAGGTCGAGGTGGTGGCACCCGCCGACCCCTCCGACCCGCCCAAGATGGTGGCCGCCGGACAGGCGGATCTGGCGGTTTCCTATCAGCCGCAATTGCACATGCAGATTGAAAACGGGCTGCCGCTGCGCAGGGTGGGCACGCTTGTCGCAACCCCGCTCAACTGCCTTCTGGTGCTGGAGAATGGCCCCGTAAAATCCACCGCCGATCTCAAGGGCCGCAAGGTCGGCTTTTCCGTGGCGGGCGTCGAGGAGGTGCTGCTCTCGACCATTCTCGCGCAGCACGGGCATAGCCTTGATGATATCGAACTGGTGAGTGTCAACTGGTCGCTCTCGCCCTCGCTGATGTCGGGGCAGGTGGATGCGGTGATCGGGGCCTATCGCAATTTCGAACTCAATCAGATGGAGATCGAGGGCGTGCCGGGCCGCTGTTTCTATATCGAGGAAGAGGGCGTGCCCGCCTATGATGAGCTGATCTATGTCGCCAATCCCGACCGGATGGATGCCGACATGATCCGCCGCTTTCTGCACGCGACCGAGCGCGCGACGCAATACATCATGAATCACCCGCAAGACAGCTGGGAGATCTTCGCCGGCACCTCGCGTGAATTGCAGGACGAGTTGAACGAGAAAGCCTGGATCGATACGTTCCCGCGCTTTGCCACCCGCCCCGCCGCCCTCGATCACGCGCGTTACAGCCGGTTCGAGCAATTCCTGCTTGAGGCGGGAATGATCGAGAATGACACGCCCGTTTCGGGCCTTGCCATGGACCTGAACGCAGAATGACCCACGAGTACGGAGCGACCTTCCCCCGCCTGCGCGATGCGGCGGGGACGGTTTGGCGGGATTACACGCATCATGCCTTTGTCGAGGGGCTGCGCGAGGGCAGGCTGCCGCGCAAGGCGTTTCTGGGCTACCTGGTGCAGGATTACGTGTTCCTCATCCATTTTGCCCGGGCCTGGGCGCTGGCCGTGACCAAGGCTGATGCGCTGGAGGAGATGCGCGCCTGTGCCGCCACGGTGGACGCACTCGTCAATCACGAACTCAGCCTGCATGTGAAAACCTGCGCCGAGGCGGGGTTGAGCGAGGACGACCTCTACAGTGCCGAGGAACATCCCGCCAATCTCGCCTACACGCGCTACGTTCTCGATGCCGGGCACTCGGGGAACTTTCTCGACCTGCTGGCGGCGCTTGCGCCCTGCGTCATGGGCTATGGCGAGATCGGCGCGCGGCTGGGGCCGGTGCCCGACGATCACCCTTATGCCGACTGGATCGCCACCTATGCCGACGACGACTATCAACAGGTCTGCCGCGATGCTGGCGCGCTCTTCGACGGGGCGGTTGCGCGCCGTCTGGGTGACAACCCGACGGCGACTCCCGGATGGGAGCGGCTCTGCCAGCGGTTCACCACCGCCACGCGGCTCGAGGTGGCGTTCTGGGATATGGGGCTGTCCTTCGGGTAGTGGCACGGCGCTTTGCCCCTTTCCCGCGCTCTACCAACGGGTCAGACTGGCGCAAAGCCTGAGTGTATGGGAGTGGCCGGGACATGGCAAAGGTGTTGCTGAGCACGTTAGTGCTGTGTCTCTCGGCCGAGGCAGTCTGGGCGCATGCCTCGGAACAGGGCTTCGTCCTGCTATTGCCCACCGATGTCTATATCGCGGCGGGTGGGGCGACGGTGGTGTTAACCGTGGCACTTCTGGCGGTGCTTCCGGGCGGCGTGGCCGGGGCAATCTTTCGGCCTGTGCCGTTGGCCGCTTCACGGCCAAACCTGCACCACCTGTTCGGTCTTGTGGCAGCCGGTGTTCTGTTGTGGCTGATCTGGCGGGGTCTGACGGGGTCGCGCGATCCAATGATGAACCCATTATCGCTGAGTGTCTGGGTGGTATTCTGGATCGCGCTGGTCAGCCTTCAGGGGCTGATCGGCGATCTCTGGCGCTGGATCAATCCGTGGTCAGGGCCGGCTGCGTTTCTTGGCCGGATCATCGGGCGACGCGCGCGATGGCGCTATCCCAGGGTGCTCGGGCATTGGCCCGGCGTGGCGAGTTTTCTGGGCTTTGCGGGCTTTCTGCTGGCCGATCCCGCCCCTACCGATCCGGGGCGGCTGGCAGTGGCGGTGGCGGTCTATTGGGCGTTCAACATGGCGGGGGTTCTGCTCTTCGGCGGCGCGTGGCTTTTGCGCGTCGAGGGGATCACGCTCTTGATGCGCAGCTATGCGCGGATGGGGCTATTGGGACGGGCGCAGGGGCGACTGGCGCTGGGCGTGCCGGGCTGGCAGGTGCTGGCGCAGCCTGTACCGTCGCTCGGTCTTGCGGTTCTGATGCTGGTCCTGCTGGGCAGCGGCAGTTTCGACGGGCTGAACGAGACCTTTCTCTGGCTCGGCTGGCTCGGTCTCAATCCGTTGGAGTTTCCGGGTCGTTCCGCCGTAATCGGGTCTAACCTTCTTGGGTTGCTGCTCACCAATCTGGGGCTGATCGCTGTCTTTGCACTCTGTCTCTGGCTTGGTGCGCGGCTCGCGAAAGATCAGGCGGGACCGGGCCTGCTCATCCGCCGCTATGCGCCGACCCTTCTGCCGATTGCCTTGGCCTATCACATCGGCCATTATCTCACGAGTTTTCTGCTCGACGGTCAGTATGTGCTGGCCTGGCTGTCCGAGGCGCTGGGCGCGGGGCATGTCCATGTCACGGCGGGGTTTCTCAACAGCCCCGGCCCGGTGCGGCTGATCTGGATGACGCAGGCGGGGGTGGTGGTCGCGGGGCATGTGATTGCGCAGCTGCTCGCGCATGCCATCGCGGTCCGTGCCGGTCAGAGCACGCGGCGTGCGGCGCTGGCGCAGGCCCCGCTCGCGCTCTTTATGGTGGGGTATACCGTCTTTGGCCTGTGGCTCTTGGCCACGCCTCGCGGGGCCTGAGCGCCGAAGGGCTGGACATGCAGGCCGCTGTTGCGCAATTTGCGCGCAACCGGGCCCTGTGGCCCAATTTTGACCGATCGGAGGATCGCCTATGACCACCCCGACCAAGACCGCCACCCGTCGTGGCGCACTCAAGACGCTGGCAGGTGGGGCCGCTGCCGCCGCCCTGCCGCTCTGGGCGCGCTACACCCACGCCCAGAGCGCCGAGCCGATTCGTATCGGTTTTCAGCAGCACCGCACCGGCATCGGCGCGGCTTATGGGCGCTGGTACGGTCGTACGACCGAGGCGGCGGTGGGCCTTATCAACGCAGGCGGCGGCATCAATGGCCGCCCCGTTGAGATCGTCGCCGAGGATGACGGCACCGACCCCAAGCGCGGTGCCGAGGTGGTCGAGAAATTCGCCAATCAGCATGGTTGCGACGTCGGCTTCGGCACGCTGTTCAGCCATGTGGTGATCGGCTCTGCGCCGCGCGCAGGCGAGCTGAAACTGCCCTATTTCGTTGTGTCCGAGGGCACGCATGTCTCGTCGGGCATGCTCAACCGCTACACCTTGCAGCCGGGCATCACGGATGTGCGAAGTCAGGTCATCTCCATGGCCCCGTTCATCACCGAAACGCTGGGCAAGAAAGTCACGATGATCTTTCCCGATTACGGGTTTGGTTATGACCACCGCGATGCGCTTGCCCCGGCCATCGAGGCACAGGGCGGCGAGGTGCTGGCCAAGATCGCGATTCCGCCGTCCGAGACCTCCTTTACCAGGTATTTTCCCAAGATCCCGCGCGACACCGAGGTGCTCTATCACGTGATGGTCGGACCTGCGGTGCTGACCTTCGTCAAGGAACTGGGCGAGTTCTTCGGCGGGCAGGGGCCTGCGCTTTTCGGCTTCATCGACAGTCTGGAGGCGGTGGCCATCAACAGCCCCGGGCTAGACTTCCTCGAAGGCAGTCATTTCTGGGAAGGCATGTGCCGCCACCAACAGCCCGACGAGACCGCACATGAAGCCTTCTATCGCGAGGCCGTGGGCGTCGATGCGCGCGGTGCCTCGGTGAACGACCCGGCGGATGTGTCGACCTATGGCCATATGTTCGGCTGCTGGGAGACGTTGCACGTGATCAAGGCGGGCATGGAGGCGGCGGGTTATCGCGGGCCACAGGACCGTGCCGCGCTGATCGAGGCGGTCGAGGCGATGAGCGACATGCCGCAATCGCGCGAACACCCGCAGGGGGCAAAGCGGTTCAACGGCAAGACCCATCAGGTTTTTGGTCATCAGTTCATCAGCCAGGTGAAAAACGGCACGCTGATGCGCGTGCACACGACCGCGATCGAGGACTCGCTCTATCCCGATATGGTCGATTACACGACGCAGGCGTTCTGAGATGGGGCTGGCCGCGCTTTCAAGGGCCGGGCTGGCGGCGGCGATGCTCCTGCTCGTGGCCTGTGGTGCGCCGCCCCCGGCGCAACCCGAGGAGGTTAGCCGCCTTGCCGCCGAGATCCGCGCGCTCGGCCCGGACGTGGACCCGGAGGAGGCCGACCGCGCCGCGCGCATGGCCTATCGGCACACCCATGATCTGGCGCTCGATTACAAGATCACCGATCCGCCTATCGTGCATAACACCAAGGTCAACATGGGGCTGAAGCCGCGCGGGCTTTGCTGGCACTGGGCGCGTGACATGGAGGATCGGCTGGCGCGGGAAGACTTCCAGACGCTCGATCTGCATCGCGCGGTGGCCAGTGCCGACAACGCCTTTCGCCTCGAACACAGCACCGCGATCATCAGCGCGCGGGGCGACGCGTATGACGACGGTATCGTGCTCGACCCATGGCGCAAGGGCGGGCGGCTGACCTGGGTGGGCGTGCGCGAAGACCGCATGTACGACTGGGAGCCGCGCAACGAGGTGGTGGCCCGCGCGCTGGAACGCAGGCACGGCCAGATCGTGACGCTGACCGACGATCAGCGCCTTTTCGTGGGCGGGGTGGAGTACGCGGCGCAATGACCCCCGACTTCAGTACAGTCTGATGGATCTTGGCCCCTATCTCGTGCTCGCCACGTTGGAAGGCGCGGTAACGGCTGCGGTATTGGCGCTCACGGCGGTGGGGCTCAGTCTCGTCTTCGGGGTAATGCGCGTGGTCAATATCGCGCATGGCGAGTTTTTCATGCTCGGCGCGGTGCTGGCGTGGTGGGTGGCGACCAGCGTCGGCGGGCACCCGGCGCTTGGCTTTGGGGCGGCGCTGATCGCGGCCCCTTTGATCGTCGGCGCGCTCGCCATGGCGGCGGACATGACGATACTCAAGCGGCTCGATTATGACCCGGAGCGGACCATCGTCGCTACAATCGGCCTGCTCTATATCATCCAGCAACTTACCCTCATGGGTTATGGCCCCGAGGCGCGCCCGGTCGAGGCACCGTTCAACACCCGGCTCGCGATTCCGTGGGTCGAGCATGGCCCGGAGGGCTGGCAGATGATCTGGCCCTGGGGACTGGGCACCACCACTTACAAGCTGGCGGTGATCGGCGCGGCGGTGCTGATCCTGTGTGCGGTCTGGGCGGTGATGGCGCGCTCGCGGCTTGGGCTGGTGATGCGCGCGACGCAGGCGGATCGCGAGATGGCTATGGCCTTCGGCATCCCGGTGGAGCGGGTTTATGCAATCACCTTCGGCCTCGGCGCGGGGCTGGCGGCGCTGGCCGCTGTGCTGATCGTGCCGATCCAGCAGGCGCATTACCTGATGGGGGCCGATCCGTTGTTGCTGTCGTTCATCGTGGTGATCATCGGCGGGCTGGGCAGCCTGCCGGGCACGGTGCTGGCGGCTGTGCTGATCGGGCTCAGCGATGGGATCATCTCGGTTTTCTTCTCGCCCACACTGGCCAAGATCATCGCGACGCTGCTGGTCGCACTGGTGCTGGTGTTTCGCCCGCAGGGCCTGTTCGGGAAACGCGCAACATGAGGGCGCTGTCGCTGCATCTGGGGCTGCTGGCGGTGCTTCTGGCGCTGCATTTCGTGCTGCCGGCCTACCATCACGGCAACCTTGCGCGGGTCATGGTGCTGGCGAGTTTCGCCATGGGATACAACATCCTGTTTGGCTATACTGGCCTGCTCAGCCTCGGGCACGCCCTGTTCTTCGCCGCCGGAATGTATGGCATGGGGCTGTCGGTGCAGTATCTGGGGCTAGGGGCGGGGCCCGCATTGCTGCTGGGCGTCCTGACAGGGGCGGTGATCTCGGGCGCGCTCGCGCTGCTGGCGCTGCGGACCAGCGGCGTGGCCTTCATGATCGTCACGCTGATGTTCGCGCAGGCGGGCTATCTGTCGATCCTGTATTTCTCGGAATGGACGCGCGGCGACGAAGGCTTTGTTCTGGCACAGGCGGGGCGGATGCTCTGGGGGATCGACCTGAGCGACCCGAACCCGCGCTATATCGCGGCTTTTGTGCTGTTCTCACTGTGCCTCTTGCTCAGCCTCTGGCTGGTGCGCGCGCCCTTTGGCCGGGTGCTGGTGGCAATCCGCGAGAACGAGGAGCGGGTGCGCATGCTGGGCTATGACACCTTCGCGCATAAACTTGCCGCGTTGATCCTCTCGGGCAGCATGGCCGCAGCGGCGGGGGCGGCCTATGGCATCCTCTTCGGCTATGTCGGGGCCAGTTTCGCTGCCGTGCAATACTCGATCCTGCCACTGCTCTGGGTGCTTCTAGGGGGCGCGGGCACGGTGCTTGGCCCCTTCATCGGCACGCTCTTCATGTTCTACCTGATTGACCTCAGTTCCGGCATCACCACCGCCTATATGTTGATCGCAGGTGTCGCCCTTGTCCTGCTGACGCTCTTTGCGCCGCAGGGAATCATGGGCGAATTGCGCCGCAGGCTGTGGAAAGGGCTGCCGTGATGCTCTTGTCTGTGCGTGATCTCTCCAAGCGGTTCGACGGGCTGCACGCGGTCGAGAATGTCGATCTTGACCTGCCAGAGGGCGAAATCCGGGCGCTGATTGGCCCCAATGGTGCGGGCAAGACGACGCTTGTCGGCATGATCGCCGGGCGTATCGAGGCGAGCGCGGGGCGCGTGGTCTTTGACGGTGCGGATATCACCCGCCTGCCCGCGCATCGCCGCATCGCGCGAGGCATGGCCTATACGTTCCAGATCACCTCGGTCTTTGCGCGGCTCAGCGTGGCCGAGAACGTGGGGCTTGCCGCGCGCCGTCACCTACATGGTGCCAAGGCGCGCAAGGCGGTGGCAGAGGCACTTGCCCGCATGGGTCTTTCCGCACGGGCGGAGCAGGAGGCGGGCGATCTGGCTTACGGGCATCAGCGCCTGCTGGAACTGGCCATGGGGATCGTTCAGCGCCCCCGCCTGCTGATCCTTGACGAGCCGACGCAAGGCCTGTCGGAGGGCGAGATCGAGGCGTTTCAGAGCCTGATTCGCGATTTATCACAAGAGACGACCATCCTGCTGATCGAGCATAACATGCGCGTGGTCATGGCGCTTGCCGACCGGATAACCGTGCTCGACGGAGGGCGTGTGCTGGCCGAAGGCACGCCTGAGGAAATCCATGCCAATGCCGCCGTTCAGGCCGCCTATCTGGGGGGCGGCGATGCTGCGGCTGGATAGGATTGGGGCAGGCTATGGCCGTGCGCAGGTTCTGCACGAGGTGTCATTAGAAGTGGCCCCGGGCGAGATCCTGTGCCTGCTTGGGCGCAATGGCGCGGGCAAGACCACGCTGATGCGCGCGATCATGGGGCTGTTGCCGCTGATGGCGGGTGCGGTGCGGCTCGGGGATGTCACGCTGAGCGATCTGCCCCCGCATGATGTGCCGCGCGCGGGCGTCGGATACGTGCCGCAGGGGCGCAGGCTGTTTTCGGGTCTGAGCGTGGCGCAGAATCTGGACATCGGGCTGATGGCAGGCGGTCAGGGCATGGCGATGCGCGAGGATGTGCTCGACCTCTTCCCGCGCCTGCGTGACCGGCTTGGTCAGGCGGCGCAGACGCTGTCGGGCGGAGAGCAACAGATGCTCGCCACGGCGCGGGCGCTCTGTCTGAACCCGCAGGTGCTGCTGCTCGACGAGCCGACCGAGGGCTTGCAGCCCTCGATGATCGCCGCCATTCGCGAGGTTATCACCACGATGCGTGCGCGCGGCGTTGCGGTGCTCCTGGTGGAACAACGGCTCGATGCGGTTCTGTCGGTCGCGGATCGTGTCGCCTTTCTGGAGGACGGGAAGAACGGTCCGGTGATCCCCGCCGCAACCCTGCGCGAAGTCCGCTCTATCGCCGCGCGCTATCTGGGGGTGTGACGGCGCTCAGTTGATAAAGCGTGCCGCCACGGCACCGGTCATATAGCTGATCCGCCCGCCTGCCATGGTCGCCACGATGCGGCGGCTTGCCGGGTCGATCACCGTTAGGTCGGCGCGCAGGCCGGGGCGAAATTCGCCGCGATCCTCCAACCCCAGAATACGCGCCGGGCCAAGCGAAATGAGCCGCCAGGCCGAGGCCAGATCGCAGACCCCGCCACCAGCCAGCAGGAAGGCCGCGCGCTTCAGCGACGGGTAGTGGTAATCCGAGGCGAGCGCGTCGATGAGGCCCATGGCGGCCATTTCCAGCGCGCTTGCGTTGCCCTTGTGCGAGCCGCCGCGCACCAGGTTGGGTGCCCCCATGATCACGCTGTCGCCGCCTGTGCGGGCGTCCTCGGCGGCGGCCAGCGTTTCGGGGAATTCCGCGATGCGGATGCCGCGCGCGCGGTTACGTGCGCGGTCGGCGGCGGTCGCCTCGTCATGACTGCCGAGGCGCACGCCCGCCGCGATGAGCCGCGCGCTCAGCCCGTCGAGGGCGATTTCCACCTCCGGCATGTGGGCGTGCAGGTCTTGCATGAAGGCGAGGTGCTTTTCGGGGTTGCGTCCGATGCGCAGCGCCTGACCGGTCAAGCGGGGCGGGCGTTTGCCCTTGGCCAGTTCCTCATGGGGCAGGTGGTCGTTGAACACGACGTAGGGAATGGCGTGGCGGGCGATCATTTCCTCGACGGCGGCATAGTCTTCGAGCATCGGGATCTCGAAGCGCAATTGCACCAGAAGGTCGGTATCCACCTGCGGGCGGATAGTGGCGAGGCCGACAAACACCTTCTCGGCAAACTCGGGGCCGCGCATGCCGCCTTCCCAGCTGTAGAACTGGGCCAGTGTGGCGGTGGTGATGCCGTTGGCTGCCAGTTCCGCCTCGGCGGCAATCAGGCCCTGATCCACGTCCTTCATCGCGCCGCGCCGGGGGGCGAGGTGGCGCTCGAACCCGTCGCCGTGGATATCGACGATGCCGGGCAGGATCATGTAGCCTGACAGGTCAACGCTGCGGTCTGTGGGCGCGTCGGTGACACGGCCATCGGCGATGGTCAGATCACGCACCTCCGGCCCGTCGGGCCAGAGCACATCGGCACCTGTCAACGTGATGTTCAAAGTCATCCGCCGCCCCGCCCGAAGAGCACATCGCCGAGCGTCAGGTCGTGATCGAACCGGCCATGTTCAAGAAATTCCTCAACCTGCGCGATCACCAGAGGGTTGTTCATCAGGAAGGTATGCGTCACCGGCAGGGAGATGTGATCGGCCATGCCGTCCACCCTCGTCGAGGCGACCGAGACCTTGCCATCGTCCGGCCCCTCGATCAGCGATGAATAATAGGGGTTAAGCGAGCGGGTGCCCGCGATCACGCCCAGTTCGAAATCCACCGGCGGCAGGTTTTCCGGCACGCCACCCGGCCCGGTCTGAAGCTGCATCCCCGCCGGGCCGTTGAGCCAGCTGAAAAGCTCCAGCCCGCCCAGTTCGTCGACAAGTTGGCTGCCATGATTGGGCGGCGCGAGCATGACGACACGGCCCATCGTCTCGGGCCGGTTTTCGGTCAGCCAGACCCGCAACAGGATGCCGCCCATGGAATGGGTGACGAAATGGATGCGCGTCTCGCCGCAGACACGCACCGCGAAGGGCAGGGTTTCCTCGGCCAGTTCGGCGATGTCTTCCTCGGTCGAGGGGTAATCGGGGGTGAAGACATCGTAACCCTGCGCCTCGAGTACCTCCTGCATCACGAGGAACGAGGCGTCGCTGCGCGCCAGCCCATGCAGCAGCACGACGCAATCGGCCCGCGCGAGGGCGGGGGCAAGGGTCAGGGCCGCGATGAGAGCGAGACGGATCATGCGGGTGACATAGGCGGAAACGGAAGGGCTGTGAATAGCGACGTTGCGGTCGCTGGTCCACTGCCTTCCGATGTATTTCGTGTGTTACCTCCTCGCCGCCTTTTCCAGCCCCGCCGCGCGCATCTGGCTGAGGGTCATGCGCGGGGTCAGCGCCTCGGGTGAGATTGCCAGATCAAGCACTGCCCCCGTGGGCGAAGCGCAGGCGCGGGCAAAAGCGGGGGCGAAACCTTCGGTGGTTTCGACCCGTTCGGCATGAAAGCCATAGGCGCGGGCCAGCGCCGCAAAGTCGGGATTGACCATGGTGGTGCCCGACACGCGCGCGGGGTAATTGCGTTCCTGATGGGCGCGGATGGTGCCGTAGATGCCGTTGTTGAGAATCAGGATCACCGGCTGCGCGCCCGCCTGCGCGGCGGTGGCGAGTTCCTGACAGTTCATCTGGAAATCGCCGTCGCCCGCGAAACAGACGACGCGGCGGTCGGGATGCACGATCCTGGCGGCAATGGCTGCGGGAATACCATAGCCCATCGAGCCCGATTGCGGCGCGAGCAGCCGCATCTGGGGCCCGTATTTCAGGAACCGCCCCGACCAGATTGCAAAATTTCCTGCGCCGTTGGTGATGATCGCATTCTCGGGCAGAACGTCGCGCAGATGGGCGGTGACGCGACCCATATCCACCGGGGGCGGCTGATCGGGCAGGTCAAATGCGGCCTCATAGGCCTGCCGCCCCTCGGCGCGCCAGTCGGACCAGTCGCCGCGCACGGGGCCAGCCGCGTCGAGCGCGCCGATGAAGGCATTGGCACCGGCCAGAACGCCCAGTTCCGGCTGATAGACCTTGCCCAGTTCCTGATCAGAGGCATGGACATGGATGAGGCGTTGCGCGGGCTGCGGCACGGTCAGGGCGGTATAGCCATCGGTCGAATTCTCGCCGAAGCGGTTGTTGATCGCGAGGATCACGTCGGCGCTGGTGATCAGCGCCCGGACATGGGGCATCATGCCCACCCCAGCCTCGCCGCAGAAGGAGGGCGAGTGATTGTCGAACTTGTCCTGGTAGCGAAAGACCGACACGACGGGGATGTCGGACCCTTCGGCAAAGGATTGCAGTGCCGCGCGCCCCGCACCCGTCCAGTTGCAGCCGCCATAGAGGATCAGCGGGCGTTTGGCCGCGCTGAGCATGTCGCGGGTTCTGGCAATGGCCTCGGTGCTCGGCTCCGGTTCGGGGTAGTGGCCGGGGCCGCTGAGCGGTGCCGTGGTGGTGATCGCGGTCAGCATGTCCTCGGGCAGGGCCACGACCACCGGGCCGGGGCGGCCTGTCAGGGCGGTTTTCCATGCCCGCGCGGTGATTTCGGGAATGCGGTCTACGTCGTCGATCTCGACCGCCCATTTGACCATGCTGCCAAAGACAGCGCGGTAGTCGAGTTCCTGGAACGCCTCGCGCCCCTTCATGGAGGTCGCTACCTGTCCCACGAAGAGGATCATCGGCGCGCTGTCTTGCATCGCGGTATGCACCCCGATTGAGGCATTGGTCGCCCCCGGCCCGCGCGTCACCCAAGCGATGCCGGGACGGCCGGTCAGCTTGCCATAGGCGGCGGCCATGTAGGCGGCGCCGCCTTCCTGTCGGCAGAGGGTGAAATCGAGCTGGCCCGCTGCGTCATGCAGCGCGTCGAGCACCGCCAGATAGCTTTCGCCCGGCACGCCGAACGAGTGCCGCGCGCCTAGCG
The DNA here is from genome assembly GCF_002072155.1 of Roseovarius sp. A-2. GTDB lineage: Bacteria > Pseudomonadota > Alphaproteobacteria > Rhodobacterales > Rhodobacteraceae > Roseovarius. The sequence continues at coordinate 20,215 of NZ_BDIY01000018.1, read as the reverse complement.
CCACGAGACAGTCCACCAGCAATTGCCCGCCATTGCGCGTGTTATGGGTCATGCCCAGTCCTTTCTGTTGTTGTGCGCAGGCTGACCCATCGGGCGGGGTAATGACAAGCCCCATTCCGGTTGGCTTGCCGGTGATGCCGCGCGCGGGCATAGTAGGCACCCATCGCTTGAGTGACAGGACTGCCCATGCCCAGCCCCCGCCTTGCCGCCCGTGCCGTGATCGTCGAGGAGGAACGGTTGTTGTTGGTCAATGCCTTTGCCGCCGCCGAGAGCACGCTGTGGTGCGCGCCCGGCGGCGGGGTGGAGGCGGGCGCGTCACTGCCCGAGAACCTGGTGCGCGAGGTGCATGAGGAAACCGGGCTGGTGATCGAGGTGGGGCCACCCTGCCTGATCAACGAGTTTCACGCGCCCGAGACCGGGTTTCATCAGGTCGAGGTGTTCTTTCGCTGCCGGGTGGCGGCGGGCGCGCTGAGGGATGATTGGCGCGACCCCGAGGGTGTGGTCAGCCGCCGCCGGTGGGTCACCCGTGACGAGATGGCGGGGCTGCGGGTGAAGCCCGACAGCCTCGGCCGGGTCGCCTTTGCCCGGGGCATGGGCTACGATCCGCTGGAGGTGCTGGTCAGCCCTTGATTGGTAGTACCGAGATCGCGACGCCGCCCAGAACCAGCGCGCTGGCGAGGATGAATTGCAGGCTCAGGCTCTCGCCCAGAAAGAGCATGCCGCCTGCCATGGCGATGACCGGCACAGTCAGTTGTGCCACCGCGGCGACCGAGGAGGCGAGCCCCGGCAGCACGCGATACCAGAGCGCATAGCCCAGCCCCGAGGTGACAGCCCCCGAGACGATGGCGAGCACGATACCTTGTGTTCCAAGGATTGTGCCCTGCGGCCCGAGGGGCAGGGCAAAGCCAATGAGCAGGCCCAGAGGGGCGGCAAGGATGAAATTCGCCGCCGTCGCCTGTAGCGCGTCGGTATTGAGCCGCCCGGTCAGCGAATAGACGCCCCAGCCGACGCCCGCGGCGGCCATTATCAATCCATGCGGCACGCTGATCTGCGGCCCCGCGCCAGGCCAGAGCAGCCATGCGAGACCGGCAAAGGCCAGCGTCGCGCCGACCCAGTGGCGCGCGGGCATCGCCTCGCGGGCGACGAGGCCGCCGGCGAACATGGTGATCTGCACCACGCCGAAGAGAATGAGCGCGCCCAAGCCCGCATCGAGCACGTTATAGGCGGTGGAAAAGCCGTAAATGTAGACCAGCAGGGCCAGCACCCCCGTCACGCGCCCCGGCCCGCGCAGGTGCAGCCCGCCGCGCAAGGCAAGGCAGAGCGCGGCCAGCATCACCGCCCCCGCGATGAGGCGGATGGTTCCGAAACTGGTGGCGTCGATACTGCCATCCGCGAGCGCCATCCGGTTCAGGACCGAATTGGCGGCGAAGGCGATCATGGTGAGGACGGTGAGGAGAACGAGGCGCATGGCGCTGGCATAGCGCAGGTCGGGCCGGGCGTATAGTCACAGCTGAGTGTGGTCGGTTCGCCGACCCCTTACGCTTCGTGCCGTTCAACCGCCACCAATCCCAGCTCGCGTGCCGTCTCCAGCGAGAGAATGCCACTGTCCAGACCGCGCGGGGCCTGATATCGCCTGATGGCGGCGCGCGTCCGGTCGTCCATCCGTCCTGTCACCGGCCCATTGTAGAGCCTGCGCGCGATCAGCGCACGCTGGACCGAGGCAATGAAATCGGCTGTTTGCAGGTCGGCGCAGGGCACCTCGACCCAGGTGACGGTACGCTCTTCGACGATCTCCTGCCGGGTCTCGGTCACGTAGCGTGCGGGGCGGATCACGCGGCCTGCCTCGTCCATCTCCGGCGGCGCGGTCTGGACCTGCTCGGTCACAGTTTCGATTACGGCCGGGGTCACGTCCTTGCCCCAGCAGGTGCCAGGGGGTGCCCCCGGCGGGGCCTTGTCCTGCCGGGTGACGAGCGCGGGTCCGGACGGATCGGACAGGGTGCTTTGACAGCCCAGGAGGAGCAGCCCGGTCAGAATGGCCAGAACGGCATGAAAAGGATGGCGGATCATCGGCTCGGGCCTCGGCGGGGGCGGTCTTTTGCGCCGAACTTAGCCGGTTTCGCCCGCTTGCGAAAGCGCGCAGTCTGGATCGCCCAGCCGGTCGAGCAGGGGCGAGAGATCCTCGATCAGATCGGCCACCACATGCACCACGCCGTTCTGCCGCTCCACCCGCCCCGTTACCCGCAACAGCCGCCCGGCGATGACCGCGCGGCGAAACCGTTCGAACACCTTGCGCCAGATCACCACGTTTACGACGCCGGTCTCATCCTCCAGCGTGACGAAAACCACGCCTTGCGCGGTGCCCGGACGCTGCCGCAACAGAACCAACCCGGCCACCGTCACCCGCGCCCCTGGGTGGGGCACGTCGAGCTGCACAGCGACAAGCGCAGAGGGCGGGCAGGGCAACGGATGTGTCATGAGAACAAAGGTAGAACAAATGAATTTTATTGCAACTCTTTTGCGCCCGCGTCACAAATTGGGCTGGTCTCGGACGGGGGGCTTGGCTAGTTAGCCCAGTGACACGCGATGAAAGGGAGCATGCCAGGTATGGCCAAAATCACCTATATCGAGCAGAATGGAACCCGCCACGAGGTTGAGGTCGCCAACGGCCTCACCGTGATGGAAGGCGCGCGCGACAACAACATCCCTGGCATCGAGGCCGATTGCGGCGGGGCTTGTGCGTGCTCCACCTGCCATGTCTATGTCGCGCCCGATTGGGTCGAGAAACTGCCCGCCAAGGACGACATGGAAGAGGACATGCTCGATTTCGCCTACGAGCCCGACGCCGTGCGTTCACGCCTGACCTGCCAGTTGAAGGTGAGCGACGCGCTCGACGGTCTCGTGGTGCAGATGCCTGAAAAGCAGATCTGAGCCGATGCGCGCGGCGGTCTTCATCGCCGCGCTCGGGGCTACGCTCGCCACGGCAAGCGCGGCCGAGGAGGCATGGGTCACCGCCCCCGGCACAGGTATCGCCGCCGCGCGGTTTGAGGTGCCCGACGACAGCTATCCGCACCGCATCATGGGAACTATCCCCGAGCGCCGGGTGCTGGCGGTGCGCGATGCGAAAGGGACCGAGCACCGCATTGATCTGCGGGAGGGTCCCGACCCCGCCCATGTCTTCGAGGATATCGCGCCACGCGTGGTGGATGCCGATGGCGACGGGCAGAATGACGTGGTGCTGGTCGAATCGAGCCCGCGCCACGGCGCCCAGCTGGCTGTTTACACGCTGCGACAGGGTCGCCTCGTGAAATCCGCCGCCACGCCGCATATCGGCGCGCGGTTTCGCTGGCTCGCCCCCGCCGCGATTTCCGATCTCAACGGCGACGGTGTGACCGATATTGCCTATGTCGAGACGCCGCATCTGGGCAAGACCCTGCGCGTCTGGAGTTGGGCCCCGGGCGGGCTGACGCAGATTGCCAGCCTGCGCGGCGTGACCAATCACCGGATTGGTGACGAGGTGATCTGGGGCGGTTTGCGCGATTGCGGCCACGGCCCCGAGATCGTTCTGGCAGATGCGGGGTTTCACATTCTTGTCGCGGTCGCATACGACGATGATCGTCTTGCACTCCGCACGCTGGACATCGACGCGACAGCGGACGGGTTTGACCGGGCGATGGCCTGCCGCTGATCTGACCAACACACCCCGAAAAAACGACAAACCCCCGAAGCGGATGCCCGGGGGTCGTCAAATCGTGCCGCGAAAAACTGCGGGTAAAGCTCTCAGAGCATGCCTTCGCGCTGCGCTTTCTTGCGTGCCAGTTTACGGGCACGGCGAATCGCTTCGGCCTTCTCGCGCGCTTTCTTCTCGGACGGTTTCTCGAAATGTTGCTTGAGCTTCATTTCGCGGAAAACGCCTTCGCGCTGCAGTTTTTTCTTCAGGGCGCGGAGCGCCTGATCGACATTGTTGTCGCGAACACTAACCTGCATGTGGTGTCACCACCTTCCTAAGTTAAAGTTGCAAGATTGCAGGAAGCGTTCGTATAGCAAAGCGTCCCTGAGTTGTCTAGGGTGCGCCGCAGAGAGGAAAACCGATGCCCGATACCGATCTGATGAGCCGTCTTCTGGAGGCCGCAAAGCCGCATGTGCCATTTGACGGCTGGAGCGAAACCACGTTGAGGCTGGCCGCGCAGGATGCCGATATCGCGCCCGGTCTGGTCACCGCCATCTGCCCGCGCGGGGCCGTCGATCTGGCGCTGGCCTATCATGCCGAGGGCGATGCCGCGATGCTCAAGCGGCTGGAAGAGGCCGATTTGAGCGCGATGCGCTTTCGCGACAGGATTGCCTTTGCCGTGCGCGCGCGGCTGGAGGCGGTCGAGGATCGCGAACTGGTGCGGCGCGGCACCACGCTTTTTTCTCTGCCCAACCATGCCGCCGATGGCGCGAAAGCGATCTGGCAGACCTGCGATCATATCTGGACCGCGCTTGGCGATACCTCGGACGACGTGAACTGGTACACGAAACGCGCCACGCTGTCGGGTGTCTACGGGGCCACGGTGCTCTATTGGCTGGGCGATGACAGCGAGGGCAACGCGCGCACCTGGGAGTTTCTTGACCGTCGCATCGAGGATGTGATGCAGATCGAGAAATTCAAGGCGAAGGCGCGCGAGAACCGCGTGGTGTCGGGCCTGATGGCCGGGCCGTTGGCGTTTCTCGGCCGCGTGCGCGCGCCGTTGGCGCGGCAACAGACCGGCATGCCCGGACGCTGGACCGGACCGAACTGAAGCAAAGAAGGACAGACGATGAGCGAGACCATGCAGGCAATCGAGATCACCGAGGCAGGCGGACCGGAGGTGTTGCAGCCGACCACGCGGCCTGTTCCCGCGCCGCGCGCGGGCGAGGTGGTGATCCGGCTGGCCTATACCGGGGTGAACCGGCCTGACGCGTTGCAGCGCGCGGGAATGTATGCGCCGCCGCCAACGGCCTCCGATCTGCCGGGGCTGGAGGGTGCGGGCGAGATCGTGGCGCTTGGCGAGGGTGTCAGCGAGTGGGCCATTGGCGATCAGGTTTGCGCGCTGCTGCCCGGTGGCGGCTATGCTGAACAGGTGGCCACCCCCGCTGCGCATTGTCTCCCCATCCCGGCGGGCATGGACCTGCGCAAGGCCGCCTGCCTGCCCGAGACGTTTTTCACCGTCTGGTCGAATGTGTTTCAGCGCGGCGGCCTCAAGGGCGGCGAGCGGTTTTTGGTGCATGGCGGATCGTCGGGCATCGGCACAACGGCCATTCAACTGGCCTACGCCTTTGGCGCGCGGGTGTTCACCACGGCGGGCAATGCCGAGAAATGCCGTGTCTGCACCGATCTGGGGGCCGAGCACGCGATCAACTATCGCGAGGAGGACTTCGTTGAGGTGTTGCGCGCCCAGGGCGGTGCCGATCTGATCCTCGACATGGTGGGCGGCGACTACTTGCCGCGCAACGTCAAGGCGCTCGCCGATGACGGGCGGCTGGTGCAGATCGCGTTCCTGCAGGGGCCCAAGGTGGAACTGAATTTCGCGCAGGTGATGATGCGTCGTCTGACAATCACCGGCAGCACCCTGCGCCCGCAAAGCGATCTGGCCAAGGCGCGGATTGCAGAAAGCTTGCGCGCGCATGTCTGGCCGCTGCTGGAGGCGGGCAAGGTTGCGCCGGTGATCGATTCCGAGTTTGCCCTGACCGAGGCGGCGGCGGCGCATGCGCGGATGGAATCGAGCGACCATATCGGCAAGATCGTCCTGAAGGTCGGCTGATTTGGGCCTCGTGCCCCTTGTCATCCTGGCCCTTGCGGCGCTGAGCCTGTGCATGAGCGCGGTGGCGATGCGCCGCGCCGCGCCGCTTAAGTGGCGCTTTGCCCTGCCCGCGCCGCTGCCTGTGGCAGGGCCTGCGCGCTTTGAGACCGTTTTCGAGTATCAGGTGCCCGAGGGCGAGGCGCATGCACCCGCCATCGTGCTGCGCGCGGAGGGCTTTGACGTGCTGTGGTTCCAGGGCAGCAAGGAGGCGGCGGCAGATGTCGATATCCACGGGGTCGAGATCCGGCAGGACGGGAGCGGGTGGCGCGCCTCCCCCCCAGGGCCGGTCCTGACTCGCGCCGGGCTGGAGGCCGCGTTCGAGCCGATGCAGCGTGTCGTGACCCTCGGCAATACCATCGAAAATGAGGCGCGGGCGGGGCATCTATATACAACGGCGGTCTCTCTGGGCGGCTGGGCCATGGCCGCGATTGCCGATGTCGAGATCGGGCCGGACGGGCCGCTGCGCGCCCGCAAGCTCAACCTCTCGCCGCTGCTCAACCGCTCTTTTCTGGTGAAATCGCCGATGCTGGCCTATGAAGGCGGCAGTACTGCCCTGCCCGCCTATTTCGAGATGGGATGGTCCCATGGTGTGCTGATCCGGCTGGATGCGGCGGGGCGTGTGCGCGACCGCCGCCGCCTGCGCGCGCCGGGGGCGCGGCTCATTCAGCCAATGATCGTGCCGCTCGACGCCCGTCGCGCCGTTGCCTTTCTGCGGGATTTGGGCGGGAGTGGTGTGCTCTGGCGCAGTGTGACCGAGGATGGCGGGCAAAGCTGGAAAGAGCCCGTGCCAACTGACCGCGCAAATGCAAATGCGCCCGTCGCCGCGCTCTGGCTCGGGACGGGGCGTATCGTGATGGCGGCGAATGACGATGCCGACGCGCCCGGTGACCTGGTCCTGTCACTGTCCGAGGACGAGGGGCGCACATGGCGCGTGCTGCACCGGTTCGAGCGTCCCGGCGCGCGGCGCTATCCGATGCTGCGCCGGGTGGGCGACAGCGTGGCGCTGACGTATTCCACCGGCACGAAACGCGGCATCGCCGTGCATCTGTTCAACGCGGCATGGTTGGCGGGGCAATGACCGGCGCGCTGGAGTGGCTTGGGCTCGCCATCCTTCTGGGTTGGGTTGCGCAGGCCCTGATCGGGTTTTGGGCTGGCCCGGATGTGGCGCTTGGGCTTGGGCTCGCGTGCGGCACACTGACCCTGTTTGCGCGCCGAACCCGGCCGTTGGCCGGGCTGATGGCGCTCATGTCGCCCGTGGGTGTGATGCTGCCCGCGCTCGCCCTGCGGCAGGTGGCTGCGGCTTGGGGCGTGCCGGTAGAGGCGTTCGGCACATGGGAACTGGTGGTGTTCCTGCTGGCCTATCTGGGGTTTCTCGTCTCGGCTATGGGAGTGGTGCCGGTCGACGTCTACCGCTTGGGCTATGCGCCTGTGCCGGTGGCAATGATGGTCCTGGCTGTCTGTGCCTATGGGCTGTGGTCGGGCACTCTGTTCCTGCCGCTGGTGGCGGTTGTAGGGCAAGCGTTCTGGGCGGCGGGACGGGGCAGCAGCAACTGGTTCGATTACGTGCTGCACGCGGGGCTGGTGGCGGTGGCGGGTGTGGTGCTTGTCTTGCGGGTCTTGTGAGCCGTGGCTACTGGCAGGATTTGAGTATTTTCGCCATAAAGAAACCCTAGGGAATTGGCGCGAAAAGCGCGTCCTTCATGCGGCAATCTCTGACCACCTCGCGCCCGCAGGGCACCGGGGTGAGATCGCGGGAAAGGCAGAGCCGCGCCTCTTGGATACGCCCCGCACGGCAGGTAATGGTCAGCATGTCGGCCTCCCATCCCGGGTTGGCCTTGAGAAATGCCTCTTCCACCACGCCGGCGGGTAGTTTCACGGGTTTGGTGAGGTTGCGGAACACTTCTGGACGGGTGACGGTGGCATAGGCCTCGCGCGAAAGTGCATAGTAATCGGGCGCGGAAAGACCGGAGCAGGTGCCGTGTTTCTTCCATTGATGCCAGGCGAGGCCTGCGCTGCCCATGATATCGGCCATACGCTGCGTCATGGCGCGCGAGGGCGGGCGGTGCGGGCTTTGGCAATCCTCGGGCCAGCCACGGTGATATTGTGGCCAAAGGCCGTGCAGCACCCAGCCGTGATCGGCTTGCGGATCGCATTGATCCGCGCCGCGTGCCGTGCCTTCGAGCGCGCACCATGTGGGCGACCAGCTGAGTGACAGCACGTAATAGTCGAACACGCCCGCGCGGTGCGTCTGCGCGCTGGCGGGAAGGCTGAACAGCGCCAGAAAGATCAACAGGACAAGGCGCATTCTTTGGTCTTTCATTTTATCGGTCGGGGCAGTATACAGCGGCCAAGTTCCCCGACAATGGAAACCGTTCCGGCCCGCCGGAACCGCCGTTCAGGCGACGGGGAAGATTTGGGTAAAGGAGACCTGAGACATGTCACTGCCGATCATGGCCAAGGCCACAGCCGTCTGGCTGGTGGACAACACAACGATCAGTTTCAAGCAGATCGCGGATTTCTGCGGCATGCACGAATTGGAAGTGCAGGGCATCGCCGATGGCGATGTGGCGGCGGGCGTCAAGGGGTTCGATCCCATTGCGAACAACCAGCTGACGCAGGAGGAGATCGACCGCGCGCAGGATAATCCGCTGCACAAACTCAAGCTCAAACATTATGCTGCCGCGCAGGGCGAGGAAAAGCGGCGTGGTCCGCGCTACACGCCCCTGTCGAAGCGGCAGGACCGGCCCAATGCCATCCTGTGGCTGGTGAAGTTCCATCCCGAACTGGCCGACAGCCAGATCGCCAAGCTGGTAGGCACCACCAAGCCGACGATCACCTCGATTCGCGAGCGGACGCATTGGAACATCTCAGCCATGCAGCCGATCGACCCGGTGGCCCTGGGTCTGTGCAAGCAATCCGAGCTTGATGCCGCCGTGCAGAAGGCCGCCGCGAAGAAGGCCAAGGAAGGTGCCGCGCTGAGCGATGACGAGCGCCGCAAGCTCTTGAGCACCGAGCAGAGCCTTGAGGCCGAGGCCGAGCCGCGCATGCCGACGGCGATCGAGGGGCTGGAGACCTTCACTCTTGGGCAGGACAAGGAGGAGGATGAGGACGCGCCGCAAAAGGAATACGATGCCGACAGCTTCTTCAACCTGCCCGATAGCGATGACGACGAGGATGACGAGGACGACCACCGCTGAGTGGCGCGGATCTCGGAGAGATGACAGGCCCGGACGCATGTGCGTGCCGGGCCTTTTCCTGTCTTGACGCGGGCAGCGTCGCGCGCTCGACTGCGCGTAAGACACGAGGGAGGCAGGCATGCGTGTTGCGGTCATTGGCCGGGGTTTGATCGGATCGGCAGCGGCACGGCACCTGGCGCGCGCGGGGCAGGACGTGGTGTTGATCGGCCCTGACGAGCCGCAGGGCAAAGCCAGCCACAGGGGCGTTTTTGCCAGCCATTACGATGAGGGGCGGATCACACGGGGGCTTGATCCCGCGCCGTTCTGGAGCCGGGTAAGCCGTGCCTCGATCGCGCGCTATGCCGAGATCGAGGCGGCGAGCGGCATCCGGTTTTATACCGAGCGAGGCGTCGTCATGGCGGGGCCCGAAGGCAGCGCGCCGATGGACCGGATCGGTGAGGTCGCCGTGCGGGACGGCGTGCCGCATGCGCGGCTGGACGATGCGGGTCTGGCGGCGCGGTTCGGGTATTTCCGGTTCGATCGCGGAACCTGCGCCTTTCACCAGACGCTCGAGGCGGGGTTCATCAGCCCGCGCCGTCTGGTCGCGGCGCAGGGTGTGGCGGCCGAGCGGGCGGGGGCGCATCTCCTGCGCGCAACGGTCGAGGCGGTCGAGGAGGACGGGCAGGGCGTGCGCATCCGCAGCGAGATAGGCGAGACCCGCGTCGACCGGGTGCTAATTGCGGCGGGGGGTTATACCAACACTCTATTGTCCGCGCCCTTGCCGTTGACGGTTATGGCGCGGACGGTCGGGTTTTTTGAGGTGGACGAGGGCGAGGCTGCGCGCTTTCATGCCATGCCGCCGCTGATCTACCTGCACCCTCATGGCGACGGGCCATACCTTCTGCCGCCGATCCGGTATCCGGATGGGCGGTTCTATCTCAAGATGGGTGGGGATCCGGTGGATCGCGTGCTTGGGTCGGGGGACGAGATCAGCGACTGGTTCCGCTCGGGTGGTGATCCGGCGGTGGCCGCCGGGCTGGAAGAGCAACTGCGCGATCGGATGCCTGATCTCACGATCCGGGGTGTGAGTCACATGGCCTGCGTGACCACATTCACCCCCGAGGACGAGGCACGGATCGAGAGGGTGAGCGACCGGGTTGGCGTGGCCACGGCGGGCTGTGGGCGGGGTGCGAAATGCAGTGACGAACTGGGGCGTCTCGGGGCATGTTTGATCACCGATGGTGTGATTGGGGATACGCCCGCCATGGTGTGATATTCGCGCCCGTGGATTATTTCCGGCAGGCCTCAGAAATCTCTTGCGCGAGTCAGGGCAAAGCCCTACCTGCGCTTTTCATAGACGCCAACGCACGCGCCTCTGGCCGGTGGCCCGCCACCCGTGTTTACGTAGCGACGGTAACGTCTCCTTTTGGAACTGGTCGGGTAAATGCCCGGGTCTTGATCGGAGATGACCATGAACGCCTACGTAACCCCCGTCGCGGGCGGCGATGCCGTTTTTGCGGCGACCCCCCTTGTAGATTTCATCCGCGCCAACACGTTCGACCGCCCCACGCTGGTGCTGTCGCGTGACATCGTGGCGCAGAATTACCGCGCGCTGAAGGCGGGCCTTGGCCGCGCCGATATCCATTACGCGGTCAAGGCGAACCCCGCCCGCGAAGTGATCGAAACGCTGATCGGTGAGGGCAGCCGGTTCGATGCCGCCTCGCGCGGCGAGATCGAGCTCTGCCTGAGCCTTGGAGCGCAGCCTGCGCATATCTCCTTTGGCAATACCGTGAAGCGTGCCAGTGACATCGCCTTTGCTCATGCGGCGGGGATCACGCTCTTCGCGGCGGATTCCGAGATGGAGCTGGAGAAGATCGCCGAGTATGCGCCGGATGCACAAGTCTATATCCGTCTGCTGGTGGGTGCCACCGGGGCCGACTGGCCGCTGAGCCGCAAATTCGGCTGTGCGCCGGAGCGGGCAGTGGACCTGATGGACCGTGCCGTGTCGGTTGGCCTCAAGCCTGTGGGGCTTTCGTTCCATGTCGGTAGCCAGACGCGGCGTTCGGAGATGTGGCGCGCCACGCTTGATCAGGTGGGCCGTGTCTGGGCCGAGGCGCGCGTCGCCGGGCATGCGCTGGCGCTGATCAATATCGGCGGTGGTTTCCCGGCCTTCTACGGTGACGAGATCGCGGCACCCGAGGCCTATGCCGCCCAGGTGATGGCGATGGTCGAGCCGCGCTTTCCCGGGGCAACCCGCGTGATGGCGGAGCCGGGGCGCGGCATGGTCGCCGAGGCGGGCATGATCGCGGCCGAGGTGCTGTTGGTCAGCCGCAAGTCGGACGAGGATCTGTGCCGCTGGGTCTATCTCGATATCGGCCGCTTTTCCGGGCTGGCCGAGACCGAGGGCGAGGCGATCCGCTATCAGTTCCTGACCGACCGGGATCACGAGGCGACGGGGCCCTGCATCCTTGCCGGGCCGTCCTGCGACAGCGCCGATGTGCTTTATGAAAAACGCCCGGTGGCGCTGCCGGTGGGCCTGCGGGCCGGGGACCGGATCATTATTCGCGCCTGCGGGGCCTATACATCGAGCTATTCGTCGGTCGGGTTTAACGGGTTCCCGCCGCTGGATGTGGTGGCGATCTGACGACCGCCAAGTGCCGGAAACTTTGAAAGTTTCCGGTTCGGAATTTTTTGAAAATTCCGGCACCAAACCGCCCCGAAATCTGTGTTTCGGGGCGGTTTGGGTTTTACCCGAATACGCGGGTCAGCGCCGTATCTGTGGCCGACACGATCTGGTCGATGTCATCCTTGGTGGCGATCAGCGCGGGCGAATAGCACAGCGTATTGTTGAAGCCCGGCAGCGAGCGGTTGGTGGCCCCGATCACCACGCCATTGGCCATGCAATCGGCGACCACGGCCTGCACCATTTTCTCCGCCGCAGGTTCCTTGGTCGCGCGATCCGCGACCAGTTCGGCCCCGAGGAACAGTCCCTTGCCGCGGACATGGCCGATAACCGCGTGCTTGTCCTGCAAACTGCGCAACTGATCGAGCATGTAGTCGCCCATGGCGTTGGTGTTTTCGAGCAGGTTTTCCTCTTCGATGATCGCCATGTTCTCGAGCGCCGCCGCAGGCCCCGCTGTGCAGCCGCCGAAGGTAGAGATATCGCGGAAATAGTTCATCGGGTCGGTGGCGTCGTCCTTGAAAAGGTCGAACACGCGCTCGTTGGTGACGCAGCAGGCGATGGCAGCATAGCCTGAGGCGACACCCTTGGCCATGGTCACGAAATCAGGTTCGACCCCGTAATGCTGATAGCCGAACCAGGTGCCGGTGCGACCCACGCCGCAGACCACCTCGTCGATATGCAGCAGGATGTCGTATTTGCGGCAGATCTCCTGCACGCGAGGCCAGTAGCCCTCGGGCGGGACGATCACGCCACCGCCTGCGGTGACAGGTTCGAGACAGAGCGCGCCGACGGTATCCGGGCCTTCGGCAAGGATCACCTCCTCGATCGCGTTGGCGGCGGCGATGCCGTACTCCTCGCCTTCCAGGTCCCATTGCGCGCGGTATTCAAGGCAATGGGGAACGCGCACGAAGCCCGGCGTATAGGGGCCGTATTGGGCGTTGCGCTCGTCCTGGCCGCCCGCCGAGAGGCAGGCGATGGTGGTGCCGTGATAATCGCGGTCGCGGTAGAGGATCTTGTGCTTCTTGCCGCCATAGCGCTTGTGCGCGATCTGGCGGACCATCTTGAACGCCTTCTCATTCGCCTCCGAGCCGGAGTTCGTATAATATACCCGGCTCATTCCCGGCATCTTCGAGATCAGCTTTTCGGAGAAGAGCGCGCCAGGGATCGAGCCTGCGGAGCCTGCGAAATAGGGCAGTTGAATCAGTTGGTCGCGGACCGCGTTGGCGATCCGCTCGCGCCCGTAGCCCACATTGACGGTCCAGACACCGCCCGATACCGCGTCGATATGTTCGCGCCCCTTCTGGTCCCAGACGCGCATGCCGCGCCCTTCAACGATGATGCGCGGGTCGGCCTTGGGGTCGGTGCCGGTCCAGGGCGCGTGTTGAATGAGGTGATGCCAGACATGTGCGCGGTCGGCCTCGACCACGTGGCTGATGTCATTGTCGCGAAGTTTGCCGTCCATGGGGATGCTCCATCAGGTTGAGGCCCGGCGCAGGTGCGCGGAGCCAAGGCTGTAACAGCGTTCGTTCATGCTCTATATCAGCCTCGAAATTTAGGCACGCAATAGGGCCAAATATCGGCATTAATTATATCCAGATCGTCGCGCTCAGCAGCGAATCCGCAATCAATCCCCTGAAACAACGCAGTTTTCCCCTTTCCTTCGACCTCGACATATTCTTTCGGGCGATCCGAAAAGCTCTTTTCGAATTTACTGAAATGCCTCTAGGCTTTGCACTATGGCGTTGATCGGGACGCATGGATCGGGTTCACTCTTTTGTGCAAGGGGCGGCCCATATGGCCGACCGGGCTCATAAATGCGGTTGTGTCGTGCAATCATGCCTCGGCGCGCCGGGCAATCAACAAGGCGCAAAGCCTGTCAACATAACCAACGGGAGACCAGACATATGAACCTCAAGGCAAAACTGATGTCCGCCGTCGCCGGTGCGGCCTTTGCGGCCAGCGCGGGTGCGGCGCAGGCGGAAATCACCGTCGCCTATTTCCTCGAATGGCCGATGCCGTTCCAGTATGCCAAGGAAAAGGGCATGTATGACGAGGCCATGGGCATGAAAGTCAACTGGCGTGCCTTTGATACAGGTACGGCGATGAGCGCGGCGATGGCGAGCGGCGACATCCAGCTTTCGGTCAGCCAGGGCGTGCCGCCTTTCGTGGTCGCCACCAGCGCCGGTCAGGATTTGCAGGTCGTCGATGTGGCGGTCAGCTACGCAGACAATGACAACTGCGTCGTCGCAGAGACGCTGGAGATCGACAAGGACAGTGCCAAGGAACTGGAAGGCAAGAAGGTCGCCGTGCCGCTTGGCACTGCCGCGCATTACGGTTTCCTAAAGCAGATGAACCATTTCGGCGTCGATATCTCGACAATGGACGTGGTTAACATGGCGCCGCCCGAGGGTGCCGCCGCCATCGCCCAAGGCGCGGTTGACATGTTCTGTGGCTGGGGCGGTTCGCTGCGTCGCGCCACGGAGCATGGCAACGTATTGCTGACCGGGGCGGAAAAGGAAGAGCTGGGCATCCTGGTGTTTGACGTGACCTCTGGCCCCGCAAATTACATCGCCGAGAATTCGGACGTGGTGGCCAAGTTCCTGGCCGTCACGGCGCAGGCCAACGCGATGTGGGCCGACCCGGCCAATCGCGATGAGATGCTGCCGGTGATCGCCAAGGATAGCGGCATGGATATAGAGGCCACGGCGGCCACTATCGACACCTTTGTCTTTCCCACCGTAGAGGAGCAACTGACCGAGAAATGGCTGGGCGGCGGTGCGCAGGACTTCATGAAGGGCGTCGCCGAAGTGTTCGTTGAGGCGGGCAGCATTGATTCGGCGCTGGCCACTTATGAGAGCAACGTCAACACCGGACCGCTCGCTGCTGCCAACGGCATGTAATCCCCTGCGGACACACTGAACGAGGCCCGCCCCGCACGACCGGGCGGGCCTTTGTCCAACAAATCCAAGAAAATCAAGGGGTGGGGATGTCGACACTATCAATCGAACATATCTCGATGCGGTTCGACCTGCCGAATGGCGGTCATGTTCAGGCGTTGCAGGATGTGTCGCTCGAACTCAAAACCGGCGAATTGATGAGCGTGCTTGGGCCCTCGGGCTGCGGCAAGACCACGCTTCTTAACATCCTCGCCGGGTTTCTGGCCCCGACCGAGGGGCAGATCACGCTCAACGGTCACAAGGTCACGGGGCCGGATGCGGAACGCGGAATGGTGTTTCAGCAGGGCGCTCTCTTTGAGTGGATGAGCGTGCGCGACAATGTGAGCTTCGGCCCCCGCATGGCCGGCAAGCGCGAAAAGGAGTGGCGCGGCACGGTCGATCATCTACTCGACATCGTGGGTCTTCAGGATTTCAAGGAAAAAGCGGTTTATGAGCTGTCGGGCGGCATGCAGCAGCGCGTGGCGCTGGCGCGCTGTCTGGCCAATGACCCGGACGTGATCCTGATGGACGAGCCATTGGGCGCGCTTGACGCGCTCACGCGCGAAAAGATGCAGGGACTGGTGCTGCGGCTCTGGAAGGAGACCGGCAAGACCATCATTCTGATTACCCATTCGGTCGAGGAGGCGCTGCTTTTGGGCGAGCGTCTGCTGGTCATGGCCCCGCGTCCAGGTCGAATTCACAAGGAATACCGTCTGCCCTTTGCCGATGACGGCGTGGGCAAGGATCTGCGCGAGGTCAAGAAAAACCCCGAATTCGGGGTCAAGCGCGAGGAGATCCTGTCGATGATCTGGGACATGGAAGAAGAGATCATGGGCCGCACAGAGGAGGCTGAGGCATGATCATCCTGCTCATCTATATCGCGATTTTTGCCGGGTCCTTCTTTGCCATCCGGTTTGGCGTGCGCAAGTTCCGGCAGATGAACGATTTTACCTCGCTCAAGACCGTCACCTTCGGGGATGAGAGCGCGGTGCGCCCGGACCGGTGGGCGAGTGTGATCTCGGTGGTGACCATCTTTCTGCTCTGGGGCGCGTTCACCGGCTCCAAATGGGTGCCCGTTCACGCGCCCGGCCCGTTCGTGGGCGATGCCGAGTTCACCTACACACTTGAGGCCCCGAATGGCGATCGTGACGATGCGACGGTCTTCGTGCGTGTCTTCGAGGTGGGTGAGGAAATGGTGAAACCCGAGATCGAGCCGGGCGACGGCTTTGCCAAGAATGATGCCTCGGCGGTCGGTGCATGGCGGTCCGACCTCATTCTGATGGACAAGAATGACGAGGTAACGCGCGATGACGGGGCAAAGATCGTGGCCATCGACGGACAGCCGGTGAGCGTGGGCGGCACCGTGCCGGTTTCGGCGGGCAAGGTTACGGTTACCTCCAAGGGAGCGCTCAATTTCACGCCCTCAGGCGGCTTGCAGATGGAGCCGATCTGGCTTCCCCCACCCGAATCCGTGGTCAAGCGTGTGGGTGAGATCGCAAGCGAGGGCTATCAGAACTTCACCCTGTGGGAGCATCTCTACTGGTCGCTGTTCCGGGTGATCGTGGGCTTTGCGCTCGGTGCCGCCGTGGGCATTCCCCTGGGCTATGCCATGGGGCTGAGCGATTGGTTTCGTGGCTGGTTCGATCCGATCGTCGAATTCATGCGCCCGGTCCCGCCGCTGGCCCTGATCCCACTGGTGATCATCTGGGCGGGCATCGGCGAAAGCGGCAAGATCATTCTGCTGTTCCTCGCCGCGCTCTGGATCATGACCATCTCGGCGCGTGCCGGTGTCTCGGGGGTGGCAATCTCCAAGGTGCATGCGGCCTATTCCCTCGGGGCGTCGAAGTGGCAGCTGATGCGCCACGTCATCGTGCCGAACTCTCTACCGGAGATCTTTACTGGCGCGCGGGTGGCCATGGGGGTTTGTTGGGGCACGGTGGTGGCCGCCGAACTGGTGGCCGCCGAAAAGGGTGCCGGCATGATGATCATGGTCGCCAGCCGCTTTCAGCTGACAGATATCGTGATCATGGGGATCATCCTGATCGGGATCATCGGCTATGGTATCGACATTCTGATGCGCAAGGCCGAGAGCTGGCTGGTACCGTGGAAGGGCCGGGTCTGACGGGTCTGCAAGTTTGACCAACTCAAAAGGGGGCTGCATCGCGGCCCCCTTGCCTGTGCCCGCTTTGGTTGAAATCAGCGTGATACGAGCGTGAGGTGCATTGTGCCCGCCCCGGCATAGGCCGTAGAGTTTTTGCATGGATGACAGCACCACCTCTGGACATGCCCCACCGGTTCCCCCGCCGGTCAAGATCGGGCTGGCACGCACCATGGTGCGGCTGACGCTGATCGTCGGGCTTGCGGTTGCACTACACAAAGTTTTTGTCTGGGCCGAAGGCTGGATCACGCAAAGCGAGTATGGCTGGGCGATGCCGGGTCTGCTGATGGCGGCGCTGCTGATCTATGCGCTGCTGATCGCCATCCCCTTCGTGCCGGGCGTCGAGATCGGACTGAGCGTGCTGGCGGCGGGCGGGCCCGAGATTGCGCCGCTCGTGTGGCTGGCAACGGCCACTGGCCTTACGCTGGCCTATACGGTGGGATGTTTCGTGCCGCTCAAATGGCTGCACCGGTTCCTGCTCGATCTGCATCTGACCGGCGCGGCCAATCTGATCGCACAGTTCGAGGCGGTGCCGCCCGTGGAACGTGCCGCCTTCGTCCACAGTTTTCTGCCCGCGCGCTATTGCGGCTGGATCGTGAAATATCGCTATGTGAACCTTGCCGTTCTGATCAACGTGCCGGGCAATTCGGTAATCGGCGGCGGCGGTGGCATAGCCCTGATTTCAGGCCTGTCGGGTGTGTTCCGCCTTCCGACCACCGTGCTCGCCATCGTGATCGCCACAGCACCGATTCCGCTGGCGATCTGGCTTTTCGACTGGCAGATGCCCTGGCTGTGAGGCGCGGACCTCTGCGATGCCGCGCCACGGCCATTTTCTGACGGTTGCAGGCTGTCCGGTCCCGCCCTATGGCTTATGCTCCACGCAAGTCACCGCTCCGTGTCAGCAATAGGAACAGCCAGATGTCCACCGATCCTCTCGTCGTCTTTACCCCCTCGGGCAAGCGTGGGCGTTTCCCAAAGGGCACGCCGGTTCTGACTGCTGCGCGGCAATTGGGGGTCGATCTCGATTCGGTCTGCGGCGGACGCGGGATTTGCTCGAAATGCCAGATCACGCCGGGCTATGGCGAGTTTTCCAAGCATGGCGTGACGGTGCATGAAGATGCGCTCTCGGAGTGGAACAAGGTCGAGGAGCGTTATGACCAGAAGCGCGGGCTGAAACCGGGGCGGCGTCTGGGATGTCAGGCGCAGGTGATGGGCGATGTTGTGATCGACGTGCCGGCTGAATCCCAGGTCCACAAGCAGGTGGTGCGCAAGGCCGCCTCGGCGCGGGTGATCGAGATGGACCCTGCAACCAAGCTCTATTTCGTGGAGGTCGAGGAGGCCGACATGCACGAGCCGACCGGCGATCTGGAACGGCTGGCGCGGGCGCTCAAGGCTGAATGGGGCATCGACGCCATCCGCGCCGACCTGACGCTGCTCTCAAAACTGCAACCGGTGCTGCGCAAGGGTAAGTATCAGGTAACGGTGGCTCTGCATCGCGGCCATGCCGGGGACGCCGCGCAGGTGCTGGAAATCTGGCCGGGTCTGCATGAGGGCGGGCTCTATGGTCTCGCTATCGATCTCGGCTCGACCACCGTTGCCGCGCATCTGACTGATCTCGTGACCGGAGAGGTCAAGGCGTCGTCGGGGATCATGAACCCGCAGATTCGCTTTGGCGAGGATTTGATGAGCCGGGTCAGCTATTCGATGATGAACCCCGGCGGCGACAAGGAAATGACCGCCGCCGTGCGCGATGCGATCAACACGCTGGCCGAGGAAATCGCCAAGGAGGTCGGGATTGATGCGGGCCTGATCGTCGAGACGGTGTTCGTCTGCAACCCTGTGATGCACCACCTGCTGCTAGGGATCGACCCGGTGGAACTGGGGCAGGCGCCTTTTGCGCTCGCCACCTCGAGCAGTCTGACCCTGGGCGCGAAAGAGCTTGATCTGACGGCCATCAACCCGCGCGCGCAGGTCTATATCCTGCCCTGTATCGCGGGCCATGTCGGGGCCGATTGCGCGGCCGTCGCGCTGTCGGAAGAGCCGGGCAAGTCCGAGGATCTGGCGCTGATCGTCGATGTGGGCACCAATGCCGAGATCCTGCTGGGCGACAAGAGCCGGGTGCTGGCCTGCTCCTCGCCCACAGGGCCTGCCTTCGAGGGCGCGCAGATTTCATCGGGGCAGCGTGCGGCACCGGGGGCTATCGAGGCGATTCGCATCGACCCGGCCACCAAGGAGCCGCGCTTTCGCGTCATCGGGTCTGACAAGTGGTCCGACGAGGACGGGTTCGGCGACGAGGTCGGCGAGGGCGGCATCACCGGCATCTGCGGGTCGGGCATCATCGAGGCCGTGGCGGAACTGCGCATGGCGGGGCTCTTGGACGAAAGTGGCCTGCTCGGTTCGGCCGAGGCCACCGGCACGGCGCGGATGATCCCTGAGGGGCGCACGCATGCCTATCTCATCCATGACAGCACAGAGCATGGCGGGCCGCGTGTGACCGTGACGCAGGGCGATATCCGCGCCATCCAGCTTGCCAAATCGGCGCTTTATGCGGGGGCGCGCCTGCTGATGGACGAACGCGGCGTGGACAAGGTGGATCGTGTGGTGCTGGCCGGGGCCTTTGGCGCGCATATCTCGCCCAAGCATGCGATGGTTCTGGGGATGATCCCCGATGTGCCGCTGGACAAGGTGACATCCGCAGGGAATGCCGCCGGAACCGGCGCGCGCATCGCGCTTTGCAACGTCGCAGCGCGGCGCGAGATCGAGCGGGTGGTGGGCGAGATCACCAAGGTCGAGACCGCCATCGAGCCGAAATTCCAGGAGCATTTCGTGGCCGCGAATGCCATTCCGCACAAGACTGACCCGTTCCCGGAACTGGCCAAGATCGTGGCGTTGCCCAGCCCGTCCTTCAACACCCATGGCGACGGTAGCGACGGTGGGCGGCGCAAGCGCAGGCGGGGGTAGTCAAACTCCAGAAAAGCTGCCAGATGGCAGTCTTGTGAGAATTAAGATTAGGGAGGTCCTTATCTGGGAAGGTTTAATGGCAGATCGAATATTCATCCTTGGATCCTGTGTTACACGTGACCCGTTCGCGACCGTGCCAAACGACTATAGCCTAGCAGGCTACTTCTGCCGCTCTTCACTGGGTAGTGCATTTGCTGAAAAGCCATTCGAGCTTAGTCTGGCCCAACTTGATCCAGAAGGAGTGTTAGTAAGTAACTTCCAGAAGCGTATGGTTCAGTGTGATTTGCAAAAGAATATAGCCCGGCAGCTTTCGAAGCTGGATCAAACAGACACTGTTATTGTCGACCTTGTCGATGGTTGTGTCGCGAAGTTGGTGGAAATTTGAAGGTGGCGTAATCTCCGGGTGAATGAAAACCACCCAACCGGCGGCTGGCACCGCCAAGGAGATCACGCCATGACCAAGACTACAGATACCAGCCCGA
>NZ_BDIY01000017.1 GCF_002072155.1 Roseovarius sp. A-2 | reverse complement strand
ACTGGCCACATGAGGCGACAACGGGCATCAGGCATGCATTCCATTCGATCCGAAGGGGTGGGCGCTCAAGGGTCTCAGTCCCATAGACGGGAAACCATTCCCCATCGGTGACTTCTTCAGCGGCCTGCTAATCCCGCGCACAGGAAAAGGTTCGGAGTTGGGCCGAGACGATCTTGTTCCTGTTGGAGTGGACATCGAAATTAACTCTCACGGTGCGCCCCAATCGGTCGTTGCGCGCGATGCTTTGCCGTTCGACAGCAACGATACGCTGCGCGTGACGATCATTTTCGGTGCGATAGGATATCGCGCCGCGACATGCGATCAACACGCTGTCACTGCGGTTGGGATCATATTCTTCGGGGGACAGCTGGACACGGACGCTTACGCCACATTTTGTTATGCCGCTGTTGCCAAAGAGGGGTCGACGGCAATCGAAGTCGAGCTTGCTGACTCTGAGCGGCCCGGCCCGATTATAGGATGGATAGTGACCTGCCGCTGATCTTTCATCCAGCCGCGACCGGAGCCCGGCTATTGTATCCGCAGGTCTGCCCAAGAACTGCGTCGACAGCCACCCTTCGGCGGCGCCTCCATTGCTGTCCTGAACAAAGACCCACGCCCAATCCCCCTTGCGCTCAAGAATACTGACAACCGTTCTGCGGGGAAGGGTACGAATAACAGACGCCTCGGTATTCGGTGACGTGCGCAGATTCAGCGCCCGAGCGTCAACAAACGCGTATGTACCGATGTCCCGCGCAGAGGCCGTGATGCCGAAGCCCAAGTATGCGCAAACGGTAAGCGCCGCGACAAACCCGCGTGCAATGCTGGAACCTCCGCTCTTTTTCTCAGTCTTGCTACTCAACCAGACCATCTAAATCGGTCCCCACGTCAACGTGAGAAACTGCGCCGCCGCATTCGTTTCCGGGGCCTGCTTCCTGTATTGCGCAGAATGGTATTTCTGCGAGTCCGCAGAGGAGATTACATGCCCGTCCGGCCCGATCTGTAGCGTGAGCCGGCGCGTGTCCGCACTGTGGTGATTCCCGGAGATGTAGTCGTCCAGCGACCGGTCCACCTCCGCGGGGATTTCAGGCAGAAGGTCCATGACGGCGTCCTGGGCTGTCGCCGCGTTGATCCCCGGCTCGTCGTCATCTTGCGCCTGCGCGAAAGCGGGCATGGAGGACACAAGGAGCGCGCCAACCAAAGGGGCCCCGGCAAGCGCAATCAAGTGTTTCAGCATCGCTTTGCAGTATTTCAATGTCATAGCGCTTTCCTACCTTGGTGATGCGTCTTGAATGCGCTCCGCAGTCGATACTGCTGATCGCAACGGGAGGTGTTTTCTTGCAATGGCGGTCAGGGGCACAAGCCACCATCGGGCGGGAATTGCGGACCGCGCTGGCATTCGTAAGCCTCTGCACGGTATACTGTGGGCGTCTGAGCGTTCTCCCCCATCGGAATGACGATCAGCCGCCGCCAGATTGCGGCGACCGAGTCGTCCTTCATCCCGCCCCGGTGCAAAGCCGCATCCAGGACAGATTCCTGTGCAAGATCGATCTCGATCACCGCCTCAAGGAAGGGATCGGGCAAAGCGGGCGACTCGCGAAATCGCCCTATCTCGCGAAAATTGCTCTCAAGCGCCAGCTGGTCGATGGCAGCCGCGGGGGTCAGCAAGCCTGCGCGCGCGAACTGAAAGGGAACGGGTTCGCCATTCAGCGGCGCTTCCTGCGCCACGCTCCAAGGGGCGGCGCCGTCAATGTTCATGCCGGTCGAAAGGCAAGGACTCTTCAGACACCTCATATCCTGCGCCTGCGCGTCGGACAGCTCGGTCCGGCCCGCAGCTATTATGTCGGTTCGCGTCCCCTGGACCGGCCTGGTGACGAGGCGCCAGGACACATGCGGGCCGACGTCGAACGCTTCGGGAGGGCCGGCGTGTTCGTTCTCATATGAATTGAGGGCGTCCTGACGGATGGCCGATCCCAGGCTAAAGCGGTCGACCTGAATGAAGCTGACAGGATAGGGCTCGCCGCTCGCCCCATCCGGGTATTGCTCAATACCATAGGTGATGCGATAGCGGACCCGATCGCGCACGCCTTCAGTAGCTTCGAGAGCCAGAACCGCCATCGTCATCGGCCTGATCCGTGCGCTCGGCAAGAACACCGAGGCTTGCGAATTCGCCGGGTCGAGCGTGGAGAGGATCTGGTCGAGCACTTGCAGGGTATCCTGCGATTCATACCCCTCGAGAAATTGGGCAGACAACCGATCCAGCGGATCGTCCTCGCTCGATTGACCCGAAGTTTCAGGCAAAGCGGGCGCGGCATTATCGGCGGTGATGAAGCGTTGCGCGACCCAGCCGGCGCGCTCTGTGCCGGCATCGCGCATCAGGCACAATGGGGTCGGCAGAGCCTGCACCTGTGCGTCGGTCATCTTTATAAGGTGGCGCGGCGCATAGAAGGGTACGCAGGTGACCTGCTCCAATCCGCGTGCGTCGGGTGCGAATTTCTCGATCACCGGATAGTCGGTGCCCGGTCCCATGCGGACGTTCAGCACGTCATCTGCCGCGACACCGGTGACGTGCCATGAGTCCGGGCCGTGACCGTTTGTCTGTGCCGACGTGACACGGGCCACCGCGATAACAGCGACGATGGCAATGGAGAGACCCCGGCGTATCATCTATTTCACCTCCACGATGGACCGACCAAGCAATTCATGATCGGAAACATCCAGAAACCGGACTTCGTAAAGGCCCGCCTCATCCGGCATCGTTAGATCGAGGGCCTTTTCTACGCCGACCTTCTGGACCGAGATCCAGCTGAAATCCGGCTGATCTTTTCGGGCAAGCGCGATCCGCTGATCAGTGCTGTCGCTCTCCCCGGTCCATGTGACCTTGATTGTCGCGCCTGGCGCAGCGGTTTCCGGCACCGACAGACCCGCGCCATCGTCGAGTGGCGCATCGGCGCCAACCACTTCCAAAGGCGCGCTCGCCAGCGTGCGACGGCCCTGCTCGAGCACATAGCGCAACTCGTAGAGGCCCGGAGTGTCGGGGGCAGTCAGGCGGCCTTCGCTTGCCTCCTTGACGCGGATGTAATCGTTTGCCGTGCCTTCGTCTGCACCCATCGGAACGATCGTGACAAAGTCCCGCCCGTTGATCGAGCCCGACCAGCTTACATCCACGTCCGACTTGGCGCGCACAGTACCGGGTCCAGCGATTCCGACCTCGGCCTCGACCACCTCGACCGGAGCGCTTGCCAGCGTGCGGCGGCCCTGTTCGAGCGCATAACGCAGCTCGTAAAGGCCGGGTGTGCCGGGGGCGGTCAGGCGGCCTTCGCTGGCATCCTTGACGCGGATGTAGTCGTTTGCCGTGCCCTCGTCCGCACCTGCCGGAACGATGGTGATGAAGTCGCGCCCGTTGATCGAGCCCGACCAGCTGAAATCAAAGATGGCGCCGGTGGTAACCTGCTCGGGGCCGGTCAGCGTGACCTCGGCCTCGACCACCTCGACCGGAACGCTTGCCAGCGTGCGGCGGCCCTGTTCGAGCGCATAACGCAGCTCGTAGAGGCCGGGTGTGCCGGGGGCGGTCAGGCGGCCTTCGCGGGCATCCTTGACGCGGATGTAGTCGTTTGCCGTGCCCTCGTCCGCACCTGCCGGAACGATGGTGATGAAGTCGCGCCCGTTGATCGAGCCCGACCAGCTGAAATCAAAGATGGCGCCGGTGGTAACCTGCTCGGGGCCGGTCAGCGTGACCTCGGCCTCGACCACCTCGACCGGAGCGCTTGCTAGCGTGCGGCGGCCCTGTTCGAGCGCATAACGCAGCTCGTAGAGGCCGGGTGTGCCGGGGGCGGTCAGGCGGCCTTCGCTGGCATCCTTGACGCGGATGTAGTCGTTTGCCGTGCCCTCGTCCGCACCTGTCGGAACGATGGTGATGAAGTCGCGCCCGTTGATCGAGCCCGACCAGCTGAAATCAAAGACGGCGCCGGTGGTAACCTGCTCGGGGCCAGTTAACGTGACCTCGGGCAGGTCTGGTTCCGGGTCTGGTGTGGTCGACGGCACTTCTTCTATCTTTTCCGTCACCTGCGTCAGGGCATCGTTCAATTCAGCCGCATTTCTGGCGGAGACAAACATGCCGCCCGTGTTTTCGGCGATGCATGAAAGATTGGCGTTCTCATCCTTCTTCAGATCGAAGCCGACGACATGGGCGGTAAATTTCACGCCCTGTTTTGCAAGCCCCGCCGAGAGCGCACAGGGGTCGGCGTTGCAGGTCTCGACGCCGTCGGAAATCAACACGACGGTCGCAGGATTGTCGCGATAAGACATCAAATCGGCGGCTCGCTGCACGGCAGCGGAAATCGGCGTCTTGCCCACTGGTTTGATGTTGCCCACGGTATCGATGAAGCTCGCCTTGTCGAGCGGGCCAGGCGCGATCAGCGTCTCGATATCGGTGCAGTCGCCTTGACTGCGATGGCCATAGGCGACAAGGCCCAGATTTGTGCTTTCGTCCCAGTTGTCGACGAGATCGCCCAGCACGTCGCGGGCAATTTCCATCTTGCTGGTGCCATCTATCTGGCCCCACATGGAGCCAGATGCGTCATAGACGATGACAACGTCGTCCGCCGCCTTCAAGGGGGCGGCGGATGCCATGGTGCCAGCCATTGCCATCAGGGCCAGTCTCGGTGCGGTCAGTTTCATCTTCCGGTTCTCCATGTTCTGTTCGGCCAAGAGCGTCTTCGAAATGCTCACAGGGCACCATTGCGCCTTCAGGTCCGGTCCATTGCAGGACCGGACGCCGACGTATCTCCAACGGAGGCGTCGCCATCCCTGAGGTTCAGGTAGCCGTCGAGTTCGTCTCGGATATCGGAGGTAAGGGCGTCCGCGTGGGCAATGCGAGTGTAGAACAGGGTGAAGTAGATCACCTTGATCGCCGTCACCAGCCGCGCGAGGATCGCGTTGCCGATGAAGGTGAGGAAAATCAGCATAAAGAGCGGCAGCCAGTTGAACAGCGTCTGTTCGTCGAACGGCAGCGCGCTTGGAATGCTCCCGAACAGGTCCCCCAGCGGGCCGGCGGAGAACGCAGTTGGCATGACACCCCCGAATGCAAGGCCAAGGATGATGCCGAGGATGATCGCGATCAGATAGAGGGGGCCCAGAATGCTGCGCACGACTCCGGCCATGATGTCGATCCCGAAGACACCGGCCAATGTCTCGGGGACGTGATCCTTCAGCGAGCGGAGACGCTCGCCCCCTTCGCGGAAACTCAGCTTGTCGATGGCGAACACGGGCAGGAGGAAATGGTTGACCAGATCCCAGATCTCGACCAGCGCGCCAAGAACGAGCCGGACGAAAAGCCCGCCGTTCCCGCGCTTCAGGGCCACCCACGCGCCCGCCATGTCGATCAGCCCAAGGATCCGGGTGCGGCCTTTCAGGTCGGCGAGTTCCTTGCGTGCGTTCTGCACCGTCGCATCCCGTCCGCAGGCTGTGTCATAGACCAGTCGGCTCAACCGCAATTCCTGATGGTTGTAGTAGAAAAACTTGTAGATGAAGGCGACCACCATTGCCAAAAGCAACAGGGTGCCCGTCCCGCCCATGCCGGCGACGATGGCGGAGGTCCCGGCGAAGAATAGCACAACCACGAGGACAGCATACACGCTCATCCGGATGATGGGTGACAGGATGTCCTTGTCGCGACCAATAATGGTGAATGTGTTCTTGAGCAGGTAGCCCAGTTGTAAAAACTGCGCTCCCATTCCCGGTTTCTCGAAATCCATGAGGTATCCTCCGTCGCTTCTGTATTCTTTCACCCGGCGCATTGCGGCGGACTCAGGGCAGGTTGTGCCGCCCCGTTACTGGCGATCCGATGGCCCTGTAGGCTTCACCGGCAGCTTCTGACCGGCCCCGGTGCCCCTGGTATTTCCCCTCGGCGTAATGGGCTTTCTTGAAAATATCAGTATCCGAGTCGAAAAGACCGGCCTGAACATCGTTGATGCCGTCTTCATCGATCGCGAAGAACTTGAACCGGAGGCGCCTCTCGGCCTGGGGCAGTTTTGTCTCCGGCGCGTCCGACGCGCAGAAATCGGTGGTTGTGGCACCAGAATTGTCGACGCGGACGCGCCGCGTGGCAGAGCCTTCTGTCGTGACAGGCAGCAGGCGACCGTCCTCGTCGAGCAGGAGATTGACTTCGACGACCGTCGTGGTGTCGGGCGGAAAGACCCGGCAGGTCTTCACGCCCGTCAGTTCGATGGGGCAGCCCGGCTCACCTGGTAGAATTTCGGTTACCCCTTCGTCCGACTGGCGGGTTTTCGCCACGGATCGCAGAGCCGAGATATAGCGCCCGGCCTGATCCCTTGGCACGCCCAACTCGTCGGCGACAATGCCGATCACCTCGCGGCGCAGCGCCGGATCCACGGTCAGCCGGTCGTCGTCGGGTGAGCCGCTCTCTTGCTCTGGAGTGCTGCAGCCTTCCATATCGGGCGCGTGCCCGTCCACAAGCGTCATCTCGAAAATGACGCCGCCGTTCGAGCCCGGAATCAGGATCTGCCCCGTCAGGCGATCGGGGCTCCAGACATCAAACACGGCCGGCGCACCCTGATGCGACCCGACATAATGCGCGGGGTCGTTGGCACTTTGCTTGAGGGGAATCGCCCCATCGCCGTGAATCACCAGCGTGCGTCCGCAATCTTTCACGCCGATGCGAACCGGTTGCTTGCGATAGGGGTTGGGCACGCCCGTGACCTTGCCCTGGACGGGAGGCGACGCGCCGGTCACGGCAGATATATATTCCCCTTCGCAAACAGGCGTCGCTCCGGCGGCTTGGGACACCAGCACGGATGCAGAAAGTGTCAGAAATACCCGGCTGAATGTGGTTATCGTCATTTTCTCTTTCCTGTCTTGTCGTGGCGCGGTTTCTGACCGTGGGGCCGACCGGGCATCATTCGCCGTTCGAGGCACCGCTGCAGTCGTCGAGGACGGACTGGGCCAGCTTCTTGGCGACGGCTTTGTTCTTTTCGTTGTCAGCGCTTACGTCCACTTGTACGCTGAATTCGGTCGCTCCGGTCAGGACGTCGAGTTCCTTGGTGCGGATGTTCCACGCTGCGGCATCGCCGATATCGGTAACCGGCTCGAACATGATCCGCGCAGTGGCGGCACCCAGCAGCTTGTTGGCGATCTTGCGTGTCTTTTCATCCTCGTCTTTCATGTTTTCTTTGATCGCAGCCCGGGCTTTCTCGCGCTCCGCGGCAGTCATGTTGTGATGTGCGCGCTGGAACCGTTTGACGGGGTCGTTCGCATCACGGTCGTAGTAATCCGAATCCGTGTAGGCCTTGATGCCGCCCAGACTGATCATGTTCGGGATCGGGATTTCGATTTTCATGGTCGATCCACTCATCGTTCGAGTGCGATCACCGGGCCAAGAGTAGGAAAGCTCGTTCGAGCGCTCCTTGTCATAGTCGACCTCCACTTCTCCGGACGCGCCTTCCACATAGGGCACGATGAGCGCCATCGTAAGCAGTGTATCCAGCTCGCCAACGTGCTGTTGCAAGCAAACCTCCGTAGCAGAGGATGTTGCTGCCTGCGCTGCGTCCGATGGAAAACTACAGGCAGCAACGCTTGCGGCAATGGTAAAGGGTGCGATGAAATTTCGGTAGGTCATGGATTGTTTCCTTGTCGTTGCATGTGGATCTCGGCAACTTTCTAAAAGTCGCTCAGATCGAGGCTATCGAGGGCGTCGTACAAGGCACCGTTCGAGCCGCCTGTCGTCTCGAAGATCGGTGCGCCGGGTCTTATCGCGGCGGCCGCAGCGCCACCCTTCAGGCCGGCAGGGACACCGCTGATGGCCGGTCCGCCAAACAAGCTGTCGTCGTCGTAGCCGTTGTCGGTTGAATGCACGTTGAAGTGCCCCACCACCTTGTCGCGGCCCAGCGGGATGTCACACCGGCCGGAAGTCCGTTCGCGGAGGACGTCAAACTCGAACGTCCCCGCAATTCGGCCTTGTTCGGCCGCTTCCAGCGTCAACCGGCCCTCTGTGCAGAGGACGGGCTCGCATCCGGCCCGCGCGGCGCGCTTTCGGACCTCCTGCTGCTCTTCGACCGTCATGGTGCAGGCAATCCAGCTTTCAAGCTCTTGATCGGAGTCCGTCTGAAACCCACGGCGGGCCGCGTCGAAAAATGCCTTTGGCAAAACCTCCACATTGAACACCGGTGCCTCATTCTTGGGGAAGAGATCCCTGTTGACCGCACCGGGCACGCTTTGTGGACCACCGTTGCTGCCCTTCAGCGTGGCCGAAAGGAGCATTTGGCACATCTCGCCCTCGTTCTGGCCCACGAACGTTGCCTGGATGTCCGTACTCTGCCGGGCACGCGCTTTGGCGGCGGCGCGGTCCAACCCCGGTGTGGCGTCGGCGGTTTCAAGCGCGGCGCGCCTCTTTTCCAGCTCATTGCGCAACTGCACCGCCGTCCCGCCGTCCAGCACGCCCCCGCGCTCCGCCCTTTGGGTGATGATATCCAGTTTGTCCGCGGCCCCCTCCATGCTGCGGGAAAAATCGGACGTCGCTCGCTCAAAGTCGCGGCCCCTCTCGTGGGGGGTGACGAGATCGAAGAGGGCCCGCGCTGTCGCGTCTCCGCTGCAGGACCATTGCTTTGGGCCGCGCACGGCAAAGCCCGGCGGGAGCTCGTCGGCAATGGCGCCGATATCG
This sequence comes from Roseovarius sp. A-2, assembly GCF_002072155.1. Taxonomy (GTDB): domain Bacteria; phylum Pseudomonadota; class Alphaproteobacteria; order Rhodobacterales; family Rhodobacteraceae; genus Roseovarius. The sequence continues at coordinate 82,274 of NZ_BDIY01000017.1, read as the reverse complement.
CCGGATGACAACCCGCCGGTCACGTCGTCGCCGTAATAGCCTTCGACCTCCATGCGCAGGGAAAATTCGGCGCTTATCGTCGCGGTCGCGTCCTTGGCGACATTGGCGACGCGGACGAGGTATTCAGCGATGCCGCCCTCGGTCGGGTGGATTTGCTCAACATCCGTGTAGGGCGCGCTCCGGTCACTGGGTTTCTTGACGACGGTATCTTCGACGATGAGGTGCAGATCGTCACGATCCGTCCCGTCTGGTGTGTCAAGCGTGAAGCGGACCTTGTAGGGGATCGTACTGACATCCTGCGGGAGGCGTACCCTCACGCGCCACGCGCGCGATGCAAGCGGCTCCAGCGGGCCACCCGAGAGCGAGCTCGTCGTCGTGTGCAGGTCCGGCGTACCGAGTTCGACCTCCTGAAGGTCGCCATAGAAACGCTCTTCGGTGAGGTGCTGCGCCACGAACTGCGGATAAAGGTCATAGAGGCCATCGCGATACGCCCGGATTGCGTTGTATTCCGCTGCCGCCGCCTTCAGCCCGCTGTCGATATTGGCGATCCCGCCGTTGCTCCAGGGCTTCGTCCCTTCGAAGATGTATCGGGTATAGCCAACCCTCTCGCCATCGGTTCGCCCGATCATGTCGCCGATGGCATACCAGAAATACCATGTGCCATAGTCGCAGAACCAAGAGACCGTTTCCAGCGCCGTCATCGCGGGCCGCTTTGCGCGTTCTATGTGCGCGGCTGGCAGCGCGCCCATGTGAAGCGATTGATCGAACGTACGAACCCATGCGGCTCGATTCGATCCTTTGAACGGGTGGCCCCAGGAAACACCCTCCGTCCCTTCCAGCCAGCGGATCTGGACCATCGCTGCCGTCCCCTCGACCAGCCAGCTGAGATCGGTATCCTGCCTACCCCGGGGGCTGGGGCATTGCGGGATTTCGGGTGCCACTCCCATGGCCGGGTCGAGCGACGGGCTCATCCTGTCCTGAATCGCATGATAAAGCTCGTGGACGGCCGAGGCCTTCATCAACCTCCAGATCGGCGTATCGGCAGATAGCAACTTCGGGTTCGAGGTCAGCATCATCTCGCCATCCGCGCCGTGATAGGAGCCTGTGCCATCCGGATCGCGCTTTAGGCGGCCCAGATATGCCTCGCCCGGCCCTACGTTCAGGTCGTCATCCTCGGTTTTCTGGACTGGTTCCGGAAAGCCGAGGGATTGATACCAGATACTCGCCGCCTTCAGGGTGGTGCGGTGCGTCTCTGCCAGTTCGCCGCGCTCGCCGAGCGGCGGGACGTAGGTGTCCCATTCCTCGTATTTCTTGTGTGGCTTTTCGATCTCTGCGTTCATCACCACCCACTCGGTTGTGGGCCATTGCGCCCGGGCGGACGAGGAGATCATGAGCGTGAACAGAACCAGTGATAGAAGGCACTGACAGCGGCGCCTGAAGAGAGGGACGGGGTGTGTGTTCATGTCTTTATCTACCAAAATCCGGACTGCTTCCGTCGGGCCCATGCTCGATGAGATGCCGCCATCGACCGGGATCGCCGCCCCGGTCCGAACGAACTATTCATATTGCGGCTGGCCACCCTCTGCTCTGTCACGATCTCGCAAAGCTGGTCTTCCATCTCGTTGTCCAACATCGATCTACCACCTTAGGCTGGGTTTGCCTCTGTGTGGGCAGCCGCTGCCACGTTCCCGGCCCCCAAAGAACGCTCTTTCAACTTGCGGAACTTGGCCGACAACTGCTCCAGCTTGGCCTCCCACTCGGGATTGGGCTGCTGGCCTTCGATGGTTTTGAAATAGACCTGCATCATGCAGGTGATGGCGAAGGGCTCCAGCACGGCGGCCTTGACGCTCCAGGCAAAGAGCAGGGCAAAGACGACGCCCCCTGCGGCCCATGCGCCGGGCATGAGGTAGACGACCAACGCCGCAGGGGCGAGCATGACGATGAAGACAAGAAAGCTGAGGCCATAGACGACGATCGCCAGCCAAGCCGCGTTTTTTAACATCACCTTGTAGTTCTGCCCGTAGAGCACCAGCGCTTCCTTGGCCGACATCCAGGCGTTATTCGACCGGGTGCGAATCGCATAGGCGAGGATGACCTCGTCGATGAACCCGACCGCGATCTTCAGGAATGCGGCGAGGATACCGCCCAGTTGTTGCACACCGGGGATCGGCAGGATGGTCAGGATACCGCGCACCAGCCCGGTAATGGCCTTGATCACGCCCTTGATCAGTTGGTCGATGGCAAAAAGGACGCTGGCCTGTGCGAACCGTTCCTTGACCACCGCCGTCGCGTGGTGGATCTGGCTGCGCCCTTCGGGCATGGGCTGGTCATCGATTAATTCGATCAGCACCGCGACATGCCCGGCCTTGACGACATAGAGGATGTATTCGCGCGCCCAATACATGACCGCGCCGAAGATCCCGAAGCCTGCAAAGCCGCCCCACATCGTGCTGCTGGCGCGAAATCCCTCGTCGCCGAAGCCACCCACACCCCAGCCGACACCGGCCCCGACGCCCGTAACCAGGATGTATCCCACCGAGATCCCGAAATAAACGGCGATGCGCAAAAGGATGAATGGCAAGGTTCGCACCATCATCCCCAGCGCACTGCCTATGCTAAAATCCCACATGAAAAACTCCTTCCTGAAAATTTCTCTTTGAAATTCCGGTGCCGGTCCTGTCGGCGTATTCCTGATGCATCACGTCTCGCATTTGCTGTTGCCATATTTCGCCGCGCAGGCCCGCGCGGCGCAGGAGGCAATCTGCGGATCGCGCTGCCGCGCCTTGATGTCGACCGTCTCGATGTCAGTATAGGGGACCGACACGGTCTCCATGACCTGCTGGCAAGTAGTGACCGTTCCTGCGGTCGTGCAGGTTGATCGGCCTGTCGGACGCTCTTCGCTGCGGTATTTCGTGACGGCCTCCTGGCGGTAGACCGGCGGAATCTTCAGCAGCCATTCCGCCTCGCAATGCTTGCGCTCGGCCTGGTACTCGGGCGTGCCGCAACTGGACAGCGCGAACAGCCCGGTGACGCAAAGATAGAGGACGGATTTGTTGACTGCCGACATATGTTCTCTCCGGTATTCTGGCCGCGCTCGCTTCATTCGCGGATTTGAGCGATATTCAAATATGACCTGTCCGCATTCCGCCCCGTTCGTTCAGAGGGGGCGGCCAAATATTTTCACGCGTAAATTGTTTGCACAAACAAGCGCGTGCTGGTGAACTATTGCCGGACAACATGGGAGAAACGATATGCGGAGCCACGCGCATGCGGCGGTATGTGGTTTGATAGTGATGAGCGGAGCGGCCATGGCGGATCAGGACGATGTGATCCTTGAGGTGACGGGTAAAATTGCGGATGGCCCCGCCACGCTGGATCGCGCCGCTTTGCAAACCCTGCCGTCTGTCACGATCAACACCTCGACCGTCGTGACCGACGGCGTCCACGCCTTCTCGGGTGTTCTGATGCGTGATCTTCTGGATAGCCTGAATGCACAGGGCGATCAGGTGATGGCGATTGCCCTGAACGAGTATGCCGTGGGCATCCCCATGAGCGATTTCTACGACTATGACGTGATCGTCGCCTCTACCATGGATGGCAAGGCGCTGACGCGCGACGGAAAGGGGCCACTCTGGATCGTTTATCCTCGCGACGATCACGAGGCGTTGCAGGATATTCGCTATGATTATCGCTGGGTCTGGCAGCTCTGTCGACTTGATGTGCGATGAGACGGCGTCGCAGCCTCTGGCTGATTCTGCCGCTGGCCGCTGTCCTTGTGTTCGCGGTTCTGCTGTCATTTTCTCTCGTGCGTATGTTCGCCGTCCAGAACGCCATGCGTGTCGACGCGGAAAAGAACATGCTCTGGGTGTTTCACCAGAGCGACGTGGCCGCCCTGCGCCTAACCAAGACGGTTGCGCTGGTTGAACTGGGAGAGGCAGCGCAAGATGATCTTGCACTCTGGTTCGACATCTTGTCCGGTCGTATCTCCTTGCTCAATGACGGTCCGCAACGACGTTTCGTCGAAAAAATCGGATTTGGAGACGATCTGGACCGGCTGACCGACGCCCTTGTCACGATTGCGCCAATGATCGACGGCTTCACGCCCGAAGATGGCCCGCGTCTGCGCTCAGCACTGGCACCCTTTACGGCGGTCCTGGGCCGGGCGGCGAACGCATCGATGATCGCGGAATGGGACGAATTCGGCGGGCGGCTGGAGGTCTACCGCAAACAGCTACACCAGAACATCCTGTCGCTGATCGGGATCATGGTCGCGGGCGGCATCCTGACGGTCACGCTTGTCCTTGCGCTGCGTCAGTCGCGCGTGCGCAATCACATGTTGCGGCGCGAGCGGGATTTTTCTGGTCTGCTGATCTCGTCCAGCGGGGAAGGTATCCTTGCGGTGGACAGGGCTGCACGGTGCTCACTTTGGAACGACGCGATGGCGGGGATGGTGGGCAAAACGGCGGAGCAGGTCGAGGGGCGCCGCCTGTCCGACGTCGCTGGCTTCTTTGACATCCCGCCGGTGCGGGACGGCATGGCGGGCGCCCTTGCCGGAGAATCCTCACGGCTGACACTTCAGCCTCTGTTTTCCGGAGGGCGCGGCACGCCGCTTCATGTCGACCTGAGGTTTTTCCCAATGCGCAACGACGGCGTGATCCTTGGTGCGATCCTGTTCATGCATGACGCATCCGACCGCCATGCGGCCCAGCAAAAGGATGCCGAGGACCGCGACCGCCTGGAAGAGCTGGTCTCCGAACGCACGCGCGATCTGGACAGCGCGCTCAGGCGCGAAAGATCGGCAGCCGATCTCTATCACGATTTCGCCGCAATGGTGTCGCACCAGTTCCGCACGCCGCTGGCGGTAGCGGATTCGGCACTGCAACGTCTGATCCGGCGTGGCCCGCGCGCCGACGCCCGTGAAATGGCTGAACGTGCGGGCCGCGCACGCACCGCCATCGCCGGCCTCACGCGGCTGGTGGATAGCACGCTGGACGCCGCACGGCTGGACGCGGGTCAGATCGGTGCCCACCGGGAGGAATGCGACTTGAATGAGATCATGCAGATCGCCTGCAAACACCAGCGCGACGCCGCGCCGGACCGGCGGATCGAGACCAGACAAGCCCCCCCGGGACAGGCCACCGTGTTCTGCGATCCGGCCTTGGCCGAACAGATTTTGGAAAACCTGTTGTCCAACGCCGATAAATACGCCGTTCCCGAAACCACCTTATTCGTGACCCTGCACGGCGACGGTGAAAGCCTTTTCTGCGATGTTCACAATACTGCAAACCCCATTCCCTCCAAAGATCGGGCACGGTTGTTTGAGCGTAATCATCGCGGATCGAACAGTGTAGGCGTCGCAGGCACCGGCATCGGGTTGTTTATGGCGCGCACCTTGGCACGCATGCAAGATGGTGACGTCATCTTGCTGTCAGATGACGACGGTGTGACCTTTCGCATGACACTGCCCCGAGGCAGGGAGCCGCAGACATGATGCGTGCCGCGAGTTCCGCCCTGATCCTGGTTATCGAGGACGAAGAGGCGCTGCGGTGCGATCTCATCGAGGAATTGCAGGAGGCCGGATATCGCACCCTGGCTGCAAGGGACGGTCAGGTGGCACTGGATCTATTGGCCAGCACCGCGCCCGATCTGTTGCTCTGCGACATATCCATGCCTGGCTTGGACGGTTACCAGGTCCTGCGCTGGATGCGCAACGAGCGTCCCGAACTGAGCGCCACGCCATTCGTCTTTCTGACAGCCTTATCGGACCCTCGGGAGGTCATTGACGGCAAACGTCAAGGGGCTGACGACTACCTGGTCAAACCTATCGATTACGACCTGATGCTGGCCACTGTCGCGGCCCGCCTGCGTCAGGTTGATCGTATGCGTAGCCGCCATGAGGGCGAGATGGAAACGCTGCGCCAAGCGCTGACGGGATTGTCGGGCGACGATGTCAGCGGCGGCGCGGAGGCAGCGCTCGACCTCATTTCACTCGGGGTGGTGTTACTGGATGGGCGCGGGAAGCCGGTTCATATCAACCGCGCGGCTCATAAGATGGGCACCGATCCGGATTTCATTCAGACGGGGCCGGACGCGCTTAGCTCGCCTGATCCACTGTCTGATCGGGAATTGCAACGAGCCCTGCGTGAGGCGCTGAACACTGCAAAAGCCGGGAACGAGACGGTCGTCGGCGTGATGCTGCACCGACCGCAGGATGCCAGATACATCCCGGTGCTTATCTGCTCGCTTGCAGTGGAAAGAGACACACCGCCCGATCAGTCTCATGTCGCGCTGTTCCTTTCCGCCCCGGACCGTCGGAAACGCGTTCCAGGAACGCTGCTGATGGACCTGTTCGGCCTGACACCGACCGAAGCGCGGGTTGCCGGCGCGCTCGCCCACAGCACCCGTGCGGCCGATGTCGCAGCGGAGTTGGGCGTGTCGCAGACGACGATCTCATTTCACATGCGCAATCTGTTCCAGAAGACCGGCACAAACCGGCAGGCCGATTTGATCGCCCTGATCCTCGCAGGCCCAATGATGATACAGTCGGAATGAAATAAAAGCCGATCCATCATGGAAGTTGATTCGTAAATCTGAAGCCCCCCTTGAACTTAAAGCGGCGCTGTCAGACCAATTCGAACTCGTCTCAGGAAGGGCAGGGTTGCTGCCCCTTACGCCGTGCAGAGATTGCGCCACTCGGCAAGAGCGAGGGCGCGGTTCCGTTTGAAATTTGATCTTGAGTAGAGGCTGCGCTCCGAGTTGAACAGATTGTAGATAGAGGCGTGGATGGCGGCGAATTTCTGCAAACTTCGCACTCGTCTGAACCGCAACATCGCTCGCTCACGCCTTCGGAACGGCAGGTGCGAATTCTCGGCTCGATTGTTCAACCAACGCCGCGTTTCCTGTCGATCGGCATTTCCTATTGCCTTCATCGCAGCGCCGTACGAGCGCAGTCGGTCCGTGACAATGATGTCTGAGCGACCGTGCTTGCGCATTGCTTTCTTTAGGAATTTCAGCGCGGCTTTCTTGTCGCGTGTCTTGGTCACGAAACTTTCCAGAACTTCGCCTTCGTGATCAACGGCTCGCCACAGATAATGTCTCTCACCGTTGATTTTCACGAACATCTCATCCAGGTGCCAGCGCCAGCGGCTGGATTTCAATCCGGCCACACGGCGTTTGTTGATCTCGGCTGCGAACAGTGGACCGAGCCGATGCCACCAAAACCTCACAGCTTCATGGCTTACATCTATGCCGCGCTCATGCAGCAGATCCTCGACGTTCCGGAGAGACAAAGGGAACCGCACATACATCATAACCGCCAGGCGGATGATCTCGGGGCTCGTCTTGAAGTATTTGAAAGGGTCTCGGTTTTTCATCCGAGCAGGGTGGGGCGGCGCCAATTGTGTCTCAACCCGGTTTCCTCTGACAATGCCGTTCGTTTTGTTTCGTGACGTGATGGTTGCCATTTTCAACCCTTTCCTGTTGGGAAGGACGATGGGGTCGGCCGATTTTGCCCGGAAATCGGGGAGCAAAAAAATCTTGTTGGCGTTCCCGCAGGCTGGTGCGTGACGTCCTCCGACGCCGGTGCTACAAAACGCTCCTCGAGTGCTACAATTGTAGCACCGGCTGTCGAAATCGCCGCCAATAGTGGCGAATGATCGCAAATCGTAGCCGCTATCGACGGAGGACTATTCAGTGAAACAAGGGATTCGCAGCACGACTGATGCTTCCCGCCTGTCCGTCGCCCCGATGATGGACTGGACCGACAGGCATTGTCGGTACTTGCACCGGCTACTCAGTCGGCATGTGTTGCTCTACACCGAGATGGTGACTGCGCCTGCCTTGGTGCGTGGCGGTGCCTTGCATCTGCTTGAGCACAATCAGGAGGAGCGCCCGGTTGCGTTGCAGCTGGGCGGGTCGGACCCGAAAGAGCTCGCGCAGGCGGCGCGGCTGGGGGCGGCGGCGGGTTATGCCGAGATCAACCTCAACTGCGGCTGTCCGTCGGACCGGGTGCAGTCGGGCACGTTCGGGGCGATTCTGATGAGGGATCCGGGGCTTGTGGCACAATGCGTGACAGAGATGCGCGAAGCGGTCGATTTGGATGTGACCGTGAAATGCCGGATCGGGGTGGACGATCAGGACCCCGAGGAGGTGCTGCCGGAGTTTCTCTCACGGATCGTGGCGGCGGGTTGTGAGCGGGTGCAGATCCACGCGCGCAAGGCTTGGTTGCAGGGCCTCAGCCCCAAGGAGAACCGCGATATTCCGCCGCTCGATTACGATCTGGTGCAGCGAATGAAGGGGCTGTTTCCCAATCTTCACATCTCGATAAATGGTGGTATCACCCATCTGGATCAGGCGGTTAGCCTATTGGATGCAGGTCTTGACGGGGTGATGGTGGGGCGCGCCGCGTATCATCAACCCGCGGATATTCTCTGTGCGGCGGATCGGCGGATCTTTGGCACAAAGGGCCCGGACAGCACTGCCGAAGGGGCCGTACGCGCCATGCTTCCCTATATCGAGGGGCATCTGTCCAACGGTGGCAGGCTGAACCAGATCACGCGGCACATGTTGGGGCTGTTCGCAGGACGGCCGGGCGCGCGGAGTTGGCGCAGGACGTTGTCGGAGGGGGCGACACAGCCCGGCGTGGGGCCGGAGTTGGTCGAACGCGCGCTGTCCGACATCGAGGCAGCGGCGCGGGTTACGGCGTAACCATGGTGCGTCGAGGCCTCAGAATTCCGCGCCGCCGCCCTGTTGCCAAGGTTTCACGAGATTTCCGAACCGGGTGAATTGCGATTCGAAGCTGAGCTCGACCGTGCCGATGGGGCCGTGGCGCTGCTTGCCGATGATCACCTCGGCCTTGCCGTGCAGCCGCGCCATGGCCTCTTGCCATTCGGCCATCTTTTCCATCTCGTGATCACCCGGTTTCTCGCGTTCCTTGTAGTATTCTTCGCGGAACACGAACATCACCACGTCGGCATCCTGTTCGATGGAGCCGGATTCGCGCAGGTCCGAGAGTTGCGGGCGCTTGTCCTCGCGGCTCTCGACCTGACGCGAGAGCTGAGACAGGGCAAGGACCGGAATATCGAGTTCCTTGGCGATGGCTTTGAGGCCCATGGAAATCTCGCCGATTTCCTGAACGCGGTTTTCGGACGAGCCGCGCACAAGCTGAAGATAATCGACGATCAACAGGTCGAGCCCGTGGGTGCGCTTGAGCCGCCGGGCGCGGGCGGCAAGTTGCGAGATCGGGATTGCGGCGGTGTCGTCAATGAAGAGCGGGCAGGATTCGAGCGATTTGGCGGCCTCGACAAAGCGGCGAAACTCCTCTTCGTCCATGTCGCCCTGCCGGATCTTGTGTGAGGAAATCTCGGAGGCTTCGGCCAGGATTCGGCCCGCCAATTGCTCGGCGCTCATTTCCAGCGAGAAGAAGCCGACAACGCCACCATCCACCGCGCCTTGCGTGCCGTCGGGCCGGGTGCCCTTCTTGTAGGCGCGGGCGACGTTGAAGGCGATGTTGGTGGCCAGCGACGTCTTGCCCATCGAGGGACGTCCGGCAAGGATCAACAGGTCGGATTTGTGCAACCCGCCCAGCTTGCCATCCATGTCGAGCAGACCGGTCGAGACGCCCGCGAGCCCGCCTTCGCGCTGATAGGCCGCGTTTGCAACATTAACTGCGTCTGTTACCGCCTTGAGAAAGCTTTGAAAACCGGATTCAGACTGTCCCTGTTCGGCCAATTGGTAGAGCTTTTGCTCTGCCTCGACGATCTGGTCCTTGGGTTCGCTGTCGACATGGACGCGGGCGGCCTTGCCCGCGATGTCATGTCCGAGAGCGATCAGCTCGCGGCGGATCGCGAGGTCATAGATCATCTGCGCATAATCGCGCGCGGCATAGGTCGAGATCGCGGCCCCGGCAAGTTTCACAAGGTAATTCGCGCCGCCCAACTCCTGCAGACCCTCGTCATCGTCGAGAAAGGCGCGCAGGGTGACGGGCGAGGCAAGGTTGTTCTTGGCGATGCGCGCGGCGGCGGTCTCGAAGATGCGGGCATGGACCGGGTCATAGAAATGCTGCGGCCCGATGATGGCGGCGATGCGGTCATAAACATCGTTATTGGTCAGGATCGCGCCGAGGATCTGCTGCTCGGCCTCGATCGAATGGGGCATCGTCTCGGCGGCCTGAATCTCGGTGCCGGTTGGATTGAATACGCTGACCTCGTTCATGCCTACTGTCCCTGTCGTCTTTGTCTTTTTGGCGTTCGGGTGTTCTAAGCCAAAGCTTGCGCGCATGCCACATGTATAAGCCTGTGGAGGGTTGCCGGGATAACCCTCTGAACAAGCCGCCCCTGCATATTCTTGCCCCGCATTCTGTGGTGCGTGGCTGCTATGCTACCATATCTGGAAGGCGATTTCGATTCGCGATGCAGGTTATCCACCGCGCCGAAACAGGATTTTATTTCTTGTTTGCTTCCTGCCACTTACGGGGATCGCGCAGGAATTCCTCGACCTGATCGAGGGTGGCGGCGCTGAATGACGTCTGCTCGCGGGCCTCTGCCAGCACGTCCCACCAGGTGCACAGATGGTGAAGGGCGACACCGTGATCGCCGAGCGTTTTCTCGGTGTCGGGGAAGATGCCGTAATAGAAGATCACCGCCGTGTGCGCGCAACGGGCACCGGTCTCGCGGATGGCATCGACAAAGCTGAGTTTCGAGCCGCCATCAGTGGTGAGGTCCTCTACCAGAAGAACCCGCTGGCCTTCGTTCATCGCCCCTTCGATGCGGGCGTTGCGGCCGTAACCCTTGGGCTTCTTGCGGACATAGGTCATCGGCAGGGCCATGCGCTCGGCCACCAGTGCGGCAAAGGGAATGCCCGCCGTCTCGCCGCCCGCGATATTGTCGAACGCCTCGAAGCCTGCCTCGCGCATCACGGTGACGGTGAGAAAGTCCATCAGGGTGCTGCGGATGCGCGGGTAGGAGATGAGCCGCCGACAGTCGATATAGGTGGGCGACGGCAGGCCGGAGGCCAGCGTGAACGGCTCGTCCGCATTGAAATGCACCGCGCCGATCTCGAGCAGCATGCGGGCGGTGAGGCGGGCGATTTCGGCTTTGGGAGGGTAGGTGGCAGGGATCATGGCGTGGTCCTTGGGTTCGGCGCTGCGCTGAAGAGATTTGATGCCTCCGGCGGGAGTGTTTCGTGAACAGTGAAGATCAGTCCACCCGCCAATGCAGCGCATAGCCGGGGTTGAACACGCTGACGGGGCCGTCGCCGGTGTCGATCTTGTCGGGGTAGGGGACGGGGTCGTCCTTGGTCAGGGTGATCCGTGCCTCGTTCGGGGGTAGACCGTAGAAGGCGGGACCATTGAGCGAGGTGAAGCCTTCGAGGCGATCCAGCGCATCCTCCTCCTCGAATACATGGGCGAGGATCGACATGGTGTTGGGCGCGGTAAAGCAGCCGGCACAGCCGCAGGCGCTTTCCTTATTGGGGTCGGTATGGGGTGCGCTGTCGGTGCCGAGAAAGAAGCGTGCGTCGCCTGAGGTGGCGGCGCGGCGCAGGGCGAGGCGGTGGGTTTCGCGTTTTGCCACGGGCAGGCAATAATAATGCGGTTTGATCCCTCCGACAAGGATATGATTGCGGTTGATCACGAGGTGATGGGTGGTGATGGTGGCGGCGAGATCCTGCGCGTTGGATCGGACGTAGTCCACGCCGTCCCGCGTCGTGATATGCTCCATCACCACACGCAGCCCCGGCGTGGCGCGGCGCACAGGGTCGAGCACGCGGTCGATGAACACCGCCTCGCGGTCGAAGATGTCGATCTCCGGCTCCGTCACCTCGCCATGCACGCAGAGTGGCAGGCCGATCTCGGCCATCTTGTCGAGCACGCCGCGCACCTTGTCAAAGTCGCGCACGCCCGAGGCGGAGTTGGTAGTGGCCCCTGCGGGGTAGAGTTTGACCGCCGATATGAGGCCGTTTGCATGGGCGGCGGCGACGTCGTGCGCGTCGGTCTGCTCTGTCAAATAGAGCGTCATCAGGGGAGTGAACTCCATCCCTTCGGGCAGCGCCGCCATGATCCGGTCGCGATAGGCGCGGGCGTCGGCGGACGTGACCACCGGCGGTACGAGATTGGGCATGATGATGGCGCGCGCAAAATGGCGAGCGCTTTCGGGCAGGACGGCGCGCAGCATCGCGCCATCGCGCAGGTGCAGGTGCCAATCGTCGGGACGGCGGAGGGTCAGGGTCTGGCTCATGGCTTATGCGCATACACAATCGTGCGGGCCAAGGCCAGAGCGCAGGAGGCGTCAGGTGCCGCGCTCTTCGAGACGTGCTTCGGCCATGGCCAGAGCCTTGCGGAAGCGTGGCCCACCCACCCGACGTGAGAGCGCGTTGCGGCAATGCAGAATCGTCAGGCGATCGCGCTCATCGGCGACAAGGCGGCGCATCACATTGGCGAGATAGGGGGTCTCATCCCGGCGGGCGCGCCACATCCGGGCAAGAGCGAGCGGGGTGAGGTGATCTTCGCTCAGCGCCCCGATTACATGCGCAATCAGCCCCATGCGCGCAAGGCTCTGTTCGATCTGGTAGCCAAGGAACCGCGTGCGGAATTTCATCACATTCGCACGGGTAAAGAGTGCCGCGTGCATCGCGTCAAGCTCCACGTCCGGGTCGTAGAGCAGCACCGCCGTGCGGGCGGCGTCGAGCATGTCGGGGGCATAGCCATATCTGTCGGTAAAGGAGGTACGGCGCATATTCAGGTAACGGTCGTCCCATTCCGCAACGCGCGGGTCGAGCGTGGCCTGTGGGCTGAGCATGACCACCTTCGCCCCCGGTGCCGCCACAGAAAAGGCGGCCGCCGCATAGCCGCAGGGCCCCGCGCCGTAAAAGATCACCTGCTCGAACTCGTCGAAAAAGCCGTCATCTACAAGCCGGTCGAAATAGCCGTAGACCCGGGCGTCGCGGAACCAGGTCGCGCCATTGCCAAGCAGGCACAGATGCGACCAGCCCCGCGCCTTCGCGAGCGACCAGCCGAGCGGCTGCGCGCTATTCGAGGTGTCGGACAAGCGGTTGAAATTCTCGAATGTCACCAGAAGGGTCGGCTTGCGTTCAATCAGCAGGGCAGCATGTCGATCGCCCAGGGGCTGGCAATAGCCGTCATCACCTGCGAGCGTGTCGGTGCGCTCGATCCAGGCCTCCCAGTGCAGTCCGGAAAGGTCAGCCTCGAAAATGTCGGCGCTGTCGTGCATGTTTGTCCGAACCCTTGTTCTGCCCGGCGGGGCCATGCCACGCCTCAACATGGTAAACCTTGGTCCTGCAATGGGGCGAAACTTGGGAAAATCCAAGAGCTTTCCGCGCGGATTTGCGACCTTTGTGTGAGGTCGACGGCCTTGACCGCGGCGCAGTTGCGATGCACTTGATGAGCGCAGCCAAGATGCAGCGGAGGCGAAAGCGTGCAAAACCCCACATCCATCGGCGCAGTACAGGACATGCTGGCGGGACAGAATTATGTCTGCGGCCGCGCGCTCGGCACGGTGACGTATCTCTCGCTGACCCTGGGGCGGCCGCTGTTCCTAGAGGGCGAGGCGGGCACCGGCAAGACCGAGATCGCCAAGGCCATCGCCGCCGGCCTCGGACGTAGGCTGATCCGGCTGCAATGCTACGAGGGGCTCGATGCGGCCAGCGCCGTTTATGAATGGAATTTCGCCGAGCAGATGATCGCCATCCGCACCGCCGAGGCTGCGGGCGGCGTGGATCGCGGGCATCTCAAGGATGAGCTCTTCACTGAGGACTATCTGGTCGAGCGTCCGCTCTTGCAGGCGATGCGCCCACAGTCAGGGGGGGCGCCGGTGCTGCTCATTGACGAAATCGACCGCACCGATGAGCCCTTTGAGGCGTTCTTGCTGGAGGCGCTTTCGGATTTCCAAGTGACGATCCCGGAGCTTGGGACGATCCATGCACCCGAGCCGCCGATCGTGATCCTGACCTCGAATCGCACCCGCGAGGTGCATGACGCCCTCAAGCGCCGTTGCCTTTATCACTGGGTGGAGTATCCGACATTCGCGCGCGAAATCGAGATTCTTCAGGCCCGCGCACCTGAAGCGGCGGAGCAACTCAGCCGCGAGGTGGTGGCGTTCGTTCAGGCCCTGCGCACCGAGGATCTTTTCAAGAAACCAGGCGTGGCCGAGACCATTGACTGGGCCAAGTGCCTGCTGGCGCTCGACGTGATCAGCCTAAGCCCCGAGGTGATCGCCGACACGCTCGGTGCGATCCTGAAATACCAGGACGATATCGCGCGCATGCAAGGCTCCGAGGCCAAGCGCATCCTCGACGAGGTGCGCAGCACGCTGGCCCCCGCCTGATGTTTCTTTTTGGCAGAAATACTCCGGGGGTGTGGGGGCAGCGCCCCCACGTCATGCCATGACAGATTACGCCCCGCTCGAACTGCCCGACGACCCCAAGCTCACTCATAACATCGCCCATTTCGCGCGGGCGCTGCGGGCGGCCGGTCTGCCTATCGGCCCCGGTCGGGTGATCGATGCGGTGCGCGCGGTGGCCGCCGCCGGGTTCAGCAGCCGCGAGGATTTCTTTTACACATTGCGCGCCTGTTTGGTCACGCGGCCTGAGCATCTGACAGTTTTTGCGCAGGTGTTTCGCCTCTACTGGCGTGATCCGCGCTACATGGAGCATATGATGGCGATGATGCTGCCCGCCATCCGCGGCGTGCAGGAAGACCGCCGCGCGCAGGCCGCCGAAAAGCGTGCGGCTGAGGCGCTGCTCGATGGTGTGGCGCGCGACGCGCCCGAGATCGAGGAGCATGAGGGCGACGAGGTGCAGATCGATATCGACGCCTCGGCGACGATGTCGGGCGAGGAGCGATTGCGCAAACTGGATTTTGAGCAGATGAGCAATGCCGAGGTGGCGCAGGCCAAGCGCATGCTGGCGCGGCTGACCTTGCCGGTCAAACCCTTCGCCTCGCGCCGCGGGGTGGCAAGCCCGCAGGGCGCGCGGCTCGACATGCGCCGTAGTTTGCGCGGGGCGCTGCGCCACGGCGGCGAAATGCGCCGCATTCACCATAAGAAGCCGCGCGAGCGATGGCCCAATCTTGTCGTTTTGTGCGATATTTCCGGCTCGATGAGCCAGTATAGCCGCATGGTCTTGCACTTTCTCCATGCAGTCGCCAATCAGAAGGGGGCGGGCTGGGCGCGCGTGCATGCCTTCACCTTTGGCACGCAACTGACCAATATCACCCGCCAACTGGCGACGCGGGATGTCGATGCAGCCCTTGCCGCCGCCGGGAAACAGGCGCAGGATTGGGAGGGTGGCACGCGCATCGGGGCGTCGCTGCACGCGTTCAACCGCGACTGGTCGCGCCGGGTGATGGGGCAGGGGGCGGTGGTGCTCTTGATCACCGACGGGCTGGACCGTGACGCCCCCGAGGCGCTGAGCCACGAGATGGAGCGCCTGCACCTGTCGTCGCGGCGACTGATCTGGCTCAACCCGCTGCTCAGGTGGGAGGGGTTTGCGCCCAAGGCCCAAGGCATCCGCGCGATGCTGCCGCATGTGGATGCGTTCCGCGCGGGCCATTCCATCGCCACGCTGGAGGATCTGGCCCAGGCGATCTCGCGCCGCGACGACGATGGCGAAAAGGCGCGGCTGATGGCGGCTATGCAGGAGGGATGAGAGGATGGACCGTTTCGACGACATACCCGAAACCGTGCTCGCGTGGCACCGCGCGGGTAAGGGGGCGGCCTTGGCCACGGTGGTCGAGACCTGGGGCAGCGCGCCGCGCCGGGTCGGCAGTCAGCTGGCGATTTCCGGCGAGGGAGAGATCGCCGGGTCGGTCTCGGGTGGTTGTGTCGAGGGCGCGGTGGTGGTCGAGGCGCTCGACGCCATTGAAGACGCCCGCTCGGTGAAGCTGGAATACGGCGTCAGCGATGGCGATGCCTTTGCCGTGGGGCTGGCCTGTGGCGGCACGATCCGGGTGCTGGTGGAGCCGGTGGGCTCGGTCCTGCCAGAGGAATTGCTGGCCGATCTGGTATTGGCGCGCGAGGGGCGCGTGCCGGTGGCCTATGTGAGCGGTCCGGCGGGCCGCAGGCTGGAGCGCGACGGGCATGAGAGCCGCTTTCGGATGGATCGTTCGGGGTTCGATGAGGATGGCGAGACGTTTATTGCCATCCACAACCCGCCGCTGCGCCTGATCATTGTGGGTGCGGTCCATATCGCACAAGCCCTCGTGCCGATGGCCCGGATCGCGGGCTATGACCCGATCCTGATCGACCCGCGCGAGAGCTTTGGTAGCGAGGCGCGGTTTCCCGGTGAGACGGTGCTGCACGACTGGCCCGATGAGGGGCTAAGGGCTTTGGGCCTCGATCTGCGCACCGCGCTGGTGCTGCTGACCCATGATCCCAAGCTCGATGATCCTGCGCTGATCGAGGCGCTGCGCTCGGACGTGTTCTACATCGGTGCGCTAGGCTCGACCCGGACGCATGCCAGGCGCGTGGAACGTCTGACCGGGGCCGGGTTTTCCGAGGCCGAGATCGGGCGCATTCACGGGCCCATCGGCCTTGATATCGGGGCGGCGGGGCCGTCGGAGATCGCGGTGAGCATCCTAGCCGAGATGACCCGGGTTCTGAGGAAAGGCGCATGAAGTTTGGCCCGGTGCCGCTGGCGGAGGCGGAGGGCGCGATCCTTGCGCATTCCGAGCAGGTGGCGACGGGGCGGTTGCGCAAGGGCGCGGTGCTGGACGCGGGCGAGATCGCGGCGCTGGAACAGGCGGGCTATGACAGCGTGACCGTCGCGCGGCTTGAGGCGGGGGATCTGCACGAGGACGCCGCCGCCGAAACGCTGGCGCGCGCGCTGCACGACCGGGCTGCGGACATTGCCCGGGGGCAACCCTTCACGGGGCGAGTGAACCTGACGGCGAAGGCGCCCGGCGTGGTCTGTCTCGATGTGGGTGCGATCCATGCCGCCAATGCGGTGCATCCGATGGTCACCCTGGCCACCGTGCCCGACCACCATCAGATCCACGCAGGCGGGATGATCGCGACGGTCAAGATCATCGCCTACGGCGTGCCGGGCGCGGCGCTGGCGGCGGCGGCAGAGGCCGCGCGCGGGGCGGTGCGGCTGGCCACGGCGCGTTATGGCACGGTCAGCCTGATCGTCACGGACGTGCCCGGCGGGCCGGGGATCAAAGGCGTAGATTCGATTGAGGCGCGGGTCGCTGGCCTCGGCATGGAGATGGCCGAGACGGTGACCCGCCCCCACGACGAGGACGAACTGGCGCAGGCCATACGCGCGGCCAAGGGCGAGATCGTGCTGATCCTCACCGCCTCGGCCACGTCGGACCCCCATGATACCGCCCCGCAGGCGCTGCGCCTCGCGGGCGGTCGGGTGGAGCGGTTCGGCATGCCTGTCGATCCGGGTAACCTGTTGTTTCTGGGCGCACTCGGAGACAAACCGGTGATTGGCCTGCCCGGCTCGGCGCGCAGCCCGGTGCTGCACGGGGCCGACTGGGTGCTGGCACGGGTGGCCTGCGGACTGCCTTGTGGTGCCGCCGAGATTGCGGCGATGGGGGTCGGCGGTCTGCTCAAGGAAATCCCGACGCGCCCGCAGCCCCGACGCGGCCCGCGCGGCTAAGGCGCAAGAAACCGGGTTCTCAAGCGGCGGGAGGCATGCTTTAGTCGCATTGGACAGTCGGGCATAGGCGACTAGTGTCTAACTGGAAGCGACACATTATCGAACCGGGAGGAGCCAATGCCAGAGGTCAAGATGACCGTGAACGGCAAGCCAGCGTCGGGCCTGATTGAGGGCCGCACGCTTCTTGTCGATTTTCTGAGAGAGAAACTGGGCCTGACAGGCACGCATGTGGGCTGTGACACCAGCCAGTGTGGGGCCTGCGTGGTGCATGTGGGTGGCCGCGCCGTCAAGGCCTGCACGATGTTCGCCGCCGAAGCCGAGGGCATGGAGGTGAAGACCATCGAGGGGATGGCCGAGCCTGACGGCACGCTGCATCCCATTCAGGCCGCGTTCCAGAACCATCACGGGTTGCAATGCGGGTTCTGCACGCCCGGCATGGTGATGTCGGCGGCGGCGCTGCTCAAGGACAACCCCACGCCAACAGAGGCCGAGGTGCGCGACTACCTCGAAGGGAACCTGTGCCGGTGCACGGGCTATCATAATATCGTCAAGGCGATCCTCGCGGCATCCGGTCAGGATGTGAGCAAGATCGCGGCGGAATAAGCGGACAAGAGGGGGCGCTGCCCCCGCGCCTGCGGCGCTCCCCCGGAATATTTCGGGCAAGATGAAAATGCTGCGGGTTTGATGGGGGAGACCCCGGACCATTCAGGGAGGTCAAGACATGCCAAAGGACGGAGGCATCGGCGCCAGCACCAAGCGGCGCGAGGACGTGCGGTTTCTGACCGGCACGGGGAACTATACCGATGACATCAATCTACGCGGGCAGGCCTATGTGCATTTCCTGCGCTCGGACGTGGCGCATGGACGGCTCAACACCGTCGATACCAGCGCCGCCGAGGGGATGCCGGGCGTGATCCGGATATTCACCGGCAAGGATTTCGAAGGTATCGGCGGCCTGCCCTGCGGCTGGCAGGTGACCGACCGGCACGGCGAGGTGATGCAGGAGCCGGGGCACCCGGTTCTGGCGCAGGGCAAGGTACGTCATGTCGGCGATCCGATTGCCGCCGTGGTGGCCGAGACCCGCGAACAGGCGCGCGATGCCGCCGAGGCAATCGAGCTTGATATCGAGGAATTGCCGGCGGTGGTGGACATGAAGGCGGCGCTAGAGGACGGCGCGCCGAAGGTGCATGACGATCTGACTTCGAACCTCTGCTATGACTGGGGGTTCGTCGAGGAGAACAAGGCGGCGGTGGATGAGGCGTTCAAGTCCGCCGCGCATGTCACCACGCTGGAACTGGTGAACAACCGGCTGGTTGCCAACCCGATGGAGCCACGCGTCGCCGTGGGGGATTACAATCGCTCGACCGGGGATCACACGCTCTATACCACGAGCCAGAACCCGCATGTGATCCGCTTGCTGATGGGGGCCTTTGTGCTGGGTATCCCCGAGCACAAGCTGCGCGTGGTGGCCCCGGATGTGGGCGGCGGGTTTGGATCGAAGATCTTTCATTATGCTGAAGAGGCATTTTGCACCTTTGCCGCCAAGGCGCTCAACCGCCCGGTGAAGTGGACCTGCTCGCGCTCCGAGGCGTTCATTACCGATGCGCATGGCCGCGACCACGTGACGAAGATCGAACTGGCACTGGATGCCGAGAACAATTTTACCGCGCTGCGCACAGATACCTATGCGAATATGGGGGCGTACCTGAGCACCTTTGCGCCTTCGGTGCCGACCTGGCTGCATGGCACGCTGATGGCCGGGAACTACAAGACGCCGCTGATATACGTGAACGTCAAGGCGGTGTTTACCAATACCGTACCGGTCGATGCCTATCGCGGTGCGGGACGCCCCGAGGCGACCTATCAGCTGGAGCGCGTGATCGACAAGGCGGCGCGTGAGTTGGGGGTCGATCCGATCGCGCTGCGGCGGCAGAACTTCATCACCGAGTTTCCCTATGCGACGCCGGTGGCGGTGGAATATGACACCGGTGATTATCATGCCACGATGGACAAGCTGGAAGAGATCGGGGATTTCAAGGGCTTTGCAGCACGCCGCAAGGAGAGCGAGGCCAAGGGCCGCCTGCGCGGTCTCGGAATCAACTGCTATATCGAGGCCTGCGGCATCGCGCCGTCGAATCTGGTCGGGCAGTTGGGTGCGCGCGCAGGGCTCTATGAGAGTGCGACGGTGCGGGTGAATGCCACCGGCGGTCTGGTGGTGATGACCGGCTCACACAGCCATGGGCAGGGACATGAGACGTCTTTCGCCCAAGTGGTGGCCGAGATGATCGGCATCGACGCCGATCAGGTCGAGATCGTGCATGGCGACACCGCCAACACACCGATGGGTATGGGGACCTATGGCTCGCGCTCTATCGCCGTGGGCGGCTCTGCCATGGTGCGGGCGACCGAGAAGATCATCAACAAGGCCAAGAAGATCGCGGCCCATCTGATGGAGGCGAGCGAGGCCGATATCGAGCTCAAGGACGGGCAGTTCAGCGTCGCGGGCACGGATAAATCCGTGGCCTGGGGCGATGTCACGCTGGCCGCCTATGTGCCGCACAACTATCCGCTCGAGGATATCGAACCGGGGCTGGAAGAGACGGCGTTCTACGATCCGTCGAATTTCACCTACCCGTCAGGGGCCTATGCCTGCGAGGTGGAGGTCGATCCAGAAACCGGCCGCGTGACCATCGAACGCTTTGCCGCTGCTGACGATTTCGGCAATATCATCAACCCGATGATTGTCTCGGGGCAGGTGCATGGCGGAATCGGTCAGGGCATCGGTCAGGCGCTGCTCGAGGCGTGTGTCTATGACGAGAACGGGCAGCTGCAGAGCGGCTCTTACATGGATTATGCGATGCCGCGCGCCGATGATGTGCCGTTCTACGAGGTTGATCATTCCTGCCAGACGCCCTGCACGCACAACCCGCTCGGGGTCAAGGGCTGTGGCGAGGCGGGGGCCATCGGAAGCCCGCCCTCGGTGGTGAACGCGGTGATCGACGCGCTGCAATCGGGGGGCAAGAACGTCACCCATATCGACATGCCGCTGTCGCCGTCGCGCGTCTGGCAAGCGATGCAAGGGTAAGGAGAGCGATCATGTATGCATTCGATATCGAAAGGCCCACGCGGTTGACCGATGCGGTGAAACTGCTGAGCGATGCGACCGACAGCCAGCCCCTTGGTGGTGGTCAGACGCTGATTCCGGCGTTGAAGGCGAGGCTTGCCGCGCCGGAGCGTCTGGTTTGCTTGTCTGGCGTTGACGAGATCAAGGGCATCTGCACCGCCGATGACGGCGCGCTCTGCATCGGTGGGGGCACGTGCCATGCCGATGTGGCGGCAGGGGCGGGGGCCTATCCCGCGCTGGCAAGTCTCGCTGCCAATATCGGTGACCCGGCTGTGCGCAATCGCGGCACCATCGGCGGCAGCCTTGCCAATAACGACCCGTCGGCCTGTTACCCGGCGGCGCTGCTGGCGTCGGGGGCCACGGTCGTGACCACGAACCGCAAGATCGCCGCCGATGACTTCTTTGAAGGCATGTTCACAACATCGCTGGAGGACGGAGAGATCATTACCGAAGTGCGCTTTCCGGTGCCGGAAAAGGCGAATTACCAAAAGTTCGAGCAGCCTGCGTCGCGGTTCGCGCTGGTCGGTGTGTTCGTCGCAAAATATGCGGACGGAGTGCGGGTGGCCGTGACCGGCGCGTCGGAGGACGGAGTCTTTCGCTGGTCCGAGGCGGAGGCGGCGCTGTCGTCTGATTTCTCCGCTGGTGCTATAGAGGGGCTGAGCCTGCCGGGTGATGGCATGATCAGCGACATGCATGGCTCGGCTGACTACCGCGCGCATCTGGTGGGCGTTGTGACTCGCCGGGCGGTGACGGCGGCGGGCTGAGGCGGTTTACGCGAGGAGAATGCGCCGCGTTCCGGGAGGGGCGCGGCCTTTTTTGGTGCGGCACGGCGATGCGCGGCGGCCTTTGGCCGCGTTTCGCGCAGGGTGCTTCAATCGGATGTTCGAAACAGGCCAATTCCGCGCTCCAATCAAGTCTTTCGGGGCGCGTTACCGCTCAATATCCGCTCCACCGGATCGCAGACCCTCTCCGGGTCCTTCTCATGCGCACGGTGCCCCAGGCCGGTTAGATGCGTGACCATACAGTTGGGCAGGCGCCGTGCGGTGCGGTCGGAGACCTCGGGCGGCACGGCAAGATCATTTTCTCCGGTAATCAGGTGGCAGGGGCGGTCACGCTCTCCAGCCGCTGGAGCAGGCCGTCAATATCCAATTTCGACATCATCCGCAGGGTGCCGTCAACATGGCAGAGATCCGAGATCAGCCTAGCATAGAACGCCAGCCCCGGGTCGTCGCGCCGCGATCCCGCCCCCTCGATCAGCCGCCTTGCGCGGTCGAGCCAGCCTTGCGGCAAGATGCGGTGGCGTGCGCTCGGTCATGGGCAGAATCAGACGGGCGGGTTGAGTGGCCAGCCCCGCCTGTCAGACCAGACGCCCTCGGGCCAGCCTCGCGGCGATACCGATCAGACCGTGGCGCCCGAGGGCGATGACACGTTCTGTGCATTGAGCCCGGTGCCGCATCTGGGCCATGCAAATCCGGCGGATTGGCAGGCCGAGGCGGAACCAAACCGCCAAAAGGCGCAGAAGGTTCTGGAGGAGCAGCTATTGCCTGCTCTATCTGACATGGGTCAGCGTGGCTGGTGCGCTCAACGTCTCGGTCCTGCGGCTCAACCATGATGAGGCGCGCTGATGGCGCGCTTTTAACCTCCCAATTGTGCGATTTCGCGACGAATGTCGCTGCGGCGGCTAGCCATTGCGCCGAGCGGATCCATCGCGGCGTCGAGGGCGAGCATGTTTTGCAGGGCGGTATCGGCGGCGCGCAGTTTTTCCACGGTGCCGCGGCCTGCCGTTCCCATGCGCATCTCCGCGAGGGCGCTTTCATGCAGCGCCGTGCCGCGCACCGCGAGGGCTGCGGCGCGGTCTGAGCCGGTGAGGTCCGAGGCAAGCGTGGCCGCGACCTGCGCCGCTTCGTCATACCGCCCGTCGCGCAAGAGCGCATGCGCGTATTCCAACCGCAGACGCGGTTCGAGCGGGCCGGCATTGGGCAGGAGTGCGCCATAGCTTCGGATCGCGCTGTCGTAATTTCCCGCTTCCAGCGCCTTGCGCGCGTTACTGTATTTGCGCTGGAATTCCGCACCCTCACTGACCACACCGGGCTCGCAGGCCGCGAGAGGGATCGAAAATACCGCTGCGATCAATAGCTTGCCTGTGAAGTGCATTCTCGAAACCTGTCCCGCGTTTTTTTCACGTTTCTATCACGCCGCTGTGACGGCGGGCCATGAAAAAACTGCGGGCTCGACAAAAATTACATCTATGAGGCATTCCTGCGTCGCGTGCGGTTTACCGTAGCACGGCGGCTTCAAATCGGTTAACATTGTCGCGAGCAGAAATTTGGCACGGCGGTATCGTCGTCACCACGGGCAATCCATGTCACTCAACGATAGTATTGAATCGTAACATGAAATTCTGTCGAGCATTTGTGCTTCTACTCGGGCTGTGGATGGCCGGTACACTGCCAGCGCAGGCGCAGGTCTCGCTTGATCTGAGGGATGCAAGCCTGCGGGATTTCGTGCAGATCGTCGCGCAATCGACCGGTCGTAATTTCATTCTCGACGACCGGGTGCAAGGCAGTGTCACAGTGGTCGCGCCGAACGAGGTCTCGCCCTCGGCGATCTACGAGATTTTCCTGAACGTACTCGAACTCAACCGTCTGACCATTATCGAGGGCGACACGACCGACCGGATCGTGCCCATCGACGTGGCGCGCGAGCTGGCACCCGGAGAGGATCGCGCGCAGCTCGGTGGTGCCTTCGAGACCCGGGTGATCGTGGTGCGCAATAGCCCGGTGGACGAGATTGCAGAGGTTATCCGTCCGCTTCTGCCCGGCGAGGCTGTGATGTCGGTGGTGCCAGAATCGGGCCTGATGATCCTGTCCGACCGGCGCGAGAATTTCCAGCGCATCGTGCAGCTTGTCGACCGGCTCGATACGCCGAGCCGCAATTCGATCGAGACGATTCCGCTGCGCAGTGGCAAGGCGTCGGAAATGCTGGGTGTTATCAATGCCTTGTCGATCACGCCGCAAGGCTCGAGCCTGTCAGCCGATCCGCGCTCCAATGCGCTTATCGTATCGGGGACACCGGAATTCCGTGATCGCGTGCGCAATGTCGTGGCCGAGTTGGACAAGCCGCAGCGCAGCGTCTCGACCGAGGTGGTGCGCCTCAACTATTCCGATGCCGAGGATCTCGCCGACGTGATTCGCCAGAGCTTTGGCGGGCAGGCGGCGTCGGGTGGCGGCGCTGACGGTGCGGTGGCCGCCAGCACCAGCAACGGCATAACCGTTGTGGCCGAGAAACAGCAAAATGCCCTGATCATCACCGCCCCCGCAGACCGGATCCGCTCGATCGTCGCGGCGGTTCAGGGACTCGATGTTCGACCCGATCAGGTTCTGATTGAGGCGGTGATTTTCGAGCTCTCGGTCGAAAGTTTTTCCGATCTGTCGGTGCAATTCGGCGGTGTTATCGAGGATGCCACCGTGGGGGGGGTTGAGTTTGCCCTTCAGGGGCGGCCGACGCTGACCAGCCTTGTGACCACCGTGCTCAGCGGGGGCGAGCCGACGGGCGGTGGCACCGGCGGCAGCATCGCGGCCTTCGACCGCAGCGGCATCGGCGGCTTTCTGGCGGCCCTTGCCTCCGAGACCTCGACCAAGCTGCTGTCGACACCGTCTATCCTGACGCTGAACAACCGAGAGGCCGAGATCATTGTCGCGCAGAACGTGCCCTTCGTCACCGGCAGCTTTTCGACCGTGGGCGACAGCGCCATTCCCGAACAGCCGTTCCAGACTATCCAGCGGCAGGATGTGGGGCTGACGCTGACCGTCACGCCGCAGATCACCCGCGACAGGACTGTGCGGCTGGAACTGCGGCAGGAAGTGTCGAACCTGACCAATTCTGCCTCTGCCGCCGGAAGCGAGATCACCGCAAAGCGCGAATTGTCGACCAATGTGCTGGTGCGTGATGGCAATGTGATCATGCTGGGTGGATTGCTCGAAAACGGCTCTGGGTCGGTCAATCAGCGGGTGCCGGGGCTGAGCGAACTGCCGCTTCTGGGGCGTCTCTTCAAGGGACGTTCGGTGTCGCAGACGCAGCGGATTCTGCTGGTCATGCTACGCCCGCGCATCCTGTCGACCGATGACGAGGCACGCGCGCTGAGCCGCAGGCTTGCGCGGGAGGCCAAGCGTGCGAGCGAACATATCGCGCCCGCCGATGATGGCACCTATCCGCGCGTGCCGGATTCGAGCTTTCCCTTTGACGGGGCCAATCTCGATCAGCCGTTCGATGCGGATTTCATCGACAAGGCGGCGCGCGAGCGGCGGTTTCCGCCCCTGCCGTCGCGGTTGAGTTTCTCGGATCGCTGACATGGCCATGCCGCTATTGCCTTTCACGATGGCCCGCGATGCGCAGGTGCTGGTCGAGGGCGGGAGGTTGCTGGCAGGGCCGAATGCCACCGCGCTCGGCCTGCGCGAGGCGCGGCGGCGCGCGGGCGGTCCGCTTGCGCTGGAGCGGGTCGAGAGCGAGGCGTTCGAGGCGCAACTGGCCGCACTCTATCAGGATGGCAGCGGCACCGAGAGCGACGACGACGGCTTTACCTTCGACCTTGAAGAAGGATCGGGCGGCGGGCGCGGTCCGCGCGACCTGCTGGAGGATGGCGAAGAGGCCCCGGTCATTCAACTGGTGAACCAGCTTTTGCGCCGGGCGGTACGGGCCGCGGCCTCGGATCTGCATGTGGAGCCGCATGAGAACGGGCTGCGCGCCCGGATGCGCGTTGATGGCATGCTGCAATCGGTGCTCGACCGCAAGGATCTGCCGGTGCGCCGGGTCGTGTCGCGGCTCAAGGTCATGGCGGGGCTCGATATTTCCGAAACCCGCTTGCCGCAGGACGGCCATATAGCGCTGCGCCTCGGTGGTCGGGCCATCGACGTGCGCGTCTCGACCCTGCCGGGCAATTACGGTGAGCGGGTGGTGATGCGGGTGCTCGACCGCTCGGCGGGTCTGATGCCGCTCGAACAGCTTGGCCTGCGTGCCGATCAGGAGGCGGTGCTGCAACGCATGGCGGAACGGCCCAACGGCATCATCCTTGCCACCGGGCCGACCGGCTCGGGCAAGACGACGACGCTCTATTCGCTGTTGCAGCTGGCCAATGACGAGATCCGCAATATCCTGACCACCGAGGACCCGATCGAGTATGACCTGCCCGGCATCAGTCAGAGCCAGATAAACGCCGAGATCGGAATGACCTTTGCCGCCGGCTTGCGCGCAGCTTTGCGGCAAGACCCCGATATTATCCTCGTGGGCGAGATCCGCGACCACGAGACGGCGAGCGTGGCGGCACAGGCGTCGCTGACCGGGCATCTGGTGTTCTCGTCCCTGCACGCCAACGGGTCGGTGGGCGCGGTGGTGCGCCTGCGCGACCTTGGGCTTGACGATTTCCTCATCGCCTCGACCCTGCGCGGGGTGATCGCGCAGCGGCTCTTGCGCAAGCTTTGCACGTCCTGCCGCGCGCCGGTGGCGCCCGATGCGGATGCAATACGGCATTTCCAGATGGCCGGGCTCGATGTGCCCGCGCAGCATTACGAGGCGCGCGGCTGTGATCTGTGCAACGGCACTGGCTATGCGGGTCGGGTGGGCGTGTTCGAGATCCTCGACGTGTCCGAGGAGTTGCGCGCCGCGATTGATGCGGGGTCCTCCGAGACCGAGATGAAGCGCGTCGCCGTGGCCCCCGATCAGACGCTCTTTGGCCAGTCGCTCTATCAGGTGGCGGCGGGTAAGACGAGCCTTGCCGAGGCGCTGCGCGTGGTGGGCGACGCGCTGTGAGGGCGTTCAGCTACACCGCCTTTACCGCCGACGGGGCCAGGAAACGCGGTACGCTTGTGGCCGAGAGCGAAACGCAGGCCGCCGATATCCTGCGGGGGGAGGGCCTTTTTGCCGAGGATATCACCGCCAAGCGGCAGGGCGGGGGGATCACGCTGACGCGTTCGCGGCGTACGAGGCTCAATGCCGATATGCGCGCAGTCTTTACCCGGCAGATGGCGGTGCTCTTGTCGTCGGATCTGTCTGCCGAGATGGCGCTGGAGACAATTCGCTCCTCGGGCACATCGCCGGTGATCGAGGCCGCGGCGGCCGAGGCCAAGGCGGCGCTGATGGACGGGCAGCCGCTGTCGACCTCGCTTGATATGGCGAATGCGGGCTTTCCACGGTTTTTCATCGCGGCGGTGCGCGCGGGCGAGACCTCGGGCGATGTGGCGGCGGTCTTCGAGGGGCTGGCGGAATACCTCGAAAACGTCGGCACGGACCGCGCGCAACTGGCCACCGCGTTGATTTACCCTGCTTTCGTGGCGGCCGTCTCGCTTCTGGTCTGCGGCATCCTGATGGTCAATGTCGCCCCCGAAATTGCCGCGATGTTCGCGGTGACTGGGCGGCCCCTGCCGCCGCTCACGCAATTCGTCATGGGGGTGAGCGATTGGATACAGACGCATTGGATCGCGCTTGGCATCGGTGTGGCGGGCAGTGTTTTCGGCCTGATTACCGCGCTGCGCATCCCCTCGGTGCGCGACCGCTGGCATGGCATGGCGCTGCGCCTGCCGGTGATCGGGCGGCTCTTGCGGCTGTCGGCGGCGGCGCAGTATCTGCGCACGCTGGCGCTGGTGATCTCCAGCCGTCAGGCGGTGGTGGATGCCGTCACGTCGGCGAGCGACGTGCTGGTGATCCGCCGGTTCCGCGACGAGGCGCTTGATCTGGCCGAGGCCGTGCGCTCTGGCGAGAGCCTGAGCCAGGGGCTGGTGCGGATGAGCCTTATTCCCCCCGTCTGCCGTCAACTTGTTGATGCCGGTGAAAAATCTGCGCGATTGGGCCGGATGACGGAACGTGCAGCGGTGCTGGTCGAGACATGGCTCACCAATGAACGCAAGCGCGTCTCGGCGCTGATCGACCCGCTCCTGATGATGGTGGTGGGCGGACTTGTGCTGGTGATCGTGCTGGCGATCCTGCTGCCGATCTTTGATCTGCAATCCGCCGTCGGTTAACCGACGCGGTAGGGCAGCACCCCGCGCTCGTCCGGTGTGACCTGTAGCCGCCGTTCCAAGGGCGGCACCGAGCGTTGGTGACATTCAGTGCGCTCGCAGATGCGGCAGGAAATCCCGATAGGCTCAAACGCGCGGGCATTGGTCACATCGAGATCGTCGGCATAGACCAGATCGCCCGCATGCTTGACCTCGCACCCGAGCGCGATGGCAAAGCGGCGCACTGGTGCGCCGAAACTGCCGCCCGGTTTGCTGACATCGCAGGCGAGGCTGATATAGCGCACCCCGTCCGGTGTTTCGGCCAGTTGCCGCAGGAAACGGCCCGGGGTTTCAAACGCACGATGCACGTTCCAGAGCGGGCAGGCCCCGCCGAAGCGCGCGAATTGCAGGCGCGTGGCGGAATGGCGCTTGGTGATCGTACCCGCCTGATCGACCCGCACAAAGAAGAACGGTATGCCCTTGGCCCCGGGGCGCTGTAGCGTCGAGAGCCGGTGACAGATCTGTTCGACCGACGCGCCAAACCGCATGGCGAGGATTTCCAGATCGTGCCGCACCTCTTGTGCTGCCGTCAGAAACCGACCGTAGGGCATGAGCGCCGCCCCCGCGAAGTAATTGGCGAGGCCGATCTTGGCGATGGACCGCGCGCCCTCGGACTGGAAGCGCGCGAAATCGAGCGTCGCCTCCAGCAGTTGATCCTGCGTCAGAAGTGCGAGTTGCAGAAGTAGCTGAAAGCGCCGGGTCTCGGGGGCGGCGCGGGTCGAAAGCGTCAGCAGCCCGGTGGTCCGGTCGTAATGGCGCAGGGTGGGGGTATCCGCCTCGGTCACGGTGACGCCGATTTCTCTCAGGCGGCGCAGGGCCAATGTATCGATCTCGGCGCGCGCGCCACCTTCCGCAAAGCGTTCGGCGGCACGGTCGACCGCGTCGATATAGTTGTCGCAATAGTGGAAAAAGTCGCGCACCTCGTCCCAGGCGCTGGTTTGGCCGCGTGCATCCTCGCGGCCCAATGCCTCGTCAAGCGAAGCCAGCCGTTCATGCGTCTGGCGATAGGCGCTGTGTAGTTCGAGAAAGGCGCGCGCTAGGGCCGGGGCATTCGAGGCGGTGAGCCGCAGATCGGCTAGGGGAGGGGGATCGCCAAAGACCGGATCGGCCAGCGCCTCGCGCATGTCGCTGACCAGCCGTTCGGCATCGCCGGTACTGAGTTCTGTGACGTCAAAGCCGAATTCCTGCGCGAGGGCCAGAACCACGGTGGTGGAGACCGGGCGGTTGTTGTTCTCCATCTGGTTGAGATAGGGAAGGGACACGCCCAGTTTGGACGCGAAATCCTTTTGCGTGAGGCCGAGCCGCTGCCGCGTCTCGCGCAGCTTGGCCCCGGCATAGAGTTTCTGTGTTGCCATGAATGCCCCGGTTTTTGCAGATTTGCGATGCTGCAGAGTAGGTTTGCAAAGCGATTTGGGCAAGCAA
Organism: Roseovarius sp. A-2; assembly: GCF_002072155.1. Classification (GTDB taxonomy): domain Bacteria; phylum Pseudomonadota; class Alphaproteobacteria; order Rhodobacterales; family Rhodobacteraceae; genus Roseovarius. The sequence goes on along the minus strand of NZ_BDIY01000017.1, from coordinate 53,063 downwards.
AAGGCGCGTCGGGTCAGGGCGATGTGGTTTTATCTAAAATGTTCGATTGGGATAAGAAAATGGCGAATACGATGATAAAATTCAATATTTTTATCTAAAAATCTATACTAAGCGCCAATCCTGGGCCCCAGACACAGCAGCGGTTCGCTGGATTTCTCGACCTCGTAAAGCTCCGACATGGCGGTGTCACCGGCAAAGCGGGCGATCAATCCGTTGCCGGTGCGCTCAAAGCTCCAGCATTGCGGATCAGGCCGGTTCTCGTAGACAAAACAGATCAGCTCGTCCTGTTCGTACCAATATCCCTCCTGGCACTCGCCATCTAGGAACGACCAGCGCACGCGACGGCCGTCGAGATATTCCTCACCGCCATAGGCCTGCCCGCCCGCGCCGTAATGGAAGGTATGGCCGCGCGTGTAGGCATCAAATTCCGCGGCGCGCATCTGCGCATGGGCCGGGGTGCCGAGGGCGGCGATGACAAGGATCAGGGCTCGCATGGCGTCAGCTTGCCAGATCGCGCGGCGCCTCGCCAGAGGGAACCTGCCCGCGCCAGCGCGCCGCGCGCGGGTCCATGATCCGCCGCCAGAGCGGCGGCACCAGCGCAATTACCGCCATCACCGGAAGGGAGTGCGGCAGTACCGGCATTTGACCGGGGTCCAGTTGCAGCGCGGGATAGGGGCGCTGCGGGGTGACGTGGTGATCGGAATGGCGCGGCGCATTCAGCGTCATAGCCGAGGAATACCAATGCGGCGCGTTCCACGAATGCTGCGGACCGACCGGTTCCTTGCGGCCGTTCGGCCCCACAGTGCGGCGCAGCCCGTAGTGCTGCACGTAATCCGACAGCAGGATCTGGATCTGGGCATAGCCTGCGATGAAGCAAAGCGCGGCCAGCCCGCGCCAGCCGAAGAGCGCGCCGCTGACCAGCAGGAGCGCCGCCGCGCCGCCGAGATAGAGCGCGTAAGGGTGACGCCAGGCTGCGCGCGTGCCATGGCGTCGTGTCTCGGCCCGCAGCCCGGCGCGAAAGGCTGAGGGCCAGGCCCGTGCCATGTAGCAGTAAAACCCTTGGCCCGGACGGGCACTGCACGGGTCCTCGGCGCTTGCCACATGGGGGTGGTGAACATGCAGATGCGCGCTCGCGTGGTGGCCGAAGAGCAGCGAGGTATAGATGAGCCGCCCAAGCCGCCGCTTGCCCCGCCCGGCGCGGTGGATCAACTCATGCGCGACCGGATGCGCGATCTGTCCGCTCACGAGGCCTACGGCGATGGCAAGCAAGGCCCTCTCCGTGAGGTTACGCCCGCTGTCACCCGCGACGCCCCAGAGCGCGAGGGCCAGCACCCAAAAATGCACCAGTCCAAGCGCGACCAGCAACCAGTCGGCCGCCGGAAACTCTGCCTCAGGGTCGGGATTGGGGCGTTGCAGGGCGATCAATCGGTCGAACGCGAAGACCAGCACGGTCACATAGCCGACGGCCAGCCAGCCCCACGGACCGCCCTGAAATGCGGCGAGTGCGATGAGAAGCATCGGCAGGGTGGTGGCAATGGCAAAAAGAGACATACGCTTGGCCCGCTTGTCATGCTGGGGTCTTAGGTCAATATGAACGCGATATTTGCGGCGCGCAAAAGGCAAAACCGGCGGGATTTCGTGATATTCTTGGCCCGGAACGCATCTGACAGGGCAAATGTCGTTTTTGATCCCGCAGAGCAGGAAGGGGGGCGGTATCCATCGTCTTGGCAAAAGTGAGGATGAGGACATGGCACTGGATGAGCGCAAAGGCGTTTGGAAATCAGGCAAGGGCAAGGGGCGGCGCACGCCCAAGGGCCGCCAGCTCGAGGATCAGGCATGGGAGGAGGTGCGCGCGCTGTTGGGCGACGGGCCACGGCGGCGGGATCTGCTGATCGAGTACCTGCATCTCATTCAGGATGAATACGGCCATCTCTCGGCCGCGCATCTGCGCGCATTGGCCGAGGAATTGCGCGTCGCGCAGGCCGAGGTCTACGAGGTCGCGACCTTCTACGCGCATTTCGACGTGGTCAAGGAAGGCGAGACGCCGCCGCCTGCGCTGACCATCCGGGTCTGCGATTCGCTCAGCTGTGAGCTGGCCGGGGCACAGGCGCTCAAGGAGGCGCTGGAGGACGGCATGGACCCGGCGCAAGTGCGCGTGCTGCGCGCGCCCTGCATGGGCCGCTGCGATACCGCGCCAGTGCTGGAACTCGGTCACAACCACATTGATCACGCCACGCTGGAAAAGGTGCAGGCGGCGATTGCGGCGGCGGATACCCACGCACACATCCCGGAATATCAAGACTTTGCGGCCTATACCTCTTCTGGTGGCTACAGCAAACTCGCCGAACTGCGCACGAATGGCGATTTCGAGACGGTGCAGCAGATCCTGCTCGATTCGGGGCTGCGCGGTCTTGGCGGGGCGGGCTTTCCGTCGGGCAAGAAATGGGGCTTTGTGCGCACCGAGAAGGGCCCGCGCTATCTGGCCGTGAACGGTGACGAGGGCGAGCCGGGCACCTTCAAGGATCGCTACTATCTGGAGCGTGAACCGCATGTCTTTCTCGAAGGTATGCTGATCGCCGCATGGGCGGTGGAGGCCGAGCGTTGCTTTATCTACATGCGCGACGAGTACCCCGCCGTTCTGGAGATTTTGCGGCGTGAGATCAAAACCTTGGAAGACGAAGCTATTGTCGCAGAGGGTTATATCGAACTGCGCCGCGGCGCGGGGGCCTATATCTGCGGCGAGGAATCGGCGATGATCGAATCGATCGAGGGCAAGCGCGGGTTGCCGCGTCACCGGCCACCTTTCGTCGCACAGGTCGGGATCTACAACCGCCCCACGCTCGTCAACAACGTGGAAACTCTCTATTGGGTGACGCGGGTGCTGCGCGAGGGTGGCGAGATCCTCTCCGGCGTGGAAAAGAACGGGCGCAAGGGGCTGCGCTCCTACTCGGTTTCGGGGCGGGTGAAAAACCCCGGCGTGCATTTGCTGCCAGCAGGGTCCACCATCACCGATATCATCGAGGCGGCCGGTGGCATGCTCGATGGGCATACGCTGAAGGCTTACCAGCCGGGCGGGCCGTCCTCGGGTCTGCTGCCTGCGTCGATGGATGACGTGCCGCTGGATTTCGACACGTTGCAGCCGCACGGCACCTTTATCGGCTCAGCCGCTGTTGTTGTGCTGTCGGACCATGATCGCGCGCGCGATGCCGCGCTCAACATGCTGCGGTTCTTCGAGGATGAAAGCTGCGGGCAGTGCACGCCCTGCCGGGTCGGCTGTGAAAAGGCGGTCAAGCTGATGCAGGCCGACACCTGGGATCAGCCGCTTCTGGCAGAGTTGTGCACGGCGATGGCCGATGCCTCGATCTGTGGTCTCGGTCAGGCCGCGCCGAACCCGATTCGCCTGACGATGAAGCACTTCGCCGACGAAATCTGAGGCCGACGCAGTCTTCCATATCCCGCCGATCCGCATTAGGTCAGGGGTGACACGCGGATCGGAGGGCGCATGGCGTTTTTCTCGAAACTCAAGGAACGGCTGTTCAAGTCCTCGTCCAAGCTGGACGAGGGGCTGGAGGCCATTGTTGAAGATGGCGGCGAGCCGGAGACCCCGCCCCGCCCCGAGCCAGAGCCGGAGACCCCAACGCCGCCCCGGCCCGAGCCTGAGCCGCCCGTCATACCGTCGCAGCCGAATGAGACCCCGCCGCCGACCCCGGTAGAGCAGCCGATCGAGCGACCCCAGGAGGTACCGCAGCCCCCCCCCGAGGCCATCGCCACCCCCGCGCCGATGGAAATCCCCGATGATCTGCCTGCCGCTGCCCCGCGCGCGGGCTTTCTCGGTCGGCTTCTGGGGCGCGGCGAAGAGCGGGTCATCACCCGCCGCGCGCTGGACGATGACATGCTCGAAAGCCTCGAGGAACTGCTGATCACCGCCGATATGGGCGTTGAGACCGCGATGCGCGTGACCGCCAATATGGCCGAGGGGCGGATGGGAAAGCGGCTGTCTGCTCGGGAAATCAAGGAGTCGTTGGCGCACGAGATCACCCGGATCATGGAGCCGGTGGCGCGCCCGATGCCGATCTATGCCAAGCGCCCTCAGGTGGTGCTGGTGGTGGGCGTCAACGGATCGGGCAAGACCACGACCATCGGCAAGCTGGCCAGCCAGTTCAAGGCCGCCGGAAAATCCGTGGTGATCGCGGCGGGCGATACATTCCGTGCCGCCGCCGTCGAACAGTTGCAGATCTGGGGCGAGCGCGCCGGCGTGCCGGTGCTGACCGCGCCCGAGGGATCGGACCCCGCCAGCCTTGCCTATGACGCCATGACAAAGGCCGAAGCCGATGGCGCGGACCTTTTGATGATCGACACGGCGGGCCGCTTGCAGAACCGCGCCGACCTGATGGAAGAGCTGTCCAAGATCGTGCGCGTGATCCGTAAGAAGGACCCCGACGCGCCGCATAACACCCTGCTGGTGCTCGATGCCACGACCGGTCAGAATGCGCTCAGTCAAGTGGAGATCTTCCAGAAGCTCGCCGATGTCTCGGGCCTTGTGATGACCAAGCTCGACGGCACCGCACGGGGCGGTGTGCTGGTGGCGCTTGCCGACAAGTTCGGACTGCCCATCCATGCCATCGGGGTGGGCGAGCAGATCGACGATCTCGCCCCCTTTGATCCCGAGGAATTCGCCGCAGCGCTCACGGGACTTGATGTGCAATGATATTCAGATCGGTCACGTCACCGCGACGTGTGCCCCGTTATTTTCGCTCCACCAGGCGCAGCGCATACAGCACCACGAGCACGATCACGGTTGCCATGGCCGCAAGCGGCATCTGCCCCGAGCCGCAGGCCAGCCCGATTGCGCCGGCCAGCCACATGGATGCGCCGGTGGTGATGTTGTGGACCTCGCCTCCCGAGGAAAAGATGATACCGGCGGCCAGAAAGGCGACGCCCGCGGTCACCGCCTCGATCAGCCGCAGGGGATCGACCCGCAACGCATCCTCGGGCCCGAAGGGCAGGGCGGCGAGTTGCTGGCTGACCAGGATGAAAAGACAGGCCGCCATCGACACCAGCATATGCGTGCGCAGGCCCGCCGGTTTCCGCTTGCTTTCACGCTCGGCCCCGATCACGGCCCCGAGGGCGAGCGCCGCGACCAGACGGGTGGCGGCAACGAGTGGCGGCACGGCGCTGAATGTGCCTGACAGCTCGTTGGTGATAGTCTCGATCACATGTTGGTCCATGCCGCCTTTCCTTCGTGCTGCCTGCCACCCTAGCACGACCTGTCGCGATGATGCGAGGCAGGTCGCATGAGCGACTGGCTGATCTCGCTCGAGGGCACCGAGGCGGGCCGTAACCTTGCCATGGTGCTGGCGCTGGCTGCGGCCTTCCTGCATGCGGTGTTTGGCGCGTTGCAGAAGGGGCGGCATGATCCGTGGCTGAGCCGAGGGGCGATCGACCTCAGTTATTGCATCATGGCCGCGCCCTTCGCGCTCTTCGTCGCGCCCTGGCCCGAGGCGCATATGTGGCCGATCTTTGCAGGCGCGGTACTGATTCACATCGGCTACAAGATCCTGCAGGCGATGGCCTACACCAAGGGTGCCTACACGGTCGTCTATCCGGTGGTGCGCGGCACCGGGCCGCTCTTCACCGTGATCGGGGCGTGGTTCATCTTCGGCGAGCTTTTCACGCCGGTGCAATGGACGGGCATTGCGGTGCTGCTCTGTGGCATTTACGGGCTTGCGGTCTATAACCTGCGCACGCTGACGCTCGACCGCGAGACCATGCCGCTGGCGCTTGGCCTTGCCGTGGCGACGGGGCTGTTCGTGGCGCTCTATACGACCTATGACGCGTACGGCATCCGTGCGGCGGCCGATCCCTTTACCTTTCTCGCGTGGTTTTTCTTCCTCGATGGGATGAGCATCCTGCCGATTGCCGGGCTGCGGTGGCGAAACATGGTGGCGAGACCCGCGATTGGCCCGCTGGCGCTGCGCGGTGTCTCTGGCGGGCTGGTGGCGTTCTTTTCCTTCGGGTCGATCATGCTGGCCACGCGGCTCGACAAGGTGGGCGAGGCGGCGGTGCTGCGCGAGACCTCGACCGTCTTTGCCGCGCTGATTGGCTGGTTGGTGCTCAAGGAAACCGTGGGGCCGCGGAGGATCGCGCTCATGGGGTTGATTGCCACCGGGGCGGTCATAGTTGAATTCGGCGGATGAACGCGCGACAAGCGGGTAAAACAACAGGCAAGGCGAGTGCGATGATCGAGAAAACCCCACCCAAATGGGCCAAGCCGGTTCTGGAGTTCGGACCCCTGCTGGTGTTCTTCGCCGCCTATTTGTGGCTCAAGGACCGTGTGTTCACGATCGGTGGTATCGACTATGACGGGTTCATCGTCGTCACCGCCGGGTTCATCCCGATCTTTCTGATGTCGATGGCGCTGTTGTGGAAACTGACGGGCCATCTGTCGCGGATGCAGATCGTCACCGCCGTGCTGATCGTCGTCTTCGGCGGGCTCAGCGTGTGGTTCAACGATCCGCGCTTTTTCAAGATGAAGCCGACGATGATCTACCTGCTGTTCGGCGGGGTTCTGGGTGTCGGTCTCATGCGCGGGCAATCCTGGTTGCAGGTGGTGATGGAAGGGGTGATGCCGCTGACCGATCGGGGCTGGATGATCCTGACGCGGCGGTTGATGCTGTTCTTCTTCGGTCTGGCCGTTTTAAACGAGGCGATCTGGCGCACGCAAACCGAGGAAATCTGGGTCTATTTCAAGACGTTTGGCTTGACGGCGGCGATCTTTGTATTCTTCATGACGCAAAGCCGCCTGTTCCGCGATCATGGGACCGAAGAGGATGACAAGGGCGCGTGAGAGAGTGGCCTCGATCTGCCATTGACGCCTGCTGCCAATGCGCGACTTATTTCCGAAACGGCACGGGGTTGCAGCAAGTGACGTGCAGATGCCTCTGTAAGGTCCTATTCCGGTGGCCCCCCGAGCGACTCGCGCCATGTCACATGTGCTTGCAACTCTTCGGAGGTGACCGGCGCATCCGTTTCGATCATCCGGGTCAAGAGCCGCGCCGCCGCCGCCCCCATGGCGCGGTGCGGTACATGGACCGTCGTCAGGGCGGGATCGACCACCGAGGCAATGTCGATATCGTCAAAGCCGGTGATTGATACCTCCCCCGGCACCGACAGCCCGAGCGCGCGGGCACGTTTGACCGCGCCGACGGCAAGCACATCGTTGCCGCACATCACCACCGTGGGGCGCGGGTGGGTCTGCATCAGCGCCTCGAAGGCATCGCCGCCGGTCTCTATGCCGTAGTCGGTCTCGATCACCGGCAACCTCGCGACCGATAGCCCGCGCGCTGTCATGGCGTCGCGGATGCCCCCGACCCGGGCGCGGGCGCGGTCATTGTCGGCCAGCGGTGCCGTGATCACCGCGATTTCACGATGACCCAGATCTAGAGTTTTCTCGGCAAGCACCCGCATCGCGCCACGATTATCGAAGCCGACCGAGACAGCCGACTGCGCCGGATCATAGGCCCATGTGACCAGCACCGGCAGGCCGCGCTGGTACAGGAATTCGGTCACCTGAGGTGCCCGGTCATGGCCGATCAGCATGATCCCGTCCGCTCCGCGCGCCACCAGCGAGCGGATCTGTTCTGCCTCGACCTCCTGTCGGTAGGACGAGGAGGCGACAAGCAACTGATAGCCAAGCGTGCGCAACTCTTCCTGAAAGGCCTGAAGCCCGCGTGCGAAAATCGCGTTCTCCATCGTCGGGATGACCGAACCGATGGTGCGCGTGCGCCGCGACGCCATGGCGCGCGCGCCGAAATTAGGCGCGTAGCCGAGCCTGCTCACGGCCTCCATCACGCGCAGGCGGGTGAGTTCGGAGACCTTGTCGGGCGTGTTGAGACAGCGTGAGACCGTTGCGGTCGAGACCTGTGCTGCGCGCGCGACATCCTCGAGCGTCGGGGCAGGGTGGGGATCGGTTATCGGGGTCATCTTCGGATTTTCCAAATCCCTCATGCGCGATTTATGAACGAGCAGCCTTTAGCCTCGGATCACGGGAAACCAAATGAAAGCGCTTGCAATATTCTAATGCAAGCGCTTACATCGAAGCAAGAACCGATTCCGTCCGGGAGGAACATCCATGGCGCTCGTGCTTGCGATCCTGAGTTTTGCCGCTTTTACAGCGAATGTCGCGCTTGGCGCGTCGGGTGTGGCCGTGCCGCTGAGTGATGTCGGAGAGATGCTGGTTCTGGTCGCCGCGTCGACGTTTTTCGTCGTGGCGATCCTGAAGAAAGAAGCCGACAGACGGAACAAGTCAGACGGCTGATCGTCGAAATGGGAGGAGATGATCTTGGATACTGAACGCAAGGAACTCGACTCGGCCGCGCGCCGGAATTTCCTGAAACTCGCAAGCACCGGCAGCTTTACCGCAGCCCTCGTGGCGGGTGCGGGGGGCATGCTGTGGTCGAGTGAGGCCGTGGCACAGACCGCCAAGGAGGAAAGCGATCGCGAACGCGCCGCTGATCACATCATGACGCTGGCGACGGAATATGTGATCGGCACGTCGCGCGCCTATCCGATGATGCAGCTTGATGTGAAGGAAAACCTTCAGAACGCTTCGAACGGCAAGATCTATGTCAAGCTGGCCCCCGGCGGGCAGCTGGGCGTCGGATCGGCGCTCGCGCAGAAGGTTCAGGGCGCCACGGTCAATGCCGGTCAGTTCTCGTTGTCGAATTTCGCGCCCTTCGCGCCGACGGTGGACCTAATCAACATGCCGTATTTCTGTGGTGCCAATCAACGCTTCGTGAACCTCGTGACCTCGGATATCTGGAAGAAAGAGGTCAATGCGCTGGTCGAGGCGCGTGGCTTCAAGCCGATGTTCTATTTCTGCATCGACCCGCGCGTGATGGCAGTGCGCAAGGGTGGCGGTGGCGCGATCATGACGCCCGGCGACCTTCAGGGCATCAAGTTCCGCGTGCCCGGTTCCAAGATGCTGCAGCAGTTTTACCGCATGGGCGGGGCCAACCCCACACCGGTGGCCTGGGGCGAAACCCCTTCGGCGATCAAACAGGGTGTGGCCGATGCGCTCGACCCGGCGGTGGGCGCGCTCTATGCCTTCGGGTTCAAGGACATTCTCAGCCATGTGACCTTTACCCAGGCGGTGCCCGACAGCCAGACCTATGCCTGCAATCTGGAATGGTTCAACGGTCTGCCCGGCGACGTGCAGGAGGCGATCGAATGGGCCTCGGAGATGAGTTTCCAGCAGAACCTTGCCAAGGTGCCCTCGGCGCGGACCTATGCCATGGCCGAAATGCGCAAGTCGGGCGTGGAGTTCCATTCGCTGAGCGACGACCAACTGGCCGAGTGGCAGGACACGGTGGGCTATCAGCGCTCCGAATGGGACGGCTACAAGACCGAGCTTGCAGGCTCGATGGAGGTGTTCGACAAGTTGGTCGAGGCTGCCGGTACGCAGAGCCGCTACTACGTTCACGACGCCTGAGCCCTGCGGGGGGCGCGGTTGCGCGCCCCATCAGCCCAATGCCCGTGCCCCTGCGCGGCGGTCTTGCCGCGCGGGTGGGCCCCGACTGACCACGCCCGAGGAGAACGCCCATGTCCATCCTGCGCCGCCTTGACCGCGACGCCGAACGCTGGCTGCTTCTGGTCTTTTACGTGATGCTGGTTGTCACCATGGCGGTCGAGGTGATCCGGCGTGAAGTCTTTTCCTACTCCTCGGTCTGGGGCGAAGAGATCGTGCGCTATTCCTTCATCTACCTCGCCTGGATCGGGGCCGCTGCGGCGGTCAAGGAACGCGCGCATATCCGGATCGATGTGGTGATGCATTACCTTGGGCCACGGCCTAAGGCGCTGCTTTATATCTTCGGCGATCTGGTAATGGTCGCGGTTGCGATGGTGGCGCTTTACTGGTCGTGGGAGGCAGTGCTGGTTTCGGCCAAGTTCGGCTCGGTCAGCGCTGGGCTGCGGGTTTCGATGGTGTGGTTCATCATGGCGGTGCCCGTCGGCTTTGCCCTCATGCTCTTTCGTCTCGTGCAATCGCTGCTGCGGGATTTCAGATCGCTCCGGGACGGCACGCCCGTCTTCGAGGGCGACAAACTCTTTGATTGAGGGCGCGCGATGCTTTGGGGTGCGATGGAACAAACCGTGGAGCTGGGGTGGGATTTTTACCTTCCGGTGATACTATTCGTCGGTTTGATCGCGCTCGCTGTACCGGTCTGGGCCGCCATCGGATCGGCGGCGATCATCATGCTGGTGATGTCGGGCGATCTACCGCTCAGCCTTGTGGGCGAGAGCCTGTTCACCGGCATCGACGCCTTTGCGCTCACGGCCGTGCCGCTGTTCATCCTGACCGGCGATGTGCTGGTGCGCACGGGGTTGAGCCGCAAGTTCCTCGACGTGGCCGAGGCGCTGACCTGCTTTGCCAAGGGGGGCTTCGGCTCGGCCACGGTGCTGGTCTGCGGGATGTTTGCGGCGATTTCGGGGTCGGACGCTGCGGGGGCGGCGGCGGTCGGGCGGATGACCATCGACCGGCTGGTGGAATCTGGCTATCCGCGCCCCTACGCCTGCGCGCTGGTGGCGGCAGGCGCTTGCACCGGCATCCTCATCCCGCCCTCGATCGCGTATATCATCATTGGCCTCGTGCTGGGGATTTCGGCCTCGACCCTCTTCATGGCAGCACTCATTCCCGGGCTTGCGATCCTTCTGTCGATCCTTGTGAGCAATATCATCGTCAACCGGATCTACGATTACGAGGGTGGCGGCATGCTGTCCTTTGGCGAATGGCTGAGCAATCTGGGGCGCGCGCTCAGCTCAGGCTGGTATGCGTTCATCGTGCCTGGGATCATCTTTTACGGCATCTTTTCCGGGCGGCTCACGCCGACCGAGGCGGGGGCGACGGCGGTCGTGGTGACGATCCTCATGGGGTTCATACTGCGCACGCTGAGCCTTGCGGATTTCCCCGCGATGCTGGTGAGTTCGGCCAAGGTCAACGGGGTGATTCTGCCGATCATCGCCTTTTCGGCCCCGTTGGCCGAGGCGCTGGCGATCATGGGCGTGCCGCAGGGGTTTGTCACCGCCGTCACCGGCCTGACCGATGAGCCGTGGCTGCTGATCCTAATGATGATCGGCATCCTGATCGCGGCAGGCTGCGTGATGGAAACCACGCCCAATATCGTGATTCTGGCACCGATCCTGAAACCGCTGGCCGACAATATCGGCATGAACGAAATCCAGTTCTGCATCATGATGATCACGGCGCTTGGCGTGGGCTTCATCACGCCGCCTCTGGGGCTTAACCTTTTCGTCGTCTCGGGCATCACCGGCGAGTCGATCCTGCGGATTGCGTGGCGCGCGGTGCCCTTCGTTCTGGGCATGTTTGTGGTGGTCTTGCTGATTGCCTATGTGCCCGCCGTCTCAACCACGCTTTTGCCTGACATCTACAAATAGGACCTGTTTACATGGCTCTGGAATATCTCAAGAAAGCTAGCCTCACCTCCGCCTCCAATGCGGGCGACGTGCATGATACGGTCATCGCCATCCTCAACGATATCGAGGCGGGGGGCGACAATGCGGCGCTGGAATATGCTGCGAAGTTCGACAAATACGAGGGCAACGTCCTGATGACGCAAGCCGAGATCGAGGGGGCCTGCGCCCTTGTCCCTGAAAAGCTCAAGGCCGATATCCGTTTTGCCCATGACAATGTGCGCCGCTTTGCCGAGATGCAGAAATCGACCGTTGCCAATGTCGAGCACGAGGTGGTGCCGGGCATGATCGCGGGGCAAAAGGCGATCCCGGTGGACGCGGCGGGATGCTATGTGCCGGGTGGACGCTATAGCCATATCGCGAGCGCGATCATGACTGTGACCACCGCCAAGGTCGCGGGTTGCCGCCATATCACCGCCTGTTCACCGCCGCGCCCGGATGTGGGCGTGAACCCGGCGATTGTCTATGCCGCGCATATCTGCGGGGCGGATCAGATCCTTGCCATGGGCGGCGTGCAGGGCGTGGCGGCGATGACCTTTGGCCTCTTCGGGCTGCCGCGTGCCAATATCCTCGTGGGGCCTGGAAATCAGTTCGTCGCCGAGGCCAAGCGCATTCTTTTTGGCCGGGTGGGCATCGACATGATCGCCGGGCCGACTGACAGCCTTATCCTCGCCGACAGCAGTGCCGATCCGCATATCGTGGCGACGGATTTGGTGAGCCAGGCCGAACATGGTTACAACTCTCCCGTCTGGCTGGTGACCGATGATCGCGCGCTGGCAGAGGACGTGATGGCCCGAGTTCCCGGATTGATCGCCGATCTGCCGGAGCTGAATGCCGAGAACGCTGCCGCCGCGTGGCGTGATTATGCCGAGGTGATCCTCTGTGCCGACCGCGAGGAGATGGCGGCCACTTCCGATGCCTATGCGCCCGAACACCTGACGGTGCAGGCCGGGGATCTTGATTGGTGGCTGGATCGGCTGACCTGCTATGGCTCGCTGTTTCTGGGCGAGGAAACGACGGTGGCCTATGGTGACAAGGCGGCTGGCACCAACCATGTGCTGCCCACTTCTGGTGCGGCGCGCTATACCGGCGGGCTGAGCGTGCATAAATACATGAAGATCGTCACATGGCAGCGGGCCACGCGCGAGGGGGCGAAATCCATCGCCGAGGCGACGGCCCGCATCTCGCGCCTTGAAGGGATGGAGGGGCATGCCCGCGCCGCCGATGTTCGGTTGGCCAAGTATTTCCCCGATGAAACCTTTGATCTGACCGCCAATGGCTGACGACATCTTCAGTGTGAAGGGCAGGGTTGCCTGTGTCACCGGGGCGAGTTCCGGTCTGGGGCGGCATGCGGCGCTGGTACTGGCGCGTGCGGGTGCGCACGTCGTGGGTGTGGCCCGGCGCGAGGACGCCTTGCGAGATTGGGCGGCAGAGGCCGGCGTTCATGCGGCCTATGTCGCGGCGGACGTGGCAGACCGCGACGCGTTGCCCGAGACCGTGGCCGCGATCCGCGCGCCGTTCGGTGCGCCGCAGATCGTGGTGCATGCGGCGGGAGTGAACACGCGGCAGGCCGCCGATGAGGTCACGCCCGAGGGCTGGGACGCGACGCTTGCCCTCAACCTCACTGCGCCGTTTTTCCTGACGCAGGCGCTGGTGCCCGGCATGCGCGCGGATGGCTGGGGGCGGGTGGTCAATTTCGCCTCTCTTCAGACCACGCGTGCCTTTCCCGGTGGCATCGCCTACGGGGCGAGCAAGGCAGGGATCGCGCAGCTGACCCGGGCCATGGCCGAGGCCTGGTCGCGCGACGGCATTACCGCCAACGCCATCGGGCCGGGATTTTTCCCCACTGAATTGACGCAGGCGATCTTTGGCGACGCGGAGCGTGCGGCAAGGAACGCGGCGCAGACCTGTATCGGGCGCAATGGTGATCTGTCTGATATGGACGGGCCGCTGCTGTTTCTATGTTCCGAGGCGTCGCGTTATGTCACCGGGCAGGTTCTGATGGTCGATGGGGGGTTTACTGCGAAATGAAGGCACTGATCTATGAAGGCCCCGAAACCCTTGTGATGCGCGATGTGCCGGATGCTGGAGCGCGCGCGGGTGAGGAGCTGATCCGGGTGTCTGCGGTGGGCATTTGCGGCTCGGACATGCATGCCTATCTGGGCCATGACGCACGCCGCCCCGCGCCGCTTATCCTGGGGCATGAGGCGGCAGGCGTGATTGTGGGCGGGCCGCGCGCGGGGGAACGGGTGACGATCAACCCGTTGGTGACTTGCTCGGTCTGCGATGCCTGCCGCGCGGGACGCGAGAACCTGTGCGCGGCGCGGCAGATCATCTCGATGCCACCGCGCGAGGGGGCTTTTGCCGAATACGTCGCGATGCCCGCGCGGAACCTTGTGTCAGTGCCGCCCGATGTGGCGCTGGCAAAGGCCGCGCTGGCCGAGCCGCTGGCCGTGAGCTGGCACGCGGTACGGCTGGCCATTGCGGCGCGTGGGCCGGGCGTGCCAGAGGCCGCATTGGTGATCGGTGGTGGGGCCATCGGGCTGGCGGCGGCGCTGGCGCTGGTGGCGCAGGGCGTGGTTGATGTCACCCTATCCGAGCCGAACCCGGCGCGCCGGGCGTATCTGGCCGAGTGCTGCGCGCTGCATGTGGTGGAAGAGGCAGCAGGGCAGTTCGGTCTGGTGATCGACGCCGTGGGCTATGCCGCGACCCGGGCCGTAGCCTCGGCCTGTGCCGCGCCGGGCGGGGTGATCGCGCATGTGGGATTGGGTGAGGATTCGGGCGGGCTCGATATCCGGCAGATGACCTTGCAGGAAATCACCTTCATCGGCACCTATACCTATACCGCGCAGGATTTCTGTGACACAGCACAGGCGATCTATGACGGGCGGCTTGGCCCCCTCGACTGGACCGAGACGCGAGGGCTGTCGGACGGGGCCACGGCCTTTGCCGATCTGCGAGCGGGCCGAGTTGCCGCGCCCAAGATCATTCTTGATCCCGCCGGGTAGCGCGCGGGGCATCTGAAAAGGAGTCGACATCATGTATAAACGCATTCTCGTGCCGATGGCCCTCGACCACGGGCTTTCGCCGGAAACCCTCGAGATTGCCCGCGCACTTTTGCACGATGGTGGAGAGATCATCGCGCTGCATGTCTACGAGACACCGAGCGGCGCGGTCGGGGCTTATCTTGACGAAGAGATGGTGCGCGCCGGGTTCGAGATGGCGCGTACGCGCATGGCCGAAAAACTGGCGGAGCATCCGGAGGTCAAACCGGTGCTCAAGAAGGGCCACAGCTATCGCACGATCGTGGATTATTCCACCGAGATAAAGGCCGACTGCATCGTCATCGGTTCGCACAAGCCGGGGCTTCGGGATTATTTCCTTGGCTCGACCGCCGCGCGGGTCGTGCGGCATGCGCCCTGCGCGGTGCATGTGACGCGCTGATCCCTTGGGCCGCGCTGCGCATATCCACAGCGCCGAGGATGCGCGCCGTCTGGCCCGCCGCCGCCTGCCGTGGATGGTGTTTGACTACATAGACGGCGCGGCGGGGCGCGAGACAGGCGCGGCGCGCAATCGCGCGGCATTGGATGCGATCCCGCTGACCCCGCGCATCCTGCGCGATGTGAGCGCGCGTGATCTGAGCGTGCCACTGTTTGCCGGGCGGGCCGGGCGGCCTTTTGGCATTGCGCCGATGGGGATGTGCAACCTGTCTGGCCCCGGTTCCGACCTGATGCTGGCGCGGCTGGCAGCGCGCGAGAATGTGCCTTTGGGCGTGTCAACTGTGGCCTCTACCTCCTTGGAAAGACTTATTGAAGTCGCCGAGGGGCAGGCGTGGTTTCAGCTCTATTTCAGCGGCGATGGCAGCGGCACCTTTCGTTTGGCCGAGCGCGCGCGCGATGCGGGTTATGAGGTGCTGATCCTGACCGTGGACGTGCCGGAACTGGGCCGTCGCCCGCGCGAATTGCGCCACGGCTTTACCATGCCGTTCAGGCTTGGGCCGAGGCAATTTCTCGATTTCGCGCTGCACCCGTCATGGTCGCTGCGCACGCTTTTGCATGGCCGTCCGGAGATGGCGAATTTCCAGAGGCCGGGCTATGCCTTTGATCGCACCGAAAGTCGGGCGCGCGCCACCTGGGACACGCTGGCGCGGCTGCGCGAGATGTGGCCGGGCAAGTTGGTGGTCAAGGGGGTGCTGGAAGTTGAGGATGCGGTGCGGCTGGCGGCCTCGGGTGTGGATGCCATCCAGGTCTCCAGCCATGGCGCGCGCCAACTTGAGAGCGCGCCGCCGCCCATCGAGGCGCTGGCGCGCATCCGTGCTGCGGTCGGGCCGGAAATGCCGCTTTTCTATGACAGTGGGCTGCGCTCGGGTGAGGATGTCCTCAAGGCGCTGACCCTAGGGGCCGATTTCACCTTTCTGGGGCGCATCCTGCAATTCGCCATCGCGGCGGCAGGTGAGGAGGGGTTACAGCGGCTCTGGGAGGTGCTGAGCCTGGAATTGAGCGCGGCGATGGCCCAGACCGGTCGGGTGTCGTTGGGGGCTCGGTCGCCGGGCTGAGGCGGCGTACGCACCGGTTTACTTTCCTTAAACCTTTCGGGGTCTGATCCTCATCAAGCGGGCAAGAGGCCTGAACGGATGTGGGATCAAGGAGAGCGGGACGATGATACTGGATTTCTTCCGGCAGGGTGGCGAGGCTCAGGCGCAGGCGGTCCCTGAGCAGAAGGCGAGCGCGACGGGCCGGGTCGTCGCCTGGGGTGGGGCCGGGCGCGTGGCCTGGAGCCCGCGCGACGTGGTGAGCCTTGCGCGCACGGGCTTTGCTGGCAATCCGGTGGGGTTTCGCTGTGTCAAGATGATCGCCGAGGCCGCCGCCGCCTTGCCGCTGATCCTGCAGGATGCCGAGCAACGCTTTGCGGTGCATCCGGTCCTGCGCCTGATCAAGATGCCGAACCCGGCGCAGGGGCGGGCGGAGTTGTTCGAGGCGCTTTATGGTCAGCTGCTCTTGACCGGCAATGCCTATGTCGAGGCCGTGGGCGCGGTCGGCGTGCCGGTGGAATTGCACGTGCTGCGCTCTGACCGGATGAGCGTGGTGCCGGGTGCGGATGGCTGGCCTGTCGCCTATGAATATGCTGTGGCGGGCCGCAAGCATCGCTTTGATGTTTCCGACGGCGCATCTTCAATCTGCCATATCAAGAGCTTTCATCCGCAGGATGATCATTACGGGTTGTCGCCCTTGCAGGCGGCGGCGCAGGCGGTGGATGTGCACAACGCCGCGAGCCGTTGGTCGAAGGCGCTCTTGGACAATGCCGCGCGGCCGTCGGGGGCGATCGTCTACAAGGGGGCCGAGGGGCAGGGTGCGCTGAGTTCGGACCAGTATGACCGGCTGGTGGGCGAGATGGAAGCGCATCATCAGGGCGCGCGCAATGCAGGCCGCCCGATGCTGCTGGAAGGCGGGCTGGATTGGAAGCCGATGGGGTTCAGCCCGTCGGACATGGAATTCCAGAAGACCAAAGAGAGTGCGGCACGCGAGATCGCACTGGCATTCGGGGTGCCGCCGATGTTGCTGGGGATACCCGGCGACGCGACATTCGCCAATTACCAGGAGGCGAACCGGGCGTTTTACCGGCTGACTGTGTTGCCATTGGCGGCCCGTGTCACGGCGGCGGTGGCGGCATGGCTGGCGCGGATGGCCGGTGAGGCGTTCGAGCTGCGCCCCGATCTCGATCAGGTGTCGGCGCTGTCGGCGGAGCGTGATACGCAATGGGCGCGGGTGGCGCAGGCTGAATTCCTGACCCCGGCGGAAAAACGCGAGTTGCTGGGCCTGCCCGCCCTGGCGCAGGGGGATGCGGATGGCTGAGGGCGCGCCACCGTCGCGCTACGGGTTCGAGCCCTTTGATTGCGCACCCGCGCTGCGGCTGGAGGCGCATGAACGGGTCTCGGAGTTGCAGGTGACGGCGATGCAGCAGCGGCTGGAGCGGCTGGAAGCGGCGCTGGAACGGTTGGAGCGGCGGTTGTGGCTGGCGGTTTACGGCGTGGTCGCGGCGATTCTGGTGCAGGCGTTTCAGCCGATACTCGCGGCGTTGCCGTGAGTTTGAAAACGAAAGGATGAGGTCGATGGAGAACGGACTTGAGCGCAAGTTCGCGCGACTTGAGGGCGCGGCGCTGAGTGTCAGCGACGAGGGGCGGATCGAAGGCTATGCGAGCCTGTTCGACGCGCCCGATCAGGGCGGCGACGTGGTGGCCAAAGGAGCCTATGCCGCGAGCCTCAAGCGGTTGGCCGCTGAGGGGCGGCGCGTCAAGATGCTGTGGCAGCACGATCCGTCGCAGCCGATCGGCATCTGGGATGAGGTGCGCGAGGATGCGCGCGGTCTTTATGTCAAGGGCCGGTTGTTGGAGAGCGTGGCGCGCGCGCGAGGCGGTGGCGCTGATCGCGGCGGGGGCGATTGACGGGCTGAGCATCGGCTACCGGACCCTGCGCGCGACCAAGAGCGACAAGGGCCGCAGGCTCTTGCAGGAACTGGAGCTATGGGAGGTGTCGCTGGTGACCTTTCCGATGCTGCCCAGTGCGCGGGTGGCGGCCAAGGGTGAACGCCCGGAGGACGAGACTTTGCGTGATTTGGCGGCCGTGTTCGACGCGGCCCGCCGGGAGATGGCGCGGACGTAGACCCCGCGCGACCAGACCAAGCTGAAGGGAAGAGCGATGACAACCCAAGCGCAGGCTCGGGCCGGGGAAGATCTGTCTCCGGCGGCAGAGGTAAGCACCGCCGTGGTGGGGTTCCTGAGAGAATTCAAGGGCTTTCAGTCCGACATTCACAAACGACTTCAACAGCAGGAAGAGAAGATGACCATGTTTGAACGTAAGACAATCGCCATGGCGCGTCCGCATCTGGCCGCCGCCACCGACGCGGGCGCCCCGCATCGCAAGGCGTTCGACGCCTATCTGCGGGCAGGCGATGATGACGGGTTGCGCGGGCTGGAGCTTGAGGGCAAGGCGCTCAACACTGCGGTCGCCGGTGAGGGCGGCTATCTGGTCGATCCGCAGACCGCCGAGACGATCCGTTCGGTGCTGAGTTCGACCGCATCGATTCGTGCCGTCGCCAACGTCGTGGCCGTCGAGGCGACAAGTTTTGACGTGCTCATTGACCATGCCGATGTGGGCCATGGCTGGGCCACCGAGACCGGCCCCGTGGCCGAGAGCGACACGCCGGTGATCGACCGTATCAGCATCCCGCTGCACGAGTTGAGCGCGCTGCCGAAGGCGTCGCAGCGGCTGCTCGATGACAGTGCCTTTGATGTCGAGAGCTGGCTGGCGGGGCGCATCGCCGACAAGTTCGCGCGCGCCGAGGCGGCGGCTTTCATCGCGGGTGATGGGGTGGACAAGCCGCGCGGGTTCCTGACGCATCCGGCGATCGACAACGACGTATGGGCCTGGGGCAATCTGGGTTATGTGCCCACCGGCGTGGATGGTGATATCGGCGGGCCTGATCCGATCATCGACCTGGTTTATGCACTGGGTGCGCAATACCGGGCCAATGCCACGTTCGTGATGAATTCGCGCACTGCCGGGGCCGTCCGCAAGATGAAAGATGCCGACGGGCGGTTCCTGTGGTCGGACGGTCTGGCCGCCGGAGAGCCTGCGCGCCTGCTGGGCTATCCGGTGCTGATCGCCGAGGACATGCCGGATATCGCGAGCGGCGCGGATGCCATCGCGTTCGGTGATTTCGGCGCGGGCTACACGGTGGCCGAGCGGCCCGATCTGCGGGTGCTGCGCGATCCTTACAGCGCCAAGCCGCATGTGCTGTTCTACGCGACCAAGCGCGTGGGCGGCGATGTGAGCGATTTCAAGGCGATCAAGCTTTTGCGCTTCGCCGTCTCGTAAGGGGCGGTGATCGGGGCGGGGGCGGTTTGGCCCCCGTCCGGGGCGCGCGTGGCCTTTGACAGGGCGTTGTTCAGTCACCCCCCTCCGTCTGTGCAACGCCGGGCGGCGCGCGCCTCACTGATCGGAGGGGTCCGGGATATATGGAGTAGGTCCATGATGTTGATGGAAGAGACCGCGGTGCCCCTGGCCGCGCTGCCGCTGGCGGAATTCAAGGCGCATCTGCGGCTGGGGACGGGGTTTTCGGATGGCGATATCCAGGACCCCGTGTTGGAGAGTTTCCTGCGGGCCGCCCTGGTGGCGATCGAGGCGCGCACCGGCAAGGTGCTGCTGGAGCGGGAGTTTTCCTGGGTGTTGAGCGCCTGGTCCGATGCCGTGGGGCAGGCGTTGCCGGTCGCACCGGTGACTGCGATCCTGCGGCTGACGTTGCGCAATCGCGACGATGAGGAAGAGGTGATCGCGCCCGCGCTCTACCGGCTGGAGCGCGACGCGCATCGCCCGGTGTTGCGTCCGGCGGGCACGTTCCTGCCGTCGATTGCGCCGGGTGGCGTGGCCGAGATCGTGTTTCGTGCGGGTTATGGCGCGGCATGGGGCGATCTGTCGTCGGATCTGGCGCAGGCGGTGCTGATGCTGGCGGCGCATTACTATGAATATCGGCATGAAACCGGGCTGAGCGGCGGCTGCATGCCCTTTGGTGTGTCGAGCTTGATCGAGCGCTATCGCACGGTGCGTCTGCTGGGTGGGGGGGCGCGGTGATGGCGGTGCGGCTCAACCGGCCCCTCGTGCTGGAGGCGGCGGCGCGCAGCCCCGACGGAGCGGGCGGGTTTATCACAACCTGGGAGGTGCGCGGTACGCTCTGGGCCGATTTGCGTGCCCGCACGGGGCGCGAGGCTGAGGGCGAGGGGGTGAGCGTGGCGCGGGCGGCGTTTCGGATCACCGTGCGCGCCGCGCCGCAGGGCAGCCCGCAGCGCCCGGAGCCGGGGCAGCGGCTGCGTGATGACGGGCGGGTGTTCACCATCCTGTCAGTGACCGAGCAGGATGCAGAAGGGCGGTTGCTCACGCTCTGGGCCGAAGAGGAGGTGGTGACATGAGTTACGGCGTGGCAGCGGCGCTGCAACAAGCTGTGTTCGAGCGGTTGCGCGGGGATGCGGCGCTGGCCGCATATCTGGGCGATGCGATCTATGACGCGGTGCCCAAGGGTGCCGTGCCGCCGCTTTACGTCACGCTCGGCCCCGAGGACGCGCGCGCGCGCGGCGATGGCACTGCGGCGGGCGCGTGGCACCGGCTGACGGTGACGGTGGTCAGCGAGGCGGCCGGGTTTCTGGAGGCAAAACAGGTGGCCGGTGCCGTGAGCGACGCGTTGGAGGGGGTGGAGATGACGCTGACCCGGGGCCGCGCCATAGCGATGCAGTTCTGGCGCGCCCGCGCCCGGCGCGAGACCCGTGGCAGCCGTCGCAGGATCGACCTGACTTTTCGTGCGCGTGTCGATGACGGCGCCTAACCCAAGCATAATGGAGTAAGACCAATGGCAGTGCAGAACGGCAAGGACCTGCTGATCAAGATCGACCTCAACGGCAGCGGCAATTTCCAGACGGTGGCGGGGCTGCGGGCCACGCGGGTGAGTTTCAACGCCGAGAGCGTCGATGTGACAAGCCTCGAATCCGCCGGGGGCTGGCGCGAATTGCTGGCGGGTGCCGGTGTGAAATCGGCGAGCATCAGCGGCTCGGGCATCTTTCGCGATGCGGCGAGTGACGAGCGCGCGCGGCAGATCTTCTTTGACGGGGAGATGCCGGATTTCCAGGTGGTGATCCCGGATTTCGGTACCATTGAGGGGCCGTTTCAGGTGACCGCGATCGAATATGGCGGCACCCATGATGGCGAGGCGACCTATGAGCTGGGTCTCGCCTCGGCGGGGCGGCTGAGCTTTACGGTGTTGTGAGCGCGATGGCGAACCCCTGGGAAGGCGAGGTGGCGCTGGTGATCGGCGGTGAGCGGTATGTGATGCGGCTGACGTTGGGGGCACTGGCCGAGTTGGAGACGGCGCTGAGCCAAGGCTCGCTGGTCGATCTGGTTGCGCGGTTTGAGGAGGGCGCGTTTTCCACCCGCGACGTGCTGGCGCTGATCGTGGCGGGGCTGCGCGGTGGCGGCTGGCGCGGCTCAACGTCGGATCTGCTGAGCGCCGAGATCGAGGGCGGGCCGCTGGCGGCGGCGCGGGCGGCGGCGGAATTGCTGGCGCGGGCCTTTTCCTTGCCCGAGGCGCAGGGATGAGTGCGCGGTTCGACTGGCCTGCGCTGATGCGCGCCGGGATGCAGGGCCTTGGCCTGCGCCCGGCAGAGTTCTGGGCGCTGACCCCTGCGGAACTGCGCCTGATGCTGGGCGAGCGGGGGGGCGTACGCCCGATGGCACGCGACGGGCTGGAGGCGCTGCTGCGCGCCTTTCCCGACAAGCAAGGAGAGATGAGCGATGGATGAACTGGAGCGCGCTGACGATCTGGAGGCGCAGATCACCGCCCTTGACGATGCCCTTGGGCAGGCGACCGGCATGGCGGCGGCGTTCAACGCGGAACTGGGTCGGGTACGGGGCGGTTTCGCAAGCGCGGGGCAGGATGTGCAGACGCTCGACCGGGGGCTGAGCCGGGGCCTGCGCTCGGCCCTGCGGGGCGCGGTGGTGGAGGGTGATGGCCTGTCGGACAGCCTGCGCCGGTTGGCGACGATCATGGTCAACACCGCCTTCAACGATGCGACGCGGCCCGTGACGGATCAGCTGGGGGGGTTGATCGCGCAGGGCGTGGGCGGCCTTGTGCAGGGTTTGTTACCTTTTGCCAAAGGGGCAAGTTTCTCGCAGGGCCGTGTGCAGCCTTTTGCCAATGGTGACGTGGTGAGCGGGCCGGTGACGTTTCCGATGCGCGGCGGCACCGGGTTGATGGGCGAGGCGGGGCCGGAGGCGGTCATGCCGCTGTCGCGCGGTCCTGACGGGCGGTTGGGCGTGCGCGCGCAGGGCGGCGGCGGTGTCAGCGTGGTGATGAATATCCAGACGCCCGACGTGGACGGGTTTCGCCGCAGCCAGGGGCAGATCGCGGCGCAGTTAGGTCGGGTGATCGGGCGCGGCGGACGCAATCGCTGAAAGGGAGCGGGACATGGGATTTCACGAGGTCAGATTTCCGGCAAGCCTGAGTTTCGGCTCGCTTGGCGGGCCGGAGCGGTTGACGGATATCGTCACGCTCGCCAACGGGTTCGAGGAGCGCAATACGCCCTGGGCGCAGGCGCGCAGGCGCTATGACGCGGGGGTGGCGCTGCGCTCGCTCGACGATGTCGAGGCGCTGATCGCGTTTTTCGAGGCACGGCGCGGGCAGTTATTCGGGTTTCGCTGGAAGGACTGGACCGATTTCAAATCCGGCGTGGCCCGGGCCACGCCGGATTACCGCGATCAGGAGATCGGGACCGGCGATGATGCGACGGTCGCGTTTCAACTGGTCAAGACCTATCGCTCGGGCGAGCAGGTGGCGGTGCGGCCCATCGTCAAGCCGGTGCAAGGCAGCGTGCGCATGGGGCTGTCGAATGTCGAGATGCGCGAGGGCGTGCATTACGAGGTCGATACCACGACCGGCGTCGTCACCTTTTCCGAGCCGCCCAATCGCGATGTGGCGATCACTGCGGGCTATGAGTTCGACGTGCCGGTGCGGTTCGATACCGACCGCATCCAGACCAGTCTTGCCAGTTTTCAGGCCGGTGAGGTGCCCAATGTGCCGTTGGTGGAGATCCGGATATGAGCGGGCTGTTGGCGCATCTGGGCACCGGGGTGACGACGACCTGCCGTTGTTGGGCGTTGACGCGGAGCGACGGGGTGATGATGGGGTTCACCGATCACGACCGGGCATTGGCGTTCGAGGGGATCGCGTTCCGCCCCGATACCGGGCTGAGTGCCTTGGCCTTGCAGCAGACGACAGGGCTGTCGGTGGACAATACGGAGGCGTTGGGTGCGCTTAGTGATGCGGCGATTCGCGAGGCAGATATCGAGGCCGGGCGCTATGACGGGGCGGAGTTGCGCGCCTGGCTGGTGAACTGGCAGGACGTGGACGCGCGCGGGCTGATCTTTCGCGGAACGATGGGCGAGTTGCGGCGCGCGGGCGGGGCCTTTGAGGCGGAGTTGCGCGGGCTTACTGACGCGCTCAACGTGCCACTGGGGCGGGTGTTCCAGAAGAGTTGCAGCGCGGTTCTGGGGGATCGCGATTGCACGTTTGATCTCGATACGCCGGGATATGTTGCGGAGCGGCCTGCCGAGGTGGTGGAGGAGAACCGCGTGTTTCGCTTTGCCGAGATGGGCGGGTTTGAGGAGGACTGGTTTCGGCATGGGGTGATCCGGGTGTTGAGCGGGGCGGCCACGGGTCTGATCGGGCTGATCAAATGCGACCGTATGGAGGGGGCGGGCCGGGTGATCGAGCTTTGGCAGCCCTTGGGCGCGCAGGTGGTGGCAGGCGATGCGCTACGGATCGAGGCGGGGTGCGACAAGCGGATGCAGACCTGTCAGTTCAAATTTGACAACCTTCTGAACTTTCAGGGTTTCCCGGATATTCCCGGCGATGACTGGACGATCACCGATCCCACCAAGAGCCCGGCGCTGGACGGCGGGAGCCGCCGCAGATGAGTGGGCCGGGCGCGCGGATTGTCACGGCGGCGCGGGGCTGGCTGGGCACGCCTTATCGGCATCAGGCGGCCTGTCGCGGGGCGGGTTGCGATTGCCTGGGGCTGGTGCGCGGGGTCTGGCGCGAGGTCAAGGGGGCCGAGCCCGAGCGCCCGCCCGCCTATTCGATGGACTGGTCTGAGCCGGCGCGAGAAGAGGCGCTGTGGCAGGCTGCTGCGCGGCACCTGCGCCCCAAGGCGTTGCGCGATGAGGCGATTGGCGATGTGATCCTGTTTCGCATGCGCGACGGCTCTGTCGCCAAGCATCTGGGCATCGTGGCCCGCACCGGCGCGCGGGCGACGTTCATCCACGCCTATTCAGGGCATGGAGTGGTCGAGACCGCACTGAGCGCGCCCTGGCGGAGGCGCATCGTGGCGCGATTTCAATTTCCCGAGGAGGGCTGAGCCATGGCAACCATTTTGTTATCCGCCGCAGGGGCGGCGATTGGCGGGGCAGTGGGTGGCTCGGCCCTTGGGCTGTCGTCGGTGGCGATCGGGCGGTTCGCCGGGGCGGTTATCGGCCGCTCGATCGATCAGCGACTGCTGGGGCAGGGTTCGGAAGTGATCGAGACCGGCCGCGTCAGCCGCTTGCGCCTGACTGGCGCGGGCGAGGGTGACGCGATCAGCCAGGTTTACGGGCGTATGCGCGTGGGCGGACAGGTGATCTGGGCCACGGAGTTTCGCGAGAACGTCACCGTGATGCAGGGCAGCAGGGGCGGCGGCAAGGGCAATCCGCGCCCGGCCACGCCCGACACGCGACAAATCAGCTATTCGGTGAGCCTCGCACTCGCGCTTTGCGAGGGGGAGATTTCCCGGGTGGCGCGGGTCTGGGCGGATGGCACCGAGGTGTCGTTCTCGGGGCTGAACATGCGCGCCTATCCCGGCACGCGCGACCAACTGCCCGACCCGCTGATCGAGGCGGTGGAGGGGGCGGGCAACGTGCCCGCCTATCGCGGCACCGCCTATGTGGTGATCGAGGATCTGGACATCTCGCAATTCGGCAACCGCGTGCCGCAGTTCAGTTTCGAGGTCTGCCGCCCGTCGCAGGCGGGTACACCCGGCGCGGATCTTGATCCGGTGCGCGCGGTGCGTGGTGTGGCCTTGCTACCGGGCAGCGGGGAATACGTGCTGGCAACCACCCCGGTCACGATGAACTTCGGGTTCGGCGCATCGGGGATCGCCAATGTCAACACGCCCTCGGGGCAGCCGGA
Organism: Roseovarius sp. A-2; assembly: GCF_002072155.1. Classification (GTDB taxonomy): domain Bacteria; phylum Pseudomonadota; class Alphaproteobacteria; order Rhodobacterales; family Rhodobacteraceae; genus Roseovarius. Next base: position 27,815 of record NZ_BDIY01000017.1, on the reverse strand, counting down.
TTTCGTGACCGCCCTTGAGGGGTTGACCGGGGAGTTGCCCGCCTGTGGGGCCACGTCCTTGATCGTAAGCTGGTTTGGGGATGATCTGCGCTGTGGCGATTGTCGCATCCGCCCGCGCGTGGAGCAAAAGCAGTTCGATGCCTCAAACATGCCGTGGGAGGTTTCGGGGCTGCTGCGCGCGCAGGCGGGCGAGGTGCCGCGCGATTCCGACGGCCGCGAGGTCTATGGCGGCACGCCCACCGATCAGGCGGTGATAGAGGCGATTCTGGCGTTGCAACAGGCCGGGCAGGAGGTGCTCTATTACCCGTTCATCCTGATGGAGCAGATGCCGGGCAATGGGTTGCCCGATCCGTGGAGTGATGCCGAAGATCAGCCGGTGTTGCCCTGGCGCGGGCGGATCACAACGTCGAAAGCGCCGGGGCAGGACGGCAGCCCGGATCAGACGGCGGCGGCAGAGGCCGAGGTGGCGGCGTTTTTCGGCACCGCGCGGGCGGCGGATTTCACCGTGACGCCGATTGCGGCACAGCCGGTGGAGCAGGCGGGCACAGGGGTGCTCGACCTGCTGAGTTTCGGCGGCGCGGTCAAGCGGAGCCCGGTGGGGTACAACGGGCCGAAGGAGTGGTCCTACCGACGGTTCATCCTGCATCAGGCGGCGCTTTGTGCTGCTGTGGGCGGGGTCGAGAGCTTTTGTATCGGCTCGGAAATGCGGAGCCTGACGCAGATTCGGGGGGCGCAGAACAGCTTTCCGGCGGTGGCGCAGCTGGTTGATCTTGCCGCCGAGGTGCGGGAGTTGCTCGGGTCGGAGGTGAAGATCAGCTATGCCGCTGATTGGTCGGAATATTTCGGCTATCAGCCGGGGGGCGGCGACCGGTTTTTTCATCTCGATCCGCTTTGGTCGGACGCCAATATCGACTTCATTGGGATCGACAATTACATGCCGCTCAGCGACTGGCGCGAGGGGTACGAGCATATTGACGCGCAGGACTGGCCGTCGATCCATGACCTTGACTATCTGCAATCGAATATCGAGGGTGGCGAGGGCTATGACTGGTTCTATCCCAGTGCCGAGGCACGGGCCGCGCAGCGCCGCGTGCCGATCACCGATGACGCCTATGACGAGCCGTGGCTCTGGCGGTTCAAGGATATGCGGGGCTGGTGGGAGAACCGGCATTTCGACCGGGTGGGCGGCATGCGCGCGCCCGAGCCGACCGCATGGGTGCCGCAATCCAAGCCGATCCGCTTTACGGAATATGGCTGTGCGGCGGTGGATAAGGGCACAAATCAGCCCAACAAGTTTCTCGACCCGAAATCGTCGGAATCGAGCCTGCCGCAGCATTCTACAGGGCAACGGGATGAGTTGATCCAGTTGCAATATCTGCGCGCGATGGCGGGCTATTGGAATGATCCCGTGCATAACCCCCTGTCCGAGGAGTTCGAGGGGCGCATGCTGGACATGGATCATGCCTATGTCTGGGCCTGGGATGCGCGGCCCTATCCCTATTTTCCAGCCAATCTGGAACTGTGGTCGGATGGCGAGAACTATGCGCGCGGGCATTGGATCTCGGGCCGGGTGAGCGGGCGCAGGCTGGCCGATGTGATCGCCGAAGTCACCGGGCGCGCCGGTGTGACAGCGCTGGAGGCATCGGCCAATCTGGGTTTCGTGCGCGGCTATCTGGTCGATCAGGTGAGCGAGGCACGATCGGCTTTGCAACCGTTGATGCTGACGCATGGGGTGGACGCGATCGAGCGCGGCGGCGTGCTGCAATTTCGCCGCCGTGACGGGCGGGCGGATCACGCGGTCGATCTGGCGCGCGTGGTGCGCGACCCCGAACTGGGCGGCGTGATCGAGCAGACGCGGGGCAGCGACCTGGAACTGGCGGGCCGGGTGCGGCTGCGCTTTCTTGAGGCGGACGCGGATTTCGAGGCGGTTTCGGAAGAGGCGATCCTTCCGGATGACGCGACCCACGCGGTGGCCATGTCCGAGATGCCGCTGGCCTTGACGCGGGCCGAGGGGCGGCAGGTGGTCGAACGCTGGCTGTCCGAGATGCCGCTGGCCTTGACGCGGGCCGAGGGGCGGCAGGTGGTCGAACGCTGGCTGTCCGAGACACGGGTGTCGGTGGACATGCTGCGCCTGACGCTACCGCCGTCGCAACTGGCGACCGGGGCGGGGGATGTGATCGCGTTGCCCGAGGCCGAGGGCGGCGCGCGGTATCGCATCGATCGGGTCGAGCAGATGGGCAATGCGCAGCGTATCGATGCGGTTCGGATCGAGCCCGAGAGTTTCCGCCCCATCCTGATCGGCGACAACCCGACGCGGCTGCGCCCGTTCCGCGCACCGGGGCCGGTGACGCCGCTGTTTCTTGACCTGCCGCTGCTGACCGGCGAGGAGGTGCCCCATGCGCCGCATATCGCCATCACCGCCGATCCCTGGCCGGGCACGGCGGCGGTCTATTCCTCGGACGAGGATGCCAATTACCGGCTCAATACCCTGATCGCCGCGCGCAGCACGGTGGGGTTGACCGAGACGCCGCTCTTCCCGGCGCGCAGCGGGCTTTTGGATCGGGGCGAGGGCCTATTCGTGCGGATGCGTCACGGCACGTTGGAGAGCGTGAGCGAGGCGGCGCTGCTCAACGGGGCCAATCTATGCGCCATCGGCGATGGCATGCCGGGGGGATGGGAGCTGTTTCAGTTTCGCGATGCGGAACTGGTGGCCCCCGAGACCTATATCCTGCGGCACCGGCTGCGCGGGCAGTTGGGCACCGAAGCGGCCGAGACGTGGCCGATGGGCTCGATCCTCCTGCGGCTGGATGGTGTGCCGCAGCAGATCGAACTGACCGAGGCGCAACGGGGGCAGGCCCGGCATTACCGGATCGGGCCGGGCGCGCGCCCGGTAGATGATCCAAGTTTCGGTCATGCGGTGATCGCCTTTGACGGGTTGGGCCTGCGGCCCTACGCGCCGGTGCATCTGCGGTTGGTCGAGGAGGGGGGTGACATCCGCGTGACCTGGATCCGGCGCACGCGCATCGGCGGCGACCGGTGGGACACGCCCGAGGTGCCGCTTGGCGAAGAGAGCGAGGCGTATCTTCTGCGGGTGCGGCGCGGGGCGCAGATCTTGCGCGAGGTCACGGTGCCGGTGGCGGAATGGATCTATACCGAGGCCGACCGGGCCGCAGATGGGCCGGATACTGGCAAGCGGATCGAAGTGGCGCAGATCTCGGCCAGTTTCGGGCTTGGGCGGTTCGCGACGCGGGAATTTTGATTTGGGTCGCCGAATGGGAGGCATGTTGGGCTTGGAGGGGTCCTTGACGGTTTCAGAGTTTGGCCGCGCGGTGCCCGCCCGAGGGCGGTTGGGCGCTGCGCGACGATGCCTGTGGCACTTTGAGTCAGCGCATTGATGTTAGAGGCAAGCGACCGCTTGTCTTATGCTGACACACCGGTGCGCAATCAATCGGTGACTTGGGTGGATCAGCTGGCTATAGTGCCGCCATCAACGCCGCAAGAAGCGTGTCGAGGCACATGGTCCACCTGCATCCCCTGTTAGAGCGCTGGTCGCGCGCGATGAACCGTCTTGCGGCGCGCCGCGCGGCGCTGCGTCGGCCCGCGACCGCCTTCATCTCGCAGCCCGAGCCGCGCAGCATCGGCTATCTTGCACGCGGGCGGCAGCTTTGTGCGGGGAATTTCGTCTTTGCAGGCCATCTTGTGCAAGCGCCAGGCGTCTCGATTTGGGATATCGAGCCGCCCGATGCCGCCTTCGCGGCCGAACTGCATGGTTTTGCGTGGCTCGACGATCTGGCCGCCGCAGGGGACGCGGCGGCGCGCGAGCGGGCGCAGGCCTGGCTAGGGGAGTGGATCGCGCGCTATGGCAAGGGCGCGGGGCCGGGATGGACACCGGATCTGACCGGTCGACGTCTGATCCGGTGGATTTCTCAGGCGCTTTTTCTCTTGCGCGGACAGTCGTCCGAGGCGTCCGCACCGTTCTATCGGTCACTGGCGCAGCAGACGGCGTTTCTGGCGCGACGCTGGCAGGCAACGGCCCCTGGGCTGCCCCGGTTCGAGGCGCTGACCGGGCTCATTTATGCGGGCGTATCGCTGGAGGGGATGCAGGAGCTGACAGAGCCTGCGCGCGCCGCGCTCTCGCGCGAATGCGAACGGCAGATCGACACGGCGGGCGGTATTCCGACACGCAATCCCGAGGAGTTGCTGGAGGTGTTCACGCTGCTCACCTGGGCCGCGCTGGGCCTGAGCGATTCGGGGCAATCGGCGGCGGATGCGCATTGGCGTGCGGTGGAGCGGATCGCCCCCACGCTGCGCACCCTGCGCCATGCCGATGGCGCGCTGGCGCGGTTCCACGGCGGGGGCCGGGGCCTCGACGGGCGGCTCGACAGCGCGCTGGCCTCAAGCGGGGTCAAGACGCGCAAGCCCGACGGGCTGGCCATGGGCTTTGCCCGGCTGAGCGCCGGGCGCACCAGCGTGATCGTGGATGCCGCGACGCCGCCCAAGGGCATGGCGTCGGCGGGCGCGCATGCCTCGACGCTCGCTTTCGAGCTCACCTCCGGGCGGCGACCGGTGATTGTCAATTGCGGCTCGGGCGCCAGTTTCGGGGCGGAGTGGCGGCGCGCGGGCCGCGCGACGCCGTCGCATTCGACCCTCGTGCTGGCCTCGGGATCGAGCGCGCGACTGAGCAATGATCCGCGCCATCCCGACTGGCTGAGCGAGGCACCGGAGGATGTGCCGGTGAACCTGACGAAGCTGCCAGACGGGCTGCGCTTCGAGGGCGCACATGACGGCTATCTGCGCGGTCACGGCCTGACCCATGTGCGCAATCTCGATCTCGCGGCTGATGGCCGGGGATTGGCGGGCGAGGACATGCTGCTGGCGGTAGAGGAGACGGACAAGCGCCGTTTCGATCGCGCGCTCGATGGTACGCGGTTGCACGGTGTGCCCTATGACATCCGGTTTCACCTGCACCCCGAGGTCGATGCCTCGGTCGATTTGGGCGGCACGGCGGTGTCGATCGCGCTGCGCAGCGGCGAGATCTGGATATTTCGCGCCGATGGAAAGGCCGATTTGTCCTTGCAACCGAGCGTCTATCTTGAAAAAACGCGCCTCAAACCGCGTGCGACCAAACAGATCGTTCTCTCGGGGCGTGCGTTGGGATATGCGAACCGCATGAGATGGTCCCTGGCCAAGGCGAAGGATACTCCGGTCGGCATCCGCGATGTCGCCGAGGATGTGCCCGAGGCCGGGACCGAGGACTGAAACCGTGAACCGCCCAAGGCAGGACAGACACCCGATGACCGATCTAGCGCCCGTGACCCGCGCCCTCCTCTCCGTATCCGACAAGACCGGCCTGGTCGAGCTGGGCCGCGCCCTCGCTGCGCGGGGGGTCGAGTTGCTCTCGACCGGGGGCACCGCGCGCAGCTTGCGCGAGGCGGGGCTGACGGTGCGCGACGTGGCCGAGGTGACGGGGTTTCCCGAGATGATGGACGGGCGCGTCAAGACGCTGCATCCGATGGTGCATGGCGGTTTGCTGGCGCTGCGCGACAACGCAGATCACATCGCGGCGATGGAGACGCATGGCATCGCACCCATCGACCTGCTGGTGGTGAACCTCTATCCGTTCGAAGAGACCGTGGCGAAGGGCGGCGATTACGATGCCTGCGTCGAGAATATCGATATCGGCGGCCCTGCGATGATCCGGGCGGCGGCCAAGAATCATGCCTTTGTCAATGTGGTGGTCGATGTCGAGGATTACCCGGCCCTGCTGGCGGAACTTGACGTGCAGGACGGGCAGACGCGCTATGCGTTCCGGCAACGGCTGGCCCAGGTGGCCTATGCGCGCACGGCGGCCTATGACGCGGCGGTCAGCACCTGGATGGCGGATGCCATTAACGAGCCTGCCCCGCGTCGCCGGGCCGTGGCGGGCACGCTAGCGCAGACCCTGCGCTATGGTGAGAACCCGCATCAGGCGGCGGCCTTCTACGTCGATGCCTCGGACCGGCCCGGTGTTGCCACCGCGCGGCAGGTGCAGGGCAAGGAACTGAGCTACAACAACATCAACGACACCGACGCGGCCTTTGAACTGGTCAGCGAATTCGCGCCGGGCGACGGCCCCGCCTGCGCCATCATCAAGCATGCCAACCCCTGTGGCGTGGCGCGGGGTGCCTCGCTGCTGGAGGCCTACAAATCCGCCTTCGACTGCGACCGCACCAGTGCCTTTGGCGGGATCATCGCGCTCAACCAGCCGCTTGACGGGGTCACGGCGGAAGAGATCGCAGGGATTTTCACCGAAGTGGTGATCGCGCCCGGGGCGGATGACGCGGCCGTGAGTATTTTTGCCAAAAAGAAGAACCTGCGATTGCTCCTGACCGAAGGTCTTGCCGATCCGGCGAGGGCGGCGCGGATGATCAAGCAGGTCGCAGGCGGCTATCTGGTGCAGGACAAGGATAGCGGGCAGATCGGCGCGGATGACCTGCGCGTCGTGACCAAACGCGCGCCGACCGACGCCGAGATGTCGGATATGCTGTTCGCGTGGAAAGTGGCGAAACACGTGAAATCCAACGCCATCGTCTACGCGCGGGACGGCGCCACGGTGGGCATTGGCGCAGGCCAGATGAGCCGCGTCGACAGCTGCCGGATTGCCGCGCGCAAATCGCAGGACATGGCCGAGGCGCTTGGTCTTGCGGTGCCTCTTACGCAAGGCAGCGTCGTGGCCTCGGACGCGTTCTTTCCCTTCGCCGACGGGCTGCTGACGGCGGCAGAGGCGGGGGCGACGGCGGTCATCCATCCCGGCGGCTCGATGCGCGACGACGAGGTGATAGCGGCGGCGGATGCGGCGGGGCTGGCGATGGTGCTGACCGGCATGCGCCATTTCAGGCACTGAGCGATCGGATGCGGGCGCTCTACTGGACGGCCTTTTGGGTGTTCCTGCTTGATCAGGCGACGAAATACATCGTGGTGCATGCGATGGACCTGCGCATGCTGGGTCGGATCGACGTGCTGCCCCCGTATCTCAACCTGCGGATGGCATGGAATTACGGGATCAATTTCGGGCTCATGGCCGGGGACAATCCGATCACCCGTTGGGTGCTGATCGCGGTGGCCCTACTGATCTGTGGCGCGGTGCTGTGGTGGGTGCATCACGAACCCGCGAGTCGGTGGCAGAAAATCGCCGCCGGGTTTCTGGTCGGTGGCGCGCTCGGCAATGTGATCGACCGGCTGATCTATGGCGCGGTGGCCGATTTTCTCAACATGTCGTGCTGCGGAATCGACAATCCCTATGCGTTCAACTTGGCCGATATCGCCGTTTTCGTGGGTGCCTTCGGGCTGGTTCTGCTGCCGGGGGCGAAAAAGCCCTCGTGACCTCTGCCGTGGAATGCGATAAAGAGCCGGAAAGCTGCAAGGGAATGGCAATGAAGATGCCGCGCAAGACCGTTCTGATCCTTCTGGCCGCCAGCATCGTGGCGGGCTGTACCGGGCGTGACGGCGACGTGACGCTGACACGGCTGCGCAATACCGGCAATGGCCCGGACGAATTCTCGATGATCCCTGGCAAGCCGCTGGAGACGCCAGAGGACCTCTCGGCGCTGCCGGTTCCGACGCCGGGCGCGCCCAACCGCACCGATCAGGATCCGCTTGCGGATGGCATTGCGGCGCTTGGTGGCAATCCGGCGGCGGTGGCCGCGCAGGCCCCGGCGGCGAGCAACGGTGCATTGATCAACCGGGCCAATCGCTATGGCGGCAGGCAGGATATCCGCCAGGCCCTTGCCGAAGAGGATCGCGAGCAGCGCCGCGCCTACGGTCGGGTCAATGTGCTGCGGATTCTTCCCGGCGACGATTACGTGCACGCCTATAGTGGCGACTGGCTCGATCCCTATGCAGAAGAGCTGCGCCTGCGCCGTCGCGGTATCGTGACCCCCGCGAGCCCGCCTCCGCTCGAAGAGTGATGGTTGAAACCCGGCGGGCAAGGCGTATCTTTAAACTGACATCGTCCTGATCGACCGGAGTTTCCTCAATGCGACACCTCACCGGCTGGCTGATTGCCGCGCTGACCTTGTTTCTTCCCGTGACCGCCGGAGCGCAGACCGCCGAGCAGGTCACCTCTTTCACGCTCGACAATGGCATGCAGGTGGTAGTGATCGAGGATCATCGCGCACCCGTGGTCACGCAGATGGTCTGGTATCGTGCCGGCTCGGCGGATGAGCGTCCGGGCGTCTCGGGTGTCGCCCATTTCCTCGAACATCTTCTGTTCAAGGGCACCGAGACGATGGAGCCGGGCGAGTTCTCTGCCACGGTCGCGCGCAATGGCGGCTCCGACAATGCCTTTACCAGCTATGATTACACCGCCTATTTTCAGCGCATCGCCGCCGACCGGCTCGAGCTCGTGATGAAGATGGAGGCCGACCGCATGGTCAACCTGCAACTCGACGAGGGTGATATCGCGACCGAGCGGGACGTGATCATCGAAGAGCGCAACCAGCGGGTCGAGAACAACCCCGGTGCGCTCTTTCGCGAGCAGAAGAACGCGTCGCAATATCTCAACCATCGGTACGGCGTGCCGATCATCGGCTGGCGGCACGAGATGGAGGCGTTAGATCTTGATGCCGCGCTGGAGTTCTACGAGATGTATTATGCGCCCAACAACGCCGTTCTCGTGGTGGCCGGGGACGTGACACCGGACGAGGTGCGCGGCCTCGCCGAGACCTATTACGGCGTCATCCCCGCCAATCCAGACCTGCCCGTGCGCGCCCGCCCGCAGGAGCCGCCGCAACTGGCCGAGCGACGCCTGACGATGCGTGACGCGCGTGTCTCGCAGCCCTATGTCACCCGCTCCTATCTGGCACCCGAGCGCGACAGCGGCGCGCAAGCGGAGGCCGCCGCGCTGACGCTTCTGGCAGAGTTGCTGGGCGGCGGGCAGACCTCGTTCCTCAGCGAGCGGCTGCAATTCGACGAGCAGGTCGCGGTGCAGGTGGGCGCATGGTATTCGGCCACCTCGCTCGATGACACGACCTTCGATCTGGCGATCGTGCCCGCGCCTGGGGTGACGCTGCAGCAGGCCGAGGACAAGCTCGACGAGGCGGTGCTTGCGTTTCTCGAGACCGGCCCCGACGCTGAAGCATTGGAGCGCATCAAGATGCAGCTGCGCGCCGAGGAAATTTATGACCGTGACGATGCTGCCGGGTTGGCGCGGCGCTATGGTGGCGCGCTGACCCGCGGGCTCACCGTCGAGGATGTGCAGGCCTGGCCCGACATCCTGCAAGAGACCACGTCAGATCAAATCATGCAGGCCGCACGCCGTGTACTGGACCGTAGCCAATCGGTCACCGGCTGGCTGATGGCCCCGGAGGTGACCCAATGATCCGTGTACTGCTAAGCCTGTTTCTGGTGATCGCGGCACTGCCCGCGCGCGCCGAGGTCGATATCAAGGAGGTCACCACGCCGGGTGGTTTGAGCGCCTGGCTGGTCGAGGATCACTCGATCCCCTTCGTGGCGCTTGAACTTCGGTTTCGCGGTGGCGCGTCGCTCGATCGCGAGGCCAAGCAAGGGGCGACCAACCTGATGGTCGGGCTCCTCGAGGAGGGGGCCGGGGACATGGATGCCCAGGGCTTTGCCCGGACGCGCGATGCTTTGGCTGCCAAGTTCAGCTATGACGTCAGCGACGATGCAGTTTCGGTCTCGGCGCGGATGTTGACCGAAAATCGTGCGGCGGCGCTCGACCTGCTCCGCGCGAGCCTGGTGGAGCCGAGCTTTGCCCCTGACGCGGTGGAGCGGGTGCGCCAGCAGGTGCTGTCGGGGCTGCGCTCGGCGCAGACTGATCCGCGCTCGCTTATGAACAAGGCGATGGATCGGTTGGTGTTTGGCGATCATCCCTATGGAAGCCAGCTCGAAGGCACGATCGCCAGCGTCGAGTCGCTGACCCGCCAGGATATCGCCGCCGCCCATGCGCGGGCGCTGACCCGCGACCGCGTCTATATCAGCGCCGTGGGTGACATCACCGAAGCGGAACTGGCCATCCTGCTCGACGGTCTGCTGGGCGATCTGCCACAAGAGGGCGCGCCGCTGCCCGCTCCGGCGGATCTTAACCTGCCCGGCGGTATCGAGGTGGTGCCGTTCGAGACGCCGCAATCGGTCGCGGCCTTTGCGCAGCCTGGCGTAGACCGCGAGGACGCGGATTTCTTCGCCGCATTCGTGCTCAATCACATCCTTGGCGGGGGCGGCTTTGAAAGCCGGTTGATGACCGAGGTGCGCGAGAAGCGCGGGCTGACCTACGGGGTCTATTCCTACCTCGCGGACAAGGATGCCGCACAGCTCTGGATGGGGTCGGTCGCCTCCGCCAATGACCGGATGGCCGAGGCGATCTCGGTCATCCGAGACGAGTGGGCGCGCATTCGCGAGAAGGGTGTCACGGCAGAGGAATTGCAGGACGCCAAGACCTATCTCACCGGGGCCTTTCCGTTACGCTTCGAGGGCAACGGGCCGATAGCCGCGATCGCCGTGGGAATGCAGATGGATGGCTTGCCGCCTGACTATATCGCCAACCGCAACGACATGGTGAATGCGGTCACGCTGGATCAGATCAACCGGGTGGCGCGCGAGCGGCTCGATCCCGAGGCGCTGACCTTCGTGGTGGTGGGACAACCCGATGGGCTGGACGGGCAGGTGAACTGAGCGAGCGCCGCCGAACGGCTCACGGGGTGATCATCTGGATGCCGTCGAGGCGCTGGATCTCATAGATATCTTCGTCGTATAGTTCGGTAAGGCGGGTGACCACGTCCTCTGTCCAGCCGGGTACATCGAGCTCTTCCTCGATTGCCGCCTCGTCCGCGAACTTGTCGAGAAAGGCGGCGATCACGCGTCGCTTCTGCACCTCGGTCATGCCCGGATGGCTGTCGACATAGGCGTTGAAGCGTTGCAGGCCAGGTTTGGTCATGATCTCCGACAGCAGTGCGAATTCGCCGGTGATCGGCACTGTGGCGTCAATCCCGGCCATCTCGCGCACGATCTGCGACCAGATCATCGGCGTGTCCTCGTTGCACCAGACGGTGATCGGCAGGTCGGGATGGGCGTTGCGGATGCGCGCGATCAACTCGGACCAGCGGATCGCGGTCGGATCGTTGTCATCGAGCATCCGCGCGACGGAGCTATACGGCGTGCCGTGCAGCAACGCTGGTAGAAACATCGCCGGGTTGCGCAGGCCGAAAAAAAGCTCCAGCCGGTCGTCGGCAAAGATTTGGCGAAACTGGCTCAGACGTTTATCCGCTGCCGGATAGAGGATCGGACCGGCCACCGCCATTTTCGGTGTCCCGAAGAACCCGTGATTGGATAGGACCAGCCGGTCGGTGACATCCTCGGTGCTGATCGCATCGACCACCACCTCGCGCGCCTCGTCAGAGAGCGGGCCCTTCTGGGCGAGTTGCAGGATGTCGCGCAACAGCTTGTGATAGCTGACGGTGGGCGGCACGTTGGTGCCAAACCGGGCCAGCGTCTCGCGGTTTGACGCGAGGCAGGTAATCAGCCTGCCCTCATCGGTCATGTGTGCGCCAGCGTGAAGTGCGACCTGCATCGGTTGTCCTGTATCCTGTTTGCTGTGGCGGCCAATATAGGCGGTTTTGTCCCGAGCGAAACAGCATTCCCACCACGGGTGGCGAAAACCCCGTTATCCGCTGACCCAGACCACGGATGGGCTGTGGCGGAACATATGACTGCTATCGCACCGCCCTGGATGCACGGACCGTTGACACTTTGAGATGATCGGCGCTCTTACACCACGCCGTGGGTCGCTATCCGACGGCGGTCACGCGAAACGCACTCCGACACTGATGACAGTCCGGGTCAATTCGCCGCCGTAAATGAAGCCGCTCTGTGTTCGATACCTGCGATGACATCGTCACACGATGCTGCGAGGCATGGAACGTCTTTGCAAACGATCCCGAGCGTGTCCGTTCAATCAGTGACCGCGAATAGGCAAAAACGGTCAATCTATAGGGCCGTTGGTATGAGACCTCTTGCTCGGTGGATCGTAGATGTGATCCGCCGCAGATTCCCCGACAGGACGGTCCCGGCGATTGCCACGCGGGGCCGTTATGGTTTGCGCCGCTTGGGCGGGGTACTGCCGCCGAACCCCGGCCGCGATTTCGAGGGTGCGCCCTTGGGCTTAGGCTTGGGTTTGCCCGGCTTGCCGGGTTTTCCGGGCGTGCCCGGCGGGGTGAACCGCTTGGAGGTATCGCTAGCCGGGTTGCGCTTGGGCTTGGCCGGTGCCGCAGGGGCCTCGGGGCGCGGCGCGGGCTTGGCCTTGGGCTTGTCAAAGGGTTTGGCCCCCGGCTTGCCGGGCGTCTTGGCATAGGCGGGCTTGCCCGGTTTCTTGTCGGCCCATGGCTTTTTCTCGGCCGGTTTAGGCGCGTCTGAGCGGGGTTTGCGCGCGGGCGTTACCGCGCCGCTCTCGACTGCCTTTTCCAGACGGTCGGGCTTGAGGGCCGGTCGTGCGCGCGGTTTGGGCGCGGGTCGGGATGTGTCCTTGTCACGCGAGGCGCGGTCGGGGCGCGGTGCGCGCGTGTCCCGGTCTTGGCGCGGGGCACGCGGGGCGGGGCCGAGATCGGGGGCACCGTCGATCTTGCGCGCGGTGATCCCTTCGTCAAGCGCGCCATTCGCGCCGAGGGCTGACTGAAAACCGGCCACCGCCGCGTCGCTTAGCTCGACAAAGGTCTCCTTGTCCTGCACCCGAATCGCTCCGATGGCGGATTTGTCGAGGTTCCCGGCCCGGCACAGGAGCGGCAGAAGCCAGCGGGCCTCGGCCCGGTCGCCGGCCCCGACCGAGAGCGCGAACCATGTGCTCGGCCCGAACGGCGCGCGCTCGCGTGCGGGCGGCGCGGCATCGGGCGCGCTCAGATCCTCGGGCGCGGACCAGCGAGACTGATAGAGCCGCAGATAGGCGGCGGCGATCTGTTGCGGGCTGTGCAGCGTCAGGAGTTCGTCGGCAAAGGCGGTCTCGGTCTCGGACGGGGCCTCGGCCCAGACCGGGTCGGCCAGAAGCCGTGCGCGGTCCTGTGCTTCGATATCCTGTGCTGTGGGGGGCGTCGTCCATTCCGCCGTGATCTTGGCGAATTTTAGCAGGCGTTCGGCCTTCTTCACCGCCTTCACAGGCACGATCAGCGCCGAAACGCCCTTGCGCCCGGCGCGGCCCGTGCGGCCTGAGCGGTGCAGCAGCCCCTCGGAATTGGTGGGCAGTTCGGCATGCACGACGAGATCGAGATTGGGCAGGTCGATGCCGCGCGCGGCGACATCGGTGGCGACGCAGACGCGTGCGCGCCCGTCGCGCATTGCCTGAAGCGCATGGGTGCGCTCGGATTGGCTGAGCTCGCCCGAGAGTGATACCACGGCAAAGCCGCGATTGGCGAGGCGTGCGGTCAACCGTGCCACCATCGCGCGGGTATTGGCAAAGACGATGGCGTTCTGCGCGTCGTGATACCGCAGCAGGTTGATCACCGCGCCCTCGGCATCCTGCGGCGCCACGCGCAGCGCCTGATAGGCGATGTCGCTGTGCTGCTTGGCGCCGGTCAGCGTGGTCACCCGCGTTGCGTCGCGCTGGAATTTCTCCGCCAGCTTGGCGATCATCGGTGGTACGGTGGCTGAGAACATCAGCGTGCGTCGGCCCTCGGGGGCCGCCGCCAGCATGAATTCGAGATCCTCGCGAAACCCCAGATCGAGCATTTCGTCGGCCTCATCCAGCACCACGGCGCGCAGGCTGCCCATGTCGAGCGCGCCACGATTGATGTGATCACACAGCCGCCCCGGTGTGCCCACCACGATGTGCGCGCCGCGTTCCAGCGCGCGGCGTTCGTCGCGGGCATCCATGCCGCCGACGCAAGAGACCAGCCGCGCGCCGGTCTCGGCATAAAGCCAGCTCAGCTCTCGCATCACCTGCAGCGCCAGTTCCCGCGTGGGCGCCACGATCAGCGCCAGAGGGGCGGAGGCGGGGGGCAGGCGAGGCGCGTCCCCCATCAGCGTCGAGGCGATGGCGAGGCCGAAGCCCACGGTTTTGCCCGAGCCGGTCTGCGCCGAGACCAGTAGGTCGGCCTGCCCGAGGGATGCATCGGTCACGGCTTCTTGAACGGGGGTGAGCGTGTCATAGCCGCGTGCGGTAAGAGCGGAAGAGAGGGTCTGGGGGATCATCAAAAAAGGGGCCTTGAGCATGAGTCGCGCGCCCGTGGCGCAAGCCGCGACGCATAGCTGAGCCGCGCGGCAATGTATATCGCAAATCGCCCCCCTTGTAGAGCCCACACGAATGCGCCACCTTGGCGGCAATCCCGAAATGCGAACAGGAGTGCAGAGTATGCCCGTCAAGAACCGTTTTGCCGAATTGCACGGCGACATCACCGAATGGCGACGCGATATCCACGCCCATCCCGAAATTCTCTACGAGACGCACCGCACCAGCGCGCTGGTGGCCGAGAAGCTGGAGGCTTTCGGCTGTGACGAGGTCGTGACCGGCATCGGGCGCACCGGCGTTGTGGGGGTGATCAAGGGCAAGTCCACCGGCTCGGGCAAGGTGATCGGGCTGCGCGCGGACATGGATGCGCTGCCCATCCACGAGGCGACGGGAGTGGACTATGCCTCTAAGACCCCCGGCGCGATGCATGCCTGCGGCCATGACGGACATACCGCGATGCTGCTTGGCGCGGCGCGCTATCTGGCCGAGACGCGCAATTTCGACGGCACCGTGGTGGTGATCTTCCAGCCTGCCGAAGAGGGCGGGGCAGGCGGCAAGGCGATGTGCGATGACGGGCTGATGGAACGGTTCGGTATTCAGGAGGTCTACGGCATGCACAATTGGCCGGGCCGCCCGGTAGGCAGCTTCGCAATCCGTCCCGGCGCGTTCTTCGCCGCGACCGATCAGTTCGATATCGAGGTCACCGGCAAGGGCGGTCACGCCGCCAAGCCGCAGGAGACGGTCGACCCCACGGTGATGGCCGCGCATATGGTGACGATGTTGCAGACCATCGCCAGCCGCAATGCCGACCCGGTCGATCAGGTGGTGGTCTCGGTCACCTCGTTCCAGACCTCGTCGAACGCGTTCAACGTGATCCCGCAATCGGTGCATCTGCGCGGCACCGTGCGTACGATGAGCCCCGAGATGCGTGATCTGGCTGAAACCCGTCTGCGTGCGATTTCCGAGCATGTCGCGGCGGGCTTTGGCGGGCAGGCCGAGGTGACCTATCATCGCGGCTATCCGGTGATGGTCAACCACGAGGAACAGACCGAGTTTGCGGCTGCGGTCGCGGCCAAGGTGAGCGGCGACTGCGCCGAGGCGCCTCTGGTGATGGGCGGCGAGGACTTCGCCTTCATGCTGGAGGAGCGCCCGGGCGCTTATATCCTCGTTGGGAATGGGGATACGGCTATGGTGCATAACCCCGACTACAACTTCAACGACGAGGCAATCCCGGCCGGGTGCAGCTGGTGGGCGGGCATCGTCGAAGAGCGGATGCCGACCTGAGCGGCGCGCCGTCGGATTTGAGTATTTGTAGAACGGTGAAAGAGGGGCGGGGATCATCCCGCCCCTTTCCGCATCAGCTCGACGTGGGCAGGCAGGTATTGGTCGCGCTATCCCAGGTCGTGCCTTGGGCGCAGGAAAGCGCCTGTTTCTGTTTGCCATAGCTGCATCCCGCCGCGGCGAGCGAGGGCAGGGCTACGAGGGCGAGGGCGGCAAGTCCGACTGTCAGTTTCATGAAATGTCTCCCTGTTGAACAGGGTTTCGGTCTATCACGATTTTCCGAAGACTCGCGCGAAAATCGTGTCCACATGCTTGGTGTGATAGCCAAGGTCGAATTTTTCTTCAATTTCGGCCGGGCTGAGCGCCGCCGTCACCTCGGGGTCAGCCAGCAATTCGGTCTTGAAGTCGCAGCCTGTCTCCCAGACCTTGAGCGCGTTGCGCTGCACAAGGCGGTAGGCGTCCTCGCGGCTGACACCGGCCTGCGTGAGGGCAAGCAGGACCCGCTGCGACATCACGAGGCCGGGAAATTTGTTCATGTTGGCCAGCATGTTGTCAGGATAAACGATCAGCTTGTCGATGACACCTGTCAGTCGTGCGAGGGCGAAATCGAGGGTCACAGTGGCGTCGGGGCCGATCATTCGCTCGACCGAACTATGTGAGATGTCGCGCTCGTGCCAGAGCGCCACGTTCTCCATCGCCGGGATCACCATCGAGCGCACCATGCGCGCGAGCCCCGTCAGGTTCTCGGTCAGCACCGGGTTCTTCTTGTGCGGCATGGCAGAAGAGCCCTTTTGCCCCATCGAGAAGAACTCGGCCCCTTCCAGAACCTCGGTGCGTTGCATGTGGCGGATTTCTACCGACACGTTCTCGACGCTCGACGCCACAACGCCGAGCGCGGCGAAAAAGGCCGCGTGGCGGTCGCGGGGGATGACCTGCGTGCTGATCGGCTCCGGCTTTAGCCCCAGCCTGGCGCAAACATGGTCCTCGACCCGCGGGTCGACATTGGCGAAGGTGCCGACCGCGCCCGAAATGGCCCCGGTCGCGACCTCGTCGCGCGCGGTGCGCAGGCGGGTCAGGTTGCGGTCCATCTCGGCATAAAAGCGGGCAAAGGTCAGCCCCATCGTGGTCGGCTCGGCATGGATGCCGTGGCTGCGCCCGATGCGGATCGTGTCCTTATGCTCATAGGCGCGGCGTTTCAGGGCGGCCAGCAGCCCCTCCATATCCGCGATCAGGATATCGGCGGCGCGGGTCAACTGGATGTTGAAACAGGTGTCGAGCACGTCCGACGAGGTCATGCCCTGATGCACGAAGCGCGCTTCGTCGCTGCCCACATGCTCGGCCAGATGGGTCAGAAAGGCGATCACATCGTGTTTCGTCTCGGCTTCGATCTCGTCGATGCGCGCGACGTCGAATTCGACATCCTTAGCTGTCCAGACAGCTTTCGCATTCTCACGCGGGATCACGCCCAGATCGGCCATGGCGTCACAGGCATGCGCCTCGATCTCGTACCAGATGCGGAATTTGGTGGCGGGCTCCCAGATGGCGACCATATCGGGGCGGGAATAGCGGGGAATCATCGGCGGTCCTTGCAGATTGGTGTGGAAAGCGGTTGAGCGCGCTTGTAGTGGCTAAGGGACAGCACGGCAAGGCGGGGGCGAGGGCGGCGCATGCGGCCAAGACGATTGCAGGATTTCGAAGGGGCGTGGTCGTTCACGCGCGAGGTGGCCGAGGCGGATGGGTGCCGTGCCACCGTGACGGGCCGCGCGGTCTGGGTGCGCGACAGTGCGGGGCTGGCCTATACCGAGACCGGCGAGATGCGGATCGAGGGCCATGTGCCGATGCAGGTGGAGCGGCGGTATTCTTGGGACAGCGATCTGGCGGTGTCTTTCGAGGATGGCCGGTTTTTCCATCATGTGCCACCCGAGGGCGGAGAGACCGCGCATTGGTGCGACCCGGATCAATATGACGGCATCTATGATTTTGACAATTGGCCGGAGTTCAGCGTGACATGGCGAGTGCGTGGCCCACGCAAGGATTACCGCATGGTGACATGCTACAGACCGGAGGACGAATGACCGAGATATTGCAGCAACGCCTGCCCTATGACGTGGAGGCCAAGCGCCCGCTGCCGGGCATCGCGCCGCTCGATATGGCGGAGTGGCTCTTGGTGGACGAGGCATTCAGCGCGCAAATGGCTGAACGTGCGCGGTTATTGTCGGAGCGGCGCGACGATGTGCTGGCCGTGACCGACGGGGCGGCGCCCGCGATGGCCGAGCTTTTGCAATATGTGCTGGACTGGCTGGCAGAGAACGGAGCGGGCTACGTCATTTCCGCAAAAGAGGTGCGACGCCCCGATGGTGTGAGCGTGGCCATTGACCGCGACGATCCGATGGGCACCCTGGGGCATCTGGTGCAGGAGGATCTCTGCCTGCTGGAACGGCGCGGCGCGGAACACGTGCTGACTGCGGCGGTGCTGTGCTTTCCGGCGAGTTGGCGGCTGGCCGAGAAGATCGGCCGCCCCTTGACCGCGATCCATGTACCGGTGCCGTCCTATGATGACGGCATCGCGCGACGGGTGCAGCGGCTGTTTGACGGGGTGCAGCCTGGCCGCCCGCTCTGGCGGTTCAACGCGCTCTACTATGCCGAGGCGACGCTGCATCAGCCGCGACAGCGTGTGCAGCCGGAAGAGGCGATGAAGCTGCCCTTCCTGCGCTCGGAGCGGCAATGCGTGCTGCGCATGCCCGAGACACGGGCCTGCGTTTTCTCGATCCACAGCTACGTGATCGCACGCTGAGGCGGGGCTTAAATGCCTAGTGTCGAAGCAGGACTTTGCCGACCCCGCAGCTAGCCGAACAGCAACGGCTGCGCCTCGCGCAGGGTCGTGTAGGTCAGGAGCGCGGCTCCCACGGGCGGGGCATGCAGGAACAATGTCAGCCCGAAGGTGATGATTGTCAGCCGCATCGGCACCGAGGCGGGGCGCGGAAAAGACCGTACCTCATCCGGGTCCACGGCGCCGTCAGCCCAATTTTCCGCGTCGCGTGCGCGGCGCTTTCTGCGGCGCGTGGCGTTGGGTGTCTTTGGGGCGGTCGCCGTCAACAGGTCAAAGGTGTGGTCGATCAGCGCCGACCCGACGGGCAGCCCGGCGGGGCCGTTCAATTGCGCATCGAAGGGCAGGTATTCGCGCACCCGCTCGACCGCGCGGCGCAGTAGCGTGTCATATGCCGCCGGGTCGAGCGCCGCGCGCGACCTGCGCCCGGGCTGTCCGACCGCGATCACGAGGTAATGCGGCCGTTGCGCTTTTTGTGCGGGTAACCAGCCGAGCGCGATGCGCACGCTTTCGCGGTCGATGATCGCCACGTCCTCGCCATCCCATGTCAGGCGGCGCACCTGGGTGGCCAGCGCATGCGAGGCGATGTCGAACTCCTCCACGATATCGGGGAAATCCATATCCGGAGGCGCGTGATATTCAAGGGCGGTGATCCCGCCGAAATTCTGTCTGCTCATGTCATGCCTCGATGGTTCTGGGTCAAGGTGAACCGCACATTTTTGGCACTCGTAACGATTGCCGTCCGCGAACAGGTTGCGAAGGGCGGGGCCGTCATGATCCGCTTCCGACTATCCGCGCCGCCATCAGCGCGATCGCCTGTTGATAGACCGTAGCCGCGTTCCATTGCTCGATCACGGCGAAATTGGGCTGGCCCGCGGCATATCCCTCCCCGGGGTGCCAGCCTTGCTGACGCAGGAAATGGGCGGTGGAGGCCATCGCATCGGTCAGGTTGTAGAGATCGACCCGACCGTCGCCATTGCCGTCCACACCGTAGCGCAGTGCGTTGCCGGGCAAGAACTGCGTATGGCCCAATTCGCCGTGCCGCGCGCCCTTTGTCTGACCGGTGATGCTGCCGCGATCCACCAGTTTCAGCGCTCCGATGGCATGCGGGCGAAAGAAATCGGAGCGGCGGCAATCATAGGTCAGCGTAACGATGGCCGAAACCACCGAAGTGTCGCCCATGAAGCCACCGAACGCAGTTTCCATGCCGTGAATCGCGATGAGAACCCCTGCCGGCACACCGTATTGCCGCTCCAGCGCGTCATAGAACACCGCGTCACGGGTGCGACGTTTGCGGCCCTGCGCGACGATGGTGTCGGCCCCGCGCACTTGCATGAATTTCTCCAGGCTGTAGCGAAAGCTCTTCTGATTGCGGTCCGCAGCGATGGTGCCGGTGGCGTAGCGCGCGCCCTCCAGGGCCTGAATCCCACGTGCGCCCACGCCCTCGGCGGCGGCCTCGTGCTTGAACGCTGCCTTCCAGTTCTCGAATCCCTGGGCGGTATTCCCACAGGTGGCGGCCATCGCGGCCGATCCTCCTGTCAACCACAGCCCGAGCCCGAGCGCGTGCGCCACGCGGCGGATCACGACAGGTTTTTTCATCGCACCTCTCCTCAACGGATTGCCTTTGCGGGCGATCCTATCGTGCCTGGCGAACAGCACCAAGCGCGCTGAGGGCAGGGCGCGTGTCATATCCCGAGGCCTCGCACCATATCGACGGCTTCGGCCATCGCGCCGCTGGCCTGCAAAGACATGAACAGGCCCGTGAGCGCCGCGGTCTGCGAAGCCAGTCGTAGGTTTTCGCCGCGCAACAGATTGAACACCATCAGCCCGGCGGCAACCGGCAGCGCGAAGATCGCCAGAGTAAAAGTCATCATCCAGACGCTGAGCCGCAGCGGTGCGGTCTCTTCGCGGATACCGTCCGACGGGTCGGGTAGATCCTCCGGCTCGGGATCGCAAAATGCCGCGCGCAGGCTGCGCAGGCGCTCGGCATCTTCGGCGCTATGGTTCTTGCCATGCGGAATACGGCCCTGAAGCCCGGTGTAGGCATCTTCGACATTGGGCAGACGGTCTCGCCCTCGCCGCATGCGGGTCCGGACGCGCTCGTTCTCCTGCGGCGGTGTGATCGCGGCGCGGAACTCGGCCCGGGTCAACAAGGCCCCCGGCTCGATCCATTGAACGAAATCCGGGGCCAGCGGGACATGCAGAGCGGCCAGCGCATAGGCCATGATCGCCTGATAGGGTTCCGCATCCGCCCAGGGCGGGCCGAATTCGCGCATCAGCGTCACTTCGATATAGTGATCGGCCGGAACGTCCAGCCGGTCTACATGCCGTTTGCGCTCGATCTGGATACGCAGGTCGAACTGATCCGTTCGCAGGAGTGCGGCATCCTCCGACAGACATTTCTGCATCGTCACCTCTTCGCCGAGCTGGTCCAGAGTGTGGGCGATCCGCTTGCTGATCGCGATTATATCGAGTGCTCTCATACCGAGAAATACTAGCCCTGCCGTAACCTTTTGAGTCGTATGGGTCATGGGACGGGTCCATTCGTTAGTTCACACTCTTAAGTTGATCTGAGAAAGCGGAACCAGTTTGTTTCAAATGAGGATACATTTAGGCAGTCTTCACGTTTTTGTGTTTTTGGTTCCAGAACGGCAACGGTGTGGGGGCATGAAAAAGGGCGCCCCTGTCGGGGGCGCCCTTTGACTGTCGGGGCAGGCCGTAATCGGTCTGCAGGCTGGCTTAGCAGCTGTAATACATCAGGAATTCGACCGGATGTGGCGTGTGCTCGTAAAGCTCGATCTCTTCCATCTTGAGGTCGAGATAGCCGTCAATCTGATCCTTGGTGAAGACGTCACCGGCAAGCAGGAACGCATGATCGGCACGTAGTGCATCAAGGGCCTCGCGCAGGCTGCCACAGACGGTGGGGATGCCTTCAAGCTCTTCGGCGGGCAGGTCGTAGAGGTTCTTGTCCATCGCCTCGCCCGGGTCGATCTTGGACTTGATGCCATCGAGACCGGCCATCAAGAGCGCGGCAAAGCACAGGTAGGGGTTTGCCGACGGATCAGGGAAACGCGCCTCAACACGCTTGGCCTTGGGGCTCTCTGTCCACGGAATACGCACGCAGCCCGAACGGTTGCGGGCCGAATAGGCGCGCAGTACCGGGGCCTCGAAGCCGGGGATCAGGCGCTTGTAGCTGTTGGTCGAGGGGTTGGTGAAGGCATTGAGCGTTTTCGCGTGCTTGAGGATGCCGCCGATGAACCACAGGGCCTCCTGGCTCAGATCGGCGTACTTGTCACCGGCAAAGAGCGGCTTGCCGTCCTTCCAGATCGACATGTTGACATGCATGCCGGTGCCGTTGTCGCCATAGATCGGCTTGGGCATGAAGGTCGCGGTCTTGCCATAGGCCTGTGCGACATTGTGGATGACATATTTGTATTTTTGCAGCTCATCGGCCTGCGTGGTCAGCGTGCCGAAGATCAGCCCCAACTCGTGCTGGCACGATGCCACCTCGTGGTGATGCTTGTCGACCTTCATGCCGAGACGCTTCATTGTGGACAGCATTTCCGAGCGGATATCCTGCCCGTCGTCGATCGGGTTCACCGGGAAATAGCCGCCCTTGACGCCGGGGCGGTGGCCCGTGTTGCCCATCTCGTATTCGGTGTCGGTGTTCCAGGATGCGTCGAGCGCGTCGACCTCATAGGACACCTTGTTGATCGAGTTCGAGACGCGCACATCGTCGAACAGGAAAAATTCCGCCTCGGGGCCCCAGTAGGACACATCGCCGATACCTGACGCCTTCAGATAGGCCTCGGCCTTTTCGGCGGTGCCGCGCGGATCGCGGTTGTAGGGCTCGCCGGTATCGGGCTCCACCACCGAGCAATGGATGCAAAGCGTCTTTTCGGCGTAGAACGGATCGACATAGGCGCTGTCGAATGCCGGCATCAGCTTCATGTCCGAGGCTTCGATCGATTTCCACCCTGCGATGGACGAGCCGTCGAACATGAACCCTTCCTCGAGGAAGTCCTCGTCGACCTGATCGGCCATCACCGTCACATGTTGCAGCTTGCCGCGCGGGTCAGTGAAGCGGATGTCGACATACTCGATATCCTCGTCCTTGATCTGCTTGAGAATCGCGTCTTTGCTCATTCTCTTCTTCCTTTTCTTGTTGGGAAATGGGTTAGAGCGCGTCCGGTCCGGTCTCGCCGGTGCGGATGCGGATTGCCTGTTCGACGGGGCTGACGAAAATCTTGCCGTCGCCGATCTTGTCGGTCTTCGCGGCGTCGATGATGGCCTCGATGGCGGCATCGACCTGATCGTCGTCAAGCACGACGTCGATCTTTACCTTGGGCAGGAAATCCACCACGTATTCGGCCCCGCGATATAGTTCGGTATGTCCCTTCTGGCGGCCGAACCCCTTGACCTCGATCACCGAAAGGCCCTGAATGCCTGCTTCCTGCAACGCTTCCTTCACCTCGTCGAGTTTGAAGGGCTTGATGATCGCTTCGATCTTTTTCATGGGCGCGGGCCTCCTCGGTTGTCGTTTCGCAACGTGCAGACCACTTCTCAGCGGGGGTCTCAATCGGTTACAGTCGCTCCAGCGTCGTTCCTAAGGGGGCACCATGGGTGATGCCTAATAAATGTGCAAGTCGCCACATTATGTGGCGAAATTGAATCGAGAAAGGGCCAGGAATGCACGCACTCCTCACAGCCGCCCAAATGCGCGCCATTGAACAGGCCGCAATCGACTCGGGCACGGTCACCGGGCTTGACCTGATGGAGCGCGCCGGGCGGGGCGTGGTCGAGGCGGTGTTCGAGGCATGGCCGGATCTGGCGCAGGCCCCCCACAAGGCACTCGTGCTTTGTGGTCCCGGCAACAATGGCGGCGACGGGTTTGTGGTGGCGCGGTTGCTGAAGGACTGGGGCTGGGAGGTCGAGGTGTTTCTCTATGGCGATGCCGCCAAGCTGCCGCCGGATGCGAAGGCGAATTTCGAGCGCTGGCGATACCTGGGCGCTGTCGCGGATCTGGCGTCGGTCTCGGCCAGCCACGCTGAGCATTCGGCTCTCGTCGTCGATGCGGTTTTCGGGACGGGGCTTGCCCGACCCGTAGAGGGCCATCTAGGGCAGATCCTGCGCGCGTTTGACAGCCTTCGGGCCAAGCCAGTGCGGGTGGTCGCGGTGGACATGCCGTCCGGTCTCTGCGCCGATAGTGGCCGACCGCTCGGTGCCTGTGCTAGGGCGGACCTGACCGTCAGCTTTCACGCGGCCAAACTGGGACATTATCTATCAGACGGTCCCTGTCGGACAGGAAAACTCATCGTCAAGAGCATCGGCCTTGAGGGCAGCGGCGGGTTACCGGCCGGCGGCCGCTCTCCCGCAGTGCCGCTGCAAGATTTGGTCCGGTTGGTTAAAGACGGTTCTTCCGCGCATATGGCCAAGTCCTCGGAAACCCACAAATATTCCCACGGCCATGCCCTGATCCTGACGGGTGGCGCGGGTCGAACCGGTGCCGCGCGGCTGGCGGCGCGGGGGGCGTTGCGCATCGGGGCGGGGCTGGTGACGCTCGGCGTGCCAGGGTCGGCGCAGCAGGAGGTGGCCTGTCAGATCACCGCACTGATGTTGCGGCGGGTGGAGCATGGCGAGGCTCTGGCAGAGGTGCTTGCGGACAGCCGTTTGAATGCTTTGTGCCTTGGGCCGGGGCTGGGGGTGACACGGGCGCGGGAATTGGTGCCCGTGGCCCTTGGCGGGGGTGACCCCCGCCCGACGGTCCTGGATGCGGACGCACTGACCGCATTCAAGGACGCCCCGGAGACCCTCTTTGCCATGTTGCACGAGACCTGCGTGCTGACGCCGCATGGCGGGGAATTCGCCCGCCTGTTCCCGGACATCGCGGCAGAACTGGCCACGCCTGCCACAAAGGGCCCGGCCTATTCCAAGCTGGACGCGACGCGCGCGGCGGCGGAGCGGGCGGGTTGTATTGTTCTTTTCAAGGGGCCCGATACGGTGATCGCCGCACCGGACGGGCGCTGTGCAATCAACTCGGCTCAGTATGACCGGGCGTCCCCTTGGTTGGCGACGGCCGGATCGGGCGATGTGTTGGCGGGGTTCATCACTGGGCTTCTGGCGCGCGGGATGCCCCCCGTTCAGGCGGCCCGAAGCGCCACCTGGCTGCATGTGGAATGTGCGCGTGCCTTTGGCCCTGGCCTGATTGCCGAAGACCTGCCAGAGGCCGTCCCGGGTGTCTTGCGCGCCGCTGGCTTGTAGCGCCGGGCGCTTCAGGCTGTCCGGTGCGCCGCCACGGTCTGAGGGCCAGTCGCGAGTTCGAGCCCGTCCACATAGAGAACATGCGCACCGTCGAAACCGAGATCGCAGGTCACGATCTCGCGTGCCGGTTCCAGCGTCACGAATTCACCGTCGACCAGACGCGAGACGGGGACCAGCGCCTGATCCGCACCGAACAGCGCCTTGGCGCGCCAGTCGCGCACCAGGATCGACTGACCGGCGGGCAGGACCACGTCACGCTCGGGTCGGGTATGGCCAAGGGAGCCGGCCAGAATGCGCACCGCGCGGCAGGTGACACGCCGCATCTCGATCCTTGTCAGCGGCACCGCGCCGCGATCACGGGTGATGACGCGCATGCCCGGACGTAGATCGCCGACGCAGATCTCGCCGTTCAGGGTTAGGATGATACTGTCGGCGCACAGACCGCCGCAGTCCACAGGGGGAATGACGGCCAATTCGCCGTCCGACCGCCCGACCGTTTTCGGTTTCATGGCGTTTCTCGCTTTGTTACTGCCTCTTTATTTGCTCAGAATATGGCAATTTTCGGTTAATGTCGCGCCTTTTTTTCAACACATCCATCGACGGCGCGCGCGCGTTTTCTGCTCGCATCCGGTGCAGCGCTTTGCTAGAGAAGCCCGCAGTCGGGCGTTTCAACACGCTCGGGTCAGTGCGGGTGTGGCGAAATTGGTAGACGCACCAGATTTAGGTTCTGGCGCCGCAAGGCGTGGGGGTTCAAGTCCCTCCACCCGCACCATTCTGGCTAGCCATGCCCTTTTTTTGTTGATGATGTGCGCTGTGCTGCGTGGCTGGCCCGCAATCTGGCCCGCCAGTCGATCGACAAAGGTTTCGAGGTCGCGGACGCGCCAGACGGTGGTTTCGTCCCACTGGATAGGGGCCGGACAGCGCCCCGTCTGCGCGCGCGCGTAGAGCGTGCTTTGGATGATTCCCAGCGTTGCGGCGGCTTCATTGGTGCGGACAAGAAGGGTGGCGGGCATGGGTCCGTCTACTGCAACGTGCGTAGACAGCGGCGCGTGGTCTGCGAAATTGCACCATAAAATTTCAATGGTGGCACTTGAAGGTCGCGCTTGTCCGTTCACCCGATAGCCCGGGCGGCCATGACCCCGCCCCAGGCCGATAGCGCGGTGAGTGCCGAGCCCCAGGCCATGTCGGCTGCCACCATCGCGGCGTGCCATCGCGCAGTGCCGGCCAGCCCGCGAACCAGATCACGCCGGCCATGTAGATGAGATAGAACAACACGGCCGGGAGGGGCCGTATGCCCGGGCGGAGCGTTTCGCCCAGATGCTGAGCGAAGAGCGGCTGCATGACAGTCGAGAGCATGATGGCGTCGGCGACCAGGAAGATCGCGCCGGTGACGAGGACGAGGACGAGTAGGGACATGCGTTTCTCCTTTGCAGGGCTTCACGTAGGTCACCGAGGAAGCCCGTCCACGACGGGTGATGGTGGCAGCACCGCATGGCGTCTGTCGTCCGCTCAGCTGGATTCGAGCCCCGGTACGGGAAACGCACAGCCGATGGCGGACAAGCTAGTGAGCATTGCAGCGCCGAAGTCATGGGCCCTGATGCCGTCACAAGACGAAGGCGTAAAGCACCACCCAGAGCGACAGCATCCCCCCGCAGAGCACCGTGTAGACCCCATTCCAGACCAAGCCGACACGTTGCGCGCTGATGCCCCCGAAGGAGCCGATCAGCAGCGTCGTCGCGGTGAAGGGCGAACTGGCCCCGCTCAGCGCCCATCCCGCCGCCAGGGACACAACGATGGCCGTCGGCGCCACGCCGAGGGTCTCGGCCCCGGGAATGAGCGGCGCGATCAGCGTCACCGCCAGGATCGGGTTCATCCCGAGCTGCCCGACCAGCGGAATTAACCAGACAAAGCTCACCAGCAGCAACCAGGGCGGCAACATCGACAGATCAAGCCCTGCGCGCTGCATCAGCGGCACGAGCAGCGCCGAGCCGACGGTGCCGATATACCCCGCCATCATCAAGAGCGTCAGCTCCTCGCGATAGCCCGGTAGTTCCCGGGTCACGTAGTCACCGACCCGCCGCGCCACTGACTGCAAAGGTGCTTGCCCCCAATGCTGGATCAGCATCCACACCAGCGCGATCACCGGCACGATGACCACCACCAGCCCGACGATTCGCACATCCGTGATGGCCGAGAGACCGATCACGCTGACCACCAGCACCGCGAGTAGGGCCAGCAGCGGCAACATCAGCGCCCAGGATCCCTCCGGTGTCTGTCGCCGGGGTGTCACGCTCAGCCGTGGCTTGAACGCTGTGTCGAGACCCCAACCGATCCCCGCCAGCAGCGCCGAGGACACCAGCCCCGGCACCAGCGCCTGCGACCAGGTCGCGCCCGGCACCACACTGATCGAGATCGCCATGGCAAAGGACAGCGGCGACCAGGGCAGGGTCGACACGAAGGCCCGCTGGATCGCCAGCAGCATCCGCCGGATACGGTGGCCGCGCACCTCCGGATCGGGCTCGGTCTCGGCATTGGCCAGCGCCAGTGCCCCGAGCAGCTGGATCGCGCCGTAATTGAGCAGCAGCGCAAAGCCCTGCCCGCCGGCAGTCAGTGCCGCGTAGCGGCGCCCGGGGCGCTGCGCCGACAGGAACCGCCCAGCCGCCTGCACCGCCGCCGAGGTCTGCGCAACATTGCGCAGCGTCGAGAGCGCCGAGAAGAACGCCGCGATGAACGCCGCCGAGCGCAACCCGTCCAGAACAACCAGCTGCCAGCCCGACGCGTGCATACCGAGCGCCACGGTCAGGCCAAGCGCCACCGCGACGAAGACCTTGCGCGAGGCCCGGACCTGCGCCGCCAGAATGGCAACAAGCAGCAGCACGAGCGCGGGTTTCGCCGGGGCCATCCATGCCGCGACATGCCACTCGTGCAGGATCACGAGACAGGTGATCGCGACCAGCAGCATGCCGGTCGTCAGATCGACCCGATTTTGTATCTGCTTGTCCACTTCGAAGACCCCACTGGCTCTCTCACCCTTGTGCCCTCTGGCGCGCCGGGCAGCAAGGGCGAGCCACCAGGATCACGCGCGGCATGCAAGGATTGAAGTGGTCCCACCTTTTCGGACATGTTTGCAGCTTTTCTAAGGTGTATCGGGTTTAGGTTTCATGCTGCTTCTTGTTGTTCCAAGCCTACCCAATATGCGTCGTCAGGCGTCTGCCGATCAAGGGCGGAATGGGGCCTTTT
>NZ_BDIY01000016.1 GCF_002072155.1 Roseovarius sp. A-2 | reverse complement strand
ACGGATGCCGCGCCGGGATGCGCGCCTCCAGATCCACATAGCTGAACAGCGAACCGCTCGTCTCGTCCGTCCCGCGCATCATCACCCCCGCCATTGCCGTGACGAGGATGAATCATGTTCCCAACCAGCTGTCGAGGTGGGACTATTTCAGCAGCCTGCTAGATGGCCGTCATGTCCATTCGATTGCTGCCGCATCAGACGGCGCTGTTTGACCGGATCGATATCAGACTGCACCTGTTGACGCGCCCAATCCGCTTTCCTACGGGCCTCAGCCAGAGAGACATTCTTGAAAGATCCAAGTCCCATCTCTCTTGGCCGCCCCAGAGCTGAAAGCGAAAGACCCATTGTGCGCCTCCGTCAGCGCGCTTATGAAACCACAGACCCTGCCCATCGCAGTGTTTCCCGGCCGGGAGGGACTTGAGTTTTACAACCGTGAATGCGTTCGATTTTGCCATGATAATATCCTCTTTGTTATATACGTTCTGGCGTGACGCTACCCGGTTCATTCCGGGACGCCGTGACACCTTAACATGCCGATATTTATTGGGAATTTAATCCGATGGCACTTGGTGAGAACGTATGACACAAAGAGAATACCCCTCCGGCAGGAGTATTTTGGGAACGATGAAGCAGGGATCGAAACTCGACTGGCCCGAGGGCTATGGCCGCCGGGTGCTGGCCTCGGTGGACAGCACCAATGCCGAGGCCGCGCGACTGGCACCCGGATTGCGCGGGCCGGAATGGATATTGGCGCTGGAGCAGACGGCGGCGCGCGGTCGGCGCGGGCGGGCCTGGGTCAATCCGGCGGGCAATTTCGCGGCGACCCTGGTGATGCGCCCCACTGAGGGCCCGGACAAGGTGGCGTTGCGGTCTTTTGTGGCCTCGCTTGCGCTCTGCGATGCGCTGGTGGCGGCGACCGGGCGGGCCGAGGGAGTCAGCCTGAAATGGCCCAATGACGTGCTGCTCAATGGCGGCAAGCTGGCGGGCATCCTGTTGGAGAGCGCGGGCGCGGGCCGGGATCTCAGCCATTTCGCCATTGGCATCGGGGTGAACCTGTGCCGCGCTCCGGCGGGCGCGGAGGTGGAGGAGGGGGCACTGCGCCCGGTCTCGCTTTTGTCTGAGACCGGTGTGGCGCTCGGGCCAGAGGAGTTTTTGAGCCTTTTGGCCCCGGCCTATGCGCGGCTGGAGGCGCAATTCGTGACCTTTGGCTTCGCCCCCATCCGCCGGGCATGGCTCGACCGGGCGGCGCGTTTGGGCGAGGCGATCACCGCGCGCACCACACGCGACAGCTATCACGGGACATTCGAGACGGTGGACGAGGCGGGCAATCTCGTTCTAATGACCTCCAAGGGGCGGCAGGCGATTGCCGCGGCCGAGGTGTTTTTCTGACGCGGGAGGGCGGCCCCCATGCTTTTGGCGATTGATTGCGGCAATACCAACACGGTGTTTTCGATCTGGGACGGGACGCGGTTCATCTGCACGCTGCGCACCTCGACCGAGCATCAGCGCACCGCCGATCAGTATTTCGTCTGGTTCAAGACGCTGCTGGCGCATCACCGGATCGAGGCAAAGATCAATGCGGTGGTGATCAGTTCCACCGTGCCGCGTGTAGTGTTCAACCTGCGCGTCTTTGCCGACCGCTATTTCAATTGCCGTCCGCTGGTCGTGGGCAAGCCCGAGTGCCGCCTGCCGGTGGATGTGCGGGTGGATGCGGGCACGCAGGTGGGTCCGGACCGGCTGGTCAATACGGTGGCGGGATATGACCTCTATGGCGGCGACCTGATCATCGTGGATTTCGGCACCGCCACGACATTCGACGTGGTCGATCATGATGGCGCCTATATCGGCGGGGTGATTGCGCCTGGGGTGAACCTGTCGCTTCAGGCGCTACATGAGGCCGCGGCGGCGCTGCCGCATATCGACGTGACCAAGCCCGATCGCGTGATCGGCACCAATACGGTGGACTGCATGCAATCGGGCGTATTCTGGGGTTATGTCGGCCTGATTGATGGGATATGTGAGCGGGTAAAGGCCGAGCGTGGCCGCGCCATGAAGGTGATCGCAACAGGTGGGCTGGCACCGTTATTCCAGCAAGGCACGGACATGTTCAACATGTTCGAGGACAATCTGACAATGCACGGGCTGACCGTGATACACGAGCATAACAAGGAGGGCTGACGCCCCATGAGCAGCGAACGTTTGATCTACCTGCCCCTCGGTGGGGCGGGTGAAGTTGGTATGAATGCCTATGTCTACGGCTATGGCAAGCCGGGCAAGGAAAAGCTGATCCTGGTGGATCTGGGTGTGACATTCCCGGATATGGACGGCACGCCCGGGGTTGATCTGATCCTGCCCGATATTTCCTGGCTCGAGGCGCGCAAGAACGATCTGGAGGCGGTGTTCATCACCCATGCCCATGAGGATCACGTCGGTGCCGTAGCCCATTATTACGACCGTCTGGGCGCGCCGATCCATGCCCGCGCCTTCACCGCCAACATTGCGCGGCGCAAGATGGAAGAGCACGGCCATTCCGAAAAGGCGGTCAAGACCGTCTCGCCCTGGCCTGAAACAGTCAAGGCAGGCCCGTTTACCGTGGGTTTCGTGCCGATCTCGCATTCGATCCCAGAAAGTTCGGGTCTTGTCATCGACAGCCCTGGCGGACGCATCGTGCATAGCGGCGATTTCAAGATTGACGAGAATCCTGTCGTGGGCGAGGCGTTCGATCACGACCGTTGGGCCAGCCTAGCGGAGCCGGGCGTGAAGGCGCTGGTTTGCGATTCGACCAACGTGTTCAACCACCATGACGGGCGGTCCGAGAGCACGGTCGGCCAGCCGATCACCGATCTGGTGCAGGCCTCAAAGGGCATGTTCGTCTGCACGACCTTCGCCAGTAACGTGGCGCGGGTCAAGACGCTGGCCGAGGCGGGCAAGCAGGCCGGGCGTTCGGTCTGTCTGCTGGGCCGGGCGATGCGGCGGATGATCGAGGCGGCGGTCGAGACCGGCGTGCTCAAGGATTTCCCCGCGACCATCAGCCCCGAGGAGGCCGGCAATATCCCGCGTGAGAACCTGATGCTGATCGTCACCGGGAGTCAGGGCGAGCGGCGCGCGGCAAGCGCGCAGCTCGCGAATGGCAAGTATAATGGTATGGTGCTCAAGGAAGGCGACACGTTCCTCTTCTCCTCCAAGACCATTCCCGGCAACGAGCGCGGTGTCATCCACATCATCAACAAGTTCTCCGAGATCGGGGTCGACGTGGTCGAGGGGGATGACCGCTATCACGTCTCGGGCCACGCCAACCGGCCCGATCTCGATGCGATGCACAAGCTGATCAAGCCGCAGATCGTGGTGCCGATGCATGGCGAGCACCGGCACCTGCGCGAGCATGTGAAGCTGGCAAAGGCGAACCGGATCAATGGCGTTTTGGCTGTCAATGGCATGATGATCGACCTCAGTGGCAATGCCCCCAAGGTGGCCGAATATGTCGAGACCGGGCGCACCTATGTGGATGGCTCGGTCAAGATCGGGGCGATGGACGGGATCGTGCGCGACCGGATTCGCATGGCGCTCAACGGGCATGTGATGATCAACGTGATCATGGACGAGGAGGACGAGCCCCTGGGCGAGCCTTGGGTCGAATCGATGGGACTGGCCGAGACTGGGCAAAGCCGCGCGCCGCTGGTCGATGTGCTGGAAGAGGATCTGTCGCAGTTCATGGGCCGGGCCGGGGCCAAGACGCTGACCGATGACGACAAGCTTGAGGAAGGGCTGCGTCGCGTGGCCCGACAGAGCGCGCAGAACGAGATCGGCAAGCGGCCCGAGGTGACGGTGGTCATCAGCCGCCTGACCGCTTGAGGGCGAGGCCAATGCGTATTGCCTATGTCATGGCCGAGGGACGGGGTGATACCGACCTGCTGCTGCACGGGCTGGCCTTGCGCGCGCGGGCGCGCGGGCTGCGGCTGTGTGGTACGGTGCAGATCAACTCCGATTGCGATGCGGATCGGCCCTGTGACATGGATGTGCAGGTGTTGCCCGACGGGCCGGTGATCCGCATTTCGCAGTCCCTCGGACCGGGGGCGCAGGGCTGTCGGCTTGATCCGGCGGCGCTGGAGCAGGCGGTGGCCGAGAGCGAGGCGCGGCTCGATGCGGGTTGCGACCTGGTGATCGTCAACAAGTTCGGCAAGCACGAGGCGGACGGGCGCGGGTTTCGCGGTCTTATCGCAGAGGCACTCGGATTGGGGGTGCCGGTTCTGGTCGGCGTCAATCGCCTCAACGCGCCGCGATTTCAGAATTTTTGCGAGGGGCTTGCGGAACCTGTCGCACCCGATGCGCGCGTGCTTGATGCCTGGGTGAAGTCACTTGCTGCGACACCGGATGTGACATGAAGTGTGACGAGTAATAAATTGATATATAAATAAATTTATATGATAATTCTGTCTAGGGTATTTCATTCGGACCACATGTCGACCTGACAGGGTAGCCCCTGAACTCTCTCGCATGCGCGATCCTGAGAATTCAGTCATATGTCGAGCACCGTTGCAATATTCAGGCTGTCCAGATCGACGAAAACCTGAACTGTTCCTGTGTGAAAATGTTCTTCCCTTGCGACCTGCCGCGCGTTGGAGGTGACCAAGGGAACCACATCTACATGGCGATGATTACTACACGGCGACGATTATGGTGCCCTCGGCGCGACTCGAACGCGCAGCCGCCGGTTTAGAAGACCGATGCTCTATCCAGTTGAGCTACGAGGGCACGGCTCGACGTTTAAACGATCGGCGGTCAAGGCACAATCAGGCATAACTGGGTTATGCAGGGGAAATCACATATCGAGGAGCGACCCTGGTGGCCTGACGTGCTCATGCGGTTCGAACAAGCGGCGACCATACCGAACCAGAGTATCTTGATCGACACCGGCGCTTCGGGAGGCCGAGGTGTCCTCGGAGATCGAGAATATCGTCACGATGCTGGACGCGCTTTCTGGCTGACCTGCTTCTAGAGGGACCGCGGTTCGGGGCTGCAAACAAGGTTGCGCTCTACCAAGACGCCGTAAAGCCCTGGTGCCAACATCTGGTTGAAAGCGACGGCCTCATCACCAAACACACGTTGATCGAGATGTTCCGGCTGCTGAAGGGGCGCTCTGGCGGATTCCGATCCACGCGCGGCACGGCGCTGCGCAACGACGTGACGCAGGACATGGGCTATGTGCCGCCGCAGGGCTTCCGGGAAATCGAAACCCTGATGCCGGTGCTGGAGCGGTTCGGGAACGACGGCGGGCCTTGCGATCTCGATCCGATCATCAGGGTGGCGCTCTTCCATCATCAATTCGAGAGCATCCACCCTTGTCCCGACGAAAATGGGCGCGTCGGGCGCATCTTGAACCTGCGCTATCTGATGCGAACCGGCCTCACGTTTAGGTGATCGTCATGCCGGTTACAATACGGCGATTCTCTGATTAGCTGTGATGCAACCGTAACCAAAGGAGGGTCAAATGACTGCTGAATACAAGGTGGACGCCACCCCGGTGAGTGACGATCAGGCCGAAGGTCTGGCAAAGGACTTGCTGGACGGAGCCCGTGCCAAGCTGGGCTTCGTGCCGAACATGTATCGTGGCATGGCCGTCAATGCGGGCCTGCTGAGCACATATCTGCACGGCTATGATCATTTTCGCACGCAGGCCAATTTCACGCCGCCGGAGCAGGAGGTCGTGTTCCTGACCATCTCGCTGGCCAATGGCTGTGATTATTGCACCGCCGCGCATTCGATGCTGGCGATCAAGGTCTCGAAGCTGAGTGAAGAGCACACGCAGGCGCTGCGCGATGGCAAATCTCTGGATGATGACAAGCTTGAGGCGCTGCGCCGGTTCACCCACCACATGTGGGAGACGCGCGGCCTGCCCACCAAGACCGAGGCCGAGGCGTTCAAATCCGCAGGCTATTCCGACATTCACGTGCTGGAGATTATCCTGGCGATGGCCGTCAAGACGATCAGCAACTATTCCAACCATGTGAACCACACAGATGTGGATGACGCTTTTGCCGGTTATGCGGTGGGCAAGACCGTGAAAGCCGCCTGATCAGGCGTTGCGCCCCTGCGCGTCAGGGGCGCAAAACAGCTCGTACACCAATTCGAGCACGCGGCGTGGGCGTTCATCGGCAAGGCTGTAATAGATGGCCTTACCCTCGCGCCGGGTGGTCACCAACCCTTCGAGGCGCAGGCGCGACAATTGCTGCGAGACGGCTGCCTGCCGGGCCGAGAGCAGCTCTTCCAGCTCGGTCACGGACTTCTCGCCCGAGACCAGATGACACAGAATCATCAGGCGTCCCTCATGGCTGATCGCCTTGAGGAAATTGGCTGCCGTGGTCGCGTTCTCGACCATGCGGTCCATTTCTTCCGGGCTGGTGCTGTCGTCTAGAACGGGGAGGGGCATGGCTCTTGTATCCATTGTGGGCGTTAAAGAGCGTATGTAGGGCGTTTTTTGGCGATCTGCAAAACTTGTGCGCGCCAGCACGCGAAAAAGTGACCGACCGTGGCGTCAAAAGCGTCAGGGACGGCGCGCGCTGCTACAAATTAAAGCGACGCCCTTGCAGCCCCTTGGGCGCGACACTAAGACTCCCTTAGCAACTGGCCGGGTACGGTCGGCAACTCCCATCGACCCGGGCAGGCAGGCCCGGGCAAAACAGCAGGCGGGCCCAGATGAACGACCCTATGGAAACCTACATGAATACCCTCGTGCCGATGGTCGTCGAGCAGACCAGCCGGGGGGAACGCGCCTATGACATCTTCTCGCGCCTTCTGAAGGAGCGGATCATCTTTCTGAGCGGCCCGGTTCATGACGGCATGTCGAGCCTGATCGTGGCGCAGCTCTTGCATCTGGAGGCGGAAAACCCGTCGAAGGAAATCAGCATGTATATCAACAGTCCCGGTGGTGTTGTGACCTCGGGTCTCTCGATCTACGACACGATGCAATACATCAAGCCCAAGGTCAGCACGCTGGTCGTGGGGCAGGCCGCGAGCATGGGATCGCTCTTGCTGACGGCGGGCGCACCGGGCATGCGGTTTTCGCTGCCGAACAGCCGGGTCATGGTGCACCAGCCCTCGGGCGGCTATCAGGGGCAGGCAACGGATATCATGATCCATGCCAAGGAGACCCAGAAACTCAAGGACCGGCTGAACGAGATCTACGTCAAGCATACCGGCCAGACCATGAAGAAGGTGGTTGATGCGCTGGAACGTGACAATTTCATGTCGCCGCAGGAGGCCAAGGATTGGGGCCTGATCGACGAGATCGTCGAGAGCCGTGCCACTGGCGGCGATGAGGAAAAATAAGGCGATCACGGCACCCTGACCGGGGTGTCGCGATTTTCGGATTGTGGTGCTTTTCCGGCTGCCCTAAGCTGGCGGAAGAGACGAAAGACAGAGCAAAGACCCTGACCGGGCCGCATGACCGAGAGCGGCGCAGGGTCTGAAAGGTACGTGATGGCAACGAATTCCGGCGGCGACAGCAAGAACACGCTTTATTGCAGCTTTTGCGGCAAGAGCCAGCACGAGGTGCGTAAGCTCATCGCCGGGCCGACCGTGTTCATCTGCGATGAATGCGTCGAGCTGTGCATGGACATCATCCGCGAGGAAACCAAGAGCGCGGGGCTGAAATCGAGCGAGGGCGTGCCGACGCCGCATGACATCTGCCAGGTGCTCGACGATTACGTGATCGGCCAGGCGATGGCCAAGCGGGTGCTGTCGGTGGCGGTGCATAACCATTACAAGCGCCTGAACAATTCCGGCAAGAGCGATATCGAACTCAGCAAATCGAACATCTTGCTGATCGGCCCCACCGGCTGTGGCAAGACGCTTTTGGCGCAGACGCTGGCGCGCATTCTCGACGTGCCCTTCACCATGGCCGACGCGACCACCCTGACCGAGGCGGGCTATGTGGGCGAGGATGTAGAGAATATCATCCTCAAGCTGCTGCAATCCTCTGAGTACAACGTCGAGCGCGCGCAGCGCGGCATTGTCTATATCGACGAGGTCGACAAGATCACCCGCAAGTCCGAGAATCCTTCGATCACCCGCGATGTGTCGGGCGAGGGGGTGCAACAGGCGCTTTTGAAGCTGATGGAAGGCACGGTCGCGGCCGTGCCGCCGCAGGGCGGGCGCAAGCATCCGCAGCAGGAATTCCTTCAGGTGGACACCACCAATATCCTGTTCATCTGTGGCGGGGCGTTCGCCGGGCTCGACAAGATCATCGCGCAGCGCGGCAAGGGTAGTGCCATGGGGTTCGGTGCCGATGTGCGCGGCGATGACGAGCGTGGAATCGGTGAAATCTTTACTGATCTGGAGCCGGAGGATCTGTTGAAATTCGGACTGATCCCGGAATTCGTCGGGCGTCTGCCGGTTCTGGCGACGCTGGAGGATCTTGACGAGGATGCGCTGGTGACGATCCTGACGCAGCCCAAGAACGCGCTGGTCAAGCAGTATCAGCGGTTGTTCGAACTGGAAGGCGCGCAGCTTACCTTTACCGACGATGCGCTTACCGCGATTGCCAAACGGGCGATTGCGCGCAAGACCGGCGCGCGGGGGCTGCGCTCGATCCTCGAGGATATCCTGCTCAACACGATGTTTGATCTGCCGAGCCTGGAGAATGTGGAAGAAGTGGTCGTCAACGAGGAGGCGGTCACGTCGGACGCGGCCCCGCTGGTCATCTATGCCGAGTCGAAGGGCAAGAAGAAGGAAGGCGCGAGCGCAGGCTGAGCGTAGCCCGACGCAGCGGCAAGGATTTGAAACCCGCACCGTTTGGTGCGGGTTTTTTCGTGGGATGGGTTCTTTGGGCAGTGTCTGCACCCGCGCGCCGGGGCC
This sequence comes from Roseovarius sp. A-2, assembly GCF_002072155.1. Classification (GTDB taxonomy): domain Bacteria; phylum Pseudomonadota; class Alphaproteobacteria; order Rhodobacterales; family Rhodobacteraceae; genus Roseovarius. The sequence continues at coordinate 83,827 of NZ_BDIY01000016.1, read as the reverse complement.
CCGAGGCCGCGTATCGGCGAGAATTTCGGAACCATCCGAAACGCTCTGCCTGGCTTGTTCTCCACGCGGCCGCAACTCGGCTTTCCCGCCTTGCAAATGCCCCGTCCCGACCTTAGGTTCCCGCTCAATTCGCGGGGCCTCCGCCCCGGCACATCAGACAAGGACAGCACCCAATGGAAGCCTTCGGCCAGTTCATTCCTCTCATTTTGATTTTCGTGATCATGTATTTCCTGCTGATCCGTCCGCAGCAGAAAAAGCTCAAGGAACACAAGGCGATGGTCGATGCCCTGCGCCGTGGTGACCAGGTAGTGACGCAAGGCGGCCTGATCGGCAAGGTGGCCAAGGTCAAGGACGACAATGAGATCGAGGTCGAGTTGTCCGAGGGCGTCAAGGTGCGCGTCGTGCGCTCCACCATCGCGCAGGTCATATCCAAGACCGAGCCCGCCGAGGGCTGAGGCCCACTTTCGCTTGCGCGTCTACCCCTCTGAAAAGGCAACATTATGCTACAAATCGACCTGTGGAAACGCCTTGTCATCTTGGGCGTAGTCGCGCTCGGGCTGCTGCTCGCGCTGCCCAATGCCTTCTACCCACGGGTTGAGATGCATAATGACGCAGCCGCCGCCATCGAGGCCGGTGCCGACCCTGCCGCCCTGCAGGACGAATTGGCCCTATGGCCCGACTGGATGCCCTCCGATCTGGTCAATCTGGGCCTTGATCTGCGCGGCGGTGCCCATTTGCTGGCCGAGGTTCAGGTCGAGGATGTCTACGAGGCGCGGGTCGAGGGCATGTGGCCGGAGGTGCGCGATCTCTTGCGCGAGGAGCGCGACCGCGTCGGCCCGATCCGGTTGCAGGACTCCGAGGGACCGGAATTGCGCGTGCGTCTGGTCGAGCGTCCCGAGATGGCGGGCGAGGCGGCGAGCCTCGTGCGCGGTCTTGCCCGTCCGGTCACCAGCCTGACCGGTGCGGGATCCACCGATATCAACGTCACCACCGACGGGCCGGACGTGATCGTGCGACTGAGCGAGGCCGAACAGCGCGCGACCGATGAGCGCACCGTGCGCCAGGCGCTGGAGATCATCCGCCGCCGCATCGACGAGACCGGCACCCGCGAGCCGACGATCATGCGGCAAGGGGCCGACCGCATCCTGATCCAGGTGCCCGGCATCGGATCGGCCGCCGAACTCAAGGACCTGATCGGCACCACCGCGCAACTGACCTTTCAGCCGGTCGTGAGCCGGTCGTCCGATGCGGATGAAAACCCCGGCGTCGGCAACGAGATCCTGCCCTCGCTCGACGAGCAGGGCGTGTTTTACATCCTTGAGCGCAGCCCCGTCGTGACCGGCGAGGAACTGGTCGATGCGCAGCCTGATTTCGACCAGAACGGTCGGCCGGCGGTGTCGTTCCGCTTCAACCCCACCGGGGCGCGTAAGTTCGGCGATTACACCGCTGACAATATCGGCAATCCCTTTGCCATCGTGCTTGATGGCGAGGTGATCAGCGCACCGGTGATCCAGAGTCATATCCCCGGCGGTTCGGGCATCATAACCGGCAATTTCTCCGTAGAGGACAGCACCCAACTGGCGGTGCTGCTGCGCGCGGGCGCGTTGCCCGCCGGGCTGGAATTCCTCGAGGAACGCACCGTCGGTCCGGAACTCGGGGCGGACAGCATCGAGGCGGGTAAGATCGCGACGGCCGTCTCCTTCCTGCTGGTGCTGGTCTACATGTTCCTCAGCTATGGGCGTTTCGGGATATTCGCCAATATAGCCCTCTTCATCAATGTCGGGCTGATCTTCGGCCTGCTCAGCCTGATCGGTGCCACGCTGACATTGCCCGGTATCGCCGGGATCGTTCTGACCATCGGTATGGCGGTGGATGCCAATGTGCTGGTATTCGAGCGCATCAAAGAAGAGATGAAGACCGCCAAGGGCGCTGCCCGCGCCATCGAACTGGGGTACGAGAAGGCGATGAGCGCCATTGTCGACGCCAATATCACCACCTTCCTCACCGCCCTGATCCTCTATGCCATGGGCTCGGGCCCGGTGCGCGGATTTGCGATCACGCTCGGCCTCGGCATCATCACCTCGGTGTTTACGGCGCTGTTCGTCACTCGTCTGATTGCCGTGATGTGGTTTGAGCGCAAACGCCCCAAGAGCGTTTTGCAAGGCCGTGCGCTGCGTCTTGTACCGGAGCAGACCTCGTTCGATTTCTTCAGCTGGTGGAAGCTGTGGCTGGGGATTTCCGGCGTGATGATGCTCGTGGCGCTTGGCTCTTTCGGACTACAGGGGCTGAATTTCGGCATTGATTTCAAGGGCGGCACCACGATTCGCACGCAAAGCGCCGAGCCGGTGGATGTAGGTCAGTATCGCGACGCGGTTGGCGATCTGGGGCTCGGAGATATCAGCATCACCGAAGTGTTCGACCCGACCTTCGGCCCAGACGTAAACGTCGCGATGATCCGCATTCAGGCACAGGACGACACCGAGAGCGTGACACCGGAGATGATCGCCCAAGTCGAGGCGGCCGTGCAGTCGGCGGTGCCGGATATCGAGTTCACCTCGGTCGAGAGCGTCGGGCCCAAGGTCTCGGGAGAGCTTATTCAGGCCGCGATCATTGCCGTCGCGCTCGCTATCGGGGCGGTGCTGATCTATATCTGGTTGCGCTTCGAGTGGCAGTTCGCCGTGGGCGCGGTGATCGCCCTTGTGCATGACGTGGCGCTGACCGTGGGGGTGTTCTCGGAATTGCAGATCCAGTTCGATCTGGCGATTATCGCGGCGCTGCTGACCATCGTGGGCTATTCGCTCAACGACACGGTGGTGGTCTTTGACCGGGTCCGCGAAAACCTGCGCAAATACAAGAAGAAACCGCTGCGCGAGGTGCTCAACATCTCGATCAACGAGACGCTGAGCCGTACGATGATGACCTCTGTCACCACGCTTCTGGCGCTTTTCGCGCTCTACTTCCTGGGCGGTGACGTGATCCGGGGCTTTGTCTTCGCGATGATTTGGGGCGTTGTCGTGGGCACCTATTCGTCGATCTTCGTGGCCTCGACGGTGCTGATGTGGCTGGGCGTCACGCGCGACTGGTCCAAGCCCGACGCCAATGCCGGCACGCAATTCGCCAATGTAGATGCCTGAGGCGCTGGCCACGGCGCTTGCCACGCCGGGGCTGCCCTGGCTGATGTTGGCGATCGGTCTTGCGGGAATCGTGCGGGGGTTCACCGGGTTCGGCACAGCTCTGATCTTTGTGCCAGTCGCGGGGATTTTCCTTGCGCCGCAGGTGGTTGTCGGTGTCATTACGCTCACCGGCATTGCCAGCACCTCGGCGCTTCTGCCGCGCGCCTGGGGGCAGGCGGACCGGCGCGAGGTGGCGGTGCTGGCGCTCGCCGCGCTGATCACGGTTCCGTTCGGTCTGTGGCTCATGGGGATGCTCGCCCCGGTGACGATCCGTTGGATCGTCGCGACGGTCGCTGCGGTGACGCTTGGGGCACTCGTTGCAGGCTGGCGCTTTTCCGGAATTGTCAGCCGTCCGATGCTCATCGCCATCGGTGCGGTGGCCGGGGTGATCGGCGGGCTGACGGGGCTGACGGGGCCGGTGGTGATCCTGTTCTACCTCGCCGGACAGTTGGTGGCGCAGACCGTGCGGGCCAACACCATCCTGTTTCTGGCCGCCCTAGATACGGTGATCGTCGCCAATCTCTTGCTTCAGGGCCGTGTCGAATGGCATATCTTACTGCTCGCGCTGGTTCTCGCCGTGCCCTATTTCATCACCTCGCTGATCGGGCAGGCGCTGTTTGACCCGCGCCACGAGCGGCTCTACCGTTGGGTGGCCTATGCCGTGATCGGCCTTGCCGTGCTGAGCGGCCTGCCACTCTGGACGTGAAGGAGACGCTGCCATGCAGATGATCGAAATCAGCTTTGCGGGGGCCACGCCGATCGACGGCTACGGGCCGGGATTCTTCCGCGTCGCGGGCGAGGTGATGGAAGGCGCGATCCTCGTGACCGTGCAATCGGCGCGCGGCTGGGGCGGGTTCGAGGATACTGTGCCGCTGCTGGAACTGGCGCAGGAGGTGGACGTGATCTTCATCGGCACCGGCGCCGAGGTCGCCCATATCCCCGCCACTCTGCGCCACGCGCTGGAAGAGGCCAATGTCGGGGTCGAGACGATGAGTTCCCCCGCCGCCTGCCGCACCTATAACGTGCTGCTCTCCGAAGGGCGGCGCGTGGCGGTGGCTGCATTGCCGGTGTGACGATGCGCGCAGCGTTGGCGCTTTTCGCGCGCCCGGTTTCGGGCTAAAGCGGGCGCATGATGCTGACCGTAACCGATCTGAGCATAGCGCGCGGCGGGATACCCGTGCTGGAAGGGCTGAACCTGACGCTCGGGGCCGGTCAGGCGATGGTGCTGCGCGGGCCGAACGGCATCGGCAAGACCACGTTTTTGCGCACCATTGCAGGGCTGCAACCGCCGCTGTCGGGACAGGTCGAGGTGACGCCCGAGAGCCTAGTTTACGCGGGCCACGCCGACGGGATCAAGCCGACGCTGACGGTTACGGAAAACCTGAGCTTCTGGGCGCAAGCCTTTGGTAACCGGGATATTTCTGCCGCAATCAGCGCCTTCGCGCTCGGCCCATTGGCAGGGCGTCCCGCAGGCGCGCTCTCGGCCGGGCAGAAACGCAGGCTTGGCCTCGCGCGGCTTTTGGTGACGGGCCGCGAAATCTGGGTGCTGGACGAGCCGACCGTGTCGCTCGACACCGATGCCGTGGCGATGTTTGCCGCCGCCGTGCGTGCCCATCTGGCGCAGGGCGGGGCCGCGCTGATTGCCACGCATATCGACCTTGGCCTCTCGGAGGCGCAGGTGCTCGATGTCGGTCCCTACCGGGCCAAGCCGCTCGACATCGAGGATTTCGACGGAGCCTTCCTGTGATCGCGCTGCTGGTGCGGGATATCCGGTTGGCGATGCGCGCCGGGGGCGGCTTTGGCCTTGGCCTGTCGTTCTTCCTGATCGTGGTGGTGCTGGTGCCCTTCGGCGTTGGCCCGCAAAGTGCGCTTCTCTCCAAGATCGCACCGGGCATTCTGTGGCTCGGCGCACTGCTGGCCTGCCTGCTGTCGCTCGACCGCATCTTCGCGCTCGACTGGGAGGATGGCAGCCTCGATCTGCTCGCCACCTCGCCCCTGCCGATGGAGGGGATCGTCAGCGTCAAGGCGCTTGCGCACTGGCTGACCACGGGCCTGCCGCTGGTGCTGGTGGCGCCGGTTCTGGGCGTGCTTCTGAACCTGCCCGAGGCGGGCTTTCTCTGGCTCACCCTCTCGCTCGCCCTCGGCACGCCCGCGCTCAGCGTGATCGGCACGTTTGGGGCGGCGCTGACCGTCGGTCTCAAGCGCGGTGGATTGCTCCTCAGCCTGCTTGTGCTGCCGCTTTACGTGCCTACATTGATCTTCGGGGCCGAGGTCGCCCGGCGCGGGGCGGAAGGGTTTGATATCACCACGCCGCTGTTGTTTCTCGCGGGGATCACCTGCGGCACGATCGCGCTTTTGCCTTTCGCCTCGGCTGCGGTATTGAGGGTCAACCTGCGATGAACAAAGGAAACGGGATGAGCCTGAATGCGCTCTGGGAGTATGCCAATCCCAAGAAATTCATCCAGACCACCGACCGTGTGTTGCCGTGGTTTGCGTGGTCTGCGGCGTTGACGCTGGTGGTGGGGCTGATTTGGGGGTTTTTCTTCACGCCGGATGATTACCGGCAGGGATCGACCGTCAAGATCATCTACCTGCACGTGCCCGCGGCGCTGATGGCGATCAATGCTTGGCTAATGATGCTGATCACCTCGCTGGTGTGGATCGTGCGCCGCCACCACGTGAGCGCGCTGGCCGCCCGCGCCGCCGCCCCCGTGGGCATGATCATGACGGTGATCGCGCTGCTGACCGGGGCGATCTGGGGACAGCCGATGTGGGGCACATGGTGGGCCTGGGATCCGCGCCTCACGAGCTTTTTAATCCTGTTCCTGTTCTATCTCGGCTATATCGCCCTGTGGGAGGCGATCGAGAATGACGACACCGCCGCCGATCTCACCTCGATCCTGTGCCTGGTGGGGTCGGTCTTTGCGCTGCTCAGCCGTTACGCGGTGAATTTCTGGAATCAGGGGCTGCATCAGGGCGCGTCGCTCAGCCTCGACAAGGAGGAGAACGTGCACGACGTATTCTGGTATCCGCTGGTGGTGGCGATGGCGGGGTTCGCGCTGCTGTTCATCGCACTGGTGCTGATGCGTACCCGCACCGAGATCCGCGCGCGGCGCATGCGTGCGCTGCTGGCCCGCGAGAGGATGGGGGCATGATGCCTGATCTGGGGAAATACGCCGATGCGGTGCTGTCGTCCTATGCCGTGTCATTGGTGCTTCTGGCACTAATTGCCTGGCTCAGCCTGCGGCGTTCGAAACGCATCAAGAGAGAGCTGGAAGAGGTTGAAACAAAGGTGAAATCGAATGGCTAAACTGTCGCCTCTGATGCTCGCACCGGTGGTGATATTCGCGGGGTTCGCGGGGCTGGCCCTCGTCGGGCTGGGACGCGACAATCCCAATGAATTGCCCTCTGCCTTGCAAGGTAAGACGGCACCCGCAATCGCCGTCACCCCCTTGGGCGACGGCGCACCGTTCACCGACGCCGATCTGCGCACGGGCGAAGTGACGCTGGTGAATTATTGGGCCAGCTGGTGTGCGCCCTGCCGGGTCGAGCATCCCAACCTTGAGGAACTCGCCGAAAGCGGCCTCACGATCTACGGGGTTAACTACAAGGACAGGCCGGGCAATGCGCTTGGGTTTCTTGAGGAATTGGGAAATCCCTACACGGCGCTTGGCGCGGATGTGCAGGGCCGCATGGCGCTTGATTGGGGCGTCTACGGCGTGCCCGAGACCTATGTGATCGACGGTGACGGGCAGATCGTGCTGCGCCTTGCCGGGCCGGTCACCGACCGCGTGATGGAGAACACGCTGCTGCCCGCGATCGAGAAGGCGCGGCAATAGGCGCGGGATGGCGGGTGTCGTTGCCCCGCCATCGGTTCGTGCCAGTCCCTCAGAGCAAGAGCACCTGCGTGCCGACCTGCGCCATGCTGAACAACTCTTCGATATGCGTGTTATAGAGGCCGATGCAGCCCGACGAGGACTGCCGCCCGATCTTGCGGGTGTCATGGGTGCCGTGCACCAGATAGGCGGGCCAGCTGAGGTAGAGCGCATGGGTGCCCAGCGGGTTGCCGGGGCCGGGTGCCATATAGGCGGGCAGCGAGGGGTCACGCTCGCGCATGGATTGGGTCGGCGTCCAGTCGGGGCCGACACGCTTGCGCACGATCCGTGTATGGCCGCGTCGGGTCAGTTCCTCGGTCATCGGCACCGATGAGGGGTAGAGCGCGTAGGTCTCGCCATCCGGACCCCAGTAATGCACCGCGCGGCTGTCGATATCGGCCAGAATGCAACCCTTGCCGAGGCTGTCAAAGTGATCGCGCCAGTCGCGCTTGACGAAGGCCGAGGAGTTGCGGCGGTTCACCGTCGTCTCGGCGTGCAGCAGGCTCGGGGTGGCAAGTGTGGCAAGGCCGGTGGCGAGGGCGTGACGGCGAGTGAATGTGATGGGCATTTTGCTCGATCCTCTTGTTGGGGCGTCCTGCGCGCGACATAGGCAGAGCACGGGTCTGTGTGTAGGGCAGGGGTGGGGATGGGGCGGTTTCTCACGGGATTGTGATCGAGGTGTTGAGGCGTCGTTCAGTCGTAGAACGGGGTCATCTGTGCGACGATCACGGCGTTTTCGTTCAACGCGCGCTGCATCAGGGCGCGCTCTTCTGCCGAAATCTCGGCCCCCTCGGCCTCGCGTTCGGCCAGCGTGCCGTAGCCCGTCACGTCGAGCGGTGCGGTGTCGGCCTGTTTGAGAATGGCGACGGTTTCGCGCACCGCTTCGGCCTCGTCGATGCCGGAGGCGAAGACGAGGAGCGCCGCGCCCGTCGCCTTGTCGGGCAGGCCGTCCCCGGTCTTGCGGCCGATTTCCACCAGCAGCGTGTAAACCTGTTGGCGCGAGGCGCGGGGTTTTTGCGTGTCTGTCATGGCGCAGCCCTGTGCCAGGCTGCGCGCAATGTCAAGTCACGCCCGCCCGACCCCGTTCAGCCAAAGCGGTTCCAGGCGGATTTCATCGCGTTCGACATGTTGTCCCAGGCCTGATCGGCCCCGGTCTTGAAATCCTTCCAGACCTCCTGGCTGGCGGATTGCACCTTTTCGTAATGCCGCTCCATCTCGTTGCGGCGTTCGCGCAGGTCCGAGATCTGGTCGTTGTATTTGGCCTGCATGTCGGCGGACGCCTCGCGCGATTGCGCCTGAAGCTTTTCGATCTCGGCCTTCCACTGATCGAGTTGGGCCTGCATCTTCTTTTCGTATGTGTCCTTGTCCATCTCGTGGTCTCCTTTGATCTGTCATCGTGTGTACAGTCTAACAGGTATGCCCGCTGTGCCAAAATGAAAGGGGCCACCGCTTGCGCGATGGCCCCTCTGGCCCTTGTCAGGAATGCGTGGCCCTAGGTGAACTTCTTGATTTCACCCGATTTCAGGCGGCTCATGTAGCTGCTCAACTCGCGCTTGACGATCGGCATCAGGAAGTAGAGGCCGATGATGTTGACCACCGCCATGGCAAAGATCGCCGCATCCGAGAAGTCGATCACCGGGCCGAGATTGGCGGCCGCGCCGATCACCACGAAGATGCAGAAGATCACCTTGAACACCAGTTCCTTGGTCTCGCCTTCGCCGAAGAGGTAGGTCCAGGCCTTAAGGCCGTAATAGGACCAGCTGATCATGGTCGAGAAGGCGAAGAGCACTACGGCAATAGCCAGCACGTAAGGAAACCAGCTGATCGCGCTGCCGAAGGCTGCGGAGGTGAGGCCGACGCCCGAGGTGCCGCCGATGGTTTGCACGGCCGTGCCCGCCTCGTTCAGGAGGTAGGTGCCATCAGGCCCGGCCACGAGCTGCCCGGTGATGATGATCACAAGCGCGGTCATGGTGCAGACCACGACCGTGTCGATGAACGGCTCCAGCAATGACACGAAACCTTCGGTGATCGGCTCCTTGGTGCGCACCGCCGAGTGGGCAATCGCCGCAGAACCAACACCGGCTTCGTTGGAAAACGCCGCCCGCTTGAAGCCCTGGATCAGCGCACCGACCATGCCGCCCGCGACGCCAAGCCCGGTAAAGGCTCCTTCGAAGATCTGGCCAAACGCCCAGCCGATTTGATCGGCGTTCATCGCGATGATGATCAGCGCCGTGCCGACATAGAGGATACCCATGAAGGGCACGACCTTTTCGGTCACTTTGGCGATGGATTTGAGGCCGCCCACGATCACCGCAAAGACGACGCCGGCAAAGATCACGCCGGTGATCCAACCCGGATAGGCCCCGACGATGCCGGAAATCTGCTGATGCGCCTGATTGGCCTGGAACATGTTGCCACCGCCAAGTGCGCCGAGAATACAGAAGATCGAGAACATCACGGCGAGGATTCTGCCGCCTGGCAGGCCGCGTTCGGCAAAGCCCTTGGTCAGGTAATACATCGGGCCGCCCGAGACGCGCCCGTCTGGGTATTCGTTGCGGTATTTCACGCCCAATGTGCATTCGGTGAATTTCGACGCCATGCCCATCAGACCCGCGAGGATCATCCAGAACGTGGCCCCCGGCCCGCCGATGCTGACCGCCACTGCGACACCGGCGATATTGCCGAGGCCGACGGTGCCCGACAGCGCCGTGGCGAGTGCCTGAAAGTGGCTGACCTCCCCGGCGTCGTTGGGGTCGGAATAGTCACCTTTCACCAGCGCGATGGAATGACCCACGGCGCGGAACTGGATAAAGCCGAAATAGAGCGTGAAGACCGTGGCACCGATCACCAGCCAGGCAACGATCCACGGAAATGTGGTGCCCGGAAAGTTCGAGAAGATCAGGTTGACGAACCAGCCTGTGGAACTGGCAAAGATCTGATTGACCTTTTCATCAAGCGAGACCGCCTGCTCTTGTGCGAAGGCAGGCGCACTCATCAGCGCGAGCCCCGCCGCGGCGAGGGCCGCGGAAAATACGTTGCGATTCATATGTTTCATCCCTGTTCTTGTCATTGGATCACGGCACGATGGTGCAGGGCACCGGTGCGGTCTGCACGAGCGCCCCCGCGACCGAGCCGAAAACCCGCGCACCAAGGGCGGATTGCCCGTCACGTCCGATGACGATTTGCACGGCGTTGTGTTCCTTGGCGACGCGGCCGAGAATTTCGGCGGTGTTGCCGTAGCGGATCGCCACCTCGTTGGGAATCCCGGCTTCGTCGAGTTCCGCCTTGACCGTGGTCATGATCGCCTTTTCCGCGCGGGTCATTTCCTCCTTGCGGCGGGCGTGGCGCTCTTCCAGTTCCTGTGGCGTGAGGAAGGAATAGGGCGACCATTCCAGCACATGAGTCAGCACGATCGTGCCTCCTTGCGCGCGGGCACGGTCCACCGCGAATTCCAATGCGCGCCGCGCGGACACGCTGCCGTCGTAGCCGACGACGAATTTTCCAGACATGATAGTGTTCCCTCGTTGGTTGGCTCTCCGGGTGAGATTCAGTCGACCCGGTGAGTAACTCTACCAGAGGTTAGGATTTCAATTTTCCCGATATTTGCATTTTTGCACGCCAATTGCGCCAAATTTCGACGTTTGACTACCCGAGATGCAAAAATATCCCGGTTTCGTTAGACCGCGTGGGTCTGCGGCGCTGTGACGCGGGTGGTCGTGCTGCGCCGGATCAGTAGCTGAATTCGGCGTAGATGCGGCTCAGATCGCCCTGCCAGTCGCCGTGGTAATGTTCCAGCAACTCATCGGCGGGGGTTTTTCCTGAATCGACGCTTTCGCGCAGGGCGTTGAGGAAATGTGTCTCGTCGGGGATCAGGCCGCCGCCGCCCGCACAGCCGCGCGCCTTGAGGCCGGATTCGGAGATGTCGAGCACCTCGCGCGCCAGATCGTGCATGTCGATGCCGTTGACCTTTGCCTGAAGCCCGTCGACGCTGGCCGCGACCCGCAGGCTGTCGCGGGTTTCCGCATCCCAGCCCTTGGCGATGTCCCACGCGGCGTCGAGCGCGGATTGGTCATACATCAGCCCGACCCAGAACGCGGGCAACGCGCAGAGCCTGCGCCACGGCCCGCCATCGGCACCGCGCATCTCCATGAATTTCTTGATCCGCGCCTCGGGGAAGATCGTGGTGAGGTGATCGGCCCAGTCCGACAATGTCGGCTTTTCGCCGGGCAGGGCGGGCAGTTCGCCGCGCAGGAAATCGCGGAAGCTTTGACCCAGAGCGTCGATATAGCGCCCGTCGCGATAGACGAAGTACATCGGCACATCGAGCGCGAAATCGGCATATTGCTCGAAGCCGAACCCCTCCTCGAAAACGAACGGCAACATGCCGGTGCGGTCGGCATCGAGATCGCGCCAGACCCGCGCGCGCCAGGACTTGTGGCCGTTGGGCTTCCCCTCCAGAAACGGGGAGTTGGCAAAAAGCGCGGTGGCGACTGGTTGCAGCGCGAGCGCCACGCGGAATTTCTGCACCATGTCCGCCTCGGATCCGAAATCGAGATTGACCTGCACGGTGCAGGTGCGGCGCATCATGGTCTGACCCATGGTGCCGACCTTTTGCATGTAGCTGTCCATCAACTTGTACCGGCCCTTGGGCATCATCGGCATCTGGTCATGGGTCCAGACGGGCGCGGCACCCAGCCCGATGAAGCCGACGCCGACCTTTTCTGCGATGTCCTTGACGTCGGCGAGATGCTCGTTCACCTCGTCGCAGGTCTGGTGGATGGTTTCCAGAGGAGCGCCCGAGAGTTCCAGTTGACCGCCGGGTTCCAGTGAAACATTGGCCCCGTCCTTTTCCAGCCCGATCAGCTTGCCGCCCTCTTCGACAGGGGCCCAGCCATGACCGTCGCGCAGCCCTTCGAGCACGGCGAGCACGCTGCGCCGACCCTCATAGGGAATGGGCAGGAGCGTGTCCTTGCAATAGCCGAACTTCTCATGCTCGGTGCCGATGCGCCAATCGGCCTTGGGTTTGCAGCCGCTTGCCAGATACTCGGCAAGCTGTTCGTGGCGTTCAATCGGCCCGCCGCCGGATTGAGGGATGGACATGGTCGGGCCTCCTGAAGCGCTGCGTATCTGTTGTCGGGGTCACAGTTGGCGGCAATCGCGGGCGGTGTCAATGCAGCCGGAAGGATGAAATGACGGGCGCGCGCCGTTGCCAGATCACGGTCGGGTGATCGGGCAGGCGGTGCATCTGGCTCAGCATATGCTCGATGCGCAGGCCGGGAAGGGTGGCGAAGGCGTCAAACAGCGCCTCGGCCCCTTCGGCATTCACGGGGATCTGCAGATCGGGGGCCTGCGGCTGGCTGAGCACCCAATGGGCGGGCTGGTCCGAGGGATCGAGCGTGAGTTGGTCGAGATCGCGGATCGCCACGACGCCGCCCGTCTGGGGGCCGAAATAGGCGACCTGGCCCTCGTCCACGCGCACCACGCCGGGACCGCCCGCGCCGCCGCGAAAGCGGGCGCGCTGCACGCCCAACATCAACACCCCTCCCGCCGCGATCAGCAGGACATAGCCCAGCCAGTGCAGCAGCCCGCCGGTGCCGAGGGTCCACCACAGGCCAAGTGCCGCCAGCCCCGCGCCGGTCAGCACCTCGCGCCAGCGCCAGAGCGCGGCGCGCGCCTGGGGGCGGATGAAGCTCATGCCCAGTCTCCGAGCGCCTGTTGCCAGACCGAGAGGGCGGCGACGGCGGCGGTGTCGGCGCGCAGGATGCGCGGGCCGAGGCTGACGGGATGGGCGTAGGGCAGGGCCGAGAGCCGCGCGCGCTCGGCCTCGGAAAAGCCGCCCTCGGGGCCGATCAGGATCGCCCATGCGCCGCCGCCCGCCGCGCGCAGGGTGGCCCCAGCCCCGGCAAGCGCCTCGTCGCAGAACATCAACTGGCGGTCTTCGGGCCAGTCGGAGAGCAGCGTGTCGAGCTTTTGCAGGTCGGTCACCTCGGGCACATACGTGCCGCCGCATTGTTCCGCCGCCTCGACGGCATGGGCCTGGAGCCGGTCCTGCCGGATGCGTTCGGAATTGGTGAACTCGGTCTGAACGGGGATGATCCGGGCTGCGCCCATCTCGGCGGCCTTCTCGACGATGAAATCGGTGCGCGCCTTCTTGATCGGCGCGAACAGCAGCCACAGGTCCGGCGGGTCGCGTTGCGGGGCGGTTTGTTCCTGAACTTCCAGCGTGCCGCCACGCTTGCCCGCCTCGGCCACCCTGGCGCGCCATTCGCCGCCTGTCCCGTTGAAGAGCAACACCAAATCGCCCGCCCCCTGACGCATCACGCCAAAGAGATAATGCGCCTGATCGCGGGACAGAGGAATGGTTTGCCCTTGCCCCAGGGGGTGCTCTACATAAAGCCTGATCTTTGCCGTTTTCATGGGGCCAGCATATGACCGGAGAGAACCAGACGCCAGAGGCCGCAGGCGCGGTGGCCGATGCCTATCGCGGAAACTGGGTGGACCGGCTGGCACCGCCTGCGACACGGCCCTATCTGCGGCTGAGCCGGGCTGACCGGCCCATCGGCACGTGGCTGTTGCTGTTGCCGTGCTGGTGGGGGCTCACACTGGCGATGCTGTCGGATGGGCAGGCGGGCTGGCACGATCTTTGGATCTTCGCGGGATGTGGGATCGGCGCATTCCTGATGCGCGGGGCGGGCTGCACGTGGAACGACATCACCGACCGCGATATCGACGGTTCGGTCGCGCGCACCGCGTCGCGGCCTATCCCGTCGGGGCAGGTGACGGTCCGGGGGGCGGTGATGTGGATGTGCGCGCAGGCGCTCATCGCCTTCGGGATTCTCCTGACCTTCAACGGGGCGGCCATTGCGCTCGGGGTGCTGTCGCTGGTGCCGGTGGCAATCTATCCCTTTGCCAAGCGATTCACCTGGTGGCCGCAGATTTTCCTTGGCCTCGCGTTCAACTGGGGCGCATTGCTGGCCTGGACGGCGCATAGCGGGCGGCTGGAGGTCCCTGCGGTGATGCTCTATCTGGCCGGGATCGCCTGGACGCTGTTTTATGACACGATCTATGCGCATCAGGATGCCGAGGACGATGCCCTGATCGGGGTGAAATCCACGGCGCGGCTCTTTGGTGAGAATTCCCCGCGCTGGCTGCGCTGGTTTCTGGCAGGTTCCGTGTCGCTGATGGCGGTGGCGGTGATTCTGGCGGCCCCTGATGGCTTGCTGGCGCTGCTGGTGGCACTCTGCGGCCCGTGGGCCATGGGCTGGCACATGCAGGGGCAGATGCGCAAGCTGGACCTTGAGGACAATGACCGGCTCCTGATGCTGTTCCGCTCGAACCGCGATGCGGGGCTCTTGCCTGTGCCGTTTTTCGCCGTCGCGCTTTTGCTGTGATTGATCTTGCCCTTATGCGGGCCTAAACACGCGGGACACGCAACAAATGGCGACGGTCCCATGCGGTTCTCCACGGTTTTCACCATCGGCGCGACATTCCTCGGGGCGGCAGCGATCAGCATGGTCGCGGCCGGCTTTGCGGTGAGCGCCATTGAGGATGGATCGCGGCACGGGGTGCGCGCAGCACTCGATCAACGCGGCCTGGTCTGGAGCGAAGTGGATACCGACGGATTGCAGGTGTTTCTCGCAGGCACTGCGCCCTCGGAGGCGCAGCGCTTCGAGGCGCTGTCGGTGGCGGGTACGGTGGTGGATGCCGCGCGGGTGATCGACCAGATGCTGGTGGAGGAGGCGGGCGAGATCGCGCCGCCGCGCTTTGCCATTGAGATTCTGCGCAACGAGAGCGGGATTTCCCTGATCGGCCTTGTGCCCGCGACGCTCGACCATCATCAGCTCATGGCGGATGTCGCCGAGGCGACGGGAGGCGCGCCGGTGGCGGATCTTCTGGACGCCGCCGATCATCCCGCGCCGGAGACATGGGAGGACGCGCTGCGCTATGCCGTACGCTCGCTCGGGGAGTTGCCGCGCACCAAGATCTCGGTCAGCGCCGAGCGGGTAGAGATCACCGCCATGGCCGAAAGCCTGGCCGAGCAGCGGAGGCTGGAGACTGCGCTGGCGCGGCGGGTGCCCGAGGATGTGCGCCTCGCGCTCGATATCTCCGCGCCGCGCCCGGTGATCACGCCTTTTACCCTGCGCTTCGTGGTCGATGCCAGGGGCGCGCGTTTCGACGCCTGCTCCGCCGACACCACCGAGGCGCGCGATCGCATCCTGCGCGCGGCGGGACAAGCCGGATTGCAGGGCAAGGCCGAGTGCACCGTGGGCATGGGCGTGCCCTCGCCCCGTTGGGCGCGGGCGGCGGAACTGGCAATTGACGCGGTGGATGATCTGGGCGGCGGCAGCGTGACATTCTCGGATGCCGATATCTCGCTCTGGGCACCGCAGGGCACCGAGCAGAGCCGCTTCGACGATGTGGTCGGGCGGCTTGAGGCGGATCTGCCCGATGTCTTCGCGCTCAAGGCGATCTTGCCCGAACCGCCCGAGACCAACGCGCCGGTGGCGCCGGAGTTCATCGCGACGCTGTCGCCTGAGGGCCAGGTGCTGTTGCGCGGTCGGGTTGGCAGCACGCAGCTGCGCGAGACGGTCACAAGCTTTGCCAAGGCACGCTTTGCCTCGGACGCGGTGCATGTCACGGCCCGTGTGGCCGAAAACCTGCCGCGCGACTGGTCGATGCGGGTTCTGCTCGGGCTTGAGGCGCTGTCGTACCTGTCCAACGGTGCCGTTACGGTCACCCCGGACAGCCTCGAAGTGCTCGGCAATACCGGACGCAAGAGCGCGGGCACCGAACTGTCGCAACTGCTGTCCGACAAGCTGGGCGAGGCGGGGCGGTTTTCGCTCGATGTGTCCTACAAGGAGGCGCTCGATCCGGTTGCGCAACTGCCCACGCCTGAGGAGTGCGAGGCGCGGATCGCGGAGGTGCAGAGCAACCGCAAGATCGGGTTCGAGCCCGGATCGGCGCGGATCGATTCGCAAGGTGCCGCGATCATGGACGAGATCGCCGAGATCCTGAAGGAATGCGGCGAACTGAAAATGGAGATCGGCGGCCACACTGACAGCCAGGGCCGCGAGGAGATGAACCGGCAGCTGAGCCTTGAGCGGGCGCGCGCGGTACTCAACGAATTGCGGCTGCGGCGGGTGTTGACATCGACCATCGAGGCCAAGGGTTACGGCGAGAGCGAACCGATTGCCGACAACGACACCGAAGAGGGGCGCGAGATCAATCGCCGCATCGAATTCAAGGTGATCCGCCCCGCGCCGGTGGTTGAGGAGCAAACAGCGCTTGAAAGCCTGGAGGATACGGGGGAAGAAGGGCAGGAGACAGACGCGCCCAATCAGGACCCGACCCCGGATGCACAGAACTGAGTTTATCATCGCTACCGCCATCGTGCTTTTCGTGGCGTTCTGCATGGGATGGTTCGCCAATTGGCTGGTGCATCGCTTCATCCGGGTCGGGGCGTCGGATGTGGGCGAACTGGAACGCATGGCGCAGGAGTTGCACGAGGCCGAGGAGACGCGCGATCAGGCGATCACCTATCTCCAGCAACGCGAGGCGGAGCTGACCAATCAGCTCAGCCAGACCGAGGCGGAGCTTGCGGCCACGATGGAGGGTTTGCGCGAGGCGCGTTACGAGGCAGAGCAGATGCGCGCCCATCTCGACAAGGTCAGCCGCGCGGCAAGTTGAGCGTGTCAGGGGCGGTGTGCCCCCTGCCGCCAGGCGCGCCAGGCCAGACCGGGTAGAATGAGCGCGCAGCGCGAATAGCGCAGGGTCATGCGGCGCGGATTGCTCAGCAGGCGCCAGAGCCATTCCATCGCGATGCGCCGCACCCAGAGCGGCGCGCGCCGCTGACGCCCGGCGATGAAATCAAGCCCGGCACCGATGCTGGCAAAGCCGATATGCGGCAGGGCTGCATGGGCCCGCGCGGCGAACACTTCTTGTTTCGGCGCGCCAAGGGCGAGAAAACACAGCCCCGCGCCGGAGGCTTCGAGCGTCTCAATCACCTCCGCGCCCTGATCTCCGAGCGGGGCGAATCCCATCGGCGGGGCGATGCGCACGGCGATCTTCAGGTCCGGCACGCGCGCGCGCAATCCGTCTTCGGCCCCGTTCAGCGCCGCCTCGGTGCTGCCGACGAGGGCGAGCGGCGTGCCGCTCTCGGCGGCGAGGCGCGCCAGCGGCTCGATCAGATCAGAACCGGGCATCAGCTCCACCGGGGCCTTGGCCAGCCGCGACAGCCAGACCACCGGATTGCCATCGGCCACCACGAGGTCATGTCGGGCATAGGCGTCGAGAAACTCCTGGTCGCGCGGCAGTTTTACCAAGTGATCGAGATTGAGCGTCGCGAGCGCGAAGCCGCGCCCGGCGCGCAGCCGGTCCGAAATCTCGGCGAGCAGCGCCGTTCGGGTCGGCGGTGCGATGCGCAGGGTGCGGTCGTGAATACGGAAGTCCAAGTGATTTATCCTAGAGGCATCTGTCCCGCTCCGGGTATAACATCCTCTCGGGCAGAGTGCGGCGAATTCGCGGGGATTTCCGGATTTTCACCTGTGCGGCTGTGCCCTGACGGCACCACCCCGTGTCAAGGGCTTGTAATCCCCCGGGAATGGTCTGAATCTTGCCACGTTCCATGGGTAGCGGGGATGCATGAGACAGGCGAACGGGGCAGAGCGGACGGCCGATCAGGCCGGTGGCGGGCGCGTGGCGCTCGTGGGCTGCGGATTCGTGGCCGATCTCTACCTGCGCTCCCTTGGCGTGCATCCCGAGGTGACGGTGGTGGCGGTGCATGATCGCGATTCGGCGCGGCAGGCGGCGTTTGCGGCGCATTGGGGGCTGCAGGCCGAGAACAGTCTGGCGGCGTTGCTGGCTAGGCTTGCGCCCGGCGATGTCGTGCTGAACCTCACCAATCCCGATGCGCATTACGAGATCAACCGCACCTGTCTGGAAGCCGGGCATCACGTCTATTGCGAAAAGCCGCTGGCGATGGAGATGGCGTCGGCTCGCGCGTTGCACGATCTGGCGGCGGCGCGGGGTTTGATGCTGGTCTCGGCCCCCTGTTCGGTGCTGGGCGAGGCGGCGCAGGTGCTGCTCTCGGCGGTGCGGCGCGGCGTGGCAGGCGTGCCGCGCCTTGTCTATGCGGAGTTGGATGACGGCTTCATCCCGCAGGCCCCCTTTGCAAAGTGGCTGAGCGAGAGCGGCGCACCCTGGCCGCATGCGGATGAGTTTCGCGTCGGTTGCACGCTGGAGCATGCGGGCTATTACCTGTCGTGGCTCATCGCCATATTCGGCCCGGTGGAGCGGGTGGTCGCCGCCTCGGCCGAAGTGCTGCCCGACAAGCCCGGCGCGTCAGGCACGCCGGATTTCTCGGTAGCGACGCTGTTTTTTGCGCAGGGCCCGGTGGCGCGGTTGACCTGTTCCATAGCGGCACCGCATGATCACCGTATCCGGGTGATCGGAGATGCCGGCGTCTTGCAGGTGAAAGAGGCCTGGAATAACGCTGCCGCCGTACGGTTTCACCGGCGGCTGATCCTGCGGCGACGTTTGATGGAGCACCCGTTTGGCCGTCGCTTGCGCGCGCGCGCGGCCTCGCATCCCAAGGTGGGCCGGTGGGGGGCGGCGTCGATGAATTTCGCGCTTGGCCCGGTTGAGATGCTGGCGGCGCTGGCCGAGGGGCGGGCTTGTCGGCTGACGAATGCCATGGCGTTGCATCTGACCGAGGTGACGCTGGCCATTCAGAACGCGGGCTGCGATGCAGGGGCGCAAGTCATGCAAAGCACATGCGAACCGATGGAGGCAGCATCATGGGCCTGACACTGATGATCACCGGGGCAGGCGGCTTTCTGGGCCGCGCGGTCGTGGACGAGGCGGAGGCGCGCGGGCACGAGGTGCGCGCGCTGACCCGTGACGATCTCGATCTCGCCTCGGGGAAATTGCCCGCGCTCGATGGGGTGGATTGCGTGATCCATCTGGCAGGGTCGCTGTCGGGGGACTGGTCCGTGCAGGCCCGCGACACGATCGGGGCTACGCGCGGGGTGCTCGAGGCGATGCAGGCGCAGCCGCTGCCGCCGCGTCTGGTTCTGGCAAGTTCCATCGCGGTCTACAGCGCGGATGCCAAGGGTGTCGTGACCGAGGCTACCCCGCTGGAAGATCGCCCCAATCGCCGTGACGCCTATGCACGCGCCAAGCTTGCGCAGGAGGATATGTTGAGGGAGAGCGGGTTGCGTCACACCATCCTGCGCCCCGGTGCGATCCTTGGCCCCGGACGGATGACGACCGCGCATCTGGGGCATGGTATTGGCGGCACGCTGATCCTGATGGAGCGTGGCGGTGAAGTGCCGGTGGTTTCGGTTGCGGATTGTGCCCGCGCCTTCGTGCGGGCCGCCGAGGTGACGGGCGAGGGCCGCGCGCTCAACATCCTTGGGACGGACCGGCCGTCGCGGGCGCGCTATGTCGCGGCGCTGCGGCGCACGGGCTGGCCGCGCCACGTGCTGCCGCTCAACTGGCGGCTTTTGATGCCGCTGACCTGGCTGCTCTCGCCCTTTGGGGCGCACCTGCCGGGGCTGTTGCGCCCGGCGGTCCTGCGCACCCGGATGCGGCCCCTGCGCTATGACATCGCGGCCGCGGAGGTGGCGCTGGACTGGACACCGCAGGACGATTTCGAAACGGCTCTTGATCGCGCGACCGAGGGCGGGGGATGAGCCCGCGCATCGCCTATCTGACAGGCGAGTATCCGCGCGCGACCGACACGTTCATCCAACGCGAGGTGGCGGCGCTGCGCGCGCGCGGCCTGACGGTCGAGACCTGTTCGATGCGCCGCACCGGGACGGATCATCACACCGGACCAGAGCAGCGGACAGAGGCAGCGGGCACGTTTCATGTGCTGGAGGCGTCCCTCTCGCCACGCGGCCTGATCGCGGCGCATCTGGCGGCATGGCGCAGGCCGGTCGCCTGGCTGCGGGCGCTGCGGCTGGCGTGGCGGACACGCCCGGGCGGCATCAAGCCGACGCTCTATCAATTCATCTACCTCGCCGAGGCCGCCGTGCTGGCACAGCATTTGCGCGCGCGGGGCCTGACGCATCTGCATAACCACATCGCCAAGTCGAGTTGCACGGTCGCGATGCTGGCCTCGGAAATGTCGGGCATTCCCTACAGTTTCACCCTGCACGGGCCGGATATTTTCTTTGACTCCTATCGCTGGCGGCTGGATGAAAAGATCGCGCGGGCGCGGTTTGTGGCCTGCATCAGCCATTTTGCCCGCTCGCAGGCGATGGCGTTTTCAAGCCCTGAGCATTGGAGCAAGCTGCATATCGTGCACTGCGGGGTTGACCCCGCGCGCTATGACGGGCCTGCGCCGGACGCGCCCGCGCATCTTCTCTTCGTCGGGCGGATGGCGGCGGTCAAGGGTGTGCCGGTGCTGCTGGAGGCCATGCAGGAACTGATCGCGGATCATCCGGATTTGCGCCTGACGCTGGTCGGCGACGGGCCGGAGTGTGAATGTTTGCAGGCACGGGCGCAGGGCCTTGGGGATCATGTGGACTTCGTCGGCTACAAATCGCAAGACGAGGTGGCGGCATTGCTTCACGAGGCGACCGCGCTGGTCCTGCCAAGTTTCGCCGAAGGGCTGCCTGTGGTGCTGATGGAGGCATTGGCCGCCCGCGTGCCGGTGGTGACGACGCGCATCGCGGGCGTGGCGGAACTGGTCGAGGACGGGGAAAGCGGGCTCTTGGTGTCGCCCGGTGACGCGGTGGCGCTGCGCGCGGCGCTGACGCGGGTGCTGGGCGATCCGGCGCTGCGCCGTCGCATGGGCGAGGCCGGGCGCGCGCGGGTGGTCGAAGAGTTCGCCTCCGACAGCGAGGCGGCATGGCTGGCGCGGCTTTTTGAGGGCTATGCGACCGGCACGCCGCCCGAAACCCTCAGACCGGAGAGGCGCGCATGACCCTCGCCGTGGTGCTGATCGGCCGCAATGAGGGGGCGCGGCTCGTGGCGTCGCTGGCCTCGCTCGACGGACGGCGCGTGGTTTATGTCGATAGCGGCTCTACCGATCACAGCGTGGCGGCGGCGCGGGCAGCGGGCGCGCAGGTGGTAGACCTGGACCCCGCCGCGCCCTTTACCGCCGCGCGGGCGCGCCATGCGGGGTTCGAGGCGCTTGGGCCGATGCCGCCCGAAGTGGTGCAATTCATCGACGGTGATTGCACCGTGGTGCCGGGCTGGATCGAGGCGGGGTTTGCGGCTTTGCAGGACGACCCGGACCTTGGGCTCGTCACCGGCTGGCGGTCGGAGATGGCCCCTGACGCCTCGGTCTACAACGCGCTTTGCGATCACGAATGGCATCGCCCGGCGGGCAGGATCACGGCCTGTGGTGGTGACATGATGGTGCGCAGTGCGGCCTATATCGAAGCCGGGGGATTTGACGCGCAGGTGATCGCGGCCGAGGATGACGAGTTTTGCCAAAGGCTGCGCAAGGCGGGATGGGGGCTGCGGCGTCTGCCCCTGCCGATGACCCGGCACGATGCCGCGATGACGCGCTTTGGCCAGTGGTGGCGGCGCGCGGTGCGTTCGGGGCATGGCTTTGCGCAGGTGGGCGACCTGCAGCCGGGCTATTTCACGCGTGAACGGACGCGGGTCTGGATTTATGGTCTCGGGTTGCCGGTGCTGGCATTGGCCGGGCTGGTCTGGGGACCGCTGCTGGTGCTGGTCCTCGCGGCTTATCTCTTGTCGTATACCAAGACGGTGCAGGGGCTGCGCGGCGCGGGGCTGGCGACCGGCACCGCGCTGCATCATGCGGTGTTCTTGGCGCTGTCGAAATTTCCCAACCTGATCGGCATGTTGACCTATTATGCGCGCAAGCGGCGCGGGGCGGCGATGCGGATCATCGAATACAAGTGAGCGGTTTCTTATGACGGATAAGACGATCAATGTGGGGCTTGTCGGCGCGGGCTATATCGCGGGCTGGCACGCGGCGGCGCTGCGGCTGACGCCCGGGGCTCGGCTGGCGGCGGTCTGTGATCTGTCGGCCTCGGCGGCCGAGGGGCTGGCGGGCGCGCATGGGGCGCGAGCCTTTACGTCGCTCGACGAAATGATTGCAAGCGGCGCGGTCGAGGCGGTGCATATCCTGACGCCGCCCGACAGTCACGCCGCACTGGCGCGCAAATGCCTCGGTGCCGGGCTGCATGTGCTGGTGGAAAAGCCGGTGACGCTCTCGGGGAAAGAGGCGGCCAGCCTGACCGAGGCGGCGCGCGCCGCCGGACGTCACCTTGCCGCCGGGCATAATTTCCTCGGGCTGCCCGCCTATCAGCGCCTCAAGGCGCAGGTTGCGGCGGGCGATCTGGGCCGGGTGTCGAGCGCCGAGATCGCTTGGGCCTTTCCGCTGGGGCCGCTGCGCTCTGGACCGTTCGGGTTGTGGATGCTGCGTGAGCCGGGGAACCTTCTGCGCGAGCTGGGGCCGCATCTCTTTGCCTTCGCGCACGATCTCTTTGGCCCCGTGACGGTGACGGGCCTGCACCTATCGAAGCCCGTGCAGCTGCCCGGCGCGGGCACCCGCCCGCAGAGTTGGCGGATCACGGCAGAGGCGGGGGAGGTTGATCTGGCGATCAACCTGCAACTGGTCGAGAGCATTGACGATCGCTCGCTCACCCTGCGCGGCTCCTCGGGGTTGGCGCGGCTGGATTACGCGGCGGATGTGCTGGTGGTGGAGCGTGAGAACACTGCCGATCTGGTGCTCAACCCGTTCCTGCGGCAGATGGGCGGGGTTTGGGGGCATCTGCGTGAAGGCGTGGCCAATGCTGTGCGGCAGGTCGGATCGCTGAACCGCAAGTCGCCTTATGCGCTAGGGTTCATGGGTCTGTTCGAGGAGTTCTATGGTGCGATCCGGGAGGGTCGACCCCTCGATTCACGCTTTGACGGCGCGGCGGCCGAGGGTGTGATGCGCGCGATTGACGCCACCATTGCGCTGATGCCGGATCAGGGGCGCGAGATCCTGCGCCGCCCCAAGCCGCGCCGCAAGCCGAAGCCCACGGCGCTGGTGATCGGCGGTACCGGGTTTCTGGGCCGCGACCTGACGCGCGCGCTGGTGGCGCAGGGCCATGATGTGCGGGTGCTGTCGCGGGGGGCGCATGGGCCGTTCGATGATCTGCCCGAGCGGGTCGAGACCTGCGCCGTCTCCTTGCGCGACGAAGGTGGCCTCACCTGCGCGATGGAGGGGGTCGAGGTGGTCTATAACCTCGCCCGCGCGCTTGGCACCTCGTGGCAGGACTGTCTGGAGAACGATATCGGCGTCTCGGACCGCATTGCGCGGGCGGCGCTGGCGGCTGGCGTCAAACGCTTTGTCTACACCGGCACGATTGCCTCTTATGACATGTCGAATCCCGCGACGGTGATCACCGAATCCACACCCTTTGCGCCCGATATGAGCGACCGCAATCTCTATGCCCGGTCCAAGGCGGAATGCGAGCGGCGGCTATGGGAAATGCGGCGCGACCATGGCCTGCCGCTGAGCATCGCGCGGCCCGGCATCGTCGTGGGCCATGGCGGGCCGTTGCAGCATTGGGGCATCGGGCGCTGGCACGGGGCGGGGGCGGTGCGGCTCTGGGGAGAGGGCGACAACCCGCTGCCCTTCGTGCTGATCGGCGATGTCTCGGACGCGCTCATACGGATGGGCGAGAGTGCGGCTTCCGTGGGGCAGTCCTTCAATCTGATCGGCGATGTGCAACCCTCGGCGCGCAGCTATTTCAACGCCATTCACCTGCGGCTGGGGGCGCGTCTGCGGGTGAGTTCGGGCAACCTGACGGCGCTCTGGGCGTCGGATGCGGCGAAATCCGTGCTCAAGACCCATGCGCTGCGCCGGCCCGGCGTGATCCGCGCCTCGCTGCGCGACTGGAAATCACGGGCGCATTACGCGCGGTTTGACAATGCCAAGCCCAAGGCGCTTTTGGGCTGGGCCCCGGTGGCGGAGCGCGAGGCGTTTCTGCAAGAGGCGGTGGACCGGGCCAACCTGTTGGGGTTCTGAGCCACGGGGCATATAATCAGTGATTTTCCGTCGCATTGTTGCCGGAATTTGGCGGCATACCGGGCGCAACTGGCAGGAGACCCCGGATATGGCAGCACTGGCTCGCCTCTTGATGATGCATGGCACGCGCCCCGGCGCGCGGTCGCGCATGGGGGGGTGTCCATGAACCTCTCGCGCCATGACGCCTATATGCGCCGCCGAGAGGCGCGCCGCGCGGCCGAGGAGGCCGGGGAAATGCCCGAACCCGTCTATGAGGAAAGCTGCGGTGAAAGCGCGATTGAGGAGATCGCGGATGAGTTCGCCCTTCCGCTCGACCCCGGGATGCGCGCCGACCCGGAGGAGGCGCTTGCCGTAACCCCCGAATCGCAAGACGTTCCTGAGCCTGAGCCTGAGCCTGAGCCTGAGCCTGAGCCTGAGCCTGAGCCTGAGCCTGAGCCTGAGCCTGAGCCTGAGCCTGCATCATGGGAGACCCTGCGCCGGGTCACGCTCGATCGCCGTCATCTCATGCGCAACCGGCTCATCTCTGCGACGCGCGAGAATCCCGCGCATGTCGCCTTTGACGTGCTGCGCACCAGGCTGGTGGCAACCCTGCGGGAAAAGGGGTGGCGGCGGGTGGCGATTACCTCGCCCACGCCCGATTGCGGCAAGTCTTTCGTGGCGTCCAATCTGGCCATCAGCCTGTCCCGCCAATCCGCCCTGCGCACGATTCTGATGGATCTCGACATGCGCCGTCCCTCGCTGGCGCAGAATTTCGGGATCGCGGATCCGGGCAGCATGGAGCGCTTTCTGATCGGTGATGTGCCGATGGAGGATCATTTCGTCAGACCCCAGGGTAATGACATGCATATCGGGACCGATCTTGCACTTGGGCTGAATGATCAGGCCGAGAGCTATGCCGCAGAGCTGTTGCAGGCCCCGAAAACAGCCGAGGTGCTGGCGGAGCTCTATGCCCGGCTGAACCCCGATGTGGTGATCTTCGACATGCCCCCGGCTCTGTTCTACGATGATGTCCTGGGGTTTCGTCCGCAATTCGACGGTGTGCTGCTGATCATCGGCGGCGGGCACAGCAAGGCGAAGGATGTGCGCGATGTCGAGGCAAGGTTCGGCGCGGAGACGCCGTTACTTGGGGTGGTGATGAATCGCGCCGAGGGTGAGAATATCACCAATTACGGATATTGACCCGGCTCAGTTGCCGCCAAGCTGGCGCAGCGGCATCAGCCTTTCCTGAACGAGGCGAATCAGGACCGGCAGGATCAGCACGATCAGAACCAGCGCACCGAGCCGTTTCAGCAGGCGCGCGCGCAATTCGCCGCGCACCGGCACGACTGGGATCGAGACGACCGGGGTGATGTCAAGCTCCTCCCTGACCTGCGCGGAAGTGCGCAGCACCGGGTTCATGATTTCCCAGACAAGCGCCAGTATGAGCCCCAGCATGAGGCTGGCGATTCCGCCCGCAAGCGCGAGTTTCTTGCGGCTCGTAGATACCGGGAACTCGGGTGGAATGGCGGTCTCTAGGATTTCGAACCGTTCCTGTTGCTGACGGCTTTCGAGAACGCTGGCGATTTCGGCCTCGACCCGGTTGCGAATGATCGTGTCAAGCTGTTCCTGCAATTGTCCAAGCGCGCGGTTCAACGCGGCCAATTCGCGCTCGACGCTCGGCGTCGCCTCGATGGCCGTCTCTATTTCGGCGATGCGGCGCGCGACGAGGTCGCGTTGTTCGGTCAATTGCCCGATCTGGCGATCGAAAACTTCCTGCCGTTGCCGGACGCTTTCGGTTTCCAGCGTGATGATCTGCTGCTCGATGTTCAAGAGCGCTTCCTGCAATGTCCCGAGTTGGTCGCGCATCGGCCCCATATTGGCGGGCAGGGCGTCGGCATTGGCGCGCTTGAACTCTGCGATCTCCTCTTCCAACGCTACGATGCGCGCCTCGACGCGGGCTTCTTCGGCGTTGTAGAAATCCAGCGTCTCGCGCACGGTTTGCATGCGGCGCTCTCGGTTCTGGGCGATCACCGTATCGACAAAGTCATTGGCGACATTGGCGGCCTTCTGCGGGTCGCCCAGCTTTACCGTGATGCTAAGCCCCGAAGGGATGCTGGCGGCGGGACCCGCGGCAGGCACGCTGACGGTGATCGGTGTGATCCGGGCCGAGATCCGCAACTGGTATATCTTCTCGCCCATCGGCATCGCAGTGGCATCGGCAAACAGCTCGTGACGGTCGATGATCTTGATCAGGTGATCGCGCGACATCAGCCGCTGCTCGATCAGTTGCACGCGGTGGCGCGCATCGCTGCCGATGATCTGACTGCGGCCGTCACGGTCGACCTGCGGGGTCTCGATCTGGATGACCGCCGTTGCCTCGTAGGCCTTGGGCTGGTTGAGCGCGACGATCACCGAAACAACCGAGCCGATCAGCGCGACCAGGATGATCAGCCACAGCCTGCGCCGCAGCATCCGCATCACATCGGGCAGGGATTTGATTGAACTCATGATCTACCTATCAGCGTCGCGTTGCATCACGTCGACGAAATGCCGATCAGGGGCCAAACCATGCCGACAGATCCGGCGGGTATTCCCGCACGCCCCGCCGACCGAATGCCCCCAAACGGTCCTGACAGAATTACGTCTTGATTTCGCCCCAATCTAACGTTCCGGCCACATTTGCGCCACAGTTTAATGACCGCGATCCGGAAACACTGTGTTGATTTGGTTGGGCAGGGTCACAAGCGCGGCAACGATCCCGTCCGCGATCACGAGATGCCCGGAAAATGCGGTGCGTCGGGGGAATGGCGGGCAATGGCGTGTCAGCATGGCGGTGAACCCGGTCGCGTCGGCCGTGAGCGTGATCGTCAGATCTTGAAATTCGAGCAGAGCACCGCTCCGGGCATATTGCGCCTTGTAGGTGGCCTCCTTGGCGCAGAAAATCAGTCGCGCGGCGAGGGGCGAGGTATGGCGCGCGTGCTCTTGCGGGGTGCAGACCGTATCTATCAGATCCGCGGGTAAGGGTGAGGCCGGTTCGAGATCGAGGCCGACCCCGGCAAGATCGCTCCTGCGCGCGACGACGGCAAAACATACACCCGCGCCGTGGCTGATCGTGCCGGTTAGGTCTTCCGGCCAGATCGGGGCGCGGTCGGGGCCTTGCGGGATCGGTGCGGAAGGTAGGTCAAGCGAGGTCATGGCCGCGCGCGCGGCGCGGCGTCCGGCGGCGAATTCACGCATCCGGGCGGGAATGGCGCGGATCATCGTCGCCTGTTCCTCGGGCATGAGGTCGATCGGGGGGGCGGTCGGATCGGCCTGCCCGAGTGCTGTGCCGGGTGGCAGCATGGCGCGCAATGCGTCGGTCAGGCTCATCCCCGCCGCGCGGCGCGCATGGCGCGGCGCTTGGCCATCGCCTCGGTTCGGGCGGTGGCGCGCTTGTCAGTGACCGGGTCCGGTCCGGGATCGTTGGCCGGTTGCGGCGCGTCGCCGCGCAATTCCGCCACCCGCGCTGCCAGCGTGGCCAGTTTCGGACAGCGGAAGATATCGGTGATGCCGAGCCGCTCGACGGCCAGTTCGCTGCGGATCTCGCGATGCGCCTGCACCGCCAGCAGGGAATGCCCGCCAAGGTCGAAGAAGCTGTCCTGCGCGCTGATTCCGGACACGCCGAGGATGCGCGCCCAGATTGCCGCGATCTCGCGCTCGATATTGTTGGCGGGGGTGACGGGGGCCGTCGCCTTGGCCGGGCGCGGCGCTGTGACCTGCGCGGGCGCGGGCAGCGCCTTGCGGTCGATCTTGCGGTTGGGGGTGAGCGGGAACGCGTCGAGCGTGATGATATGGGCGGGGATCATGTGGGCGGGCAGGTGCTGCGCCAGATGGGCCTTGATCGCGGTGTCAGGCGCGGTGCCGCGCAGATAGGCGACGAGGCGCGGATTATTGGCGGCATCCTCGCGCAGGAGCACCACGGCCTCATCGACGCCGGAGCAGGTCTCCAATGCCGCCTCGATCTCGCCCAGCTCGATCCGATAGCCGCGCAGCTTGACCTGTGTATCGGCCCGCCCGATGAAATCGAGCCGCCCATCGGCGCGCCAGCGCACGAGGTCGCCAGTGCCGTAGATGCGCCCGCCCTCGCGGAACGGATCGGCGCGGAAACGGTCGGCGGTGAGATCCTCGCGGCCCAGATAACCCCGCGCCACGCCATCGCCGCCGATCCACAATTCGCCCGGCTGCCCGACCGGCACGGGCTGCATCTCGGGGTCCAGAACATACGTTTGCGTATTGGCGATCGGCGTGCCGATGGGGCAGGGGCCGGGGCTGTCCTCGGCGGGGCCGGTGGTGGACCAGATCGTCGTCTCTGTGGGCCCGTACATGTTGGTGATCTGTGCGTCGGTGATCCCGCGCAACTCCTGCACCAGGCTGCCAGGCAGCGCCTCGCCGCCCAGCATCAGGTGGCTGATCTGTCCGAGCGCATGCCGCGCCTCTTCGTTCATGGCGATCATCCGCGCCATCGAGGGGGTGCATTGCAGATGCGTGACCTTGTGGCGCAGGATTTGTGCCGCGATGGAGAAATCATCCTGCGCGATTCCGCCCACACGGTTTGAGCCTTCCAGCACCCGCGCCAAGGGCCGCAGCCCATCCAGAACCTGCCGCACCGGGATGCCGTAGTCGATCAGGCAGGCCACTTCATCCACGCCGATGCGCTTGAGCTCTTCGACCCGCGCGACGCAATCCTCGACCGTGCCGAAGAGGCCGGAGTCGTTGAAATACCGCTCGAAGGCGAAATCGAGGATGCCCTCGAGTTCCTCGTCCTCCAATGATCCGAGATCGAGTTGAAACGCGTTATCCACGCCTTGCGGTTTCTTGAAGGCCGGGAAGGCCCAGGCATATTGCTTGATGAGCCCGGCGGCGGAGCGCAGGTAATCCTTCATCGGTTCGCGCGCGACACGGGCGGCCTCGTCGCGGCTGTCAGCCACGTAGGTGTGCAGCATCAGCGTCACGGTGAACTCGGCCGGATCATGGCCTGCCTCGCGCAGGGCGGCATGGTAAAGCGCGATCTTGTCGCCGACCTCCTGCACCGACTGGCCCAGCAGATGGGTCAGCACATTGGCCCCGTTGGCCCCCGCCTCGCGCCATGTCTCGGGGTTGCCGGCGGTCGTCACCCAGACGGGCAGGTCGGTGGAGACCGGGCGCGGTTGTGTGACCACCTCGTGCAGAGTGCCATCGGCCCGGGGGAAGCCGACGGCCTCACCCTTCCACAGCTTGCGCAGATCGCGGATCGCGTCAAACATGGCGGGCTTGTTGTTGGGCGGCGCGTTTTCGGGGCGCAGGACGAAATCGTCGGGCTGCCAGCCCGATGCGATGGCCATGCCCGCGCGCCCGTTGGTTAGATTGTCGATCACTGCCCATTCCTCGGCGATGCGGGCGGTGTGATGCAGCGGTGCCACGCAGCTACCGGCGCGCACGGCGAGGTTTTGCGTGACGGCGGCGACGGCCGCACCGGTGACCGAAGGGTTGGGGTAGGGCCCGCCGAAGGCGTGGAAATGCCGCTCAGGCGTCCAGACCGCGCAAAACCCGTGAGTGTCGGCGAACCGCGCGCCTTCGAGCAGAGATTTGTACTTGTCGCGCCCGGTGCCGTCATCGTTGCCCCAATAGTAGAGGCTGAATTCCATGCCGCGCTCCGACGTGGCGATCTGCCCCGAGGAGACGAGCGCGCGGCTTTCCTCGCCGCTGAGCACGAGGATGTAACCGCGTGCGAGGCTGTAGAAGAGTTCCAGCACCGAGATGTCGAAACTGAGGCTGGTGACGGCGAGCCAGACCGCGTTCGGCTCGGCGGGGATACGGTCATCCATCCCGGCAAAGAAATTGGCGACGTTGCGATGCGTGACCATCACGCCCTTGGGGCGGCCAGTGGAGCCGGAGGTGTAGATCACATAGGCCAGATCGTCGGGCCCCGCGCCGCCGTCGGGTGCCGTGTCGGGCGCGGTAGTAAGGCGCGGGTCACTGTCGATGAGCACTCTTTGGGCGGCGCCCTGCGGCAAGGTGTTGGCCACGTCCGAGCGGGTGATCACCACCCGCGCGCCGCTATCGCTAAGGTATTGCGCCAGCCGGTCGGCGGGATAGCCTGGGTCCATCGGCACATAGGCGCCGCCCGCCTTCCAGATCGCCAGCGCGGCCGCGACCATATCGGCGGAGCGCGGCAGGCACAGCCCGACCAGAACACCGGGGCCGACACCCATCTGGCGCAGCACATGGGCGAGGCGGTTGGCGTGCGCGTCGAGCGCGGCATGGGTCAGGGTCTCGGCCTCGAAGATCAGTGCGCGCGCCTCTGGGGTCTTGTGGGCTTGCGCCTCGATCAGGCGGTGGATGGGGCGGGCGTCATAGGCGGTATCGGTGCGGTTCCACGCCTCGATGAGCAGTCGGCGTTCGACCTCGGGCATGGTGGCGGTCTCGCCACGCCCGAGTGCCTCCAGCCGCTTGGCTAGCAGGTCGGCCATCGCGGGCGACAGGCGGGCGGGATCGTAAAGGAGCGCCGGGGCATCGGACAGATCGACGGTCACCACAGTGCCGGGAATGAGCCCATCGCCCGCACGGCGCAACCCCAGATGCGGGCGATGTGCGGCGTCGAGCGCGGGATCGCGGGCAAAGAGATCGAGTGCGAAGGGGCCGCGCGCATCGGCCTCTTCGATATCGTCGACCAAGCGATCCGCCGCCACCGGAACCCAGGGGCAGGCGAGATCCGCGGCCCCGGCCTGTGCGCGACCGCAATAGGCCAGATGCGCGCCCGCCTCGCCGCCAAGTCGCATGGCCCATGTGGCGGTGGCGGCAAGTGCGGTCTCGGGCGCAAGGCCAAGCGCGCGGCGCTCTGCCGGGGCACTCTTGGTGGTGGCAAGGGGCAGGGTGACCGGGCGCATCGCCGACAGCTTCCTGCGCCAATAGCCGTCCTGCGCGGCAAGGTCTCCAAGCGCCTGTCGGTCCTCCTGAGAGGCAGGCGAGATCACGTGGCCCAACGGTGCGCAGGCGGCGAGATCGACCGCGCCACCCTCGGGACCGGTGAGCTTGCTCAGGCGCAGCGCGCCTTCGCCACAGGCCACTGTCAGTTGGGTGCCGTCATTCTCCAGCACCGTGCCCGGCGCAGCGTCGCCCTGCACCGGCGCGGCCTGCCCGGCGAGCAACAGGTGATCTCCGACACGAAGGCGCGCCATGCAGAGCGGATTGAAATAACCACCATGATCGAGCGCGCGCACGACCCGCGCCAGATCAGCGGCGGGATGGGCGAAATCGAGCCATGCGGCGGCGGGCCGGTCGCATCGTGCGTGATAGCAGCGTGCGTCGGCGTCCTGTGTCGTCAGCGACTGCAAGCCGTGTTCCAGCGCGTCGATCACCTGGCCGAAGCTGTCGAGCGCCGCCGCGTAGCATTTGGCGTTGAGGGTGAATGCGGTCTCGTCCGGCGCGATGTCAAACAGGCGCTGCGCCACGATGCGGCCCTCGTCGATGCCACCCTCGATCAGGTGCCAAGTGATGCCGTGCCGGTCCTCATCCTGCAGTATGGCCCAGACCGGGGCGTTCAGCCCGGCGTGGCGGGGCAGGGGCCCGTCGTGGAAATTCACCGCGCCGCGCGTGGCGCGCGCCAGCACGTCCTGCGGCAGCAGATCGAGATTGGCAATGGATAGGAGCCAGTCACAGCTCAGATCGCCCAAGCGTTCGGTCAGCCCCGCACCGGGGGTCTCGACGCGCAGGCCCTTGTCCTCTGCCCAGCTTGTGACATCGGCGTGGCGCGTGACCACCGCCGCGATCCCATGGCCGCGCGCCAGCCACGCCTCGCCGCATTGCAGGGCGAGGGATTCGTTGCCGATCAGAAGCGCCTTCATCATGCGTCCGCCTTTCGTTCATTCGTGCCCCGCAGCGTAAGGCCCAGGTCACCCAGCACCAGATCGCGCAGGAAATGCGGCGGGCGCGGTGCGCCCTTGCGCCGGATCAGCCGCCACAGGCTGCCGAGGCCCGCACCCGTCAGATGTGCCAGCGTGACGAGCGCGAGATAGCCGCGCCCGTGGTTCTTGATGAAATAATATCGGCGCGACGCGAACCAGTAGTCCGGCACCCGGCCCCAGCTCTTCATGCCGGTGGAGACCGAGCCGATATGCTCGACGTGGGATCCGGCCACGTAATGCGTCTGCCAGCCCGCTCGCGCGGCACGGAGGCAGAGGTCGGTTTCCTCGAAATAGAGAAAAAAGGTTTCGTCGAAACCGCCGATCTCGTCGAGCGCGTCCTGCCGGATCATCAGGCTTGCGCCTGCCAGCCAGTCGACGGGCTGCGTGGTCTCGGGTACCGGAAGGGGTACGATGTGACGGCGCAACAGGTGGCTGAATGTGCCGATGCGCGCGGCACCCTCGAACTCGCCCAGGATCGACGGGAAGCGAAAGCAGGTGACATGGCTTTTGCCCTCGGGCCCGTGGATATGGCTTCCCGCCAGCCCGGCACTGGGTGTCGCCTCAAGATGCGCCAGCAGCTTGGCGATGGCATCTTCGGCCGGAAAGGCATCGGAGTTCAGGATATAGGTGTAATCGGGACGCGTGCCGTCCGAGAACCCTGCGCGTATGCCTGCGTTATTGCCCGCACCAAAGCCGCCGTTATGGCCGGATTGTATCACGCGCACCCGGTTCCAATCCCTTGTTTCCGATTGCATTTTCTCGAAAGAGCCATCGCCGGAATCATTGTCGATAATGACGATCTCGCCCGCGATATCGACCATGGCGCGCTGCGCGGCACGTGCGGCCTTCAGTGTCATCTCGGGCGTGCGCCAGTTGAGCACGATGGTCAGGACGCGGGGGCCGGTCATTCAGCGGCCTCCCTGTGGTCCGGGGGTGCGCTTTGCGTGTCCTCTGCCACCTCGATCACGCGGCGCATGCGCGCGGCGAGGACGCGGACATTAGGCTCCAGCACCATGGAATCGTGATCGCCCGGCACCTCGGTCACCGACAGGTTCGGGGCCAAGCCGGACCAGTCATTGTCGGGCAGCACATAGGCGCGCTCGGAACTCACCCATTGACCGTTCGAGACCTGCCACTTGCCCGATTGCGGCGGGCGGAAGAGGTGCAGCCTGCCGGTCCACGGGCGGACCTGGTATTTGGCTATGGCGCGGTAGAAGGCGGCCTCGATCTCATGATCGTGAAACTGGTGTTCGGAGGTTTCCGTGTGGTCCTGCGAGCGGCGCCTGGCGATCTCCCATTTAAGGCGCCGCGTCGCCCATTTGAGCGGGTAGAGCGGGCCGGAGGATTTCAATTCCTGCCATTGTATGAGCGTCCTGTCACGGCGCGACAGCGGGCGGCGTTGCGGCAGCGGCGTGTCGAGCAGGATCACCACCGCCACCGTTTCGCCCGCTGCCTCAAGCTGCTGTGCCATCTCGTAGGCGGTGATGCCGCCACCCGAGAAGCCGCCAAGCAGATAGGGGCCATGCGGCTGCACCTGACGGATCTCGGCGATCATGTCGCGCGCGGCTTCGGTCAGGTCGTCATGCGGCGCGTCGTCGCCGTAGAGCCCGCGCGCCTGAAGCCCGAAGAACGGCCGGTCATCGCCCAGAAGATGCGCCAGATGCCGCAGGTTGAGGACGTTGCCGAACATGCCCGCGACAAGGAAGAAGGGCGTTTTCGGCCCCCCCTCGCCGCGATGCATCGGCACCAGATGGGTGAAGCGGCGGGCCGGTGCGGATGTCGCGGGCGCGCTGTCGCCCGCCTGTTGCGGGCCGATGCGGGCCTCGATCAGGCGCGCACAGGCGCGGATGGTCGGGGCCTCGAACAGGATCGAGATCGGGAAATCGACGCGGTAGGCCTTGCGGATCATGCCGAAGAGCCGCACGGCGATCAGTGAATGGCCGCCAAGATCGAAGAAGCTGTCTTCGACGCCGACCGGGTCGAGGCCGAGAAGATCGGACCAGAAGCCCGCGAGCCGGGCCTCGATCTCGCCCTTTGGTGCCATGTAATCGCCGTCGAGATCGGGCCGCTCGAACCGCTGGCCGCCCTCGTCGGCTCCTTGCGGGCCCGCCTCGGCCTGACGGATCAGCGCGGGCAGATCGAGCGAGGAGACCAGCACCTGCGGCTGACCGAGGGCGAGCGCACGGCGGAACGCCTCGGCACCCTCACTGGGCCGGATGCCTTCGCGCAGGTTGTGGCGCAGGCGTTCTTCGGCGGGGCTGTCGGGGGTGGTGTCGACGCTTGCGTCAAAGCGGATTTCGCCCGCGCGGGGCGGGGTGATCGCCAACCCGCCCGCCTGTTTGCGAATGGCGAAATCGGTGATTTCGACCAGTACCTGACCGGCGGAATCGGTGAGCGTGATGTCAAAGCGGGCGATGCCGGTCTCCTGGGCCTGACCGGTGGTCAGCCGTGCGATGCTGTAAATATCCTGCCCTAGCGGCGCATGCACCCGCAGCGCGCCATAGGACATCGGCACCCAGAGATCGCTGCCGTCATAGCCCTCGATCAGCCCCATCGCCCAGCCGGTGGCGATATCCATCAGGGCGGGGTGCAGAAGATGGCCTGCCGCCAGATCGCCCTGCGCCTCGGCGGGCAGGCGCAGATGGGCGAGACCCTCGCCCGGGCCAAGCCCGCGCGCCATGAGCACGCGCCAGCGGGGGCCGAAATCGAGATGCGCCTCTTGCGGGGAGGGCAGGGGATCGGTGGTGGCCTCGTCCCAACTCTCCATACGTGAGCGCATGGTGGTGATGTCGAGCGGCGCAGGCGGTGTGAGCGGCAGTAGGCGCAGATCGGCCTCGGCCAGAGTGATCCAACCTGTGCGGCCCGCCTGAAGGTGGTTGGCCTCGATCCGGGCGGCGTAACCCTGATCGCTGCGGGTCAAGGTAAGGCGCATCTCGCGCGTGGCCCCTTTAGCGAGGTCGAAGGGGCGCAGGAAAATCAGATCGCGGATCTCGAACGGGCTGTCCTCGCCCTGCGCGCACAGCGCCTGTGCCAGCAGGTCGAGATAGCCGGTGCCAGGCATGAGCGCCTGACCGTCGCGCGTACGGTGCTGATCGAACACCCAATGGGTGGCGGCGCTGTAGCTTGCGTGAAAGACGCGGTTGCCTTCGGCGTCGAAGCTGACCGCGTCGATCAGCGGGTGATCGACCGGCAGGCGCGGGGCGGCGGGAATGGTGCCGGTCTGCTGTGCCACGGCCTCGGCGGCCATGCCGACCTCGGCCCAGATGCCCCAGTCGAGCGCCAGCACGCGGGTGCGCCCGCCCGCTCGGGACCGGGCATAGGCGTTGAGATATTCGTTGGCGGCGACGTAATCGACCTGTCCGGCAGGCGCGGTGGCCGTCGAGGAGGACGAAAACAGCACCAGCCAGTCGAGCGTGCCATCTGGAAAGACCTGCTCCAGCACCTGGGTGCCGTGGATCTTGGGTGTGAACACATCCTCGATCGTGTCCGGCCCCTTGGCCAACAGGGGTGCGTCGGCGATGACACCGGCGGCATGGATGATGCCGTTCAGGCGGCCAAAGCGCGTCTCGATCTCGGAGCGTGCGGCCTGCATGTCCTCGATATTGCTGACATCGCCTGCCACCACCATGACCTCGCCGCCAAGCGCCTCGAGGCGGCTCACGGCGGCGATGCGGCGGGCGAGCGGGTCGGCGGCACCGCGCGTCGCGGTGATCCGGGGCCAGTCGGCGCGGGGCGGCAGGGCGTGGCGGGCCATCAGCACGATATTGGCGCGGTTTTTCGTGATCAGATCCTCGGCCAGCGTCAGACCGATGCCGCCGAAACCGCCGGTGATCAGCACGGAGTCGCCCTGGGCAATCGGGGCGCTGCCGGTCGCGAGGTCCGTGGCGCGCCATGCCATCTCGTAGCGGCGGGCGCCGCGCAGGGCGGCCTCATGCGTGTGGGGGGCTTGCAGAAGATCCTCGAGCACGCGGGTCACAAGCCCCGCATCGGGCGCGCCGCGCGCGGGCAGGGTCAGGTCGAGGCTGGCGGTGGTCACATGCGGCATCTCACGCGGGATCACGCGCAAGGGGCCTGCGAGCGTGGATTTGGCCGGGTAGGGCAGCGCCTCGTCACGGGTTTGGGCGGCACCGGTGGTGAAGGCGGTGATATGCAAGGGCGTGTCCAGCCCCTCGTCGCCCACGGCCTGCGCCAGAAAGAGCAGGCTGTAGAAGCCCTGTTCCTGCACCCGGTGGAAGAAGCTGGAGCCGGGGCGGTGACGCTCGTTGCGGGTGACCAGCCAGAAATGCGCGATGCGTGTAGGCGCGCGGTTGTCTGCGACAAGCGCGCGTATCAGCTGGTCATAGCCCTCGCGCCCGCGTTCTGGTGAGAGGGTGTAGCGCCCTTCCTCCAATCGCGCGAAGCTGTCGCCGGGTGTAACGGTGGTGACGGTATGGCCCGCGGCGCTGAGGCGCCCGGCCACGGCGCGGGCAAGGCCGGTGTCGTCCTCGAAGACCAGCCATGTCTGCTTGGGCAGTTGCGCAAGGTCGGCGTCAGACGTGATTTCGACCTCCGCCAGCCGGGGCTGCCAATGGGGCGTGTAGCCCCAGTCGGTGAGGGTGTCGCGATGAGTGGGCCAATCGTCCTCTGCCGTCGCGCGGGGCACGCCGGGGGCGATGAAATAGGGTTTGTGCTGAAAGGCATAGGAGGGTAGCGGCACACGGTTGCGCGTTGCCTCGCCCCAGATCTGCGGCCAGTCGATCTCGACCCCCACGGCCCAGAGACGGGCCAGCATGGCGATGAAATATTCGTCGTCGGCGATGCTGTCCTCAGGGTGGCGCAGGGTGCCAATGACCTGATTGGCGCTGATCGCGCCATGCGCCTGTGCCAGCGACGAGAGCGCCTTGCCGGGGCCGACCTCGAGGAAGACGCGGGCCGACGTCTCGCTCAGCCGGGTGAGGCCGTCGGCGAAGCGCACGGTATGGCGCAGATGATCGACCCAATAGGCGGGATCGGTGGCTTCTTCTGCCGTGAGGTAATCGCCCGAACGGTTTGACAGGATTGGAATTTGCGGCGGGCTCAACTGGATCGAGCGCAGGTAGTCCCCGAAGCGTTCAAGGATGGGCTCGAGCATGCGGGAATGGGCGGCGATGTCGATGGCGATGCGCTGCGGCTCGATCCCCTCGGCGCGCAGGCGGGTGTCGAGATCGTCGAGCGCGGCCTGCGGCCCCGAGACGGCGGTAAGGTCGGGGGCGTTGAGCGCGGCAATGTCGAGATGTGCGCCGAGATAGCATTTCAGGGCGTCAGCGGACAGCGGCACGCTGAGCATGCCGCCCTTGTCAACAGTGTCGAAGAGTTGCCCGCGCAGATGCACCAGGCCGATGCAATCCTCAAGGCTCAGGACACCGGCGAGGCAGGCGGCGGTGTTCTCGCCCATGGAATGGCCGATCAGGGCCGCAGGGGTCACCCCCCAGCTCTGCCAGAGTTGGGCCAGCGCATATTCGGTGATCATGATCAGCGGCAATTGCACCGAGGGGCGTTTGAGGCGCGCGTCCGCCGCCGCCACCTGATCGGGGTCAGGCAGCCAGAGCGCGCGGATGTCGTAATCAAGCCTGGGCGCGAGGATATCGAGGCCGCGATCCATCCAGTCGGCAAAGACCGGCTCGGTCTCGTAGAGGTCGCGCGCCATCCTGGCATATTGCGCGCCGCCGCCGGGGAACATGAAGACCACATCGGGGTTGTCGAGCGCCTGATGGGTGAAGACGCGGCGGGCGTCGCCCTTGTCGAGCCGGTCGGCGGCCTCGGCATGGGTGCGGGCGACGGTAATGCGGCGACGCTCGAACGCGCGGCGGCCCTGCTTGAGGGTCCAGGCTACATCGGCCAGCGGCTGTTCGGGGTTTTCGCGCAGATGGGCGGCCAGACGGGTGGTGGCATCGTCCAGCGCGGATTTCGAGCGCGCGGAGAGCACGATAGGCTGAAACGGCCAGTCGCTGTCTTCGGGGGCGGCACGGGCGGGCGGTTCTTCCAGCACGACATGGGCGTTGGTGCCGCCGACGCCCAGGGAATTCACCCCGGCGCGGCGGGGATGGTCGCGTTTGGGCCAAGGGCTAAGGCAGTCATTGACCGAGAACGGACTGCCCTCAAAGGCGATGGCGGGGTTTGGGGCCTCGTATCCCAGAGAGGGCGGCATTTCGCCGTGATAGAGCGCAAGTGTGGCCTTGATCAGGCTGGCGACGCCCGCTGCGGTGTCGAGATGGCCGATATTGGTCTTTACGCTGCCGATGCGGCAGAAATCGCTTGCCTCGGTCGTCTCGCGGAACGCTTGTGTCAGCGCCGCCACCTCGATCGGGTCGCCGAGATAAGTGCCGGTGCCGTGACATTCGACATAATCCACGGTGTCCGCCGTGACGCCCGCTACCGCCTGCGCCTCGGCCACCGCCGCTGCCTGACCGTCGACCGAAGGCGCGAGATAGCCCGCCTTGGCCGCGCCGTCATTATTGACCGCAGAGCCCTTGATCACGCCCCAGATGTGATCGCCGTCGGCCAGTGCATCCTCTAGCCGACGCAGCGCCACCATGCCCGCGCCGGAACCAAAGACCGTGCCCTGCGCGCGGTGATCAAAGGCGTGGCATTCGCCGTCGGGCGACAGGATCTCGCCCTGCTTGTGAATATAGCCACGGTTCTGCGGCAGCTCGATTGTCACGCCGCCCGCCAGCGCCATGTCGCATTCGCCATTCAAGAGCGATTGTGCGGCATAATGCACCGCAACGAGCGAGGTGGAGCAAGCGGTCTGCAAGCCGAGCGATGGCCCCTTGAGATCGAGGATATGGCTGAGTCGGGTGGTCAGGAAATCCTTGTCATTGCCGGTATGGCGCAACAGGAACAACCCGACATCGTCGACCAGATCGCGGTTGGAACAGAGGTTGAAATAGAAATAACTCCCCATGCCGCAGCCCGCGAAGACGCCAATGGGGCCGGGAAAGGTCTCGGGCATGTGGCCCGCATCCTCCAGCGCCTCCCACGCGACCTCCAGAAAGCGGCGGTGTTGTGGGTCGAGGATCGCGGCCTCCTTGGGTCCGAAGCCGAAGAACTCGGCATCGAACATCTCGAACCCGTCGAGCGGCGCGGCAAAAGGCACGTAATCAGGGCGTCGCAGGGTCTGCGGGGCCTCACCGGCGGCCAGCAACTCGGCCTCGCTCAGCCGACGGATGGCGCGGTGTCCGGCGCGCAGGTTCCGCCAATACTCGGCCACGGTCCGCGCACCGGGCAGATGCGCGGCCATGCCGACGATGGCGATTTCGGTGCCGCTCGGATCGGACATGCTCATGTCACCGGCCAATAATGAACATTGATGAAATCATAAGAGTTCCCGTATCTCTCCACAATGCGACGGTTTTGCGGCATCGGCTTGGCAATTCCGGTGTCATGCGGTGACCGGATCACCAGCCTGAAAGCGCCGCGAGATCGGCAATCGCGGACCCATTAAGCCAGAAGGCCAGCACGGCCACGCCGAGGCCCAGCCCGGCCATTACCGCGTCATGCAGTGGATCCCAGGCATTCATGCGCCGCGCTAGCCAGACAACGACCGGATAGGCCACGACCATCGCCGCCCCGTAGCTGAGCAGCGCCCCCAGGAGCCCGCCCCACTCAAGGCCGAGCAGGAGAGCCGCGATCATCGCCACCGCCTTGGCCAGCGTCAGCACGAAAAAGCGTTTCGAATCGCCCGCCGCGAGCGAGGCCTGATCATAGGTCATCACGATGATCTGCGGGATTTGCATCGCGGCCATCACCACCACGACGGCCCCCGCCATCGCGTAACGATCATCATACATAATACC
Source organism: Roseovarius sp. A-2 (assembly GCF_002072155.1). Taxonomy (GTDB): domain Bacteria; phylum Pseudomonadota; class Alphaproteobacteria; order Rhodobacterales; family Rhodobacteraceae; genus Roseovarius. The sequence goes on along the minus strand of NZ_BDIY01000016.1, from coordinate 44,065 downwards.
GATGAGCCAGACGCCAAGACACGCGAACCCGGCGGTGAGCGCGGTCAGTCCCGACGTGACGGCAAAGCGCATGCGCTGCAACTTGGCGAAGTTCTGCGGACTGTCGCCGGGGGGCAGTTCGCGGTAGATCGGGATCAGCAGCCGCCAAGTAAAGAGGTTGCCCAGAAGCATCGGAAAGGAGCCGAGAAAGAAGCCGATATTGTAGACGCCGAACACCTCGAAGCTGAGATACTTGCCCAAGATCAGCTTGTCGGCCTGGTTAAACAGAAAGCCGCAGATCGTGCTGAGAAATATCCACTGCCCGAACGTTACCATCTCGCGTAGGGCCGGGCGTTCCCAGCCTAGGCGGTTGCGCGCGCCGGGCAGGGTGAGCCAGTAAAACAAAAGTGTCACGCCCGTCGCGATTACATTGGAAATGACCAGCGCCCAGACCGATTGCAGCCACCACGCGAGCGCGATGCCGATCACGATGCCGGTAATCTGCGCACCGAAATCGACCGCCGTGACTCGCCCCCACCGCAGGTGCCGCTTGGCGGTATCGAGCGCGGTGGGGTAGAAACCTGCCAGCAGCAGGCCGAGGCCCGCGACCGGCAGCATTTGCAGGAGCAGCGGCTCGTCATAAAACCACGCCAGCGGCCAGGCCAACGCGCATGCGATGAAGAACAGCGCCACCCCGCGCAGAAGCTGGATGGTCCAGGCGGTGTTCAGAAAGGCCGGATCGTCGCCGCGTTTGCTTTGCATGATGGCGGGGCTGATGCCCACGTCGGAGAATTGCATCAGCCCCTGGATGACCACGTTGACGATGGCCATTATGCCGAAAGCCTCGGGGAAGAGCAGCCGGGTGAGGATCAGGTTCGAGGCCAGCCGCAGGATCTGCGAGACACCGAATCCGGCCACGGTCAGCGCCGATGAGCGCAGCGCCCGGGCGAGCAGCCCTTCGCCGGAAAATACTCGTGTTGCGGCGCGCATCGGTCCTCTTTCGCGGTTTTTGGGTGCTTGCCGTATAATGGCGGCGATTTCACGGCAATTCCATTGAAATCGTGTGGTTTTTAGGGGTGGCGGATCCTCGGGCCGAGCCTGGGGATGGCGTGGGGGTCAGCGACCGCGCGCCCAGCCCTTGCCCCGACGCAGGCGCGTGGCAAGGGCGACGACGACATAGGCGACAAAGCCGAGAGGCGCACGCAGGCCAGCGCGTATCACCCATCCGGGCCCTGAGGGGCGCGGGTCGTCATTGGCCGGGAGCGCCGGGTAGAGTCGCCGAATCTCGGACACTCCCGCATCCTGTCTGCGGCGGACACGCACCAGCGCGCCGAAGCCTTCCACGATGGGCCAGTCATAGGGGGCGGGCACGACGATGCGCTCGGCGGTTACAAAATGCAGCCGGGCGAAGGTGTCGTCCGAGATGATCGCGGGCCACTCGCCCCACCGCGCACGCGCCGCGCGGTTCATCGCGAACAGCCCGCAGCCCGGTACGCCGTGGTGAAAGAACGGCACCTGACAGTAGAATCGCGCATAGGCGCGGCTGAATGCGCTCGCGGGTGTCGGGATTACCACGCGCCCGCTGGCATAGGCGGCGGCGTCGCGGTCAAGCACCTGCACCAGTTCAACGCAGAGCGCGGGCGAGACGATCACGTCGGCGTCGAGATAGGCCAGCACCCGTCCGCGTGCCATCGCCTCGCCCGTGTTGAGCGCACCCGGCTTACCGCCTTGCGCGCGCTCCAGCACGAGGAGGTGCCAGCCGCGCGCCATGGCCGCCTCTGTGCAGGCGTGTGCCTCGGCGGCGGTTCCATCGGTGCAGCCATTGGCCACCACGATCACCTCTGCTCCACCGGGCACGGGCTGCGACGCAAAAAGCGCGCGCAGGCAGGCACCGATCAGCCCCGCCTCGTTATGGGCGGGGACGATCACGCTGAGCGTCGGTTTTTGCGCGTCGGTCAACACAGGGTTTCCAGTTCAAGTGAGGGCCGCCCTATGCGTCGGGCGGGGCTTTGTGCTAAGCCATAGCCGCAAACCCGGCCCGTGCGGAACCCGAAATGCCCGAAGACATGCCCCAGACCTTGCCGTTAGGCTATCTCGTGCCGCAGTTTCCGGGGCAGACGCATATCTTCTTCTGGCGCGAACTGGCGGAATTGGAGAGGTTGGGCGTTGCCCCACATATTCTGAGCACGCGGCCGCCGCCCGAAGGTCTGATCTCGCATGAGTGGTCTGAGGCGGCGATGGCGCGGACCACCTATCTGGGCAAGGCAGATGTCGCAGCGGCGGCAGTCGCGGCGCTGCGCGCACCCTGGGGCGAGATCCTGCGCGAAGCTGGGGGCCGTGCCTTTCTGCGTGATGTGGTGATCTGCCTGCCTGCTGCGCGAGCGCTGATTGCGAATTGCCGCGCGCGGGGCATCGCCCATGTGCATGCCCATAGCTGCGGGCGCGCGGCGCTCATTTGCGCGCTGGCGCGGCGCATGGGGGGCCCAAGCTACAGCCTGACGCTGCACGGGCCGTTGTCGGATTACGGCCCCGGCCAGCGCTTCAAGTGGCGGCACGCGCGCTTTGCCACGATCATCACCCGCAAGCTTCTGACCGAGGCTGAGGCGGTGCTGGGCGCGGACATGCCCGGCGATGTGGTGGTGCGCCCGATGGGTGTCGATACCGAGGATTTCCGGCGCGAGACGCCCTATGAAGTGCCTGCGCCCGGTGCGCCGCTGCGGCTTTTTGCCTGCGGGCGGCTCAACGTGGTCAAGGGGCATCAGGATCTGTTGTCGGCACTGCGGCTGCTGCTCGACCGGGGTGTCGAGGTGCAGCTCGATATAGCTGGAGAGGACGATGCCGGTGGCGGCGGCTATCACCTCGAGTTGCAGCACCATTTGGAGGCGCTGGGGCTTGAAGGGCACGCGCGTCTCTTGGGGGCGGTCAGCGCGGCAGAGGTGCGGCGGCACCTGCTGGCGGCAGATGTCTTCGTGCTGGCCAGCTGGCACGAGCCGCTGGGCGTGGCCTACATGGAGGCGATGGCCTGCGAGGTGCCCACCATCGGCACCGATGCGGGCGGGGTGCGCGAATTGATCACCCATGGCGAAACGGGGATGCTGGTGCCGCCGCAATCGCCCGAGGCCTTGGCCGATGCCATTGCTGCGTTGGCCGCCGACCAAGACCTATGCGCGCGGCTGTCAAAGGCGGGGCGCGCCCATGTCGAGGCGCATTTCCGCTCGGAACTGGGGGCGGAAACGCTGCTGACCGGATTGCGGCGGGCGTTGGGTGGCGCGGCGTAGCGCGCGCCTCCGCCTGCGTCACTCCACCCGCTCGTCCACCTGCAACGGATCGACTCGGGCATCGCCCGCTTGCATGCTGGGGGCCGCGCGGTCGAACCGCAGATAGGCAATGCCGCGCCCGCCCGCCTGGGTGAAGAGCGTGCCCGCCGGTTTGCCTTCGGCGGTGGTGATCGGCGTGCCGACCGGGGCCGTGCCATGCACCGCCACCAGGGTCAGCCCCTTGCGCAGTTCCGTCTTGTGCCTCATGCGCGCCGTCACTTCCTGCCCGACATAGCAGCCCTTCCGAAAATCGACGCCGCCCAGCCGGTCGAACCCGGCTTCGAGGATGAACGTGTCGGGGGTGAGTTCGATGCCGCTCTCGGGGATGCAATGGGCGACGCGGATCAGATCGAAATCGGTGCCATCGTCGCCGCCCTCACTGCCGTAGAGCCGCCAGCCAAGATCGGGATGGCGCGGATCCGCGAACGCGCTCTCGGGGGTCGGTCCGGTGCCGCGATACACCTGAATGTCGGTCTCGGTGAGGGTCACATCGGCGCGCAGCTTGTACATGGAAAGTCGCTTGAGCAGCGACGGCGCGAGGCTCTCGTCGACATCGAGCCAGATCGCCTCGCCCTGCCGCACCAGGAAGAAATCCGCGAGATACTTGCCCTGCGGCGTGAGCATCGCGGTATAAAGCAGCCCGTGTTCGAGGCCGGAAAGGTCGCTGGTGACCAGCCCCTGAAGAAAATGTTCGGTCTCGCTGCCGGTGATTTCGATGATCTTTCGCGTCATGCCCGTTCCCCTGCCGTTGAACCTGCAATATAGGATGCAATCATCGGCACGAAAGGGGGGTCCGGCATGCGCGCGGCGGTTTCGGTGGTCATTCCAACGCTTGACGCGGCACAGGGGCTGCAGGGCTGTCTCTCGGCGCTGATCGAGGGGCTGGAGGCGGGGGTAATCCGGGAGTTGATCGTGAGCGATGGCGGATCGGGCGATGCCACGCTGCGGCTGGCCGATGCGGCGGGTGCGGTGATCGTGCAGGGCGCGCCGTCGCGCGGCGGGCAACTCAGGCGTGGGGCGCAGGTGGCGGGAGGCGAGTGGCTGTTGTTCCTGCATGCCGACACGGTGCTGCCGCGCGGCTGGCCCGAGGCGGTGCGCGCGCGGATCGAGGCCGGGGGGGCTGCCGCATTCCGGCTGTCCTTCGACCGGGCCGGACTGATGCCCGCGCTGGTGTCGGGATGGGCCAACTTGCGCAGCCGGGTGCTCGGCCTGCCTTATGGCGATCAGGGCCTACTGATCTCGCGCGGCGACTATGAGGCGGCGGGCGGGTTCCGGGATATTCCGCTGATGGAGGATGTGGCGATGGCGCGCGCCCTCAAGGGAGGGATCGCGCTGATGCCGGTGTCGGTCACCACCTCGGCGGCACGCTATGAGCGCGAAGGCTGGCTGTGGCGCGGGGCGCGCAACCTCTGGACGTTGTTGCGCTATCTTTGCGGGGCCGACCCGGAGCGGCTGGCGGCGCGCTACCGGCGCTAGGCGTCACGCGTCGATCTCGACCCAGACGGGGACGTGATCGGAGGGCTTGTCGCGCCCGCGCATCTCTTTCTCGATATGGCAGTCGGTCAGCAGGTCTGCCGCCTGCGGGCTGAGCAGGAAGTGGTCAATCCGGATGCCGTCATTACGGTTCCAAGCCCCGGCCTGATAATCCCAGAAACTGTAATGTCCGGGGCCTTGGGTGCGGGCGCGGAACGCCTCGGTATAGCCAAGGTTCAGGATCCGGCGAAAGGCGGCGCGGCTGTCGGGCAGGGCGAGCGCGTCCTTGGTCCACGCCTCGGGTCGGGCGGCGTCCTCGTCCTGCGGGATGATGTTGTAATCGCCACCCATCAGCACCGGCTCCTCGCTTTCCAGAAGTGCTGCCGCGCGGGCGCGCAGACGTTCCATCCAGGCGAGCTTGTAGTCATATTTCGGTCCCGGCACGGGATTGCCGTTGGGCAGGTAGAGGCCGCAGAGACGCAGCGTGCGGTGTTCGCCCATCACCGTGGCCTCGATCCAGCGGGCCTGTTCATCGTCGTCGTCGCCGGGCAGGCCGCGCGTCACATCCTCAAGCGGCCGCTTGGACAGGATCGCCACGCCGTTGAAGCCTTTCTGGCCATGGGTTTCGACGTTATAGCCGCGATCCTCGATCATTTCGCGCGGGAAACTTTCGTCGACGGATTTGATCTCCTGTAAGAGGGCCACATCTGGCGATGCGTCGTCGAGCCAATCGGTCAATGCCTGATGGCGCGCCTTGATGCCGTTGATGTTGAAACTGGCGATTTTCATGGTGACGCCCCCTTTTGACCGCAATCTATCGCAAGCGGCCAAGGGCGATTCAAGCGGATTGAGGCGATTTCACGAAATCGCCTGATTGCGTGCCAATTTAAACCGGATTGCAACCTTATCAGATCAGTCTGTGCGACACGGCAAGCGAAAGTGGGTGTAACCAGTGGCTATTTATACCGATCAGACCATCGCGGGGAATTTCGATCCCGGCGGCAATCCGACCGTGCCGATGACGATCTCGGTGGTGACGATGGAGATCAACGACCTCAATGGCGACGGTTTTATCCGTCCGAATTCCGGCGATCAGATCAATGGCAGCAATGTGAATGCCGTCTGGGTCGGTGATACCGTGACGATCAACGGCACGCAGATCACCGGGGTCACGTTCTATACTGCGGACGGGTCACGCTATTTCACGCCTGATGACGGCTCGGTCCTGACCGATGGCGGCACGCTTGGGTCAGCCACCTTCGTGAACCAGAGTACGCAGTTCCCGGTCAGTAGTTTCGGGCCGCCCTGTTTCGTGGCGGGCAGCCGAATCGCGGTGCCCGGCGGGCTGACGCGGGTGGAGGAGCTGGTGCCTGGTGATCTGGTGATGACGCGCGATCATGGTCCGCGCCCGATCCGCTGGACGGGTCGGCGCAGCGTGCCCGGGGTCGGCGCCTTCGCCCCGGTGTGCATCACGGCGGGTGCCCTGGGCGATCACGGCACGCTCTCGGTCTCGCCGCAGCACCGCATTCTGCTTCAGGACTGGCGTGCGCAGCTCTTTTTCGGCGAAGACGAAGTGCTCTGCCCGGCGCATCGGCTGGTCGATGGCGACCGTATCCTCCGCGCGCCTTGTGCGCGAGTAACCTATGTGCACGTCATGTTCGAGGCCCACGAGATCGTCGAGGCCGAAGGGGTGGCAAGCGAGAGCTTTTTCATCGGCGATTACCTCTGCCACGAGACCAGCGCACTGCGCGCCGAGCTCGTCGCGCTCTTTCCCGAACTGAGAGGCGCATTGCCGCAGATGACCGCTGCACGGCGTTTGCTGCGCGGGCACGAGGCCGGGCTGCTGCGCAGCGCCCCGGCGCGCGACCAGTGTCACATCGAGAAGGACGTGCCGCAGCCGCAGGACGAGCTGGCATTGGGATTGTCGATCACGAAACGCGCGCCGATCAGCTCTTCGCTGAAGTCGATTGTCGCGCCCTCGAGAAAGGGCAGCGAGACGCTGTCGACGACCACCTTCTGTCCCTGACCCTCGAGCACGATGTCATCCTCGGCGGGCGCGTCGAGCTTGATGTCGTATTGAAAACCGGAACAGCCGCCACCCTCGACCGCGATGCGCAGGGCCTGATTCTGTTCGCCTGCTCCGATCTCTGCCAGACGCGCAAAGGCGCGGGGGGTGACCTTGGGGGGCAATTGCATGGCGGGGCACTCCGGGGATTTTCGTGGACTGTATAACGTCGGTTTAACGTCGGTATTGCATCTGTAATATAGAGGCCGAGGCAACAGGCGACAAGGACATGCAGCATGACGGCCCCCTATGCCACCGATCCCGCGCGCAGCAGGGGCCGCCGCGTGCCCGAAGAGGAAAGCGCGTTCCGCTCGGCCTTTCAGCGCGACCGCGACCGGATCATCCATTCCAGTGCCTTTCGCCGACTCAAGCACAAAACGCAGGTCTTTGTCGCCCATGAGGGGGATTACTATCGCACGCGGCTCACGCATTCCATCGAGGTGGCACAGGTCGCGCGGACGATCTCGGGCGCGCTCGGCCTGAATGCAGAGCTGACCGAGGCGGTGGCGCTGGCGCATGATCTGGGCCACACGCCGTTCGGGCACGCGGGCGAAGACACGCTGGCGGCGCTGATGGCGCCCTATGGCGGGTTTGATCATAACGCGCAAGCGCTGCGCATCGTGACCTTTCTGGAACGCCATTACGCGGCCTTCGACGGGCTCAACCTGACATGGGAGACGCTGGAGGGCATCGCCAAACATAACGGCCCGGTCACCGGCGCGCTGCCCTACGCTCTGTCCGATTACAACGCGCGCCACGATCTGGAGCTTGCCACCCATTCGGGGGCCGAGGCGCAGGTGGCCGCATTGGCCGATGACATCGCCTATAACAATCACGATCTGCATGACGGGCTGCGCGCGGGGTTGTTCAGCGATGACGAGATCGCGGTGCTTCCCATCGTGGGAGACTGCTTCTCCGAGGTGGACCGGCTGCACCCCGGGCTGGATGGAAAACGCCGCAGGCATGAGGCGTTGCGCCGGGTCTTCGGCGTGATGGTGGGTGATGTGATCAACGGCTCGCGCGCCACGCTGGAGGAGTTGCGGCCCGAAAGCGTGGAGGAGGTGCGCCATCTGGATGCGCCGGTGATCCGCTTTTCGCCCGCGCTGTGGCAGGATCTGCAAGCGATCCGGCGATTTCTGTTCACCCGCATGTATCGCGCGCCGAAAGTCAACGAGATGCGCGCCATGGTGCATGAGGTGGTCAGCGACCTCTTTCCGTTTTACCTCGATGCGCCCGAATATCTGCCCGAGGAATGGCGCAGTGACGTGGCGCAGGCGGCCGACCGCACCGCGCTGGCGCGACTGGTGAGCGATTACATCGCCGGAATGACCGACCGTTTCGCCCTGCAAAGCCATGCACGGCTGATCGGCGGCAATCCCAACCCGGAGACACCCCAAGGCCTGTGAGCGATGGCGCTTGCACCGCAGATCGGTGACGTGCCCGCGGCGCGCGTCCCTGAGCTAGAGCAGAATCTCTGCGGGGCGCAGGGCCATCACCGCGTTGCCCCGCGAACGGCGTGATGATACCCCTTTTGCCGGGGCACGTAACGATCGGGTGGGTTTTCATGTGGATGCGGCGCTGTCGGACAGGACGGTGATGATCGCGGCTGCGGGCTGCGATGCGGGCCGGTGCCTTGCGCATGCCTGTGCGCAGGCCGGGGCACGTGTCGTCGCTCTGGAACGGGATGCCAACCGGGCGCGGGCGGTGGCGCGGGCGCGGTCCGACCGTATCGAGACGCTGGCCCTCGACGCGCTGCGGCCCGAGCACTGCGCGCGCCTCGGTGCGGTCTGGGGCACGACGCCGCTAGATCTTCTGCTGCACCTTCAGCCCCTGCGTGCGCCGCGCCGCCCGGGGGCGGCGATCGCGGCAATCCCGGCGCTGAGCCGGGCGCTTCTGCCCGGGCTGGGGGCCGGGGCGGGGCGCGTGATCGTGGTCTTTCGCGCGCCCGGGGCGGGGGCGGGTGCAGAGGATCTGGCCTATGATGCCGGGCTGTGCGCGCTTGCAGGCCACATGCAGGAGGAATTCGGCATCCGCGTGATGGTCAATGCGCTGCGGTTGGCACCTGTAGGTGCGGAACGGTCCTGCGGCATGCGGCTCTGGCCCGCGGTCGAGATGCTGGCGGCGGGGACCAGGGCCGGGCCCTGCGGATCGGTCCTGCATCTGGGCCCTGAATGATTGACGCGGGGGCTGGCGGTGGTAAACCGGCGCGCATCGCAGCAGGAAGGGCGTGCCATGAATCTCTTTACCGACATCCGCAGTCTCGTGCTGGACGCTCTGGCCCGGATGCAGACGGCGGGGCAATTGCCCGAGGGGCTCGACATGGGGAATGTCACGGTGGAGCCGCCGCGCGATCCCGCACATGGCGATATGGCCACGAACGCCGCGATGGTGCTGGCCAAACCTGCCGGGCTGAAGCCGCGCGACATCGCCGCGACACTGGCGGACCTGCTGGCCGAGGACGACCGCGTCGCCGTGGCCGAGGTGGCGGGGCCGGGGTTTCTCAACCTGCGGCTCGCGCCGGTGCTGTGGCATGGCGTGTTGCGGAACGTGCTGGAGACGGGGCCGGATTTCGGGCGCTCGAACATGGGGCAGGGCCGTCGCGTCAATGTCGAATATGTCTCGGCCAACCCCACCGGGCCGCTGCATGTGGGCCATACGCGGGGGGCGGTCTTTGGCGATGCGCTGGCGAGCCTGCTGGATTTCAACGGCTATGAGGTCACGCGCGAATATTACATCAACGATGGCGGCGCGCAGGTCGATGTGCTCGCACGCTCGGTCTATCTGCGCTATCTGGAGGCGCATGGGCAGGAGGTGGCCTTTGCCGATGGCACCTATCCGGGCGATTATCTGATCGATGTCGGTCGCGCGCTCAAGGACAAGGTGAATGATGCCTATGTCGGTCAGCCCGAAGAGGTCTGGCTGGAGGAGATCCGCGATTTTTCGACCGGGGCGATGATGGATCTCATCCGCGACGACCTCAAATCTCTCGGCGTCGAGATGGACGTGTTCTTTTCGGAGAAATCGCTCTATGGCACCGGGCTGATCGAGGCGGCGATCGAGGATCTGCGGGGCAAGAACCTGATCTATCGCGGTGTGCTGGAGCCGCCCAAGGGCAAGATGCCCGAGGATTGGGAGCCGCGCGAGCAGACGCTGTTCAAATCGACCGAGCATGGCGATGATGTGGATCGCCCGATCATGAAATCGGACGGTGGCTGGACCTATTTCGCGCCCGACATCGCCTATCACTATGACAAGATCAGCCGGGGGTTCGACCTCTTGATCGACGTGTTCGGCGCAGATCATGGCGGTTACGTCAAACGGATGAAGGCCGCGGTGTCGGCGCTGTCGGAGGGCCGGGTGCCGGTCGATATCAAGCTGTGTCAACTGGTCAAGCTCTACAAGAATGGTGAGCCGTTCAAGATGTCAAAGCGCGCGGGCACCTTCGTGACGCTGCGCGACGTGGTCGATCAGGTCGGCGCGGATGTGACCCGCTTTGTCATGCTGACGCGCAAGAACGATGCGCCCCTGGATTTCGACTTTGACAAGGTGCTGGAGCAATCCAAGGACAACCCGGTCTTCTACGTGCAATACGCCAATGCGCGGGTGAATTCGGTGCTGCGCAAGGCGCGTGAGGCGGGTATCGCGGTCGACGATGCCACGCTGGCGGCGGCGGATCTGTCGGGGCTGACCCATGAGGCCGAGATCGCGGTCGCCAAGAAGGTGGCCGAATGGCCGCGCCTTGTCGAGATCGCGGGCCGCTCGAACGAGCCGCACCGGGTGGCGTTCTATCTCTACGATCTGGCCTCTGACCTGCACGGGTTGTGGAATCGCGGCCATGACGAGCCGGCGCTGCGCTTTCTGCAAGAGGGTGATCCGGCCACGTCGCAGGCGAAAATCGCCCTTGTGCGCGCCGTAACCGTTGTTATTTGCGCAGGTCTTGGTATCTTGGGCGTAACTCCGGCGGAAGAGATGCGTTAAGCGATCCGACATCAGGCCGGGGATGAGGCAGTATAATCAATCCCCGGCGGCCATGTATCGCCGGTGAGGCAAGAGGCAGAGCATGGCTGATATGCACGATGCAGGGGGCGAGGCCGCGCAGACCCGCGTGGCGGCGCTTGGAACACTTACCAATATCACCGGCGCGGTCCTGTCGCTGGCCCTCGTCGCAGGCGTGGGCGTGTGGGGCTACAAGCTGATCATGCGCGACGTGTCGGGTGTGCCGGTGGTGCGCGCTGTCGAGGGGCCGATGCGCGTCGCCCCCGAAGATCCAGGCGGGCAGGCCGCCGATCATCAGGGACTGGCAGTCAATGCCGTGGCCGCCGAGGGCATCGCCGCTGCACCTGCGGATCGCCTGATCCTGGCCCCGCCGCCGCTCGATCTCACGCTCGAGGACGTGCCGCGCGCCAACGCCTCGGCAAATGGTCTGGCCGAGGTGAGCCCGAATGCCGAAGCCGGGGAAGCCACGCCCGATGACGGGGCCGAGACACTGCAACGGGCGTCATTGGAGACGGACGCCGCCGCGCTGACCCCGGTTGTGGAGCCGGAGGAGACCGCAGCGGGCGAGAACGTCACGCAAGAGCCGGAACCGGCGCGTGTCAAAGGCGGCATCGGCCGCTCGCTCAGGCCGCGTCTGCGGCCCGACGTCTCGCAGGCGGTTGCGGTCGCGGTTGCGGCGGCTTCGGTCGACAGGTCGGACTCGGCGGCGGCGGAGGTCGATGCTGCCACGGTCCCGGCGGGTACGCGGCTGGCGCAGCTTGGCGCGTATGAATCCGCCGAGATCGCGCGCGAGGAATGGGGACGGCTGAAGACCCGGTTCGAGGATTTCCTTGAGGACAAGCGGCGCGTGATCCAGAAGGCCGAGAGCGGGGGGCGCACCTTTTACCGCCTGCGCGCCATGGGTTTTGCCGATCTGGGAGAGGCGCGGCGGTTCTGCTCGGCGCTGGTGGCGGAACGCGCCGATTGCATTCCGGTGGTCACCCGGTGACGCGCTATGGCGCGACGATCCTGGATGCCGAGGGGCTGCGGCTGAGTGCCGGGGAAAAGGCGTTTTTTCGCGATATGCGCCCGTTCGGGTTCATCCTGTTTGCGCGCAATATCGACACGCCTGATCAGGTCCGCGCGCTCTGTTCCGAGATGCGCGAGGCGGCGGGGCATGACGCCATCATCACCATAGATCAGGAGGGCGGGCGCGTGCAGCGCCTGCGCGCGCCGCAGTGGCGCGACTGGCCCGCGCCGCTGGATCAGGTGGCGCAGGCGGGGGCAGAGGCCGCCCGGGCTATGTATCTGCGCTACCGGATCATCGCGGCGGAACTGCATGCGCTCGGGATCGACAGCAATTGCGCGCCGCTGGTCGATGTGGCCGGGCCGCGCACGCATCCGTTCTTGCGCAATCGCTGCTATGGCGAGGATGCGGAGACGGTTGGCGCGATTGGCCGTGCGGTGGCTGACGGGTTATTGGATGGCGGGGTCTTGCCGGTGGTCAAGCATATCCCCGGCCATGGCCGCGCCGAGGCCGACAGTCATCATGATCTGCCTGTGGTCGATGCTCTGAAGAGTGACCTGCAAGACGCGGATTTCGAACCATTTAATCTGTTGAACGATTTACCGCTCGGGATGACAGCGCATGTGGTTTATTCGGCCATCGACGGCCTGCCCGCCACGCTATCCGTGCCGATGATGCGGGCGATCCGCGAGGAAATCGGCTTTGACGGGCTGATCATGACCGACGACATTTCGATGAAGGCACTGCAGGGCACGCTGCCCGACCTGTCCCGCAAGGCGCTTGCGGCGGGTTGTGACGTGATCCTGCATTGCAATGGTACGCTGGCCGAGCGGCAGGCGGTGGCGGAGGCGGCGGGCGCGATGTCTGACGCCGCGCAGCGCCGGGCGGAGCAGGCGCTGAGATGGCGCAAGACACCCGATCCGGTTGACATTTTGGCCCTCTCGGCGCAGCTTGACGCGCTGATGAGTGGGCGCGTGCATGGCTGAGGACGACTTCGATCAGGGTGAGGCAGTGATGAAGGTGGCCGACCGGCTGGCCGCCGAGGCGCTGATCGTCGATGTCGACGGGTTCGAGGGGCCGCTCGACCTGCTGCTGACACTGAGCCGGACGCAGAAAGTGGACCTGCGCAAGATTTCAGTGCTGCAACTGGCGCAGCAATATCTGGCCTTTGTGGAGCGCGCCAAGGCGTTGCGACTGGAACTGGCCGCAGATTATCTTGTAATGGCGGCCTGGCTGGCCTTTCTCAAATCGCGGTTGCTGTTGCCGCCCGATCCGGCGGAAGACGGGCCGTCGGGTGAGGAGATGGCGGCGCATCTCGCGTTTCAGCTCGAGCGGCTGCAAGCGATGCGCGATTGCGCGGCGCGGCTGATGGGGCGCGACCGGCTCGGGCGCGATTTTTTCGCGCGCGGTATCCCCGAGGACGTGATGCGGCGGCGCAAGGTGCATTACAGTGCCACGCTGCTCGACCTGATGCAGGGCTATGCGCGGATCAGGACGCGTGACGAATTCCGGCCCTATGTCATGGACCGCGATGCGATTTTCACCATGGAACAGGCGTTGGAGCGTATGCGCGGGCTGATTGGATTCGCCGGGACGTGGACGGATATTTCCAGCTACCTGCCGGACGGATTCACGACCGATTCCGCGCGGCGCCGTTCGGCCACTGCCTCGACCTTCGCCGCCTCTCTGGAACTGGTCAAGGAGGGTCGGGTGGAACTGCGACAGGCCGAGACCTTTGCCCCGATCGAGCTTCGACGCAGGGATGAATAGCGTGTCGGAAGGTGTTGAAAAGAATGAAAAAGGCTTGTTCGAGGCTCCGCCCATGGCCGAGCAGGAGCGGATGATCGAGGCGATGCTCTTTGCCAGCGCCGCGCCGCTCAGCACCCGCGACATGGCCGAACGGATGCCGCATGGCTGCGACCCGGCGGAGGCGCTGGTGCATCTGCGCAAGCGTTACGAGGGGCGCGGCGTCAGGGTGGCAAAGGTTGGCGATGCGTGGGCCATGCGCACCGCGCCCGATCTGGGCTATCTGATGAGCCGCGAGACCGTCGAGACCCGCAAGCTGAGCCGGGCGGCGATCGAGACGCTGGCGATCATCGCCTATCACCAGCCGGTCACGCGGGCCGAGATCGAAGAGATCCGGGGCGTGTCCGTCAGCCGGGGCACGGTCGATCAATTGCTTGAAATGGAATGGATTCGCTTCGGCCGGCGCAAGATGACGCCGGGCCGCCCGGTGACGTTCGTGGTGACGCAGGAGTTTCTTGACCATTTCGGGCTGGAGAGCGCGCGCGATCTGCCGGGGCTGAAGGAATTGCGCGCGGCGGGGTTGCTGGAGAACCGCCCGCCGCCCGGGACCATGCCGCAGCCGGGCGAAGGTGGGGACGTCGAAGAGAGCGAGACGGCACCGGGGCAAAACGAACTGTTCGAGGATTGAGGCGCGAGGCCGATTCCTCGTCATGCTGATTTTTATCGGCTTTGCCCTGAAATCTGCACGTTTTCATGTTATATGCCTCTCTGAGGCAGAGAGAGGAGAGGCGCCATGAACGCCAATCAGATGATCAACATGGTGATCCGCATGGTCATGCGCCGGTTTCTGAGCCGGGGTATGAATGCGGGCATGGACGCCATGGGAAAACGCATGGGCAAGGGTCGGCGCGGCGCGAAAGACCCGCAGCGCAAGGGCTAGGGCGGGTCAATCAATCGCGGCGATTAACCGGCCCAGGGCTGCGGCGGGATCGTCTTCGCGCCAGATCTCTTCGCCGAAGGCCAGGAAATCGCTGACAGGGGCGAAAGAGGTTACCTGTTCGCAGTCGAGCCCGCCCTCTGCCACGACCGGCACCTCTATCACCTCGGACCACCATTCGAAAATCTCGCGCTCCGCGCGGCGGCCATCGCCAAGCGCCGTGGCACCGACCGGGCCGAAGCTCACGTAATCGGCACCCGCCTCGCCCGCGCTCATCCCGTCATGGCGCGATGTGCCGCAGAACGCGCCGACGATGGCCTCTTCGCCCAGTTCCTTGCGCGCGGCGCGCACCGAGCGTGGCCCGTCGAGCAGATGCACCCCGTCGAGCCCCAAACGCTCGACCATCAGGATATGGCTTTCGATCACCAGGGCGATGTCGCGGGCATGGGTCACCTCGCGGCAGGCATCGGCGGCGCGCGCGATGCGGTCCTCGTCGTGACTGGCAAGGCTTAGCCGCACACAGGCCACCGGATGCGTGTCAAGCACCTGCATCAGACGTTCGGGAAATGTGTCCAGCTCGAACTCGGGCGGGGTGATGAGATAGATTTGCGGCTGCGCGATCTCGTCCATCTGGGCGCTCCTTGGCATTTTCGCCCCTCTTAGCCAAGAAACGCGGCCTTGACCATCGCTGGCGTGCGGCTTCTTTATGGTGAAAATACTCATACCTCCAGATGCGGCCCGCGTGTCATCGGCGTGGGAAGCCCGGGAAAAATCGCCTCTAGCAAGCCTCCTGGCGGGTCTCTATCTTGGGGGCAAAGAGGAAAGGGGCAGGTTTGGCGATTGCAGGGCTGGCCGATGGGCTGACACGCGGGTTCGAGGAGTTCGGCGATCGCGTGTCGGGCGCGTTTTTCGAACCAGTGCTCCGGTTGGGGGTCACTGGCCTTGCCCGCGCGGGCAAGACCGTGTTCATCACCTCGCTGATCGCGAATCTTCTGGACCGCGCGCGCATGCCGGGCCTTTTGGCCGAGGGCGAGGGGCGCATTCTAGCAGCCTATCTGCAACCGCAGCCCGACGTGACCCTGCCGCGTTTCGATTATGAGACGCATCTGGCGGCCCTCACCGGGCCCAACCCGCATTGGCCCGACAGCACCCGTGCCGTGTCGGAACTGCGCCTGTCGCTGCGGGTGCGGCCGGGCGGATTTCTGTCGGGCATGACGGGCCCGCGCGTGGTGCATCTCGATATCGTGGATTATCCGGGGGAGTGGCTGCTTGATCTGGCGCTGTTGGAGAAGAGCTATGATCAGTGGTGCGACGAGGTCTTGAACCGCATCGTCGCTCGCCCGCAGGCTGCCGAATATCTGGAGGCGGCGCGCGCCACCGATGCCACGGCCCCGCTGGATGAGGCGACAGCACAGCGTCTGGCGCAGGGCTTTACCGCCTATCTTCATGCCGCGCGCGATGCGGGCTTTTATGACTGCACGCCGGGGCGGTTTCTCTTGCCCGGCGATCTGGCGGGCTCGCCGGTGGTGACCTTCGCGCCCTTGCCCAAGGATGGCACCGCCCCACGCAAGAGCCTGCGCGCCGAGATGGCGCGGCGTTATGAGGCGTATAAGCGCGAGGTGGTTCGGCCCTTCTTTCGCGATCATTTCGCGCGGATCGACCGGCAGGTGGTTCTGGTGGATGCGCTCGATGCGATCCATAAGGGGCCGCGCGCGGTCGAGGACATGCGCGGCGCCATGGCCGATATCCTCGGGGCCTTTCGCCCCGGGCGGAACGCCTTTCTGACACAGCTTTTGATGGGGCGGCGGGTAGAAAAGATCCTCTTTGCCGCGACCAAGGCCGATCACCTGCATCACACGCAGCACGCGCGCCTGACCGCGATCATGGAGGCGCTGTTGCGCACGGCGCGGGACCGCGCTGATTTCGCCGGGGCCGAGACCCGCGCCATGGCCATCGCCGCGCTACGCGCCACGGTTGAGGAGCGGATGAGCCATCAGGGCCGCGAGCTCGATTGCGTGCGCGGGCGGCTGCTCGACACCGGGCGGCAGGCGGCATTCCATCCGGGGGAATTGCCCGAAGACCCTGCGCGGTTTCTGGCGGCAGCGCGGGGCGGGGCGGAGGCATGGCCCGACGGCGATTACCGGGCGATGCGCTTTGCGCCCGCGGCCCTCAGCCTGCGCCCCGGCGAGGGGCCGCCACATATCCGGCTGGATCGCGCCGCGCAGTTCCTGATCGGCGACCGGCTATGAGCATCGCGCGCGCCCGGCTCTGGCATCTGCCGCATCTTGCGCGCATCCTCTGGGCGTTTACCAAGGCGACCCCGTGGTTGCCGCAGGTGCGCAGCCCGCTGGACGATTTGCGCGCGCTGGCCTGGGTGACGCGGCGCGGCTGGGTCAGGATCGTGCGCGATGGGGGGGGCATCGCTGCCTTCATCGTGCGCGACGGCTCGCGGGTGCATGCACTTTACGTCGCCGCTGACCGGCGCGGACAGGGCCATGGCGGCGCGCTGCTGGCCGAGGCCAAGGCCGAGACAGGTGCGCTCGATCTGTGGGTGCTGGAACGCAACCGGCGCGCGCGCGCGTTCTATGCGGCACAGGGGTTTCGCGAGGCGGCGCGCGGGCAGGGGGCGGGCAATGATGAAGGCCTGCCCGATATCCTGATGATCTGGCGCGGGGAGGCGCAGGCGGCATGACCAACGGCCCGGTTCTGATCGACATCGAGGAGGGCGGCGAGGCCGCCCCGGACCGCGCGCCGCCGGTGCCCGACGACGAGCCCCGCCCCGAGGGGCGGGCGATGCAGGCGGCGATGGCGCGGGCGGCGCGGCCACCGTCGCGGCTGGCGCGGGCGTTCTGGGCGCTGGCGCTTGGGCTTATCGGTGCGGCGATCTCGGTCGCGGCCTGGGATTTTGCGACCGGGCTCATCACACGCGCGCCGCTTCTGGGTTATGCGGTCGCGGGGATGGGGATGGCGCTGCTGATCGTGGTGGCGCTTATCGCCCTGCGCGAGATCGCGGCCTTTGCGCGGCTGGGGCGGCTCGACAGCCTTAGGCATTCTGCGAACGCTGCGCTGACGGAAGAGGACCTGAACGGCGCGCGCGCCACAGTGACGCGGCTCGCGGCGCTCTATGCCGGGCGCGATGCGCTGCAATGGGGGCAGGCCCGGCTGAAAGAGCGTGAGGCGGAGCAATTCGACGCCGAGGCGCTTTTGGGTCTGGCCGAGGCCGAGTTGCTGGCCCCGCTTGATGCGCAGGCCGCGCGCGAAATCGAACTGGCGGCGCGACAGGTGGCGACGGTCACTGCGCTGGTGCCGCTGGCGCTCGCCGATGTGGCGGGGGCGCTGATTGCCAATCTGCGGATGATTCGGCGCATCGCCGAGATCTATGGCGGGCGTGCCGGAGTGCTGGGCGGCTGGCGGCTGACGCGGGCGGTGATGGCGCATCTGGTGGCCACGGGCGCGGTGGCCGTGGGTGACGACATGATCAGCAGCGTTGCGGGCGGCAGCATGCTCTCGAAACTGTCGCGTCGCTTTGGCGAGGGGGTGGTCAACGGTGCGCTGACCGCGCGGGTCGGGGTCGCCACGATGGAGGTCTGCCGCCCGCTGCCCTTTTTGCGGGTGCGTCGGCCTTCGGTCTCGGGGTTGGTCAAACGCGCGCTTGTCGGGCTCTTTCCGTCCTGAGCGTCACCGGGTCAGCACCAGCGTGCCGCCGGCGATCTCGATGCTGGAAAACCGCTGCAGATAGCTCATCCCCATAAGCGAACCGTTCATCTCGCCCTGGTTCACCACGGCGCGCACATCCTCGTGCCGCACCGGACCGACCGCGACACTGTTCAGCGTGACGGCGGCGGTTCGCACCTCGCCATTGGCGGTGTAGGCGCGTCCCAGATAAGCGAGGGCCCCGGTGTCGATGCCGATGCGCGCCGCGTCCGCCTGGCCCAGCACCACCTGGCTTGCCCCGGTATCGACGACGAAGCGAATGGGCTCGCCGTTCACCTGCGCGGTCAGGTAATAATGCCCGTCCGGCGCGCGCGGCAGTTCGATCCGGTCCTGCGACACCACGCTCTGCATCGGGCGCAGGGTCTGGCGGATATCGTCCCAGAGACCCACGACCGCGATGGCACCGACGAAGATCAGCACCCAGATCAGCGCCTGTTGCATGAGTTTGCCCAGAGATGCACGGTTCTGCACCACGAACCACAAAAGGATCACCGCGCCGAGGATGACCAGATAGGTGAGATTGAGAAAGTCGAAATTGCCCATGGGTCCGATATAGGCGTTCAGCCCGCCAGACCAAAGCCTTGCAACCCGTCGAGCACGAATTGCACCGCGAGGGCGGCCAGAAGCATGCCCAAAAGGCGCGTGACCACATTGATGCCGACGCGGCCAAGGGCGCGTTCCAGCAGGCTGCCCATCAGGAACATCACGAAAACCAAAGCGATGACCGACAGCATGACGCCGATCACTAGCGCAAGCCCCTCGATCCCTGGATTCTGTCCCGCCAGCAGGATCACCGAGGCGATGGAACCGGGCCCGGCGATCAGCGGGATGGCCAGCGGAAAGACCGACGGATCGTCGCCCTCATCCTCCTCGGCGGCGTCGGCCTGCCCCTTGCGCCGCTGGCCGCGCCTCTCGAACAGCATGTCGAGGGCGGTCAGGAACAACAGCAGCCCGCCCGCGATGCGAAAGGCGGGCATGGAGATGCCGATGAAGCCCAGCACCGCCTCGCCGAAGGCGGCAAAGACGATCAGCAAGAGCACCGAGGTCCCGCAGGCGCGGATCGCGATCGCGCGGCGGCGCGCGTTGCTCATGCCCTGGGTCAGCGCCACGAAGAGCGGCGTCATGCCGATGGGGTCAATGATCACGAAGAGCGTGACGAAGGCGGTTATGAGGAACGCGGTATCCATGCTGGCCAGACTAGCGCGGTTTTGGGCGGTTTGCACCATGTTCGGAGGCGAATGCCAAGCGCGAATTCACTCGGGCAGGGCGTGGGCCATGATCGCCGCAGTCTCAGCCTCGGGCGTGCGCCGTAACGAGGTGCTGTTTTTCTCCATGGAGGACCGTCTCTGGGCCATGGCAATGCTGGTGCTCATGGCGCTTGGCCTGTGGGACGCGCGCCGAAGGACTGAGAGCGCGCAGGATCGCGGGGTGCACATTGGTCGGGGCCAGGTCAGCGTTCCGCCGATTCCAGCCGCTCCAGCGCCTCCATCCAGAGGCGTTCGGCGAGGGCGAGACCGTCCTCGATCTCGGCATATTTCTTCTGCCACTCGGTGACGCCGTGCACGTCGTCATAGATCGCGGGATCGGCCAGTTTCTTGGCGACTTTACTTTCCATTTCTGTCAGCTTTTCAACGCGTTGCTCGCATTTCTTCACCTCTTGTCGCAGTCTCAGGACAGCGTCGCGCGAGGGGCGTTTGGGTTTCTCAATCTTGGGTTTGGGAGCGGGTTTTGCGCTATCCGTGCCCGAGAGCAGCATGGCCCGGTAGCTGTCAAGGTCACCCTCATAAGGGCGCACCTCGCCCTTGTTCACCAGCCAAAGCCGGTCCGCCACGAGGCTGAGTAGATGCATGTCATGGCTGACCAGGATTATTGCACCAGAGTAAGCGGTTAGCGCCTCCACCAGCGCCTCGCGGCTCTCGATGTCGAGGTGGTTGGTGGGCTCGTCGAGGATCAACATATGGGGCGCGTCGAGCGTGGCGAGCATGAGGCTGAGCCGCGCCTTTTGTCCGCCCGAAAGCTGACCGACCGTTGTCTCCGCCTGCTCAGCGCCGATGCCGAAGCCGCCAAGCCGCGCGCGCAGGCGGGCGGGTGTTTCGGTGGGGCGCAGGCGGCGGATATGGTCGATGGGTGTCTCATCGAGGTGCAGCTCGTCGACCTGATGCTGCGCGAAATATCCGACGCGCAGCTTGGAGGCCTTGTAAACCTGCCCCTCTATAAGTTGAAGTTTGTCCGACAAGAGCTTGGAAAGTGTGGATTTTCCTTCGCCGTTTCGCCCCAGTAGCGCGATCCGGTCGTCCTGGTCGATCCGCAGGTTGAGCCGCCGTAGCACCGGCACGCCATCATAGCCGACCGAACCACTCTCGATCCGCAGGATAGGCGGCGAAAGTTCTTCGGGCGTGGGGAAGGTAAAGCGTTTGAGTGCAGCTTCTTGCGGCGTCGTGATCGGCTTGAGCTTGGCGATCATCTTGAGGCGCGATTGCGCCTGAACTGCCTTGCTCGCCTTGGCGCGGAAACGATCGACAAAGCTCTGGAGATGGGCGCGCCGCGCATCCTGCTTCTTGGCCTCGGAGGCGGCGACGGCGAGACGTGCGGCGCGCGTTTCCGCAAATGTCTCGTATCCGCCTTGATAAAGCGTAAGTTTCTTGGCCTCGAGATGCAGGATCGACCCCACGGCGCGGTTGAGCAGGCCACGATCGTGGCTGACGATCAGCACCGTATGAGGATAGCGCGCGAGATAGGTTTCCAACCAGAGCGCGCCTTCGAGGTCGAGATAGTTGGTCGGTTCGTCGAGCAGCAAGAGGTCGGGCTGCGAG
The DNA here is from genome assembly GCF_002072155.1 of Roseovarius sp. A-2. Classification (GTDB taxonomy): domain Bacteria; phylum Pseudomonadota; class Alphaproteobacteria; order Rhodobacterales; family Rhodobacteraceae; genus Roseovarius. The sequence continues at coordinate 23,019 of NZ_BDIY01000016.1, read as the reverse complement.
AAGAGCACGCCGGCGAGGGCCACGCGCATCCGCCAGCCGCCTGAGAAAGCAGAGCAGGGCATGAGCTGTTCGGCGTCGCCAAAGCCCAGTCCCTTGAGGATGCTGGCGGCGCGCGCCTCGGCTGACCACGCGTCGATATCGGCGAGGCGGGTCTGAATCTCGGCAATCCGTGCGCCATCACTGGAGAGGTCGGATTCTGCCATGAGTTCAGTACGTTCCGTGTCATAGCTCAACACGGTTTGAAGCAGAGAAACCTCGTTGCCGGGCACCTCTTGCGCGACACCGCCGATGCGGGCGCGGGGCGGCAAGGTGATGCTTCCGCCTTCGAGTGCCAATTCGCCCCGGATGAGGCGAAAGAGCGTGGTCTTGCCGGTGCCGTTACGCCCAACGATGCCGACCTTGTGGCCCTCGGGGATGGTGGCCGAGGCGTGCTCGATCAGGGTGCGGCCTGCAACCGAATAGGTGATATCATCAATGCGCAACATGCCCCCCGCATGCCGCAAGCGCGCGTCGCCGTCAATCACGGCTTTTCAAGCTGCGCCCCTCATGCTATCGGAGCCGCGATCAAACAGGGTCAGGCACAGGGCCGGGCCGGTGATTTTAACTGAAAAGAGGCTGAAATGGCTGTTGAACGCACGCTGAGCATCATTAAACCCGACGCGACCAAGCGCAACCTGACCGGCAAGATCAATGCCAAGTTCGAGGAGGCTGGCCTGCGCATCATCGCGCAAAAACGCATCCAACTGACCCCGGCACAGGCGGGGGTTTTCTACGAGGTGCACAAGGAACGGCCGTTTTATGGCGAGCTGTGCGAGTTCATGGCATCCGGCCCGGTCGTGGTGCAGGTGCTGGAGGGCGACGGCGCGATTGCTAAGAACCGCGAAGTGATGGGCGCGACCAACCCCGCCGATGCCGCACCGGGCACGATCCGCGCGGAGTTCGCGGAATCGGTCGGTGAAAACTCGGTCCACGGCTCTGACGCGCCGGAGACTGCGGCGGCGGAGATCGCCTATTACTTCTCGGGGCTCGAACTGGTCGGCTAAGCCCTGATGCCTGTGTGAAGAAAAGGCCGCAACCTTATGGTTTTGCGGCCTTTTTGTTTGTCATATACTGGCGTAGTCGCGGAAGATCGGCTTTGGTTCCTTGCGTGGTGGTCTGGGCGGCTTGGCACCGCCTTTCGCAACGCTCTTGGGGGGTGTTGCCTGTGGCATTTGCCTGCTCCTTTATGGGGCAGGGCCACCGGCGGGGCCGGCCCCTGCCTTGCATGATCCAATGAGTAGGCCACGGCACCGGGTCGCGGGCATGACGAAAACATGACGGTATCGCGGCACCTTAGACGGTCATGTCGTCGACCACCGTGACGCCCGAGCCACTATAGCCGTCCATCGCGGCGAGCGCCGTGTTCAGTCCAGACAGCCCGATGCGGTGGGTAATGAGGCGCGCAGGATCCAGCCGCCCGGCGGCGATCATGTCGAAGAGCGCGGCGAAACGGTCCGCGCCGATGCCACGGGTGCCGTGCAGGGTGATTTGCCGCGCGTAGACCAGATCGAGCAGAGGCAAATCGGGGGTTGCATGAATCCCGAGCGGCATGCCGATCTGGACATGACGCCCCATCTTTCGGAGGCTTTTCAATGAGTTGTGGAATGTCGCCGTGATCCCGAGCGCATCGAGCGAGACATGCGCGCCGCCCTGCGTCATGTCGCGCACGGCCGTGCCCACATCCGGCACGTCGCTCGCGTTCAGGGTGGCGTTGGCCCCGAGGCTGCGGGCGAGGGTCAGCGCCTCGTCGTTGACATCGACGGCCAGAACCTGCGCACCGATGGCGGCCCCGATCATGATCGCCGAGAGGCCGACGCCACCGCAGCCATGCACGGCAAGCCATTCCCCCGGTTGGGTTTTTGCCCGATCCACCACGGCACGGAACGAGGTGGTGACACGGCAGCCCATGCCTGCGGCGGCGGCATAATCCATCGCTTCGGGCAGGCGGACGAGGTTGAAATCGACGCGCGGGATGGCGACGCGTTCGGCGAAGGCACCCCATTGGCTGAAGCCGATCACCTTCTGGTGATTGCAGATCGTCGGCTCTCCGCCCCGGCAATCGGGGCAGGTGCCGCAGCCGAGGATGAACGGGGCGGTGACGCGCTCGCCCACGGCGAAAGCGTGGCAGTCCGGCCCGGTTTCAAGGATGTCACCTGCGAATTCATGGCCCATCACATGCGGCAGGTCGACATCGGGGTCAGCCCCTTTCCACGCGTGATGGTCTGAGCGGCAGACGCCGCAGGCGCGCACGGCGATGATCGCGCCGTCGCGGGGGCAGGCGGGATCGGGGACGTCGGTGATGTCGGTAGGGGTGTTGTAGCGGGTGAGGAGGGCTGCGCGCATCGGGCACCTTTGGCTGGAGTTCGGCGCAGCCTAGGATGGGGGGCGAGTGTCGGCAAGGCACGATGCGGGGCCGCCCGCAAGATGCGGACAGCCCCGGTTTGCAGACTTAGGCGACCATGCGCCCGACCACGTCACCAAAGGACGAGGGGGTTGGCACGATGGTGACACCGGCCTCGGACAGGATCTCGACCTTTTCCTGCGCCGATTCGCCAAAGGCCGAGACGATGGCACCGGCATGGCCCATGCGCCGTCCCTTGGGGGCCGAGAGACCGGCGATATAGGCCGCGACCGGCTTGGTCATGTGGTCGCGGATATAGGCGGCGGCCTCGGCCTCTTGCGGGCCGCCGATTTCGCCGACCATGACCACGGCATCGGTCTCGGGGTCATTCTCGAACAGCTCCAGAATATCGCGGAACGACGAGCCGTTGATCGGGTCGCCGCCGATACCGACGGAAGTGGACACACCGATGCCGCGCTCTTTCATCTGGGAGGCCGCCTCGTATCCAAGCGTACCGGAGCGTCCTACGATGCCGACGCGGCCCGCCGCATAGATATGTGGCGGCATGAGCCCGGCAAAGGCCTGGCCGGGGGTGATGATGCCCGCGCAATTGGGGCCGATGAGGCGCATGCGCTTTTCCGCCTTGTAGCGACGCATGTAGCGTTTGACCTTGATCATGTCGCTGGCGGGGATGCCGTCGGCGATGCAGACGCAAGTGCTGATGCCCGCATCCGCCGCCTCCATGATGCTGTCGGCGGCGAAGGGGGGCGGCACGAAGCAGACCACAAGATCGGCCCCGGTTTCGGCCACGGCCCCCTTGACGGTGTTGAAGACGGGCAGGCCGTTATGCTTGCTGCCGCCCTTGCCGGGGGTGACGCCGCCCACCACGTTGGTGCCGTGCTTGATCATGTCCTCGGTGTGAAAGCTGCCGATTCGACCGGTGAGGCCGGTGACGAGGACACGGCTGCTCTGATCTATGAGAATGGCCATCATGCGGCTCCTTTCGCGGAGGTGGGTTTCGTGTCGGACCAGGCGCGGACCACCAGATCGGCGGCCTCGGCGAGACTGTCTGAGGTCAGGATCGGCAGGCCGCTGTCGGCGATGAGGCGCTTGCCCTCTTCGACATTGGTGCCCGAGAGGCGCACGACGAGGGGCATGGTCAGCTCCAGTTCCTTGACCGCGCGGATCACGCCCTCGGCGATCCAGTCGCAGCGGTTGATACCGGCGAAGATGTTGACGAGGATCGCCTCGACATTGGGGTCGTTGAGCACTGCCTGGAACGACATCAGCACGCGCTCGGGGCTGGCGCCGCCGCCCACGTCGAGAAAGTTGGCAGGCTCGCCGCCCGCCATCTTGATCATGTCGAGCGTGGCCATGGCTAGCCCTGCGCCGTTGACGATGCAGCCGATCTCGCCCTCGAGGCCGATATAGTTGAGGCCGCGATCGGAGGCGAAGGTTTCGCGCGGGTCTTCCTGGCTCTTGTCGCGCAGTTCCGACAGTTCGGGGCGGCGGAAAAGCGCGTTGTCGTCAAAGCTGACCTTGGCGTCGAGCGCCATGATCTCGCCCGCGCCGGTGACGACGAGGGGGTTGATCTCGACCATGTTGGCGTCGGTTTCCTCCATCATCCTGTAGCAGCCGATGATGGTCTTGACCGCCTGCGGGATGAGCGCGGCGTCGAGCCCCAGCGAAAACGCGATCTCGCGGGCCTGAAAGCTCTGCATGCCCACTGCCGGGTCGACCACCGAGCGGATGATCGATTCGGGCTCCTGCGCCGAGATTTCCTCGATCTCCATGCCGCCCTGACCGGAGGCCACGACGACGACGCGCTCTTCCTTGCGGTCCATCACGAAGCCGAGGTAGATTTCCTGCGCGATGTCCGTGGCCTCTTCGATATAGAGGCGGCTGACCATCTTGCCCTGCGGGCCGGTCTGATGGGTCACCAGCGTGCGGCCCAGCATCCAGGATGCGGCCTCGCTGATTTCCTTTTCGGATTTGCAGATCTTGACGCCGCCCGCCTTGCCGCGTGCGCCGGAATGGATCTGTGCCTTGACCACCCATTTATCGCCCGAGAGTTCCGAGGCGCGATAGACCGCCTGTTCGGGGCTGTAGGCAATGCCACCGCGCGGCGCCTGCACGCCGAAGCGTTTGAGCAGGTCCTTGGCCTGAAATTCGTGGATATCCATTTGATTTCCCTCCCTTTATCCCTTGGCGGCTATAGCGTCGGCGACGCTGAGCACGTTGTTGGCCATCCGCTCTGATGCCGCGTCGATCATCTTGCCGTCGAGGCTGGCGGCCCCCTTACCCTGGGCCGCCGCCGTCCTGAGTTCCTCGATGATGCGGCGGGCGCGGGTCACCTCGGCCTCGGGGGGCGAGAAGACCTCGTTGGCAAGCGCGATCTGGCTGGGGTGGATGGCCCATTTGCCCTCGATCCCGAGGGCCGCGGCGCGTTTGGCGCTGAGCGTGTAGCCGTCGGGATCGGAGAAATCGCCGAACGGCCCGTCGATGGCGCGCAGCCCGTAGGCGCGGCAGGCGACGGTCATGCGGCTGAGCGCGAAATGCCACTGGTCACCGGGGTAATCGGGGTTGAGCCCGCCGATCACCACGGTGCGCGCGCGGTTCGAGGCGGCGTAATCGGCGACGCCGAAATGCAGCGCCTCAAGGCGGCCGGGGGCGGCGGCGATGGCCTCGACATTGGCCATGCCGAGCGCGGTCTCGATCAGCGCCTCAAGCCCGATTTTGTGGGTGAGGCCCATGGCCTCCTCGATCTGGCTCACCATCGTCTCCACGGTATAGAGATCGGCGGGCACGCCCACCTTGGGCACAAGAATGGTATCAAGGTTCTGGCCCGACTGTTCCACGATCTCGACCACGTCGCGATACATGTAATGGGTGTCGAGCCCGTTGATGCGGATCGAGGTTGTCTTGCCTTTGGCCTTCCAGTCGATATCGTTGAGCGCCTGAATGATATTGGCGCGGGCCTGGATCTTGTCTGGGGGGGCGACGGCATCTTCGAGATCGAAGAAGATGACATCGACATCGGTGTCCGCCGCCTTGTCGATCATCGAGGGGTTGGAGCCGGGTACGGCAAGCTCCGAGCGTTGCAGGCGTGACTTTTTCAGCGGGTGCAGGGTGTAGCTCATGGGGTCGTCCTCTTACGCGGCGCGTGCGGTGGCGGTGCGGGACTGCACCGGGGGGGTGGTCTGGCGAAACGCCTCTTGCGCGGCGGCGACGCCCTGACCGGGGGTGATGGCCGCGCCTGCATCGCAGAGCGCCATTTCAGCCGCCGAGAGCGCGCCGCAGAGCATCACCGGGTTGAGTGATCCAAGATGGCCGATGCGGAAGGCGCGACCGGCGAGTTTCGCGAGGCCGGAGCCGAGTGAGGTCTGGTATTTGTGATAGGCGGTTGCGATCACATGACGGGCGTCGATGCCGTCGGGGGCGTAGATCGCGGAGACCGTGTCGGAGTGCCATTCAGGCGCGTCGGCCACCAGGCGGCAGCCCTGCCATTCGGCCACGGCGGCGCGCACGCCGGAGGCGAGGCGGCGGTGCCGATCCCACACGCTTTCCAACCCCGCATCGAGCAGCATGTCAAGCGAGACGCGCAGGCCCCGCAGCAGTTGTGTGGGCGGCGTGTAGGGGAAATAGCCGGTGTCGTTTAGGCGGATCATGTCGGCAAAGCTGAAATAGCAGCGCGGCATATTGGCGCGCTCATGGGCGGCGAGGGCCTTTTCGCTGACCGCGAGCAGGCCGAGACCGGCGGGCAGCATCAGGCCCTTTTGCGAGCCCGCAACGGCGAGGTCGACGCCCCAATCCTGCATCTCGAACTCGATGGAGCCGATGGAGCTGACGCCATCGACGAAGAGGAGCGCGGGATGACCGGTGGCATCGAGCGCGGCGCGCACGGCAGCAATGTTGGAGGTGACGCCGGTGGCGGTCTCGTTATGGGTGGCGAAGACGGCCTTGATCGCATGGCCGGTGTCGGCGGCGAGGCGGGCGGCGTAATCCTCAACCGGCACGCCCTTGCCCCAGTCGGTATCGATGACGTCGACATCGAGGCCGAGACGGTCGGCCATATCCACCCAAAGCATTGAAAACTGGCCGAAACGCGACATCAGAACCCGGTCGCCGGTGTTGAGCGTATTGGTGATCGCGGATTCCCACGCGCCAGTGCCGGAGCCGGGAAAGACGAAGACGCGGCCGGTCTCGGTGCGGAACACCTTTTTCAGATCGGCCAGCAGCGGCAGGATGAAATCGCCGAAATCCGGGGCGCGCATGTCCTCCATCGGCACGTTCATTGCGCGACGCACCGCCTCGGGGATGTTGGTGGGGCCGGGGATGAATAGATGGGTGTTGCCGTTCATGGGGTCCTCCTTTCGGGTTGCCCCCTTATCGCCGCTGCGGGGCCATCCGGTAACGCCCGCGCGCATGGAAATGCGCGGCCATGCGGGGGGTGGCGTGCCCCGGCGGGTAGGGGTGCCCTACCCGGTGGGGTATTCGCGGCATGCGGTTGCATGCCGAAAAATCGTTTGATTTCAGGGTGTTCATTCGCCTTACTTGTTATCTACGGAGGAGGAGACCGTGCGCGACATGACAGAGGCGACCGCTCAGGACGTGGAACAGGGCCTGCCCGAGGTGATCGTGGCCGACCGGCAATTGATCGTCTGTCAGGGGCTGGGGTCGCTGGTGGCGCAGATGGCGCAGGTGCGATTGGGCTCTTTCGCGACCGACCTGGCAAGCCTGCGCAAGGCGCTCGGCGCGCGGCGCGGCCCGATGATCGTGGTGCTTGGCGTGCGGCTCGCGGATGCCGATCTGGGCCGGGTGCTGGAGACGCTGCGCCGCGATCATCCGCGCGTGATGGTGGTGGTGGTGGCCGAGGAGAGCGAGTTCGCCTTTATCCGCACGGCGGTGAAGGCGGGGGCGCATTCGGTCTGCATGATGGGGCAGGTGCTGACCAGCCTGCCGCGCATTCTGGGAAATCTGGTGGAGGGGCACAGCCTGTTGCCGGTGGAGATCCTCAAGCGGCTGATGGGTGAGCAGGGCGATAGTCTGACCCGGCGCGAGCACGAGATTCTGGGGCTGCTGGTGGACGGGCTGACGAATTTCCAGATTTCCGCGCGCCTGGGGCTGTCGGAGAATACGGTGAAATATTACCTCAAGGCGATCTATCAGAAACTCGATGTGAATTCGCGCGGTGGCGCGATCGCGAAATACGTGGCGGGCACATATTAGGGTGTGCCCCTTGGGTTTCACGACAAAGCGGGTATGCTCGCCGTCATGATGGGACGGATCATCGAAACTGAACAGGACGTGGCCGAGGGGGCGGCGCATCTCGGGCGCGTCTGCCCGCGCATGGCGCGGGCCTATGAAGAGACCGGCAGCTTGCCGCTGCGGCGCAGCGAGGACGGGTTTACCCGGCTGTTGAGTGCGATTGTCAGCCAGCAGGTGAGCGTTGCCTCGGCCAATGCGATCTGGGGTCGGGTCGAGGCGGCAGGCTATGCCGATCCGCAGACGATTCGCGCGGTCAGCGACGACGATCTGCGCGCCGTGGGCCTCAGTCGTCAGAAGGCGCGCTATGCACGGGCCTTGGCGGAGGCCGAACTCGACTATGGCGCGTTGCGCCATGCGCCTGATGACGAGGTGATCGCCACACTGACGCAAGTGCCCGGCATCGGTGTCTGGACGGCGGAGATTTACGCGATGTTCAGCCTCGGACGGGCGGATGTGTTCGCGCCGGGCGATCTGGCGTTGCAGGAGGCGGCGCGCATTCTCTACGATCTGCCGGAGCGGCCCAAACCCCGGGCATTTCGCGAGATGTCGCTTGCGTGGTCGCCGTGGCGGTCGGTTGCGGCGAGGCTCTTGTGGGCCTATTACCGGGTGGTCAAGGACAGGGAAGGGATCAGATGACACGGGTTTTGACGGCAGGCCGCAGGGAGCCCGTGTCGGGTGAGACCCGCTCAGCGGTGGTGTTTCTGCACGGCTACGGCGCCAATGGCGCGGATTTGCTCGGGCTGGCCGACCCGCTGGGTGAGCATCTGCCCGATACGCTCTTCGTGGCGCCAGACGCGCCGGAGAGCATTCCGGGCATGCCGATGGGGCTGCAATGGTTCCCTATCCCGTGGATCGACAATTCCAGCGAGGAAGAGGCCGAGCGCGGATTGATGTCGGCGGCGCAGGATCTCGATGCGTTTCTCGACGCGTTGATGGTGGATGAAGACCTGCTGCCCGAGCAGGTGGTGCTGTTCGGCTTTTCACAGGGCACGATGTTGGCGCTTCATGTGGCCCCGCGCCGCGAGGATGCGGTAGCGGGGATCGTGGCCTTTTCCGGCCGTCTGCTGTCACCCGATCTGCTGGCCGACGAGACGCGCAGCCGTCCGCCGGTCCTGCTGGTGCATGGCGACGCCGATGACGTGGTGCCGGTGCAATCGCTGCCCGAGGCGGCCGAGGCCTTGCAGGGGGCCGGCTGGAAGGACGTCTATGCCCATATCATGAAGGGCACCGCGCATGGCATCGCGCCTGACGGGCTGTCGGTGGCGCTGGCCTTCATGCGCGACAAGCTGGGCCTCTGAGGGCGGGGCTGCAAAATGCCCCGCAAGTGCCATATTGCGATCATGCGCGCGGGCTAGGCGCGGGGGATGGATCAGAGTTCGGCATATAACGGCATAACGCATCGCGCGCTCTGGCTGGGTGCGCTTTTCGTGGTTGAATTGGCGGCACTGGTCGCCGCCTTTCAAGTGTTCAGCGATATCGAATGCCGCGCGACCGGGATCGAGACCGCGTGTCGCGGTCTACGCTGGCTGACGCTCTGGCTGGTCTGTGTGGCCTCGCTTTTGGGGGTGTATCTCTGGGCGCGACCCGAGGCGCGGGCGGGCTTTGCCCGGATCACTGCCACGGCCCCCGGTGGCCGGGGCTGGGTGCTATTGCACGGGGTCGGGCTTTTGGTGACATTTGCCCCGCTTGTTGCCGCCCCAGCCGCTGAAATGAACCAGATCTTTCACCGGGTGTTTCCTGTGCTCTGCGCGGGAGCTGCGATGGCGACGGCGGGCGGGCTGTTCTGGCTGGCGCGGCCCGGCGCGTGGGCCGGTTGGCTGACTGGACGCGCGGCGTCGATTCTGGCGATCTGCGGGTTTGCGGCGGCGATTCCGGGGGTCGTGGTGCTGGCCGGTCCGATCTGGACGGTGCGGGCGCTGACCGATGTGACCTCCATCGCTGTCTACCTGATGTTGGGGCTCTTTTCGGATGCGGTCACGGTCAATCCGGATCGCTACATTCTCGGCACGGACGGGTTTCTCGTGGAAGTGGCCGATAGCTGTTCGGGGATCGAGGGTCTGGTGCTGATCACCGCGTTTCTCGCGCTTTACGCCATGCTGTTTCGCGATGAGTTGCGGCTGCGTCGATTCGGGCTGGTGATCTGGCCGCTGGCATTGCTGGCAAGCTGGGTGTTCAATACCGTCCGGATCACCGCGCTGATCCTGATTGGCGCGCATGTCTCGCCGGAACTGGCGGTCAACGGGTTTCACAGTTTCGCGGGCTGGATCATGTTCACCGGGCTGGCCGTGGGGGTGCTGATCGTGGTCAATCGCAGCCGCTATGCGCTTCAGCATGACGCCCGGCCCGAGGCCCGGCCCGCGCTGCCGCCGCTGGCGCAGGATGACGTGGCCGGGCGGATCGTGCCGTTCATCGTCTTTGCCCTCTCGGGGATGCTCGTGCAGGCGTTCTGGGCCGAGCCCGCGCTTGGTTATCCGCTTCAGGTGGCGTTGATGCTGGCGGCGTTGTGGTGGGCGCGGGCGACGGTGGCGCGCTATCTGGTCCGGCCGTCGCCGCTGTCGGTTGTGGCCGGATTGGGCGTAGGGGTGGTGTGGATCGTCACCGCTACGCCGACCGGACCGACGCCCGAGGCGTTCGCGGGGCTTGGCGTGAGGGCCTTCGCGCTATGGGCTGCGCTGCGCATCCTGGGCACGGTGGCACTGGTGCCGGTGATCGAGGAGATGATCTTTCGCGGTTACGTGCAGGCCCGCATCGAACGGGGCACGCCGCTCAGCCGGGTGGCCGCGATCGCGGTTTCGGCTGGATTGTTCGCACTTGTGCATGGTCGTTGGATCGAGGCGGCGCTGGCTGGCGTAGTGTTCTCGCTGCTCTACATGCGCACTGGGCGGCTGGCTGATGCCATTACCGCCCATGCGAGTGCCAATGCAATGATCGCCGCCGTCGCCCTTTGGAGGGGCGATTGGGCGCTGATCTGAGGGTCTGAACCCTCAGCCTTCAGCCCGCATCCGCGCGCGTTGGCGGCGCTTGATTTCCCAAGCCAGTACGAGCGCGGCCAGAACAACGGCAATCGCCAGAGTGCCGCTTGCGGCGTCCATTTCAGGCACTGACGAGGCTGCACCGCCATCGTTGTGACCCGAGCCACTGCCGTATCTGTCAAAGAACCAGTTCCACATTGTGTCGTCTCCCCAGAATCGATGTGTCTTGAATACCCACGCACCTTGATGCCTGAGAATCGCCGTTTTTTCGCCATTTTTCAAGAGCCGGGTGCGATTGACCGTGAATTGTCAACGACACAGCTGCGTTCGGGCAGATTGTTTCCATCCTACGGCTTGAGATGTGGGCAATCCTGCGAGATCACGCCGTTGTGAGATGCGACGGCGGAGAATCACTCTGCCGCGCGCAGCGGCGGCTTGGGGTCGCGCTCGCCCAGGACGCGCCTGAGATCGTCGAGATGCGGTGCTTCAGTGGTCTCTTCCTCGACATAAACCGCCTGCGGCGCGCTCTCGTCCGGCCAGACGAGTTCGGTGCCGGTCGCGCGCCGCGCGGCGCGTTGCAGCGCCCAGTCGCGGGCCGCGCGGCTGGAGCGGCCCATCGACAGCATCGCCATCAGCCGCGCGGCCCAGAGCACATAGGTTGTCGCCCAGACCCGGAGTGCCAGCATCGCCGGGGTGAAGATCAGCGTCAGCACCGTGGCGATACCAAGGCCGAACACCACCGCCGTCGCCAGTTGCTTCCACCACAGCGCGGTCGGGCTGTCGAAGGCATAGCCGCCGTTGAAGAAGTCGAGGCTGAGGCCGAACATCATCGGCGCAAGACCGGCCATCGTGGTGATCGTGGTCAGAAGCACCGGGCGGATGCGGTCCTGCGCCGTGCGGGTGATCGCGGAAATCCGCGGCATGTAGCGGGCGTAGTCCTGATAGGTGTCGATCAGCACGATGTTGTTGTTCACCACGATGCCCGCAAGCGCGACGATGCCGGTGCCGGTCATGATGATCGAAAACGGCTGGTTCATCACCAGCATGCCGATCAGCACGCCGGTGGTCGAGAGGATCACCGCCAGAAGCACCAGCACCGCGTTATAGACGCTGTTAAACTGTGCCAGCAGGATGATGAACATCAGGCCGAGCGCACCGACAAACGCCTTTTGCAGGAAGGCGCCCGATTCCTCCTGATCCTCGGCGTCGCCGGTCCATTCATAGCTGATGCCCGGCGGCAGCACGCCCGACTCGAGCCAGTCGGTCAGTTGCCCGATGCGTTCGTTCGCGGTGATCGGCACGCCGGTTTCGGACCCGTCGGCGGCGGTTGTCGTGCGGGTTAGCCCATCCGCCACCGCCGCCTTGACGTCGAAAAATCGGGTCTGGTCGATGCGGTCGATCTGCGCCAGTTGCTGCACGGGTTCGCGGGTGATGAAATTTGACAGCGGCACCAACCCGTCCTCGGTACGCACCTTGAGGCTGTCGAGGGTCGAGAGCACGCGGTCCTGTTCGGGCAGGCGCACTCGGATCTCGATTTCCTCGTCGCTGCTGTCGACGCGCATGGTGTCGAGCAGGATGCCGCGCGTGACAAGCTGCACCATCGCGCCGACGGTGGCCACATCGGCACCGAAGCGGCCGGCCTTTTCGACGTCGACGTCGATCTGCCAGTCGATGCCGGGCAGGGGCAGCGTGTCCTCGATCTGACGCAAGCCGCGGGTCTCTTCGAATTGCGCCCGGGCCTTGCGGGTGAAGGCTTGCAACTCCTCCCAGTCATCGCCCTTGAGGCGCAGATGCACGGGCTTGGCCGAGGCGGGGCCGCGTGCCTGTGCGAGGATCTCGAACTTGATGCCGGGGATCTGTTCGAGCTGCGCGGTAAGATCGTCGATGACCGCATCGCCGTCATAGGCGGGGGCGACCACGTCGCGCTGGACCGCGACATCCAGGATCGGGATGGTGAACCATGTTTCCTTGGCCTGCGGGCGATCCTCCCACGGGATGGTTTCCAGTTGTACCTGACCAATGGTGTCGCGCGGCGGCTGCGCGCCGCCGGTATTGTTGTTGAGCCCGCCATCCCCGGCAAAGGCAAAGGCTGTCTCGATCCCCGGATGGGCGCGCACGATGTCCTCGACCTGTTTGACAAGCTGGTCCTTCTGGTCGATCGACAGATTGCCACGCCCGCGTACATAGACGATGGCCTGTTCGGGTTCGCTATCGACGAAAAATTCCGTGCCGTTGTTGTTGTTCATGTAGAACATCAGCACCGAGCCCACGAGCACGAAGATTGCGCCGAAGGCGACGAGCGGCATGACCGGGTTGCCGGTGATCGCGTGGATCACCCAGCCAAAGGCGGAGCGGCGATAGCCCGCGCGCACCCGCGCGCGACGGCGCGGCAGCAGAGCGCGGGAGATGCGGCGCAGCAGGTTGCCGCAGCGGCGCGGGATCGCCATCAGACCCAGAAGCGTGGTCAGCACGCTGGCCACCCCGACCCCGATCAGCGCCATCATCCCCAGAAGCAGGCCGAAGACCGTCGCCAGCGCCGGCATCACCGAGCCGAGGATGTCGCCGCTATCCATGCCTGCGAACTGCGCCGTCACCTCTTCGAAGAGTACCGGCGCGGCCTGTCCGGCGAGAAAGACGGCCCCGAGCGCCAGCGGAAAAAGCAGCACATGCCAGAGCCAGAAGCCGCCCGCGATCTGGTCCATCCGGTCATTGAACCAGCGCTCCAGCCGCCCGGTGACGCCGCCCAGCACCGGCAGGTACACAAGCGCCACCAGAAGCGAGGCCGAGAGCACGAAAATCAGCGTGACCGGCAGCATGCCCATGAACTCGCCTGGAATACCGGGCCAGAACAGCATTGGCAGAAAGGCGCAGAGCGTGGTTGCGGTGGAGCTGACCACCGGCCAGAACATCCGCTTGGCCGCCCCCACATAGGCGTGCATCGGGCCTTCGCCCTCGGATATCCGCTTGTCGGCATATTCGACCACCACGATGGCCCCGTCGACCAGCATCCCCACCGCAAGGATCAGGCCGAACATCACGATATTCGAGATTGCCACGCCCATCACCGCCAGCAGGGCAAAGCATAACAGGAACGATGTCGGGATCGCGAAGCCGACGAGCAGCGCCGGGCGGATGCCCAAGGCCGCCAGCGTGACGATCATCACCAGTGCGATGGCGGTCAGCACAGAGCCTTCGAGCTGGCTGACCATCGAGGCCACGGTGCGCGATTGGTCGTTCGATGTGCCCATGTTGACCGCGACCTGCAATTCCTCGGGCCAGCGGCTTTCGGCCTCGGCCACCACCTCGCGCACCAGATCGGCGGTGTCGATGATGTTGAAGCCCTTGCGCTTGACCACCTGCAAGGCCACGGTTGTCTCGCCGTTGAAGCGCGCGGTGCCGAGCCGGTCCTCGAAGGTGAGGTTGATCGTGGCCAGATCGCCGAGGGTGACAACCCGGTCGCCATTGGTCTTGATCGGCAACTCGTAGATGTCGCGGGTTTCCTCGAAGGACGAGGGGATCTTGACCGCGAAGGTGCCCTGCGCGGTCTCGACCTCGCCCGCCGCGATGAGTTGGTTGTTGTTCTGGACCACGTTGATCAGTTCGAGCGCGGTGACGTTGTAGGCCTCGAGCCGAAGCGGGTCGATCACCACCTCGACCATTTCTTCGCGGTTGCCCGCGATGCCGGCCTCGAGAACCGGCTCCAGCCCTTCGAGCGTGTCCTGCAGATCGCGCGCCAGCCGCGACATGGTGCGTTCCGGCACCGGGCCCGAGAGATTGACGATGATGATCGGGAATTCGCTGAAATTCACCTCGTTGATGGTGTATTTCTCGAACCCGTCGGGAAATTCCGCCTCGGCGGTGTCCATCGCGTCGCGCACATCGGCAAGTGTCTTGGTCTTGTCCCAGCCGAATTCGAATTCGAGCGCGACGCCGCCGAAATTCTCGGCGGCTGTGCCGGTCATCTCCTTGAGCCCGTCGAGATCGCTGAGCTCGGTCTCCATCGGCTTGACGAGCAGTTTCTCGCTGTCCTCGGCGGAGATGCCGGGAAACGGGACGGTGATGAAGAGCGCGGGCACCTCGATATCGGGCTCGCCCTCCTTGGGCAGGCCCATGTAGGAGAGCGTGCCGGCAAGGATCGACAGCAGGATGAAAGCCAGCACCATCCGGGCCCGGGCGGCTGCCCAGTCGACGATGCCGGTCATTGGCCAAGCTCCTGATAGGAGGGGTGCACCGGCACGCCGTCGCTGACGTATTCCTGGCCGATCACGATCACCTCGGCGCGCTCGGCCAGGCCGGTCAGCCAGACGCCGGTGGGCGTGTCGCGCAGCAGCGTGACCGGCACGAAGCGCGCGCGGCTGTCTTCGTCCACGACACGCAGGCCAAGCGTACCTTCGTCATTGAGTGTGAGCGCCGATTGCGGCAGCAGATGCGCGGCCTTGCCCTCGGCACGGATGCTGATCTCGGCGGTTTCGCCGTCGCGCAGGCTGAGGTCGGGATTGGGCACCTCGATTTCGACGCGGAAGGTGCGGGTGGTGTCGTCGGCGGCGCGCGACAGAAAGCTGACCGCGCCCTCCACCTCTTGGCCCGAGGCGGTGCGCGCGGTTGCCGTGGCCCCACGCTCTACCCGCGCGACCTGCATTTCCGACACGAAACCCACCAACGTTATCGGGTCGAGTTGCAGCACCGTCGCACAAAGCGCGCCGGGTTGCAGCAGGCTGCCCAACTCGGCGGTGTCGGTTTCCAGCACGCCGGAGAACGGGGCCTCGATGGTGAGCCGCCTGATATCCTGCTCGGCGCGGGCCACGGCGGCGCGCGCCGAGTCGATGCCGGCGCGGGCGGCTTCGAGCCCGGATGTGGCCGATTGCACCGCCGCCTGTGCCGAGCTGACGGCGGCGCGGGTATTGGCCACGCGGGTCTGAGAGGCAAAGCCTTCGCCCACGAGGTTCTCGGCGGCGTTGTAGTTGATTTCGGCCTCTTCGAGCTGTGCACGGGCCTCTTCGACGCGCGCCTCGGCCTCGGGCACGCGGGTTTTTGCCTCGGCAAGGCGGGCGCGCGCCTCTTGCAGCACGGCCTCGCGCTCGGCGGGGTCGAGACGGCAGAGCAGGTCGCCGCGATCCACGAAGGCCCCCTTGCGCAGCGGTTCGGAAATCACCAGACCGGAGGTTTCGGAGCGCAGCTCGACGATGCGGTCGGCCTCGGTGCGGCCGCGCAGGATCACGGCGCTGTCGACCTCGCGCGCCTCGGAGCGTTGCACGACCACGCGCATCGCGGCCTGATCCGGCTGGGCCGATTCGGTCGCCGTTGTTAGCGGGGTGTCCGCCGCGGCCGTTTCTGGTGTGGTTTGCGGCAAAAGCGCCAGCAGCCGCTCGCGTTCGAAGACAAGGGCATAAATCAGCGCGGAGACCAGCACGGCGATCAGAATGGGAACCAGGCGCATGAGTGAGCTTTCAATACTTCTGACAATGGTCGACACGCCGCATGGCGCATCACGCCATCACGAGCATGATACGCTGAACTGACCGGTTCAGATTAATCTTTTACGCGGCCCGCCGCAAGCCTCGCCAAGGCCGCATGCCGCCGCCCCTTGGCAGGGGGCGGGCTTCGGGTTAAGAGGAGCGGACATTCCGCAAGGGGGCAGGGCGTGAGCGATACCGACAGTTTCATCGAGGAAGTCACCGAAGAGGTGCGGCGCGACCGGCTGTTCCGGCTGATGCGACGCTATGGCTGGATTGCCATTCTGGCGATCCTGCTTCTGGTCGGCGGGGCCACGTGGAACGAATGGCGCAAGGCGCAGGCGCGCGAGTCCGCACAGGCCCTCGGCGACAGCATCCTGGCGGCGCTCTCGGCGGAGGAGCGCGCGGCGCGCGCCGCGGCGCTGGCCGGAATCGATGCCCCCGACCCGGAGGCCGCGGCGGTGGTTGACCTGCTGGCCGCCGCCGAGGGTGCGGAACAGGAGCCGGAGGCCGCAGCGCAGCGGCTGCTTGAGATCGCCGATCGTGAGGCCACCCTGCCGGTCTATCGCCAGATCGCCACGCTCAAGGCGGTGACGCTGCCGGGCGGGGGGCTCGACCCCGAGACCCGCCGCGCGCGGCTCGAGGGGCTGGTGGCGGCGGGCGGCGCCGTGCGGCTTCTGGCCGAGGAGCAACTGGCGCTGATCGCGCTCGAGACGGGCGACAGGGCGGCGGCGCTCGAGACGCTCGCGCGCATCGCGCAGGATGCCGAGGCGACGGCGGGCTTGCGTCGGCGCGTTACACAAGTGATTGTGGCTTTGGGAAAAGAGCCGCCGGACACGCCGATGCGCGCGCCCGACGCGGCCGACGTGCTGCAATAGGTGCCCCGCCGGGGCGGAAGGCACGAGGCGACGAATGAGGGCGATGCAGTGACGGCGAAAACGGTTATCCTGGGGGTGGCGACGATGCTTGCCCTGACGGCCTGTTCCAAGCAAGAGGCGATCCTGAGCGGTGAACGCGAGGGCATTCGCGACGTGTTGCAGAGCGAGGTGCGGCGCGCGCAGGTGGCGGAAACCCCGGAAAACCAGGTCGTGCCGGTGGCCTTGCCGCCTGCCACGATGAATGCGGACTGGACGCAGCGCATCGGCACACCCGCGACGCGGGTCGCGCATCCGGCGCTCTCTGGCGCGCCGGAACTGGCCTGGTCGGTCAATATCGGCGCGGGCGATAGTCGGCGCAGGCGGATCACCGCCGATCCGGTGGTGGCGGGCGGCCGCATCTTCACGCTCGATGCGCAGGCGCTGGTCAGGGCGGTCTCGACCTCGGGCGAGGTGGTGTGGAGCGCGGATCTCACCCCGCCGGCTGACAACTCCAACCAGGCCAGCGGCGGCGGGCTCGCCTATGGCGATGGCAAGCTCTTCGTGTCCTCGGCCTTTGGCCTGCTGACCGCCCTTGATCCCGAGACCGGCACGCAGATCTGGCAGCAGGATCTTGACGCACCGACCACGGCGGCCCCCACGGTCTATGACGGG
Organism: Roseovarius sp. A-2; assembly: GCF_002072155.1. Lineage (GTDB taxonomy): Bacteria > Pseudomonadota > Alphaproteobacteria > Rhodobacterales > Rhodobacteraceae > Roseovarius. The sequence goes on along the minus strand of NZ_BDIY01000016.1, from coordinate 5,417 downwards.
CGGGTCTACGTGGTGGCGGGCGATGATGTGGCCTGGGTGCTCGATACCGCGACCGGACGGATCGACTGGCAGTTGAGCGCCACGCCCGACATTCACAACGTGCTTGGTGGCCCGGCCCCGGCGCTGACCGAGAAATACGCCGTCTTCGCCTTTGGCGCGGGCGAGTTGCAGGGAGCGTTCCGCCAGGGCGGTCTGCGGCTCTGGGATGCGCAGATCGCCGGGCAGCGGCTTGGCGTGGCAAACGCCCGGGTTCTGGACATCACCGGTGATCCGGTGGTGGTCGGCGATCGCGTCTTTGCCGGTAGCCATGCGGGCCGTATGGTTGCGCTGCGGCTTGGCAGCGGCAACCGCATCTGGACCGCCAACGAGGGTCCGCTCAACCCGGTTTGGCCAGCGGGTGAGTCGCTCTTCATGGTCACCGACCGCAACGAGCTGGTGCGGCTCTCGGCGCAGGACGGCACGCGGATCTGGGGCCATGAACTGCCGCTCTTCGAGGCGCGCAAACCCAAGCGGCAAGCGCAGATCGTCGGGCATTTCGGCCCGGTCATCGCGGGCGGGCAGTTGATCCTTGCCTCGGGGGACGGGCAGTTGCGGTTCTTCGATCCGGCCTCGGGGCAGATGACCCGCAGCGTCGCACTGCCCGGCGGTGCCACCTCGAACCCGGTCGTCGCGGGAGGCACACTTTATGTCGTGTCGAAAAAGGGTCAGTTGCTGGCTTTCCGTTGACCGCGCGATCCTGTATCAGACCGGCTTGACGCCGGAGCGGAGCCTGATCCATGTCTTTCACCCTCGCCATCGTGGGCCGCCCCAATGTGGGCAAGTCCACGCTCTTCAACCGCCTTGTGGGCAAGCGCCTTGCGCTGGTCGATGACCAGCCCGGCGTGACCCGAGACCTGCGCGAGGGGGCGGCACGGCTGGGTGACCTGCGCTTTACCGTGATCGACACGGCGGGGCTGGAGGACGCCACCGATGACAGCCTTGAAGGTCGCATGCGGCGGCTGACCGAGCGCGCGGTCGGGATGGCCGATGTCTGCCTCTTCGTGATCGACGCGCGCACCGGGGTGACCCCGGTGGATGAAATCTTTGCCGAGATCCTGCGCAAGCGGTCAGATCACGTGATCCTTGCCGCGAACAAGGCCGAGGGCATGGCCGCCGATGCTGGGGTGATCGAGGCCTGGGGGCTGGGGCTGGGCGAGCCCATTCGGCTCTCGGCGGAACACGGCGAGGGGCTGAACGATCTTTATGCGCAGTTGCAGCCGTTGGCCGATGCCTATGACGAACGCGCCGAGGCCGAAGCCCCTGTCACCGATGTCGAGGTGAATGAAGAGGGCGAGACGCCCGCGCAGTACGACCATACGCCGACCAAGGCGCGGCCCTTGCAGGTGGCCGTCGTGGGCCGCCCCAATGCCGGAAAATCCACCCTGATCAACACCATACTGGGCGAAGAGCGGCTGCTGACCGGTCCCGAGGCGGGGATTACCCGCGATGCGATCTCGCTTGCGCTCGACTGGGACGGCCTGCCGGTGCGGATTTTCGACACGGCGGGCATGCGCAAGAAGGCGCGGGTGCAGGACAAGCTGGAAAAGCTGTCGGTCTCGGACGGGCTGCGGGCGGTGAAATTCGCCGAGGTTGTAGTGGTTCTGCTCGATGCCGCCATTCCCTTCGAGCAGCAGGATCTGCGGATCGCCGACCTGGCCGAGCGCGAGGGGCGTGCGGTGGTGGTGGCGGTCAACAAATGGGATGTGGAGCCCGAGAAGCAGCAGAAACTGCGCGATCTGCGCGAGGCGTTCGAGCGGCTCTTGCCGCAGCTTCGCGGCGCACCGCTGGTGACGGTCTCGGCCAAGACGGGGCGTGGCCTAGACCGGCTGCGCGCGGCGGTGGAAAAGGTGCATGAGGTCTGGAACCGGCGGATCACTACGGCGCAGCTCAATCGCTGGCTGGTCGGCATGCTGGAGCAACACCCGCCCCCCGCGCCGGGCGGCAAGCGGATCAAGCTGCGCTACATGACGCAGGCCAAGACCCGGCCCCCCGGGTTCGTGGTCATGTGCAGCCATCCCGACAAGCTGCCGGAAAGCTATACGCGCTATCTGATCAACGGGTTGCGCGAGGATTTCGACATGCCGGGCACGCCCATTCGTCTCTATATGCGCAGCCAGTCGGCCAAGAACCCCTACAAGGCGAAGAAAAAGCCGGGACCGTCGAGCCTGCGCAAGCATATCTCGGGGCGGTCGTCGAAATAGCGCGCGACTTGCAAGATCGCTGATCGCACCCGGGACGGGTGGCCCCGGGCGACCGCGACCCGCGCGAAAGCGCAGGAAACGGGTCGCGTGTCCGCGCGCGACTATGAAAAACCTCTGCCTGGAACAGCCCCGAGGGGCGACCCGGAGGATTGTCGATGCCGCTCCCGTCTTTTGCCAAGAGATCCATGACCCTGTCGGAATGGATCATGTTGCTGGGTCTTGCCGCCGTGTGGGGCGGGTCGTTCTTTTTCAACGATGTCGCGGTGCGCGAAGTGCCGGTGTTCACCGTGGTCGTATCCCGCGTTGCGCTGGCGGCGATCATACTGCTCGCCATCCTGCAATTGCGCGGCGAGCGCATGCCGCGCGCGCCGAAAGTCTGGACGGCGTTCTTTGTCATGGGGCTGCTGAACAACGCGATTCCCTTCTCGCTGATCGTTTGGGGACAGCAGCATATCGCGTCGGGCGTGGCCTCGATCCTGAACGCCGCGACACCGCTCTTCACGGTTCTGCTCGCGCATGTCCTGACCCGCGATGAGCGCATGACCGGCGGCAAGCTCTTTGGCGTTGTGATCGGCTTTGCCGGGGTTGCCACGATGATCGGCACGACGGCACTGCGTGACCTCGGGGTACATGTCACCGCGCAACTCATGTGTCTCGCCGGTGCTGTCTCTTACGCCTGTGCCGGCATTTACGGGCGCAGGTTCCGGGCGATGGGGCTGGGCCCGATGCACACGGCAACCGGTCAGGCCGTGGCGTCGAGCGTGCTGTTGCTGCCGGTAGTGATGGTTGTGGATCAGCCCTGGACCCTGCCAATGCCAAGCCCGGCGGCGATCGGTGCCTTGATCGGGGTGGCCGCGCTGTCGACCGCCTTGGCCTATGTGCTATATTTTCGCATCCTTGCCACAGCGGGCGTGACAAATCTGCTGCTGGTGACCTTTCTGGTTCCGGTCAGTGCGATTTTACTTGGCCTGCTGTTTCTCGGTGAGGCGCTGATGCTGCGCCATGTGCTGGGCATGGTGCTGATCGGGGTGGGGCTGCTGGCGATTGACGGGCGGCTGTGGCGTGCCGGTCGGTCTGCTGCGCGACTGGCTGATTGAGGCGCAAACTTGATTGGAGACGCGCGGGGTCAAACGGGCGGAATGGCAACGCGATTGGGATCGCGCGATCTTGCGGCATAGCGACGGCGGGGTTCTTCAAGGTGCAGACGCGAATTCCCGGATTTCTAGCGGAGATCGAGCTTTTCTGAGCGTGGGCGATGGTGTGTTGCGGATGTTCGGGTAAGCCGCGCCTTGTGCGCGCGAATCGCTGCGAGAGGTCGACGACCGCATCAGGCCAATCCCTGCACCTCACTTTTTCTCTGTCGGATCGCGCCGCTTGTCGGCGTGGAGCGCGCGGCCCGCTTGCACGCCGTCGCGCGCGCCCACGGTTTCCAGCCAGCGGGCGAAATTCGGCTTGTCGTCGAGCGTCTGCTGCTGCCCTTCCCAGAGCGAACACCACCCCCAGAGCGCCATGTCGGCGATGGAATAGAAATCGCCCGCCACATACTCGGTGTCGGCCAGTCGCCGATCCAGCACGCCATAAAGCCGCGCCACTTCGGCGCGGTAACGGTCCTTGGCGTAGGGTATGTCGTCCTTGGCGAATTTCAGGAAATGATGCGCCTGTCCGGCCATCGGCCCGACCCCGCCCATCTGCCACATGAGCCACTCCTCGACCGCGATGCGGTCGCGCTCCGTCTTGCCGTAAAAGCGACCGGTCTTGCGCGCGAGATATTGCAGGATTGCGCCGGATTCGAAGATGTTGACCGGTTCGCCGTCCGGCCCCTCGGGGTCGGTGATCGCCGGAATGCGGTTGTTGGGCGAAACAGCCAGAAATTCGGGGGCGTGCTGTTCGCCGGCACCGATATTGATCACGTGGCACCGATAAGGCAGGCCCATCTCCTCAAGCGCGATGGAAACTTTCCAGCCGTTCGGTGTGGGCCAGTAATATAGGTCGATCGGGGCCTGCATGGTGTCCTCCTGCCGGGTCTTTCAGCCGCTCAGGATGACAGTTTTCGCCCGGATGACAAGGGCAGACGGACCTCCGGCAGCGGCAAAAGGCGCGACCAGCGCGGCGCGGGATGTTCGGGCAGGGTGGCGCGCAGTTGCGCGAGCGGGAGCGCGTCGGCCTCGCGCAAGAGCCTGCGATACATCGGGAACACGCCGGGGCGGGTATAGAGCGACCAATGGCATATGCGCGTCGTGGGATCGGCGATGGCAAACCCGGCGCGGCGCAGCACGCCCAGTGTCTCGGGGTGATCCATTTGCAGGTTGAGCACCTTGGGCCCGCCCGGCAGGGCCAGCCCGAGGCTCCGGTCGCGGCGTGCGGGCGCGGGGATCAGGCATTCGAGCAGAAAGTCGTAGAAATCGTTCTCGCGGCTGGTGACATTGATCACCTCGGCGCTGCGCCCGGCGGGCGTGACGAGCGCCTCGGCGGCGCGGCCCGCGAACTCTGCTCCCGCCAGCAGGATGAGCCGTCTGAGCGCCCCCTCGGGCAGGTGCGGCAGTGCGCATAGCAGAACGCGGGCACCAAGAGAATGTGCAATGGCGTGGATCGGGCGGTGGGGTGCATGCCTGCGGATCAGGCCAACCAGCTGCGCCAGCCGTTCTCCTGCGTGCGCCGCCTCGGCATAGGCCTGCCACAGCGTGCCGCGCGCATTCCAGCCAAAGCCGATCCCGAGCCCCTCATCTGCCCGGTTATCGCCGAAACCCAAGCCGCGCGGCCAACTGACCACCTTGAAACAGTCCCGTTGCGGTGATGCCGAGAGAATGTGCCGGTGCGGGCATTCCCGGGCATGGCCGGGGGCGTATTTGTAGCCATGCAGCATGAGGATGACCGGGCCATCCCCCGCCAGCAGACCCGGTAATGCCTGATCAAGCCGGCCGGGCTGATCATGCAGGTCGGGGCCGTATCTTCCGGCATTGACATGAATGAGCGGCATGTCCCTGACCCCCACTATATCTTGTGGGTGGGATCTAGGGGCGACATACGAAGTCAGGGTGACGTTTTCGTTAAGTAGTGTCCGCATTTCGTGTTGGTAAGCCTTCTTTTCGCCAAAAACGGCCAATATGGCGCTCCGAGGGAAGACGCGGAGGGCGCAATGAAGGCACACGATTTCAGGAAGTTTATCAGTCGATTTGA
>NZ_BDIY01000015.1 GCF_002072155.1 Roseovarius sp. A-2 | reverse complement strand
GCCGCGATCTCCTGCACGGTCTTGTCACCACGTAGCGCTTCCAACGCCACCTTGGCCTTAAACTGGTCTGTAAAGTTCCGGCGCTTCGCCATTCTCGTATCCCTTCAAAGGTTTGGGATACACCTTAGCCGACTGTCCAGTTTTCTGGGACCACTTCAAAATGCCTTTGGGCCCGCTACCTCTCCTGTAGGTCCTGTTAATATTTATGACGATACTCGGCTCTTCAAAAGCCTGTACCGGCTCAGCATTTACAGTTCTCACGATATCGTCTGCGGTCATAATTCCCTTTTCAATTGTTCGATGACCTGATGCTTTGTTCGTCAGCCCTTTCTCTTCAAATTCCCACAGATCAATTATGGTCGCTTCAAGCAAAAGAGCTTCTCTCTCCGTCAAGCCATGTCTTATTATTATGTGTCTAACGTATTTTCCTGAGTTCTTGATTTTTCTTATTAGTTGGAGTTTCGCAGAACATGCTTGATCGTCACAGGTGGTCGCGAAAATTTGGACCAGTTGTTAAGGTGGATCGCATGACGAAAGAAGTGATCCAGGATGAAGAAACGAAGGAACCATTCGCCCGAGTTCAAAGCCAAGGTTGCGCTTGAGGCGATCCGTGATGAGATGACGCTGGCCGAGTTGTCGAAGAAGTACGGCGTCCACCCAACCCAGATCGGCACTTGGAAACGGGCAGCAATTGAAAACATGGCGACAGCCTTTGCGCGACGGGGAACCGCGCGGGAACAGGTGAGTGCCGCCGAAGTGGACAAACTCCATTCCAAGATCGGCCAGTTGGTGGTGGAGCGTGATTTTTTGGCCGAAGCCTCGCATCAGTTGCTCGGGACGCGAGGCAAAAAATGGTGAGCCGGGATCATAAGTTAAGTATGCGTAAACAGTGCGAACTGTTGCAGCTATCGCGGTCACGGCTTTACTATCAGCCTGTCGGCGAAAGCGCCGAGAACCTGCGGTTTATGGAAATAATCGACAAGCAGTTCCTGGAAACACCGTGGTACGGATCACGCCAAATGGCGCGTTACATGCAGCGCAACAACCATTCGTGCGGGCGCCATCGTGTCCGCCGTTTGATGCGCCTCATGCGGTTGGTCCCGATCTACCAGGAGCCCAACACCAGCAAGAAACATCCGCAGCATAAGATCTGGCCGTATTTGCTGAGAAACGTGGTGATTGACCGCCCGAACCAAGTCTGGTGCGCAGATATCACCTACATTCCCATGCGTCGGGGTTTTTTGTACTTGGTCGCAATCATGGATTGGTACAGCCGGAAGGTTTTGGCGTGGCGGTTATCAAACAGCATGGACGCGGACTTCTGCGTTGAGGCCCTGAAAGAGGCCTTGGCCAAGCACGGCACGCCGGACATCTTCAATAGCGATCAAGGCAGTCAGTTCACCAGCGGTGCTTGGATCGACGTGCTGACCGATGCAACGATCAAGATCAGCATGGATGGGAAAGGCGCATGGCGTGACAACCGGATGATCGAAAGGCTTTGGCGATCTCTGAAGTATGAATGCGTCTACCTGAACGCTTTTGAAACAGGTTCAGAAATGCGGATGGGGATCAGAAAGTGGTTGACCTATTACAACGCTGAGCGACCCCATTCGACGCACGGCATATTGACCCCGGACGAGGCTTATGCCAGCAAAACAGAACCAATGAGATTAGCAGCCTAAATGAAACCCTGACCCACCTTAACAAGGCTGCAATCTGGTCGAAAAACCAGGACCACCTCTGTCGGCGACGCTTTCTTGGATATGGTCAAAAACACGATTTCCCTGCCCCTTACCGACGTAGAAAATTTTTTTATCATCCATAAGAGCATAGACGTAGTGTTTCATCGCTTGCTTGGTTTTCTCATCAAATTTTCGCACTGATAACCTCAATTCGATTTCGAGTTTACGCGCCCGGCGGGGGCGGCGGCATGACGGTGAAGAGCTGCGCCAGTTCCGTCACGTCCTCGGCGCGTTTCCAGCCATCCTGACCGGCGGTCCAGACATGGCTGTCGCGGGTCAGGCTGCCTTCGGTCACCATGCGGCCGAGGCGGGCCTTGGAATAGGGGCCGTACGTCTGGCCGTTCTCGGCAATGTGCCAGACATGTTCGACCGGGGGCGGTGGGGGCGGCGGCGCTGTTTCGGGGCGCGCGCCCCATGGCCCGGGATTACGGTTTTGCTCGGCCATCTGCTGCGCCATGGCCATGCCCATCCCCATGCCGAGACCCGCACCGATGCCGCCGCCGCCCGACGGGTTCTTGGCCGCCGAGGTCATTGCCTCGGCGGTGGAATACTGGGTGAATCGTCCCAGATCGCCCGCAAGCCCCATCGAGGTGCGCTTGTCGAGCGCCTCTTCGACGGTGGGTGGCAAGGATATGTTTTCAATATAGAATTCTGGAATTTCCAGCCCGTAATCGGCGACCACGGCGGTGATTTCACCGGCCACCAGCGTACCCAGATCGGCGGTGTTGGCGGCCATGTCGAGGACCGGGATGCCGCTGCCTGCGATGATGCGGCTGAACGCCTGTACGATGATGTTGCGGATCTGGAAGCTGATCTCGTCCATGGTGAATTCGCCGTCGGTGCCGACGATTTCCGACAGGAACCTGGCTGCGTCGATCACGCGCACGGTATAGGTGCCGAAGGCGCGGATGCGGGTCGGGCCGAATTCCGGATCGCGCAGCATGATCGGGTTCTTGGTGCCCCATTTGAGATTGGTGAACCGGTTGGTGGCGACGAAGTAGATTTCCGATTTGAACGGCGAGCGAAAGCCGTGATCCCAGTGTTGCAGGCTGGTCATGATCGGCATGTTGTTGGTCTCGAGCATATAGAGACCGGGGGTAAACACATCGGCCAGCTGCCCCTCATGGACGAAGACGGCGGATTGGCCTTCGCGAACGGTCAATTTGGCACCGTACTTGATCTCATGGCCCTCACGCTCGAAACGCCAGACCATGGTGTCGCGGGTGTCGTCGGTCCAGTGGATGACGTCTATGAACTGGCCGGAGAGGAAATCGAAAATGGGCATGTGAAAAGCTCCTGTAATCGGGGGGTCAGACCGGTCCCGCCTGCCATTCATCCAGCAGGCGGCGGAGGATGGGGCGGGCCTCGTCGGGGGTCATGCCGGGTTTGAGATCGGGGGAATAGAGCAGGCGCAGCAACTCTTCGTCATGAGTGGTGAGCCAGGCGAATTCGTCGTCGTCGTTAAAGATCGAAGGCCGCGCGGCGGGGCTGTCATCGGCGAGGCCGAGCCCCTGCGCCAGTTCCTCGTGCACGCAAGAGGAGCGCATCAGGTCGGGATGTTCGGCCCGAATCCAGGCGATGGCCCTTGTATAGACGTGGGGGTCGCTCTTGCCCGAGAAGGCCACGACCAGACAGTGGATGCTGCGCGGCATGGAGCGGAAGATACCCATCGTGGCCGGGTCGATATCCGGCACCATCTCGCGGATGCGGGCGAGCCCCTCGGCGCGGTCATCCTCGGCCATGACCAGAACGTGGAAATTGGGATCGCGCGCGCCTGCGCGGATCGGGTGGCGCGCGGCCTGCGCCAGGCGGTTGACATAGACGGTGATGCTGTTGCGATCCCGCACCTGCTGATCGCGCGGCACCGAGGCGCCGAATTCGATGCCCACGCGCACCGGCCCTTGCCATTTGCGCAAGGCCCCTGCACGCCCCGAGGAGGGGCGATAGCCGCCACCCGGCGCGTATTCGTCGAAGAACACGATCCGCTCGAAATTGCGCAGGAGATCGGTGTCGGTATAGGGCGTGTCCGGCCCGCCGCCATCGGTGCGCAACAGGCCGCGCGAGAGCAGGTTGCGCTCGATCCGTTCGTAATAGCTGGCGAGCGCGCTGCTCTCGTACGAGGGGCCAGGATCGGGCGCGGGCGCGCCGCCCGGCGGTCGTGCCACCGGGCGCTCTGCGGGCGGCGGCCCCGCCGCGTCACAGGCCGCGAGCGCCACGAGGGTCGCGCCCGCAATCCATGCCTTGTACCGTTTTGCCCGCATGCCCCGGTTCAGCCCTTGGGCACGGCGGTGCCGGCGGTGTCGCCGACGCCATCCTTGCGCGCCTTGGCCGAGGCCAGCGTGTCGCGCAATTCGGCCTCCATCTTCTTGAGGTCCTCCTCGGCCTTGGCGCGCTTGGCCTTGCCCTCGTCGGCGATCTGGAGACTTTCCTGAATGGTGCCGATAAGGTCGGCATTGGCCTTTTTCACCGCTTCGATGTCGAAGACGCCGCGCTCCATCTCTTCGCGGATCATCTTGTTGCTTTCGCGCAGATTGGCGGCGTTGGCGGTCAAGAGCTCGTTGGTGAGGTCATTGGCGTCGCGCACGGCCTTGGCGGCCTGCGCCGAGCGCTGGATCGTCACCGCCTGCGCCAGTTGGGTTTCCCACAGCGGCACGGTATTGACGAGGGTGGAGTTGATCTTGGTCACCAGCGATTTGTCATTCTCCTGCACGAGGCGGATCGAAGGCAGGGATTGCATGGTGACCTGGCGGGTCAGTTTCAGGTCATGCACCCGGCGTTCGAGGTCGTCGCGCGCGGCGCGCAGGTCGCGCAATTCCTGCGCGGTCATCACCTGGTCATTCTCGGCTGCGGCCTGCACCTCGGCCTCTTTTGCGGGGATGTCCTTTTCGTCCAGCTCCTTGAGCTTGGCCTCGCCCGCCGCGATGTAGAGCGCCAGTTCATCATAAAAGGCCAGCGTTTTCTCGTAGAGCATGTCGAGCGACTTGATGTCCTTGAGCAGGGTGTGTTCGTGGCGGAGCAGATCGTCGGTGATCTTGTCGATCTGGCCCTGCACCTCTTCAAAACGGGCGGTGAACTTGGCGATGGGGGCGGCGCGGCCCAAGAGCTTCTCCCACCACGACCGCTCGCGGCGCACGTCAAGCTCGGAGACCGAGAAGCCACGGATCGTGGTGACGATGCCGCGCAGGCTGTCGCCTGCGGGGCCCACGTCCTTGTTGCGTACGCCTTGCAGCATGGATTGCGAGATTTCCTGCAATTCGGCTTGCGCGGCGGAGCCGAAAGAGACGATGGACTGGGTGTCGGCCATGTCGATTTCACCCATGCGGCGGGTGATCTCGGCGCTCTGGGGCGCGTCGGCCTGATCGAGTGCGACGATGGCACCCGCGTCCGACGGCACGGGCAGGATCGCGCGGCTGACGGACTCGACATCGGCGAGGGCGGCTTTGGCCTGCTGGCGGGTGGTCTCTGACATCGGGGTATCCTCTTACGCTAAATCTCTGGTCTCAAGGTGAACGCCTTCGCGCTCCAGCCGGTCGCGCAGCACCTCGATCTCGATATCGAGGTCAGTGGTGCTGTCGGCCATGAGCGCGCGGGTCTTGGCAGTGAAATTCTGTTCGAGGTCCGAAAGCAGCGCGAGGTATTTCTCGCGCGCCTGCGCGTTGGGTGCACGGGTGGCAAGATCGGCGTATTTGACCGAGGCGTCGCGCGCACCCATCAGATAAACGCCGAGATATTTGCGCGCCTTGGTCAGGTCGCGCGGGTCGTCCTCGACCGTGCGCAGCATATCGCGCACGGTGGTCTGGAATTGATCGAGGCGCGATTCGAGCGCGCGGTCGCCGGTGCGGCGGATCGCGTCTGACATGGATTTGAGATAGTCTTCGGCCTGATCGACGACGCGGGCGACGCGGTCGGTCTGAAAGCTGTCGATGCCCTCGGTGCCCTTGTCACGCAGTGGGTCTAGACCGAAGGCGAGGCTGTGGAGCGCGGTGCCCGCGACCGCGTAAATCAGCGGCTCCATGAGGCCGCCGCCGGTGGCAAAGCCCGCGACGCCAAGCCCCGCGCCGGTGAGCAGCGAGGCGAAAATCTTGCGCGGAATGGCGGGACGGCGCGCGATTTTGCGCGCCTCATAGGCTTCTTGCGCAAGAATGCCCTCGCGGGTGAGCCATGCGGCGAGCAGCAACAGCCCGAGCGCGGCGAGGTTGAACGCCATTTCCACCGGGCCGGAGGCGAAGGCGCGCACCGCCAGAGGCAGCGGCGCCATAAAGAGCAGGTTGACGCGCCCGCCCGCGCGGGTGCGCCGCGCGTCGCGATAGCCGCCGGTGGGGGCAGGGGGCGTCGTGCCATTGCCATCGGGGCTGAATTTTCCGCCGAAGCGCTGCGCCATCACACGCCTCCTGCGGCGGCGACGAACAAGATCAGCGCCACGAGCAGGAAAAACGCCAGTTTCTGTAGTCCGGTCTCACTCATGACGCCCCCCGGGGCCGGTTTCGCTTGGGGATGAACTTAGGCGATGGGGGGCGGGCTTGCTAGGGGGAAGATTGGCGGATGTGGTGCAGGCGGCATGCGGGAGATTTGAGTATTTTTGCCAAAAAGAAAGCACGGGTGCCGGGAAGATGGGCGGGGCAACGCGAAACGGCCGGTGCGGGACCGGCCGTCCGTCTGACCCTTGCCCTGTGTCAGGGGATGATGCGGGTATATTTCATGCCTTCGAGCGAGAGGCCCGCCATCAGCCCGGCCTGACCGAAGATCACCGCGACCACGGGGGCCGTCGCGGTCGTGGTCTCGGCGCGCAGGTTGTCGCCGCGGTCGTTGAACACGTATTCGATATCGCCACCGGCAGCCCAGCCCGAGGAGCGACGGAAGCGTTCGAGCGCCTCGTCGGTCATGAAAAACAGCACATGCGCGAATTGCTGCGCGCCGAATTGCAAGCCGAAACTGCCCTTGGTGGCCGAGTAGTAATCGACCGTCACGCCGTCGATCTGAAGCGCACCCTTGCCATAGCCGCCGCCGACGAAAAACCCGCCTTCGGTGATCACCGGCATGATCAGCATGCCCGAGGATTTCTCGGAAAGATCGCGTGTGCCGGGGTAATTGGCGTACATGTGGCTGAGGGTCGCGTCGACGCGCGCGTCGATCTTTGCCGCACCGGGGCTACCGACGCCATTGCCGCAGGCCGCGAGCAGTGGGGTGCCGGCTAGAAGGCCGAAGGTGAATCCGCGTCGTGAAAGGTTGCTCATGTCTATGCCCGTTACGTTGCCTCTGGGAGTGCTGGTCTGCTGCCAGCCTTGATGGTGCGCAGTATAGGCACGCACGCCGACGCTGTCACTAGCGCTTGTGGTGCTACGCGGGTTCTTGCGCGTGACGGCCAATTCAGGACAAGAGGCGGGCCACCTTGGGGGCGAAATAGCTCAGCACACCGTCGCAGCCCGCGCGCTTGAAGCACATCAGGCTTTCCAGCATGGCGCGTTCCTCGTCGATCCAGCCGTTCTGTACGGCAGCCATGATCATCGCATATTCGCCCGAGACCTGGTAGGCGAAGGTGGGCGCGCCGAAATTATCCTTAACCCGCCGACAGATATCGAGATATGGCAGGCCCGGTTTGACCATCACCATATCGGCCCCCTCGGCGAGATCACGCTCGACAAGGCGCAGCGCCTCATCGCTATTGGCGGGGTTCATCTGGTATGTCTTCTTGTCGCCCTTGAGCGCCGTGCCCGCGCCCACCGCATCGCGGAACGGCCCGTAAAAGGCCGAGGCGTATTTGGCGGCGTAGGACATGATCATCACGTTGTGGTGACCGCCCGACTCCAGGGCGCTGCGAATGGCCCCGATGCGCCCGTCCATCATGTCCGACGGGCCGATGATGTCGACGCCCGCCTCGGCCTGTGACAGCGCCTGTTTCACCAGCGCCTCGACGGTGGCGTCGTTGACGATCTCGCCATTCACGACAAAGCCGTCATGGCCGGTGTCGGAATAGGGATCGAGTGCGACGTCGGTCATCACCGCGATGTCGGGCACCGCCGCCTTGATGGCGCGGGTGGCGCGGTTGCTCAGATTGTCGGGGCTCCAGGCCTCGGCGCAATCGGCGGTGCGGTTCTCGGCGGAGGTGAAGGGAAAGAGGCAGATCGCCGGAATGCCGAGATCGGCGGCCTCGCGCGCGGCCTCGACCACGCGGTCGATGGAGCGGCGTATGACCCCGGGCATCGAGGGCACCGGTTCCTCGACCCCTTCGCCGTCGCGCACGAAGACAGGCCAGATCAGATCGGCCGAGGTCAGCGTGTTTTCCGCCACCAAGTCACGGATCGCGGGCGACTGGCGGGTGCGGCGCAGGCGGGTGGCGGGGAAGGCGGCTTGGGTCGGGCGCATGGGCGGACTTTCTGGCGAGGATGGAACGCCAATTGAGTGGCATGGAATTTCGCGTATCTCAAGGGTAGGAATTGCCGCGCACGGGCGCTAAGAGGGGCGACGACATTGAAACAGGGGCGCGGCCTTGGATTGGTACGACACCGTTTTCGAGCTCATCGACATGCGCTCTTTCAGCAACCTTTGGTATTGGATCGCGCTGGCTGTGACGTGGTCGTCGGCCTCGCATTGGGTGCTGGGCGTGCCGTGGGACATGGCGATCCGTGCGCGCAAGGCACAGCGTGGCGAGGCGATGCGCGATTTCGAAGACATGGTGCGGATCAATACCAATCGCATTCTCTTTGTCGCGCGCGAGAGCGGCTTGCTGCTGGCCGGACTGGTGGCGTTTGCGGTGACAAGCGTGGCGCTTCTCGGTTTTGTCTATGACAACGAATTCGCGCAGGCGATCTTTTTGCTGGGCTTTCCGCTGCTGCTGGTTGCCATGCTGTCGGTGCGCGCGGCGCATATCATTCAGGATCGGGCGCTGGCGGGCGAGGCGCTGGTCAAACGCATTCAGCGCTACAGGTTGCAGATCCAGCTGATCGGCATGGCGTCGATCTTTGTCACCGCGATATGGGGCATGTACCAGAACATGAACGCGAACGTGCTGAGCTGACCGGCACGGCGCGACGGAACGGGTGAGGCAATGAGCGATCACATCAAGGTGGGCGGCGCGCCCGAAGGGTTTGACGCGCGGCTGGTGCTGAAAGAGGCCGAGGCGCGCGGCGGGCCGGTCATCCATGTGGCGCGCGACGACAAGCGGATGGCGGCAATGGCGGCGGCGCTTGAGTTCTTTGCCCCCGACATGCCGATCATTCGCTTTCCGGGCTGGGATTGCCTGCCTTATGACCGGGTGTCGCCCAATGCCGATATCTCCGCCACGCGGATGGCGACGCTGGCCACGTTGGTGCATGGCGCGCCAAGGCAGTTCGTGCTGTTGACCACGCTGAACGCCGCGACGCAGGCCGTGCCCGCGCGCGAGGTGCTGCGCGAGGCCGCTTTTGCGGCCGCCGTGGGCGAGCGCATCGACGAGAAGGCGTTGCGCGATTTTCTGGTGCGGATGGGGTTTTCGCAGGCCCCCACGGTGACCGAGCCCGGCGATTACGCGCTGCGCGGCGGCATCATCGACATCTATCCGCCGGGCGAGGCGGGGCCGGTGCGGCTCGATCTGTTCGGGGATATCCTCGACGGGCTGCGCCGGTTCGATACGGCCACGCAGCGCACCACCGAGACGCTCGGGCGGATCGAACTGGCCCCGGTGTCGGAGGTCATCCTGGACGAGGCCGCGATCCGGCGGTTCCGGCAGAATTACCGGATCGAGTTTGGCGCTGCGGGCACCGATGATCCGCTCTACGAGGCGGTGAGCGCGGGGCGCAAACATGCCGGGGTCGAGCATTGGCTGCCGTTCTTTCACGAGCGGCTGGAGCTGATTTTCGACTATCTGCCGCAGGCGTCGATCACGCTGGATGATCAGGTGGGGTCGGCGCGCGTGGCACGTTGGGAGAGCATTGCCGATCAATACGAGGCGCGCCAGCATGCGCTGAGCCAGAAGAACCGGGGCGACACGGTCTACAAACCGGTGCCGCCGGGGCTGCTCTATCTTGATGACGCGGCGTGGCAGGCTGCGGTGGCGGATCGGCGCGTGCTGCAATTCGTGGCCCTGCCGCAGGCCACCGGGCCGGGGGTGATCGACGCGGGCGGGCGCATCGGGCGTAGTTTCGCGCCCGAGCGGCAGCAGGAAAACGTCAATCTTTTCAGTGTTCTGAAGGATCATGCCGAGGCGCGGATGGCCGAGGGGCCGGTGGTTGTCGCGTCCTATTCCGAGGGCGCGCGCGAGCGGATCGAAGGCCTGTTGGAGGATGAGGGCCTGTTGGGTGCGGTCACCGTTCGCAGCGCCAAGGCGCTTGGCAAGCGTGGGTTGCATCTGGCGGTCTGGCCGTTGGAGCAGGGGTTCACGGCCCCCGGCCTGACGGTGATCGCCGAGCAGGACGTGTTGGGCGAGCGCCTGATCCGTGGGGCCAAGCGCAAGCGGCGGGCCGAGAATTTCCTGACCGAGGCGCAGGCGCTCAGCGCGGGCGATCTGGTGGTGCATGTGGACCACGGGATCGGGCGCTATCTGGGTCTGGAGGTGGTCACGGCGGCGGGCGCGGCGCATGAATGCCTGGTGCTGGAATATGCTGAACGCTCAAAGCTGTATCTACCGGTTGAAAACATCGAACTGCTATCCCGGTATGGCCACGACGAGGGGCTGCTCGACAAGCTGGGGGGCGGCGCGTGGCAGGCCAAGAAGGCGCGGCTCAAGGAGCGTATCCGCGAGATGGCCGACCGCCTCATTCGGGTGGCCGCCGAGCGCGAATTGCGCCGCGCGCCGGTGGTCGAGGCCGAGCATCACGCCTGGGAGGCGTTCGCCGCGCGCTTTCCCTATCAGGAGACCGACGATCAGCTGCGCGCGATCGAGGATGTGGTGGCCGATCTGGGCGCGGGGCGCCCGATGGACCGACTGATTTGCGGCGACGTGGGTTTTGGCAAGACCGAGGTGGCGATGCGCGCGGCCTTTGTCGCGGCCATGTCAGGCTTGCAGGTCGCGGTGATCGCGCCCACCACGCTGCTGGCGCGGCAGCATTATCAGGAATTCGCGGCGCGGTTCCGGGGCTTTCCGGTGAATGTGCGGCCCCTGTCGCGGTTCGTCAGTGCGGGCGAGGCCAACAAGACCCGCGAGGCGGTAGCCCGGGGCGAGGCCGATATCGTGGTGGGCACGCATGCCCTTCTGGCCAAGAGCGTGCGGTTCAAGAACCTTGGCCTGTTGATCATCGACGAGGAACAACGCTTTGGCGTGGCGCATAAGGAGCGATTGAAGCAGTTGCGCTCGGACGTGCATGTGCTGACGCTGACCGCGACACCGATTCCGCGCACGCTGCAACTGTCGCTGTCGGGCGTACGGGATCTGTCGATCATCGGCACGCCGCCTGTCGACCGCCTGTCGATCCGCACCTATGTGAGCGAATTCGACACGGTGACGGTGCGCGAGGCACTGTTGCGCGAGCATTACCGGGGTGGGCAGTCGTTTTTCGTGGTTCCCCGGATCAAGGATCTGCCCGAGATCGAGGAGTTCATGGCCAATCAGGTGCCCGAGGTGTCCTATGTAGTGGCGCATGGGCAGATGGCTGCCGGAGAGCTCGACGACCGGATGAACGCCTTTTACGACGGCAAATATGATGTGCTGCTGGCCACGACCATCGTGGAATCGGGGCTGGATATCCCGACGGCCAACACGATGATCATTCACCGCGCCGACATGTTCGGGCTGAGCCAGCTCTACCAGATCCGGGGGCGGGTGGGCCGCTCCAAGACCCGCGCCTACGCCTATCTGACGACCAAACCGCGGGTGCCGCTGACGCCTGGCGCGGAAAAGCGGCTGCGGGTCTTGGGCAGTCTCGACACGCTGGGGGCGGGGTTCACGCTCGCCAGCCAGGATCTCGACATTCGCGGGGCAGGGAACCTGCTGGGAGAGGAACAGTCCGGGCAGATGCGTGATGTGGGCTATGAACTCTATCAATCCATGCTGGAAGAGGCGATCGCCAAGATCAGGTCTGGCCAGATCGACGGGCTGTCGGAGGGTGACGAGCAATGGGCGCCGCAGATCAACCTCGGCGTGCCGGTGCTGATCCCCGAGACCTATGTGCCTGATCTCGATGTGCGTCTGGGGCTTTATCGCCGGTTGAGCGGGCTGGAGAGCAAGGTCGAGATGGAGGGCTTTGCCGCAGAGCTCATCGACCGGTTCGGCAAGCTGCCGCGCGAGGTCAACATGCTGATGCTGGTGGTGCGGATCAAGGCGATGTGTAAGCGGGCGGGGATTGCCAAGCTCGATGGCGGGCCCAAGGGCGCGACGATCCAGTTTCACAACGACAAGTTCGCTTCGCCGCAGGGCTTGGTGGAATTCATCAACGACCAGAAGGGTCTGGCCAAGGTGCGCGACAACAAGATCGTGGTGCGGCGCGACTGGAAGGGCGAGGCGGACCGGATCAAAGGTGCCTTCGCCATCGCGCGCGATCTGGCGGAAAAGGTCGTGGCGGAAAAGAAGAAGGCGAGCGGGCGCGCGGGGTGATCGCGCGGTTTTTTGAGTATTTTTGCCATAAAGAAACAGGGGATCGGAGATGATCGAGGGTACGGCGGAAGGGTTGATCGGGTGCATGGTGCGGCGCGAAGTGAGCGCCGAGGCGGTCATGCGCGAAACCTTGACCCGAATCGAGGCGGTAAATCCCCGGGTCAATGCGATTGTCAGCCTGCGCGACACGGCAGCGCTGATCGCCGAGGCGCGCGCGGTGGATCAAGGCGGGCCGCGAGGGGTGCTGCACGGGTTGCCGGTCGCGGTCAAGGATCTGGCCAATGTGGCGGGGTTGCCGACCTCGCAGGGTTCGCCGCTTTTTGCCGGTCAGGTGGCGGAAAGCGATGATCTGCATGTCGCACGGATGCGCGCGGCGGGGGCGATCTTCATCGGCAAGACCAACACGCCGGAATTCGGGCTGGGCAGCCATACGTTCAACCCGGTGCACGGGGTGACGGTGAACCCCTATGATCCGGCGCGGTCCTGTGGTGGCTCGTCGGGCGGGGCGGCGGTGGCGCTGGCCTGTGGCATGCTGGCGCTGGCGGACGGGTCGGACATGATGGGCAGCCTGCGCAACCCGGCGGGCTGGTGCAATGTCTACGGCATGCGGCCAAGCTGGTCGCTGGTTCCTTCGGAGCCGCGCGCCGATACCTTTCTGCATCAGTTGTCCACCAACGGGCCGATGGCGCGCAGCCCGCGCGATCTGGCGTTGCTCTTGTCGGTGATGGCGGGGCGCGACGCGCGGCAGCCGCATGGGATGGAGGCACCGGACCTGTCGGAGATCGCGCCGCGCGCGGCCGGCGTGCGGATCGGCTGGCTGGGCAATTGGGGCGGGGCCTGGCCCTATGAGGATGGCATCCTGCCGCTCTGCGAGGCCGCACTTGGGGTGCTGGAGGGGCTGGGCGCGCAGGTCGAGACATTGCCTGCGCCCTATAGCCGCGAGGCGCTGTGGGAGGCGTGGGTGACGCTGCGGCATTGGGCGGTGTCGGCCAATCTTTCGCCGCTGTTGGAAAGCGGGCGATTGAAGCCCGAGGCGGTCTGGGAGGTGGAGCAAGGACAAAGCCTGAGCGCGCTCGATGTGCACCGTGCGAGCGTGGCGCGCAGCGGGTGGTTTTCCACCTCCGCGCGGCTCTTCGAGAGCCATGACGTGCTGGCCCTGCCGACGGCGCAGGTCTGGCCGTTTCCGGCGGATGAGGTCTATCCGCGTGCCGTAGGCGGGCAGGCGATGGACACCTATCACCGCTGGATGGAGGTGGTGGTGCCCGCCTCGCTGGCCGGGTTGCCGGTGGTGGCGGTGCCCGCAGGCTTTGGGCCGCAGGGTCTGCCGATGGGGCTGCAACTGATCGGGAAGCGAGGGAGCGACCGGGCGTTGCTGGAACTGGCCGAGGCCTGGCACGTGGCGACCGATTGGCCGGGGCAGCGCCCGCCGCCGCTAAGCTGAGTTCAACTTGTATCTTTTTATAAGATGCGCCTGCCGCTAATCTTTGCCGAAAACGGGAGAGGATGCGCGATGCCGGCAAGAGAGGTAAAGCCCCTGGGCGCGCCGGAGATGGGTGCGGTGCGGATGGCCATGCTGGGCGAGGCGCTGCGCCGGGGCTGGGCGGATATGCGGCAGGCCCCGGGCTATGCGGTGATTTTCGCCGGGGTCTATGTAGTGATCGGGATGCTGCTGGCCTGGATCACGCTGACCACGGGCAAGAGTTACTGGCTGATCTTCGCCGCCGTGGGCTTTCCGCTGGTCGGGCCGTTCGCGGCCGTTGGCTTCTACGAGGTGAGCCACCGGCTCAACGAGGGCCGCGCCCTGGTGGCGTCGGAGATTTTCGCGGTGATCGCGCATCAGAGACGGCGGCAATTGCCGTCGATCTGCGCGATCATCATCATGGTGTTCCTGTTCTGGTTTTTCCTCGCGCATATGATCTTTGCACTGTTCCTGGGATTGTCGACCATGACCAACGTATCCTCGTCGCTGGAGGTCTATGTCACGCCAGAAGGGCTGAGCATGCTGGCGGTCGGATCGGCGGTGGGGGCGGTCTTTGCGCTCCTGCTCTACAGTCTGACGGTGGTGGCGTTGCCGATGTTGCTGGATCGCGAGGTGGATTTCGTCACGGCGATGATCACCAGCCTGCATGTGGTGTTCGCGAACCCGGTGCCGATGCTGATCTGGGCGGCGCTGATTGCCGGGCTGACCTTTGTGGCGATGCTGCCCGCGTTTCTGGGCCTCTTCGTCGTGCTGCCGCTTCTGGGGCATGCGACATGGCATCTTTACACGCTGATCTGCGCGGCGCAGGACGGCTGAGGGGCGTCCGGCCCGTGTGCAATCCCCGCCTTGCCCCGGCGGGGCCGGGGTCTTAAGAAGGCGGCACACCGGTCGGAGGACAGCATGACATTTCCGCACGCGCATCTCTTGGGGATCGAGCCGCTGTCGCAAGGGGATATCACCGCGATCCTCGATCTGGCCGAGGCGTATGTGATCCTCAATCGCAGCGATGCCAAGCATGCCGACGCGCTGGCGGGCCTCACGCAGATCAACATGTTTTTCGAGAATTCGACCCGCACGCAGGCCAGTTTCGAGCTGGCGGGCAAGCGCCTGGGCGCGGATGTGATGAACATGGCGATGCAGGCCAGTTCGATCAAGAAGGGCGAGACGCTCATTGATACCGCGATGACGCTGAACGCGATGCATCCCGATCTGCTGGTGGTGCGGCATCCGCAATCCGGCGCCGTGGATCTCTTGGCGCAAAAGGTGCGTTGCGCGGTCTTGAACGCGGGCGACGGGCGGCACGAGCATCCCACGCAGGCGCTGCTTGATGCGCTGACGATCCGGCGCACCAAGGGGCGGCTGCACCGGCTGAGCATCGCGATTTGCGGCGATATTGCGCATTCGCGCGTGGCGCGCTCGAATATCATCCTGTTGGGCAAGATGGAGAACCGCGTGCGCCTCATCGGCCCGCCGACGCTGATGCCCTCGGGGATCGCGGAGTTCGGCGTAGAGGTATTCGACGACATGCGCGCCGGGCTCGAGGGGGTCGATGTGGTGATGATGCTGCGGCTACAGCGCGAGCGGATGGATGGCGGCTTCATCCCGTCGGAGAGGGAATATTACCACCGCTTCGGTCTCGATGCCGAGAAGCTGGCCTATGCAAGGGAGGATGCCATCGTGATGCATCCCGGCCCGATGAATCGCGGCATCGAGATCGACGGCGAGATTGCCGACGATATCAACCGCTCGGTCATTCAGGATCAGGTCGAGATGGGCGTGGCGGTGCGCATGGCGGCGATGGATCTGCTGGCGCAGGGGCTGCGGGCGCGGCGCGCGGCATGAGCACGGTGCTCGACATCCCCGCGCAGGAGGCGCATGTGGTGCGGGTCTTTGCCGTGGTCGAGGAGGCGGGCGCGCCCTTGGACGATGCCGCAGTCCTCAGGGCGCTTGGCGCTGCGGGCGATCTGCGGAGCGAGGAGATCGAGCTGTTCGATCTGACCGATCTGCAGGACATGCCGCTGTCGGAGTATCTGACCGAGGGGCATGGCATCGCCGCGACAGATCTCAGGGACATGCGCGGGCAGCTCGACGGGCTGAAAGGCCGGGTGCTGATCCTGCCGTCGCGGGCCTTTCAGGGGCAGGCAATGAAGATGCGTGTGGGTGGTGCGTTGCGTCTCGTGGGCCGGTTCGAGGAAGACGTGACCCCGGTCAGCTTTGACTCGCTGCCTGCGGGCGGCGCGCATGGCACGCTGTCGGGCGAGGGCGCACCAAGCGAGACCCCGCGCGGCATGCGCCGGGCAGCGCTGGCGCTGGTGGCGCTGCTCATCGGCGCGGCGGTGCTGGTGCTCGTGCTGATGGGGGGATCATGAGCGAGGGGCTCATTCATTCCATGACCCCGACCACCCCGCTGTCCGAGGGCGAGCGCGTGCTGCACAGTTTTCATCCCGACCGGGCGACCTATTGGCGCGATCACGCGTGGATGGCGGCGACGGCGATGGCGTTGGGCATGGGCGTTCTCTGGGCCATCGGCAACCCGCATGCCTGGACCGGGGCGGTCGGCGGGCTGGCGGCCATCGCCGTGCGGGCGGGATACGTGGCCTCGGACGAGCTCAAGGCGCGGTGGGATCTGACCGACCGTCGCCTGCTTGGCCCTCAGACGCGCGCGGTGCGGCTGGCCGAGATCAAGACCGTTCGGGGGCTGGGCAGCGCCGTGCAGGTGGTGACCGCCGCCGGGGACAAGCACCTGATCAAGTATCAGGCCGACCGCGCGGGCACCGAGGCGCGCATCCGCGCCGCCGCCGGTCTGAAGGAGGGCTGAGCGATGCAGGAACCGAAAGATCCGCGCATGTCCGGCAAGATCGCGATGCTGGCGCTGCTGGTGATCGCGGCGCTGACGGTGGTGATGGTCTGGGTGGCGGCATGAGTGAGGGGGTGCGGTGGGACGCACATCTTGACCCGCAAGACATCCTCTTGCGCGGGGCCAGCAATTCTTATCTCCCGCCGCTCTGGCGAAACGCACTCGAAATCGTGGTCGGCCTGTTTACCCTTTTTCTGGGATGGCTTTATCTGTTTCATCACGCGCCCGAGCGCCTGGATCGTTTCTGGGGAAAGACGTTGGCGTTCTTCCTTTTTTTACTGTTCGGCTGGCCTGTCCTTTCTCGACGTATTCGATGGAACGCAGGGCGAGAATGGGCGATCACAGCATCCGGCATCCATTTCAACAACCGGCCCGAGGTTTCGGTTGGAGATTTGACCCATGTCGGCGGATGGGGGCATGACGTCGTCTTGATACGGCGAGATACGAGCTGGATGAACGTAAGGCTGACGCGGGTCGCCAACGCCGCCGAGACGCGCGAATTACTGCGGGATCTGATTCGCAGTCGGAAGGACGTAACAATATGACCCAAACCCTCTTCACCAATGTCCGCCTGATCGACCCCGAGGCGGGGACGGATGCGCCGGGCTGGCTGTTGATCCAAAAGGGCGTGATCGCCGCGCGCGGCGAAGGTGCGGACATGCCGCAGGCCGAGGCCGTGATCGACTGCGCCGGGCAGTGTCTCGCGCCTGGTATCGTTGATATCGGGGTCAAGGTCTGCGAGCCGGGCGAGCGGCACAAGGAAAGCTATCGCTCTGCCGGTCTGGCGGCGGCGGGGGGGGGCGTCACCACCATGGCCACACGGCCCGACACGCTGCCTGCCATCGACACGCCCGAAGTGCTCGAATTCGTGGAGCGCCGCGCCAATGAGGCCGCGCCCGTCAACGTCCTGCCGATGGCCGCGCTGACCAAGGGGCGCGAGGGGCGCGAGATGGTCGAGATCGGCTTTCTGATGGATGCGGGGGCCGTGGCCTTTACCGATTGCGACCACGTGGTGCGCGATACCAAGGTTCTGAGCCGCGCGCTGAGCTATGCGCGCAGCCTCGGCGCGCTGGTGATCGGGCATCCGCAGGATCCGGGGCTGAGCGCGGGGGCCTCCGCGACCTCCGGCAAGTTCGCCTCGCTCAGGGGGCTGCCCGCCGTCTCGCCCATGGCCGAGCGGATGGGGCTTGATCGGGACATCGCGCTTCTGGAGATGACTGGCGCGCGTTATCACGCAGATCAGATCACCACGGCGCGCGCCTTGCCCGCGTTGCGCCGGGCCAAGCGCAACGGGCTGGATATCACCGCAGGCACCTCGATCCATCACCTGACGCTGAACGAGCTTGACGTGTCGGACTATCGCACCTTCTTCAAGGTCAAGCCGCCGCTGCGCTCGGAGGAGGACCGGCAGGAGGTGACCCAGGCGCTGCGCGAGGGGTTGATTGATATCATCTCCTCGATGCACACCCCGCAGGACGAGGAAAGCAAACGTCTGCCCTTCGAGGCGGCCGCGAGCGGGGCGGTGGCGCTGGAGACGCTGTTGCCAGCGGCACTCCGGCTCTATCACGCCGAGGCGCTCGATCTGCCGACGCTGTTCCGCGCGATGTCGCTCAATCCCGCCAAGCGGCTGGGGTTGACCTGTGGCAGGCTGAGCAAGGGCGCGCCCGCCGATCTGGTTCTCTTTGATCCGGGCAAGCCCTTTGTGCTCGACCGCTTCGCGCTCAGGTCGAAATCCAAGAACACCCCCTTTGACGGGGCGCGCCTTCAGGGTAGGGTCACCGCGACCTATGTGGCCGGAACCCGCGTATACGAGGCCGAGTGATGCCCCCTTTCGACAGCGAGTTGAGCGTGCTTCTGCTCTGGTCCGTGATCGGCTACGGTCTCGGCTCGATCCCCTTCGGCATGGTTTTGGCGCGGGTCATGGGGCTGGGCAATCTGCGCGAGATCGGCTCGGGCAATATCGGTGCCACGAATGTCCTGCGCACCGGCAACAAGACGGCGGCGGCGCTGACGCTGCTACTCGACGGGGCCAAGGGTGCGGTCGCGGTGCTGCTGGCGCGGGCCTATGCGGGGGGCGATGCGGTGCAGTTAGCCGCGCTCATGGTGCTTCTTGGCCATTGCTACCCGGTCTGGCTGGGCTTTCGCGGCGGCAAGGGGGTGGCGACCTTCCTCGGCGTCATGCTGGCGCTGGCCTGGCCGGTGGGGGTGGCCTGTTGCCTGACATGGCTCGCGGCGGCGAAGCTGTCGCGGATCTCGTCGATGGGGGCGCTGGTTGCGGCGGCCTCTTCGGCGCTGTGGGTGCTGCTTCTGGGCTATAGCGGGGCGCTCGTGCTGGCGGTGCTGCTGACGGCGCTGATCTTCTGGCGGCACGGCGAGAATATCGCGCGGATCAGGGCTGGAACGGAGCCGAAGATCGGCCAGAAAGGCTGAGTCGACGCGCGCCACGAAATTTCCCCCGGCACCATGGGGAGAGGACGGTGCCGGGAGAGAACGCGCAGCCCCGTCTCAGAGGTTGCCGCGTGACAGTTCCCCCGCGATGTGATCGGCCTGCCGTATGGCAAGCGCCACGATCGTCAGCGTCGGGTTTTCCGCCGCCCCTGTGGTGAATTGCGACCCGTCCGAGACAAACAGGTTCTCGATATCGTGGGTCCGGCCATTGCGGTTGACCACACCGTCGCGCGGGTTCTCGGACATCCGGTTGGTGCCAAGGTTGTGCGTCGACGGGTAGGGCGGTGTTGGAAAGCTACGGGTGGCGCCCACGGCATCATAGATCGCCATGCCCTGTTTATAGGCGTGATCGCGCATCGCCCGGTCGTTGGGGTGATCGGAATAATGCACATTCGCCACCGGCATGCCGAACTGATCCTTAACGTCATGGTTGAGGGTCACGCGGTTGGTTTCCTGCGGCATGTCTTCGCCGACAATCCACATCCCGGCCATGTTCTCATAGGAATCAAGCGCGGTGGTGAATTCACGCCCCCAGCCGCCCGGATCAAGGAAGGCTGCCATGAACGGCAGACCAAGCGACAGGGTTTCAAGCTCGTAGCCGCCGACAAAGCCGCGCGATGGATCAAGGCGGGCCTCGTCCTGCATGATGCCGGCCATGGTGGTGCCACGCCACATCTTCACCGGCTTGTCAAAGACGCCGTAGACCGAGCCAGTCAGGTGCCGCATATAGTTGCGCCCCACCTGACCCGAGCTATTGGCAAGCCCGTCGGGATACATCGACGTGGCCGAGTTGAGCAACAGACGCGGGCTCTCGAACGAATTGCCGGCCACACAGACGGCGCGCGCCATCTGTTTGTGCTCGGTGCCGTTTTCATCGACATAGATCACCGCGTTGACGCGGCCATCGGCCCCGTGCTCGATCCGCTGCACATGCGCCTTGGCGCGCACTTCAAGATTGCCGGTCGCTTCGCCGCGCGGGATATCGGTATAGGCGGCGGACCATTTGGCGCCCCATTTACAGCCCTGAAAGCAAAAGCCGGTCTGCTGACAGGCCGAGCGACCGTCATTTTCCTGGCTGTTGATTGCCATGCGCCCGGTGTGGACCTCTTCATAGCCAAGCGCCTTGGCGCCGGCCTCGAACACCTTGTAGTTGTTGCAGCCGGGCAGGCCGGGAATGCCGTTGGTGCGCGTCACGCCAAGCTTTTTCTCGGCCAGATCATACCAGGGCGCCATTTCAGCGCCGTCAATCGGCCAATCCAGCAGGTTCGCGCCCTGTACCGGGCCATAGTTGGTCTTGGCCTTCCATTCGTGGTCCTGAAAGCGCAGGCTCGCCCCCGCCCAATGGGTGGTGGTGCCGCCAACGGCCTTGACGATCCAGGCCGGCAGGCCCGAAAAATCCTTGGCCACGCGCCAGTCACCCGATGTGGTGCGCGCATCAAGCCAGGCCAGTTGGCCAAAGCTTTCCCATTCGTCGTTGATATAATCTTCGGGCAGGTAGCGCCCGCCCGCTTCCAGCGCCACCACGGACACGCCGCGTTGCGCCAGTTCATTGGACAGCACGCCGCCGCCCGCGCCGGTGCCGATTACGACGATCACAGAGTCGTCGGTCAGATCAAAAGGTGCAGCCATAGTTGGGTCCTCCTCAGTTGGCTATGGCTCAGAGCCAGTTGATGTCGTCAAAACCGCGATTGATGTAGCCGCCCTTGGAAAAGGATTCGCCCTCATAGCCAAACAGCGGCCAGACCGCCTTTTGGTTATAGAGGCCGGTCACCAGACCGCCGCGCACCTGCTGAAAGAATGCACTGTCTTCGATACCGCGCAGGATATCGACGCGGTCGCGCTCCCATCCGATGCTCAGGTAATCGGCATGGCCCTTGCCTCGGGCCGCCGCGTTCAGCCCGGCAATCCCGGCCTCGACCCCCTCGGCGGCCTCGGGCGTGTCATAGCCCTTGACGGCGACGGCGTAATATTCATCCGCCAGATGGTCATGCGGATAGATGTCGCGCGCCATCTGAATGAGCGTCGCCATGGTTTCGGGCTTGAGCGCCGTGGTCTCCAGCGCCCAGGCCGCATCATGGCTTGCGACGAAACTGCTGCCGACGACGAAACTTGCGCCCGCCGCCATGGACCGCGCGAGCAAGTCGCGCCGTGTGAGCCCCTGTCGGGCTTTGGTATCGGTCATTGGTTCTCCTCCCATGAAATGAAACGGGCGCGGCCCTTCCCGGCTGCGCCCGTGTTGTCATTTGAAACGTCCGCCGCGTTGTAGGACCTCGATTTCATAGCCGTCCGGATCAGCCACAAAAAAGAACTTGCCCACCAGTTTGCCGTCAGGTGCGAATTCGACGATCTTGCGGGGGGTCAATCCCTCCGCTTCGAACCGCGCATGCTCGGCCTCCAGATCCTCGACCAGAACCGCCAGATGGCCATAGCCGTCGCCCAGGTCATAGGGTTCGGCGCGGCCCTTGTTGACGGTCAGTTCCACCTCGAAGGGACTTTCGTCGTTGGACATGTAGACGAGTGTGAATTTCTCGAAATCCAGCCGGTCGGCCACGTCGAGCCCGAACGCGCGTTTGTAGAAATCAACCGACCGCGCCTCGTCCATAACGCGAATCATGCTGTGAATGGCTTTGGCCATCATGCCCTCCGGATCATTGCAGTTGGTCCGGAAAGTTTACCAAAGGGCAGGATGGACGGGTAGTAAGGGGATACTACAGGGGGGGTAGGGGGGGGTGGCCTTGAGCGGACATAGCGCCCCGCCAGAAGGTGCCGCGTGATCGCAGGGCCGAGGACTGGCGATGCGACGGTCGTGGCACGTGCTTTATGCCAGCCAAGTCATTGTCGCCTCGACACATTGCGCTCGCCCTCAAATCGCCAGGCCGCGGGACGGCCCGGCGATCGCGCGGCACCTTCGGTGCGTTTCGCGCGGGATGCGGCAACGGCAACTCCAGGCCATTTCTGCCCGCCTCTCACTCCGCCGCCATCCGCCGTGTCTCCGCCTCCGGCGGGTTCTCTCGGTGCACAAGGCAGGTGCAGCGTAAGAGCGAGGTGAAATTGGCAGGCTCGCCATGCAATTCAAGCACCTCCGCATGCAGCTTCGAGACGAAGCCGGGCGTGCTCAGCCCCTCGCTCGCGGCGATTTCATCCAGAATGCCCCAGAATGACTTCTCCAGCCGGATGCTCGTGCTCTGCCCATTCAGGCGCATGCGGCGTGTTTCCAACGTGTAGCGGTCCGGGTCCTGCCCGGCGAATATTCGGCACATGTCTCAGTCCTCCCTCGTCCGGCAGGCGGGCAGGCCCGCGCCGAACACTCAGTACGAGCTAGGATCATGGCCGATTTTTTCCAACTGGGAAAGCCCGCAGCAAAGTCAGGCGTAAATCTGTGCGTTGCGCGGGGGCAGGCTGAAATCCTCGCTATGCACGATCACGCCGTCATCGGTCAGCAGCACCAGACCATAGGCGCCGGGCTCGTCAATCGACAGGCTTGGGTCCTGATACCCCAGGGCCATGGGCATCTGGTGACAGGGGCTTTTGAAGATGGCGACGGGGATACCGCCCGCCGACCCCTGGATTGTGCGGTGGATATGCCCCGAGACGATCTGCGCCACGTTGCCCGCCGCCCGGAGCCGCGCGATAAGCGCGGCACGGTTTTTCAACCCGATCCAATCCATCCCCTTGAAACCGGTCTCGATGGGCGGATGGTGGGCAAAGACGATCACCTGCCGGTCGCCCGCCTCGGCCAGCCGCTCATCCAGCCAGTCCAGCCGCGCCGGGCAGAGCCAGCCGGAATGCGTGTCCTCGGCCTCTTCATTGAGCGTATCGAGACAGATCAGACGATAGCCCCCGATATCGGCGTGGTGCTGGATATGGCCCGTCTCCATCCGCTCGACGTCGGGAAAGGCCGCAAGAAAGGGCGCACGCCGGTCGTGATTGCCCAGCATCAGCGAAACCGGCAGGGGACAGGTATCGAGGGCGGCGCGCAGCCTGGCATATTCCGGCGGGGCGGCGTTATGGGTCAGATCACCGCACAACACCACACGCGCGGCGTCGGGGTGATTGTCGAGCGCATGGGCAAGACCCTGCACGAAGCGTGCGCAGGGGTCGAGCCCGATGATCGTCTGGCCCTCGGGGACAAGGTGGATATCGGTGAAGACGATGACCTTTTGCATATGGGCTGCCTGCGACAGAGAAGACCTGTGCGCAGCATGGCCGAATTTTTCGCCCGGGCAAAGTCATTCCGTCGCCGGGTGCGGGCCGTCATCCTCTGGCTTGACCGGAGGATCTCTTGTTGGCCGACAGCCCCCCCCCGGGATCAGGCACGAGGGGGACGGTGACTGATCGGCGACCGGCGCGTTATTCGAACTCCACCAGCAGATCCTTGGCGTCGATCTGGCTGCCGGGCTGGACATGCACCGCCTTGACCACCGCGTCGCGTTCGGCGTGGATGCCGGTTTCCATCTTCATCGCCTCGATGGTCAGCAGCAGATCGCCCGCGCCGACCGTGGCCCCCACCTTGGCCGCCACGCTGGCCACCACGCCGGGCATCGGCGCGCCGATATGGGCGGGGTTCCCGCTCTCGGCCTTGGGCCGGGCGGCAGCGGTGGATTTCACCTTGCGGTCGGGCACACGGATCACGCGGGGCTGGCCGTTCAACTCGAAGAAGACCTTGACGTCGCCTTCCTCGTTGGTCTCGGACAGCGCCTGTAGGCGAATTTCGAGGATCTTGCCGGGGTCTATCTCGACGCTGACCTCCTCGCCCGGCTGCATCCCGTAGAAATAGGTGCGGGTGGGCAGGGTGCGCACCGGGCCGTGCACCGCGTGGCGCTCCATGTACTCGGCGAACACCTTGGGATACATCAGGCTGCCCATCAGATCCTCGTTGTCGATGCTCTCGCCAAAGCGCTCGACCAGTTCGGCGTGGCGCGCACCGAGATCCTCGGCCGGCAACAACGTGCCGGGGCGCACGGTGATCGGCTCTTCGCCCTTGAGCACCTTCTTGACGATGGCCTCGGGAAAGCCGCCGGGTGCCTGGCCAACATAGCCTTTCATCAGCGTCACCACGCTGTCGGGAAAGCTGACCTCGGTCTTGGGGTTAAGCACATCCTCGCAGGTCAGGCCCTGGCTGACCATCATCAGCGCGAGATCGCCGACGGTCTTGGCAATGGGTGTTACCTTGATCACATCGCCGAACATCTGGTTCACATCGGCATAGGTGCGCGCGATGTCGTGCCAGCGGTCTTCCATCCCCATCGAGCGGGCCTGCGCCTTGAGATTGGTGAACTGCCCGCCGGGCATCTCGTGCAGGTAGATCTCGGAGGTGGGCGACTGCATGCCGCTCTCGAAGGCGGCGTAATGGTCGCGCACCGATTCCCAATAATTCGAGATCTGCCGGATGGCGGCGATGTCGAGCCCGGTGTCGCGCCCGGTATGGCGCAGCGCCTCGACGATGGTGCCAAGTGTCGCTTGGCTTGTGTTGCCCGACAGCGCGTCCATCGCGCAATCGACCGCATCCACCCCGGCCTCGGAGGCGGCAAGGATGGTCGCCCCGGCAATGCCCGCCGTGTCATGGGTGTGGAAATGCAGCGGCAGGCCCACCTCTTCCTTGAGCGCCTTGAAAAGCACGCTCGCCGTGGCGGGTTTCATCAGACCGCCCATGTCCTTGATGCACAGGATATGGGTACCCGCCGCCTTCAGCTCATGCGCCATGTCGAGATAGTATTTCAGGTCGTATTTCGAGCGGGCCGGATCGAGGATGTCGCCGGTATAGCAGATCGCCGCCTCAAGGATCTTGCCCGAGTCGAGCACCGCATCCATCGAGACGCGCATGTTTTCGGCCCAGTTCAGTGGATCGAAGACGCGGAACAGGTCGACCCCGCTCTCGGCGGCCTGTTTGACGAAGGCCGCGACCACATTGTCGGGATAGTTGGTATAACCCACCCCGTTCGAGCCGCGCAGCAACATCTGCGTGAGCAAGTTGGGCATCGCTGCGCGAATGTCGCGCAACCGCTGCCAGGGGCATTCGCCGAGAAAGCGATAGGCCACGTCAAAGGTCGCGCCGCCCCAGCATTCCATCGAGAACAGCCCGGGCAGGTCATGGGCATAGTTGGGTGCGATGCCGATCATGTCGATCGAGCGCATCCGCGTGGCCAGCAGCGACTGATGGCTGTCACGCATCGTGGTGTCGGTGATCAGCAACCGCTTTTGCGCCGCCATCCAGTCGGCCACGGCCTGCGGTCCCTTGCTGTCAAGGATCTGCTTGGCTCCGTCGGCGATCTTGGGATTGCGCGGGCGCGGGGCGCGCGGCAGCTTGAGATCGGCGGGCGGGCGCGTGCGCCCCTCCACCTCCGGGTGCGCGTTCACCGTGATATCGGCGATATAGGTCAGCACCTTGGTGCCGCGATCCTGGCGCTTCTCGAACTGGAAAAGCTCAGGCGTCGTGTCGATGAACTTGGTGGTGTATTCGTTGTTCAGAAACGTCGGGTGCTTGAGCAGGTTCTCGACAAAGGCGATATTGGTGCTGACGCCGCGAATGCGGAATTCGCGCAGCGCGCGGTCCATCCGGGCGATGGCGGCCTCGGGGGTGGGGGCCCATGCGGTGACCTTGGTCAGCAGGCTGTCATAATAGCGGGTGATCACGCCGCCCGAATAGGCGGTGCCGCCATCCAGCCGGATGCCCATGCCGGTGGCGCTGCGATAGGCGGTGATACGACCGTAATCGGGGATGAAATTGTTGAGCGGATCCTCGGTGGTGATCCGCGTCTGCAGCGCGTGACCATTGAGCGTGATGTCGTATTGCGACGCCTTGCCGGTGGCCTCGGTCAGGGTCTTGCCCTCGGCGATCTTGATCTGCGCCTGCACGATGTCGATGCCGGTGACCTCTTCGGTCACGGTATGCTCGACCTGAACGCGCGGGTTGACCTCGATGAAGTAGAATTCACCGGTGTCCATGTCCATCAGGAACTCGACCGTGCCCGCGCATTCGTAATTCACATGCTTGCAGATGCGGTGACCAAGCTGGCAGATCTCCTCGCGCTGCGCCTCGCTCAGATAGGGGGCAGGGGCGCGCTCCACCACCTTCTGATTGCGGCGCTGCACCGAGCAATCCCGCTCGTAGAGGTGATACATGTTGCCATGCTTGTCGCCGAGGATCTGCACCTCGACATGGCGCGCACGCAGGATCATCTTTTCCAGATAGCCCTCGCCATTGCCAAAGGCCGCCTCGGCCTCGCGCCGCCCCTCCAGCACCTTCTCCTCCAACTCCTCCGCGGAATCGATCGGCCGCATGCCGCGCCCGCCGCCACCCCAGGACGCCTTGAGCATCAGCGGATAGCCGACCGCCTCGGCCTCCTTGCAGATCGCCTTCATGTCGTCGCCCAGCACCTCGGTCGCCGGGATGACTGGCACGCCGGCCTCGACGGCCACGCGCCGCGCGCTCGCCTTGTCGCCAAGCGCGCGCATGGTGTCCGCCCTGGGGCCGATAAAGGTGATGCCCGCAGCAACACAGGCATCGACGAAATCGGGGTTTTCGGACAGCAGGCCATAGCCGGGATGGATGGCGTCGGCCCCGCACTCGCGGGCCACGCGGATGATCTCCTCGATCGACAGATAGGCCGCGACCGGCCCCATGCCCTCGCCGATGCGATAGGCCTCGTCGGCCTTGAACCGGTGCAGGCTCAGCTTGTCCTCGTCGGCAAAGACCGCGACGGTGCGTTTGCCCAGCTCATTGGCGGCGCGCATGATGCGGATGGCGATCTCGCCCCGGTTGGCGATCAGGATCTTCTTGAAGTCGGCCATGGCCTCTACCCCCGGTTGGTCACGTCTCATGCCGCGCTGCGGCGCTGTGACCTTGTAGGATTTGTGAAGACATTGCGCAATCCGCCATTCCGGGGATTCGCCGGTTGGGGGAATTTCCTGTCCCGAAGGGTGGGTCCCCCTACCCGGCGGGGGTGGGCCGCATCCCGTCACGTCCAGGATGTGCCGGATTTCTTCTTTTTCTCCGGTTTGTCCCTAGCCGCCTTGCCGTGTATATGCTTTGTACGTACATTGTAATGTGTTTCATGTAACGTATTGAATTTTTGTGGAAAAATCTCGCTCACCCTGCCCCGATCAACCGGCTTCGGGCGTCTGGGACCCGGTGCAACCCCAACTGCCCCATATTGGCCTTGAGATCCTCGCGCAGGATATCGGCCAGATGCGCGGGGCCATCCGCCCCAAGCGCCCCAAGTGCGAAATGCCACGCCCGCCCCATCATTACGAAATCCGCCCCCAGGGCCACCGCCCGCAGGATATCGAGGCCCCCCTCGATCCCGCCATCAAGGATCACCGGCAGGGTGGTGGCTGCGCGCACCTCCGGCAGCGCCTCGATTGTGGCGGGGGCGGCGTCGAACTGTCGCCCTGCGTGGTTCGACACCCAGATCGCATCGACACCGGCTTGCTCCAGCGCCGCCGCATCCTCCTCGCGCAACACGCCCTTGACCACCAGCGGCCCCTCCCAGGCGTCGCGCAGCCAGCGCAGATAATCCCAGTCGGGCGAGGTGCGCAGCAAATACCCCGCGTGCTTGTTCGACGGCAGCCCCTTGGTCTGCCCGGCATACTCGTCGATCAGCCGCATGCGCGGCATGCCCAGCCGTGCCATGCCGCTTGCCCAGGCCGGGCAGCGCGCGACCTGTGCCATCAGCCGCGGCGTCAGGCGCGGTGGCTGCGTCAGGCCCGAGCGGACCTGCCGTTCGCGGCGAGAGCCCACCGGCACATCGACGGTCAGCACCAGCACCCCGAAGCCTGCGTTGCGCGCGCGCGCCAGCATGTCGCGGCGAATCTCCGGGGCGCGCGGCGGATAAAGTTGAAACCAGCCGCGCCCGCCCAGATGCGGGCCCACATCCTCGGGCCGCTGCGCCGCCACGGTCGACAGCGTATAGGGCATCCCTTCGGCCGTCGCCGCCCGTGCCAGATGCCGCTCCGCATCCGGCCAGATCAGCCCTGACATGCCCACCGGCGCGATCCCCACCGGCAAGGCATAGTCCTCACCCAAGAGCGTCGTGCCGAGGTCCGGCGCGATCTCGCCATGCAGGATCGACGGGCTCAGCCGCACCTGATCCAGCATCACCCGGTTGCGCGCCTTGGTGGCCTCCACCCCGGTGCCACTGTCGAGATACTCCCAGACGAAACGCGGGATGCGGGCCTGCGCACGGGCGCGCAGGTCACTCAGGGCGGGGTATAGTGCATGCAGATCCATGCCCCGCATTTGTGCGGGTTTTCAGAGGCTTGTCCAGTGCCGCGACGGGCACGGAACAATCCCTGAACATCTCTTTATCTCCGACACGCCCCGCGCTATTGTCGCCCGCATGAGCACATTCGACGAATCCGACGCCTTTGAAGGGGCCAGCCTAGCCGCCCGCGCCATGGCCGCGCGGCCCGCGCCCTATCTCGACGATCTGAACCCCGAGCAACGCCGCGCCGCCGAAACACTCGACGGCCCTGTCCTGATGCTCGCGGGCGCGGGCACCGGCAAGACCAAGGCGCTGACCACGCGCATCGTGCATCTGCTGAACACCGGGCGCGCGCATCCCAATGAAATCCTCGCCGTGACCTTTACCAACAAGGCGGCGCGCGAGATGAAAGAGCGCGTCAGTCGCCTGATGGGCGAGCGGGTCGAGGGCATGCCGTGGCTCGGCACCTTCCATTCGATCTGCGTCAAGCTGCTGCGCCGTCACGCCGAACTGGTTGATCTGAAATCGAATTTCACCATCCTCGATAAAGACGATCAGCTGCGCCTGCTGAAACAACTGGTGCAGGCCGCCAACATTGACGACAAACGCTGGCCCGCGCGGCAGCTTGCCGGGATCATCGACCAGTGGAAGAACCGCGCCTGGACCCCCGATAACCTTCCCGCCGCTGAGGCCAGTGCCTATGACGGCAAGGGCCCCGCGCTCTACCGCCAGTACCAGACCCGTCTCAGGGAGCTGAATGCCGTCGATTTCGGCGATCTGCTGCTGCATGTGGTGATGATCTTCCAGAAACATGACGACGTGCTGGCGCAATACCAACGCTGGTTCAAATACATCCTCGTGGACGAATACCAGGACACCAATGTCGCGCAATATCTCTGGCTGCGCCTGCTGGCGGGCGGCCATCGCAACATCTGTTGCGTCGGCGATGATGACCAGTCGATCTATGGCTGGCGCGGGGCCGAAGTGGGTAATATCCTGCGGTTTGAAAAGGATTTTCCCGGCGCCGCCGTGATCCGGCTGGAACAGAATTACCGCTCCACCCCGCATATCCTCGCCGCCGCGTCGGGCGTGATCGCAGGCAATCGCGACCGGTTGGGCAAGGAGTTGTGGACGCAGGCCGAGGACGGCGAAAAGGTTCGTCTCATCGGCCATTGGGACGGCGAGGAAGAGGCCCGCTGGATCGGCGAAGAAGTCGAGGCGATGCAGGGTGGCACCCGCGGGTTGCGCGCCTTTTCCCTTGATGACATGGCCATCCTCGTGCGCGCCTCCCACCAGATGCGCGCCTTCGAGGATCGCTTTCTGACCATCGGCATGCCCTACCGCGTCATCGGCGGCCCGCGCTTTTACGAGCGGATGGAGATCCGCGACGCCATGGCCTATTTCCGCCTCGTCACCTCGCCCGCCGACGATCTGGCGTTTGAGCGGATCGTCAACACCCCCAAGCGCGGCCTTGGCGACAAGGCGCAGCAGACCATCCAGCGCATCGCCCGCGACAATGGCGTCTCGCTGGTCGATGGTGCTGCGCTGGCGGTCGAGCAGGGCGCGATCAAGGGCAAGGGTGCGGCGGCCCTGCGCGACCTTGTCGTGGGCCTCGCTCGCTGGGGCCGGATGACCGGCGACGACGACGTCACCCATATGGAACTGGCCGAGATCATCCTCGATGAGAGCGGCTACACCACCATGTGGCAGAATGACAAGACGCCCGAGGCCCCGGGCCGCCTCGAAAACCTCAAGGAACTCGTCAAGGCACTGGAAGGGTTCGAGAACCTGCAAGGCTTTCTCGAACATGTCAGCCTGATCATGGATAACGAGACCGAAGAGGCGGGCGAGAAGATCACCCTGATGACGCTCCACGCCGCCAAGGGGCTGGAATTTCCCGCCATTTTCCTTCCGGGCTGGGAGGACGGGCTCTTCCCCTCGCAACGCTCGATGGACGAGAGCGGCACGCGCGGGCTGGAGGAGGAACGCCGCCTCGCTTATGTCGGCATCACCCGCGCCGAGGAGGTCTGCACCATCTCCTTTGCAGGCAACCGCCGGGTCTATGGCCAGTGGCAATCGCAACTGCCCTCGCGCTTCATCGACGAGCTGCCCGAGGCGCATGTCGAGGTGCTCACCCCGCCGGGCCTCTACGGTGGCAATTACGGCGCGGCCTCAACCGGGATTGAGACCCGCGCGGCGCAGGCCAATGTCTACAACTCCCCCGGCTGGCGCCGCCTGCAATCGCGCAGCGGCACGCGCCAGATGAGCCAGCCGGCCGAGGCCCGCTCGCCGGTGATCGACGCTCAGGCGCTGAGCGCGCACACCGTGGGCGAGCGCGTCTTTCATCAGAAATTCGGCTACGGGGCCATCCTCGGCATCGAGGGTGACAAGCTGGAAATCGAATTCGAGAAGGCCGGCATCAAGAAGGTCGTCGCCCGCTTCATCACCGGCGCGGATGACGTGCCGTTCTGAGAGGGGCGGACCGGCGTTATTTGAGTATTTGGTGAACGATGAAGCGCATTTGCATTTCATCGTTCCCAAAATACTCCCGCCGGAGGGGTATTCTCTTTGTGTCATACGTTCTCACTAAGTGCCACCGGATTAAATTCCCAATAAATATCGGCATGTTAAGGTGTCACGGCGTCCCGGAATGAACCGGGTAGCGTCACGCCAGAACGTATATCTCAAAGAGGATATTATCATGGCAAAACCGAACGCATTCACGGTTGTAAAACTCAAGTCTCTCCCAGCCGGGAAACACTGCGATGGGCAGGGTCTGTGGTTTCATAAGCGCGCTGACGGAGGCGCTCTGCAAAACCATCCGAAAAGATGGGATCGCTTCAATTTCGAAAAAATGCAGTTGACTCTACTGAAGAAATGCAGCGCAGGCCGCGTCGCTGACTGTCGTGTTCTGGAGGTGCTGCGAGATCACTCGGGATGCCTAACGTCGCATACCGAATGATCCCGACTTGAGTGTCACGGCCTAGGCAGTTTCCTCGCGCCCGACGCCCACACGGGACCGATGGGGCCCATATAGACACGCCAGCCCGAGAATGATGCCCGAGACCGTGGCGATCATGCCAGCCGCACTCACCGCGTTCTGACTACCGAACCAGAGCGGTCCGTAACCCGCAAACACATAGCCTAGAACAGCGGACAGGATGGCGAACCCAACCGACCACCAGACCTGCGTTGCAAGCTGATTTGTCATCAATCGTGCTGCAGCGGGCGGGCAGATGAACATCGCAATCACGATGATCGACCCGACTGCGTCAAATGCCGCGACAGCGGCCACTGCGGCAGTGATCACCAAACCAAAGCCGAGCGCCCCGGCTGGGATGCCCAGAGCTTGGGCAAATCCTTCGTCGAAAGTGGCGATCTTGAGCCACCGCCAGAACGTGAGAACCAACGCAATGATCAACACGCAAACTGCGGCCATGCGAGGCAGTTCATGCGGTATGCTGGCCAATGCCACCGGATCGAGAACAGACTCCCATCCCGTCGTCCTGAACCAGATCAGCGATTCCAGATTGCCCATCAGTGCATGTTCGACGTCCAGATGGACCTTTGACGTATCAGACTGCTCGAGCAGCAAGACACCGCCCGCAAAGAGCGTAGTGAAAATCACTCCCATCGCGGCACCCGGCTCGATCCCGCCAAGACGTTTGACCGCTTCGATCAGGACCACCGCGACCACTGCGGCCCCCGCCGCGCCCAACATCATCGGTATCGCAGCCACTGTTCCAGTGATCAAGAAGGCCACGATGATACCCGGCAGCACCACATGGCTGATCGCATCCCCAATCAGCGCCTGACGGCGCAGGATCAGAAAATTACCGGGCAAGGCGCAGGCAACAGATGCAAAAATGCCTATCAGTATAGGCACCAGTGAAAATTGAACAAAATCAGCACCCATCAGGCCAGCCCTCCTACGGCGACCGGCGGGCCGAGCCTGCGGTCGAATTCTTGTATTTCATCGGAGGTAAAGACCTCTTCGATGGGTGTCAGCCCATCGTAGCGACCAGTTAGCCCCGCGTCCTGATGTACCTCGCGGGCAACATCCCAACGGCGTTCATCACGCGATACCTTTGCCGCCTGCGCGCGCCCTTTGTCGGTTGGCACACCATCAGGCCGGATCAGGCCATCACGTTCCAACAAGCGTAACGTAAACTTTTCGCGGATCGGCTCCTCGCGCGACAGTGACAGCAACCCTTGGCGGCGGTGAACCCGACGCTGGAATCTGTGGTGCCGGATGACAGCGGCGGCAACTCCGCGCACAGGGGCGAAAATGAGAGAGAACAGGAAAATCGCAGCCGCCATCAACACAATGATAGGCCCGGTCGGCATAGCGGATGCTGATGCAGAGAGTGCCGCCCCCATATAGCCTGACGCACCGCCGACCACACCGGCGATCCAGACCACGCGGCCGCTGCGATCGGTCCAGAAACGCGCCGTAACGGGTGGAATGATCAGCATCGCCACAATCAGGATCAATCCGACAAGCTTCAACCCAATAACCGTAACGGCCATGACAAGGCCCATCATCAACAGGTCAATCCGGCGCACGTTATATCCCATCGCGGCTGCATACTCCGCATCGAACGCCACCAGCGTCATCGGGCGGCGCATCAGCCAAGTCGCAAAAACAGCCAAAGACCCGCCAATCGCGATGACGACAGCATCCTGAAAGAGCATGCCCGCAGTTGATCCAAGCAGGAACCCCTCCAGCCCCGCCTGACGTCCGGAACTCATGGTTTGGATGATCGTCAACAAGACAATCCCAAGACCAAAGAACGTGCCCAGAACCGCCCCGATGGCCGCATCTTCGGCCAATCTTGTGCGGCGTGCGATCCATTCAATAATCACAAGACCAATGGCCGCCGTCACCGCCGAGCCAAGCAACAACCCGATCAGGTTGCGCCCGTCATACCCCATCGACACCATGATGATAAACGCGATCCCCACACCGGGCAGGGTCGCATGGGCCGTGGCATCCGACACAAGTGCGCGTTTACGCAGAAACAGGAAGGTGCCAGATGAACCTGCGGCAAAGCCCAAAAGCCCCGCGCCAATGGCGACGAGAGCAGCATTGTAGCCAGCATTCAGCAAGAGAGCATCAAGGAAAGAGTTCACGATGCCACGCCCTCAAGCTCGGCCATATGCGTGGCGCCAAGTCTGCCGCCATAAGTGGCATTGAGGTTCTCGGTCGTAAACGTCGTCTCAACCGGCCCTTCAGCCACGCGCCGGACGTTGATCAAGAACACATGATCGAAGTAATCGCGTACGGTTGAGAGATCGTGATGCACCGCGACCACAGCCTTGCCGTTGGATTTCAATAGCTTCAGCACATCAATGATCGCGCGCTCGGTGGCGGCATCAACACCGGCAAAAGGTTCGTCCAACAGGTATAGATCAGCATCCTGCGCCAAGGCACGCGCAAGGAACACCCGCTGCTGTTGGCCACCCGAAAGCTGACCGATCTGCCGGTGTGCAAAGTCAGCCATGCCGACACGGTCCAGACATTCTTTGGCCTGCGCCGTCATCGCCCCCGACAACCGCCCGATCAGCCCGACCTTGCGGTAAAGCCCCATCTGGACCACGTCGATCACGGTGGTCGGAAAATCCCAGTCCACACTGGCGCGTTGTGGCACATAGGCAATGCGGTCACGGGCCTGTTCGATGGGCACCCCAAAGACAGACACCTCACCAGAGAGGCGCGGGATCACTCCAAGCGCGGCCTTGAGCATCGTTGATTTCCCCGCGCCGTTCGGCCCGATGATGGCAGTCATCGCATTGGCGGGGAACGCGGCGTCTACCGAAAAGACGGCCGGTTTTTCTCCGTAAGAAACGGTAATGCCCTGCAATGTGAGCGGACAGTCAGACGCAGCTGCGGCCGGGCTAATTGCCCGACCGTCCTGCGCCGCGATAGTTGCGGCTACGCGTGTCATTCTGGGTTCCATCAATTCAGGAGTTCGGACATGCCGCGCTCAGGTGCTTCACCACCAAGAGCACGAGAAATCACAGTGGTGTTATGGTCGATCATACCGACATATGTGCCCTCATATGTGCCATCCTCGCCCATCGCGTCAGAAAACAGAGTGCCGCCGATGACAACTTCATGCCCTTCCGCCGCAGCACCTTCGATCAGCGCGCGGATGTTGCGATCCGAAACCGAGCTTTCGACGAAAACCGCCCGAACATCGCGATCAACCAACATGTCGACCAGTTCGGCGATACGCTGCAATCCGGCTTCGCTTTCAGTGGAAATACCCTGAATACCGATCACTTCAAACCCATAGGCGTTGCCGAAATAGTTGAACGCATCATGAGCAGACAACAAAACGCGGCTTTCAGCGGGAACAGAGGACAAAACCTGCGTGGTGTATTGTGCCAGTTCTTCCAGTTCGGCGAGGTGCGTTTCAGTGTTGGCGCGGAAGATCTCCTCGTTTTCGGGCTGAGCCTCGATCATGGCATCGCGCACGTTCAGAACGACGCGGCTCCAGAGGTTGGGGTTCATCCAGACGTGGGGGTCGAACTTGTCATCATAATCCTCGTTTCCGATCAGAAGATTACGCGGAAGGCTCTCTGCCACGGCAACTACATTCCCGCCCTCTTCAAGGCCGCGCATGAAATCTTCCATCTGTGCTTCGAGATAGAGACCGTGCCACAGTACCAGATCCGCGTTCGCCAGCGCCACAATGTCGGTGCGTGTCTGACGGTAAGCGTGCGGGTCAACGCCCGGCCCCATCAGAGCGCGAACTTCTACCAAGTCGCCACCGACCTGGCGCGCCGCATCACCGATCATACCGGTCGTGGCTACGATATCCATGCGCTCTTGTGCCCATGCACCGGCCGCAGGCAAGGCCATAGCAAAAGCCGCCGCTGCCACCATTAATGTTCTCTTGGTAAAATTCATGATGTTGTCTCCTTCGGGATACTAACCGTGCCTCGGGCGTGTGATTTTCTGATTGCTATTGCGAATTACTTGCAGAGTCAATGATATTGCGAGGCACTCGCAAAATTCTTGCAATGCCACACCGATGCAGACCAAATCCTTGCACGCACAAAAGAAGATGCGAGCGTCAGTCAGGCCGCGACATATCGGACACTGTCCACTCTCGTGGAGTAGGGCCTTCTGCGCACTCATACCTTCGATGGCGGTGTCATGCGGTTCGAGTTGGCATCGAGACCGCACCATGATCATCTGATTGACGTCGAGACCGACGAAATCAGAGAGTTCGTATCCGCAGAGATCGAAAGGTTGCAGCGGCGGATTGCCAAGGATCACGGCTATGAGATCGTGACCCACCGCCTTGAGCTTTACTGCAGGAAAGTAACGTAGGGATCGGAAAGTCAGCAGTTAACGCTGAATAACAGCGGTGAAAATAGTGCGGCTCAGAAAGATTATGCCGCTGCCCTATTGGAAGCCGAGCGCCTGCTTGAAATCGCGGAACATGACTCCAGCCCCAGCAATGCAGCAACGATTCTGGCTATATCCCACCACAACCTTGCGGAACTGGCCATCGACAACGGTCAGCCAGACGCCGCGACGCATCATTTTCAGGCACCTTTTGATCGCCTTCTGAGTCTTGCTCGCAATTCTTTGGCGCCCTCGCATCTGCGACAATCCTGCATCGCGAACCTCAAAGAGGCGACAATCGGATTGACGACACACCTTCAAACCAAAGGCGCGTCAATCACCCGAATTGCCGACACGATCAAGAGGGCACAATGCGCCGCGAGACGAGTGCCCAGCCCCAAAAGCCCAGCATTCGGTACATCGCCGCGCCCATCCTAAACCCACCCAGAACAAAGGAAGCTATATGTTCTCGCTACCCGAAGTACCTTACGCGATGGATGCCCTCGCCCCCGCGATGTCAGCCGAAACGATGGAGTATCACTACGGCAAGCATCACAAGGCCTATATCGACAAACTGAATGAACTGATCTCAGGCACTTCTATGGAAAGCCGGACATTGGAGGATGTGATCCGCGAAACCGCCAATGATGAAAAACACGCCATGCTTTTTAACCAGGCAGGTCAGCATTGGAATCATACGCATTTCTGGAACGGCATGCGCAAGAATGGCGGCGGCAATATGCCGGGGCATCTCGAAAAGCGACTTATTTCGGATTTCGGATCACTTGATGCGTTCCGTGCCGAATTTTCACAAGCCTGTCTGACACAGTTTGGTTCGGGTTGGGGATGGCTGGCCTTTGACGGTAACAAACTGGCCGTCAGCAAAACCGCCAATGCCGACACACCCATCACCAAGGATCATGCGGCACTTCTGACTTGCGATGTATGGGAGCATTCATACTATATCGATCACCGCAACCAACGTCCCAAATATGTAGAAACGTTTTTGAACGATCTCGTTGATTGGCAGGTTGTTGCGGATCGTCTTGAAGCCGAGATCGGCTAGTCATAACTAGGCTGCGGGAATCTCCCAGCCCAGAATAAAACCACCTCGAAGGAAAATAAGATGAAAATTGGCACGCCAATTCCGAATGTAATTTTTAAGACTCGTCTGCGCGATGAAGCAATCGGTGGTGAAAACCCTTACCGCTGGTGCGATCAAAGCTCACAGGACATTTTCGCAAGGAAACGTGCGTTAGTCATCGGCTTGCCCGGCGCATTCACGCCGACCTGCTCAAACCGACAATTGCCCGCTTTTGATGAAATGGCCGATACATTCAAGGAGCAGGGGATCGACGAAATCTATTGCGTATCTGTCAACGATGCTTTCGTCATGAAGCAATGGGCAGATCATATGGGCCTGAAAAACATCAAGATGATACCTGATGGATCAGGCGATTTCACGCGTCGCCTTGGCATGCTGGTGCGCAAAGACAATCTGGGATTTGGACTACGCTCGTGGCGCTATGCAGCCGTTGTGCAAGACGGCGTCATTGAAGGCTGGTTCGAGGAAGACGGTATTTGTGACAATGCACCAGGCGACCCTTATGAGGCCTCAACGCCAGATGCCGTCCTGCAATGGTTGCGCAATAGCCCTGCGGAAAAAGCCGCCTGAACATGACCGACGTCAGCCGCATTCTGACCCAGGCCGGGATCAGACCAACTCGCCAACGCGCCGCCCTGGGCAAAGTGCTGTGGTCTGACCCAGACCTGCGCCAAGTCGAGGCGGCAGCATTGGACGCCGACTTGATTAGAACAGGCGTAAAGATTTCGCTGGCGACAGTCTGTAATGCCCTGCGTGACTTTGAGCACGCAGGGTTGATCCGCAAATTGGCGGTTGCGTCACCTTGGTCTCCTTCAGCTCATCGATCCAGTGACTGCTTGTGAACTGCGATCCCTGAACGCCCCTCTAGGGCCTGTGGACAATCATCTTGATGCTATGAGTGCTGCTACGAGGTCCCGACACGCTGCGTAACTGCAATCCGTTTCATCGCATCTCATGGCTATCCCTCTGAACTCTTTGATCGTTGCAAAGTAATTCTCTACCAGATGTCGCCACTTGTAGATCTCCGCGTCATAATTGCGCTGGATTCTACGGTTGGCTCTCGAATACTCCGGACCTGGCCCACCGGCGACACCGCCGGAACTGGCTGTTTCAATGGCCAAAGGCAGGTGCCAGATCGCGCCACGGCGACCCCGTGCACACCCGCCAAAAGACTGCTTCGAGAAACAGGCGATTGTCCTTTGCCGTGACCCCGGCATCACCAGCCTTACCGGCCAGATGCGGCTCAAGCCGCTGCCACAAGACGTCCGACACCACAAATCGTTGCTCGTTCATTCAAACCTACATCTTGGAAGTTTGAATCAGAAATCAGACCAAATGGGAATCCTGAATGTCCACGGACCCTAATCTAGAGTGCAAAACAATAACTCAGAACGAGGTCACAGCGTTGATGAGTTTGTGGATTCTACATTCCGCGCAATAGATAATAATTTGATCTATACATATTTCTCTTCTTGACAATACTCCCGCCGGAGGCGTCGCGTCAGCCGAGTTCCGCTAGCCGGTCGAGGGCCGCGCGCAGCTTGGCCTCTTCCTCTTCGCGCAAGGCAAGGTTCTCGCGGGTTTCCGCCACCACCGCCTCCGGTGCGCTTTCGACGAATTTCGGGTTCTTCAGTCGCCCACGCAACCCGCCAAGTTCTTTCTCCAGCTTGGCCAGCGTCTTTTCCAGCCGCGCCTTTTCTTCGCCCACGTCGATGATATCCGCCAGCGGCAGGCCGAAACTGCCGCCCTCGACGGTCACGGTCACGCAACCCTTGGGGAAGGCGTCCACATCGGTCAGGCTCTCGATCCGCGCCAGCCGCTTGATCATCACTTCGTTGCGCGCCCAGGCCGCACGGCCCGCCTCGTTCAACTCCGTCACCAGCAGCGGCACATGCAGCCCGGCGGGCACATGCATCTGCGCCCGGGCGGAGCGGATCTGCTCGATCAGCGAAATCACCCAGTTCATCTCGCGATCCGCCGCAGGGTCCACCAACTCCGCGCCATAGCCAGGCCAGTCGGCATGGACCAGCATCTTGGACCGCGCGCCCAGTGTGTCCCACAACTCCTCGGTGACAAAGGGCATGATCGGGTGCAGCAGAATCAGGCATTGGTCGATCACCCAGGCCATGGTGGCCTGTGTCTCGGCGCGGGTTTCGGCGTCGCCATCCATCAGCAGCGGCTTGGAAAACTCCACATACCAGTCGCAGACCGTGCCCCAGACAAAGGCATAGAGCGTGTTCGCCGCGTCGTTGAAACGGAAATTCTCCAGCGCCTCATCCACCGCGACCCGCGCCTTGGCGGTCTCGCCGATAATCCACGTATTGACCGTGGCGGCAGGCGTTGGCACCGCGCCGCCCGAGCCTGTGGCCTCGTTCATCTCGGCAAAGCGCGCGGCATTCCACAGCTTGGTGGTGAAGTTGCGATAGCCCGCGATGCGGTCTTTCGAGAGTTTCAGATCGCGCCCCATCGCGGCCATCGCCGTCAGCGTAAAGCGCACCGCATCCGCACCGTATTCGTCGATCAGGTCCAGCGGGTCGAGCACGTTGCCCAGTGATTTGGACATCTTCTTGCCGGTCTCGTCGCGCACCAGCGCATGGACATAGACGTGGCTAAAGGGTTTCTGCCCCACCACCGCATATTGCATCATCATCATCCGCGCGACCCAGAAGAAGATGATGTCGAACCCGGTGATCAGCACCGAGGTGGGGAAATACTTCTGCAATTCCGGCGTGTCCTCGGGCCAGCCGAGCGTGCCGATGGGCCAG
This sequence comes from Roseovarius sp. A-2, assembly GCF_002072155.1. Taxonomy (GTDB): domain Bacteria; phylum Pseudomonadota; class Alphaproteobacteria; order Rhodobacterales; family Rhodobacteraceae; genus Roseovarius. The sequence continues at coordinate 54,159 of NZ_BDIY01000015.1, read as the reverse complement.
AGGCCGGAAGAGAACCAGGTGTCTAGGACGTCGGGGTCGCGCCAGACCGGATAGACCAGATGCGTCGGGTCCTGCGTCGCTGTATACTCGGCCAGCGACGAGGCCAGCCGGTGCAGGGCGTCTTCGCGACTTGCAACCTCGACCACCTGCATCGCGGCAAGCGGCACCGGCAGGTTTGCCAGCGTATCGTGCCACGCGTCAGACACCGTGTCGAAATCCGCGCCGCATTGCATCAGGTGCCCGGTATGGCCCTCGTTCAGCCCGCGCAGCATCTCCACGAGGTCGAGCGCGCCGTCGTTTTCGTCATCGCGAAAATCCGGTGAACTGAGATCGAACCCGTACCAGACCGGGATCTGATGCCCCCACCACAACTGCCGCGAGATACACCACGGCTCGATATTCTCCAGCCAGTGGAAATAGACCTTGGCGTCCTGTTCGGGCAGGATCGTCACCTCGCCCGAGCGCACGGCGTCAAGCGCGGGTTGCACGATCTTGGTGGTGTCGACGAACCACTGATCGGTCAGCATCGGCTCGATCACCACCTTGGAGCGGTCGCCGAAGGGCTGCATGATGGGTTTCGATTCCACCAGCGGGATTATGGTGACGTCATCCTCATGCGTGCCGTTATCCCCGCCTTGATCGGGGATATCCTGATCATGAGATCCTTGCGTCAAGCCCGAGGATGACGGGGCGGGGACGGGCACCATCACCGCCAGCCCTTCCTCGGTGATCTCGGCCACGACCTTCTCCCGCGCCTCAAACCGGTCCAGCCCGCGCAGGTGATCGGGCACGAGGTTCAGGCTGTCCACCTCTTCGATAGTGAACTCGGCACCCTCGGCGATCTCCTGCGCGCGCGCGGCGCATTCGGCATAAGTGGCCCCATCGTCGCGCATCTGCGCGCGGGTATCCATCAGCCGGTACATCGGGATGCCGCCGCGTTGCGCCACGCCGTAATCGTTGAAATCATGCGCGCCGGTGATCTTGACGGCACCGCTGCCGAAATTCGGATCGGGATAGTCGTCGGTGATGATCGGAATGAGGCGGCGATGCTCTTTCGGCCCGACCGGGATCTCGCACAGCTTGCCGACGATGGGCGCATAGCGCGTGTCCGAGGGATGCACCGCCACAGCACCGTCGCCCAGCATCGTCTCGGGCCGCGTCGTGGCGATCGAGATGTAGTCGCGTTCTTCCTCGAAGAGCACGGTCCCATCCTCGTCACGCTCGGTGTAGGTATAGGTCTCGCCCCCCGCCAGCGGATATTTGAAGTGCCACATATGGCCCGGCACCTCGATATTCTCGACCTCCAGGTCGGAAATCGCCGTTTCGAAATGCGGGTCCCAGTTCACCAGCCGCTTGCCACGATAGATCAAACCCTTGTTGTACATGTCGACAAAGACCTTGATCACGGCATCGTGGAAATTGCCGTCCTCGCCCTCGGGCGCGCCGGGCGCGCCTGACATGGTGAACGCGTTGCGCGACCAGTCGCAGGAGGCGCCGAGGCGCTTCAACTGATTGATGATCGTGCCGCCCGATTGCGTCTTCCAGTCCCAGACCTTCGAGAGAAACTCTTCGCGCGTGAAATCGGTGCGGCGCTTTCCTTCTTCGCCCAACTGCCGCTCCACCACCATCTGCGTGGCGATGCCCGCATGATCCTGCCCCGGCTGCCAGAGCGTGTCATGCCCGCGCATCCGGTGCCAGCGGATCAGGATATCCTGCAACGTGTTGTTGAACGCGTGCCCCATATGCAGGCTGCCCGTCACATTGGGCGGCGGGATCATGATTGAGAAGGTCTCGGCCCCTTCCCTGGCATTGGCCCCGGCGGAAAAGGCCCCGGCCTGCTCCCAGGCCTGATAAAGCCGCGCTTCGGCGGCGCTCGCGTCGAATGTCTTGTCCATCACCATGACGTGTCGGTCCTGCCAGTTATGGGTTTTGCGATGCTCTAACGAATGCGCGCCCAAAGGAAAAGCCAAAGCGCCTTGGAATCTGCGCGCCCGTGTTTCTTCTTGGTGAAAATACTCAAAATTGCGACACGGGCCTCACGCGCCTCGGTCGAGTTTCGTGGCCAGGTGAATCAGGCTTTCCGAGCCCTTTACCCCCTTGGCCTCGCCGATCCGGTCGAGTGTCTCGTCGAGTGCTTCGGTGGTTTCGGCCTCGATCGTCACGATCAAATCGAACCGGCCCGAGGTGGTGTGAACTCTTTGCACCTGTGCCAGCGATTTGAGCCGCGCCAGCACGGCCGGGCCAGAGCGCGGCTCGATGCTCAGCAACGCCGTGGCGCGCAGGGCAGGGCGCGCGGCCTGCCCGAGGCGCAGCGCGTACCCCGCGATCACCCCTGACTGTTCCAGCCGGTCAAGCCGGGCCTGCACTGTGGTGCGCGCAAGGCCAAGACGCCGCGCGAGTGTCGCGACGGGCAGGCGGGCATTGTCCTGAAGGAGGGTTATCAGGTTTCGATCCGTGTCGTCGATCTGCATAGTTTATCTGTCATTATGTTATTCAGTCTTGTCATACTATAAGAAATGACGCGATGAATCGACGGAATTCTGCGGCAAACTTGAGAAAACGAGCAGAAAAGAGGTTAAGACCGTCATGCGTGACTTTCCCAACATGTCCGCCCCGCGCGCGCATCTTCTGCGCCATGCCCCCGATGCGCCGGTGCTCTATTTCAGCCCCGACCGGCTACAGGCTACGGCGCGGGCCTTTCTTGAGGGCTTCCCCGGCCTTGTCACCTATGCGGTCAAGGCCAATCCCGGAGAGGAGGTACTGGCCAATCTCGCGCGTGCCGGGATCACCGCGTTTGACGTGGCAAGCCCCGCCGAGATGCGTGCCGTGCGCGCCGTCGCCCCCGATGCCGCGCTGCATTACAACAACCCGGTGCGCTCGCCCGCCGAGGTAAAGGTCGCGGCCGAGATGGGCGTGCGCTCGTTCTCGGTCGATTGCCTGAATGAGTTGGACAAGCTGACCGGGGCTGTCGCGCCCGACGCCGAGATCAGCATTCGCCTCGCGCTTCCCGTGGTGGGCGCGGCCTATGATTTTGGCGAGAAATTCGGCGTTGCCCCCGAGCGCGCGGCGGATCTGCTGCGCGCCGTGGTGGCGCGCGGCTTTACCCCGTCGATGACCTTTCACCCCGGCACGCAATGCGCCGACCCGAGCGCGTGGGGCAGCTATATCGCCGCCAGCGCCGATGTGGCGCGCAATGCGGGCGTGCGGCTGCACCGGCTCAACGTCGGTGGCGGTTTCGCCTCGCACCGCACCGGGGCGGCCCCCGATCTGGCGGCGATCTTTGCCCATATCGGCGCGCAGATGGCGCAGCACTTCGGCGCGGACGCCCCGACGCTTGTCTGCGAGCCGGGTCGCGCCATGGTGGCCGAGGCGTTCAGCATGGCGGTACGGGTAAAGGCGCTGCGCGACAGCGGTGCGATCTTCGTCAATGACGGCGTCTATGGCGGGTTGACCGAAATCCGCGACATCGGCGCGCCCGACCGGATCGAGGTGATCGCGCCGGGTGGCACGGCGCGGTGTGGCGCCCCGCAACCGCGCGTGGTCTTCGGGCCCACCTGCGACAGCATCGACCGGTTGCCCGCGCCCTTGCCCCTGCCGGGTGATCTGGCCGAGGGTGATTACCTGCTGATTCACGGCATGGGGGCCTACACCCGCAGTCTCAGCACCGAGTTCAACGGCTACGGATTGCGCGATGTGGTGACGGTGGCGTGTTTATAAGGGTCACGCTCACGCGAATTTTCATGAAATGTCAGAACTTTCGCGGCAAACTGGCCCTACATTGAAGGCGTGAGGGTCGCATCCTGCGGCCTGTCAGAACAGGTGTCGCATGTCATGGCGTGACTGGACCAAGAGCATCTATGACTGGCTGCGCCCCGGATCACGGGCGGAGCACACGGCCTTTGGCCACCGGCGCGGGCCGGTCACCCATGTGCTGATCCTCGACGGCACGATGTCGAGCCTGGCCAAGGGCTATGAGACCAATGCCGGGCTGACCTTCAAGCTGCTGCGAGAGATGGCAGGCCAGGACCTGTCGCTCTATTACGAGGCGGGGATTCAATGGCGCGACTGGCGCGCGACCGGCGATATCATCCTGGGGCGCGGCATCAACCGGCAGATCCGCCGCGCCTATGGCTATCTTGCCAGCCGGTATCGCCCCGGCGACCGGATTTTCCTGATCGGCTATTCGCGCGGGGCCTATGCGGTGCGCTCGCTGGCCGGGGTGATCGACCGGGTTGGCCTGTTGCGCGCCGAGGTCGCGACCGAGCGCAACGTGCATCTCGCCTACCGCCATTACCGCTGCGCGCCGCAGTCCGACGCCGCGCAGGCCTTTGCCCGCGCCCAGTGCCATGCCACTTGCCATGTCGAGATGGTCGGCGTCTGGGATACGGTCAAGGCGCTGGGTCTGCGCATCCCTCTACTATGGCGTTTTCGCGTCGATCAGCACGGGTTTCACAGTCATCACCTCGGGCGCACCACCCGGCACGGCTTTCACGCGCTGGCCCTGGACGAGACGCGCAACGCCTATTGGCCGGTGCTGTGGGAAACCGTGCCGGAGTTTGATGGTCATCTGGAGCAGGTCTGGTTCCGAGGCTGTCATTCGGATGTGGGCGGGCAACTCTGCGGCGTTCACGCCGCGCGCCCGCTGGCCAATATCCCGCTGGTCTGGATGCTGGAGCGGGCCGAGCGCTGTGCGCTGCCTCTGCCCGAGGACTGGCGTGCCCGGTTCCCGCAGGATGTCACCGCGCCATCGGTTGGCACCTGGACCGGCTGGGGTAAGATACTGCTGATGCGCCGCCCGCGCATCGTGGGCCGCGACCCGTCCGAACGCCTCCACCCGAGCGTCGACGGTTTTCTGCGCGAGGGCTGGGGTGGCCCGCGTCTTGCCGGTGCGCTCAAGCAAGAGCGCGGCACCGGAGCGCCGCATGCCGCCGGGGCTAGCGAATGATCAGCCGGGTCTCATAGCAGATCGCGGCGGCGATTCGTGTCAGGTGCTCTGGGCGCAGCGCGATACAGCCGGCGGTTGGATAGCCCGGCCTGCGCCAGCGGTGGATGAAGATGCACGAGCCGCGTCCGCGCGTGGCGCGCGGCCAGTTCCAGTCGGTCACGATTACCAGATCATAGAGCGGATCGGCCCGGCGCAGCACCTCGTGCCCATGCGGGTAGGGCGCGCGCACCATGAGATTGTAGTCCTCGTGATTCGGATCGTCCGACCACAGATCGCCCGGGTGGATGGGCCGCGCCCAATCGGCGGGCCGGGCCATGCGGTCGGGGCGATAGAGCATGCCGACGATGCGATGCGTGCCGCGTGGCGTGGCCCCGTCACCCTCGCGCTTGTCGCCCGAGAGGCCGCCGCGCCCGATCGTGCAGGGATAACGCCGCCCCTGAAAGCGCAGCCCGGTGGGGGTAAGGACCATGTCATCAGGTGTCATGCCATTCCTTTCGTTGGCCGGGTAATTCGGACCGAGCGTGGCCCGCCGGGTATCTGCACCCGGCCACAGCAGGGCGCGCGGATTTTCGTATCAACGCAATTTGTCCAATCCCGCATCGCCCGTGCATCCTGAGGTGGTACGCCTGTCGTCTCTGTCCCGGAACCTTGCGCAAACTGCCTAAAGAATCCAATACCTGCCTAACCTTGCGTCACCTTTTTCATATGCATTTGCTGCATAGCAGCATTGCTCGCTCGGGGTATTGTGCAGGTGCAGAAACGCGCTATTTTAGACTCAACAAAGGCAAAACGAAGTGTGATGCCTGCCGAAACGAACATATCCGCAAGGATGCGAAAGATGCCGCACACGATCCACATGCCCCGCTCGGCGGTTCAGACCCTCGGCGAAGACCTGAGCGCCGCGATTTATGCCGCAGTGCAGCGAATGGCGACCTATCGCACATATCGCCGCACGATCCGCGAGTTGCAAGAGCTGAGCGCGCGTGACCTGAGCGATCTGGGTCTGCATCGCAGCGAAATCAAGCGCGTCGCACGTGACGCGGTCTACGGCCATCGGTCGTAACAACGGAATCGGGTGCATCTCTCCTCCTCCCTGATGCATCCGCTACGGTCACGGGTTTCTCTCCTCCTCCCTGAAACCCGGGGCCGGAATATCGGGGTCACTTCGATCCCGAGAGTTTGCGAAAGGCCCCCCTCCTCCTCCCTGGGGCTGGACGTACAGGAAACGGCGGCACCTCTCCTCCTCCCTGGTGTCGCCGTTTTTTTGTTGTCTGACGCAGTCTCAAGAGGGCTCAGTGCACCATGCGCGCGCGGCCACGTCGGGCGGGTGACCCAAGGCCCGAGATGCAGGCCTCTTCCAGATATTCCACGAAAGCACGCGCGGCGGCGCTTTGCGCCTCTCGCGCGGCCGGGTCCGCAAGCGCCTCGCGGACCATCTGCGCCGTCACCGGGCCCGGTGTGGCAAACACCCATTCGAGAAAACCCATCCGCGCCGCGACCTGGGCCTGCGTGCCGACGGTTGGGCTGTCTTCGAGGGCGTCGAGAATTCGTATAAGCGACATGGTTCACTCTCCGCGGCCACACCCCGGGCCGGATGGGGCAGGGGCACGGTTGGGGTCATGGCGCAAGGCGCACACGCCCGCATCGCCCCCCGCGATTCGACGTTTGTCCTGGCTGGTTTCCGGACTTGGGGGGTGGGCTTGCGGCCCGTGCATCGCGGCACCTTCCCAGACCGAACCCGGCCCAGTGGCATATCGCCGTGACGCCCTCCCTTACCGTTGCGGGGGCAGTGCCGGTCTCTCACCGGCTTCCCAATTCTCCGCCCTGCAGGGCGGCACCATGACGGGCGGAGCGTAGCAGCGCCGGTGCGTGCTGCAAGGGGAAAAGCGAAGCGGGCGGGTCAAATGCGGCGTGATCCGATGCGGTCAGGCGGTATCCGGGCGCAGGATGATGCAGGTGGTGGAGCCGGTGGCGTAGAGCTTGCCATCCTCCACCCCGCGCAATTCGCCCGTGGCCACGCCGGTGGAGCGGCCACGATGCTGCACCGTGCCGATGGCGCGCACCGCGCGGCCCACGGCCAAGGCGCGGGTGATGTTGGTCTTGAATTCCAGTGTCGTGTAAATCTCGCCGCGCGCCAGTTCGGTCATAACCGCGCAACCCATGCAGCTGTCGAGGATCGCGCCATACCAGCCGCCATGCACCCCGCGCATCGGGTTGAGCGTGGCAAAACTCGGCGTGCCCTCGAACACGACGCAGCCCGGCTCGGCGACCACAGGGTGAAAGCCCAGGGTCGCGCCGATGGGCGGGCCGGGCAGGGTGCCCGCGATCATGTCGCGCATGAAATCTAGGCCGGAGCGGGACAGAAGCGCCGCCATGTCGGGTAAGTCGTCGAGCGATGTGGCATGATCCGGCATGGTGGTCCCTCGTGGCGCGTGCGCGGGCAGGCTATGCCGCGCCGCGCCGGGAAGCAAGCCGTCAGGCCACGTCGCGCAGTGCCACCTTCGGTGTTACGCCAAGGGCATGGCAAACGTCGCGGGTCAGTTCGGGACGGTTGAGCGTGTAGAAATGCAGGTCTTCCACCCCGCCCTCGATCAGGTCGCTGCACAGTTCCGTGGCCAGCGCCGTGGCGAGCAGGTCGTGGCGATCGTCGCGGATCGCCTTGTCGAAACAATCATCGAGCCATGTGGGGATCTGCGTGCCGCAGGAGGTGGCGAATTTGCGCGCGCCGGTCCAGTTTTCGATCGGCAGGATGCCGGGGATGATCGGCGCATTGATACCTGCCGCGGCGCAGGCATCGCGGAACCGGAAGAACGTGTCGGCCTCGAAAAAGAACTGCGTGATCGCCTCGGTCGCGCCCGCGTCGATCTTGCGCTTGAGCCAGTCGATATCGGCGCGGCTGTCGGCGGCCTCGGGGTGTTTCTCGGGGTAGGCGCCGACGCGGATGGTGAATTTGCCGGTCTCGGCGAGGGCCGAAATCAGCTCGCAGCTGTCAGCAAAGCCGTGCGGGTGGGGGGTGAAGCCGCTGGACCCCTTGGGCGGGTCGCCGCGCAGGGCGACGATCTCGGTCACGCCGACGGCGGCGAACTGATCGGCGATCTCCAGCGTTTCCTCGCGGCTGGCATCGACGCAGGTCAGGTGGGCGGCGACATTGAGGCCAGTGGCCTTATGCAGCGTGCTCACCGCTTCGCGCGTCAATTCGCGCGTGGTGCCGCCCGCGCCGTAGGTGACCGAGACGAAGCGCGGATCGAGCGGCGAAAGGGTGTGAACAGTATCCCAGAGGCGAAACGACGCCTCGAGCGTCTTGGGCGGAAAGAATTCGAAGGAAATGCGCGGCGTTTTCATCGGGATCATCCTGTGAGGAAGCTATAACTGTCTCCCTCTTGTTGCAGGCGCAGCATTGTGAGACAACTTCATTAAATTCATGGTTTGAATGAGGCGCGCTAATATATGCATATCGAGTTCCGGCATCTCAGGACGATCCGCGCCATCCACCGGGCCGGCGGATTGGCGCGGGCGGCGGACTTGTTGCACATCACGCAATCGGCCCTCAGCCATCAGATCAAGGGGCTGGAGGATCAGGCCGGGGTAGAGCTTTTCGTGCGTCGTTCCAAGCCCTTGCGCCTGTCGGCAGCGGGGCAGCGCCTGCTGCGGCTGGCCGAAAAGATCCTGCCCGAGATCGAGGCGCTGGAGTATGAATTCGAAGGGCTGCGCGAGGGCAGCGCGGGGCGGATGCATATCGCCATCGAGTGCCATGCCTGTTTTGAGTGGCTCTTTCCGGTGCTGGAGCGGTTCCGCAAGACCTGGGGCGAGGTGGATGTGGACATCCGCCCCGGCCTCGCCTTTGACGCGCTGCCCGCGTTGCAAAAGGAAGAGGTCGATCTGGTGGTGTCCTCGGACCCCGAGGTTCTGCCGGGGATCACGTTCAAGCCACTCTTTGATTACGAGCCGGTCTTCGTGGCCTCAAGCCAGCATCCGCTGGCGCAGAAATCCTATGTCGAGGCCAATGACTTTCGCGACGAGGTGCTGATCACCTACCCGGTGGACCGCTCGCGGCTGGATGTATTCACCGAATTGCTGACACCGGCCAAGGTGGAACCCAAGAGCATCCGGCAGGTGGAACTGACGGCGGTGATTCTGCTGCTGGTGGCGTCCAATCGCGGGGTGGCGGTTCTGCCCGACTGGGTGGTGCGAGAGGTCAAGACGAGCACCGATTACGTGACGCGGCCGCTGACCGCAGAGGGCAAGACCAAGCGGCTCTATGCCGCGATCCGCGACGAGGATGCGGACAAGCCCTATATGGCGCATCTGATCCGTCTGGCACGGGAAATACCCGTGCGGTTGCAGCGCGGTGTGCAGGTCACTCCTTCCGGTGACGATCCCGGCGTTCGCGGTATTCCCTGATTCGTTTCTCGAGCCGGTCGGCATAGGCCGCGCGGTCGGCGTCGCTCATCGCGGCAAGATGGTCCAGAAGCACCTCCTGTCCCATGGCAAAGCGCGCGGCGAAGCCTTCACGATGCTGCTGCATGCGCCGGGTCACTCGCGCGGGATCGAAGGGTACCGCGCGCAGATCGCTCACCAGCGCGTCGAAACTGGTCCCGATATCCGCCTGGTCGGATCGCGTCTCGCGCCAGACCTGCCGCATGCGCTGCCCGATCTCGCGGCGGTCCTCGTCGCTGAGCGCACGGGTCAGCGGCCCACCCGCCATATCGAGCCGAGAGGGATGATGCCCGTGATGGCCGCCATGGCGCAGCGCCCATCCGGCGACCACCCCCACGACCGCGAGATTGGCGGCGAGCGAGACCACCAGAAGGAGGCGCATCCAGCTGCCCGTACCGGGCTTGTCCTGAAGGTCACGTTGGTTTTCCATCAGAATTCTCCTCCAGCCAGATCAAAAGTCATTTCTGGTGTGATATCAACAAGATAGGTGGCATCGTCCGGGCCGAGAAGCCCTTCGGGAAGGGCAGTGCCGATCCAGATACCTGTCAGCGCCGCCGTGGCCAGACCCGCCATCGCCGGCCAGCCGCCAAGCAGGCGATAGAGACGTGCCGCGATGCCGGGACGCGGGGCAGGCGTATGGACATGGACGAGACCGACGGTCGAGTGGGCCTGCCGCGTGGCATCCGCATCCGCGAGCACCCGCGCCAGAAGGTCCGGCGAGGGGGCGGGGGCTTGTGCGCGCGCGGCCTCGAAAAAGGCATCGAGCCCCCCGTTTGTCTGCTCCTTATCGCTCATCGACATATCCCAACTCCTTTTGCCGCCCGGCGAGCGCCGCGCTCAGCGCGCGTTTGCCCCGCGAGGTCAGACTTTCCACGGCCTCGATCGTGATTTCCATGATCTCGGCGATCTCCGGGTTTGCCAGCCCCTCGATATGGCGCAGCACCACCGCCTGACGCTGCCGCTCGGGCAACGTGTCGAGCGCGGCCTGCAACGCCTCGGCACGGGCGCGCTCCTGCAATGTCTCATCGGCGCTCGCGCGCTCGTCCGCAGGCTCCGGGATGGCGTCAAGCGCGACCGGGCCGCCCCGCGCCCGGCGCTGCCGGTCGATGCACAGATTAGCCACGACGCGGTAAAGCCAGGTGGTCACTTTCGCCTCGCCCTGCCGCCAGTCGCGGGCCTGTTTCCACAGCCGCAACATCGCCTCCTGCGCCACATCCTCGGCCTCGGCCCGGTTGCCCAACAGGCGGTACGCATGCGCCATCACCCGCGGTGTCAGCCGCAGGGTCAGCACGCGCGCCGCCACGCTGTCGCCATTGGCAAACAGCACGAGCAGCGCCTCGTCGGGCACGTCGTCATGGGCGTCGAGCGGCATCGTCATGGCCCCCAAGCCTATCCTTCAGACCGGTTACTGACCAGCGTGGCAGGCACGGGCGCCGGGCCTGCCACGCCAGGCACGCTTACTCGGAGGCCTTGCCACCCTGCTTCATGCCGTGATGCTTGCCCCGCATCTCGCGCATCTTGGCGAACTCCTCGGCGCTGATCGCGCCATCGCCATCGGCATCGACGCGCTTGAACATCTTGCCCTGACGGTCGGCGCGCATCTCGTCCATGCTCAGCTTGCCGTCGGCATTGGCATCATGCCGCTCGATCATGTGATCGGCGTGTTTGGCCATCCGCTCGGCCCGGCGCTCCATCATCCGCGCGATCAGTTCCTCGCGCGACAGCGCCCCGTCGCCATCACTGTCGGCCCCGTCAAAGCGCGCCTGCATGTGGCCCGCCATTTCCTCGGGCGTGATCTTGCCATCGCCGTCGGTGTCAAGCTCTTCGAAGCTGTGCTGCATCCGCATGCCGCCATGATGTTCGCCGCCCTTGTGGTTGGCCGCCTCAACGGCACCCAGCCCGCCAAGGCTGATGGCCGTGGCCAGACCTGCGATCAAAACCATGTTGTTCATCGTGACATCTCCTGCTTTCTAGTGATGTGTCAGTTATCTTGAAACGCGCCGACATCCGGGCCGTTTCTGCAAGGTGATACGCGCGCGGCTCGAACTTCCGGCGCGCCGGATCGATTTATTTTGCATCGTATTGCGATTGATTTGCGACATCGCGCCGCAAGGGCAGGCTGTCACCTTTCATCCCGCCCTCGCATTCGCCATATTCACGCCAACGTTATGAAAGGCCGCCCCGATGCGCGATACCACCGCCGTACCGACCGATCGCCAACTCTGGCCCGCCCTGCGCCGGGGCTTCTCTCGCAAATGCCCAAATTGCGGCAGCGGTCCGATCCTCAAGAGCTATCTCAAGCTGCGCGAGACCTGCCCGGTGTGCCGCGAGGATCTGAGCCATGCGCGCGCCGATGACGGCCCTGCCTATCTGACGATCCTGATCGTCGGGCACCTGATGGCACCGCTTCTGCATATCGCCTTCGTCCAGTTCCGGCCCGAGCCGCTGGTGCTTTTCACGATATTCGGTATTGGCACGATCACGCTCTCGCTCTACCTTCTGCCGCGTCTGAAAGGGGCCATCGTGGCCTTTCAATGGGCACGACTGATGCACGGGTTCAGTGACAGCCGTTAAGCCCTGCACGCGGAAGGGCGACCATGAGCGAGATTGACAAGAGTGGTGTCCGCGATGCGGCGACGGTTATCGTGTTGCGCGATGAGGCGCGGCCGCATGTCCTGATGGGACAGCGCGGCGCGCAGGCGGCGTTCATGCCCAACAAGTTTGTCTTTCCCGGCGGTGCCGTGGATGCGGGCGACGCCGATATTCCGCTTGTCCGGCCCTTGCCCGCCCTGTGCACCGAGCGTCTGCGCGAAGATTGCGGGCGCGATATCGCCCACGCCCTTGCCGCCGCTGCGGTGCGAGAGTTGTGGGAGGAAACCGGGCTTGCCCTCGGCCAGGCCGGGGACTGGCCGGGCGAGGTGCCGCCCGATTGGCAGGGCTTTGCCGCGCGCGGTCTCCTGCCGCGTGCCGATCCCTTGCAATTCGTGTTTCGCGCGATCACCCCGCCGGGCCGCCCGCGCCGGTTCGATGCGCGATTCTTTCTCGTTCATGCCGAGGCGCTCGCCGGTGACCTCGACGATTTCGGCGCTGCATGCGAGGAGTTGAGCCACCTGCAATGGGTGCCGCTTGCCGACGCGCGCCGCTTCGATCTGCCCTTCATCACCGAGGTGGTGCTGGCCGAGGTCACCGCGCGGGCGCATGACCGCACCCCGCCCGCCTCGGTGCCGTTCTTTCGCAACGATGACGAGGAGAGCCTGTTCTTGCGGCTGAATGGGATGGGGTCCGATTGAGGCTGTTCGTCGATTTTGGCCTTCAGCCGACCTTGGTTCGACAGACCCGGCGCGGAACAAGGCCGGAGGCCGCCGCGCCATCGCCAGGCCGCCCCCACGGACTGGCGATTTGTCTAAGTCCGCGCGCCAATCAGAGTTATTCGGATTTGGCAGACATAAAGTGCCCTGAAACCGCGTAAGATCACCAGTCCGCGGCCTGGCAATGTCGCGGCTCACAGCAACGACAGCTTAAGGCCAGACCTGTCTTTCGTTACCGCAACATCACCACAGCGATCACCGACAGGGTGATGAGTGCCATCCCCCAACCTTCGCGCCGGGTGATCCGTTCGCCGAACACCAGAACCGAGGCGAAAAGCGAGAAGATCACCTCGACCTGCCCCACGGCAAACACCATCGCGGCATTTTCCAGCGTGAAGGCGGTGAACCAGCACAGGCTGCCCGCCATGCCGGTCAGGCCCATCCACACCGCCGTGCGGTGCGCGGCGATCACCCGCCCCACCTGTCCGGGCTCGCGCCAGATCAGCCACAGTGTCAGCGCCACGGTCTGCATCACCGTCACCACCGCCAGCGCGAGCCCCGCGCGCAATAGCGGATCGGAGCTTGCGATTTCCAGCGTGGCACCGCGATAGCCGACAGCAGAGACCGCAAAGAAGGCCCCCGACGCCAGCCCCAGAAACGCCGCGCGATTGGTAAAGCGCCGCCACCACCGCGCCTCCAGTCCCGGTGTCTCCGACAGGATCAGCACGCCCAGAAGGCCCAGCACGATCGCCGCCAGCCCCCAGACCGTGATCCTGTCGCCTAGGATCACAAGGCCCACGATGGCGGTCTGCACCACCTCGGTTTTCTTGAAGGTGATGCCCACGGCGAAATTGCGCTCGGAGAACAGCGCGACGACACACCATGTGGCGAGGATCTGCGACAGGCCACCGGCCACGGCATAGAGCCAGAAGAGCGGGCTGTATCCGGGCCAGACCGCGCCCGTGGCCCAGAGGTAGCCAAAGGCCAGCGTCACCACGAAGGGCGCGGAATAGAAGAACCGCGCCAATGTCGCGCCGCCCGCGCTGAGCGCGCCCATGCTGAGATGTTTCTGCAGCATGAAGCGCAAAGTCTGAAAGGACGCCGCCGCGACCGAGAGAATGATCCACAGGTCCATCCCCCCCTCATGCAACGTGACGCCGCGATTGACCAGAGCGCGCTGCGGGTGCCGTGCGGCGGTCTTCGGCCTTGTTCCGCGCAGTTGCTTCAATCAATGTCCCGTCCAGGCCAACGGCACCCAGCCCCTCAGCCGCGCCGCCACGGCCAGAGCGGATGCGCCACCGGGTCCTTGGCGCGCCACAGGTAATCGCGGAAGATTTGCCCGTAGGAACGGTACACATAGCCGCCGTTGCGCCGTTGGTAATGGTCGCGCCGCGCGGCATAGAGCGCGGGCAACCGATACCACGCCACCTCCGGGTGCATGTGATGCACCACATGCAGGTTGTTGTTCAAAAACAGCAGGGCCAACGGTCCCCGATCCTCGATGATCACCGTGCGCCCGCTGGCCTTGTCATGCGCGCGATGTTCCAGAAAGGTGCGGATCTTCAGCAATGCGATGCCCAGCCAGACCGCCAGCAGATAGGCCCAGAGCGGCATCGGCGCGTAGGCAACCCAGGCCAGCACCACTGCTATCTGCGGCAGATGCCACACCCATGCCCGCAGCACGGCGCGGTCCCCGGCCCGGATCGCCTGCCAGTCAGCGCGCAGAAACGCCCATTGCGCGATGAACGGCCCCAAAATCATACGCCCCGCCAGCGTGTTGTTGGCGCGCAGCACCGCCCGGCCCCAGCCGGGCAGCCGGTCCCAGATCCGGGGGGCGAGAAAATTCGATTCCGGGTCGTCATAGGGATCGGTCAGATGCTCCTCTCTGTGATGTGCCAGATGCGTGTCGCGGAACCGGCCATAAGGAATGAGCAGGCATAGGCAGGGAAAGACCACCGCCTCGTTCCAGAGCCGTTGCCGGAACGGATGCCCGTGCAGCGCCTCGTGACAGAGCGAGGAATGCAATGCGATGGCCAGCCCGGTGACGATCATCCCCAGTGGCAGCCAGAGCGCCGCCGCCCATGTGGTGCCAAAGATCCAGCCGCCGTAACAGGCGACGAGCAACAGCAGGGTGGGCCATTCCACCGCCCCACGGCGCACCTCATCCATGGCAGCGCCCCCAGTCGATGCGCGACCAGACGCGTTCGTAAAGCACATAGGTGATAAACCCGATCACCGTGTTGATCACCGCCATCACCCCGCCCGCCGTCAGCGACCCGGTGACGATCAGCCCTACCACCGCCATGACCGAAAGCCCGATCAGGTTCCAGATCACCGCCTTCACGATGCTGCGCAATCGCGTCTCCATGACACCTCCATTTGATTGAACGATGCGCAGAGAATGCTTGCAAAATGATTGACCGGCCATTTCGGAAATGGTTAACATTTTTCCGCAATTGTGATTAATATCACCATATGACCAAAAAAATCGACAAACGCCTGCGGGCCACCCTGTTTCGCACCCGACTGGCCGAGGCGATGCGCCAGCGCGGCAGCAATCAAAGCGCGCTCGCCCGCGCCATCGGGGTGGATCGCTCCACTGTGTCACAATTGCTGACCGGCACCGGCGCGCGCCTGCCCAATGCGCAGGTGGTGGGCGAATGCGCGGGCGCGCTCGGGGTTTCCGCCGACTGGCTCCTGGGCCTCACCGATCGGCCCGAGACCGCCGCCGACATGCTCGCCAACACCCTGTCGCTGACCGAAGCCCCCCGCGCGCTGGTCGACGAGCAGATTTTCCAATGGCACAAGGAGGCGGCGGGCTACAAGATCCGCCACGTCCCCGCCGGCCTGCCCGACATGCTCAAAACCCGCGAAATGCTGGAGTGGGAATACGCGCCCCATCTTGGCCGCTCTACCGATCAGGCCATCGGGGCCTCCGAAGACCGCATGGCCTGGATGCGCGCCGCCCGTTCGGATTACGAGATTGCCCTGCCGCTCTTCGAGATCGAGAGCTTTGCGCGCGGCGAGGGCTATTACCGTGACCTGCCCGACGATATCCGCCGCGCGCAACTCGATCATTTCATCGCCGTGACGTCACAGCTCTATCCCGGCTTGCGGCTCTATCTCTTTGACGCCCGCCGCCTCTATTCCGCCCCGATCACGATTTTCGGGCCGCTCCTCGCGGTGCTCTATCTCGGGCGCAATTACCTGGTGTTTCGCGATACCGAACGGGTACAGGCGATGACCCTGCATTTCGACGGGTTGCTGCGTGAGGCGGCGGTGACCGCGCGGGCCTTGCCCGATCACCTGCGGCACCTGCGCGCTGAGGTCTAGCCCCGGATCGTCTTGGTGAACTTGTCGAACAGCGGCTCGTTGGCGCAGATCACCGCGCCATCGCCAAGGATATCGCCGCCCTTGCTCAGCGGCTCGATGAACCCGCCCGCCTCGCGCACGATGATCACGCCCGCCGCCAGATCCCAGGCGTTCAGGCGCCGTTCCCAGAACCCGTCATAGCGCCCCGCCGCCACATAGGCCATGTCGAGCGCCGCCGATCCCCACCGCCGCACGCCCGCACAGCTGGGCAGCAGCCGGGCCAGATCCTGCAAGGTGTCGGGCAGGTCCGCGCGCCCGCCAAAGGGCAGGCCGGTGGCAAAGATCGCCTCGATCATCTTGTGACGACCAGAGACGCGCAGCCGCCCCTCGTTCATCCAGGCCCCGGTGCCCTTTTCGGCAAAGAACGCCTCGTCTTTGGAGGGATCATAGATCACGCCCGCGACCACCTCGCCCTTGTGCTCGAGCGCGATCGACACCGCCCAATGCGGCAGGCCGTGCAGGAAATTCGTGGTGCCGTCCAATGGATCGACGATCCAGCGGCGGGTGGGGTCCTGGCCCGGCTCCTCGCCGCCCTCTTCGGCCAGCCAGCCATAAGTCGGGCGCGCGCCCATCAACTCGGTCTTGAGGATCTTCTCGGCAGCGATATCGGCGCGGCTGACGAAATCGCCCGCCCCCTTCATCGAGACCTGAAGGTTCTCGACCTCGCGGAAATCCTTGGCCAGCGCCCGCCCCGCCTTGCGCGCGGCCTTGAGCATCACGTTGAGATTGGCACTGCCTACCATGGCTTTCGCTCCTTCTGGGTCAGGGCGCGCGTATACGCCGGGCATGGCCCCCAGACAAGGGGGCAGGATCAATAGGGCATGGGATGGGCGCGATGTGCGGCGTCGAGATCAGACAGCACCTCGTCGGTAAGCGTGATATCTGCCGCACCAAGCGCCAGATCGAGCTGATTCATGCTGGTCGCGCCGAAAATGGCCGAGCACATGAAAGGCCGCGTCAGGCACCAGGCCAGCGCCATCTGCACCGGATCGAGCCCGTGCTTGCGCGCCACGCCCAGATAGGCCTCGACCGCCGCAAACGCGCGCGGCCCCTTGCGCCCGCCCAGATCGGTGTTGATCGTCATGCGAGAGCCTTCGGGCAACGCGCCGCCCTGATACTTGCCGCTGAGCAGCCCCGCCGCCAGCGGCGAAAAGGCGAGCAATCCGACATCCTCGTTCACGCTCAGTTCGGCAAGGTCGGTGTCAAAAAGGCGGCACATCAGCGAATATTCGTTTTGGATTGACGCCACGCGCGGGCCATGCCCGGCCTCTGCCAGCCGCAGCCATTGCGCGGTGCCCCAGGCGCTCTCGTTCGACAGGCCAAAGGCGCGGATGCGGCCCTTCTCGACCTCGCGGCTCAACGCCCCGAGCGTTTCTTGCATATGCGCGAGCGTCACTGCGCGGTCCTGCCCCGAGGGGTCATAACTCCAGTTCTGGCGAAACATGTAGCTGCCACGGTTCGGCCAGTGAAACTGGTAGAGGTCGATATGATCGGTTTGCAGCCGTCGCAGCGATCCCTCGACCGCCTCGGGGATGGTGGCGGCGGAAATCGGCGCGCCGTCGCGGGCATGGGCAAAGCCGATGCCGGAATGCTTGGTGGCGAGGATCACGTTGTGCCGCTGACCTGTCCGGGCGAACCACTCGCCGATGATCTCCTCGGTGCGCCCGGTCGTCTCGGCGCGAACGGGGGCGGTGGGATACATCTCGGCGGTGTCGATAAAATTGACGCCCCGTTCCAGCGCGCGGTCGATCTGCGCGTGCCCCTCGGCGGCGGTATTCTGCGCCCCCCATGTCATCGATCCTAGGCAGAGCGCGCTCACCTCCATGCCGGTGCGCCCCAGCGGTCTTTTCTGCATGTCCTGTCCCTTGCTCTGTCGTGTTGCGCGGCACTTTAGGTTGTTGGACCGGATGTTCAACGCTGGACCTTGCCACAAAAACCATTTTCCAAATCCAGCCGTTTCGTGTCACGTGCCAACTAGATCGACCACAACAGAAAGGACTTCTCCCATGCGGCTCAACGGCAAGACGGCAATCGTGACGGGCGCGGGTTCGGGCTTTGGCGAAGGGATCGCGCGGCGCTTTGCGGAAGAAGGCGCACAGGTGCTTGTCGTCGATATCAACGCCGAGGCCGCCGCGCGCGTGGCCGCAGCGCATGGCGGCATCGCCCATACCTGCGATGTCTCGGACGGCGTGCAGGTCGATGCGATGATCGCCGAGGCGCAGGCACGGATGGGGCATGTGGACATCCTCGTCAACAACGCCGGTGTGACCCACATGCCCAGCCCCCTCGAAGACGTCAGCGAGGCGGATTTCGACCGGGTCTTCGCGATCAACTGCAAATCGGTCTATCTGACCGCGCGTGCGCTGGTGCCGCAGATGAAGGCGCGCGGGCAGGGGGCGATCCTCAACATCGCCTCGACCGCCGGGGTCTCACCGCGCCCGCGCCTCAACTGGTACAACGCCTCCAAGGGCTGGATGATCACCGCGACCCGCACGATGGCCGTTGAACTCGCCCCCATGGGCATCCGCGTCAACGCGCTCAATCCGGTGGCGGGCGACACGCCGCTGCTCAAGAGCTTTATGGGCGAGGATACCCCCGAGATGCGCGAGAAATTCCTCTCGACCATCCCAATGGGTCGGTTTTCCACGCCGCAGGATCTGGCCAATGCCGCGCTCTACCTGTGTTCGGACGAGGCCGGCATCGTCACCGGCGTCTGCATGGAGGTCGATGGCGGGCGCTGCATCTGAGCGCTCAGGCGGTCGCGCCGGGGATCAGCCGGAAATCGACATTGGTCACGCGAGGCGGTCTGCCCCCCGCCAGCCGGTCGAGCAGATGCGTGGCGGCAACAAAGCCGATATGCTCGCGCTGCGAGGCAATGGTGGTCAGCGGTCTGGGCAACGCCTGCCCGATGCTCAGCCCGTTGAACCCGGCAAGCGCCAGTTCCTCGGGTACCGCAATGCCCGCCGCCTGACAGTGAAACGCGCCGCCCACGGCCATGTCGTCATTGGAGAAAAACACCGCCTCGGGCGGGGTTTCGGCCTCGGCCAGCAGCCGCGCCAGCCCTTCACGCCCCAAGGACACCGTCGAGGGGCCGGGCAGGCACAGCACATTGCCAAGCGTCACGCCGACCTCTCGCAACCCGTCGCGAAACCCGTCGAGCCGCTGCGTGGCGCGGAAATCGGTCTCGATCCCGTGGCCCAGATAGGCAAAGCGCCGATAGCCGCGCCCGGCAAGGTAATGCGCCATCGCCCGGCCGGCCCCATAGTGCGAAATGCCCACCGCCATGTCGGCGCTCTCGGCATCGACATCCATAATCTCGACCACCGGTAGATCGGCTGCCGCCAGCAGGCCGCGCGTGACATCGGTCTTGCGCGCGGGCGCGATCACCAGACCGGCGGGCCGCCACGACAAAAGGTCCCGCAACAGCCGCTCCTCGCGCAGCGGATCGTAATTGGAAATGCCCAGAATGGGATGATAGCCGTCGCCCTCCAGCCGGTCCTCCAATCCCTTGAGCACATCGGCAAAGACGATATTGGACAGCGAGGGCAGGATCACGCCCACCTGCCGCGACGCGGCCCCGGCCAACGTCCCCGCCAGCCGGTTGGGCACGTAGTTTAGCGCGAGGGCGGCGCGCTCCACCCGGTCGCGCGTGTCGCGTGCAACAGGGCCGTCGCGGCGCAGCGCGCGGCTTGCGGTGATTTCGCTCACCCCGGCGGCGCGGGCCACCTGAGACAGGGTGGGGCGGCGTGTCTGCGTGTCTTGTCGGTCGTCGTCCATCCCGCGAAAATGCGGCATTATGGTACCGCTGTCATTCCAAATCTGAGTCACATGTTACAATTTCAGGTGTTCCGTGACCGTATTGACAGCGCTGTCATAACCTGTATCCATCTTCCCAGACGCGACTGAACTGGCGTTCGCCCGCCGCTTGCGTCAAGGGAGAGGGTGAAGACACGGGCCCGGGGCATCGACCCGCCGGGCCGACAACAGGAGGAGTTTCATGAAACATTTCGCAGTCGGCGCGCTTGCCGCGCTTTCGCTCGCCACCGCAGGTCAGGCGCAGGAAAACATCGTCATCGGCCATTCGCTGTCGCCGCAATCGCATTATGGTGTCGGTGCGCAGGCCTTCATCGACACGCTGGCCGAACTGTCGGGCGGTGCCTTCACCGGCGAGCAGGCCCCGGCGGGCCAGTTGGGCGGTGAACGTGACATGATCGAGGGGCTTCAGATCGGCTCGCTCGACGTGGTCATCACCTCCACCGGCCCCTTGGGCAATTTCGTGCCGCAGGTCTATGCGCTCGACCTGCCGTTCCTCTTTCGCGACTACGATCACGCGCGCACCACGCTCGACGGTGAGATCGGGCAGGAACTGCTTGACGAGATCGGCAAGAACAACCTCGTCGGGCTTGCCTGGTCGGAAAACGGCTTTCGCCACGTGACCAACTCGCAGCGCCCGGTGCGCACGCCCGAGGATCTCGACGGGCTGAAGCTGCGCACGATGGAAAACCGCGTCCACATGGCCGCCTTCGAGGGCATGGGTGCCGCCCCCACGCCGATGGCCTTTCCGGAACTGTTCGGCGCGCTGCAACAGGGCGTGGTCGACGGGCAGGAAAACCCGGTGACCGTGATCACCGCGTCGAAATTCTGGGAGGTGCAGAACTACGTCTCGTTGACCGGCCATGTCTATTCGCCAGCCGTGGTGCTGGCCTCGCCGATCCTGTTTGACGGGCTGACCGAGGAACAGCAGGGCTGGTTCATGGAGGCTGCCAAAGCCTCCGCCGCCGCCACCCGCGCCGAGGTCAACCGGCTGGAAGAGGCGGGCGTCGAAATGCTGCGCGAGAACGGCATGGAGGTGATCACCGATATCGACAAGGCCCCCTTCGCCAAGCTCGCCGCCGAAAGCTCCTATTCGGTCTATACTGACCAGTATGGCTCCGAGATGGTGGACCGCATCAAGGCCGTCGAATAACGTCCCTGTCACGGCAAGGGTCGGCGCGCGGCGCGCCGACCCGTTTTCTTTCGAGAGGGCGGCGATGACACTCTTTCTCAGGTTCGAGGCGATCACCACCGGCATCGCCCTGCGGCTCGCCATCGGCTTTCTGCTGATCGCGACCGCGCTCGCGCTCTATCAGGTGACGACACGCTTCGTCTTTGGCCACCCCTCCACATGGTCCGAGGTGATCACCCGTTCGGCGATGATCTGGTCGGTCTTCCTTGGCGTCGCCCCGGCCTTTCGCGAGGGTACGATGATCGCCGTCGAGATTGTGCAACGCATCCTGCCACCGCGCCTCGGCTTTCTTCTCTATCTGGTTGCGTGCAGCCTGACGATTACCTTCTTCGCGATCCTGTTCTGGCAGGGCTGGGCGATGACCGAGCGGGTCATGGGCCAGAAACTCGCGGCACTTGAGATTTCCATCGCCTGGGTCTACGCGGCGCTGCCCGTAGGGTCGGTCTTCATCCTGATCGCCGTTCTGGGCTGCGCGCTGCGGGCGATCCGGTTCGGCGGGTTGCAGCCGGTGGAGACCGACGCATGAACCTCGCCCTTGCCCTGTCGCTCGCGATCTTCTTTCTGGCGGGCGTGCCGATTGCGGTCGCCATCGGCTTCGCTTCGGTCCTCGGGATCGAGGCGCATGGCCGCCTGCCGCTCCTGCTGGTGGCGCAGCGCATGTTCACCGGCATCGACAGCTTTCCGCTGATGGCGATTCCGCTCTTCATCCTCGCGGGCAACCTGATGTCGGCGGGCGGCATCTCGCACCGGCTGGTGGAACTGGCGAAATCCATCGTCGGCGGCATTCAGGGCGGGCTTGCGGCCTCCTGCGTGCTGACCTGCATGATGTTCGCCTCGGTCTCGGGCTCCTCGGTTGCCACTACCTTTGCCATCGGTGCAATCCTCATCCCGGCGATGGTCAAGCACGGCTATCCCAAACCTCTCGCCGCCTCGGTGCAGGCCAGCTCCGCCGAACTGGGCGTGCTCATTCCGCCCTCGATCCCGCTCATCCTTTATGGCGTGTCCACCGACACCTCGATCGGCCAGCTTTTCATCGCGGGCATCGGGCCGGGGGTACTGGTGGCGGGCGCGCTTATGGCGCTGGTACTGATCCTGTGCCGGGTGCGCGGCATCGGGCTTGAGGACGGGCGCAACCGGCCCCCTCTCGGCCCCGCGCTCAAATCCGCACTGCCCGCTCTGATCGTGCCCTTCGTCATTCTGGGCGGTATCTATTCCGG
Source organism: Roseovarius sp. A-2 (assembly GCF_002072155.1). Lineage (GTDB taxonomy): Bacteria > Pseudomonadota > Alphaproteobacteria > Rhodobacterales > Rhodobacteraceae > Roseovarius. Next base: position 31,875 of record NZ_BDIY01000015.1, on the reverse strand, counting down.
CATCTTCACTCCGACCGAGGCAAGTGCGGCGGCGGTCGCGGCGGCGGTGATTGTCGGCATGCTCTTCTACCGCGAATTGCGTTTCGCCGACCTGCCGCAGATCCTCAAGAAAACCGTGCTCGCCACCTCGGCGATCATGCTGATCATCTCGGCGGCGGCGCTGTTTTCCTTCCTCATCACCCGCTCGGGCCTGCCCAACGAAATCGCGGCGTGGTTCAAGGACGTGTTCGAAAGCCGCATCGCCTTTCTGTTGGTGGTCAACCTGATGCTGCTGGTGATCGGCATGTTCATCGAGACCTCGGCGGCGATCCTCGTGCTGGCCCCGATCCTCACGCCCATCGCCATCGGCTACGGTGTCGATCCGGTGCATTTCGGGCTGGTGATCGTGGTCAACCTCGCGCTCGGCATGATCACCCCGCCGCTCGGCGTTAATCTCTTCGCCGCCTGCGCCGTGGCAGACCTGCCGGTCGAACGGATCATCCCGCAACTGGCGTGGTTCGTGCTGACCGTCTTTGGCGCGCTGATGATCATCACCTATGTCCCGGCGATCACGCTCTGGCCGGTCGACCTGGTATTCGGAGGCACACCATGACGCGGATCGTTCATTTCGCGGGGCTCGGCTCGATGGGGCTCGGCATGGCGCAATCGGCGCTGCGCGCGGGGCTTGAGGTATACGGATTCGACCCCGACCCGTCGCGCGTGGCCGAATTGACGGCTGCAGGGGGGCAGGCACTCACCCCCGATCGCCCCCCGGCCGAGATTCTCGTCTGCGTCGTGCTCAACGCCGATCAGATGCGCGCGGCGCTCTTCGGGCCGCAAGGCTGGGCACGCCATCTGGCCCCCGGTGGCACCATCCTCGGCTGCGCCACCGTGCCGCCTGATTTCGCCCGCGAGATGGAGGGTGAGGCAACGCGCGCCGGTCTCCACTATCTCGACGCGCCGATTTCTGGCGGGGCCGCCAAGGCCGCCGAGGGGCGGCTCTCGATCATGGCCTCGGGCAGCGTGCAGGCGTTCGACGGCGCGGCCCCCGTGCTCGACGCTATGGCCGAAACCGTGCACCATTTGGGCGACAGCGCAGGCGCAGGCTCGGCGATGAAGGCGGTCAATCAATTGCTCGCGGGCGTGCATATCGTCGCCATGGGCGAGGCGCTCAGCTTCGCCGCCTCGCAGGGGCTCGATCTCGCCCGTGTGCTCGACATCATCCGCGTCTCGGCAGGCACGTCCTGGATGTTCGAGAACCGCGCGCCGCATGTGATCGAGGCCGATTACACCCCGCGCTCGGCGATCACGATCTGGCCCAAGGATCTGGGCATTGTCACCGCCATTGCTGGCGCGGCAAACCTGCCCCTGCCGGTGACCGAGGCGGCGCTCACGCAATACCGCGAGGCCACCGCCGCCGGTCTGGGAGCAGAGGACGACGCCGCCATCACCAAACACATCGCCGCCCGCGCGGGCGTGAAACTGCCGGGGGACGGGTGATGCTCCTGGGCTGTATCGGCGACGATTTCACCGGATCCGGCGATCTCGGCAACACGCTGGCCCGCGCGGGCATGCGCACGGTGCAATATGTGGGCGTGCCGGACGGCCCCGCCGACAGCCATGTCGAGGCCGGGATCGTCGCGCTGAAATCCCGCTCCCTCCCGGTGGCCGAGGCGGTGGCGCAATCGCGCGCTGCACTCGACTGGTTGCGCGCGCAGGGCTGCACGCAGTTCCTCTTCAAATACTGCTCTACCTTCGATTCCACCCGCGAGGGCAATATCGGCCCGGTGGCCGAGGCGCTGGCCGAGGCATTGGATGCCACCCGCGTGATCGTCTGCCCGGCCTTCCCAGCGACCGGCCGCTCGGTCTACCAGGGGCATCTCTTCGTCAACGACCGCCTGCTGAGCGAGAGCGGCATGCAGCATCACCCGCTCACCCCGATGACCGATCCCGATATCCGCCGATGGTTGGGCCATCAGGTGCAGGGCCGCGTCGGCCATGTCGCGGCAGGCGTGGTAGGGCAGGGGGCAGAGGCCGCCCGCGCGGCGCTTGATACCGAACACGCCAAGGGCCATCGCCTGATCGTCGCCGACGCCATCACCGATGCCGATCTCGTGACCCTCGGGCAGGCGGCAGCCGACCTGCCGCTCATTACCGGCGGATCGGGCATCGCCATGGGCCTGCCCGGCAATTTCCGGGCGCGCGGGCTGCTCTCGGGCAGCACCGCCACGTGGCGCGGGCAGGCGGGGCCGGTGGTGGCGCTGTCGGGCTCTTGCTCTGCGGTCACGCGCGAACAGGTCGCCCGCCACGCTGCCCGCCACCCGGCGCGCGAGATCGAGGCAGGCGCGCTCATGGCCGGAGAGATCGACGCCGAGGCGCTCGCCGATTGGGCCATGGCGCAGGACGGCATCCCGCTGCTTTACTCTTCCGCCGATCCCGATGCCGTCCGGCGCGCGCAGGACCGCTTCGGCACGGCGCAGATCGCCACCCGGATCGAGACGCTCTTCGCCGCGCTCGCCCGCGCGCTCAATGCGCGCGGAGTGACCCGCCTGATCAGCGCGGGCGGCGAAACCTCGGGCGCGGTGGTCGAGGGTTTGAGCCTCGCCCAACTCGAGATCGGGCCCGAGATCGCCCCCGGCGTGCCGATGATGCGCGCGGGCGACGCCCTTGTCGTCACCCTCAAATCCGGCAATTTCGGCGGGCCGGATTTCTTCACCGACGCCGCCCGCATGATGGAGGCCCCGCAATGAGCGACAGCACGCTGCGCGAGGATATCTGCTTTTGGGCGCAGTCCCTCTTTGACCGGGGACTGACCGGCGGTGCGTCGGGCAATATCTCGGTCCGCACCGGGGATGGCGGGCTTTTGGTCACCCCCACCGGCGTCAGCATGGGGCGGCTCGATCCCGCCCGGCTCAGCCGGTTTGATGCGGCGGGGCGGCACATCTCGGGCGATGCCCCGACCAAGGAAATGCCCCTGCATTCCGCGTTTTATGAGACACGGCGCAGCGCGGGCGCGGTGGTGCATCTGCATTCCACCCATTCCGTCGCCCTCTCGATCCTGCCCGAAACCGACCCCGACAACGCCGTGCCGCCGCTCACCGCCTATGCGGTGATGCGGGTCGGCAAGGTGGCGCTGCTGCCGTTTTTCGTGCCGGGCGATGCGGGTATGGCCGACGCGATCCGGGGCCTTGCGGGCCGACGCGCGGCGGTGTTGCTGGCCAATCACGGCCCCGTCGTGGCGTCAAAGGATCTGGAGGCGGCAGTATTTGCCATGGAGGAACTGGAAGAGACCGCGAAACTGGCACTTCTCCTGCGCGGCACGGGCGCACAGCCGCTCGACTCGGATCAGATTGGGCAGGTCGTGCGCAAGTTCGAGGTGGATTGGGACTGATGCGCTTTTCCGCCAATCTCGGGTTTCTCTTCACCGACCGGCCCCTGCCCGACGCGATCCATGCCGCCCATGCGGCGGGGTTCGATGCGGTCGAATGCCACTTTCCCTATGACAGCGATCCGGGCGCGGTGCGCGCGGCACTCGACGCCACCGGGTTGTCGATGCTGGGGCTCAACACCTGGCCGGGCGACCGCGACGCGGGCGAGTTCGGCCTTGCCGCGCTGCCCGGTCGCGAGCCGCAGGCGCACGAGGCCATCGCGCAGGCGGTGGGGTATGCGCAGACCATCGGCGCCGGGGCTGTGCATGTCATGGCCGGGCGCACCGATGGCGGGGCAGGGGCCGAGGCCACGTTCCGCGACAACCTCGCCCATGCCTGTGATCTGGCCGCACCGCACGGCATCACCATCCTGATCGAGCCGATCAATCGCCGCGACGTGCCGGGCTATCACCTGTCGCACTCCGCCCACGCCGCCGAGGTAATCGCGGCGCTTGGGCGGGATAATCTGCGGCTGATGTTCGACTGCTATCACCTGCAAATCATGGAGGGGGATCTGTCGCACCGGTTCGAGGCGCTCTTGTCGATCATCGGCCATGTCCAGATCGCGGGCGTGCCCGACCGCGGCGCGCCGGATGCGGGTGAGGTCGACCTCGGCTGGCTGCTGGCGCGGATGAAACGGCTGGGCTGGACCCGCCCCATCGGTGCCGAATACCGGCCCGCCGGGGGCGACACCGAGGCCAGCCTCGGCTGGCTGCCCCGCTTTCAGGCGATCTGAGGGGGGCGGCGGCAAGGCCGTAGGGCGGGATTTCACCCCGCCGATGGGGTGTGGGGGGGGATGGTGCGTCGGAAGGCCACCCTACAGATGCTATTGCAGGGCGCTGACCAAAAAGCTATCAAACAGTTCCTCGGCTAGAACGGGTTCCTTACGCAGCTTCTTTGGTCAATCACCGGATTCCCCGTTGTGCGATCCTTGGGTTGCCTGATGCGACAGCTTTTGCAATTCCGTGTTGTCGTCAGTTGGGGGGCGTTCAGGCAGTTCTGAGCGCTTAGCCGCCGAGGTGAGGAGACCGGCATGAAGAAACATCTTCTTTATGTTCGGCTGGTTCGGGAATACTTGTTCTTGATCCTTGTGGCTGTGAAGCTGCTTGTGATCCTAGTCAAGTACCTCGGACCAGCCCTCAACTGGGACAGGCATGCGAAACTTCAATCATAAGATTGACCTAGGCAACGGGAAATGGGCCTATGTTCAAGAAAAGCATCTAATCCCTCATGCTCGTAGAATGACAAACCTAATCATTGAGCGAGCAAGGTTCCCCAAGTTCTATTTTCACTTTCACAGTGGCGGGCACGTCATGGCAAGCAAACTCCATAGTGAGAATAGTTTCTTTTCGCATATCGACCTTGAGAGGTTTTTTTACCACGTCAGCAAAAACAAGATTGTGCGATCGATGAAAAAGGTAGGATTTGGTTTCCGCGAGGCGGAAGGTTTCGCCGTAGTCTCAACAGTTCGATCCGAAAAGGGTTTCACCCTACCCTTTGGCTTTGTTCAGTCGCCAGCGTTAGCAGCGCTTGTTTTAGATCAGTCCCAGTTGGGAAAAACTCTTCGAGAGATTGCTCCTAATGTTCAGACAACGCTGTACGGAGATGACATTCTTTTGTCGTCTAAGAACGAGAAAACCTTAAGGGAAGCCAGCGATAATGTCTTACTCGCTTGCCAGAAAGCGAACTTCCCAACGAATCAGGAAAAGACGAAAGTTGTACAAACGAAAATCACCGCATTTAATATAAATATCTCAAGAAATTGCCTCGAGATTACTGAGGAACGAATGAATGACTTCTACGTAAATATTCGACATTTAGGCAATTGCCCGACCACGCAAGGCATTTTGGGATACGTGAGCCGGGTAAACCAACGACAGGCTGAAGATCTTCAAAAATTACTACTTTAATTATTCTTGAAAACCCCCTCAAACTCCCGCCATTCCCCCTTGCTCATGCCGCTATTCTCCTGCGTCACCTCTTCCCCCTTCAACATCCGCCGCACGCACTCAAGCGCCGTGGCCGAGAGCGTGGCACCGCCCATGCGGTAGTCGGCGAAGGCTTTGTAGGCGGCGGGCACCCAATCGGCGACGATGTCGCAGATCGCGTCGGCATAGACCCGGATTTCGTATTGCGCGTGGGCATCCGCCCGCAGCCGCAGGAAATGCAGCAGGTTGTGCAGATCGACCTTCCAATACCATTGCGTATAGATATTGGCGGGCAGGTTCATGCGGGCCAGTTCGCGCGCCAGCCCCTGCTGCCCCTCTTGCCCGATCATCGCCTCGTAATGGTCATAGCAGCGCATCGCGTCCTCGGTCAGCAGGCGCAGCACGCGGTCGGCCTCCTCACCCTCCAGCGCCGCGCCGCGCCCCTGATTGTTGGTGGTCGATTGCGCCGCCAGCGCGTCGGGCGCGGGGATGTAGAACTCCCGGTCGAGGATCGAGTAGCGGGCGGAATATTCGTTGACGTTGGCGGTGCGGTGCCGGATCCACTGCCGCGCCACGAAAACGGGCAGTTTCACATGCAGCTTGATTTCGCACATCTCGAACGGGGTCGAATGCCAGTGCCGCATCAGGTATCGAATAAGCCCCTCGTCATTGCTGACCGATTTGGTGCCGCGCCCGTAGGATACCCGCGCCGCCTGACAGATCGCGGCATCGTCGCCCATGTAGTCGATCACCCGCACGAAACCGTGATCGAGCACCGGATGCGCGGTATAGAGGTGTTTCTCCATCCCCGGGGCGGTGGCGCGCAGGGTCTGCTGCGTCTCACTGCGTTGCGCGTCGATTTCGGCCTGCTGGTCTGGGCTGAGGGGCATGGCGGGGCCTTTCATGGGCTGGTCATTGTCTGGTCATGGGCTGAGATGAGTCGTTGCCCACTATATCTTGCGGGGAGGCGATGCGCCAAGCCGATATCGGGTGTTCCCGGCGGCGGCTTTGCCCCCTCGACATCGGGGCGCGGGCCACTATCCTCTGCGAGAACGCAAACACGGAGGCATAGGATGAAAATCAGGTATCTACACACGATGGTCCGGGTCAAGGATCTGGACGCGACGCTGCGGTTCTTTGGCTTGTTGGGTCTCAAGGAAACCCGCCGCTCGGACAATGAAGGGGGCCGTTTCACGCTGATCTTCATGGCACCCGAAGGGCAGGAAGAATGCCCGGTCGAACTGACCTATAACTGGGATGGCGACGAGGGGTTGCCCTCGGACAGCCGGCATTTCGGGCATCTGGCCTATTCGGTCGAAAATATCTACGAGACGTGCCAGCATCTGCAGGACAATGGCGTGCTGATCAACCGCCCGCCGCGCGACGGGCGCATGGCCTTTGTGCGCAGCCCCGACAACATCTCAATTGAGCTGTTGCAGGAGGGCGAGCCGCTGGAGCCCGCCGAGCCATGGGCAAGCATGGAAAACACCGGCCATTGGTAAGATGGGCGGCCTTGTTGTCGGGGCTGTTCGCGGCCCCGGCAGAGGCGGCCTGCCGCCTCGCGTTGCTGCTGGCGCTCGACGTGTCGTCCTCGGTCGATGCCCGGGAATATGACCTGCAGCGCGCAGGTCTGGCGGGGGCGCTCGATTCGCCCGATATCCGGCACGCGATCCTGAGCGGCGAGGGCGATGTCGCGCTCGCGGTCTATGAATGGAGCGGGCCGTTCCAGGAAAAGCTGCATCTCGACTGGACGCTGCTGCGCAGCCAGGCCGACATCACTCGCGCGGCGGCGGTTCTGGCGGGGATGGAACGCTCGACCTCGGATTATCCCACCGCGCTCGGTTCCGCCCTGGGCTATGGTGCGCATCTGATGACGCGCGCGCCCGATTGCGCGCGCCGGGTGATCGACGTGTCGGGCGACGGAATCAACAATCAAGGGTTTGCGCCGGCGCTGGCCTACAAGCATTTCCCGTTTCAGGGGATCATTGTGAACGGGCTGGTGATCCTGGGGCATGATACGACCGTGCTGCGGCATTACCGCGACGAGGTGCTGCGCGGTCCCGGCGCGTTTCTGGAACTGGCGCAGGGGTTCGAGGATTTCGAGCGCGCCATGGGACGCAAGCTTTACCGTGAAATCAGCGATATCGTGCTGGGCGCGCTGCCCGTTCAGTAGATATAGCGGATCTGGTCGGTCCAGTACCGCTCTACCCGGCGCAGCGACGAGGTGATCAGGTCGATCCCGTCGGGGCCGAGCACGCCGCGCCCCTCCAGCCCTTCGGCGTGGCGGGCAAAGAGCCCGGCCACCACATCGCGGATACCACGCCCCTTTTCGGTCAGGCGCACGCGAACCGAGCGGCGATCCACCTCGCAGCGTTGGTGGTGCATATAGCCCATATCGACCAGTTTCTTGAGATTGTAGCTGACATTGCTGCCCTGATAATAGCCGCGCGTCTTGAGCTCGCCCGCAGTGACCTCGTGATCGCCGATATTGAACAAGAGCAACCCCTGTACCGCATTGATGTCGAGGATGCCGAGACGCTCGAACTCATCCTTAATGACGTCAAGCAACAGCCGGTGCAGCCGCTCAACCAGCGACAGCGCGTCGAGATAGGTCGTGATGAACGCGGTATGCCCGGTCGGCGGGCTCAGGGGTTTTTGAAAGCTCATATCCGTCTCCGTGCGTGGCAGCTCGCATCGGAAACTGGGGCAAAAAGCCAAATAATAGGTTAAACCGCGACAATGACGCGTAAAATCCGATCTATTTTCCCGAACAGGCCACGCCCGAGATGTCGCTGATCAGATCGGCAAACCGCGACGGGGGGGCGACCTGGCCGGTCACCCACTGATAGAGATCCTGATCGTTTTCCGACAGCAGCGATTCGTAGGTGCCGAGGCTGTCATCGTCCATCGCCGCCAGCCGGGTCTCGGCATAGCGGCTCAGGATGATGTCCATCTCCTTGATGCCGCGCCGCATGGAGCGCATCGCGAGACGCTTGAGACGGTGCTCGCGCGGCTCGTCACTCACCGGCTTCTTCCCGCAGCTTGGCGCGCAGACTCTTCTCGATCCGGCCGAGACGGTCGGTGGAATAGATGAGCTGCGCACGGATGTCGCGGATCTCGGTCAGCATCTGGCTGATATCGGGGGACAATTCGCCGACTGTGGGCGTATCGGGCCCGTCACCCTCACCCGAGAGCAGCCAGAGCAGCGAGACATTCAGCAGCCCCGCCATCATCGACAGCTTGTTGGCGCGCGGCTCGGACTGGTCGTCCTCCCATGCCTTGAGTGTCTTGAGCTTCACGCCGAGGCGTTTGGCGAGGTCCCCCTGCGTCATGCCCGCGCGTTCGCGCGCGCCCGCTACGCGATCACCGAAGGTGGTGGCATCGGGGTCGAACCAGCTGTCATTGGTGTCTGTTGTCATCTCATCCCTTTCCGGCGATCATCCTTGATCAACCTTTGGGCGCACCCTATGAGATCTGTCAGATGAATTCAAACCGGAGGCGGCGATGTCCGATCTGTCAGCGACATTATCGCGCGTGAAACCCTCGCCCACCATCGCGGTGACGACTAAGGCGCAGGAACTGAAAGCAGCGGGGCGCGACGTGATCGGCCTCGGCGCCGGAGAGCCGGATTTTGACACGCCCGACCATATCAAGGCGGCGGGCATACGCGCGATTCAAGAGGGCAAGACCAAATACACCGCCGTCGATGGCATCTCCGAGTTGAAGGCGGCGATCTGCGCCAAGTTCAAACGCGACAACGGGCTGGACTATGTGCCCGCTCAGGTCAGCGTCGCCTCGGGCGGCAAACAGATCCTCTACAACGCGCTGATGGCGACACTCAATCCCGGTGACGAGGTGGTGATCCCCGCGCCCTATTGGGTCAGCTATCCCGACATGGTGCTGCTGGCGGGGGGCGAACCGGTGGTGGTGCCCGCGGGGATCGAGACCGGGTTCAAGCTGACGCCCGAGGCGCTCGAGGCCGCGATCACGCCGAAAACCCGCTGGTTCATCTTCAACTCGCCGTCGAACCCCACCGGGGCGGGCTATACATGGGACGAGTTGAAGGGCCTGACCGACGTTCTGCTGCGCCATCCCCATGTCTGGGTGATGACCGACGACATGTATGAACACCTCGCTTATGACGATTTTCAGTTCTGCACGCCCGCACAGGTGGAACCGGCGCTTTTTGGGCGCACGCTGACCTGCAACGGCGTCTCCAAGGCCTATTGCATGACTGGCTGGCGGATCGGCTATGCGGCGGGGCCCGAGCGGCTGATCGGGGCGATGCGCAAGATTCAAAGCCAAAGCACCTCCAACCCCTGCACGATCAGCCAATGGGCGGCGGTCGAGGCGCTGAATGGCAGCCACGATTTCATCGCCGAGAACAACGCCGTTTTCACGCGCCGCCGCGATCTGGTGGTGTCGATGTTGAACGCGATCGACGGAATTGAGTGCCCGGTGCCCAACGGCGCCTTCTACGTCTACCCGTCGATTGCCGGGCTGATTGGCAAGACCAGTGCTGGCGGCGCGCTGATCGAGGATGACGAGGCCTTTGCCACCGCCCTTCTGGAAGAGACCGGCGTCGCCGTGGTCTTCGGCGCGGCCTTCGGGCTTTCGCCGAACTTCCGGGTCAGCTACGCTACCTCCGACACGGCGCTGCAAGAGGCCTGCGGGCGGATACGGGCGTTCTGCGAAGGGCTGAGATAGGGGCGGACATGGCGGGCGATCTCCCCGATTACTACTTCCGGGTCCGCGAGAACGGGGCCTTCGTGTTCCGGGTGGATACCGAGAACCGGCAACGCCGGATCGACATGGACCAGATCGCTGTCGTCAATATCCGCAAGTCCGAGATCAAGCCGCATGGCGACCGCGAGTTGAGCGAGGCCGATATCGCCGCGATCACCGACTGGATGACCGAGCGGCAGACGATCCTCGATCACCGCGATATCGACGATATCCTGCGGGCGGTGGATTACCTCAACACCACCACCCATTGGGCGCAGTCGCGTGCCACCGATGAGCAGTTGGAGCAGGTGACGGATGCGCTCCTGCTCGCGATGCACGATCTGCGCACGGTTCTGGTGCGCAAAAAGGCCGACCGGTTGCTGAAGGACTAGCGCGACATCCTCGCGCGCTAGCCCGCTTGAGAACAATCAGCGAACATACTATGCTCGGCTCCCATGGACACCGCGCTCCTCATCCGCCAACAGCACCGCCCGCGCCCGGCTCTGCGCTTCCTCGGCGCGCTCGATCTCGTGCAGGCGCGTCTGCATGAGGCCTGCGGCCCCGCCCGCCACAGCCTCGCCATGCTGCTCATCGGGGTCACGCGCGGCCCGGTGCTCTGGATCGCGCCCGCATGGGCCACCGACCGCCTCAACCCCGAAGGCGCCTGCGCCTTCACCGACGCTGAGAACGGCCCCGAGCGCCTGCTCTTCGCCACACCACAGCGGCGCGAGGATCTGCTCTGGTGCATGGAAGAGGCGCTGCGCAGCGGGGCGGTGCCGCTAGTCATCGCCGACCTGCCGGGGCCGCCGGGCCTCACCCCCGTGCGTCGCTTGCATCTCGCCGCCGAGGAAGGCGCGACACGCGGTTATCACCGTCCCCTCGGCCTGATCCTGACACCGGGCGAGGGCGGCGCGCCGGGGGTCGAGAGCCGCTGGCACATGGCCCCCGCGCATACCCTCGACACCGATGGCTGGCATCTCGAACGCCGCCGCGCCCGCGACGCCCCGCCCGCCGCATGGCACCTCTCGGGCCAGCCCGGCGCATGGGCGCTCAAGCAAACGTGACATCCCCCCCCCGCCGCCACACCTTCGGCGACGCCGGCTTTGCCAACCTCGTCAGGCCGGTGATCGGCCTGCGCATCGTGGCGCGGATTGAGAGGTAGGGGAAGACGGCCGATCAGTCGGCCTACAGACTAGCCCAAGGCCATTTGGGATGAATAATCATTGATCTATCAACCACGCTATGAGTACATAACAAGAACAAAAGCAATGCAAAAAACTATATATGGTCACTTCCAACGCTTTTCCTACAAGGTTATGCTACCAAGAAAAGGGCGATTGATGCAGTCGAATCTCACCTCCGTTGAACTATGCGCCGGTGCCGGCGGTCAGGCTCTGGGCATGGAGCGTGCAGGTTACACCCATCAGGCTCTGGTTGAGATCGACAGACACTGTCGCGATACCCTGGTGCTCAACCGCCCCTCGTGGAACGTTGTGGATGGCGACCAAGCCGACCTCGCAAATTTTGACGGGCGTCCCTACACGGGTATCGACGTCCTGGCGGGGGGCCTTCCTTGTCCGCCATTTTCCGTAGCCGGCAAGCAACTTGGCCACGCCGATGAGCGCAATCTCTTCCCCGATGCGCTGCGCCTTGTTGACGAGATGAGGCCGCAGGCCGTGATGATTGAAAACGTGCGCGGTTTCCTCGATGCGGTGTTTGCCGACTATCGTCAGGGGCTCAAGCGGCAACTCCGCAAGCTGGGTTACGAAACCGACTGGCATCTCTTCAATGCCTCTGACTTTGGCGTCCCGCAACTGCGCCCGCGCGTGGTAATCGTCGCGATCCGCAAGGACATGTCCGAGAATTTTTCATGGCCTGTCTCCAGCGGAACGTCGCCCCTGAGCGTTGGCGAAACCCTCCGCGATCTCATGGCCGCAAACGGCTGGCGCGGTGTGGATCTCTGGAAGGAACACGCCGACGACATCGCCCCGACGATCGTCGGCGGATCGAAGAAACACGGCGGTCCCGATTTGGGGCCAACACGGGCCAAGCGCGCATGGGCAACACTTGGCGTTGACGGCATGGGCATCGCCAATGAGGCCCCGGCATGGGATTTCGTAGGCATGCCCCGATTGACCGTGCGCATGGTCGCACGGCTGCAAGGCTTCACCGACGATTGGCAGTTCTCCGGCAAGAAAACCCCGGCCTACCGGCAAGTGGGCAACGCCTTCCCCCCGCCCGTGGCCGAAGCTGTCGCGCTCAGGATCCGAGAGGCGATTTCAACCCGCAGATCCGTGCAGGTCGTCGCCTGATGAGCGAGGGATGGCTCACCAAGGCGCGGCGTGAGTTCCATGCAACCCTGCTTGCAGGCATCCTGACGAAAAGCGCATCGGGCGTTCCCAGCAATGCCGACAAATCGTCCAGGCCCAGCTGCGACATCGCCAGTGCCATCCTCGACCAGCTCGGCCCGGCCACAACCGCGCCCAAGCTTCCCGGCCAAACCGCAGGTTCCGATTTCGAAGGCGTCTGCGCGCGCTTTGTCGGCGTATCCTTCGAAAGGATGGCCCATCTCCGCCCCGGCACCTTCACGGTCAACAAGGGTGGCGGCATCGCGACATTCGATCAATACGCGCATCTCGACGAGCTTGAGGCGATCGCCAGGGCCAATCGTGAAATCGCCACCGCCATCGGGTCGGATTACCTGATCAAGCCCGATATCGTCGTCTCCCGCACGCCCGAGAGCGACGCGACGATCAATGCCAACGGCCCAATGGTGGATGCCGGGACCGCCCGCCTGTCCAGCCTGCGCGCCGTCAACCAGCCGCTCGCCATCCTGCACGCCTCGATCAGCTGCAAATGGACCCTGCGCAGCGACCGCGCGCAGAATGCCCGCTCGGAAGGGCTCAACCTCGTCCGAAACCGCAAGGGCCGCCTGCCCCATATCGCCGTCATCACCGGAGAGCCGACACCCGGTCGTATCGCGTCACTGGCGCTTGGCACCGGGGACATCGATTGCGTCTACCATTTCGCGCTCTACGAATTGCGCAGCGCACTCGTCGATCAGGGCCGCGAGGAAACGCTGGACCTTCTCGATACCATGATCGAGGGCAAGCGCCTCAGGGACATTTCCGACTTGCCGCTGGATCTCGTGACCTGATCCAGCCGGAGACCGGCCCCACCGCCCGCGCGGCACCGAGGCCCGTGACCACCTCACCGTGCTGCTGACAGAGCAAATCGACCGGCGTGATTTTGGCACTCCCGGTTTTGCCGACCGCGTCGGGCCACTGATCGACCTCCGGATCGTGGCGCGAATTGAGAGGTAGGGAGGTGCGCACTCCCGGTGAGGCCGAGACACGAGGGCAACGCCTGCCGTCGAACCGGAGGTTCGCCTGCGGCGAAACGGGCAGGCAGGCGCTGACCGGCGGTGCCGCCGGGCGGGAGATATGGGCAATGGCGTGAGTCACGTGGATACCTTCGCTCGGGTCGGCGGGCCGACGATACCCTTGGAGGATGGCTTTCAGCCCGAAGCGGATTCAATGGCCTTGGATCGAAACTGCGCAAGCCGACCTTCGCTGCATCCTCCGCGAACTGGTAAACTGCGGACGAAGTGAGCTTTCGCTGCTGAGGCACCAAGGGCCGCTTTCTGATTTGATCGGGCACGAAAAAACGAAAGTATGTTCGCTTTTGGAGCTTTAAAGCAGCGACTATGAAGGCTATTTTCGAGGATTTTGGGGACAGACTGGTCTGCCCCCAATGGCGCGTTAGAATCGATAAGCTTAACAGGGGAAATGACTTGGCGTTCACAAAAGAAGACGCGGAAGCGTACCTAGCTGCTAACAATGCACACATAGATCGACTTCGCAAAACCATCACTAACCTCGTGACTATGCAGCATGTACTCTACTTTTTTGAAAAGCTTGAGCACATGGAGGTCGATGACATCACTTCTGTGACCAAGAACTGGACGATGGAGATGGAAGCCTACCTCACGACGATTTCGGTTTCCTATGGTCGGCTGTTTGCAGAAAGCAAAGGCGCGCGGGTACTCAAGAAGAAGCTAATCCCCAAACATCTATGGGATGCGCATGAAGAGGTCATTGCCCTTCGAAATGAACGCTACGCCCACCATGGCGACCACATAACAACAGCGCCCGAACTAGAGCTTTTCGTATATGAACAAGAGGTGCTTACTCAGTTGCATTGGCGCTCGAACATGCCGAACGGCGCTCCGCCAAGCTGGAAAGAGCTTTTCCTGTGGGTGGATGATTTTCTCAAGGAGTCGTTCCAAAAACAGATGGCTTACATGAGCCAAACATCAGGCAAAGAGTGGGTGCCTTTTGATCCTGATATTACCTTCAAGCAAGCACATGAAGTTGAAGGAGCAGGGGGCGGGTTGCCCCCTTTGATGGACAGCATTTCCAAACTCAAGGATTCAACTTAAAATCCATCGTGGGATATTCGCGGTTCGCAATGGTGTGCTGGATCGCTAGAAGATTATGTGAATTGCTTAGCAGAAAGCGGCTCATACGTAAATTGCATCAAGTAGATGACCGTTAAACCTGATGCACCACGTCGCACCTATAGCCGACATTCGTGCGGTTCGCAGCATTGGTCAACGTGAGCTCTCACCAGGCCTTCGCCGCACGCTACACGAAAGGCCGCTGCCGGGAAACCGGCCAAACTTTGCAAAGGTTGCTATCTGCGCAAAGCCGCCCCTCAGCCTTACCCAAACGCCAGACAGACCGCGCGCGCCATCCCCACCGCACGCCCCATTCACCCCACCACCCCCCGAAATCCGCACCGACGGAATACCGACGCGATACAGCCGGTCAAAACCCCGTGATTTCCGGGCGTTAACCGTGATTTCCGGCCTTTGGCCCGAAACCGACACCGCCATGTCGAAAACATGTGGTCCCGCCCCCCGCATCCTGCCATTCTGGACCCACCATGCGCCTGATGATTTCCTTCGCAGCCCTCTTTCTGTCGGTCGTTCTGCTGCAGCTGTCCACCGGCGGGGTGGGCCCGCTCGATGCCCTCTCGGGTCTTGCCCTCGACTTCTCCACAGCGCAGATCGGCCTTTTGGGATCGGCCCATTTCGTGGGGTTTTTCATCGGTTGCTGGGTCGCCCCGCGCCTGATGGGCTCGATCGGTCACAGCCGCGCATTTGCCGCCTTCACCGCCATGGGCGCGATCGGTTTGCTGGCCCATATGCTGGTGATCGACCCCTATGCCTGGTCGCTGATGCGGGTCGCCTCGGGCCTCTGTGTGGCAGGCTGTTACACGGTGATCGAGGCGTGGTTGCAGGCCAAAGTCACCAACGAGACCCGGGGTCGCACCATGGGCGTCTACCGGGTGGTGGACATGGGCGCATCCCTGGCTGCGCAGATGCTGATTTCCGTATTGGCTCCAGCCTCTTACGTCTCCTATAACCTGCTTGCACTGCTGTGCTGCGCAGCCCTTCTGCCGCTCACGCTCTCGCGGCTGAGAGAGCCTGAAACCCCCGCCGCCCCGCGCCTGCGCCCGATGCTTCTGATCGCCTGCTCGCCGCTGGCGGCCGCGGGTGTTCTGGTGGCCGCGCTGTCGTCGGCCTCGTTCCGCATGGTGGGGCCGCTCTACGGCGGTCAGGTTGGCCTCGCCGTCGATCAGATCGCGGGCTTTCTGGCGGTCTTTGTGCTGGGCGGCGCGGTCGCGCAATACCCCGTCGGTTGGCTCGCCGACCGCTATGATCGCCGGTGGGTTCTGATCGGCCTGTCGCTCGCCGCGATCCTGTCGAGCATCACCACCGCCATGACCAACAACCTCGAAACCTTCGGCATCCTTATGACGGCATTCTTCTTCGGCATGACCACCTTTCCGATCTACTCGGTCAGCGCCGCGCACGCCCATGATTTCGCCGATGCGTCAGAGCGGGTGGAACTGTCAGCGGCGCTGATGTTCTTCTTCGCCGTCGGCGCCATCGCCGCCCCCCTCATGGCCTCCACCCTGATCGAGGTTTATGGCCCCGCCGCGATGTTCGTGATGATCGCGGCAGGCCATGCTGCGCTGGTGCTATTCGGTCTGATCCGGATGCGCATACGCCCCGGCGCCGAGACCCGCACCGCCTATATCTGGTCGCCGCGCACATCTTTCCTGATCGGCCGTCTGACCGGGCGCAGCCGCGACCCGGAGTGAGCCGGGCGTTACGTATCCGAGGGATGATTGACGCCGTCCTCCCACGGGATCGGGTCGAACTCGCGCGGGTTGGTGCCCGCGATGGCCCCCAGATTGACGCCGTATTCCTCGGGGTTGGAACGGCGCTGGTGATGGGTATAAATCCCGCAAATCCGGCAGAAATAATGTTTCGCCGTGCCGGTGCCCCATTGGTAGAGCGTCAACGCCTCCGCCCCCTGCACGATCTCCAGATCCGCGAGTGCGACGCTGACCGTGGCAGGGCCCCGCCTGCGGCAGAACGAGCAATCGCAGCGATGCACATCGCCGAACGCAGGGTCGCGCGGACGCAGGCGCAATTCGACCGCGCCGCAATGGCAGGTCGCTTTCAGGGGCTGGGTCATCGGCGTCTCCGGACACGGGGGATGGGGGTGCGGCGAAAGCGATAGCTGGTTTCGGGATAGGGTGGTTTGCCGTCATGGCTGGCCCAGAATCTCCGCCCGCCAAGCCGCCGGAAGACCGGCAGCGTCAGCACCACGCCCGTAACAAAGCCGCCGGCATGCGCCCAATAGGCGACGCCGCCGGTCTGTGCGCTGCTGCCAAGCCCGGCCAGCACCTGAAAGGCGAACCAGAGCGCCAGCATCAGCGCCGCCGGAATCGTGATCACCCGGAAGAAGATGATGAAGATCAGCAGGATGTCGACCCGCGCGCGAGGAAAGAGCAGAAGGTATCCGCCCATTACCCCGGCGATTGCCCCCGACGCGCCGACCGTCGGCACCATCGAGCCGGGGCCGCCCAGAATATGCGCAAGGCTCGCGATGACGCCCGAGGCGAGATAGAAGGCGAGGTAGGGCAGGTGGCCCATCCGGTCCTCCATATTGTCGCCGAAGATCCACAGAAACAGCATGTTGCCCGCCAGATGCATCAGCCCGCCATGCAGGAACATGGAGGTGAAGAGCCCGGTGTAATCGCCCGCCTGCGTGACCTTGGCCGGGATCATGGCCCAGTCGTAGAAGAACAGCGTCAAGGCGCGTTCATCCGCGAAAAGCGACCAATAGCTGAAGAAAATCAGGATATTGAACGCGATTAGTGCATAAGTAACATAAGGCGTGCGGCCCGAGGGGTTATGATCGCGGATCGGGAACATGAGGGGCAAACTAACGCGGTTGGTGCGCGCCGGAAAGGCGGTTTTGCACGGGTCGGCGGAGATTGTGAGCCGGCCCGGCTGATGCGCGCGCGCGCGAAAAGGCGCCCGGTGCCGGGCTAGAAACCCGCTATCACCACCGCCTCGACCCGTCGGTTGTTGTTACGACCGGCCTCGCTCCGGTTGGGGGCGCGGGGCGAGAGAAAACCGATGCCATGCGCCTCGATCCGCTCGGGGGCAACGCCATGATCCTCGATCAGCCGCGTGCGCACCGCCTCGGCGCGGGCCTGCGATAGCGCGATATTGCTGTCGAGCGTGCCCACCGTATCAGTATGTCCGACCAGTGCGATCCGCATCTCGGGGCTTACGCGCATCGCCTCGGCCAGGGCGTCGAGGCTGTCATGCGGTCCGGGCCCAAGCGTGGCTGCGCCTGATCCGAAATCCAGCCCTGAGAGGACGGCATGGCCCTGCGCGCGCAGGGTGTCGACCAAGGGCGTCGGCGGTGCTGCCGTGTTATCGGGCGCGTCGCTTGGCAGGGCTGTGGCATGGTCTGCGGGGCGCACATGGGTCGCCTGTACATAACCGCGCCCGCCCGCCGCGCTGATCATCAGCATGGCATGCTCGGCTGTGGCCCCAATGCCGCGCTCGGCCAGCAGGTAGCGGTAATCGAAGAGATCCACGAACATCGCGGGGGCGGGCAGGACCGGCGTGTTGAACCGAAAGTCGAAGCCGCCGCATTCCTCGGCGGCGCAGTCAAAGACCACCTCCCACCCGGATTTGTCCAATGCGTCGCGCAGGGGGCTCAGCACCTGCAACGTGCTAAGGCCGCGGTTGGGCAGCCGCCAGGCGCGGTTGTGAACATCGCCCTCCAGCCGCAGCCGGGGCATAGCACCATCCTCGTAGGGGCCCGAGGGCAGGCGGATCGTATCGGCCTCGCGCAGGATGTCGGCGGTCTGCTCGGACGTCGCGGGCAGGGGCAGATCGAGTGCGTGGACCGGGAGTGTCAGCCCGATCAGCAGGGTTGCGAGAACGACGCGCACCGGCCTTACCGGGCCTGTGCGTGGTAGGCGGGATTGGGCTGCATGGCCGTGGCCGAGGCCACGCGGTTGGTCATGTTGAAGAACCCCGCGACATTGGCGATGTCCCAGATGTCGCGATCGGCAAAGCCCTCCTCGCGCAGGGCGGCACGATCCGCCTCGGTGATCTCGGAGGACGCCTTGGTGATCTTCTCAGCAAAGGCTAGCATCGCGGTCTGGCGCGCATCGAGCGTGGCCGCGCGCCAGTTCATCACCATCGCCTCGCCCAAAGCCGGATCGCCCGACAATTGCCGCACCGCCGCGCCATGCGCCACCTGGCAATACCAGCAGCGGTTGATCGAACTGACCACCACCGCTATCATCTCGCGTTCCAGCTTGCTCAGCCCCGAGGGGGCGAGCATCAGGTCATTATAGAGCGCGGTGAAGGCGTTGAGCTTTTCGATATCAAAAGCGTAGGCCTTGAGCACATTAGGGACCATGCCCAGCTTGTCCTCGCAGATATCGAAATATTTGCGGGTCTCGTCGGGCAGCGGGTCGACCATTGGCAGGTCGAGGGCTGTGGTTGTATCGGTCTTGGTCATGGCTCAGTCCTTCTGGCGGTAGTGATACTCTCCCACAGGTACAAAGCCCATGGAAGTGTAGAGGCCGTTGGCCCCCGCATTGGCTTGGGTGCAGAGCACGGCGACATGCGCGGCCCCGTGACGGGCGGCCCAATGAGCGGCCTCGATCATCATCCAGCGGCCCATGCCCGCCCGCCGGTGGGCCGCGCGCACCTCGAGCGCGTGGACCATGGCGATGCCCTGATGCAGACCGGCATAGCCCACGGCGGCGGGGCGGTTGTCATGCCGACCGAACAGGCCGGTCTTTGGGCACGTCGCACGCCCCATCACCGCGATGCGGGCAGGTCCGATGCCGCCCTCGGCCCAGATCTCGCGCATGATCTCGAGCGGTTCCCAGACCGAGAAAGTGGTGACACGTGGCGGGGTCTCGACCGTCAGTGCGGCGACCGGGGCCACGTAGAGATTGACCGGATCGACCACGCGGTAGCCGTGATCGGCGAGCATGGCATCAAGCGGGTCGTCGCCGGCGCGAATCTGGAACAATGCGTCCTGTCCCAGCCCGCGCATCGCGGCCTCGGCACCGGAGAGTTCCTCGGCCGTCAGCGCCCGGGTCGCGGTCGCCGCCGAGACCCGCTTGCCGCCGCCCGCGCCGTCGCGGATGATGACCGGGCCGCGCGTCTCGGTGCGTGCCGGGGGCCATGTCGCCTCGGTCACGGCATAGAGTATCTGCGCATCAGGCCTCATCCGGCGAACATCTCGGAGAGTTCGGCCATCGCCGCGTCGACCCGCGCGCCGTCCTGTCCCCGCACCACGACATTGGACCCGTGACAGCCATCGCGCATGAACGGGTAGGACCCAAACGACAGGTCCGGGTAGCGCGCCGCAAGATCGGTCAGCGGCCCGGCGATATCGCCCTCGCCGCGCCGCACCTCGAGCGTTTGCGACAGGACCGGCGCGCCGCCGGTGATCGTGGGCAGGACCGAGGCCAGCATCGCCTGAAAGATCGACGGCACACCGGCCATGACATGCACGTTCTCGATGGTAAAGCCGGGTGCTGCGCTGATCGGGTTGTCGATCAGCGTGGCACCGTCGGGAATGCGCGCCATGCGCAGGCGGGCCTCGTTCAACTCCTGCTCGCGGGCGGCGTAATGCGCGACGAGGATCGCGCGGGCATCGTCGCGCACGGAAATGGGGCGATCAAAGGCGCGGGCGACGTTCTCGGCGGTGATGTCGTCATGGGTGGGGCCGATGCCGCCCGAGGTGAAGACCACGTCATACGCGGCACTCAGCGCCTGCACGCCCGCGACGATGGCGTCGGGGTCATCGCTGATTACCCGCACCTCTTGCAGGTCGATGCCTGCGCGGGTCAGCTCGCCTGCCAGATAGTGCATGTTGGCATCGCGTGTCCGGCCGGAGAGGATTTCATCCCCGATGACAAGCATGGCGGCACTCGGGTTGGGCATGGGGGCCTCCTTGATCTGCGGATGTCTTCGGTATAGGCGCAGCGCATGCGCTTTCAAACCCCTCTCGTGCCCGCACGGCTGATCCGTCGCTACAAGCGGTTCCTGGCCGATATCCGGCTGGAGGATGGCAGCGAGGCGGTGGCGCATTGTGCCAACCCCGGTTCGATGATGGGGCTGGCGGAGCCGGGCACACGGATCTGGGTGGAGCCCAACGACGACCCCCGCAAGAAGCTGAAATACGGCTGGCGGCTGGTCGATCACGAGAACGGACATTTCACCGGCGTCGATACCGGCCTGCCCAACCGCGCCCTGCGCGCCGCATTGCAGGCGCGCGAGGTGGCGGAATTGGCGGGCTATGATACCGTGCGCCCGGAACAGAAATACGGGGCGGGCAGCCGGATCGACTTTCTGCTGTCGGGCGCGGGCCTACCCGATGCCTATGTCGAGGTGAAGTCGGTGACGCTGTCGCGGGCACCGGGCACGGCCGAGTTCCCCGATAGCGTGACCGCGCGCGGCGCTAAACATCTGGGCGAATTGGCGAGGGTGGCGCAGGCGGGCCACCGGGCGGTGCTGTTCTACCTCGTGCAGCGCAGCGATGCGCAAACAGTCCGCGTGGCGGGCGATATCGACCCCGGCTATGCACGCGCGCTGGAGGCGGCGCGGGCGGCGGGGGTCTCGGTGCTGTCATATCGCGCCGATATCAGCCCTGATCAGATCACGATCGGTCACAGACTGCATCACGACTAGGATCGCCCCTCTGGTCCTTCGGAACAAATGGGCCTAGTTAAAGACAAAACAGACCACGACATGAGGCCAGATGTGAAAAAACACCGGGGACGCACCACGCGCGAGGGCATCCGTATCCACGAGGTCGCGGATTTCGCAGGCATGCATCAAGCAGGGCGGCTGGCCGCAGAGATCCTTGACGAGATCGCCGACCATGTGTTCGTGGGCCAGACCACCGGGGCGATTGATGCGCTGATCGAGGAGAAGGTGAACGCCGCCGGGGCCAAATCGGCGACCATCGGCTACAAGGGCTACAAGCACGCCAGTTGCATCAGCGTCAATCACGTGGTCTGCCACGGCATTCCGGGTGACAAGGTGATCAAGGATGGCGATATCCTGAATGTCGATGTGACCGTGATCGTCGATGGCTGGTTCGGAGATACCAGCCGGATGTATGTGGCAGGAACGCTCTCACGCAAGGCCGAGCGGCTGATCCAGGTGACGCATGACGCGCTGATGAAGGGGATCGAGACGGTGCGCCCCGGCAATACGTTCGGCGATATCGGCCATGCGATCCAGGCCTATGTCGAAGCGCAGCGCATGTCGGTGGTGCGCGATTTCTGCGGTCATGGCCTCGGCCGGGTGTTCCATGCGCCGCCTAATGTGCTGCATTACGGGCGCGCGGGCGCGGGCGCGGTGCTGGAAGAGGGGATGTTCTTCACCATCGAGCCGATGGTGAACCTCGGGCGTGCCGAGACCAAGGTGCTGTCCGACGACTGGACGGCAGTGACTCGCGACAAGTCGCTCTCGGCGCAGTTCGAGCATTCGGTGGGTGTGACGGCAGACGGGGTGGAGATTTTCACCCTGTCGCCTGCGGGCCGGTTTCATCCGACCTGGGGATAAGGCGCGGCTCAGGTCAGACGCCGGCGCGTGGTCTTATCGAAGAAATGCATATGTTCCGGCGTCACCGACAGGCGCAGCGCCTCGCCGCCATGGCCCACGTTGTGCACGCCTGCAAGGCTCGCGGTGAAGGCCGTGCCGTCGGGTAATTTACCATGCAGGAGCGTGTTCGCGCCCAAGGGCTCGGCCAGTTGCACTTGCAAGGCGATCGGGCCGTCGGGGTCGGGCACCAGATGCTCGGGGCGCAGCCCGAGCATGACAGGGCCCTGTGCGGCGGCTGGATTGGGCAGGCGCATGTCACCGACATGCAACGCGCCGTCGCGACCCTCGGCCTCGACCACGTTCATCGACGGGCTGCCGATGAACTGCGCGGCAAAGAGGCTTGCGGGCCGTTCATAGACATCGAGCGGCGTGCCGATCTGCTCGGCGATCCCTTCGTTCATCACAATCATCCGGTCGGCCATGGTCATCGCCTCGACCTGATCATGGGTGACGTAGAGCGCGGTGATCCCCAGCTTGGCCTGCAATTCGCGGATTTCCAGCCGCATTTGCACCCGCAATTTGGCGTCGAGATTCGATAGCGGCTCGTCAAAGAGAAACACCTTGGGTTCGCGCACGATGGCGCGGCCCATGGCGACGCGCTGCCGCTGTCCGCCAGAGAGCTGTTTCGGTTTGCGATCCAGCAGCTCGGTCAGTTGCAGCAACTCCGCCACGCCCTGCACCTTGGCCGCGATCTCTGCCTTGGGCAGGCCCTTGATGCGCAGGCCATAGCCCATGTTCTGCGCCACGCTCATATGCGGGTAGAGCGCGTAATTCTGGAACACCATCGCGATGTCGCGGTCCATCGGCTCAAGGTCATTGGCGCGGGTGCCGCCGATGCGTAATTCGCCTTCGGTGATCGTCTCCAGCCCCGCCACCATGCGCAGCAAGGTGGACTTGCCACAGCCCGAGGGGCCGACAATGACGATGAATTCGCCATCGGCCACGTTGATGCTCACGCCCTTGATCACTTCGGTGGAGCCAAAGCGTTTCTTGATATCGTCCAGTTCTACGGTTGCCATGTTGCCTATTTCTCGCTGTCCACGAGTCCGCGGATGAATAGTTTCTGCATCGAGATGACCACCAACACCGGCGGGATCATCGCAAGGATCGAAGTGGCCATGATCACCGGCCAGTCGGCCACGTCATCACCGCTCGGGAACATCTGTTTTATCCCCATCACGATGGTGTTCATCGACGGATCGGTGGTGATCAGCAGCGGCCAGAGATACTGATTCCAGCCATAGATGAACAGGATCACGAACAGCGCCGCAATGTTCGTGCGGCTCATCGGCAAGAGGATGTCCCAGAAGAACCGCATCGGGCGCGCCCCGTCCACCCGCGCGGCCTCGGCCAACTCGTCCGGGATGGTGAGAAAGAATTGCCGGAAAAGAAACGTCGCCGTGGCCGAGGCGATGAGCGGAAAGATCAGCCCCGAATAGCTGTTGAGCATCCCGAACCCCGCGATCACCTCGTAGGTGGGCACGATGCGCACCTCGACGGGCAACATCAGCGTGAGGAAGATCAGCCAGAAGAACAGGTTGCGCGCCGGAAATCGGAAATAGACGATGGCGAAGGCCGACAGCAGCGAGATGATGATCTTGCCCACGGCGATCCCCACCGCCATGACCAAGGAGTTACCCAGCATCACCGCCACCGGCACGTTGACGCCCGAGACGAGCGCGGCGGTGTAATTCTCGATGAACTGATCGCCGGGCCAGATCGGCATCGGGGGCTGCACGATTTGGGGTTGCGTGACGGTCGAGGCGACGAAGGCGAGCCAGATCGGGAAGAAGATCACGAGCACGCCCGCGATCATCACCAGATGGGTAAGCCAAAGGCCGAACCCGCGCTTTTCGACCATGCCTGTGATCTCACCCGCCATCAGTAATGCACCCGCTTTTCGACATACTTGAATTGCAGCACCGTGAGCAGCCCCACGACCACCAGCAGGATCACCGATTGCGCGGCAGAGGAGCCGAGATCCTGCCCCACGAACCCGTCAGAAAATACCTTGTAGACGAGGATCGTGGTGGCCTGTTGTGGCCCGCCGGAGGTGATGGTGTGGATGACGCCGAAGGTCTCGAAGAAGGCATAGACGATATTGACCACCAGCAGGAAGAACGTAGTCGGCGACAGGAGTGGCAGCACGATGGTGAAGAACCGCCGCCAGAACCGCGCGCCGTCGATCGCCGCCGCCTCGATGATCGAGCGGGGGACGGCCTGCAATGCCGCGAAGAAAAACAGAAAATTGTAGCTGATCCGCCCCCAGGCGGAGGCGACGACGACCAATCCCATCGCCTCGCCCTCGTTGAGCACATGGTTCCAGTCATAGCCCAACTGTCCCAGATACCACGCCACCACGCCCACCCGCGTGTTGAACATGAAGAGCCACAGCACGCCCGCCACCGCCGGGGCCACGGCATAGGGCCAGATCAGCAGCGTCCGGTAGACGCCTGCCGATTTCACCAGCCGGTCGGCCATCACCGCGAGAAACAGCGCCGGGATCATCGCCGCCAGCGTGACCAGCGTGGAAAAGATCGCGGTGGTGATGAAAGAGGCGCGATAGAACGGATCGCCGAGCAGGTATTCGAAATTCTCAAGGCCGACGAATTGCGACGACAGGCCGAACGGGTCGGGGATGAACAACGATTGCCATACCGCCTGACCGGCGGGATAGAAGAAAAACACCGCAGAGATAAATACCTGCGGCGCGATCAGACAGAGCGGCAAAAGCCAGCCCTTGAAGGTGACGCGCTTTTCCATGCGGGGATAAAGGGGGCGGTCGCCCGCCCCCATGCCTTCAGTTGCTGGCGCGTTCGAAGCGGCGCAGCAATTGGTTGCCGCGCGTCACGGCCGAATCGAGCGCCGCCTGTGCATCCTTGTCGCCGGACCACACGGCCTCGAGCTCTTCGTCGATGATGCCGCGGATCTGGTCAAAGGAGCCGAGCCGCAGACCCTTGGAATTGGCCGTGGGCGCGTTGGTGGTCATCTGTTTCACCGCCACATCGGTGCCCGGGTTTTCCTCGTAGAAGCCTTGCTCCCGGGTCAGGTCCCCGGCGGCGGAGGTGATCGGCAGATAGCCGGTATCCTGATGCCATTTGGCCTGAATCTCGGACGACGACAGGAAGTTGAGGAACGCCCCCGCCGCCTCGTATTCGGCAGGCTCATGCCCCTCCATCGCCCAGAGCGACGCGCCGCCGATGATGGTGTTCTGCGGCGCACCCTCGACACCGTCCCAATAGGGCAGCGGGCGCACGTCGAACTCGAACTGCGCCTCGGATTTGATGCCCGCATAGCCCGCCGAGCTTTCGGTGAGGAGTGGGCATTCCCCGGCGCGGAAATTCGCGCTGCCCTCGTTGCGGCGACCGGCATAGATGAACTTGCCCTCCTCGGCCCATTCGCCCATCTGCGCGATATGCTGCACCTGCACCGGCCCATTAAAGGCCAGCTCGGTGTCGAGCCCGGCAAAGCCATTGTCCTGCGTGGCGAACGGTACATCGTGATAGGCCGACAGGTTTTCGAGGTGAATCCAGCTTTGCCATGCGGTAGTGAGCGGGCAGGAATGCCCGGCCTCGGCCAGTTGATCGAGCACGGCATCGACATTCTGCCATGTGCTCAGATCGGTATCGGGGTCTATGCCCGCGCCACTCAAAGCGTCGCGGTTGACCCAGAGCACGGGAGTGGAGGAGTTGAACGGCAGCGACAGCATCTGCCCGTCGGTGGTGGTGTAATAGCCCTTTACCGCACCGATATAGGCGTCGGGGTCAAAGTCGTCTCCGGCCATCACCTCGTAAACCGGTCTGATCGCGCCCTTGGCCCCCATCATCGTGGCAGTGCCCACCTCGAACACCATCAGGATATGCGGCTGCTCGCCCGCGCGAAACGCGGCGATCCCGGCGTTGAGCGTCTCGGAATAGTTGCCCTTGTGGGTGGCATTCACCTTGTAGTCGCTCTGGCTCTCGTTGAACGTTTCGACCTGCTCGGCCACCAACTCGCCCAAGCGCCCCGTAAAGGCATGCCAGAACTGGATTTCGGTTTCGGCCAGTGCGGCCAGCGGTGTGAGCGTCGTGGTGGTAACGAGCGTCGCGCCAAGTGCAAGGCTGCGCATGATCTTCTCTCCCTGATGATCTTCGGGCCGCGCCCATCCCCGGACGACGGCAGGTCGCGACAGGCTACACAGAAAACGCGAACAGGCAACCGTGCGAACGGCTGCCTGTCCAAAAATCACCGAATTGTCACAGTGTCCCGGGATCAGAGGCTGACGGGTGTCACCAGCCCCCTGTCCCGCGCGATCCGTGCCGCAACCGAGGCCACTGCGAGATCCTGCAAGCCCACCCCGGTGCCATCGAACAAGGTGATCTCTTCGGCGCTGCTGCGCCCGGCATGGGTGCCGTTGATCACCGCGCCGACGGGGGTGATGTCGCCCTCGGAAATAAGCCCCTGCGCGACCGCATGCTGCGCCTCGCCGATGCTGATCGACTGCGCGATCTCGTCGGCAAAGGCTGTGGCTCGCTGGAAGAGCGCCGGGTCGATCTCCTGCTTGCCCTTGGTGTCGGTACCCATGCAGGCGATATGTGTGCCGGGCTTGATCCAATCGGCCATGATCAGCGGCTCGAAGGCGCTGGTGATCGTGATGATCACATCCGCCTGCGCGCCCAGTTCCTGCTGGCTCACGCCTTCGAAGGCCAGTCCCAGCTCCTCGGCCACTGCCTGTAGACGCGGCAGCATGTCGGGATGCGGGTTCCAGGCCACGACCTTCTCAAAATCACGCTGCTCGGCTGCGGCGCGCAATTGGAACGTCGATTGATGGCCCGCTCCGACCATGCCCAGGACCTTCGAATCCTCACGCGCCAGATGCGCGATCGAGACCGAGCTTGAGGCCGCCGTGCGCAGCGCGGTGAGGTAATTGCCCCCCACCAGCGCCGACAACTGTCCGGTATCGGGATCGAACAGGCACACCGTGGATTGGTGGTTGGTCAGCCCCTTGTCCATGTTGCCCGGCCAATAGCCGCCCGCCTTGAGCCCGAGGGTCAGGCCGGATTTGTCAAACCCGCCCTTGAAGCCATAGAGCGCATCCGCATGGCCGATCGCCTCGCGCACCACCGGAAAGTTATAGGCTTCACCCTTGGCCATCGCGCCGAATACGGCCTCGACAGCTGAAAACGCCTCGGCGCGGCTGATCACCTGCTGGCAAATCCCCTCGCCGACGATGACGACACCCTGAGCCTCTACTTGCTTATCCATCATGCCTGTCCTCAATAGGCCCGACCACGGGCCGAGACCGGCCAGACGGTTTCGACCTTGCCGTTTCGCACGCCGACATACCAGTCATGCACGTTGCAGGTCGGGTCGCAGTGCCCGGGCACGAGGCGCAGCTTCTCGTTGATCTTGAGCACGCCATCGGGGTCCGCGACCACGCCATGCTCGTCCGAGCATTTGACGTATTCCACGTCCGTGCGGCCAAAGATGAAGGGCAGGCCAGAATCCACCGACTGCGCCTTCAGCCCCGCATCGACGATCGCCTTGTCGGCCTTGGCGTGGCTCATGACCGAGGTCAGGATGAACAACGCGTTCTCCCATTCGCCCTGGTCAATCCGGTTGCCGTCCTTGTCCAGAATGCGCCCGTAATCGGCATCCATGAAGGCGTAAGAGCCGCACTGAAGCTCGTTATACACCCCGGAATTGCCCTCGAAATAATAGCTGCCGGTGCCGCCACCGCCGACGATGTCGCACTCCAGCCCCTCGGCCTTCAGCCTCTCGACGGCATCGCGCACTTGCGCCACCGCGAGGTCGATCTTGGCCTTGCGGTCCTCGTACTTGTCCATGTGCTGCATCGCGCCCTGATAGGCTTGGATACCGGCGAATTTGAGGCCCTCTGCGGCGTCGATGGCCTTGGCGATCTCGACCACCTCGGGTGTCGTGGTCACGCCGCAGCGCCCCGCGCCGCAGTCGATCTCGACCAGACATTCGATCTGCGTGCCATGCTTTTGCGCCGCCGCCGACAGATCGGCCACATTGGCCAGGTCATCGACACAGCAGATCGTGCGTGCGCCCAGCTTGGGCATCCGCGCCAGACGGTCGATCTTGGCCGGGTCGCGCACCTGATTGGACACCAGCACGTCCTTGATCCCGCCACGGGCAAAAACCTCGGCCTCGCTCACCTTCTGGCAGCAGACACCGCAGGCGCCGCCAAGGCTTTCCTGCAGTTTCGCCACATCCACCGATTTGTGCATCTTGCCGTGCACCCGGTGGCGCATGCCGTGGTCGCGTGCCCAATCGCCCATCTTCTTGATGTTGCACTCCAGCGCGTCGAGATCGAGCACGAGGCAGGGCGTCTGGATCTCGGCCTCGTCCATGCCCGGCAGGGCAGGGATGTCAAAGCCCACTTCGTATTCTTCGAGATTGATCACGTCTTTCATGGTATCCTCCGGTTTATCCATTTGGCCGGGCGTGGCCCGGGCTGTCCTCATTTGATCCAGGGCAGTTTGTCGAGATCGACATTGCCGCCGGTGATGATGACACCGACTCGCCTGCCCGCGAACACGTCGCGGTTTTTCAGGATCGTCGCCAGCGGCACGGCGGAGCTGGCCTCGATCACGATCTTCATCCGCGCCCAGATCAGCTTCATCGCGTCGATGATCTCGTCTTCGCTGGCGGTCAGGATGTCGGTCACGTTGTGGCTCACGAAATGCCAGGTGTTGTCCTTGAGCGGCACCTTGAGCCCGTCGGCCACGGTCTCGGGTGCGTCATCGGCGATGATATGCCCGGCCTTGAAGCTGCGATAGGCGTCATCGGCCTGCTCGGGCTCGGCGGCATAGATCTGCACATCGGGCGCGATGTTCGACAGCGTCAGGCACGTGCCCGAGATCATTCCGCCACCCCCGATGGGCGCGATCATGGCGTCCAGCCCCTCGGTCTGCTCCATCATCTCCAGCGAACACGTGGCCTGTCCGGTTATGACGCGCAAGTCATTATAGGGGTGTACGAATTCCGCGCCGGTCTCGGCCTGCACGCGTGCGAACACCTCCTCGCGGCTGGTCGTCGAAGGCTCGCATTCGGTGATGATGCCGCCATAGCCACGCACCGCGTCTTTCTTGGCCTGCGGCGCGGTGCGCGGCATGACCACGTGACACGGGATACCCCGCCGCCCGGCGGCATAACTGAGGCTGAGCGCATGGTTGCCGGAACTGTGCGTCGCCACGCCCAGTTTGGCCACCTCGTCTGTCAGCCCAAACACCGCGTTCGACGCGCCACGCACCTTGAACGCGCCCGCCTTCTGAAAGTTCTCGCATTTGAAGAACAACTCCGCGCCCGTCAGCTCGTTCAGAAAGGACGAGGTGAGTACCGGCGTGCGGTGGATATAGGGCTTGATCCGCTCATGTGCCGTACGCACGTCCTCTATGGTCAGATCGTCCGGGCTTCGTTGGTCCAGCATGCTCTCTCCTTTCATGCGGCTTGTTCGGTCAGAACCGGCTTGGCGGTCTTGCGATAGTAATCCTGCGCCGCGATCACGCCAGAGCCCAGTTTGACCGGATAGTTCAGATCGGACATCGCCATTTCGATGGTGGCCAGGCCCGACAACATCATCGCATCCGTCAGGCTGCCCAGATGGCCGATGCGGAAGGCGCGGCCGTTCATCTCTCCCAGTCCGACGCCAAAGCTCATGCCATAGGCGGCAAAGGCGCGCTCGGTCAGGGCGTTGCTGTCAAATCCGTCAGGCACATAAATGGCGCTGACCGTGTCGGAGTAAAGCTCGGGCGATTGTGCCACGAGACGCAGACCCCATGCCTTGACCGCGCGCCGCACGCCTTCGGCCAGGCGCGTATGGCGGGCATAGACATTCTCCAACCCTTCCTCGAACAGCATGTTCAGGCTCTCGGCCATGCCGTAGATCAGTTGCAGCGGCGGGGTGTAGGGATAGCCGCCCTTGGCGTTCGCATCCAGCATATCACGGAAATCGAAGAAGGTGCGCGGCAGTTTTGCGCCCTCCATCGCCGCGAGCGCCTTGCCGCTGATCGCGAGGATGGCCATGCCGGTATTCAGCATGAACCCCTTTTGCGAGCCGGAGACCGCGATATCGACGCCCCAGCCATCCATCTCGAAGGGCATCGAGGCCAGGGAACTGACGCAATCGACCATCAAGAGCGCGGGATGCGCGGCGGCATCCATCGCGGCCCGCACCGCGCCGATATCGGAGCGCACGCCGGTCGCGGTCTCGTTATGGGTGACGAGCACCGCCTTGATCGCGTGGCCGCTATCGGCGCGCAGCGCCGCCTCAAACTTGTCGGCAGGCGCCCCGCTGCCCCAGGGGCATTCGATGATCCGCACGTTCAGCCCGTGGCGTTCGCACATGTCGATCCAGCGATGGCTGAACATGCCGTAGCGCGCGACAAGAACGGTGTCGCCGGGCGACAGCGTGTTGGTGATCGCCGCCTCCCAGCCGCCAGTGCCCGAGGCCGGGAAGGTGATTATCTTGGCTTCCGATGCGCCGAACACCGTCCGACACCCCGACAGCACCGGCGTCAGCGTGTTGATGAAAGCGGGCGAGCGGTGGTCCTGAGTCTGCACCTGCATCGCGCGGCGCAACCGGTCGGGAATATTGGTCGGGCCGGGAATGAAAACCGGGTTCTGATCTGACATGACACCATCCTCCTTGGGTAATGCCAGTACTATGACGGATGCTCACCTTTTCAGCAATTTTCTTGAAAACGTTTTTCATTTAATAATTTAAATATGTAAAGCTATGATATGAAATGATTTTCATTTTCCCACCTTTGCCCTATATAAAATCATGGAAAATATTTTTATTCTGAATGCAGCCGCCGACCAAGGGAGTCGCAAATCATGACCCAGACCAAACGCCCCCGGGGCCGCCCCAAATCCCAATTCACCGAAAGCAGCGCAGGCACGATGCAATCGCTCGACCGCGCGCTTGGCGTGCTGACCACGGTGGCCCGGCAGGAGGGGGTGAACCTCACCGACCTGTCGCTGTCGCTCGGCATTCCGACCGCCACAACGCACCGCATCCTCACCACCCTGCAAAAGCGCGATTTCGTCCGTTTCGACGAAGAGCGTCAGGACTGGACCATCGGCATCGAGGCCTATCGCACCGGCGTGGCCTATCTCAAGCGCACCAACCTGTCAGATGCCGGTCGCCCGGTGATGCGCCGCCTGATGGAGCAGACCGGTGAGACCGCCAATCTCGCCGTGCCCGACGGGGCCGAGGTGGTGTTTATCGGCCAGGTTGAAACCGGTAACCCGATCCGCGCCTTCTTTCCGCCGGGGTCACGCACGCCGATGCATGCCTCGGGCACCGGTAAGGCGATTCTCGCGGCCCTCCCCGAAGACCGCCGCCTTTCGCTGCTCAAGGGGGCTGGGCTTCAGGGTTTTACCGAGAACACCCACGTGACGCCGCGTGCGCTCTTTGAAGACCTCGAACAAACCGCCGCGCGGGGCTGGTCCTTTGACCGCAACGAGCGTTACGAGGGTATGTCCTGTATCGGGGCTGCGATTTTCAACGACCGGGGAGAGCCCTGCGCAGGCGTGTCGATCTCGGGTCCGTCCTCGCGTTTTTCCGACGCGCGCCTGCCGGAATTCGGCCGCGCCGTGGCGCAGGCGGCAGCACAGATCACCCACCTGATCGCGGGGCAGGGGCGCGACCACGCCAGTTAGCCCGGAAAATTCATGAAGAGGCGGTGAGAGTGGCGTAAAGTTATGAAATCGTGTAGATTTTGAGTGTCGAAGCCAAAATTCTGGATTTCGAGGAGCCACCGCTCACCATGGACAAATCTACACG
>NZ_BDIY01000014.1 GCF_002072155.1 Roseovarius sp. A-2 | reverse complement strand
AGTAGACTGTATCATGGTGAGGGGACGTACCTTGGAAACTGAGTTTTCTGGCTTCGACAACCAAAAAATACCTGCTTTCAAAAGCTTACGCTACCTTCACCACACCCCCATGAATTATTCGGGTTAAAATTGATGCCCGTCGAACGGTCGCAGCTTTCCGCGCTTTGTTTGCGCACTTGGGACATTCTCTTCAACGAGGGAGGCGACCGGGACAAGTTGGGACGTGGTTGGATTTGGGAGGATCAGGTCGAACCCTGCATCACGCAGAACCATGTTTTTCGGGCGACACCCTTTCGCCATGAGAAGGGGTGGTCGATATTCCTTTCTCAGTGGGGAAACAGCTATGGCCGCGACTATTTCGAAGCGGGCGGCAAGCAGACAACTAATCTGGCTTCGATCAACAAGTCTGTCCTGAAGGCGTTGCCGGTCCCGATTTGCTCTCCCGCCGAACAAGCCGAAATCGTCCGCATACTCGACTCCCGTCTCGAAGCCGCTGACATGCTCGAAGCCGAGATCGACGCCGCCCTCACCCGCGCCGACGCCCTGCGCCAATCCATCCTGAAAAAAGCCTTCTCCGGCCACCTCGTCCCCCAAGACCCCGGTGATGAGCCCGCCACCACCCTGCTGGCCCGCATCAAGGCCGAGCGCGGGAAAACCAATAGACCAACACGAAAGAAAACCCCTGCATGAGCACTTTTGACAGCACCAAACTTCCTTTGCCCCAAGTTCTGTCCGATGTGACCACCGGCGTCATCCAATTGCCGGATTTCCAGCGTGGCTGGGTCTGGGATGATGAACATGTCAAATCCCTACTGGTCAGCATTGCCCGGTCCTTTCCTGTGGGCGCGGTGATGATGCTGGACACAGGGGGCGAAGTCAGGTTTCAGGTCCGCCCAGTTGAAAACGTGACCTTCAAAGATGGGGTGCCTGAGCCCGAACGCCTGATCCTTGACGGTCAGCAGCGACTGACCTCGTTGACGCAGGTTCTGGCGCTCAACAAACCGGTGCAGACGTTCAATGAAAAGGGCAAGGCGATCAGCCGTCACTATTATATCGACATCGCCACCGCCCTTGAAGACGACCGTCTGGAAGAGGCATTCATCTCTGTCCCGGCGGACCGGAAGATAAAGACGAATTTCGACCGTGACGTGGTGCTGGACCTGTCCACGCGGGAGCTCGAGATTGAAAACTTCCACTTTCCCTGCTCTGAAATCCTGAAGTCGAGTCCTTGGGAGTACGCTCTGATCCAGCAGACACCAGAACGAATCCAGGACTTCATGGCCTTCCGGGAAAAGGTTATCGACTCCTTCAAAGACTATCAGCTTCCCGCGATCACGTTGGGCAAGGCGACGTCGAAAGAGGCAGTCTGCTTGGTGTTTGAAAAAGTGAATACTGGCGGCGTGCCGCTGTCAGTCTTCGAACTGGTGACCGCAACTTTCGCCGCCGATGGGTTTAACCTGCGGGATGACTGGTTCGGCAGCAAAGAGCGGGACGTCGAAGGACGTTTTACCCGTTTGAACAAGGAGCCGATCCTGAAGGGAATTGCGGCGGCGGATTTCCTACAGGCAATCTCCATCCTGAAAAGCTCTGCCATGCGAAAGGCGGATATCGCTGCAGGGAAGAAGGGAAAAGCCATTGCTGCCGTCAGTGCAAAACGTGCAACCGTTCTTTCGCTGACGCTGGAGGATTATCAAAAGTGGGCACCAGAGGTCGAAGAGGGCTTCATGCTTGTCGCGAAATTTATGCGCAAACAATGCTTCTTCAGTGGTCGAGAACTCCCCTATCGCACGCAACTTGTACCTCTCGCTGCCGTCATGTCACAGATCCAGGAACGCTGGTTGGAACCGCGTGTTTATGACCGCCTTTCGCGTTGGTTCTGGTGCGGCGTCCTGGGCGAATTGTATGGCGGGGCAGTGGAAACCCGGATCGCCAATGACTTCGAGGAACTGATGCCTTGGATCACGAGCGATGAGCCTGATGACGTTTATGAAAATCTGAATGGTTTTCCCCGCACGATCAGCGAGGCCGCCTTTCAGGAGAGCCGTTTGGATACGCTTAGGTCCAGAAACAGCGCAGCCTACAAGGGGCTCAACGTGCTCGTTCTGCGACAGGGCGCATATGACTTCTTTTGGAAAGCGTCGATACAGGAACTGGATCACGAGGACATTGCGCTCGACATCCATCATATCTTTCCGCGCGCTTGGTGCGAAGATCAGGGGATCAAGGAAAGCGTCTACAACTCGATCGTCAACAAGACACCGATCTCTTACAAGGCCAACAGAATGATTGGGCGCAAGGCGCCGTCGACGTATCTGAACGACCTGCAGAACCACAAGCAAGTTTCCCTGTCTGATGAGCAGATGAATACCATCTTGCTCAGCCACTATATTCCTGTCGACATGCTACGCGCCGATGACTTCGGCGCCTTCTACGAAGGGCGCAAGGGCAAGCTGATCGAGATTGTCGAGAACGTCATGGGGAAATCAGCCCAACGAGATCAATCGGGCGCAAATTACGAGGCTGAGGCATGAACACCGCCCCCATCGTCTCCAAGGTATGGAGTTTCTGCACCACATTGCGCGACGACGGCGTCGGCTATGGCGACTACCTGGAGCAGCTGACCTACCTCATCTTCCTCAAGATGGCGGACGAATACGCCAAGCCCCCCTACAGCCGCGATGTGGGCATTCCTGCGGGGTTCGACTGGGCCAGCCTGACCTCGCGCCGCGGGGCCGAGCTTGAGGCGCATTACGTCACCCTGTTGCGCAAGCTTGGCGAGCAGAAAGGCATGCTCGGCCAGATCTTTACAAAGGCCCAGAACAAGATCACCGACCCGGCCAAACTGTTTCGCCTGATCGACATGGTGGACAGCACGAAATGGGTGATGCTGGGCGCCGACGTCAAAGGCGATATCTATGAGGGGCTGCTGGAGCGGAACGCCGAGGATACAAAATCAGGCGCGGGCCAGTATTTCACCCCCCGCGCCCTGATCCGAGCGATGGTGGAATGTATCCGCCCCGAACCCGGCAAAACTATTGCCGATCCGGCCTGCGGCACGGGCGGTTTTTTCCTTGCCGCGCATGACTTCCTGACAGACCCGGATAATCAGGCGCTCGACAAGGACCAGAAGGCTTTCCTGAAACACTCAACCTTTTTCGGCAACGAGATCGTCGCTGGAACACGGCGCCTCTGCCTGATGAACATGTTCTTGCACGGGATTGGGGAAATGACCGGCGATACGCTGGTTTCACCCGCCGACGCTTTGATATCGCCGCCGCCTGAGACCTTCGACTACGTTCTGGCCAACCCGCCCTTCGGCAAGAAAAGTTCCATGAGCTTCACCAATGCGGAAGGGGAACAGGAATCGGATGACCTGACTTACAATCGGCAGGATTTCTGGGCGACGACATCAAACAAGCAGCTCAATTTCGTCCAGCACATCCGGACCATGCTGAAGACGACAGGACGCGCCGCGGTGGTCGTACCGGATAATGTGTTATTCGAGGGCGGTGCGGGTGAAACGATCCGACGGAAGCTGTTGCAGACCACCGATCTGCATACGATCCTGCGCCTGCCGACCGGCATTTTCTACGCGCAAGGCGTGAAAGCGAACGTAATTTTCTTCGACAACCGGCCGGCCAGCCCGGCCCCACAGACCTCGAAGGTATGGTACTACGACTACCGCACCAACGTGCATCATACGTTGAAGCAAAAGCCGCTGACCTACGCCCACCTTCAGGATTTCATCGACTGCTACAATCCCGCAAACCGGCATGATCGCGAACCGACCTGGAGCGAGGATACCCCGGACGGACGCTGGCGCGCATTTGATCGGGAAGACTTGCTGGCACGTGACAAGGCGAGCCTGGATCTTTTCTGGCTGCGTGATGCGTCCATGACGAACCTCGAAGACCTCCCCGAACCTGAAATTCTGGCAGCCGAGATCATGGAGAACTTACGCTCTGCAATTGGAAATTTTGAATTGGTCGAGGGCCGGTTGACCGATTGAAGCGGTATGCAAGAGCTATTGCCTGCATGGGGCGAATGGCTGGTCCGTTGCTGTTGCCACGCAACGAATTCGCCAACAGACTGCTTGTGAGCATGCGAATGCCAGTCTTTGCAAATCAACAGGTTCTTGGTCGCGATCGGCCCGTAGCGGTCACTCAACGCTATCGAAAAATGCTGCGTTTGCA
The DNA here is from genome assembly GCF_002072155.1 of Roseovarius sp. A-2. Classification (GTDB taxonomy): domain Bacteria; phylum Pseudomonadota; class Alphaproteobacteria; order Rhodobacterales; family Rhodobacteraceae; genus Roseovarius. The sequence continues at coordinate 92,980 of NZ_BDIY01000014.1, read as the reverse complement.
GCCCGCATTGCCGCCATTCGCTGCAAACGCAGTGCAAGCATTCTGGGGAAACAGTGTAAGAAAGGCTCGAAAAGTCGCACAGAGTTCGGACTATGACTTCCGCAAAATGATGTTAGAACTTCGCTATGCCGAACGTTAATCCGGATATCCTCGTATGGGCACGTGAAACTGCCGGACTGTCTCTCGAAGAGGCAGTGGAGAAGCTTGGGATAAACGCGGCGCGAGGCGTCGAACCCTTTGAGCGACTGGAGCAAATGGAGACGGGAGAGATGGCTCCGACACGCCCAATGCTTGTCAAAATGTCCAAGCAGTACCGGCGACCTCTGCTGTCTTTCTATCTTTCCGCACCACCTCGCCAAGGAGACAGGGGGCAGGATTTCAGGACACTCCCGGCGGCTTTTGCAATGACCGATAACGCTCTGGTAGACGCTGTCGTCCGTGACATCCGCGCCAGACAGTCTCTCGTCCGCGCGACACTTGAGGAGGAGGACGAAGCCGACACGCTACCTTTTATTGGCACTGCACGCACGACCGAACAGCCGAGCGCACTGGCGAAACGGATCTCTGAAACGACACAGTTCGACCTCAGAGCATACAGGAGCCGCCGGACTATGGCTGATGCGGTCGCTTATCTGCGATCCCAGATTGAAGCGGCCGGAATATTCGTTCTCTTTGTGGACAATCTGGGCAGCCACCATACGGAAGTACCGGTTGATGTGTTTCGCGGTTTTGCCCTGGCAGATGATGTCGCGCCATTCGTCGCTGTGAACGCAAACGACTCCAAAGGTGCGCAATCTTTCACGATGATCCATGAACTGGCGCACCTGTGGCTGGGTCTCACAGGTGTGAGCGGTCGCGATAGCGAACGTGATATCGAGAAGTTCTGCAATGATGTCGCTGGGGAGTTTCTCCTGCCGTCCCTCGAACTCCAGCAACTGGATATCGGTGAAAGTACGGGCATCGCTGACGCCGTGCAGATTATCGGTGCATTTGCGCAGGCCCGCAAAGTCAGCGGCACCATGGTCGCGTACAAGCTGCACAGAAGTGGTGCCTTCGGCTTCGCGTTCTACCAGGGCATAGCAGGAACCTTCCGTCAGAACTTTCTCAACCAGCGTGGACGGGATCGTGAGCTGGCGCGGGAGGCCGGGTCTGGTCCAACATATCCGGTTATTCGCCGACATCGGGCAGGTCCGGCACTCGTTCAACTGGTTGATCGGATGCTCGGTGCCGGTGCGCTGACCTCCACCAAGGCCGGAAAAGTTCTGGGCGTAAGTGCCAAGAATGTTCAGAGCGTGTTGCAGGCTGGTGGCCCGAGACTGTCGGCTTAATCCGGGTGGCTATACTTTATCTCCTCGATGCGAACACGCTGATTGATGCCAATCGGGACTACTATGGCATTGGCCAAGTTGACGAATACTGGGAGTGGCTGGTCCACTTTGGAGAGCAGGGCCGCATCAAGATACCGGTGGAAGTCTACGAAGAGCTGAAAGCGGGGTCGGACGCCCTCTCCGCTTGGGCGAAACAGGGTGAAACCGAGACGGCGCTGAAGTTCGTGGAGGAAGTCGATATCGACCTTGTAAGACGGGTGACCGAAGAGGGCTATGCCGCCGATCTGACGGACATCGAGATTGAGGAAATCGGACGTGATCCTTTCCTCATAGCCTATGCTCTCGCCGACCCCGCAAGCCGCGTCATTGTGACAAGCGAACGCTCCAAGCCACGGGCGCAAAGGAAAAACCGAAAGGTGCCAGACGTATGCGTCCAGTTCGGCATTCGTCCATGCAACGCCTTCACTTTTGGTCGCGAGCTGGGTTTCCGCACAGACTGGCGAGACCACCTTTGAACTCCTATCAGGACTTATCTTCCCCAGCGAGCCTCAAGGGACGCCGCTGATATGGCATCAACCCATCTTCCTCATAAGCAGCGATCATGCGCTGTCGGTGCAACTCGTTGCCAGCGATCATCTCTTGGGCCTTTTTCTCAATCTCGGGAGGAAGATCTGTTGCCATGATTTGGCGGTATTGCTCTTCGACCTGTTCCCCAACCCCATCGAAAGAGAAGTCGCTGTGGTAGCCCTTCTTGAAGACATAGTTCAGGAGCCGTGCCGACGCGGGTGGAAGTCGTTTTCCCAAAAGATGCTGACGAAACAACCATAAGATCAAATCGGCGACCTGAATTCCGGCGCTGTCGTCCGAAGCGGAAACTTCGAAAGTAGACCCGGCTACCTTCTGAAACACGATGGTTTCACCGGGCCGGTGGATAGGCTCATCCGAAGCGTTTGAGAACATCTTATGCCACTCTGCGAGCGATCCTTCGAACTGAGACTGCCGGTCATGGACAATCTTTTTAAGGGGCCGTCGCCACCGTTTCGAGAAACCTTCCAGCCCATCGAGAAGATTTCCAAAGGCAACCATGTTGGGCATGTGGCCATTCTTGGCCTGCCGTCCAGCAATGAAGATATCAAGGGCCTCTGGATGATCGCGCGACCAGGTTAGTGTCTCGGTTACGACTTCGCGTGAGCGCGCGTCTGGCAAAGTTGGAACCTCCGCCAAAAGGTCTTCGCAGATTCCAGGGATTTTCTGGCGGGCGGTTTTTTCGTTTCGCGCCATGAGCATCTCCCAGAAATCGCGAGCAATCTGCTCAGTGATCAGGGTCGCAACCTTGAAGCATAGGATCATCTTCAAGGGTTTGATGTTGTACGCGGACCACGATGCCGCCGGGTTCTCCCCGGAATCGAAGAAAACATCGTAGACTTTGGTTGCCAGCAGGTATCGTTTCTCCACACGGGATACGAAGAAGCGGGCATCTATCTTCTTTAGCAGGCGCAAGATGTCGTCCGCAGCATTCTCGATTGGCCCCATCCCGACTACTGATGCATGCAGCGCCGGAACGCCCGCACGCATGGAAATCGACTGGAGTTGCTTACCGTGCAGAACGTCGAAGTTCGTTTTTGTGACCAATGCACCCGTGAAAAAGTCAGGCTGATTGGGGTCAAAGATATTTTTTCCAGTGTTGCCGGTCTCATCTACAAACGCAAACATTCAAAACTGCCTCTTTCCGGTTCAATTGCTTTCTTAACGTAGACGGTTCCTTTAACAAAAACAGATGTGTGACAACGATGGACAGGTCCGCTTATAAAGGCTGTGCTGACGGGTTTACGCTCGCAGCGAATGTCAGCATCCCGCCCATTTTTGCGAGGCTGTGTTCGCAAGGTCCGATAACACAACAGTCCATGGAGGGCGGCACTCGAGGCGTCAGGATGCCAAGTAGAGATCAGATGAGGCAATGACGTATTCAGGCCGGGGCCGCTCTGTAGCGACCCCGGCTCCGTTATCTGACTCAGTTCTCGTGGCAGGCTTGAAAGCCTTCGATCGCAGCCGAGAGCAGGCTCGCGATTGTTTCCAGCGTTGCGCCATCACGCGTTACGCGCCAGCGCAGTCCGTAGGGGTCTATCGGACGCAGGCGCGCATGGGTGGCTTCGCCGTCAAGGCGTTCGACCTCTACGCGGCGGCATACTTGTCGATGCATGCCACGGCAGGCTGCGAGGCGCGCGGCATCAGTGGCGGCTGGGTCCAGCATGTCGTGATACGTGGACATGCTGGGCGAGAAGGTCTCCGCCGCGGCATGTGCGCGAAAGTCGATCAGGTCGAGCCATTGGGCGGCGCGGCGCGTGAGGGCGCGCGCCTGGGCAAGCGTCGCCGTTTGCGTTTTGCACATCATGCCGCCTCCCGTATGCCGACAATACCGGCGAGGTGAAGCGCCTCGAGTGCGCGCACTCCGCGGCCCAGTGCCTCCGCGCAGCGCCGCGCGATATCCGCCCGGGGATCATCCGGGTGGATGGCTGCAAAGCGCCGGGCCTCGACGCTCTTGATGTCGGTGGTGAATTCGAGACGCAGCAGGCGATTGAGCTCATGAAGCTCGCCACGGCGGGCGGCCAGGTCGTTGCCAGCTTTCGCTGCCTCGACGACGGCGCGGGCCCGTGCGGCCCATTTGCGTCCGCCAAGGAGCTCGGCCGAGGCGACCAGGCTGTCACCCTCTTTACGCAGCCAGCGCATGAAATCGCTGGCCTTGTTCATGTGCCGGAGCAGGGCACGGATATCGGGAATGTGTTTCATGGGATCACCTTTCCTGGTGGAATGCGCGGGCCCGCCATGGGCCGCGTCAGAAGATCCCTGCTCCGGTCAAATGATTTCGTTTCCAGCGTCCGCGTCATCACCGGCACGAGGTTGCTCGGCGCGGCCTCATCAAGAGGGCCGCGCCCGACACACCCCTGCCGGTGCTGGCGCGCAAACTCAGTCTGAAGGGCCAGATTTCGGGGTCCGAAATCTACTTCGGAAAAAGTCTATACCTGCCAGTGCCTTACAGACACTGGCAAAACTTTCGCCGACGCGTGGCAGTAAAATTCGCCGATTTGGCATAACTACGCCCGCAACGACAACAAACAAAGCCGATCACCGCGCCCTACGCGCATTTGCTGTGGCCGCAGCTTGCGCAGGTCCTGCAGCCTTCGATCATGCGCATGTCGTAGCTACCGCAGGCGGGGCAGGCGGGGCCTTTGGGAGGGGCGAGGTTCGTCACCTGTGCCGTGGGGTCGGACGTGAGACCGAGGCCCTCGCCCGCGAGAAAGCCGATCTGCACCATGTGCCGTTCCAGCACCCCGCCGATAGCGGCAAGGATCGAGGGGATGTACTTGCCATTCATCCACGCGCCGCCGCGCGGATCGAATACCGCCTTCAGCTCCTCGACCACAAAGCTCACATCGCCGCCGCGCCGGAACACCGCCGAGATCATTCGCGTCAGCGCCACGGTCCAGGCATAATGTTCCATGTTCTTGGAGTTGATGAACACCTCGAAGGGCCGCCGGTGGCCGTTCAGCAGGATATCGTTGACCGTCACGTAGATCGCATGGTTGCTGTCGGGCCACTTGAGCTTGTAGGTCGCGCCTTCGAGCTCGGTGGGCCGGTCGAGCGGGTCGGACATGTAGATCACCTCGCCGCCCTCGCCCGGCATCGCGCCCTCTCCGGGCACCTTGTCGGCGCTCTCTCTCACGCTTAGAACCGAGCCCGTCACGTCATTGGGCCGGTAGGTGGTGCAACCCTTGCAGCCGGTCTCGTAGGCCTGCATGTAGACATTCTTGAACGCCTCGAATGAAATATCCTCAGGGCAGTTGATGGTTTTCGAGATGCTGCTATCGACCCATTTCTGCGCAGCCGCCTGCATCTTGACGTGAGCCTCGGGGGCGAGGGTCTGCGCGTTCACGAAATGATCGGGCAATGGGGCGTCACCCATCCGGTCTCGCCACATCTGCACGGCGTAATCGACCACCTCTTCCTCGCTGCGCGAGCCGTCCTTTTGCAGCACCTTGCGGGTGTAGGAATAGGCAAAGACCGGCTCGATCCCGCTGCTGACATTCCCGGCATAGAGGCTGATCGTGCCGGTGGGGGCGATTGAGGTCAGCAAAGCGTTGCGGATACCGTGCTCGGCCACCGCCGCGCGCACGTCCTCGTCCATCGCTCGCATCGTGCCCGAGGCCAGAAACGCATCGCGGTCAAAGAGCGGGAAAGCGCCCTTCTCTTTCGCCAGATCGGTGCTTGCCAGATAGGCCGCCCGGGCAATCGCGCGTAGCCAGCTTTCGGTCTGTGCAACGGCATCCTCGGCCCCGTAGCGTAGCCCGCACATCAGCAGCGCGTCGGCCAGCCCGGTCACCCCCAGCCCGATGCGCCGCTTGGCCCGCGCCTCGCGCGCCTGCGCCTCGAGCGGAAAGTTCGACGCATCCACGACGTTGTCCATCATCCGCACCGCCAGCCCGACGAGGCGCGCAAGCTCCTCCTCGTCGACCGACGCGTCATCCCCGAACGGATCGCGCACCAGCCGCGCCAGGTTGATCGAGCCCAGAAGGCAGGCGCCATAGGGCGGCAAGGGCTGTTCGCCGCAAGGATTGGTTGCCGCAATCTCCTCGCAATAGGCGAGGTTGTTGGCCTGGTTGATCCGGTCGATGAAGATCACCCCCGGTTCGGCATAATCATAGGTGGCCTGCATGATCCGGTTCCAAAGGTCACGTGCCTGCAAGGTATGATAGACCCGACCGCCGAACTGCAACTCCCACGGCCCATCGGCCTTGACCGCCTCCATGAAGGCGTCAGTCACCAGAACGCTCAGGTTGAACATCCGCAGCCGCGCGGCGTCGGACTTGGCGGCGATGAAATCCTCGATATCGGGGTGGTCGCAGCGCATGGTAGCCATCATCGCCCCGCGCCGCGAGCCCGCCGACATGATCGTGCGGCACATCGCGTCCCAGACATCCATGAAGCTGAGCGGCCCGCTGGCATCCGCCGACACGCCCTTGACCACCGCGCCCTTGGGCCGGATCGTCGAGAAATCATAGCCGATCCCGCCGCCCTGCTGCATGGTCAGCGCGGCCTCGCGCAAGTTCTCGAATATGCCGCCCATGTCGTCGGGGATGGTGCCCATCACGAAACAGTTGAACAGCGTCACCTTGCGCCCCGTGCCCACCCCGGCGGTGATCCGGCCCGCAGGCAGGAATTTGAAATCCTCCAGCGCGTCGTAGAACCGCTCTTCCCATATCTCAGGCTCGGCCTCGACTTCTGCCAGAGAGCGCGCGATGCGCCGCCATGTGTCCTCGACACTGGCATCGCCACCGTCTTCGGTGATGTAGCGGTATTTCATAGTCCAGATCTGTTCCGCGATGGGGGCGGCAAAACGAGTCATGAGCGGCGATTCCCTTGCGTCTGAGACAGACCGACACAATAGCCCCCCGCCTTGAGATTTCCACCATCTCTTGCCTCGCCCGGTGAGACCGCTACGATATATGGAAAACTAGAGGATTCGCGCGTGGCCCTGCATCTCATCAAACTCAGCGTCGGCACCAAATCGGTCGAAGGGCTGATGGAATGGCAACAAACCCCGCGTGCCAAGGCCCCAGACGGACATCCCTGCCATGTCACCCGGATGTGGCCCAAGCGCGAGGCGGAACTGCTAGACGGCGGCTCGATCTACTGGGTAATCCAGGGCCTTGTGCAATGCCGTCAGCGCATTCTGCGGCTGGACGAGGTGACGGGCGGCGACGGTATCCGCCGCTGCGCCATCGTGCTCGATCCGGTGCTGGTCCGCACCACCACGGCGCAACGCCGCCCATTTCAGGGCTGGCGTTATCTGCCGGGGGTGGATGCGCCCGCAGATATCGGCCCGGCGCGCGCGGGCGATGACAGCCTGCCGCCGGAACTCTCGGCGGCTTTGGCCGATATCGGGGTGCTGTAACGGCTGACAGGACGGGCCGCGCCCACACGATCACAGCAGCGACAGGAGCCGCTCCGGCGGGCGTCCGATCACCGCCTGATCGCTTGTCACACCAATGGGCCGCTCGATCAGGATGGGATTTTCGGTCATCGCCGCGATCAGAGTCTCGGGGTCACTGTCACGGGTCAGGCCAAGGTCCTTGAAGCGCGCCTCGCCGGACCGCATCATCTCGATGGGTGCCACCTCAAGCCGCGCCAGAACATCGCGCAATTCGGCCTCGGTCGGTGCATCCTCAAGGTAGCGCCGCACGTTCACCTCGGCCCCGCGCTCTTCGAGCAGCTTCAGCCCGGCGCGCGATTTGGAACAGCGCGGATTGTGCCAATAGGTGATCACAGCCAGTCCTCCCGCTTCGTCCCCACGGCCTCGGCCACGGTGGCAAATCCATCGCGCTCCAGCGCCGCATCCAGGCCCCTGGCGATATCAGAGACGAGCGACAGCCCCTCGTAAACCAGCGCCGAGTAAAGCTGCACGGCATGTGCCCCGGCGCGGATCTTGGCATAGGCGTCCTCGGCAGAGCCCACACCGCCCACGCCGATGAGCGGCATCTCACCGCCGGTAAGATGTGACAGCCGCGCCAGCACACGGGTCGATTTCTCGAACAGCGGCCGGCCGGACAGCCCCCCCGCCTGATCGCGCGCCGCGCTTCGCAGCCCGTCGCGATCCAGCGTGGTGTTGGTGGCGATGATGCCGCTGATACCGCTCGCACGCGCCACATCGGCAATGTCAGACAATTCCGTCTCGCTCAAATCCGGTGCAATCTTGAGGAAAACCGGGATCGGGCGCGGCAGCCAGTCGCGCGCCTCCATGACACCTTTCAAAAGGCTCATGAGCGCCTCGGCCCCTTGCAGGTCGCGCAGCTTTTCGGTGTTGGGACTGCTGACATTGACCGTCGCGAAATCCAGATGCGCGCCGCAATGCGCCAGCACCCGGGCGAAATCCTCGGCCCGGTCGGGGCTGTCCTTGTTGGCCCCCAGATTGAGCCCGATCACCGCATCGCGCGGGCGGTTGGCCAGCCGCGTGGCGGCGGCCTCCATTCCTTCGTTATTGAACCCGAAACGGTTGATCACGCCCCGGTCTTCACTCAGCCGAAACAGGCGCGGGCGCGGGTTGCCGGGCTGCGGGCGCGGTGTGATCGCCCCCACCTCGATGAACCCGAACCCGGCGCGGCTCAGCGGGCCAAGCGCCTCGGCGTTCTTGTCGAACCCGGCGGCAAGGCCCACCGGATTGGGCAGGCGCAACCCCGCCAGATCGGTCCTGAGCCGCGCGCTCGTGACCGGGCCGGGCGTCGGGGTCAGCCCCAGGCGCAGTGCCCGCAGCGCCAGACCATGCGCGGTTTCGGGGTCACAGCGATGCAGCAGTCCGAGGCCGACACGCTCCAGCGGTTTCATTCGAGCCCCGCCGGGAACTGATGCACGCCATTTTCCAGCGGTAGCGGCTGCGCCCAGGCCACATCCGACAGGCGCAATTCGCGGTAGAGATGCGGAAAGAGCGCGCCACCGCGCGACGGCTCCCATCTGAGGGCCTCGCCCAGACGGTCGCTCTCGATGGCCAGCAGCATCAGCCCGTCCTCGCCCGCGAAATGTTTGGCAGCCGTCTCGGCGGCCTGCTCGGCGGTCGAGAAATGCACATAGCCATCGGCGAGGTCGACCGGCGCACCGGCGCTTTCGCCCTTGGCACGCAGATCGGCCCATTCGGGGCCACGCAATATCTTGTAAATCAGCATATCCGGGTGATGCCGCGCCCGACGCTTGCCGTCAAGCGATGCTTGAGGCGCAGGGCCGGATCGGCTAGCAAGATGGTCCAGGCAAGACGAGGGCAGGCATGGCGTTTACCATAGCAATCGACGGACCGGCAGCGGCGGGCAAGGGCACCATCGGGCGGGCGCTCAGCCGCCATTTCGGCTTTGCGCATCTTGATACCGGGCTGCTCTACCGGGCCACCGGGCGTCGGGTGCTCACCGGCCTCGATCCGGTCGAGGCGGCGCAAAACCTGCGCGCCGAGGATCTGCAGGCAGACGACCTGCGCACGCCCGATGTCAGCCAAGCTGCCAGCCGGGTCGCGGCAATCCCCGAGGTGCGCCAGGCGCTCCTGGATTTTCAGCGCGCCTTCGCGCGGCGCGCGGGCGGTGCTGTGCTCGATGGGCGCGATATCGGCACGGTGATCTGCCCCGAGGCGGAGGTAAAGCTTTTCGTCACTGCCTCGGACGCCGAGCGCGCCCGGCGGCGGCACAAGGAACTGAGCGAAAGCGGGCACGCGGCCACGCTCGACGAGGTCATGGACGACCTGCGCCAGCGTGACGCCCGCGACAGTGCCCGCGCGGCGGCCCCGCTGAAACCGGCGCAAGATGCGCTCAGGCTCGACACCTCCGAGATGACCATAGATCAGGCCGTCGCGGCGGCCGTGGCCGAGGTGGAACGGGCAAAAGCCCGCCTTGGAGCGCTTTAGACGCTTGATTTACGCCCCTGCCCCCGCTATACGCGGCGCGTCAACAAGGCGGAAACCGCCACGAAGCATTGAGATCGAGCAGGGTCGGCACCACCGGCCCTCTTTGTTTTGTGACCCGCCTGACCAATGAAACCCCCAAAGACCGGCGGAGACAACCGCGCGGCCGGAAAACCGATCAAAGGAAACCAGAGACCACATGGCTCAAAACGTATCTATGGAGGACTTCGAAGCCCTCCTTGAAGAAAGCTTCGAAATGGACACGCCCGACGAGGGCACGGTTGTCAAAGGCAAGGTCATCGCCATCGAGGCGGGACAAGCCATCATCGACGTCGGCTACAAGATGGAAGGCCGCGTTGATCTGAAAGAATTCGCGAATCCCGGCGAGCAGCCCGACATTTCAGTCGGCGACGAGGTCGAGGTCTTCCTGCGCTCCGCAGAGAACTCCCGCGGCGAAGCCGTGGTCAGCCGCGAGATGGCCCGCCGCGAAGAAGCGTGGGACCGTCTCGAAAAGGCCTATGCCGACGAAGAGCGCGTCGAAGGCGCGATCTTCGGCCGCGTCAAGGGTGGCTTTACCGTCGACTTGGGCGGTGCCGTGGCCTTCCTGCCCGGCTCTCAGGTCGATGTGCGCCCGGTGCGTGACGCGGGCCCGCTCATGGGTCTCAAGCAGCCCTTCCAGATCCTCAAGATGGATCGCCGCCGTGGCAATATCGTCGTGTCGCGCCGCGCCATCCTGGAGGAAAGCCGCGCCGAACAGCGCGCCGAGGTCATCGCCAACCTGACCGAGGGGCAGACCGTGGACGGCGTCGTCAAGAACATCACCGAATACGGGGCCTTCGTGGATCTCGGCGGTGTCGACGGCCTGCTGCACGTCACCGACATGGCCTGGCGCCGCGTCAATCACCCGTCGGAAATCCTGTCGATCGGCGAGACCGTCAAGGTTCAGGTCATCAAGATCAACAAGGAAACCCATCGCATCAGCCTCGGCATGAAGCAGCTGCAGGAAGATCCGTGGGATCTGGTGGCCGCCAAGTACCCGCTCGATTCGGTGCATACCGGCCGCGTGACGAACATCACCGATTACGGTGCCTTCGTGGAGCTGGAACCGGGTGTCGAAGGTCTCGTTCACGTCTCGGAAATGTCCTGGACCAAGAAGAACGTGCATCCCGGCAAGATCGTCTCCACCTCGCAAGAGGTCGAAGTCATGGTGCTGGAAATCGACAGCGCCAAGCGCCGTGTCAGCCTTGGCCTCAAGCAGACCATGCGCAACCCGTGGGAAGTCTTTGCCGAGACCCATCCCGCCGGCACCGAGGTCGAGGGCGAGGTCAAGAACATCACCGAATTCGGTCTGTTCATCGGCCTCGAAGGCGAAATCGACGGCATGGTCCATCTCAGCGATCTGAGCTGGGACGAGCGTGGCGAGGATGCGATCCAGAACTACAAGAAAGGCGATGTGGTTCAGGCGGTGGTGTCCGAGGTCGATATCGAGAAGGAGCGCATCTCGCTCTCCATCAAGGCGCTCGGCGGTGACAAGTTCGCCGATGCCGTGGGTGGCGTGAAGCGCGGCTCGATCATCACCGTCCAAGTGACGGCGATCGAGGATGGCGGCATCGAGGTGGAATACGAGGGCATGAAGTCCTTCATCCGCCGCTCCGATCTCAGCCGCGACCGTGCCGAACAGCGCCCCGAGCGGTTCTCGGTCGGCGATAAGGTCGACGCCCGCGTCACCAACGTGGACAGCAAGACCCGCCGTCTGGGTCTGTCGATCAAGGCCCGCGAGATCGCCGAAGAGAAAGAGGCCGTCCAGCAGTACGGCTCGTCCGACTCCGGTGCATCGCTTGGCGACATCCTCGGCGCGGCGCTCAAGGGCGACAAGTAAGCGCCTTACGCCGTTGATATTATCAATGCGGCCCCGTCTGTTCGACGGGGCCGTTTTGCGTTTGGCGGACACCGGCAGGGGGGCTTCTGGCCTTGAGCCGACCTTGGTTCGACAGACCCGGCGCGGAACAAGGCCGGAGGCCGCCGCGCCATCGCCAAGCCGCCCCCACGGACTGGCGATTTGTCTAAGTCCGCGCGCCAATCAGAGTTATTCGGATTTGGCAGACATAAAGTGCCCTGAAACAGCGTAAGATCACCAGTCCGCGGCCTGGCAATGGCGCGGCTCACAGCAACGGCAGCTTCAGGCCACTCACTCCCGCCTAACCGGGGTCCGTCCTACCGCGCCGCGCGGCAGGATCACCGGATCATGAGGACCGTTGATCGCCGAGGTCGCCTTGAGAAACACCACCGGGGCCTCGGGCGGCTCCACCCCAAGTTCGGCGGCATGATAGGTATAGTTCAGCCCGATGCACACGAGCTTGCCGACCTGCCCGACCGGCATCCAGAACGGCGGGCCGTTCCTGCCCGGTCGCGCCATATCTCGCGAACCGCCTGTCCCGTCTCCTGTCCCGCTGGCTCTGGCGTGCAGCAAAGACCGCATGCGGCGCTTCGCGAGGGGCTGGTCACGCGCCGCGCCGGGCCTATCATCAACATATGGTCCTGCACGTCACCCCAAAGGGGCTCTTTTGCCCTGCCGGCGATTTTCACATCGACCCGTGGCGCCCCGTGGCGCGGGCGCTGATCACGCATGGCCACGCCGATCACGCCCGCGATGGGCACGGTGCCTATCTCGCCACCGATCTCGCCGCCCCGGTGATGCGCCACCGGCTGGGAGAGATCACGCTCGACACCATCCGCTACGGCGAGGCGCGGCAGATCGGCGATGCGCGCGTCTCGTTCCACCCGGCGGGCCACGTCCCAGGCTCGGCGCAGATCCGGGTCGAGGTGGGCGGCGAGGTCTGGGTCGTCTCGGGCGATTACAAGCTTGAGGCCGACCCGCTCTCGACCCCGTTCGAAACGGTGCGCTGCCATCATTTCATCTCCGAATGCACCTTCGGCCTGCCGGTCTTCGACTGGCCCGACGCCGCGGAGGTGGCCCGCGAGATCAACACGTGGTGGTCAAGAAACGCTGCCGAAGGACGGTTTTCGCTGCTCGGGGCCTACGCGCTCGGCAAGGCGCAGCGCGTGCTGATGATGCTCGATCCGACGATTGGCCCGATCCTGACCCATGGCGCGATCGAGGCCACCAACGCGGTGATGCGCGCTCAGGGGCTGCCCCTGCCCGAGACCCACCACGTCACCCCCGAGACCGACCTGTGCGCGCGGCAAGGCGCGCTGGTCCTCGCCCCTCCCGGCGCGCTTGCGGGGCCATGGGCGCGGCGGTTTCGCCCCACCTCCACCGCGCTGGCAAGCGGCTGGATGCGGCTGCGCGGCGTGCGCCGCAGGCGCGCGGCGGATCGCGGTTTCGTGCTGTCGGATCACGCCGACTGGGCCGGTCTCAACCGCGCCATTGCCGAGACCGGGGCCGAGACCATCCACGTCACCCACGGCTATACCGATATTTTCGCCCGCTGGCTGACCGAGCAGGGCTATGATGCCCGCGTGCTGCGCACCGAGTTCACCGGCGAAACCCTGGATGAGGCAGGCGAGACATGAAAGACTTCGCCGCGCTCTTCGCCACGCTCGATCAGACCACGCGCACCAATACCAAGGTGACGGCGCTGGCCGACTATTTCCGCACCGCGCCCGAGGCTGATCGCCTCTGGACCATCGCGCTCTTCTCCGGCCGCCGCCCGAAACGCGCGATCACCACCACCCGGTTGCGCGAATGGGCCGCCGAGCGCGCGGGCATTCCGCTCTGGCTGTTCGAGGAAAGCTACGCAATCGTCGGTGATCTGGCCGAGACCATCGCGCTCGTGCTGCCGCCGCCCTCCACCACCCACAACGCCAGCCTCGCCGCGTGGGTCGACCACCTGCGCGCCTTGAAAGACGCCGAAGACGCCACCCGCAAGGAGCAGGTGTTGGCCGCGTGGGAGGGGCTGACGCCGCTGGGACGACTGGTCTTCAACAAGCTGCTGACCGGCGGCTTCCGCATCGGCATCAGCCGCAAGCTGATGACCCGCGCCCTCGCTCAGGCACTGGACCGCGACGAGGCGGATCTCGCGCATCGGCTGATGGGCGACTGGACCCCCGACAGCACCACATGGGCCGACCTGATCGAGAGCCATGACCCCACCGATACCCTCTCGCGACCCTATCCCTTCTGCCTCGCCCACGGGCTGGAGGACGGGCCCGAGAGCCTCGGGCCACCCGCCGACTGGCTCGCGGAATGGAAATGGGACGGAATCCGCGGACAGGTGATCGTGCGCGGCGGGCAGATCTTCATTTGGTCGCGCGGTGAGGAGTTGATGACCGACCGTTTCCCGGATCTCGCCCCCCTGCGCGATCTGTTGCCCGACGGCACCGTGATCGACGGCGAGTTGCTGGCCCATGACGGCGACGCCCCCTTGCCCTTCGCCGCGCTGCAAAAGCGGATCACCCGCAAGACCGTGCCGAAAAATCTGCTGACCGAGGCCCCGGTGATTCTGATGGCCTATGACCTTTTGGAAGAGGGCGGCCGCGACCTGCGTGCCACCCCCTTTGCCGCGCGCCGCGCGCGGCTGGAAACCCTGTTGAGCGCCCTGCCCCACACCGCCCCCCTGCGCCCCTCACCGCCGATCCCCTTCACCACGTGGGACGACCTGAGCACCACCCGCGCCAGTGCCCGCGCCCACCGCGCCGAGGGGCTGATGCTCAAGCGTCGCAGCGGCCCCTATCACGCGGGCCGCAAAAAGGGCGACTGGTGGAAATGGAAACTCGATCCGCTGACCCTCGACGCGGTGATGATCTACGCCCAGCAAGGCCACGGACGCCGCGCCAATCTCTTCACCGATTTCACCTTCGCGGTCTGGGACGGCGAAACGCTCGTGCCCTTCACCAAGGCCTATTCCGGCCTCACCGATGCCGAGTTCCGCCAGATCACCGCCTGGGTGCGCCGCAACACGACAGAACGGTTTGGCCCGGTCCGGCAGGTCCGCCCCGAACACGTGTTCGAGATCGCCTTCGAGGGCATCCAGGCCAGCCCGCGCCACAAATCCGGCGTGGCGCTACGCTTTCCCCGCATGGCCCGCTGGCGGCAGGACAAACCGACCCATGAGGCCAACACCCTGACTGACCTGCGCGCCATGCTGGCGCAATACGGCTAGCTCAGGAACATCCGCCATCCAGCAGCATCCGATGGCCCCGAATGCCGATCACAACCGGGTTTTTCAAAAATTTCTGACATGTTCAAATCCTCCCCCTGGACGGTTAAGGATAAGGGGATTGGCAGAATCCGGAACAGTTTTTTCGCCTGATCCGGCCTGCGTGCATATACTTCGCCCGCCCTGCGCGCTACCTCTGCGCAGAACCGATATTTAGGAGCGCCTCATGACCGACACCGTCCTCCGCGATGCCAATGCCCCCTCCGGCGACAAGAACCTCGGCAATCTGCCGGAATGGGATCTGAGCGATCTCTACACCGGCGAGGACGCGCCGGAACTCGCACGCGATCTCGACTGGCTGCAAACCGCCTGCGCCGAGTTCGCCGCTGATTACGAGGGCAAGCTCGACACACTCGACGCCGCCGGGTTGCTCGACTGTCTGCACCGCGACGAGGCGATCAGCCGGACGGCGGGGCGGATCATGTCCTTTGCCGGGCTGCGCTATTACCAGCTGACCACCGATGGTGGACGGGCGAAATTCCTCTCCGACTGTCAGGAAAAGGTCACCAGTTTCACCACGCCGCTGGTGTTCTTCTCGCTCGAACTCAACCGTCTGGACGAGGCCGCGCTCAAGGCGCTGTATGCCGAGAACGCCGATCTCACGCGCTACGCCCCCGTGATCCGCCGCATCCGCGCGATGAAACCGCATCAGCTCTCGGATGAGCTTGAGAAATTCCTGCATGATCTGGGCGTCGTCGGCGATGCCTGGGAGCGGCTCTTTGACGAGACCATCGCCGGGCTCACCTTCACCGTGGACGGCGAGGAGATGGGCATCGAAGGCACGCTCAACCTGCTGACCGAGCAGGACCGGGATCAGCGTGAGGCCGCCGCGCGCGAACTGGCGCGGGTGTTCGGCGAGAATATCCGCACCTTCTCCCGCGTCCACAACACCGCCGCCAAGGAAAAAGAGGTCATCGACCGCTGGCGCAAAATGCCGACACCGCAGACCGGGCGTCACCTCAGCAACGATGTCGAGGCCGAGGTGGTCGAGGCACTGCGCGACGCGGTCGTCGCGGCCTATCCCAAGCTCTCGCACCGCTATTACGAGCTCAAACGCAAATGGCTGGGGCTGGAGCGCATGCAGGTCTGGGACCGCAACGCGCCCCTGCCAATGGAGGAGACCCGCATCGTCGATTGGGATGACGCCCGCGCGACGGTGATGAACGCCTATGCCGCGTTCGATCCACGCATGGCCGACCTGGCACAGCCGTTTTTCGAAAAGGGCTGGATCGACGCAGACGTGAAGCAGGGCAAGGCGCCCGGTGCCTTCGCCCATCCCACGGTGACCGATGTGCACCCTTACGTGATGCTCAATTATCTCGGCAAACCGCGCGACGTGATGACGCTGGCGCATGAACTGGGCCACGGCGTGCATCAGGTGCTGGCCGCAGAGCAGGGCGAGCTTTTGTCCTCGACCCCGCTGACGCTGGCGGAAACGGCTTCTGTCTTCGGCGAGATGCTGACCTTCCGCCGGATGCTCGACGGTGCCAAGGACAAGGCCGAACGCAAGGTGCTTCTGGCAGGCAAGGTCGAGGACATGATCAACACGGTCGTCCGCCAGATCGCGTTCTACGATTTCGAATGCAAGCTGCACGCCGCCCGCCGCGAGGGCGAGTTGACGCCCGACGATATCAACGCGCTGTGGATGTCGGTGCAGGCAGAGAGCCTCGGGCCGGCGTTCGATTTCATGGACGGGTACGAGACCTTCTGGGCCTATATCCCGCATTTCGTGCATTCGCCGTTTTACGTCTACGCCTATGCATTCGGTGACGGGCTGGTGAACGCGCTCTACGCGGTCTATGAGGAAAACCCTGAGGGTTTTCAGGAAAAGTATTTCGAGATGCTCAAGGCGGGCGGCTCGAAACACCACAAGGATCTGCTCGCGCCCTTCGGCCTCGACGCCTCCGACCCCGCGTTCTGGGACAAGGGCCTGTCGATGATCTCGGGGCTGATCGACGAACTGGAGGCGATGGAGGACTGAGCGACCTGCCATAGCTCGACCGAGCGTGACGGCGGAATTTTCAAAAAATTCCGGCCCGATTTCTTTTGAAGAAATCGGATCCCCGCGTCTCATCACCGCTGCGGGCTTCGCAGCTCATACCGACGCGATACAGCCGGGCCTCACTTCAACTGGCTGTCCTTCGATCCACGCCGGTTGATGCCACCGCGCGGCTGATTCTGCGCTTGCAGATCAGCTGCGCAGTCGATGCACAGCTTCACCCCGGGGATGGCGTTTCGGCGCGCCTCGGGGATCGGTTCCTCGCAGTCAGCGCAATGGGTCAGGCTCTTGCCCTGCGGCTGCGCCCGGGCCTTGAGCCGCGCCAGTTCATCGGAAATCGAGGCTTCAATCTGTTCGCTCACCGCGCCATCGCGCGCCCATCCACCGGCCATGGTCGTCTCCTGTCTCTCAGTGCTCAGTCTAGGCGCGCCACGCGCCCCGCGTCAAACAGCACTCAGGGTTCCACATGGCGCGCGGCGGGTAGCGCCAGCGCCATGTCGCGCACAAAGGCGGTGCCGACATCCCCCGCCTGCGCCAAGATGCCGTTGAGCATGCGGATCGCGGCGGGCGAGGTGACGGGAACAAAATGGTTATACCCCTCGCCATCGGCCAGACTGGTGAAATCCACAACCTGCACATCGCCGCGCCGCACCTCCCCGGCATCGTCGATCACCCCGAGGCGCGGCTTGCGCCCGGTGATGAAGCCCGACAGCGTGAGCGCACGGTCTGCCTTGGTGATAAAGATAAGGAAAGGCTGCGGTAATGTCCCTATGGCTTCGGCCTGCCGATCAAAGAGATCGGGGTCGATATCGGGTGACATCAGCACCACGCCGCTGATCCTGTCGAGCAGATGGCGGTCGCCGCGCAGGGCGATCTGGCGCAGCGCCTCCATCACCAGTTGCGACCCCATCGAATGCGCGAGGATAAAGACCTTTTCGCCCGGACGCCCCGTCAGATCCCGCAGCAGCGTCTCAAGATCGTCGCGCGCATAAAGCACGCTGTCGCGGTCATATATATAGCCGCGCGGATCGCCCGCCGAGGGCCAGGCGAACAACAGTCCCGGCATCGACACATTGAAATCCGCCCGGATCTGCGCCAACCGATACATCGACTCCGAGAGGGTGTTGTTGTAGCCATGCACGAACACAAGCGTCTCGCGCCCCTTGGTGCGCGCGCGCATGTCGCGGCGTAGTGCCTCCGGCCCGTCATGAACCAGCGTTCCGGTGACCACGAAATCTGTTGCGGCATCGGGCGGGCCCTCGGGCCATTCGATGCGTCCGGTCTCATGGGTCGGCGGGATCGAGATATCAGCACGGAAATAATGCATCGCCTCAGATCGCTTCAGGCCAAAGATCGGTCCGGTCCGGTCGAGTTCGCGGCCCGTCACCACAAAAACCGGCTGAATCTCTGCTTGCGGATGCGGGGCCGCGCGCTCTGCGGTGACGCGCGGCGCGCAGGCGGCTAGCAACAGCAGGACGATCGAGGCACCAAGCCGGGCCCATCGGTCAATCGTGCAGCCCCCGGTCGCGCGCATCGCCATCGTTCCCCACCCCCGCCTGAGCGCAAAAGATAGGCGATGCCGAGCCCGCTGCCAAGGGCGGTCAGACCGAGCTCAGCATGCCCTTTTCCTGCGCCAGATCGCGCATCCGCTTTTGCAGCTTCTCGAAGGCGCGCACCTCGATCTGCCTGATCCGCTCACGGCTGACGTCATATTGCGCGCTCAGATCCTCCAGCGTGATCGTCTCGTCGCTCAAGCGACGCTGCGTGAGGATGTCGCGCTCACGCTCGTTTAGGACATCCATCGCCAGCCTCAGCAATTCGCGCCGAGCCGACAACTCGTCCTGTTCCTCATAGGCGGTGGCTTGGTCGGCGTCCTCGTCCTCGAGCCAGTCCTGCCATTGCATCGTGCCCTCGCCGTCAGAGCCGACGGTGGCGTTGAGCGAGGCATCGGACCCGGCCATGCGCCGGTTCATCGAAATCACCTCGTCCTCGGTCACGCCGAGATCGGTGGCGATCTTCTTGACGGTATCAGGGCGCAGGTCGCCATCCTCAAGCGCGCCGATACGGGCTTTGGCCTTGCGCAGGTTGAAAAACAGCTTTTTCTGCGCCGAGGTGGTGCCAAGCTTCACCAAGCTCCAAGACCGCAGGATATACTCTTGGATCGAGGCCCGGATCCACCACATCGCATAGGTCGCCAAACGAAAGCCACGCTCCGGATCGAACCGCTTGACGGCCTGCATGAGGCCGACATTGGCCTCGGAAATCACCTCGGCCTGCGGCAGCCCGTAGCCGCGATAGCCCATGGCTATCTTGGCCGCGAGGCGCAGGTGGCTGGTGACCATCTTATGCGCGGCCTCGGTGTCTTGTTCCTCGACCCACCGCTTGGCCAGCATGTATTCCTCTTCCGGTTCGAGCAGCGGAAACTTGCGGATCTCCTGCATGTAGCGATTCAATCCGCCTTCCGGTGTCGGCGCTGGCAGATTCGCGTAATTGCCCATGCCGTTGTCCCTCCTGATGTTTAGATCGTTAACATTGACCTAGGACCATCACCGCATCCTTTCAAGATGCCATGGTTCATATATCTTAACGGACAACTATGTGGTTTCCGTCGCGGTTCCGCCAATATGTCAGAATTTCACGTGATCTTGCGCCTTTGTCACGCAGCCCCCCTCAGCGCTGCGATCAACGACGCCATATCCGGCGGCAGGTGCGATTCGAACCGCAAGGCCGCGCCGCTGACCGGATGATCGAAGCCGAGAGTAGCGGCATGCAGCGCCTGACGGGCAAACCCGTTCGCGGCCTCGATGGCGCGCGGAGAGAGCGCCTTTTGCGACAGTTTGCGCCGCCCGCCATAGACCGGATCACCAATGAGTCCGTGTCCGACATGCGCCAGATGCACTCTGATCTGATGGGTGCGTCCGGTCTCCAACCGACATTCCAGCAGCGCGGCCGCCGGGGGGTGGCCGAACCGCTCCAACACCTGCGCGCGTGTGACCGCGTGGCGGCCCCCTTCAAACGTCACCGCCTGCCGCTGCCGGTCGGTCTTGTGCCGAGCAAGCCCGGTGGCGATGCGCAGCACATTTCCCGCCTCGAAGGACGCGCCCCGCACGCCCCGCAGGCGTGGATCGCTGGCCTCGGGCACGCCATTCACCACCGCGAGATAGGCACGCTCGGCGCTATGCGCCTCGAACTGCGCGGCCAGCCCCTGATGGGCGGCGTCGGACTTGGCCACCACCAGCAATCCGCTGGTATCCTTGTCGATCCGGTGCACGATGCCGGGCCGCCGCGCGCCGCCCACCCCCGACAGGCTGTCGCCGCAATGATGCAATAGCGCGTTGACCAGAGTGCCCGCCGGGCTGCCGGGGGCGGGATGCACCACCATGCCGGCGGGCTTGTCGATCACGATCAGGTCGTCATCCTCATGCACCACGGTCAGCGCGATCTCCTCGGCCCCGATATGGCTCTCACGCGGGTCCGGCACATCGATCTCGATCAGGTCACCCGCAGCCACCCGCGCCTTGGCCGCAACGATCACCGCGCCGTTCACGCGCACCGCCCCGTCGCCAAGCAGTCGCGCCAGCCGGGTACGCGACAGCGCCGCCGCCTCTGGCACATCACGCGAAAGCGCCTTATCAAGGCGGGATGGCGGATCGTCCCCGATCCGGAACACGAGCGGGTCTTGCCCCATGGATGATAGCCCCCCGCCGGTCAGCCCGGCGACATTGAAATTTCTCGCGCGACTGGTCACGGTGCTGACCGCCACGATGATTGTCGGCGTTGTAGTCATCGTTGCATTGCTTGTCATCCGCTTCTCGGGCGAGGACCGCAGGCAGCCCCTCACCCTGCCCGACAACATCACCCTGCCCGAAGGCGCAAGCGCCCAGGCGGTCACCTTTGGCGAGGACTGGTTGGCATTGGTCACCCGGGATGACCGCATCCTGATCTATGACCGGACGAGCGGCGAATTACGGCAGAGCATCGCGATTGAGTAGGATGGTGTTCATGACCCGCACGCATTGGCTTGTCCTGGTCTCCGGCATCTGGGCCGCGCTCTATGCGGCATCCTTTCTTCTGGCCGCACACACCGCCCCCGAGGGCGACGGGTTCACGCGCGGAATGAACCGGCTGACGGTGTTTGTGCAGTATCAGGTCGGCGCGGGGCTTTTGGCGATCGTGATCTGGGCGATGGGCCAGCGGCTGCGCCACCGCTGGCAGCGCTGGCTGGCACGGGTGCCGGGATGCCTGGCGCTCGGGCTGGTGCTGCTGGTGATCGGCGTGATCACCTTTGCCACGCTCACACAGCATTAACCCGGCACCCGCCCGCCCCGTCGATTCCGAGATCCGGCCCGTTGGGTATAAGTGTAGCATAACGACTTGTCTGGTCTGAACCTGCCGCCGTCAGTCAGGCGCTTTCGAGCGGCGCGGGCGCGGTCTCGTGCTGACCAAGGCAGGGCGCATCGCGCTCGATCATGCCGAGGCGATCTTTCGCACGGCGGTGGATCTCAGCGCCTCGCTGCGCGACCGCAAGACGGGCCGCCTTGCGCTGCGGGTGGGGCCCCTGGCCACGCTGTCGCGCAACTTCCAGATCCAACTCCTGTGCCCGCTGATCAGGCCGCGCGATGTCGAGGTGGTGCTGCGCCCGGACGCGCGATCCGATCTGTTGCGCGGGATCGACGCGCAGCCGGTCAACCTGATCGGCACCACCGCGCGCCTCAAAGGATCGCCCCGCGACCTGCCCTCCCTGCGCGCCGGATTCGACACGCGCGTCTCGGGATCACCGGGAGTTTCCTCGCGGTGACGCTGGAGCAACGCTTTCCCAATCCGCTGCTGGCCTAACTTTTGCCCTGAGCGGTGCCCGCGCTCAGGCTTTCGCGCGGCCCAGAACCAAACGTTCGGGCACGGGATGCGCCGCATGCGCGGCAAGCATCGCCGCCGCGCGCGTGGCCAGCGCCTCACCGGGGGCCACCACGCGCCGCGTCGCCAGATCGACATGCAGCAGCAGCGTCTCGATTGTGGCCGCCGGGGTATCGTCGCCATCCCACAGCCGGTGCAACAAATGCAGCTTGCGCCCGTCCCCGGCCAGAAGCTGCGTGGTCATGGTGACGCGCCGACCGATCTGGATCTCGGCGAGATAGCGGATATCCGTCTCGACCGTGAAATAACTCAGCCCCCCCGCGATATAGGCGGCATCGGCGCCCAGCATCTCCATCAGCCGGTCCGAGGCGCGGGTGCCGAGATCGAGATAGGCGGCCTCGTTCATGTGACCGTTGTAATCGGCAAAACTGCTCGGCACCTGCACCTCAAGCGTCATCGGCAGGCCATCCGCCCCGGTCTCGGCGCGCGGCAGCGTCGCCTCATGGCCGAGGATGACACCGCCCGCCCCGGTCTGCGTGCGCTTGAGCGCGCGCAGCATGGCGACGAGATTGTCATCGCGCAGCCGCTCCAGTTCGCGGATGCTGAGATGGCCGGATTGCGCGTCCGACTGGCTCGCGATCAGTTCGACCAGTGCCTCGTCATAGTCCGGCACATCCGTCAGTCGGGTCCAGGGCAGGCTAAGGCAGGGGCCGAACTGATCGAGGAAATGGCGCATCCCCGCCTCGCCCCCGGCGATGCGATAGGTCTCGAAAAGCCCCATCTGCGCCCAGCGCAGGCCAAACCCCATGCGGATCGCCTCGTCGATTTCCTCGGTGGTGGCGATACCGTCCTTGACCAGCCAAAGCGCCTCACGCCAGACCGCCTCGAGAAACCGGTCGGCGATATGAGCGTCGATCTCGCGGCGCAGGTGCAACGGGTAGAACCCGACCGAGGTCAGCGTCTGTTTCGCCCGGTCGATCAGATCGGGGGAATTCCTGTCGGTCGTCACCAGCTCGATCAGCGGTAGGAGGTAGACCGGGTTGAACGGATGCGTGACGACGATCTGCCCGGGCCGCGTGGCGCAGCCCTGCAATTCGGACGGCTTGAACCCCGAGGTGGACGAGCCGATGATCGCGTCGGGGTCGCACCACTCCTGCAAGGTCTGGAATACCTTGCGCTTGAGCGGCAGGCGTTCGGGCACGCTCTCCTGAATCCACTGCGCGCCCTCCACCGCTTTGGACATGGAGCCGTGGAAGCTCAACCGCCCCTCCTCGGGCAGTGCCGCATCATACAGTCCGGGCAGCGCGTGGCGCGCGTTGGCCAGCACCTCGCCCACCTTGCGCTCGGCCTCCGGGTCGGGATCGAACACCGCCACGTCCCAGCCATTGAGCAGGAAGCGCGCGGCCCAGCCGCCGCCGATCACGCCACCGCCGATGATCGCGGCGCGGCTCATTTCGGTGCCCGCTTGACCAGACCGAGCGCATCGCGCACCTTCTGCGGGCCCATGACCCGCGCACCCATGCGTTCGACAATACCCACCGCGCGCTCCACGAGTTGCGCGTTGGTGGCCAGCACGCCCTTGTCGAGCCAGAGATTATCCTCCAGCCCGACACGCACATGCCCACCCGCCAGCACTGCCGCCGCCGCATAGGCCATCTGGTTGCGCCCCAGCGAGAAGGCCGAAAAGTTCCAGTCCGAAGGCACATTATTGACCATCGCCATAAAGGTGTTGAGGTCGTTTGGCGCGCCCCAGGGCACGCCCATGCACAGCTGCACCAGCGCCGGAGCCTCCAGCACACCCTCCTTCACAAGTTCCTTGGCGAACCACAGATGCCCCGTGTCGAAGGCCTCGATCTCGGGCTTCACGCCCAGTTCGGTCATCCTCCGGCCCATGGCACGCAGCATGCCGGGCGTGTTGGTCATCACGTAATCGGCCTCTGCGAAATTCATCGTTCCGCAATCCAGCGTGCAGATCTCGGGCAGGCAGTCGGCGACATGCGCCACCCGCTCCTCGGCCCCGATCATGTCGGTCCCCGCCTTGTTCACCGGCAGCGGCGCCTCGGTCGAGCCGAAGGTGATGTCGCCGCCCATCCCGGCCGTGAGGTTCAGCACCACATCCACCTCCGCGTCACGGATGCGCTCGGTCACCTCGCGGTAAAGATCGAGCCTCCGCGATGGTGCGCCGCTCTCGGGGTCGCGGACATGGCAATGCACGATGGCGGCCCCGGCGCGGGCAGCGTCGATGGCGCTCTCGGCGATTTCCTTCGGCGAGCGCGGCACATGCGGGCTGCGATCCTGGCTAGCGCCCGATCCGGTCACGGCGCAGGTGATGAAAACGTCGCGGGTCATGTTCAGCGGCATGGCTTACCTCCCTTTCCAAACCGGGTCGCGCTTCTCGGCAAAGGCGCGCGCCCCTTCCTTCTGGTCCTCCGAGCGGTAGAGCCGTTCCACCGTCTCGAACTGGCTTTGCGTGATGCGGTTGAGTGCATCGTTGAATTTCATATCCTCGGCCTCGCGCACGATTTCCTTGATCGCGGCAAAGACGAGCGGCGGGCCTGCGGCCAGATCATCGGCCATCTGCCGTGCCGCCCCCATCAGATCGGAGGCGGGCAGCACCCGGTTCACAAGGCCCCAATGCGCCGCCTCCTCGGCATCGAACCAGCGCCCGGTGAACAGCAACTCCATGGCGATGTGATAGGGGATGCGCCGGGGCAGCTTGATCGAGGCGGCATCGGCCACCGTGCCTGAGCGGATTTCCGGCAGGGCGAAACTGGCGTGATCGGCGGCCAGGATCATATCGGCACAGAGCGCCAGCTCCAGCCCGCCGCCGCAGGCGATGCCGTTGATGGCGGCGATCACCGGCTTGTTGAGCCCGCGCAACTCCTGCAACCCGCCAAAGCCGCCCTTGCCGTAATCGCCATCCACCGCCTCGCCCCCGGCGGCGGCCTTGAGATCCCAGCCGGGGCAAAAGAATTTCTCACCCGCCCCGGTCAGGATCGCGACCCGCAGGTCCGGGTCATCGCGGAACTCGGTGAACACCTCGCCCATGATGCGGCTGGTGGCAAAATCTATCGCATTGGCCTTGGGCCGGTCGAGCGTCACCTCGAGCACCGCGCCACGGCGTTCGGTTCGGATGGGGCTGTCGGTCATGGGTCTCCTCCCAGTCTGAATAGGGCATCGAGCGCGACGGCGCGCTCCGGGGTGGCGATCAGCGGATTGATCTCAAGCTCATGCAATTGGGCCTGATGCGCAAGCGCGCAGTCCTGCACCGCGCCGATGGCCGCGACCAACGCGTCGAGATCGGCCCCGGGCGCGCCGCGATAGCCATGCAGCAGCGGCGCGATGCGCAGCCGCTCCAGCGCGGCGCGGATGTCGTCGGGCTCAGCGGGCAGCAAGAGCGAAACGGTATCGGCCAGCCGCTCGGTCAGCACGCCGCCCGCGCCGAGCGTGAGCACGAAGCCATGCGCCGGATCGCGGATCACGCCGACCAGCAGTTCCGCTACGCCGCCGGTGACCATCTCCTCCACGAGGAAGGCCGCGCCTCCCATGCGCCCGGCCGCGACCGTGACGGCCTCGGGGCCCGCCAGGCCGAGCGCGACCGCCCCGGCTTCGGTCTTGTGGGCGATGCCCAGGGCCTTGAGCACCACCGGAAAACCAAGCGCGGCGGCGGCCTCTGCGGCCTCCTCGGGGCTATGGGCGGTTTGCGCGCGCGGCACCGCCACGCCATGCGCCGCCAGCCAGCTCTTGGCCTCAGCCTCGCTCAGCAGATGGCTGTCACCGTCGAGCGGCGCGGGAACCGCGAGCGGGCCGGGATGCACCGCCGCCGCACCACAGCGCGCGGCGGCGGCCATCGCCGCCACCCCCTCGGCCATGCCGCACAGGGGCACGATGCCGCGCGCGATCATCGCCTCGGCCACGGCTTCGGGCATGGTCTCGGGCAGGCTCGACAGGATCGCCATGGGCCGCCCTGTGGCCGCGATGGTGTCGGCCACGGCGTCGATCACGATATGCCAGGCCGCCCCGTCGCAGCGATCCGGGCGCGGGAAATCGAGGATCACCACTCCCATCGCCAGATCGCCCGCCATCATCGCCGAAAAGGTGGCGGCAATCGCCGCGCGGTCGCCCCAGATGTATGTGTGATAATCCAACGGATTGGCGAGCGCGACGCGTGGCCCGAGCGCCCTTCGCAGCCCCGCCGTCTGCGCCTCATCGAGCGGCGGGCAGACCAGCCCGGCACGCGCCGCGTGATCCGCGATTAACCCCGCCTCACCCCCCGACGAGGAAAACGACGCAATCCGGGGCGAGGCAAGCGGGCCGGTCACATGCAGGACTTTCAGCGTTTCCAGCATCTCCGAGAGCGTGTCGACCTGCGCCACGCCCAGCCGGTCAAAGAGCGCCCGTGCGCCCGCATCGCTGCCCGCAAGCGCGCCGGTATGCGACAGCGCCGCCGCCTGCGCCTGCGCGGTGCGCCCCGATTTGATCACCACGACCGGGACGCCGCGCGCCCGGGCCACACGTGTCATCGCCTCGAACGCGGCCAGATCGCCCACGCCCTCGACATGCAGCCCGAGTGCTGTGACCCGCTCATCGGCCAGCAGCGTCTCGGCGATCTCGGCCATGCCGGTCTGCGCCTGATTGCCGACGGTGACCACATAGGCCAGCGGCAGGCCGCGGGTCTGCATGGTCAGGTTGATCGCGATATTGGAGGATTGCGTGATCAGCGCCACGCCCCGCCCGACCCGGCGCGCGCCCTGCTGATCGGGCCAGAGCGCCGCGCCATCGAGCAGGTTGAGAAAGCCGTAGCAATTCGGCCCGAGAATGCGCAGCCCCCCTGCAGCATCGACGAGGGCCGCCTCCATTTCCCGGCCATCGCCGGTCTCGGAGGCGGATTCGCGAAAGCCCGAGGCGAAACAGACCGCCCCCCCGGCCCCCATTGCATAGAGCGCGCGCACCGTCTCGATGCTGGCGGCGCGATTGACCCCGATAAAGGCGGCGTCGGGGGCCTCGGGCAGGTCTTTCACATGGGCATGGGCGGGCAGCCCGCCGATCTCATCGCGATGCGGATGCACCGGCCAGACCGGACCGGCGAAACCGATCCGACGGCATTGCGCGATCACGTCGCGGCACCAGGTGCCGCCGCCGATCACCGCGATGGAGCGCGGGCGCAGCAGGCGCGACAGGTCCTGCATCGTGTTCAGGCCCCGAGCGGGCGGAACAGGTCCCGCCCGATGATATGGCGCTGGATCTCGCTGGTGCCGTCCCAGATCCGCTCGACCCGCGCATCGCGCCAAAACCGCTCGATGGGCAGATCGTCCATCAGCCCCATGCCGCCATGGATCTGCAAGGCCGCATCCGTCACTCGCGCCAGCATCTCCGAGGCATAGAGCTTGGCACTGGCGATCTCGCGATTGGCGGGCAGGCCCCGGTCAAGCCGCCAGGCGGCGGCGAGCGTCAGCCAGTCGGCGGCGTCAATCTCGGTGATCATGTCGGCGATCTGAAAGCTGACCCCCTGAAATTTCGCGATCGGCTGGCCGAATTGCCGCCGCTCGGCGGCATGGTGCAGCGCAAGGTCAAAGACCCGGCGCGCGCGTCCGACGCTCATCGTCGCCACGGTGATCCGGGTGGCATAGAGCCAAGTGTTCATCACCTCGAACCCGCCATCGACCTCACCCAGGACCTGGCCCTGCGGCAGGCGGCAATCGTCGAATTCAAGGATGCAGTTCTTGTAGCCGCGATGCGAGACCGAGCGATAGCCGTCGCGCACGGTAAAACCGGGATGCCCGCGATCGACGAGGAAACAGGTGATCCGCTTTTTCGGGCCATGCGCCGTCTCGTCAACACCCGTCGCCACGAAAACGATAAAGAAATCCGCGTGATCCGCGCCCGAGATGAAATGCTTGGTGCCGTTGACGATCCAGTCGGATCCGTCGCGCACCGCCGTGCATTTCATGCCGCGCACATCCGACCCGGCATCGGGCTCGGTCATCGCCAGCGCGTCCATCCGCTCGCCGCGCACCGCCGGAAGCAGGTAACGCTCGCGCTGATCGCCCGCGCAGGCCATCAGGATGTTCTGCGGCCGCCCGAAGAAATGCGTGAGCGCCATGGCGCCGCGCCCCAATTCACGCTCGACCAGCGCGAAATCGAGATGCCCGAGCCCGCCGCCGCCGACCTCCTCGGGGAAATTGCAGGCCCAGAAGCCCATGTCGATGACCTTGCGGCGCAACTCCGCGGCAAGCTCGGGCGGCACCTCGCCCCGGCGCTCCACCTCGGCCTCATGTGGGTAGATCTCGGTCTCGACAAAGCTGCGGACCGTCGAGACGATCATCTCCTGTTCGGCACTCAGATCGAAATCCATCGCTGACTCCCCTTCTGTCCTGAGGATATTGCTAGACATCGGGAGCGAGCCGTATCATGCCGAACATGCTCCAGATCATGCAGGATTCGAAATTTTCCGATGCAACGCCAGGTCGCGATCCTCCTCTTTCCCAGCTTTTCCAACCTGTGCCTTGCCAACGCGGTCGAGCCGCTGCGCGCCGCCAACACGCTGGCGGGCCGCGATCTCTATGATTGGCACTTCATCGGCCTTGATGGGGGCACGGTGCTGTCATCGAGCGGCCTGCCGGTGACACCGATGCTACGGCTCTCGGACATGCCGCACGTCGATTATCTCTTTGTCATGCCAAGCTATGGCCACCGCGCCCTGACCGAGCCTGGCGTCCTGCGCCGGTTGCGTGGTGCTGCGGCGCGCTGCGGCAACCTTGTGGGGCTCGATACCGGCAGCCTCCTGCTGGCGGCGGCGGGGCTGATGGACGGCTACCGCGCGACCTCGCATTGGGACGTTCTGACCGAATTCGAGGAAGCCCATCCCGAGGTAGAGGTGGTCAGCGACCGTTTCGTCATCGACCGCGACCGGCTGAGCTGCGGCGGCGCCTCGACCACGATGGAGTTGATGCTGGAACTGATTGCCCAGCATCACGACGCGATGCTCAGCCTTGATGTGGCGGCGCTCTTCATGCATGGGGAGCGGCCCGCCGACGCGCCCTGCCCGCCGGGCATGTCGGGCGACCGGGTGGTGCGCGCCGCCGCCGCGCTGATGCGCCGCCATATCGAGCAACCGCTGCCGATCCCCGAGATCGCCCGCCGCCTCGCGCTCAGCCAGCGCGGCCTCGAACAACGCTGCGTTACCGCCTCGGGGCGGTCGCCGCAGGGGATCTATGCCCTGATCCGCATGTCCGAGGCTTACCGGCTAGTCAAGGGCACGCCGCTATCGGTGGCCGAAATCGCGGCGCGCGTGGGCTATGACGATGCCTCGGCGATGACGCGCATGTTCCGGCGTGCCTTTGGCCTGTCACCCCGGCAATTGCGCGCCGGTCAGCCGCAATAGCGCGACCGCACATCCCGGCGCGGGCCCGCGAAGGAGCGGTGAAACCGGTCGTGGTTCCGTAGCGGATCAGCCAGCCTCGGCCCGAGGCGCGACACGTCGTGCGAGGACAGGCCGATATGGCCGGGGTTATGGCGGAAATGCCGCGTTCTGGTCTGCTCGGAATGGATCGACATCGGCAAGGACAGCCGGAACCGCTGACAGATCGCCTGCCCCTTCACCGCAGCCTCGAGGATCTCACCGGACGGCCGCTCGATCAGGCGCACGATATGTCCGGCCTTGGTGTCCAGCCCCCGGGTTTCGAAGGTCAGCGGGCGGCGTAGTTCGAAAACCTGCGTGGCCTCGCCCGGGCCAAAGAGGTCGTCCTCGCCACGCCAGCCCGTTCCGGCGGCAAATATCAGGCGAAAGGTGCCCGGCGGCACCAACACGCGGAAGAACGCACCGCCCTCGATATAGGCGGCGAGTGCGGCGTCTCCGGTCTCGACTTCGATCAATCGCAGGAAATAATCGCGGCCCGGCGGGCTCTTGACCTGAAGCGGGAAGACGGCAGGCAGGCCGGTCCGGTTCCACATCAGCCCGGCGCGCGGTGCGCCGTCCTCTGCGGCGCGCGTGCCGGGCCCGATCAGGCCCATCAGCAGGACGAGCATCAGAGCCAGCAGTCCCGGTCTTTTGATCGGATTTTTCACCTCGGCCCCCTTGCCTGTCGCGGCCATCGCCAACGGAACGCAGCGACATCTGCACCGACCACATCCTATCAGATCGGCCCTGCGGTTTGAACATCTGCCATACCGCCAGACGTGCCGGTTTGCCCGGTGCCAGAAAAAGGGTGCGCCGCCCGACGCGCATGCTATCTTGCCCGCGATTCGGGAAGCGCCGTCACATTACTCGCAAACGCTTTTCAGCACCCTGCGTCCCGATCCAAACGTTTGACCCATGCGGGCCACGCGCCCAGTATTGCATCAGGAGCTTGAAATGCCGTCCAAAATCCACGCCCTCGCCGTTGTCGGCCTGACCCTTCCCATGGCCAGCCATGCCGCAGAGCTTGGCCATACCGACACCGCGATCAAGCTGGCGCTCTTGCCCGAGACCGGGGCACGGATCACCGCCCATGTGGCCGGTGAAGTGCTCACCGCCATGGGCTACGCGGTCGAGTATGTCGAGGCCGAGCAGATGCGCGTGTTCAGCGACATGAAACAGGGCCGCATCGACGTCAATCTCGAGGTCTGGGAGGCCAGCGCCCCGGCCAATTACCGCGACATGATCCTTGACGGTGACTTGCAGGACATGGGCGAACTGGGCGTGACCCTGTCCGAGGGCCTTGCCTATCCCGCGCATATGGAGGCGACCTGCCCCGGCCTGCCCGACTGGGAGGCGCTGCGCGATTGCGCCGCCCTCTCGGGTCTGGTGGTGACCGACTATCCCGAGGCATGGGACGGCCCCGCCGCCAGCATCATCGAGGCCATGGGCCTGCCCTTCGAGGTGCGCCCCGCCGCCACCGAGACCGATCTGGCGCAAACCCTGACCGAGGCGAGCACCTCCGGCGAGAACGCTCTGGTTATGTTCTGGCGGCCGCATTGGGCGGTCGCTGCACAGGATCTGCGCTTCGTCACCCTGCCCACGGCAGAGGCCGCCTGTTACGAGACCCCAAGCTGGGGCCCGAACCCGGACCTGCCCGGCGATTGCGGCATACCTTCGCTATCCGCAGTGAAGACGGTGATCAAGGGCACCAAGATCAAATGGCCCGCCGCGTGGTACATGCTGGAAGATTTCCAGCTCGATACAGAAACGCAGGAGGCGCTGCTGCGCGCGGTCGAGCAGGACGGCCGCCCCGTGGCCGAAGTTGCCGGCGAGTGGCGCGCCACCAATGAGGAGACGTGGCAGCCGATCGTGGATGCGGCGCTCGCACAGTAGGGTCGTGTTGGTCTGATGCGGCGGCTTTTGGTCTCGAGTTACCGTCGCCGCATCACGCGCGAAACGCATCGCGGAAGGCCAAACTATCCGCCTTCCTTCGTCACATCCTCGCCCTGTCCCATATCCGTAGTCCTTTCCCTTGCCTTGCGCGCCGTGCGGCGTCCTTTCCCTTGCCTTGCGCGCCGTGCGGCGTCCTTTCCCTTGCCTTGCGCGCCGTGCGGCGTATGGTGCGGACAAAGGAAAGGTGCCGCAGTGCAGCAAGACGACCCGCATATCACGCTCATCACCCCCACCTCTCCGGTGAATGCCAATACCCACGGGGGGCGTGCAAAATGCCTGCAACGGCTGGTGCGGCTCGACCTGCCGGTACCGCGCACCATCGCGCTGTCGTTTCAGGCGGTACATCGCATCGCGGCGGGCGAGTTGCCCGACATGGCGGCGCTGCTGGAACCCTTTGGCGAGGTGCCGCTGCTCTGCGTGCGCCCGTCCTCGGAAGACCCCGATTGGGGCGGACCAGGAGCGGTCCTGAACATCGGCATCAACGACGCGCGTCTCAAGGATCTGGCGGAACGCATCGGCACCCGGGCGGCGGCTGAGATCTACCTGCGCTTCGTGCAATCCTACGCGGTCCATGTGGCGCGGCTCGACCCGGATATCTTCGAGGATGTTCCCGAGGACCCGGTAACCGGGCTGCCCCGGGCGCTGCGCGCCTATGAGGCCGAGACCGACGAGGAATTCCCGCAGGAGCCGGCGGTGCAGCTGTCTGAGGTGCTGCGCTCCATGGCGCGGGCCTGGGGGGGGACGACCGCGCGCCTTCTGCGTCAGGCCAAGGGTGCGCCCGCCGATGCAGGCCTCGGCCTTGTGGTGCAGGAACTGGCGTTGGGTCTTGGCGAGGGGGAATGCGGCTCGGGCGTGATGCAACTCGTGAACAGTCAGACCGGCGCGCGCCAGATCACAGGACGCTACCTGAGCCAGAGTCAGGGCCGCGATGCGCTCGAACGCGGCGCGGATGCGCTCTATCTCGAACGCGACACGCGCGGGCCCTCGCTAGAGGAGCTGGCCCCTGACGCATTCGCCGAGATCAAGGCCTATGCCGCGCTGATGCGTGAAAATCTGCGCGAGGAGATGCAGGCGGAGTTCACCATCGAGAACGGTAAGGTCTGGCTGCTCGACGGGCTGCGCGTGGCGCGCAATGGCCGCGCGGCGGTGAGCATCGCGGTCGCACTAGCCGAGGACGGTATCATCAGTCACGAGGAAGCGCTGATGCGGGTCGAACCGCGCGCGCTCAACGAACTTTTGCACCGGCAGGTCGATCCTGAGGCCGAGCGCGACGTGCTGGCGCGCGGCATCGCGGCAAGCCCCGGGGCGGCGTCGGGCCGGGTGGTGTTTTCCGCCGCCGAGGCGCAGGCAGCCCAGGCGCGCGGCGAGGCCTGCATCCTGGTGCGGCGCGAGACCAGTCCCGAGGATATCCGTGGCATGCATGCCGCGGCGGGCGTGCTGACCGAACGCGGCGGCATGACCAGCCACGCGGCGGTGATCGGGCGCGGCATCGGCCTTCCTTGCGTAGTGGGCGCCTCCGAGATCCATTTCCAGTCGCGGCGCAAGCAGTTGACCATGCCCGGCGGGCGCGTCGTCAAGGCCGGTGAGATGCTCACCATCGACGGCACCAACGGGATCGTCCTGGCTGGCGAGGCCCCGCTGCTCGAGGTGGCGCGCGACGGATCGTTCCAGACCTTCATGAGCTGGGCCGACAATGTCCGCGACATCGCCGTCCGCGCCAATGCCGACACCGCCGCCGATGCCGAGACGGCGCGCAATTTCAACGCGCGCGGTATCGGTCTGTGCCGGACCGAGCACATGTTCTTCGAGACCGACCGGCTGACGGTGATGCGCGAGATGATCTTTGCCGATGCGAGCGAGGACCGGGCCGCCGTGCTGGAACGCCTCTTGCCGATGCAGCGCGAGGATCTGGCCGCGCTCTTTCGGATCATGCACGGATTGCCGGTCTGCATCCGGCTCTTTGACCCGCCGCTGCACGAGTTCCTGCCGACCGATCGCGCAGGCCATCTGCAACTGGCCGAGGCGCTTGATCTGCCGCTCTCGGATGTGACCCGGCGGGTCGAGGCGCTGAGCGAATACAATCCCATGCTGGGCATGCGCGGCGTGCGTCTCGGCATCACCGTGCCCGAGATTTACGACATGCAGGCGCGGGCGATCTTCGAGGCGACACTGGAGGCGAGCAAGGACGGCGCGCCGGTGGTGCCCGAGATCATGATCCCGCTGGTCAGCGCTAAGCGCGAGGTCGAACTGGTCAAGACCCGCGTCGACGCGGTCGCCGCCGCCGTGCGCAACGAGACCGGGCGCGATTTCGCCTATCGTCTGGGGGTCATGGTAGAGACGCCACGCGCCTGCCTGCGCGCGGGCGAATTTGCGCATCTGGTCTCGTTCCTGAGCTTTGGCACCAATGATCTCACGCAGATGACCTATGGCCTGTCGCGCGACGATGCAGGCCGCTTCATGTCGGACTATGTCAAGCAGGGGGTCTATCCCGAGGACCCGTTTCACATGCTCGATATCGACGGGGTGGGCGAGTTGCTCAAGATCGGCGCAGAGCGCGGTCGCGCAGCCAATCCAGACGTGACCCTGTCGATCTGCGGCGAGCATGGCGGCAATCCCGAATCGATTGCCTTCTGCCGGGATGCGGGATTCACCTACGTGTCCTGTTCGCCGTTCCGGGTTCCGGTGGCGCGACTTGCTGCCGCACAGCTGACGGTGCGTGACAAGATCGGGTAGCCGACGCGCCGACACACGCAATATAGATACGGACGCAAGGGCTTTTTGGGCCGAAAAGATCCATGAGCGGTTTCCCGCTTCTCCTCGGGGTGGACGGATAGCTTCTATTTGTCTAAACGCCGCCGGATGACAAAGGGGCTGTCCCCGGTGGCAAGGAGAACACACATGAAACGAGCGCTACTCGTCGCCGCGCTTGCGGTCATGACAGGACCGGTTGTCGCGGACACGCCCGTGACCCGGCTGATGGAGCAGGAAACGCGCGCGCTGCGGTCGATTTCTGGGGACCGGATGGCAAGCTATCTGAGCCGTCCCGAGATTGGCATCGAATACTCGCGCGACTGGCTTGCCGGTCTGGAGGTGGGCGGTGGCAACGTGCAATCTGCCTGTCTCGCCGAGGCTCTTTATTTCGAGGCGCGCGGCGAGAGCGTGCGTGGCCAGTTCGCGGTGGCTGAGGTAATCATGAATCGTGTCGACAGCGCCGCCTTTCCCGACTCCGTTTGCGGCGTGATCCATCAGGGCACAGGTCGCAGGTTCCAGTGCCAGTTCACCTACACGTGCGACGGGTATGAAGAGCATATCGCCAATCCCGTTGCCTTCGATCAGGTGAACAAGGTGGCCCGCCTCATGGTGCAGGGCGCGCCGCGCCGTCTGACCGACGGGGCCACGCATTACCACACCCGCGCCGTGAACCCCCGGTGGGCACGCGTCTATCCCCGGACGACGACCATAGGCGTACATCATTTCTATCGCAAACCCACGCAGCTTTCGCAGAACTGACGGGGCGGTGCGACAAAGACGGGAATTCCTGGCCCTGTGCTGACAATCGCGGTTGACTTGGGCGCGCGCGTCGGTAAAAGGCAGGCTTCATGAGATATTCACAGGCGCGTATTGCGCCTGGCGCAGGAGATAACCAATGGCGAAGCCGACGACCATCAAGATCCGTCTGAACTCGACCGCGGGCACGGGCCATTTCTACGTGACCAAGAAGAATGCGCGCACCATGACTGAGAAAATGACCGTACGTAAATACGATCCCGTGGTGCGCAAGCATGTCGAGTACAAGGAAGGCAAGATCAAGTAAGATCGCCTCCCAGACAAGACAGACAAGGCCGCGCCTCCCGGACGCGGCCTTTTTCTTTGGGGGCGTTCGGGCGGGCGGCGAGATTTCAGAACAAAGCCCGATCCGATGTCAGATTTCACTATCCGCCCCGTCTATCCCGCCGATCACGCGGCCATTTCCGAGTTGCTGCGGCAAAGCTACGCCGTGCAACTCGGCCAATTCTATTCCGAGGGGCTCTTGCGCAAGGCGCTGCCCATTCTCATCCTGACCGTGCCGCAAATCTTGTTCGGCGGGCGCTACTATGTCGTCGAAGACCAGGAGCGCGTCCTGGCCGTCGCAGGCTGGAGTGACATCAGCCCCTTTGGCCGCACCTGCCCGGCGGGGCACGCGCATCTGCGCCACCTTGCATGTGCGCCTGACAGGTTGCGTCAGGGGTTGGGGCGGGCGCTTGTGCGGCGGGTGGCGTCGGCGGCAGGACAAGCGGGGGTCACGCTGCTGCACAGCCTGTGCCCGCTCAACGCCGTCGCGTTCTGTCAGGCGACCGGGTTCGAGACCATGGGCGAGGTGGTCATGGGCCTAACGCCGGAACTGTCATTTCCGGCCGTTCACATGCAAAGAGAGGTTGCCGGATACGAAAAGGGCCGGTCGTTCTGACCGGCCCTGTCGCGTGAGTGATGCGGCTGTCTATTCCTGCTGTCCCATGAACATCAGCAGGAACTGGAACATGTTCAAAAAGCTGATGTAGAGGTTCAGCGCGCCGTCATAGGCGGCCTTGTCGAGCCAGTCCTGATCGCCCTGCGCGGCGTGCGCCACGTAGGTGCTCTTGATCTCCTGCGTGTAGTACGCGGTGAGACCGGCGAAGATCAGAACACCGATCGCCGAGATCGCGAACATCATCGCCGGCGATTGCAGGAAGATGTTGATGATCATCGCGACGATAAGCCCGATCACCCCCATGATGAGGAAGCTGCCCCAGCCAGAGATGTCCTTCTTGGTCGTGTAGCCCCAGAGCGACAGACCGGCGAAGGCGATCCCCGTCACGATGAAGGTCTGCGCGATCGAGAAGCTGGTGAAGACCAGAAAGATCGAGCTGAGCGAGATGCCGATCAGCGCCGCGAAGGCGAAGAAGCCAAGCTGCACGCCCGCTGCCGGTGCCCGGCGCAGCAGTGCGCCCCAGCCGAGGAAGATGAACGCGAGCGGTGCCAGCATGACCACCCAGCGAAGCGGCGACAGGTAGAGCGTAGCGCCCAGACTTGTGAGCATCTTGCCGTTGCCCATCTGTGCCGCGGCGGCCGACGGGTCGGTCGTTACGGCGAGCCCCGCGATTGCCCACGCTGCGAGCGCGGTGATGAGCATGCCCACGGACATCGTGCCGTAGACCTTGTTCATATGCGCGCGCAGGCCCGCGTCAATCTGGGCGGTGCGTGTGCCCGTCGCCGTCCGGATCGTGTTGAACTCAGCCATATATACCTCCGATATGTGAATGGCGGCCTCGGTATTGAGGCTTTGTCAGTAATATCGGAGAGCGGGGACCCGTTTTCAAGTTTTTCCGACAGTTTTTGACATGTTTCGCCCGGCACGCACCCGGTGCCGGGCATTTCACCGTCAGGGAAGGTCCCAGAATGGCCGCGTCGCCTCGCGCAGCGCCTCGCGCCGCGTGAGACCCAGATCGGTCAGCGCGGTGTCATCCAACCGCAACAGCGCGCGCCGTTGACGGAAAACATCAAGCATCAGGCCAAGCGTGTTGCGGCGCGGTCCGTAGGCGCGGGGCAGGTCTTGGGCGTGGACGTTAACGTGGAAGGTCATGGCGCTTCCTTTCCTCTTAGTGATGGTTTCGTGACTATTCATTTTCTCTGTTGATCTTTTGCCGCAACTGCTTCAATTTTGAAAATGAATGTTTGTCAGAAGTTGCATCACGGGGATTGATGAATGCGGAATCTCGATATCACGACGTTGCGGGCCCTTGTTGCCGTCACCGATCATGGCGGCGTGACGCGGGCAGCGGCGATGCTCAACCTCACGCAATCCGCCGTCTCGATGCAGATCAAGCGGCTGGAGGAGATGCTGGGCCTCTCACTCTTTGATCGCGGCAACCGGCGGGTATCGCTCACCGCCTCGGGCGAGCAGCTGGTGCGCTATGCGCGCCGCATCCTGGCGCTGAACGACGAGGCGATCGGGCGTCTGACCGAAGATCTCTACGAGGGCGAGCTGCGCCTCGGCGTGCCGCATGACATCGTCTACCCGGTGGTGCCGCGCGTGCTCAAGCAGTTCAACGCCGCCTATCCGCGGGTCAATGTGAATCTGCGCTCGTCGAGCACGATGAAGCTGCGCGAGGAATTCGCACGCGGCGAGGTGGATTTGATCCTGACCACCGAAGAGGGCGTCGACGACGGCAGCGAGACGCTGACCGAAATGGCGCTGCGCTGGACCGGGGCACCGGGCGGCACATCTTGGAAACGCCGCCCGCTGCGGCTTGCCTTCTGCACCAATTGCATCTTTCGACCCATCGTCCTGCGCAAGCTGGAGCAGGCGGGCATCGACTGGGAGATGGCCGTGCTTTCGGAGGATGATCGCGCGGTAGAAGCCCTGGTCAGTGCGGATCTGGCCGTCGGTGCGCTGCTCGAAGACAGTATTCCGCCACATCAGGAGGCGATCGAGCCGGGCAATGCGCTGCCCGATCTCGGGGTGCAGAAGATCAATCTCTACGCAAGGGCAGGCGGCGACGCGCTGATCGATCCGCTGTCCGACATGCTGCGCCAGGGCTTCTTTGCGCAGCCCGCGCCGGTCAGCCTGCGGATGGCGTGACCACGACCTTGCCGGTCGAGCGGCGGCTGCGCAAAAGCTCGAGCGCCTCTTCCGCGCGCTCGAGCGGCAGCACGTGGCTCACATGTGGCTTGATGCGCCCCTCCTCGTACCATGTGAAGAGGGTGCGCAGGCTGTCGGTCACCACCTCGGGGCGGAATTTCAGATAGCCGCCCCAGTAGAAGCCGATTACGCTCAGGTTCTTGACCAGCAGGTGATTGGCCGGGATTTGCGGCACCTCACCGCTGGCAAAACCTATGCTCAATATGCGTGCCTCGGGATTGCAGGCGCGCATTGCGGCCTTGAACAAATCGCCGCCCACCGGATCGTAGACCACATCGACGCCGCCCAAATCCTTGCAGATGGCGCGGATGTCGTCGGTTTGAGCGTCGATCAGGTGATCCGCCCCGGCCTTGCGTGCCACCTCAAGCTTGTCGCCCCCCCGGGCGCAGGCAATGACGCGCGCGCCCATCAACTTGCCGATCTCGACCGCCGTCAGGCCGACGCCGCCCGCCGCCCCCAACACCAGAAGCGTCTCGCCCGGTCGCAGCCGCGCGCTGTGCTTCAGGGCCACATGGCTCGTGCCATAGGCGATCTGAAAGGCGGCGGCATCGGTGAAATCCATCTTATCAGGCAGGACCACGGCGCGCTCTGCCGGAAAACAGCCATATTCGGCCAAGCCACCCTGGCCGCCGAATACCGCCACGCGCGTGCCGAGCGGCGGGCCTTGGGTATCGGGACCGAGCGCCTCGACCGTGCCCGCCACCTCCATCCCGAGGGTGAACGGGGCCTCGGGTGTGTCCTGATACACGCCCTTGATCATCAGCAGATCCGCAAAATTGAGCCCGCAGGCCGCGATGGCGAGGCCTATTTCGCCGATTTGCGGGGCCGGTCGCGGGATACTGTGCAGCGTCGGAGCGGTACCGGTGGCGGGAATGTGATATGCGCGCATGAGTTGCCAGCCTCGTTCTTGTCCCGAAACGCTACCCTCGGGACGTTGAAGGTTCAATTCGATTCGCCTGTCCGGGCAATCGGCACTGTCGCGCGTGCCGATCCGACCCACCCAAAAAGGTGGTATCCCGTCTAGATTGAGTGTTTTTCGTATAAGGCACGCAGGCGGCTAGCGATATTTCTTGTAATCCGGCCGGGATTTGCTAGTTTGAATTACACGCTGCTGGGATGCGTGGCGTGCTGGTTTTGGAGTATTGGCCCGCCTTCATCAGGTTCGGGACTGGAAGTGAGAGGAGTATCGTATGACGCACCCCGTTGATTTGTACGTCGGGAAAAGAATTCGTCATCGCCGATGGCTTGTCGGTATGACACAACAACAATTGGCCGAAGCGGTCGGGATCAAGTTTCAACAGATCCAGAAATACGAGACCGGAGCAAACCGGGTAAGCGCATCACGCCTCTGGGATATTGCGGACGCACTTGATGTAGAAATTAGTTTCTTCTTCGAAGGTCTTGGAAAAGAAGAGGAAATGCCGAAGCCGGGCAACCTGCCCGTTGATATAATCGGGGATAAGGAAGCACTTGATCTGGTGCGCTCCTACTATGCGATTCCCGAAAACCAGCGTCGTCGCCTGTTCGATCTGGCACGCGTGCTGAGCGAGGTGGCTTGAGCCACCGCGCCTCGCGCGCTAAGTCTCCTCTCGTGTTTTGATCGGGGGCGGGCATGGACAAGGACGCACTCAGAAAAACCGCCCACGCGGTCGCGGATGCGGCACGTAGGGCGGTTTTGCCGTATTTCAGAAGCGCGGGTCTGACTGCGGATAACAAACTCTTTGACGGCAGGTTTGATCCCGTGACCGAAGGCGATCGGGCGACCGAGCTCGCCATGCGCGACGTATTGGCGCGGATGCGTCCGGACGACGCAATCATTGGCGAGGAATATGGTGTGCAGGCCGGGACGAGTGGTCTGACCTGGGTGCTCGATCCGATTGACGGCACGCGCGCATTCATGTCCGGCACGCCGACATGGGGCGTATTGATTGCGGTCGCGGATGAGAGCGGCCCGATATATGGCATCATTGATCAGCCCTATATCGGCGAACGTTTTGAGGGTGGGCTTGGTCATGCGGCGCTCAGCGGACCGCAAGGCCATCGCGATTTGCGGGTGATCGGTGACCGGCCATTATCCGAATCGATCCTGTTCACAACCTTTCCCGAGGTAGGAAGCGAGGCCGAAGGTGCCGCCTTTGCCGATGTGTCCCGCCACGTGAGGCTTACCCGATTTGGTATTGATTGTTATGCCTATTCTCTTATTGCCGCTGGCCAGATCGATCTCGTGATCGAGGCCGGGCTGGCCGTATACGACATTCAGGCACCGATTGCCGTGATCGAGGCTGCAGGCGGGATCGTGACCGACTGGCAGGGCGGTCCGGCACATGCAGGAGGGCGCGTTGTGGCGGCCGGTGGGCGGGAGCAGCATGCAGAGGCGCTTGAAATCCTGTCACGGATCGCCTAGCGACTGCCTGCGCGGTTCTGGCCCCTTTCCGCCGTGCACCTGCTTCCAGAGGGGGTGAGGAAGCACATATAAGGGGCGGAACAAATGGCCGAATACCTGATACAGGCTGCGGATTACGTGATCACGATAGATGACGCGCGCCGGGAATTACGCGGTGCGGATATCCTGATTCGCGATGGTGTGATTGCAGAAGTGGGCCATGGGCTGGAGAGTTCGGGCGAGGTGATCCGGGCCACGGGATGCATCGTCACGCCGGGGTTGGTGAACACACATCACCATTTGTTCCAAACCCTTACAAGGGCCGTGCCGGGCGGGCAGGATGCGCTGTTGTTCGGGTGGCTCAAGACACTCTATCCGATTTGGGCGCGGTTCGGACCGGAGGAAATGCGCGTCTCTGCGATGATTGGCCTGGCCGAATTGGCACGCTCAGGATGCACGCTAAGCGCCGATCACCTCTACCTTTTTCCGAATGGGGCCCGGCTCGATGATACGATCGAGGCGGCAGTGGAGGTCGGTCTGCGGTTTCATCCCACGCGCGGCGCGATGAGCATCGGTGAGAGCGCCGGAGGCTTGCCGCCGGATGCGCTGGTGGAAGATGAAAAGTACATCCTGGGTGATTGTATTCGCGTCATAGATCGCTTTCACGACCCAAGGGACGGTTCGATGTGCCGGGTGGGTGTCGCCCCTTGCTCTCCGTTCTCGGTCAGCCGCGACCTGATGCGCGAATCTGCCAATCTCGCCCGCAATCAAGGGGTTATGATGCATACCCACCTTGCTGAAAATGCCGAAGACGTCACCTATTCGCTGGAACGGTTCGGGTGTCGACCGGGGCAGTATGCCGAGGATCTGGGCTGGACCGGGCCGGATGTCTGGCATGCGCATTGCGTGAAACTTGACGGTCAGGAGATTGAGTTATTTTCAGAAACAAGAACCGGCGTTGCGCATTGCCCCTGCTCCAACTGTCGGTTGGGTTCGGGAATCGCCCCGGTTCGCGAAATGCGGGACCGGGGTGTTCGGGTCGGGCTGGGCGTCGATGGCTCGGCCAGCAACGATTCGGCCAACATGATGGCCGAGACGCGGCAGGCGATGCTGTTGCAGCGGGTGTCACGCGGGGCGGACGCGATGAGCGCACGCGAGGCCCTCGAGATCGCGACGCGTGGCGGTGCGGAGGTTCTGGGGCGTAACGACTGTGGCCAGATCTCCCCGGGAAAGCGCGCCGATA
Organism: Roseovarius sp. A-2; assembly: GCF_002072155.1. Lineage (GTDB taxonomy): Bacteria > Pseudomonadota > Alphaproteobacteria > Rhodobacterales > Rhodobacteraceae > Roseovarius. The sequence goes on along the minus strand of NZ_BDIY01000014.1, from coordinate 51,552 downwards.
TCGCGATCTGGGATGTCAGCGGCATCGAAAGTGCTGGCAGTTGGGACCCCGCCGCGCTGGTGCTGGCAGGGCCGCAAGAGGTGCGCGACCTGTTCGTCGAGGGCCGTCAGGTGGTGCGGGATGGGCATATCACCACGCTCGATCTGCCGCAGGTGATCGCGCAGCAGACCCGGCTGGCGCGGCGTCTGGCGGAGCGGGTATAGCCTTCACCCGAAGATGCGGGGCGTGAGGTTCAGGATCGTCTCAGCCATCTCGGCACTGATCTGGCGCACGGCGGCCAGCACCTTCTGGTGGACACCATGTCCGGTGGCGACGGGGGCCTCGATGCTCGCGCCCTGGATAAGGTCGGGGGGGGGCTCGCGCGCATAGCCGTCACCAAACTTGGCGTCGATGGCCCGAACCGCATCGGCAAGATGGCAGGCTTGGGTGCTGTCGGTCGTTGCGGGCGCCCGTCACTGTCCGATGCAAGAGACAAGGCAGCGGGCCCAATTGTCTGCAAGCGAACCGCTCAGACCGCGCGCCCCGCGACCCAGACCTGCGCGACCGCGCGATCATCGCCCATCATGATCGTCGGAAAGAGCGCCTCCCATATATCGCCTGCACGCTCCGAACGCTGCGCAATGGCCGGCGTCGAGACCAGATCGAGCGCCACCAGATCCGCCTCCATCCCCGGGGCGATAGTGCCGATAAGATGGCCCATATGCAGCGCTTGCGCCGACCCGGCGGTGCCAAGCCAGAGAAGTTGCGCCGGGTGCAGGGCCGTGCCGGTCAGCTGCCCGATTTCATAGGCCGCCGCCATTGTGCGCAGCATCGAGAAGGATGAACCGCCCCCGGTATCGGTGGCAAGGCCCACACGATGGCCCTCGGCCACGCGGGCGGCCATGTCGAAAAGGCCCGAGCCGATAAACGTGTTCGAGGTAGGGCAATGGATCAGCGCCGCGCCCACCTCGCGCAGCCGGTCCCGTTCACGCGGGGTGAGGTGGATGGCGTGGCCGTAGAGCCCGCGCTCGCCCAACAGCCCGTACATCTCATAGGTATCGAGATAATCGCGCGCCTCCGGGTAGAGGGATTTCACCCACTCGATCTCGTCGGTCTGCTCGCTCAGATGGGTCTGCATCAGGCAATCGGGATGGTCCGCCCAGAGGTGCCCCAACGCACCCAGTTGCTCGGGCGTTGAGGTAGGCGAAAAGCGCGGGGTGATGGCGTAAGACAGCCGATCCACCCCGTGCCAGCGGTCGAGCAGACGGCGCGAGTCGTCATAGGCCGACTGCGGTGTGTCGCGCAGGCCGTCGGGCGCGTTGCGGTCCATGCAGGTCTTGCCCGCCACCGCGCGCAGCCCGCGCGCCTGCGCCGCCTCGAAAAAGGCGGTCACGCTGGCGGGGTGGATGGTGCAATAGCTGACGCAGGTGGTGGTGCCATGCGCCAACGTCAGGTCGAGATAGCGGGCGGCAATCTCGGCGGCATAGGCGGGATCGGCAAAACGCATTTCCTCGGGAAAGGTGTAGGTATTCAGCCAGTCGATCAGGCGCTTGCCCCAGCTGGCGATCATCGCGGTCTGCGGATAATGGACATGCGCGTCGACAAAGCCCGCGGTAATCAGATGCGCGCCCATGTCGTGACGCCGGGCCTGCGGATAGGCGGCGCGCAACTCGGCGACGGGGCCGATGGCGGCGATATGTCCACCCTCGATCACCAGTGCCTCGTGCAGGCGGGCGGAGTTGGCCGGGTCGCCATCGAAGGGCGTGCGGTCAAAGGCCAGGATCTGGCCGGTGAGGAGGGTTTGGTCGGTCATGGTGTCCGTCTGTCGAGGGGCTGTGCAGCGCCACGATACGCGCGGTAGAAGGCGGCGTAAATCATCCCAATGTCATTGTTTTTCGCGCGGCGCTTGATTACTCCTGCACCAAGGCGGCGTGAGGGGAGGGCGAGATGGCAGAGCAGAACCAGGAGACCGGGAACGAGCGCGACGAGGACGGCTATCCGCTGAACAAACAGGCCGTGTCGCGGATCATGTATGCCGTTGATACCGATGACCGCGAGATGCTCTGGGCCGAGATGGAGCCGCTGCACCCCGCCGACATCGCCGACCTTCTGGAACAGAGCAACGCCTATGACCGGCGGCGGCTGATCACACTCTATGGCGGGGAATTCGACGGCGACATCCTGTCGGAACTCGACGAGTCGATTCGCGAAGAGGTGATCGGCCTCTTGCATCCCGAAGTTCTGGCCGAGGCGGTGCGCGAACTTGATTCCGATGACGTGGTCGATCTGGTTGAGGACCTTGAGGATAAACAGCAGGACGCGATCCTTGAATATCTCGAGGACAGCGACCGTCTGGCGGTGCAGCAATCGCTGACCTATCCGGACTATTCCGCAGGCCGTTTGATGCAGCGCGAGGTGGTGATGGCACCCGAGCATTGGAGCGTGGGCGATGTCATCGACTTCATGCGCAATGCCGAGGACCTGCCGGAGCAGTTTTATCACATCATTCTGGTCGATCCGCGCCTGCATCCGGTGGGCAATGTGACGCTGGGGCGGATCATGGCGGCGCGGCGCGATGTGGCGCTGAATGATCTGGTCGAGGAGACGTTTCACGTCATCCCGGTCACTCAGTACGAGGGGGATGTGGCCTATGCGTTCAACCAGTATCACCTGATTTCCGCGCCGGTCGTCGATGAAGAGGGTCGGCTCGTGGGCGTCATCACCATCGACGACGCGATGATCGTGCTCGATGAAGAGCATGAAGAGGACATCATGCGCCTTGCCGGTGTCGGCGAGGGCGGGCTCAACGACAGCGTGATCGCGACCTCCAAACAGCGGGTGCCGTGGCTGGCGGTGAACCTCGCGACGGCGATTCTCGCCTCGCTGGTGATCGCGCAGTTCGAGGCGGCGATTGCACAGCTGGTGGCCCTGGCGGTACTGATGCCGATCGTGGCCTCGATGGGGGGCAATGCTGCGACGCAGTCGCTGACCGTCGCAGTGCGGGCGCTCGCGACCAAGGACTTGACCGGATCGAACGTCTGGCGCGTGCTGATGCGCGAGGTGCTGGTGGGTCTGATCAACGGGGTGATCTTTGCCGCCGCCATGGGCGTCGTGGGGGCGGTGTGGTTCGGAGGGCCGGAGCTTGGTTATGTGACCGCCGCCGCAATGGTGATCAATCTGGTCGTTGCCGGGTTTGCCGGGGCGGGCATTCCCGTGGTCATGGATCGGCTGGGTGTGGACCCGGCGCTTGGCTCTGGCACGTTTGTCACCACGGTGACCGATGTGGTCGGGTTCTGCGCCTTTCTGGGGCTGGCGGCGATGTTCCTGTTATGAGCGATTTGGCAGAGATCAAGCAGGTGGCACGCAAGGCCGCCTTTGCCCGACGGGCGGCGGCGCACCGGGCGGATGCCGGGGCTGGCGCGGGCCTGCTCTCAAGCGTTCTGGCGGGCTATCGCGGCGTGCCGCTGGCGGGCTACATGCCGATCCGGTCCGAGATCGACCCGCTGCCCGCGATGGCCGAGGCCGCAGCACATGGCCCCGTCGCCGTGCCGGTCATCGCGGGCGCGGGCCTGCCGCTCGATTTTTCGGTGTGGGAACCGGACTGTGCGCTGCGCGAGGGCCCATTCGGCGCAATGGTGCCCGAGGTCGACCGCTTCATCGAGCCGGAAATCCTGATCGTGCCGCTGGTGGCCTTCGACCGCGCAGGCGGGCGGCTCGGCTATGGGGGCGGGTTCTATGACCGCACGCTGGAGCGTCTGCGCAGCCGTCGCGCGACCCTGGCGATCGGTTTCGCCTATACCGCGCAGGAGGCCGAAGGTCTGCCGCTGGAGCCGACCGATCAGCCGCTCGACATGGTGGTGACAGAGGCCGAGGTGATCTCGTTCCGATAGGCGGGATGAGAGGAGACCCGAACGCGGGACCCTCAAGGGGGGTGTCGGAGGTGATGCGGGCAGGGCACTTGTAGGTTTGGCACGGTTGCGGACGTTCGCGACACACGCGAAATATAACCCGTCCCTGCCCGGCTGTTGCGTCATACCGGGTTGCAGCTGTCGGTATTAATGGCCTGAAGCGAACATTGCGCCTCGCCAGAAGATGCCGCAGGACGGCGTCATGCCAGAGGCATGCCTTCGGCATGACGATTGCGCGGCACGCTCAGAGCGTCTCGCACGGGATGCGGCAGAGCCAGATAAATCCCAAACCAAGCACCCATCTCTCACCAATTCAAAGCACCGTCAGCCACGGGCGAAGGCCTTTTGCAAAGGCCTTCCCACCCCGCTCAGAACCGGGCTCAGAACCGATCCAGCAACCGTTCGAGATAGTCGCGTTCCACGTCTGGCCGGTCGCCCTCGCCCGAGCGCCGCCGGATTTCGTCCAGCAGATCGCGGGCCCGGCGATAGACATCCTCGCCCTGCAAGAGATTGTCCTGCGTGCCCGCGCGTCGCCCCTGCCCGGCCTCGCGGCCCAAGGGATCGGCCTGCGCCTGCCCCGGCGCGCCCTGCTGATCGCCCTGCCCGCCCGGGTTTTGTTCGTTGGCCATCGCCTCGCCCATGTTGCGCATACCTTCGCGCAGTGCCTCCATGGCGTCGGCCTGGTCGTCGATGGCCCCCGCGAGATCGTCGTTGCGCAGCGCCTCCTCGGCCCCTTCCATCGCACGTTCGGCCCGTTCCAGTGCATCGCGCGCGGCCTCGCCGGCCTCGCCACCGAGCCCCGGCAGGCCCTGCCGCTGCCGCTCCAGTTCACGGCGCAGCGCCTCTTGCCGGTCAGCCAGTTCGCCTTCGGCCCCCTGCTGCCCGCCTTGGCCCTGATCGTCAGCGCGCTCCTGACCTTCACCGCCCTGACCCTGTTGCTGGCCACCCTGACCGCCCTGCCCGGGCTGGCTCTCATGGCTCTGGCCCCGGCCCTCGCCGCCGCTCTGGCCCTCATTGCTCTGCGATTGCCCGGATTGTGCGCCGGGGTTGAACTGTTCCTGCAAATCGCGGAACGCCTGATCCGACAGGCCTTGCTGCTCGCGCAGCGTCTCGGCCAGGCCCTCCATCGCCTGTTGCCCCGGCGACTGGCCCTGCTGGCCCTGGCCTTGGGTGACCTGCATGTTCTCCATCATCTGCTGGAACTCTTCCAGAGCCTGCTGCGCCTCGGCAAAGCGGCCTTGCTCCATCAGTTCCTGAATGCGGTCCATCATGTCCTGCAGATCCTGGCTGTTCATCTGCATCATGTTCTCGGCGCTCTGCTGATCGCCGCTGTTCTCGGGGTCCTCGCGCTGCGCCTGCTGCATCTTCTGGCGCAGGTAATCCTGCGTGGCGTCGCGCAAGTCCTGCATCAGCCGGGCGATTTCCTCCTCGCTGGCGCCGTTCTTCATCGCCTCGCTCAGGCGTTCCTGCGCGGCGCGCATCCGCTCCAGCGCGTCGCCCACATCCCCGTCTTCCAGCAGCACGCCCAGATCCCACAGCGCCTGCGCGATCTCGTCGCGCTCGTCGCCGTTCAGCCCGTCCCCACTGTCGGTCATCGCCTCAAGCTGCCGCAGGATCACCCGCAGCCGCAGATAGGCCTTCTCGGACCGGAAAAGCCCCTCGCGCGGCTTGTAGGACACCGCCCGCAGCACCTGCGCCACCCGGGTCGCATTGTCGCGCGACCACAGCAGATCGCGCCGCTGTTCGATCACTGCTGCCGCCATCGGGTTGAAAAACCGCCGCGCGGGCAGGTCCATCTCGACCGGCTTTGACAGCCCCTCCTGCCCCGCCGCATCCTCGACCCGCAAGCGCAAAGTCACCGGCAGATGCGCCCATGGATGCTCGGAAAGGTTTTCGATCAGTGTCTCGGTAAACTCACTGCGATCCCCCGCAAGCGGCATCGGCAGGTCGAGCCGAATGGCCTGGCGCGGCTCCGGCTCGGTGCTGAGCCCGTGGCGCCGGTTAATGCGGTCCATGTCCAGTTCGAAGACAGCCCCTCCGGCCACCACGCCATAATCGTCGCGCGCCTCGAAGGGCTGGCTCATCTGACCGTCAAAAGCGGTCTTGGCCTCGTTCTCCAGGATCCGAACGTCAGGCGCGGCATCGGCGATCGCCTCGACCTGCCAGCTGCGGCCACCGGGGCCGTCGATACGCATCTCGCCATCCTGCGCAATGGTGAATTCCTGTTCCGTCCCAGTCGCGAGCGGCACGTCACCGGCCCGGCCCGAGACCGTCTCATTCAGGCTGAGCGCGCCGACCTCGCCGTAGAACCGAAGAGTGATCTCGCTGCCCTCGGGCACGCGAATCTGCCCTGACTGATCGGCCAGGTAAAGGCTCGGCAACCCGGTATAGGCGGGCGGCTCGATCCAGCCTTCCCATGTCGGGCCAGAGGCGAGCGCCGCGCCGCCGCCCGCACCGGGCACCATCTCGGCCACCGAGCCTGCCCGCCAGACCGAGCCGAAGAGCAACGCCACCACCAGCCCCAGAAGCGCCACGTAACGCAATCCGAACGGATCCTGCCGCGACAGGCGCAGATCGGGCTCGACCGCCTTTGCCCCAGCCGCGCGCGCCGCCATCCGCGCCTGATGCGCCCGCCACAGCGCCTGTGACCCGGTATCCTGCGCGCCCACCGCCTGTGTGTCGGCCAACGCCGCCAGCGGCCGCCCCGGCAACGTCGCATCCAGCCGCGCCAGTGCCTCGGCCCAGGTCGGAAAACGGAACCGCGTGACCCCCCGCGCGGCAAAGACCACCAGCGCCAGACCGCACAGCAGCACAGCAGCCCAGACCGACTCGACGCTTGCGATATCCTGCACGCCCAGCATGGCGAGCGCCGCCGCACCCGCCAAAAGGCTCCAAACCGGCCAGAAGGCGCGCACCAGCCGCTCGGCGGTCAGCCCGGCCCAGGTCAGCGCCAAGGGCCGCCGCAGCCGCGCCGTCACGTCGTTCAGGGGCTTTCGCGTCTTTGCCATGGGCCACGCCTCTCTTGGGTCAGACGCGGGTATCGCGTCAGAGCCATTCGGGGATGGTATCGCGATTTATCATTTCGTCAAAGGTCGGGCGCGCCCGGATCACGGCAAAGTCACGCCCATTGACCAGAACCTCGGGGATCAGGGGGCGCGTATTGTACTCGCTCGACATCACCGCGCCATAGGCCCCGGCACTGCGAAACGCCACCAGATCGTCCTCGCGCAGAGGCGGCAACATCCGCCCCTTGGCAAAAGTATCGCCCGATTCGCAGACCGGGCCGACCACGTCATAGGCGCTCTGCTCGACACCCGGGGCCGGTTCGACCACGGGAATGATATCGTGATGGGCGTCATACATGGCCGGGCGGATCAGATCGTTCATCGCGGCATCGAGGATCAGGAAATCGCGGCCTTCGCCTTCTTTCACATAGATCACTTTGCTGACTAAAATCCCGGCATTCCCGGCCACCAGCCGCCCCGGTTCGATCTCGATCTCGCAGCCCAGATGGCCCAATGTCTCGCGAATTAGCGCGCCGTATTCGGTGGGCAGCGGCGGTGCCTCGTTCGAGCGGGTATAAGGAATACCAAGGCCACCCCCAAGGTCGAGCCGGCGAATATCATGCCCCTCGGCGCGCAATTTCTCCGTCAGGTCGGCCACCTTCTGATAGGCTTGGCGGAACGGCTCCAACTCGGTCAGTTGGCTGCCGATATGCACGTCGATGCCGATCACTTCCAGCCCCGGCAGGGCGGCGGCCTCGGCATAGACCGCGCGGGCGCGCGATATGGGAATGCCGAACTTGTTCTCGCTCTTGCCGGTGGCAATCTTGGCATGGGTTTTCGCGTCCACATCCGGATTGACCCGCACGGTGATGGGGGCCACGACCCCCAGGCTCACCGCCTCCTCGCTCAGCGCGCGCATCTCGGGCTCGCTCTCGACATTGAACTGCCGGATGCCGCCCTCCAGCGCCAGACGCATCTCATCCCGGGTTTTGCCGACGCCGGAAAAGACGATGCGCTCTCCTGGCACGCCCGCCGCCCGCGCACGCAGGTATTCCCCGCCCGACACCACATCCATCCCCGCGCCCAGCCCCGCCAATGTGCGCAGAATGGCCTGATTGCTCGCCGCCTTCATGGCATAGCAGACCAGATGCTCTGTTCCCGCCAGCGCCTCGTCGAACAGCCGGAAATGCCGCACCAGCGTCGCGGTGGAATAGCAGTAGAACGGCGTGCCCACCGCGCGGGCGATCTCCGTCAGCGGCACATTCTCGGCATGCAACACGCCGTCACGATAGAGAAAATGATCCACGCGCGCTCCCGCCCCGTTTCATCGTTCCAAAAATACTCAAATCCGGCCCTTACACCTCTCGCGGCATCCGCAGAAAAAGGTAGAGCGGCAAGCCACAGCTTACCCCGATGGAGAAGGACGCCGGAATCGCGATCAGCCCCGTCCAATGCCGGTGCCGCAGCACCTCGACCAGCACCCAGACGGTCAGTGCCAGCGCCGCGATGGTCAGGGCCCAGACCAACCCCGAACTCGCCGCATTCACGTGCCAGGCGTCGACCATGCCGCCAAGGTCAAAGCCGTTCTCGCGAAACCACGCGAGAGAATAATACACCGGATGCACGGCCCCCCAGACGGCCAGCGCCGCGAACACCCATCTCACAGGCCCAGCCCCACACCAAGGTTGACGCCACCCACGCGCACCCCGGTGCCGACGCGCGTATGCACGCCGCCGCTGCCCGCGCTCACCGTGGTGTTGACCGACGGCCGCACCGGCTCGCCATCCACGCCGCAGCCCAGAAGGGCCATGAGACCGAGACCGACCAAAATTGCTCTCATCATGCCAGACGCTCCTTCCACCGTGCCACCTGCGTGCGCACTTGTTCGGGGGCGGTGCCGCCATAGCTCATCCTTGACGCCACCGAATTATGCACACCCAGCACATCATAGACCGACGCGTCGATTTCGCCATGCACTTGCTTCATCTCGTCAAGGCTCAGGTCCGGCAGGTCACAGCCCTTGGCCTCGGCGCGGGCCACCAGTGCACCGGTCACATGATGCGCCTCGCGAAACGGCATGCCCGCAACCCGCACCAACCAATCCGCCAGATCCGTCGCGGTGGAAAAGCCCGACCCGGCGGCAGCCTCCAGATTGTCGGTTTGTGCCTGCATATCGCGCACCATCCCCTCCATAGCCGCCAGCGCCAGCATCAGGTTGTCGGCGGCATCGAATACCTGTTCCTTGTCCTCCTGCATGTCCTTGGAATAGGCCAGCGGCAGCCCCTTCATCACCATCATCAGCGCCACATTGGCCCCGAAGATCCGTCCCACCTTGGCGCGGATCAGCTCCGCCGCGTCGGGGTTCTTCTTTTGCGGCATGATGCTCGACCCGGTCGAGAACCGGTCCGACAGCGCCACGAACCGGAACTGCGCCGAGGACCAGATCACCAGTTCCTCGGCAAAGCGACTGAGATGCATGGCGCAGATGCTCGCCATGCCGAGGAACTCCAGCGCGAAATCCCGATCGCTCACCGCATCGAGGGAATTGGCGCAGGGCCGGTCAAACCCCAACGCCCGCGCCGTCATCTCGCGGTCAATCGGAAAGCTGGTTCCGGCCAGCGCAGCCGCGCCCAAGGGGCATTCGTTCATCCGCGCGCGCGCATCGCGCACCCGGCTCAGGTCGCGCCCGAACATCTCGACATAGGCCATCATGTGATGGCCCCATGTGACCGGCTGTGCGGTCTGCAGATGGGTGAAGCCGGGCATCACCCACTCCGCCCCCGCCTCGGCCTGTGCGACCAACGCGCGCATCAGCGCCACCAGCGCCCCATCGGCGGCATCCAGTTGATCCCGCACCCAGAGCCGAAAATCCGTCGCCACCTGATCATTGCGGCTCCGCCCGGTATGCAGCCGCCCGGCGGGCTCCCCCACCAACGCCTTCAACCGTGCCTCGACATTCATGTGAATATCCTCCAGCGCCGTCGAAAACTCGAACTCCCCGCCTTCAATTTCTGACAAGACCGTGAGAAGCCCTTCCCTCATCGCCTCGGCATCCTTATCACTGACGATACCCGTGGCGGCCAGCATGGCGGCATGGGCACGCGACCCGGCGATATCCTGCGCCGCCATCCGCTTGTCGAATGAGATCGAGGCATTAATTGCCTCCATGATCGCATCCGGCCCGGCGGCAAAGCGGCCGCCCCACATCTGGTTCGAGGTCGTGTCAGTCATGTCTTTTGCCCTTCGGAGGGATTTATGAAAACCATTCGTCAGATCGTCCTTTATATGGCCCTCGCCCTCGGTGCAAACGCCGCAGTGGCCGATACAGCCGCGCTCAACGCGCTGCGCGAGGGGGACATGAAGAAACTGATGTTCCATTCCGCGCCCAAGCCCGCGCCGCAGGTGGAATTCGAGCGCGAGGACGGTGCCACCGCCACGCTTGCCGACTATCAGGGCAAGCATATCGTGCTCAATTTCTGGGCCACATGGTGCGCGCCCTGCCGGGTGGAAATGCCGATGCTGTCGAACCTTCAGGCGCAGATGGGCGGCGAGGACTTCGCCGTCGTCACCATCGCCACCGGCCGCAACCCGCCCCCGGCGATGAAGGCGTTCTTTGACGAGATCGGCGTCGACAACCTGCCCCTCCACCGCGACCCCAAAAGCGCGCTCGCGCGTCAAATGGGCGTCTTCGGCCTGCCCATCACGGTGATACTCGACCCGGAGGGAAATGAGATCGCCCGCCTGCAAGGCGACGCCCATTGGGACAGCGAGAGCGCCAAGGCGATTATTGCGGCGTTGATTGATGGGGGTGGGGGGAGTTGAGGGGCAACCGCCGCGCTTAGGGCAGCCTCAGTGGAAAGGTCAAACAAACCGACCCCGGGACAAGTATATTAAACCGATAAACGAAAGCGTTGCTTGAACGCTCCATTCATTATTGCGTTTGCCTCATTAAGTCTAAAAACCATGCACAGTAAGGCTCACCCCAGTCCTTAAGCTGGCTTGGCAACGGGTTCTTGGCGATTCTGCTTCCATTCAAGCCGGTATCGGCGGGAAATTCAGAAAATTGTATAATTGACTCGTGATTTTCTAATTTTCCCGTGAAGAATGAAACACGGCGGCCCTGAGAGAAATCAAAGACTTCAACGTTTGCTGTACTTCCGCCAAACTCAATGTCACCACTAATTAGAATGCCTTTGTGAGGCATGCCAAGATCGCAAGAGCCCTGCCACCAAATTCGGCCATCAAGTTTGTTCCCATCATACACCTCCAGCTCTAAGGCAGCCTTCACGGGGCTAGATAATCTCAAGTCGTTAATATCCACTCTTCCTTCTGGAAACGCGTCGAAAATTCCTGACCATTCCGACGGAGAATAAAATAACTCCTCCACATATTTGGTGGCTTTCGGATAATAATCGCCAAAGTCTCCAATCAGTTTTGGTAACCCCAAAACATATGCAAAAGTTCCGGCAGCCACTACTAAAGCTGGATAGATTAGCTTCGGGTAACGCCAGACACGAGAAATATGGCACTTGATTTGACCCGCTCTTCCTCTGGGAGCCTTCGCCTGTTCTCGCGCGTCAGCCCTTTTTTGAGCCCTTTTGAGATTCAGTTTTTTCATTCTTCTTACCTGCCTACCCATCACTTCTTAACCCAAACTTATCACTCCTGTCCCTCTCATCCGAACATGATATTCTGCACCGGAGGTATAGGTCTGCACCGCGCGCCGAACCCAACCGCCCTCTTGCCATCCCCCCCCCAAACCCTTGCCTGCCCCCCTCAAACCCCCTAAAGCCAGCCCATGCTTGACGAGACCGACGATATCCATCCGCTCTTTCACGGGGCCCCCGCCAGCACCGAGTTCAAGAAGCTGCGCAAGCGCATCGTGCGGCACACGCGCGAGGCGGTGGAGCAGTACGGCATGGTTGAGCCGGGCGGCAAATGGCTGGTCTGTCTGTCGGGCGGCAAGGACAGTTACACGCTGCTCGCCGTGCTGCACGAGTTGCAATGGCGCGGCCTCCTGCCGGTGGAGTTGCTGGCCTGCAATCTCGATCAGGGGCAGCCCGGATTTCCCGCCACCGTCCTGCCCGAATTCCTGCAACAGCGTGGCGTGCCGCACCGGATCGAGTATCAGGACACCTATTCCATCGTCGTCGACAAGGTGCCGCAGGGGCGCACCTATTGCGCGCTTTGCTCCCGTTTGCGGCGGGGCAATCTCTACCGCATCGCGCGCGAGGAGGGGTGTACGGCGGTCGTGCTCGGCCATCACCGCGACGATATCCTTGAGACGTTCTTCATGAACCTCTTTCACGGCGGGCGGCTGGCCACGATGCCGCCCAAGCTGGTGAACGAGGAGGGCGATCTGTTTCTCTACCGCCCCCTCGCCCATGTCGCCGAGGCCGATTGCGAGCGGTTCGCGCGGGCGATGAATTACCCGATCATTCCCTGCGATCTGTGCGGAAGCCAAGACGGGTTGCAACGCCAGCAGGTGAAGCAGATCCTCGACGGGTGGGAGGCCAATTCGCCGGGCCGCCGTCAGGTGATGTTTCGCGCGCTGATGAACGCCCGGCCCTCGCATCTGCTCGACCCCAAGCTGTTTGATTTCGCGGGGCTGAGCACAGAGCCGCTAAAATCCGACGGAAATCCCGAAGGCTTGCCCAAGCTTCGTTAACCTTTGCCTGCCATGCTACGCCCCAACGAGGGGAAAGATGTCACACCTGTTGGGTAAATCTGGGATAATTCGGGCGTATCTGCCTGCGGCCTTCGTCTTTCTGCTGGCCGTGGCGCTGGCCCTGTCGTGGTTCGGGGCACAGGCGCTGGTCTTTGCCTTACCCTTTGTTTGTCTTGGTCTTATCCCGCTCTCGCAGGATCGACGGCGCACCGGCGATGCCGCCACGGACCTGCGCCGCGCGCTTGACCGGGAACTGGATAAGCCCCTGAACTCAGGCCATGATTTCGCCTGCATCCTGCTGCGGATCACGCCTGCGCAGATCACCCCGCTGACCCTAACACGCCTGCGCCAGTCGATCCGCCCCGACGACCGGATTTTCGATCTGTCGGAGGGCCAGATCGCCCTCCTCCTCGCCCCGGTACCCGGCCTCGGCGAATCGGCGCTTCCCACCCTTGGTCTCAGGTTCCAAGCCATTGTGAAAGAACAGGTTTTTACCGAGGATTCCCCACTTCATCCGACCGCATCATTGGCCCTTTGCCTTGCCCCGGCAGGGCGCACCCGGTCCGGCACCGCGCTGCTCGACGGCCTCACGGTGACGCTCGAAGAGGCGGCCCGTCGCGGACCCTCTACCTTGCTTGTCCATGACCCCGGTCCATCCTCGCGGCGCTAGCGTGACCGCGAAACGGGCCCCGCCACGCAGAGGCGGCGAATCCTCGCGCCCGCCTGCAAAACAACGGAATCCGCTTGACCTTTGGGGCCGCACTCTGTTGAACGCGCGGGACAGATAACAGACGGACGGCCCCCGGATATGGATGATCAGAACAAGAACCTCATACTCGCGACGGCGCTCAGCTTTCTCGTGATCCTTGTCTGGTTCGTGATGTTTCCGCCACCGGACACCGCGCCGACCGATCCCAACGCGCCGATTACCGCGACCGACGGAGAACTGACCCCTTCCACACCGTCGGCGGATGCCCCGGCCAGCACCGCAGGTGCGGCAGCCACCGGCACCGAGACCGCCGAAACCCCCGACGCCCCGCGGCTCGACATCGAGACGCCAAGCCTGACCGGCACGGTCTCGCTACAGGGCGGGCGGATCGACGAGTTGCTGCTCAAGACCTATCATGAGACCATCGACCCCTCCTCCGAGATCGTGCGCCTGCTGTCGCCCGTTGGCAGCGAAACGCCTTATTATGCGCTCTATGGCTGGGCCCCCGGCGCGGGCCTGACCATCGACAATGTACCCGGAGCCAACACGCTCTGGCAGGTCGAGAGCGGCGAGACCCTGACGCCCGATAACCCCGTCACGCTGGTCTGGGACAACGGCGCGGGCCTGATCTTTCGCCGCGAGTTGAGCGTCGATGAGGACTTCATGTTCTCGGTGCGTCAGAGTGTCGAGAACACCGGCGAGAGCGAGGTGAGCCTTGCGCCTTACGGCATTCTCGCGCGGCACGGGCGGCCGGATGATCTGAAGAATTTCTTCATCCTGCACGAGGGCATCGTCGGCATGGCCGACGGCACGCTCGCGGAAATCGACTATGACGATGTCGAGGAATACGAATTCAACCCGCGCGAAGGCGCGCCTGCCGAGGTCACGCAGGTCACCGAGAATGGCTGGATCGGGTTCACCGATCACTACTGGATGACCGCGCTGATCCCCGAGCAAGGCAACCCGTTCAAGGCGGTCACCAAATACGACCCGCAGCGCGGCATTTTCCAGACCGAGACGGTGCAGGCGACGCGCAGCCTCGCCCCAGGCGAGACCTCGGTCGCCGAAACCCGGCTGTTTGCCGGGGCCAAGGAATGGGCCATCATCCGCAACTACGAAAACGAGGAAGGCGTCCAAGGTTTTCTCGACTCGATCGACTGGGGCTGGTTCTTTTTCCTGACCAAGCCGATCTTTGCGGTTCTGCACTGGCTCAACGCGCTTATCGGCAACATGGGCTGGGCGATCATCGGCCTGACCCTGCTGATCAAAGTCATCCTGCTGCCGCTGGCCTTTAAATCCTACGTCTCGATGGCGAAGATGAAAGAGCTTCAGCCGGAGATGGAGAAGATCAAGGAGAGCGCCGGCGACGACCGTCAGAAGCTCCAGCAGGAGATGATGGCGCTCTACAAGAAGGAAAAGGTCAACCCGGCCTCGGGCTGTCTGCCGATCCTGTTGCAGATCCCGATTTTCTTTTCGCTCTACAAGGTGATCTTCGTCACGCTGGAATTGCGGCACGCATCCTGGATCGGTTGGATCAACGACCTGTCGGCGCCTGACCCGTCGTCGCTCTACAATCTCTGGGGCATCCTGCCCTGGGCCGCGCCGGAACCGGGCTCGATCACGGCTCTGATCTTCATCGGTATCCTGCCGCTCTGCCTTGGCGTGTCGATGTGGCTGCAGCAAAAGCTGAATCCGTCGCCGACCGATCCGACGCAAAAGATGATCTTTGCCTGGATGCCCTGGGTCTTCATGTTCATGCTGGGCAGCTTTGCCAGCGGCCTTGTGGTCTACTGGATCGCGAACAACTTGATCACCTTCACGCAGCAATACCTGATCATGCGCAGCCAGGGCTACAAGCCGGACGTGTTCGGCAACATCATGTCCGGCTTCAAGCGGGACAAGGCGGCCCCGGATACGGGCAAGAAGAAGTGATGACACGGGTCAGCGCCCTCTGGCGGCACCCTATCAAGGGGCACGGGCGCGAGGCGCTGACCGATGTCACCCTTGCCGCAGGGCAGGCCATGCCATGGGACAGGCTTTGGGCCGTGGCGCATGAACTGGCGCGCCTGACCGAAGGCGAATGGGCCCCGTGCACCAATTTCTCCATCGGGGCCAAGGCCCCGGCGCTGATGGCGATCAACGCGCGAGTGGACGAGACGGCGGGTCTGGTGACGCTGAGCCATCCCGACCGGCCCGACCTGACGTTTGATCCTGACCGCGACAACCAGGCGTTTCTCGATTGGGTGCGGCCGCTGATGCCGGACAACCGTGCGCAATCGCTGCGGTTTTTCCGGCTCGAAGGGCGCGGGGTGACGGATACGGATTACCCGTCGGTGAGCCTGCTCAACCTTGCGTCCAACGCCGATCTGGCGGCGCGCATGGGGGCCGAGGTGTCGCCGCTGCGCTGGCGCTGCAACATCCATCTCGATGGGCTGGCGCCCTGGGCAGAGTTCGATCTAGTGGGGCGGACGCTGCGCATCGGTGACGCGGAATTGCAGGTGCGCGAGCCGATCCGGCGCTGCATGGCGACCACCGCCAACCCGGCCACCGGCGCGCGCGATCTCGACACGTTGGGCGCGCTCAACGCCAATTGGAACCATCAGGATTTCGGCATCTATGCCGAGGTCACCCGGACCGGTGCCATCGCCGTCGGCGCCCCGATAGAGGTGCTGTGATGCAGATGCATTTTCCCGAAGCCGAGGCCCCCGACCCGGCCAGCGCCGAGCAGGGCCGCAAGCTCTTCGCCGGGCCGGTCGATTTTCTCAAGGGCGTGGTGGCGATGTCAGGCCTGCCCCCCGCCGACCGGCTGGAGGTCTGCTTCGCCGGGCGCTCGAACGTGGGCAAGTCGACGCTCATCAATGCGCTGACCGGACGCAAAGCGCTGGCGCGGGCCTCGAACACGCCGGGGCGCACGCAGGAGATCAACTATTTCACCTTGGGCGACAGCCGCTACCTGGTCGACCTGCCCGGCTATGGCTATGCCAACGCGCCGCTCGATGTGGTGCGCAAATGGCAGGCGCTGCTCAAGCAGTATCTGTCGGGCCGCCAGACCCTGCGCCGCGCCTTCGTACTGGTCGATGCCCGCCACGGGATCAAGCCGGTGGACGAAGAGATCATGACGCTGCTCGACAGCTCTGCCGTGACCTTTCAATGCGTGCTGACCAAAACCGACAAGATCAGCGAGAGCGCCCGCGAAAAGGTGCTGGAGCAGGTCCGCGGCAAGCTGGCGCCGCATCCGGCGGCCTATCCCGAACTGATTCTCACATCGAGTGAGAAAGGCTCTGGCATCGCGACCCTGCGCAGCGTGATCGCAACGCTGGAATAGCCCTGCCCGCTACCCTGCCCGCGTCTCGACGATCGAGGACCGCTCCAATGTGCGGTGCACCGGGCATTTGTCGGCGATCTCCATCAGCTTGTCGCGCTGCTCCGCAGTCAGATCGCCCTCGAGCCGCACCACGCGGGTGAACTTGTCGGCCTTGGCGTCGCTGCGGCTGTCGGCATCCTGCGCGTGCACCTTGTCGTGGCAGACATCGACGCTGACGTGATCCAGCGGCCAGCCCTTGCGGCGGGCATACATGCGGATGGTCATCGAGGTACAGGCCCCCAGCCCTGCGGCGAGAAAGCCATAGGGCGACATGCCGCGATCGGTGCCGCCATAGGCCGAGGGCTCGTCGGCCAGCATGTGATGGCCGGGGCCCGCGTTCACATCCTGCAAAAACCCCTCCGCATCGGCCTCGGAGACGCGAACCACGCCTTCGGGCGCGCCAGGCGGGGGGGCCGGCGGCGAAAGGTCGAGATACCGCGTGGCCCAGGCCGCGATCACCTGCGCGGCATATTCGGCATCCTCGGGATTGCTGATCAGGTGATCGGCATCGTCGAGCGTGACAAAGCTTTTGGGGTGTTTGGCCGCCTTGAAGATCTCGGCGGCGTTTTCGATCCCGACGGTCGCGTCGCGCGTGGCATGCATGACGAGGAGCGCGCGGCGCAAATGCGCGATCCGCTCGCCGAGGTTCTCGGCGCGCACATCCTCGACAAAGGATTTGCCGATCCGGATGGGTCGCCCGCCAAGCGTGACCTCGGCCACGCCATCGGCCTCGATCTGCTCCAGCGCGCCGTCGAAATTATGCGTCACATGGCTGGGATCGAAGGGGGCACCGATGGTGGCGACGGCGCGCACGCTGTCGATCTTGCCCGCCGCCGCGAGCACCGCCGCACCGCCCAGGCTATGCCCGATCAGCAGGCGCGGGGCCATATCGCGCGCGGAAAGCGCCTCGGCGGCCAACTCCAGATCGCGCACATTCGAGGTAAAGGAGGTGTTCTCGAACTCGCCCCCTGAATGGCCCAGCCCGGTGAAATCGAAGCGCAGCACCGCGATGCCTGCACCTGCCAGTCGCGCGGCGATGCGCCGGGCGGCGGGAATGTCCTTGGAGCAGGTAAAGCAATGCGCAAAAAGTGCGGTCGCGAGATGCGGCCCCTCCGGCAGATCGAGCCGCGCGACGAGATCGTCGCCGGAATGTCCGGTGAAGGTGAGGCGTTCGGTGGGCATGGCAGGTCCTCTTGCAAATCGCGTTGTCCTGAGACTAGGCAACCGCCCGACGCATCGCTACCCCCCGCCGGAAGGCGTCACGCGAAGGTGAGGGTTTGTCGCAATTTCTTCAAATCCTGCGCATTTCGCAGGGCAGCAGCCACCGGGCATTAACGGTTGCGCGCCATCCTGGACCGGGGTTGAAGGAAAGGGGTGCCCATGCTTTGGCAGGTCCAAACGCGAGGAGATCAAATCCGCTTCACCGTGGCGATGGCACTGATCGTTCTGGCGATCAGCACAGCGCTGCGCCCCCTGATGCTCCCGCCCGAGCTTGTGGCACCGACGCTTTTTCCGGGGTCCGTTATGGCAATTATGATCGCTGCACCGATCGGCTGGATCGTCGCGCGACGCCTGCGGGCCGTGCATGATCTCAGCGCGCGGCTGGAACACGCGCTGCATCACGATCTGCTGACCGGCGTGCGTACGCGGGCCAGCTTTCACGAGGCCGTGGCCGCGCTCGAAGGCCAGCCCTGCGCGGTGATCGTCGCGGATATCGACCATTTCAAAGGGTTCAACGATTGCCATGGCCATTTCGCGGGCGATCAAGCCCTGCGCCAGTTCGCGACCATCCTGGCCAGCAATTGCCGGGGCACGGACCTCGTCGCACGGTTCGGGGGCGAGGAATTCGTGATCGTGCTGCCGGGGGTCGACATGAAACAGGGCGGCAGGATCGCAGACCGCCTCGCCGACCGGGTGCGTTCGAGCGCCATCTACGTGGGAGAGCGCAGCCTGTCGCTGACCGCGAGTTTCGGTGTTGCGCCGGTGCAAGCGGGTGGAGACATGGATCAGGCGATCCAGCAGGCCGACCGGGCGCTATATCAGGCCAAGCACGCCGGGCGTGACCGCGTGTGCCGTTATCACCCCGGGTTGGACGGTCCGGCGACGCTGCGCGAAGTGAGTTGACCCCACACAACAGGTAAAATCACGAAACGTGATGTCATAGATCATAAACATTCGTTTTCATGATGAAAGGCGCATGCCTACCTCTTGTCCTGTACCCACCATACAAAGGACAGCACGATGCCACACGATATCCATCTCACCCCCGCCTCCCGCCCCGGTCACATGCCCCGCTTTGCTCTGGGGCTTGGCCTTCTGGCGCTGCTTGTGGCGATCCTCGCCTCAAGTCCCGCGCCGGAACCGAGCAACACGACCGCCGCCGCGCCCGCCCATGAGGATTGGCACGGCAATGTGCGCCGCTCACGCTGACCGGGGTCAGTCGCCCATCAGCGCCGCGTCGAACGGATAGCGCGTCAGGTTCTCGTACCCGTCCTCGGTGATGAGAACCTGATCCTCCAGCTTGATCGAGAAATCGCCCCCCACCTCGCCCACCAGCGCCTCGACGCAGAGCACCATGCCGGCCTCCAGCGGATAATCAAAGGCGCCGGGCACGGCGCGATCCGGATAGGCCACCAGCGGCCACTCATCGCAGAGCCCGACGCCGTGCATCAGACAGCCGTATTTCTGCGCCTGATAGCGGTCCTCCAGAACATGGGTGTTGGCGCTAAGTTCGGGGATCATCACGCCGGGTCTGAGCATCTCCATGTTGGTCTGGATATGCTCGACCGCATGGCGCATGGCGTGGATCATGTCGGGGCGTGGGCGTGCATCACCGATCCACCAGCTGCGCGAGATATCGACGCAGATGCCGTAGCTGCCTATGAGGTCAGTGTCGAAACTGACGATCTCGTTATTCTGCGCGATGCGCGGCCCGCATTCCTGAAACCACGGGTTGGTGCGTGGCCCCGAGGCCAGAAGCCGCGTCTCGATCCATTCACCGCCACGACGGATGTTCTCGGCATGCAGCACCGCCCAGATGTCATCCTCGCTGGTCTGGCCGAGCGGCACATTGGCGCGCGCGAACGCCTCCATCTCGGCGACTGCCGCCTCGCAGGCGTGGCTCGCGCAGCGCATGGCGCGGATCTCATCTGGCCCCTTGACGCTGCGCGCCTTCTCGGTGACCTCCTCGCCCTCCATCATCGTCAGCCCCTGCACCTCGAGCGCGCGCAAGCCATGCACCATCGGCTTGTCCACCGCCAGCCGCCGGTTGCCCGGCGCATGCTCGGCCAGGATCGCGCGCACGTCACCCGCAAAGGCATCGGCGGCCACGTCCGCCTTGTCGCCCCGGTCGAAATAAAACAGATCAGCACCCGAGCGCACCTCGCGCACCAGCGGGTTGAACGACGACAGGAACGGCGCGTTCTTGTAATCCCACATCACCATGTGCCCGTCGGCACAGAGCAGCACGGCGCGGAACGGGTTATGCGCGTTCCACAGCTGCATGTTGGTGCTGTCAGTGGCGTAGCGGATGTTCAAGGGGTCGAACATCAAAAGGCCCGCATAATCGCGGTCAACGATATGCTGCGTCAGCCGCGCCCAGCGATAGCGGCGCATTTCCTGCAGGTCGGGCAACTCAAGCCCCGCCGCCGCCCATTCGGCAAAGGCCAGTTGCGTCGGCCCGATCTCGATCCGGTCGGCATTGTTGGGCGTGTTGTCGCCCAGGGTGGCCCCGCGCGTCGGGTCGATCTTGCGGGTGTCGCGGTAATGGGTGTTCATCGGCGGTCCTCCTCCTACAACAAGAGTGGCAGATACCGCGCGCGTGGCGCGCCAGATTGCGACATGGCGCGTGGTCGTATTCTTGCCGTGCCTGCGACGTGACGCAAGGTTCCGCTTGAACCAGTCCGCGCGACCGGGATGATCCGGCCGCAAAGGAGCGCTTTCATGACCACGATCATCGACGATTATATCACCACCCTCACGCCCAGGGCGCGCGGGCGCATCAAGGGGGTGGCCAAGCTGATCATCGCTGATCATGGCACCGTCATGCTGACCGAATACGGGGCCGCGCAGGGCGACGAGGCGGCGGATGTGGTCCTGTCGGCCAGCGACGAGGTGTTCCGCAACATCCTGTCAGGCGCGCAAA
The DNA here is from genome assembly GCF_002072155.1 of Roseovarius sp. A-2. GTDB lineage: Bacteria > Pseudomonadota > Alphaproteobacteria > Rhodobacterales > Rhodobacteraceae > Roseovarius. The sequence continues at coordinate 30,775 of NZ_BDIY01000014.1, read as the reverse complement.
ACCCGGTCATGGCCTACATGTCGGGCAAGCTGAAGGTCGAGGGCAATGTACAACGCGCGCTCAAGGTCAGCGGCATCCTGACCGACGGGTGATCCGCAGGGCCGGTCTCAGATGCGCAGGAACGGCTGTGCGAGGCGGGGTATGATCGACCGGAAACGCAGCGGCGCGTCTGTCGCGGCAAGGCAGATGCAATCCGCGCCGATATCGGCTACCGGGGTGTGGTTCAGGTCTTCGTTCGCCACCTCGATATCGCCGGGGCCGAAATGATCGACCTCGTCGACGAAAGCGCCTTGCAAAACCAGCGTCAGTTCGGTGCCGCGATGGCCATGATCGGGCACCGAGGCCCCGGCGGGAATAAAGAGCAGCCGCGCCGTGGCATCGCGCGATGTGGGCAGGATCGCCTGCTTGACCCCCATGCCCACGGGCCGCCAGCGCACGCTGTCCAGATCACCGCCGATATAGTCGCGCAGCGGTGCGGGCACGCCATGCGACACCCTGCGCGGTGCAGGTTTCTCGACCGCCGCACCACCCCGGATGAGCGCCATCGTCGCCGCAAGGCTGTCGGCCCCCATCTCGACACTTTCGCACCGGTCCAGCAAGGTGCCGCCCACCGTGTCGAACGAGGCGAGCCGTGCGCGGCACTCATCGCACATCGAAATATGCGTCGCCACCGTCAGGCTGAACGCCTCGGGCAATGTCCCTGCGGAATAGGCCATCAGCAGGGCGTCGGTCAGATGATGTTTGATCATGGTTTCGGTCATGGCATTCACTTCATTTCATTGCGTGGCGCAAACGGTCCAGCGCCAGTCTGATACGTGATTTGATCGTGCCGAGCGGCAGCCCGGTCTGCTCGGCGATCTCGGAATGGCTCAGATCGCCGAAATACGCCTTTTCGATCAGCACCCTCTGTTTTTCGGGCAGGGCGGCGATGGCGTCGCCCAATTGGTCGCTTTCCTGTTGCAGGGCCAGAACATCGGCCTGGTCCGGTTCCGGGTCCTGACCCCAGGGCAGATCCTCGGGCTCGGGGCGTTTTTGCTTGCGCAGCGCGTCAATCTTGCGATTCCGCGCGATCGTGAAGATCCAGGTCGCGGCAGAGGCGCGCGCGGGGTCGAACATGTGCGCCTTCTGCCAAAGGGCAGCCATCACCTCCTGCGTGCATTCCTCGGCCAGTGTCGCATCCGCGCCCGAGCGCATCAGGAAGGCTTTGACGCGGGGCGCGAAATGCGCGAACAGCCGGGCAAAGGCGGCCTCGTCCTGAGCGTCGCGGATACGGGCGATGCAAGCCACCCATTCCTCGTTCTCCGCCTGTCTTTTCGTTCCGGTCTTCGATGTCACGATTGCCGTTCCTGCCATCTCGCCTGCGATAGGCCATCTCTTACCACGCGCCGCCGACACGGGCGAGGGCGCAGGCGCGTCAATGGATGTGGCATCGGTGTACATGGACCTTGTACGCGGGCAGGCAAGGATCGGATCACCGGGCCGGTCGGATTTCTTTCTAATCCGTTTCCGGATCCGCCGCGTAAGTCTGTGCAACACTCAGAACGCAGGTAAACATATCCATGCCATTCGAAACAGGCGCCATTGCGCGCAAGCGGATTGCCGTAATCGGCGCGGGGATCTCGGGGATGGGCGCGGCGGAACGCCTTTCAGCCTCTCACAATGTGGTGCTTTTCGAGGCCGAGCCGCGCCTTGGCGGCCATGCCCGCACCATCATCGCGGGCAAGCATGGCGACCGCCCGGTCGATACCGGCTTTATCGTCTTCAACTATGCCACCTATCCGCATCTGACCGCGCTGTTCGACCGGTTGGGCGTGCCCGTGGTCAAGAGCAACATGAGCTTTGGCGCCTCGATCAGGGGCGGGACATTCGAATACGGGCTCGACGGTGCGGCGGCGTTCTTTGCACAAAGGCGCAACGCGCTCAACCCGCGCTTTCTTGCCATGCTGCGCGACGTCTTCCGCTTCAACGCGGGCGCACTCGCCGCCTCGGCAGAGCCGGGTCTGACCATCGGCGGGCTGATCGAGAAAATGCGCCTTGGCCGCTATTTCCGTGATTATTACCTGCGGCCCTTTTCCGGAGCGATCTGGTCAACTCCGGTCGAGAAGATCCTCGATTTCCCGGCCCATGCCATGGTGCAGTTTTTCAAGAACCACGGTCTTCTGGGCTTTGACGATCAGCATCAGTGGTTCACGGTTCAAGGCGGTTCTGTCGCCTATGTCAACCGGCTGGAGCAGGCGATGCGCAGTAAGGGCGTCGATATCCGCCTCGGCGCGCCCGTGGACGGGGTCATCCGTCTGGAGGATGGCGTCAAGATCCGCGCGACAGGCGGTGACTGGGAGCTGTTCGACGAGGTGGTGATCGCAGCCCATGGCGACGACGCGCTGCACCTGCTGTCCGATGCTGACGAAATCGAGCGCGCCGATCTTGGGGCGATCACCTATCAGCCCAATGACATCACGCTGCATGCCGACGCCTCGGTGATGCCCAGGCGGCGCGCGGTCTGGTCGTCCTGGAACTATACCGAGGCAAAGGCCAAACGCACCGGCCAGATCGATCTCACCTACTGGATGAACAGCCTGCAACCGATCCCGCAGGACGATCCGCATTTCGTCACCCTCAACACCACGCGCCCCATCCGCGAGGACCTGATCTACGATCAGGTGACATTGCGCCACCCGGTCTATGACATGGCCACCCTCGCCGCACAGGGCCGGGTGCGGGCGATGAACGGGCGGCGCAACACGTGGTTCTGCGGCGCGTGGATGCGGCACGGATTTCACGAAGACGGGCTGTCGAGCGGTCTGGAAGTGGCCGAGGCGATCTGCGCCCGCGACGCTCTGGCGATGGCGGCGGAATGAGCAGGGTTGATCATATCGCGGGCCACACCTGGCACGGGCGCAAGGGCGCGGTCGAGAATGCCTTTCGCTACGGGATCGACTATGTTCTTCTGGATGCCGAGGCAGAGCCGCATGCGCCGTTGATCTTTGGCCGCAATCGCCGCGCGCCCGTCTCGCTGTGGGACAGCGATCATGGCGGCGCGCCAGGGCACGGGCGGGGTGCGGCATGGGTGCGTGAGACGCTGGCAGAACGCGGCCTGCCCGCGCCCGACCGGATCGAGCTGTTGGCGCAGCCGCGCATGCTGGGGCACGTGTTCAACCCCGTCTCGTTCTGGATCTGCCGCGACGCGCAAGATGACGTGCGGGTGATCATCGCCGAGGTGTCCAACACTTATGGCGAGCGGCATTCCTACCTGTGTCATCGCGATGATCTGGAACCGATCACAGCTCAGGACCGTCTCCATGCGACCAAGATCTTTTACGTTTCGCCCTTCCTGCGGATCGAAGGCGGCTATGAATTCCGCTTTGATCTGCGGCCCGACCGGATCGGCATCTGGATAGATTTCTCGGGCGGCAATGGCGGGATGATCGCCACACTGGTCGGGCCGCGAAAGCCACTTACGACCGGGGGTATGATCATGGCCGCACTGCGTCGGCCGTTCGGCTCGCGCCGGGTACTGGGCCTCATCCACTGGCAGGCGCTCAAGCTGTGGTGGAAGGGCGCGCGCTTCCGCTCGCCGCCGCAGCCACCCTCCGACGAAATCAGCCGGTGAGCCATGCCGCCACCATATCCGCGCCGGGCATTGCCCCGCGACTGCCCGGCTTCGCCGTATTCGCCGCGCTTCTGGCCGCGGCGGGGCTGCCGCTCTATATTCACGCGCCCAAGTTTTACGTCGATGAATATGGCCTCTCGCTGGCCGCTCTCGGCTCGGTGCTCTTCGTGCTACGCCTGCTCGACGTGGTGCAGGACCCGCTGCTTGGACGGCTGAGCGCGCGGCTGCGCAGGCACCGCGCAGTGAGCGTTGCGGTGGCTGTCGTGGCAATGGCGGCGGCGATGCTTGGATTGTTCGCCGTGACCCCGTTGATTGCGCCGCTCTGGTGGTTTGCAGCCATGCTCACCGTGGTCTTTTCCGCCTTCAGCTACCTCACCATCTGCTTTTACGCCCAAGGCGTGGCAAGCGCCGCGTATCTGCCGGGTCAGGGCCATCTGCGCCTCGCCCGCTGGCGCGAAACCGGCGCGCTTCTGGGCATCTGCGCCGCCGCCGTGGCCCCGCTGGCGCTTGGCGGTTATACCGGGTTTGCGGTGGGTTTTGCCGCCCTCGCCCTAGTCGCAGCCCTTGCCATGACCGGGCAGTGGGGGGCCGCGGATGTTCCCGACGGCACCGGGTTCGCCCCGGTCCTGCGCGATCAAACCGCGCGCCGGTTGCTGATCGTGGCGCTGTTCAACGCAGCCCCCGTCGCGGTCAGTTCCACGCTCTTTCTGTTCTTTGTCGAAAGCCGATTGCAGGCCCCGGGATGGGAGGGGCCGTTCCTGCTTATCTTCTTCCTGTCCGCCGCCCTGGCTGCGCCGGTCTGGGGTAAGCTGGCCGAGGTCTACGGGGCCAAGCGCGTGCTGCTCGGCGCCATGGTGCTGGCCATCGCGGCCTTTGCCTGGGCAATCCTGCTGGGCGCGGGAGATCTCTGGGCCTTCGGCATCATCTGCGTCGTGTCGGGCGCGGCTGTGGGCGCCGACATGACGCTGCTGCCCGCGCTCTTCGCGCACCGCCTGTCGGATATCTCGCCCGGTGCCGCCGAAGGCTTTGGCCTTTGGTCCTTCGTGTCGAAATTCACCCTCGCGCTGGCCGCCGTAGGCCTCTTGCCGCTGTTGCAGGCGGGCGGGTTTTCGGCGGGACAGGACAACGACGAGGGTGCGCTGCGCCTGCTCAGCCTGCTCTATGGCGGGCTGCCCTGCGCGCTCAAACTCATGGCCATTGCGCTCTTGGCCCGAACACCGATTGAGGAAAGGAACTGACCCGATGGACGCTTTTGGTTTCATCTTGCTGGGGGCCGCGATCATGCTGGCGCTGACGCTGCTAAATGAGCGGCTCACAGGGTTTTCCGCACAAACCCCACGGGACTACGCGCAGCTTGAACCGCGCTTTGACCTGCGCGAGCATCTCAACGGCCCGATCAAATGCGAGGGCGTGATCTATGGCCCGTTGGGCCGTGTCGCCTCGCGCTTCACCGGCGAATTCGAGGCGCAGTGGCAGGGCAATCGCGGCATCATGCGCGAGCATTTCCACTATGACAGCGGCAACAGCCAGGATCGCGAATGGCAGCTGGAACTGGGCAATGACGGCAGTATCCGGGCAGAGGCCGATGATCTGGTCGGCCCCGGCAGCGGTCAGCAGATGGGCGCGGCCACGCGGCTCTCCTATCGCATCCGCCTGCCCAAGCAGGCGGGCGGCCATGTCCTCAGCGTGACCGACTGGATGTATCTCACGCCGGGTGGCGTGGTGGTCAACCGTAGCCAGTTTCGCAAGTTCGGGGTCAAGGTGGCGGAACTCGTGGCAACGATGCGCCGGGTGGAGGCATGACCGACTGGCAGGGCAAACGCTATTGGCTGGTGGGCGCAAGCGAGGGGCTGGGTGCGGCCCTTGCCCACAAGATCAGCGCGGCGGGGGCCGAGGTGATCGTGTCGGCCCGCAATGCCGAGCGGCTTGAAGAATTGGTGCAGAGCCTGCCGGGTCGCGCACGCGCCGTGGCGATGGATGCGCGCGACGGTGCCAGCGTTACCGAGGCCGCCGCCGAGGTGGGCGCGGTCGACGGTCTGGTCTATCTCGCCGGTGTCTACTGGCCGATGCCCGCGACCGAATGGCAGGCCGGAGAGGTGACGGCCATGGCCGATGTGAATTTCACCGGTGCGGTGCGTGTGCTGGGCGCGGTGATCCCCGGCATGGTGGCGCGCGATGCGGGCCATGTGGTGCTCACGGGCTCGCTCTCGGGGTTTCGCGGCCTGCCGGGAGCGATCGGCTACACCGCCTCCAAGGCGGGGGTGATGAACCTCGCCGAATCGATGCGCGCCGATCTGTGGCGCACCGGCGTGCGCGTGCAGCTGGCCAATCCCGGCTTCATCAAGACGCGGCTGACCGACAAGAACAATTTCAAGATGCCGTTCCTCATGTCGCCCGAGGATGCGGCGCAGGAGATGTTCGAATTGATGTGCGATGACAGCGCCTTTCAGCGCCATTTCCCACGCCTGTTCAGCTATCTCTTCCGCCTGTCCCGGTTTTTGCCGGACTGGGCCTATTACCGGCTATTTGCGTAAGATCAAGGACGGGGGACGACCCGCGCGGCATTCCTGTGCTAGAATAGCACAACAGGAGGGGATGCCATGATCGACATCACAGTGCACAAGATCGCGCAGATCATTTTGATGTCCCGGGAACTGGACCGGGCAGAGGGGGAACTGCGCGCCTTCATCGAACGATTGAGCGAGGAGGAACAGGCCAGCCTCGTCGCCGTCATGTGGATCGGACGCGGCAGCTTCGAGGCCGAGGATCTGGAAGAGGCCAAGCGCACCGCCTCTGAGGAGGCGACGACCCCCTGCGCCGATTACCTGCTCGGCACGCCGCATTTGTCGGATCATCTGGAAAACGGGCTCGATGCGCTCGGGCTGTCGGCCTCGGATGATGAGGATGAGCTGATCCGGGGCGGCTGATTCCTGCGGGCGTCACCCCTCTTGAATACCTTCCAGATAGGCCATCAGCGCCGCCAGAGGGCGCGGCGTCGGTGTCAGCACCCCGTCGCCCACATCGACCGGAACGGTATCGCCTTCCAGCAGCAGCCCAAATTCCGGCATATCCTTGCCCGGCAGGTCGGTGCGGTCATATCCGTCGATCACCGACAGCACATGCGCGCGCGGGAATTCCCCGTCCATCGTCAGTTGCGTGAGATCCGAAGGCGGCGGCACCATGCCCGCGGCCCACGGCCCGTCGCCCTTGCCCGAGGCCCCGTGGCACTGCGCGCACTTATCGGCATAGATTGCGGCCCCCTCGCGCGCATCCGGCATGGATACTGTCTGCGCGCAGGCCGCAAGTGCCGCTGCTGTCAAAATGGCTATGGTCCGCATCGCTCGCCCCTTGTTCTTTTCCCGAAAGGTAGCAAGCGGGCCAAAGCCGCGCAATGATCCAGATCAGGCCAACTCGCCCGCCAGCCCCCTGTCAATCAGCGCCACCGTCTCCTGAACGCCATAAAGTGCTATGAACCCGCCAAAGCGCGGCCCCTGCGAGGCCCCGAGCAGCACCTCGTAAAGCGCCTTGAACCAGTCGCGCAGCGGGTCGAACCGGTCACGGCCCACGGCATAGACGATGGATTGCAGCGCCTCGTCCTCCACCGGCCCGTCATAGGCTGCCAGTTGGTCGCGCAGATCGGTCAGTGCCTCGCGCTCCAGATCGGTAGGCGCGCGATAGGTCTTGGCGGGGGCGACGAAATCCTCGTAATAGCGCACCGCGTAACCGGCGGCGGCATCCATGTCGGGATGGGTCTCGGCGCTCGTCTCGGGCGCGTAGCGGCGGATAAAGCCCCAGAGCGTCTCCTTGTCATGCGCGGCCGAAACCGAGGCCAGGTTCAGCAGCATCGAGAACGGCACCACCATACGGCTCTCGGGCACGTCGCCATTATGGATGTGATGAACCGGGTTGTTCAGGCGCTGCGTGATGTCCTGCCCGGCATAGGCGCGCAATTGCTGGTGATACTCATCCACCGCCTTGGGGATCACGTCGAAATGCATGCGCTTGGCGGTCTTGGGCTTTTGATACATGAAATAGCTCAGGGATTCCGTCGCGGCATAGCTCAGCCATTCGTCGATCGAGATTCCGTTGCCACTCGACTTGGAGATCTTCTGCCCGTTCTCATCCAGAAACAGCTCATAGGTGAAATGCTCCGGCGCGCGCATCCCAAGCGCGCGGCAGATGCCGTCATAGATCGGCGTGTTGGTGGAATGGTCCTTGCCATACATCTCGAAATCGACGCCGAGCGCGGCCCAACGGGCGCCGAAATCGGGCTTCCATTGCAGCTTCACATTGCCGCCCGTCACCGGCAGCGTCCATTCTCGGCCGGTCTCGTCGTCAAAGGTCACGGTGCCGTCCTTGGCGTTGACCTCCTTCATCGGGACATAAAGGACACGCCCCGTTTCGGGATGGATGGGCAGGAAGATCGAATAGGTCTGCTGACGCTCCTCGCGCAGGGATTTCAGCATGATCTTCATGATGTCGTCATAGCGCGCGGCGGCGCGCAGCAGCACCTCGTCGAACTGCCCCGAGGCGTAGAACTCGGTCGCCGAAATGAACTCATACTCGAACCCGAACGTGTCGAGAAATCGGCGCAGCATGGCGTTGTTATGCGCGCCAAAGCTGTCATGCGTGCCAAACGGGTCGGGCACCGAGGTCAGCGGCTTTTGCAGATGCTCGGCCAACATCTCACGGTTGGGCACATTGCCCGGCACCTTGCGCATCCCGTCGAGATCGTCGGAGAAGCAGATCAACCGCGTCGGAATATCGCTGATCACCTCAAAGGCGCGGCGGATCATCGTGGTGCGCAACACCTCGCCGAAGGTGCCAATATGCGGCAGGCCAGAAGGGCCATAGCCGGTCTCGAACAGCACATGGCCCTTTTCCGGCGGGTTTTTCTCATACCGTTTGAGCACGCGGCGCGCCTCTTCAAAAGGCCAGGCTTTCGAATTCATCGCGGCTTCGCGCATCTCGGACATCGGATCGTCTCCTGCAACGCCGGTCAGGCCACCGGCAAGGCTTCGCCGGTTCCTATTGCGGGGGGGCGGAACAGTCAATATTCTGCACTGCAACACCGCCCGGCTTGAAAGGCTCAGAATGACCGATCCGATCTCCCACCCGTTGACCCCGCAGGACTGTCTTGTCGCGGTCATGATCGCCGTTTCCGCCTCGGACGAGGACATGCGCACCGCGGAACTCGTCAAGATCGAGAGCACGGTGAACAACCTGCCGATCTTTGCCGCCTACGATCTCGACCGCCTGCGGGTGATGTCGCAGACGGTGTTTGATCTCTTCAGCGTCGAGGATGGGCTCGACGCGCTGTTCGGCCTCATACGCGACAACCTGCCCGAGCAACTGTTCGAGACCGCTTATGCGCTCGCCTGCGATGTGGCGGCGGCCGACGGTAGGCTCAATGACCGCGAATTGCGCCTGTTGGAGGAAATCCGCTACGAGCTGAACATCGACCGGCTGCATGCGGCGGCCATCGAACGGGGCGCGCGGGCCCGGCACTTGACCATCTGAACCGGGGCCGAGCCGCGCAATTGCCCCTCGCACCCCGGCCCCAACTCTCCTATAACCCGGGCGGAACACACGGGGAGTCGCAGCCATGACCGGAGAATTATCGCCCATCGACAAGGCCAAGTTCGTGGCGGCCAAACGCTCGGTGGATTTCGTCGAGGACGGGATGCGCGTGGGTCTTGGCACCGGCAGCACAGCCGCCTGGATGGTGCGCTGCCTGGGCGAGATGGTGCGCGAGGACGGGCTAAAGATCAGGGGCGTGCCCACCTCGACCCGTACCGCCGAACTGGCCCGCGAAGTGGGCATCGAGGTGATCAGCCTCGACGAGGCCAAATGGCTCGACGTCACCATCGACGGGGCCGATGAATTCGACGCCAATCTCAACCTGATCAAGGGCGGCGGCGGTGCGCTCTTGCAGGAAAAGATCGTGGCAACGGCAAGCGATCAGATGGTGGTGATCGCCGATGTCGGCAAGGAGGTCGAGGCGCTCGGCGCCTTCCCCCTGCCGGTCGAGGTGATCCCCTTCGGCTGGCAGACCACCAAGTCGCTGGTCGAGGAGTTGCTGATCAACATGGACGTTCTGGGCCGCGACGCGACGCTGCGGATGAACGGCGAGCGGCCCTTCATCACCGATGAGGGCAATTACATCATCGACCTGCACCTGGGCCGCATCGGCAACGCGCATCAACTGTCGATGGCGCTCAACCAGATGCCGGGGGTGGTCGAGAACGGGCTCTTTCTCGATATCTGCGACGTGGTGATCCTCGGTTACGGGGATGGCCGGGTCGAGACGCGCGACATCAACGAGGGCACGGTCGAGGAAGACCGGCTTGATTTCGTCGAGAACGACAATCTTTTCACTGATCTGAACGACTGATACAAGGAACCGGCATGGCATTCGACTACGATCTTTTCGTGATTGGCGGCGGCTCCGGCGGGGTGCGCGCAGCGCGGGTGGCCGCGCAAGGCGGGGCAAAGGTCGCGCTTGCCGAAGAGGACCGCTACGGTGGCACCTGCGTGATCCGGGGCTGCGTGCCGAAAAAGCTGATGGTCTTCGCCTCGGAATATCACGCGGCCATGGCCGACGCGCAATCCTATGGCTGGACGGTGCATGCCGGTGGCTTTGACTGGGATGCGTTCAAGACCAAGTTGCACACTGAGCTTGACCGGCTCGAAGGGGTCTATCGCGGCATCCTGCGCAACAACGGGGTCGAGAGTTTCGACGCCCGTGCGCGGCTGGTCGATCCGCATACCGTGGAACTGGCCGACGGAACACGAAAGAGCGCGCGGCATATCCTGATCGCCACCGGCGGACGGCCCGTGAAACCCGATCTGCCGGGGGCCGAACACGCCATCACCTCGAACGACATCTTTCACCTTGAAACGCTGCCCAAGTCGATTCTGATCATCGGCGGCGGCTATATCGCCTGCGAGTTTGCCTGCATCCTCAACGGCCTCGGCGTGCAGGTGACGCAGTTCTATCGCGGCGCGCAGATCCTGCGCGGCTTTGACGGCGAGGCGCGCGGGCTGGTCTCGGACGAGATGATCCAATCCGGTATCGACCTGCATCTTGGCACCAATATCGAGGCGATGGAGCCCGCCGAGGATGGCTATCGCGTCACCGCCACCAACGGCACCGAGGCCATGTATCAACAGGTGATGTTCGCCACCGGACGCGCCCCCAACACCGAGGATCTGGGGCTTGAGGCCGCAGGCGTCGCCACCGGGCGCAAGGGCGAAATCGTGGTCGATGAGTATAGCCAGACCGGCGTTCCTTCCGTCTATGCCATCGGCGATGTGACCGATCGGGTGAACCTCACCCCGGTGGCGATCCGCGAGGGCATGGCCTTCGTGGAAACCGTGTTCAACGGCAACCCGACTCCGGTCGATCACGACCTTATCCCGACCGCGATCTTCACCCAACCCGAGATGGGCACCGTGGGCCTGAGCGAAGAAGCGGCGCGCGATCAGGAGCCGATCGATGTCTACTGCACCTCGTTCAAACCGATGCAGACCGCCTTTGCCGGCCGCCCCGATCGGGTGCTGATGAAACTCGTCGTAAGCCGGGAAACCCGCAAGGTGCTGGGGTGTCATATCGTAGCACCCGGTGCGGGCGAAATGATCCAGCTGGCAGGCATCGCCGTAAAGATGGGTGCCACCAAAGAGGATTTCGACCGCACAGTCGCGGTGCACCCGACCATGTCGGAAGAGCTGGTAACAATGAAAACGCCTATCTGACGGCTTGATTTTTCGCCTGTGCTGCACAGGTAGAAGGCAAAGTCGCAAACGGCTGGGACAACAAGGGAAGAGACAACGTATGGCTGGAAATTCTGGCGGCCCCTGGGGCGGCGGCGGCAATTCGGGCGGCGGCAACGGCGGCGACCGTGGCCCCAACAAGGGCGGCGGGCGACGCCCCCCTGAAGGCGGCTCGCAACTGCCCGAGATCGACGATCTGGTGCGCAAGGGTCAGGACCAGCTTCGCGTTCTGATGGGCGGTCGCGGTGGCGGCGCGAACGGCACCGGCGGGGGTGGCGGCGACGGCCCGCAATTCGGCAAGGGCACGATCGGTCTGGCCGCACTCGGCGCGGTAGCGCTCTGGGTGTTCGCCAGCCTCTATACCGTCAAACCCGAAGAACAATCCGTCGAGTTGTTTCTCGGCGAGTATTACCAGACCGGACAGCCCGGCCTGAACTTCGCGCCTTGGCCGGTCGTGAGCCACGAGATCGTCAACGTGACCTCGGAGCGCACCGAGGATATCGGCGAGCGACAGGGGCGCGGCAATAAAGGGCTGATGCTGACCACCGATGCCAATATCGTGGACATCAACTTTCAGGTGGTCTGGAACATCGCCGACCCGGCCCTGCTCCTGTTCAACATCCGCGATCCGCAACTGACCGTACAGGCGGTGTCCGAATCCGTGATGCGCGAAATCATCGCGGCCTCGAACCTTGCCCCGATCCTCAACCGCGACCGTGGCATCATCGCTGACACCGCGATGGAGGACATTCAGGCGACCATGGACGAATACAAAAGCGGCATTCGCATCGTTCGTGTCAACCTCGACAAGGCCGACCCGCCGCGCGAGGTGATCGACGCCTTCCGCGAGGTGCAGGCCGCCGAACAGGAACGCGACCGCCTGCAACGCCAGGCCGACGCCTACGCCAACCGCGTGCTCGCCGAGGCCCGTGGTGAGGCCGCGCAGACGCTGGAAGAGGCCGAAGGCTACCGCGCCCGCGTGGTCAACGAGGCGCAAGGTGACGCCAGCCGCTTCACCTCGGTTCTCGAGGAATACTTGAAAGCACCCGAAGTCACGCGCAAGCGCCTCTATCTGGAGCGCATGGAGCAGGTTCTGGGCGATATCGACAAGACGATCCTCGATCAGTCGGTTATCGGATCCGGCGAAGGCAGTGGCATAGTGCCGTACCTGCCGCTGAACGAACTGCGCCGCAACAGCGCCACCAATCAGGGGAACTGAGATCATGGGCAAGACGAAGTTTATCATTCCGTTCCTCGTCGTGGTCGTCTTTCTCGGCCTCTCCTCGATCTTCGTGGTGGACGAGCGTGAAAAGGCCCTGGTCCTTCAGTTCGGCCAGATCAAGGACGTCAAGGAAGAGCCGGGACTCGCCTTCAAGATCCCCTTCATCCAGGAGGTCGTGCGCTATGACGACCGGATCCTGTCGCTCGATACCGACACGATCGAAGTCACCCCGTCGGATGACCGCCGTCTCGTGGTCGATGCCTTCGCGCGCTACCGGATCAACGACGTGGTCCAGTTCCGCCAAGCCGTCGGCGTGGGCGGTCTCGCGGTAGCCGAGAATCGCCTGTCCTCGGTTCTCAACGCTCAGATCCGCGAGGTGCTGGGTGCCGATCAGGTGACGTCCGACACCATCCTCTCCGAGGATCGGCGCGAATTGATGCGCCGCATCCAGCGACAGTCTCAACTCAGCGCGCAGGGTCTTGGCCTCGACGTGGTCGACGTGCGCCTCAAGCAGACCAACCTGCCGGAGCAGAACCTTGACGCCACCTTCGCCCGGATGCGCGCCGAGCGGGAACGCGAGGCCGCCGACGAGATCGCCAGAGGTAACGAGGCGGCGCAGCGCGTGCGTGCCCTTGCCGACCGGACCGTGACCGAAACCCTGTCGGATGCCGAGCGCGAAGCGCAGGTGATCCGGGGCGAGGCCGACGCCGAACGCAGCGCGATCTATGCCGCCGCCTACGGCGCGGATCAGGAGTTCTATTCTTTCTACCGTTCGCTCGAAGCGTATGAAAAGGCGCTTCAGGGCAGCAATTCCTCGATGGTGATGACACCGGACAGCGAATTCTTCGATTATCTGCGTTCGGGTACTCCCGACCAATGATCGAAACCGCGCTTCTGGCCCTCGGGCTGGTGCTGATCGTGGAGGGGCTGGTCTATGCGCTGGCCCCTTCGCTTATCGACCAGATGCTTGTCGCCCTCGCCACCCTGCCGCCCGAGGCACGTCGGCTTCTGGGATTTCTCGCGCTGGTGATCGGGTTAATGCTGGTCTGGGCCGCCAAGACCCTCGGGGCCTGACTGCACGCAGGATGCTTGCGCGCTTAACTCGGCGGCCTGAGCCTGGCCTTTCGCACCCGTCGCAGCACCGTCGAGCGATTGACACCCAACCGGCGCGCCGCGCGCGACATGTTCCAGCCGCAGGCATCGAGCAGCGCTTCGAGATCCTGCTCCGGGGTGCCGTCATGCGCTGACGCAAGCGAGGGCGCGGGCAGGTCCGGCAGGTCGATCACCCGGCCTTCCGTCACCGCGACCGCGACCCGGATCGCGTTTTCCAGTTCACGGATATTGCCGGGCCAGTGGCGTGCCGCCAGTTCGGCACGGGCGGCCGGCGACAGGCTCAGATCCCGGTCGCTCAGCCGTCGCAACAGCCGGTCGATCAGCCAATCGACATCGTGCCGCAGCCGCAGCGGCGGCAGACGCAGCCGGTCGCCCATCAACCGAAAGAAAAGATCGGCGCGAAACCGCCCCTCCTGCGTGGCGCGCGCCAAATCGCAGCGCGCCGAGGCGACGGGGCGCAGATCTCCGCGCGCCTCTAGTAGCGTCAGAAGCGCGGCCTGCCCCCGCGCACACAGATCCTCGATCCCCTTGAGAAAGAGCGTGCCGGGCGTGGCCCCGGCCAATGCCCCGATCGCCCCTGGGTCAAGCCCGGCGCAGACCTGCGCATGAAAGGCCCGGCCCGGCGGTCCGCAGACATGCAGGGCGCGCGCCAGCATTTCCTTGCCGGTGCCGGTCTCGCCCTCGATCAGCAGGGGCACCGGCGTTGCGGCCAGGCGCGCGGCGCGCAGCAAGACAGGTTCGAGCACCGGATCGGGCCCGGCAAACCCGCCGAGCGCGCCCGGCAGATCGGAGGACGGCGTGGGGCCGCGCGCCACCCGCGCCACCTGTGGCGCGATGGCGTGACCGAAAAGACCGCGCCCGTCCTTGAGGCGCAGCACCCGGTCCTCGGTGGGGCGACCGCGCATCAGGTCGGGCAGGTCGTCGACGGATATGTCGAGCACCCGGTTGATGGGCATGCCGATGAGGTCTCCCTGCCCTTCCGACACCAGCAGATCGCGCGCGCCATGGGTCATGCCCACGATCCGTCCCGACCCGTCCAGCGCCACCGCCGCCTCCGGATCGACCTCGAGGAACTCGGGCGAGGCCGAAAACCGCAGCACCCAATCGCGCCGCGTCATCGCCATCAGATTCGCCATCTCCACCCGCCGCACCGACGCACGCACGAGGTTCATCGCAAGGTTTTGGCTCGATTTCGGCGAGGGCGAGCGCAGCAACGAGATATCGAGCACCGCCGTCAACTGCCCCTGCATGTCGTAGATCGGCGCGGCGGTGCAGGACAGCGGCGTATGCGTCACGCCAAAATGATCGCTCTGGTGGATCGTCACCGCCTCGCCGGTCACAAGGCAGGAGCCGACGCCGCAGGTGCCGGCAAGATTCTCGGACCAGTCCGAGCCCAGGTGCAGCCCGGCCTGCCGCAACTCGTCCTCAAAGCGCGGATCGCCGAAGAAGTCCACGCAGACCCCTTCGGCATCAGCCAGCAGCAACACGTAATTCTGCCCCGCAACCTGCCGGAACAGCGCATGCAACCCCGAGCGCGCGGTGGCGATCAACCGCTCGGATTGCTCGCGGTGGCGGCGCAGTTCGGCATCGGTCACGATATGCGCCGCCTCGGCCCGGGCGGGATCCATGCCGTAGGTCTCGACGCAGCGCCGCCAACTGTCGAGCACCAGCGCATCGCGCCCGCCCGGGTCGGCCTGTCCGCTCAGTGCGCGGTCGATCTCTGTCACATGGGCCAGATCGGTCATCACGTCCTCCCGTGTTTGGGCGACCATAACACAACTCGCCGCCCTACGACGATTGGCATTTGGTCGGTGTGGCGCCCCCTTTCGCCACGCCGGAAAGGGCGCTAAAAGCACGCCGAGTGACATCCGCGCCACCACGCGCCCGAGACCGGAACCCGACCGCATGTTCACAGCCACCCTGATCGCGCGCCCCGCCACGCTGGAGCCTGCCCTTGTCGAAAGCCTGCGCAATGCCTGGGGCGGCGGCGATGTGCTCTGGCTGGCCCCGGACGAGGCCGCCGAATTTCCCCTCGCCGAGATCCCCGGCAACCGCTGGGAGGTTTGGGCCGATCTGCAGGCGCAAAGCGTCGACCTGGTGGTGCAACCCACCGCGGGGCGGCGCAAGCGGATGCTGCTGGCGGATATGGACAGCACGATGATCGAGCAGGAATGCATCGACGAGCTGGCCGAGGTCGCAGGCGTCGGCGCGCATGTGCGCGAGATCACCGCGCGGGCGATGAATGGCGAGCTTGATTTCGAAGCGGCCCTGCTGGAACGTGTGGCGCTGCTCAGGGGCCTCGATGAGGCGGTGATCGGCGAGGTGCTGCGCACCCGCATCACCTACATGCCGGGCGGTGCCACGCTGGTGGCGACGATGCGCGCACAGGGCGCCTATTGCGCGCTGGTCTCGGGCGGGTTCACCGCCTTCACCGATGCCGTCGCGGCGCATCTGGGCTTTGACGAGCACCGCGCCAACACGCTGCTGGCCGAGGGTGGCACGCTAGTAGGCGATGTTGCGCGGCCCATTCTGGGGCGCGCCGCCAAGGTGCAGGCGCTGGAAGAAATCAGCACCCGTTTGGGGATTTCCGAGGCGGACGTGATCGCCGTCGGCGACGGGGCGAATGATCTGGGCATGCTCGGGCGCGCGGGCGCGGGCGTGGCACTGCATGCCAAGCCCTCGGTGGCCGCAGACTGCGATATCCGCATCACTCACGGCGATTTGACGGCACTGTTGTATGTGCAGGGCTACGGTCGCGAAGAGTTCCATGGCTCTGCCTCTTAACTATTGATCGTATATCATCTTTCAGGCAGATTAAGCGCAACCGATCCGGCAACAAATCCTGGGGGGATGAGTTGCAAGGAGACCCGGCGTGGCCGAAGTGGAAATATTCGTGACCGGGGACGAGGTCGGCACCTTTTCCAGCGTTTCGACATCCGGCAACAGCAACGGCGTTAAGGTGACCCTGCAAGGGGTCGAGCCGCTTGGCACATCCAGCGACGTGTTCCGCGTCGTGATCCGGCAGGTGAACCCGGGCGACAACCTGTTCAGCAACGGGCAGTTCGTCGATATCTACGCCTGGCCCGACGCTGATCCGCCCGAACCGCCGATTTTTTCAAACCTCAATCCCCAGCACGACCAGTTTCAGGGGCGGGCCTCATCCGCCGAGCATCAGGTCATCACCAGCCCGGCGAATATCGTGTTCGATATCAACGGGCTGACCGCAGGCACCGTGCAATTCGGCCCGGGGCTGGAACCGCGCCGCGACCAGCAACTCTCGTTCGACACGTTCTCTCCCGATGCGCCGGTCTTTCCCTGTTTTGCCGCCGGCACCCTGATCGAGACCGAGACCGGGCCGCTTCCGGTCGAGGTGATCCGCGCGGGCGATCTGGTGCGCACCCTCGATCATGGTCTGCAACCCGTGCGGTGGAGCGGCCAACGCGAAGTTCCGGGGCGCGGTCCCATGGCCCCGATCGAGATCGCGGCAGGGGCGCTTGGCAACTGGCGCAAGCTGGTGGTGTCACCGCAACATCGGATGCTGATTGGCGACTGGCGCACGGAAATGTATTTCGGCCAACCGCAGGTGCTGGTCGCGGCGCTGCATCTTGTGAACGGCGACACGATCCGTCAGGTGCCTCGATCACGGGTGCGCTATGTGCATCTGGCGTTCGATCGGCACGAGGTGGTTCTTGCCGAGGGTATCCCGAGCGAGAGCCTGCATCTGGGCGAGATGGCACTCGGCGCGCTGAGTGCGGCGGAGCATGCGGAGCTCAAGGCGTTGTTCCCGGAGCTATTCAATGTCGATCCCATGGACGGGGACATGGCGGATGCAGCCGCGCGGCGCTGTCTGCGCCGGTGGGAAACCAGATTGGTCGCCTGACCCGCAGGCGGGCGGGCGTTCGGGGCACACGTGGTGGCGTGCCCCGAACGTTGAATCAGCCTTCGCTCGGCGGCAGGATGCCTTCCTCTTTCGCGGCGGCGAGTTCCTCTTCGTTGAGCGCGCCGTCGGCATCGGCGTCGGCCTCCATGAAGGCTTCCGACGGGGCTTCGGGCATGGCCTGCTGGAACTCCGACATGGTGATATACCCATCGCCATTGGCATCCATCGACGCGAATTCCCCCGCCAGCGCGAGGCCAGGCAGGGCAAGGGTCAGGGCAAAGCCGGTGGCAAGCGTTGTCTTGGTCATCTCAGACATCCTTTCGTTTCAGTGTTCGGGCCACGCCTCTGCGCGACCGTGGCACCAAGATGGGACCGTCCGGTCACCCTGTCATCGGATCGCACCAAACACCTGAAAAACATGCGGAAATCAGCCAAAACGCAGGGGCGCCATGGGCGGACCAACGCCGTCCGCGCGATCCGGGCGGGAACCTGCCCGTGCGCACGCTGCGTTCAGGCGGAACACCGCCCGAAAAGGGCACCTTGCCCGATCGGTGAAAGATTGCCGAGGGCCGCGACTCAGGCGAGCGCGGCGGCGGGCTTGATCATCCCCGTCTCGATTCCGCGCCAGTTGACGATCGGCGCGTTGCGGAACCTGCGCGCGGTAGGGTGTTCGGGATCGAGCGCGCCAAGCCGCACGAGGATTGAAGCGATGGCGCATTCCGCGCCGCGCGTGCCGCCATCGGCGATCTTGAGCGCGACCCCCAGCCTGCGCTGCGGCAGGATCGCGATAAAGAACGCCTCGGCCCCGGTCTTGAGCGCTACCGGCTCGGAACAGGCGCGCATCAACTCGGTGCAGGCGCGCCCTTTGCCCGCCACCAGTTCGGGATGCGCCACCATCGCCTGCCAGAGCCGCACGGCGGCGTTCTCGACCATGCCGCCGGTCTCGGACGCGCCCGCAAACCACGCCATCGCGCGCGCCATGCCATGCAGGGAACAGGCCGGGTTCGGCGCGGAACAGCCGTCGATGCCGAAATAGGGCGAGGTCTCGCCGGTGATTTCCTCAAACGCCTCCATCACCGCCTTTTGTACAGGGTGGTCGGGCGCGACATAATCTGGCCCGCCGCCAAGATGGCGATTGAGCGTCAGAAACCCGGCATGCTTGCCCGAGCAGTTGTTATGCACCTGACAGGGTGCAGTCTCGGAGCAGAGCAGGAGCTTGTGGGCGTCTTTGTCCCACGGCATATGCGCACCACAGCGGAAATCGTCATCCGAAAGCCCCAGATCCCCGACCCAGCGGCGCACCCGTGACGTGTGGATTTCACCGCCCTCATGCGACGCACAGGCCAGCGCCAATTGTTCCGTCCCGAGCCCATGCGCATGCGCCGCCCCGCTGGTGATCAGCGGCAACGCCTGCAACATCTTGGCCGAGGAGCGTGGCAGCACAACCTCTTCGGGGTTGCCCCAGGCCTCGACGATCCCGCCCGACGCATCGCAGATCACCGCGTGACCCAGATGCACGCTCTCGGGGCGCGGGCCGCGCCAGATTTCGGTCAGGGGAATGGGGCTGGTCATTCGGGGGCTCCGGTTCATAAAGGCGAGAGGGCTGTGCGAACTGTGCGAAAATCCGCCAATACCATCTTTCATTACTCGCCTGTTTCAGGCTAATGTTGCACTGTCGAGACAGGACTGGCCGCATATCAAAAGAATTCCGGGAAGGAATGCAAGCGGCCCTTTAAATTGAGGCTCAGGACAGCTTGGAGGCTGGACATATGGTATCACGATTTGCGGGCGGACTGGCACTGGCACTGGCAGCGTTGATGGCAACGGCCCCCCTCGCGCAGGACACCAGCAACAATCAGGTCGCCGCCAATACGGCGTGGAGCGTGTTCGAGGACAGCGACCCGCGCGAATGCTGGGCGGTCTCGGCCCCCACCGAAACGGTCAATACCCGCGACGGGCGCGTCGTTGCCGTGCGGCGGGGCGATATCCTGCTGATGACCTTCTTTCGCCCCGGCGCGGGCGTGCAGGGGCAGATCACCTTTACCGGCGGCTATCCCTTTGCCGGTGGTTCAACCGTCAACATGAAGATCGACGGCAGCGAGTTCGAGCTGTTCACCGAAGGCGAATGGGCCTGGCCTGCCACCACCGAGGACGATGCCAAGATCCTCGCGGCGATGAAGCGTGGGGCGGATGCGGTGCTGACGGCGCGATCCTCGCGCGGCACGCAGACCAAGGATACGTTCTCGCTCATGGGCTATACGGCGGCGGTCGGAGAGGCCGAGAAACGCTGCCAGTAACGCGGCGGACCACAGGAAAAAAGGCGGCGGGCCGGATCGGCACCGCCGCTTTCTTTTCGCTCAGCGCAGCACCTTGCCCCCGGGCCACTCCATCGCGGTGTCGAGCCGGATGGTCTGCGTCGCGCCTGCGGGCAGATCGAACTCCCATGCCAGGATACCGCGCCGATCATCGACATTTTCACCGGTCGGCTCGGGCGAGGCGCTCCAGGTGATCTCCAGATCCTCCTGTTCCGACACCGGCACCCGGTCGATCACCCGCAGCGGCCAGACCGTATCGGTCAAGTTCTCGACCTCGATCATGACGCTCTCCGACATCTCGTTGGACTTGCGGACAAGGCCCCGGTCGCCCTCGTTGCGATCCCGCAGCACGCGGCTCAGGCGGAGACCGTCGACCGGGCCGAAGGACAGCTTCGCGTCCTCCCCGGCGGCGATCAGGTCAAGGCCGCGCTGCCCGACATACCGACCATCCAGATAGAACCGCGCCTCGGACGTGGGCAACAGGATCTCGCCCGTGTCATTGGTGAAAT
The DNA here is from genome assembly GCF_002072155.1 of Roseovarius sp. A-2. GTDB lineage: Bacteria > Pseudomonadota > Alphaproteobacteria > Rhodobacterales > Rhodobacteraceae > Roseovarius. Next base: position 10,353 of record NZ_BDIY01000014.1, on the reverse strand, counting down.
CGGCCATTACGTAGGCGGTCTGATCGACCATCGGTACTGCCTGCGCAACGATTTCGGCCTCGGCCTCCAGCGTTCCCAGCATCAGCCGCACATGATCCGCCCCGGTCGCGACATCGACCGGCGCCGGGTAGCGGTAGGTCACCGAAAGACCGTCGAAATCGGCCTCCGCCGTCACGCTATCGGCCATCTCGGCCATCGGCGCGGCCAGTGACATCGCCGCCTCGCCCCCCTTCTGACGCGCAAGCGGCCGGACCTCCTCCGGGTCAACAACACGCGGCACCCAGGGCCAGATCTGCCCGGGCTCTGTCTGCTCCGACGGGCGCGAGGTCGAGAGGCTCAGCGCCACATCCTGCCAGTTCTCGCCGGTGGATTGGCGCACAAGGGCCCCGCGCTCGATCCGCAGCGCGCCGCTGTCGCGGGCGAGATGCAGGTCATATAGCGGCTGCCAGCCTGCATTGGGGATGGTATAGGTGACGGTCATGCGCCCCTCGGTCGCCGTCTCGGCGGTGATCGCAACGGCCAGCATGGCGCGCGCCTCCTGCTCGGGGACAAGTGCGGCAAGCGCCCTGCGCGCGTCCTTTAGCGCCGCGTCCTGATCGGCAAGCGCACGGGTCGCGGCCTCGGCCCGGCGGGTGGCGTCAAGCGCGACCTGACGCGCAGCAAGGGTTTCGCTGCCGATCATCTGCGACAGCGCACGCAGACGGTCGAGGTCGAGCGTGGCCACATCGTCGCCCTGCCCGATCCGGTCGAGAAAGGCGAGGCGCGCGCGCGCCGCCTCGGCCTCCAGCCGGATATCCTCGATCCCGGCGCGGGCGGTGCGCAGCGCCTCTTCCAGCCGCTCCACCTCGGCGCGGGCGGCCAGCAGGTCCGGGCTCTCGGCGATGTCGCGGGGCGGCACATAATCGCGCCGCGTCGTCACCCCGCCGATGCGGGCACCCTCCACGCTGACCCGCACCGAGGCAAGCGGCGTGCCGCGCGGCAGATCGGCGAGGATCAATTCATGCGCGCCCTCAGGCGCGGCAAAGGGCACCTCGCGGGTCACCGTCGCACCCTGCGGATAGAGGGTCACGTCGCTGACCCGACTGCCGAGCGCGATATCGTCGGCAAGCGCGGGGGGCGCCACCAACATGAGCGAAAGACAAAGGGCACGCATCGGGCATCACTCCTCTATGATCTGCGAAATATGTCAGCGCTTCGCCATGCAAGTGCAAGCGCGGCGCACCGCCTTGCGCGGATTCGCGCCGCAGCAGTGTCAGGCGCGGGCGGGCAGGCCTTGGCGATAGCGGGCCAGAACCGCCGGATCGGGCACCAATGGCGTGCCAAGCTGTTCTGCCAGATCAAAGAACCCCTGCCCCGGCACTCCGGAATGACGGTTGACCACCTGTGCCGCCACAAAGGGCCGACCGGCGGCGGCATCCTCGCGCATCGTGGTTTCCAGCGCTGCGGTCACCTTGCGCACCGAGCCGGGCAGATAGAGCCCCACGCCCCGCGCCAGCGCGCCATAGGTGATCGGTATCTCCTCGGGGCCGAGCCGCGCAAGATGCGCGCGCAGCCGGTCGGCGAGGGTTTGATCCTGCGCCTTTTCCGGTGTCGATCTGCGCGGCGGCGGCACCTCGAAAATCCGGCCGTCGTCGTGCAGATCCGCAGCCCAGGCCCGGGTCGGCGCAAACACGGCGACGCGGGTGATTGGACCGCTCTGACCGGCGCGCGTCTCGACATGACGCTCGATATCGCCATTGGCGAGGCCCGCCGACAGCGTGTCCGGTGTCAGCCCGAGACGCCGTGCCAGAAACTCCGGGTCGATCCGCAACTCGCCCTCACTGCGATCCACGACCGTGGCGGGAACCGGGCGCATCAACTTTGGCGACGGGCCATCATCGGACGTGTAATAGGGGTTCACCCCGGCGTCGTGATCGGTCACGTCGATGATCTCCGCGATCTCGGGCAGGGCCGCGCGCAGCATCGTCTCGATCCCCTCGCGCAGGGTTTGCGACGAGGCCGCACAGCCCTGGCACCCCCCGGCAAAGCGCAGATAGACGCGGGCCTTCTCCACCCGGTCAACGCGCACACTGCCGCCATGCGCGGCAATCGCCGGATTGGCCTGCCGGTCGAGCAGGTCCTGCACCCGGCTCAAGATGCGCGCATCGTCATCCCGGTGCGCCTGCGCCGCGCCAAGCGGATGGTCGCTGGTATCAAGGACCGTGCGGATCGCCTCTGCGATGCGCGGCTTCAGGGCCGCCCAGTCTGCCCCGTCGACGCGCCGGACATGGATCGACGCGCCGCTGACCTGCACCTGCGCCACCCCGTCGATGGCAAAAAGGGCTTCGGCCAAGGGGGCGCTACCCGCCTCGGCCGCCGTGAAGCGCGCACTCTGGCCGGGCTGAATATCGCTGTCGAGCAGGAACCGCATGGCCGTCGGATCGCGGTCTGAGGCCTGGGCGCGGATCCGGCGCCTGGGCTGTGTAACGTCAGACATCTTCGAGATCGCTCGCCTCCATCGCGCGCAGCGCCTTGAAGGTATAAATCCCCGAACGGTGACCATCGCTGAACGCCACACCGATCCCGTAATTTCCGACATTCCAGATCCGCGTGGGTGCCACGTCCAGCGGCACGCTCGCGGGATCGAGCAGGCGCGCGCCCGACATCTCGTCGCGGCAGGCGGCGCATTGGCAGGCGAGCCGCAGGTCGCGCGGGCTCACCGCCATCTCGGCCCCGTCTTCCCATGTGATCCGCAGGGTGGCATCGTCATAGCGCAATGCGACCGGCAATTCCGGGTTGCCGTCCGGATCGACGGCACCGGGGGCGGGCTGTCCCGTGCCCTTGGTCACCTGCCAGTCGAACGGGATGTGCAGACCGCGCCGGGCCCCATCCACACGGCCCGAGAGCGCCGAGGCCACATCGCGATACGCCTGCGCCGCCTTGCTCTGCGGCGCGCTCAGGATGGCGGGCCGCCCGCTATCGCCGCTCTCCACCACCTCCGGGTCAAGCGGCACGCTGCCCAGAAACGGCACCTGCAGCGCCTGCGCAATCCGCGCACCGCCGCCCTGACTGAAAATATCCGTGACCGTGCCGCAGCACGGGCAGGTAAAGCCGCTCATGTTCTCGACCACGCCGAGGATCGGCACGTTGACTTGTTCCATCATCCGCAGCCCGCGCCGCACGATCCGCAGGCTGACGTCCTGCGGCGTCGTCACCACCACCGCACCGGTCAGCGGAAAGGCCTGCGCCAAAGTGAGTTGAATATCCCCCGTCCCCGGCGGTAGGTCGAGCAGCAACAGGTCGATGCCCGCCCAATCGACCTGCGTGATGAACATCTGCAAGTACTTGGTCACCATCGGCCCGCGCAGCACGGCGGGTTTGTCGTCGCTGGTCAGCATCGCCATCGAGATCACCTTGATGCCATGCCCCTCTGCGGGAATCACCTTTTTCGCGGGCGACATGGCGGGAGTGCCGCTCTCGGCCAGCCCCAGCATGCCGGGGATCGAGGGGCCGTAAAGATCGGCATCGACGATCCCGACGCGCAAGCCGCTTTCGCGCAGGGCGAGCGCGAGATTGACCGTCACGGTCGATTTGCCGACACCGCCCTTGCCGCTGCTGACTGCGATCATTGCGGGCAGGCCGCTGCGCGGGTCGTCATTCTGGTTGGTCTGGCTCATGGCTTGGATCCTGTGGGCTCGGTCTCTGTCGGGGTGGTGGAGAAATTCGCGCAAAGCTGACCGATCTCGAACGGGGCAAGGTCGCTGGCCACGCAGGCGCAATAGGCAGCCCCGTCGCGATCTTCGAAATAGCGGCAATCGCCGCAGGTGCCAAAACCGCGATCACCACGACGGCGTGCGAGGTTCGAGGCGATCTCCGGAAGCGCGCGGGCGAGGGTGGTGTGATCGGCCTCGCTCAGCCCGGCAAGGGCCGAAACAAGGTGGCGAAGCGGGTCACGTTCGAGGATCTCGCGGCCTCGCGTCGTCACCTCAAAGCGCGCGCTGCGCTTGTCGGTCTCCGAGGCATGCCGTTCCAGATATCCGCCCCGCACCAATGACTTGATCACCTGCGAGGCCGTGCCCCGTGTCGTCGCCTGAAAGCTGGCAAAGGCCGAGGGCGTGCGCGAGGCCCGGTTGGCGCGGGCAAAGAACCGCAGGGCCGTCCATTGCGCGGCGGTCAGGATATCCTCGCGCCCCTCGGCACGCGCGGATCGCCCGACATGTACCAGCATCTCGGCCAGCTTTTCCAGACGGTCGGTGGTGTGACTTCGGGATGACATGCAAAACCGATATCGAATCGAAACCAGTTTGACAAGAGCGCATACACCTATATGATTTCGAATCGAAACAAGTTATCGTCACAGGCGGGGATCATGAACAAACCCTTCATCCCGAGCGACCCCAAGACACATGGCAACCGGCCCCGTCCGGGCTTTCTCAGCGCACAGCAAGAGCAGCATCTGGCGCGCGCCTGGCAGGAAAACCGCGACGTCGCGGCGCGAAACCGTTTGGTCAACGCCTTCGCCCCGCTCGCCATGGCGACCGCCAAGCGCCATTCGCGCAACAAGAAACTCGACGATCCCGACCTGCTGCAACACGCCTATATCGGCCTGATCAAGGCCGCGAACGGGTTTGACCCGGAAAAGGGCTTTCGCTTCTCGACCTATGCTGCCTGGTGGATCAGGGCCGAATTGCAGGAATACCGCATTCGCACCTGGTCTCTGGTGCAGCGCACGCGCACCGCCAAGTCGCGCAAGGTGTTCTTCAACCTCCACCGGCTCGAGGATGACGTGAACGCCCCCCCCGGCGAGACCCGCGAGGCCAGAAACCTGCGCGTCGCCACCGCCCTCGGGCTCGAGCCGTCAGAGCTTGACGGCTTCAGACTGGCCTTTGCGGGCAATGACAGCTCGCTCAATCAGCCCGCAGCGCAGGGCGAGGGCGATGACATCATTCACCTTCTCGAGGACCCGAATTCCAATGTCGAACAGGATGTCGCTGACCGCCTGGATCGCCGCACCTTCTGGAAGGAGGCGAAGACCCATTTCGGTAAACTGCCCGACCGGGAGCGGGTGATCATCGTCTCGACCGTGCTCAAGGATCCGCCCATGACGCTCGAACAGCTGGGCACGGTCTACGGCATATCGCGCGAGCGTGTCCGGCAATTGCGCGAGCGCGGCCTAGAACGCCTGCGCCATTCGATGCGCGACGCCCTGGGCGATCACCGCGCGATACCAAGCCACGGCTGAGGCACCCGTGACGCATTGTGCCGCGCGCCTGCGCCGCTAGGATGGCCGCGGATACCCGACACGGACAGCAAACCCGGGAGACCTCATGTCCTTCGACGCGATCACAGCCTTTCTGTCCGACCCTGCGACCCACGGCACACCCACGCCGGTCGAGGTGGTCCGGACGCATGGCGCGCTGGTCTTTCTGAGCGAGGCCGACGCCTACAAGGTCAAGCGCCCGGTCACCTACGACTATCTCGATTTCTCGACCCTCGAGAAACGCAAGGCCATGCTGGACCGCGAGCTTGAGCTCAACCGCCCCACCGCACCCGAGATCTACCTCGGGCTGGTGCCGGTCACGCGGGCGGCGGACGGCGGCTTGCGGCTTGGTGGCGAGGGGCAGGTGGTCGAATGGTGCTTGCATATGCGCCGCTTTCCGAAAGGGGCTGAACTGTCGGAAATGGCTGCGCGCGGCATGCTCACACGCACCATCGCCGAGGATTTGGGCCGCGTCGTCGCAGCACTGCACGCGCGCGCCGAGATCCGCGACGCCGACGGTGCCGCGCTCGTCTCTGCGGTCGCGGACGAGTTGGAGACGACGCTGGCCGGGATGACGGATGTCCTGCCGCACGACGCGGTTACGGAGCTGCGCGGCGCTTTGCGGGATCGCATCGACCGGCAGTCGGACCTGCTCCGCGCGCGCGGGCGCGCAGGCTTCATCCGGCGCGGCCATGGCGATCTGCATCTCGGCAATATCGTTCTGCTGGACGGACGCCCGGTGCCCTTCGATGCGCTGGAATTCAGCGAGCGACTCGGCACGCTCGATGTGCTCTACGATCTGGCCTTCCTGCTGATGGACCTGTTGCATCGCGACCTGTCCGAGGCGGCCAATGCGGCGCTGACCTCCTACCTGTTTCACGCGGGTGCGCCCGACCATCTCGACGCTCTGGCACTGATGCCGCTCTTTCTCGCGCTGCGCGCGGCGATTCGCGCGATGGTCTCGGTGCAGGCCGGGCGGCTCTCCGACGAAGACCGCAGCGCCCGCTACGCCGAGGCCCGTGCCTATCTCGACGCGGCGCGCGCGCATCTGTCGCCCCCGCCGCCACGCCTGATTGCCGTGGGCGGGCTTTCGGGCACCGGCAAGACCACCCTCGCAACGCGGCTGTCCCCGCATGTCGGGCCCCCTCCCGGCGCGATCCATCTGCGCAGTGATCTCGAACGCAAGGCCCTTTACGGTGTCGATCCGCTCACCCCTCTGCCCAACACGGCCTATACGCCCGAGGTCAGCGCGCGGGTCTACGACCGGCTTCTCGACAAGGCGCGGCGCGTCTTGTCGGCGGGGCATTCGGTGGTCGTGGATGCCGTCTTCGCACGCGAGGACGAACGTCGCAGGCTCGGCGACTTGGCAAAGGCGTCCGACGCGAACCTTACCGGGCTGTGGCTGACCGTTGATGCCGAAACCATGGTCGAGCGGGTCGAAACCCGGCAGGGCGACGCCTCCGATGCCGATGCCGCCGTCGTGCGCCACCAACTGGAGCAGTTCGGCCCGGCACCGGACTGGGCGCAGATCGATGCCAGCGGCACGCCCGAGGCCACGCTGATACGGGCACTCAGGCGGCTGGACGCGCCTTGAAACGCGGGCTCTGCACGACGCCACCATCGAAAAGCTGCGCGATCTCGGTATCGCTCAAACCCACCACATCGCCCAGAACCGCCTCGGTGTCGGCCCCCAGCACCGGGGCCGCGCGTGGGGCGCTGCGGCCATGCCCAGAGAACACCGCCGGATGCCCCGGCACCGGAAACTGGCCCAGCCCCGGCTGATCGAGCATCTCGAACATCGGGTTCGCCGCGCTCAGGTCGGCATCCTCCGCCAGCGCCTCGCGCAGGGTGTGAAATACCGACCAGGTCAGCCCCGCCGCGTCGAAATCTTCGGCGAAATCACCCACCTCGCGGCAGGCAAACCACGGGCGCAGGATGGCGGTGATCTCGCGGCGCAACTCCCACCGCGCGCCCTCGTCATCCAGATCGCGGCCCTTGCGCCCGGCCAGCGCGGCCATCGCCGCCCCGGTGCCGGTGGCCTTGACCAGCCCACGCCATTGCCGGGCTGTCAGGCCGATCACCATCACCCTCCGCCCGCAGGCGCAGACGAAATCCTGACCGTAAGCACCGTAAAGCGCATTGCCCGATTTTGGCCTGTCCCGCTCGTTGACCACCGCATCTCCGATCATCCCCAGATGCCCCATCGTGGCCGCCGCCACATCCTTGAGCGACAGTTCCACCTCCTGCCCCCGCCCGCGCCGCAGCCGGTCCCGCTCCGCCGTCAATAGCGACGACACCACCAATTGCCCCGCGATCAGATCCCAGGCGGGCAGCGCATGCGCCACCGGCTCCGGCCAGCCCACCGGGCCGGTCATTGCGGGCACGCCAAGCGCCGGATTCACGGTATAATCCACCTGCGGGCGGCCCTGCCGGTCTCCCATCAGGGTGACCATGATCAGATCCTCGCGAAACTTGCTCAGCGTCTCGTAATCCATCCAGCCCCGCACCCGCAGATTGGTCAGGAACAGCCCCGCATCCTCGCCCGGCGCGGTCACGATCCGGGTCACAAGTTCCTGCCCCTCGGGGCGGCGCATATCCACGGCGATGGATTTCTTGCCCTTGTTCAGCCCGGCCCAGAACAGGCTCTGCCCGCTTGGCGCCAGTGGCCAGCGCCCGACATCGAGCCCGCCGCCGATCCGGTCAAAGCGGATCACCTCGGCCCCCATCTGCGCCAGCGTCATCCCCGCCAGCGGCACCGCCACAAAGGCCGAGCCTTCGACCACGCGCATTCCCTTGAGTATTCCGCCCATGCCGTCTCCTCGCCCCTGCGGCCACTATCTTCGGGAGGCAAGTGTGCCGGACGCCGAAAATAAGTCAATATTTCAATAACTTACTTGAATACCATTGCATGCAGAGCGGATTGTGCAGGTGCAGCATCAATACGACACTTTGATTTTCATCACGAATTGCGCGCCAAAGCCCTGCGCCCGGCCCCCCTGTTCTGCGGATGCAACTACCGCGTCGGCGCTCCGGACCGGCGCGGCAGATTGCCCCAGAGCGGCCATGGCAGGCCTATTCGCTCAGAAACCCGCCCGATTGCCGCGACCAGAGCCGGGCGTAAAGCCCGCCCTGCGCGAGGAGCGCGGCATGCGTGCCCTCTTCGACGATGCGCCCCTCGTCCATCACGATCAGCCGGTCCATCGCCGCGATGGTCGAGAGCCGGTGCGCGATGGCGATCACCGTCTTGCCCTGCATCAGCCGGTAAAGCTGCGCCTGAATCGCCGCCTCGACCTCCGAGTCGAGCGCCGACGTCGCTTCGTCCAGCATCAGGATCGGCGCATCCTTTAGGGCGGCGCGCGCAATCGCAATGCGCTGTCGCTGCCCACCCGAAAGCTTGACGCCACGCTCGCCGACATGCGCGTCAAGGCCGCGCCGCCCGCGCGCATCCGACAGCCCGGCGATGAACTCCCCCGCCTCAGCCAGATCGGCGGCAGCCAGGATCTCGGCCTCGGTGGCCCCCGGGCGGCCATAGGCGATGTTGTCGCGCACCGAGCGATGCAGGAGGGCGGTGTCCTGCGTCACCACGCCGATGGCGGCGCGCAGGCTGTCCTGGGTCACCTCGCGGATATCCTGCCCGTCGATCTCGATGCGCCCGCCGCTCAGGTCATGGAACCGCAAAAGCAGGTTCACCAGCGTTGACTTGCCCGCGCCAGAGCGTCCCACGAGACCAACCTTCTCGCCGGGTGCCAGAGCAAGGTCGAGCCCGTCGATCACCGCCGGTTTGGCACCGACCGCCTGATCATAATCGAACCGCACCGCGTCGAACCGGATCGCGCCCTGCGCCACCACCAACGGGCGCGCGACAGGCGTATCCTGCACCTTGCGCGGCATCGACAGCGTCGCGAGCCCGTCGCGCGCGGTGCCGATATTCTCGAACAGGGCCGAAAACTCCCACATGATCCAGTGCGACATGTTCCCCAGCCGCAGCGCCAGCGGGATCGCCACCGCCAGCGCGCCCAGATCAATCCGCCCATGCAGCCACAGCCACAGGCCAAGGCCCGTCACCGCCCCGGCCAAAAACGCGTTGAGCAGATTGACCGCCATGTCCTGCACCGCCACCAGCCGCATCTGCCGGTGCACGGTTTGCAGGAACCCGTCGAGCCCGGTGCGTGCATGCGCCTCTTCCCGCGCGGCATGGCTGAACAGCTTGACCGTGGCGATATTGGTATAGCTGTCGACCACGCGGCCCGTCATATCCGCGCGCGCGTCGGCCTGTTCCTGCGACACCCGGCCCAGACGGGGCACGATCACCGCCAGCATTGCGCCATAGGCCAGCGCCCATAGCGCGAAGGGCACCGCCAGCCTCAGATCCTGCGCCCCGGCCAACACCAGTGCACCGAGGAAATAGGCCAGGATATAGACCGCCACATCCATCAATTTCATCACCGTCTCGCGCACCGCGAGCGCGGTCTGCATCAACCGCGTGGCGATGCGCCCGGCGAATTCATCCTGAAAATATCCCAGCGATTGTCCCAACAGCCAGCGATGCCCCTGCCAACGGATGCGTTGCGGGAAATTGCCCATCAGGGTCTGGTACATGATCAGCGCCCCGATCACGCTGAGCGCGGGCAACACGAACAGCAGCAGCACCCCCATACCGCCCAGCCGTGCGGATTCCTCCGCCAGAAACCGCTCCGGCCCCAGCTCGGCCATGCGATTGACCAGCGTTCCGAGATAGCCCATCAGCACGATCTCGACCGCCGCAAACAGCGCGGAAATGCCCGCCATGGCGATCAGCCACGGCGCCAGCGGGCGCGCGTAATGCCACAGGAACGACCAGAACCGCGCCGGCGGTTGCGTGGGCGGATCGGCGGGATAGGGATCGATCCGCGCTTCGAAATAGTCAAAAATCCGCTTCATCTCCGTCTCCGAAATGCAAGGGGGCGCGCAGATGATCCGCGCGCCCCCTAAATGTCGAAGCGGATCAGTGTTACTCGAGGATTTTGCTGACGACGCCTGCGCCGACGGTGCGGCCGCCTTCGCGGATGGCGAAGCGCAGCCCGTCTTCCATCGCAATGGGCGCGATCAGGTCGACGGTGAACTTCAGGTTATCG
>NZ_BDIY01000013.1 GCF_002072155.1 Roseovarius sp. A-2 | reverse complement strand
GCCGCGATCTCCTGCACGGTCTTGTCACCACGTAGCGCTTCCAACGCCACCTTGGCCTTAAACTGGTCTGTAAAGTTCCGGCGCTTCGCCATTCTCGTATCCCTTCAAAGGTTTGGGATACACCTTAGCCGACTGTCCAGTTTTCTGGGGCCACTTCACTTCCATTCTGTCGGGGTCACGTAGACAATTCCATCATCTGCACTGACCATCACTTCGCCATCCTGGACATTGACCTGGATTTTCATCGCGCGGCTTGCCAGCTTGGCCAATGCAGCGGTTTCTGCCTCGGGAAAACTCACCACCTGAAGATTATCAAACCGGGTTGTGCTGTTCTTGACCTTGTCCCACCAGACCTCTGCCGTTCGGCCGCCATAAGGATAGACGATCACCTTGCTGGCCTTGCCGCAGGATTGGCGCATCACCTTCTCGCTCGGAAGCCCCAGCGCCACCCAGACATCAAGCTCGCCGCTCAGGCTTTTCTGCCAGAGATCCGGTTCGTCATCCGTCGAAAGGCCTTTGGTCATTTCCAAATTCTCATGGGCATTCAGCGCAAAAGCAACAAGCCGCACCATCAGCCGTTCATCTGTCTCTGACGGATGTTTAGCCACAGTAAGCTTGTGGGTTTCATAGTAATGACGGTCCATATCTGAGACCGAGAGCTCAACTTTGTAAATAGTGGCCTTTTGCGCCATGATCTGTCCCAAACCTTTGATGATTGGGATGCCTACTCCGTCCGGTGACCTTTGGAAAGCCCCTGAAAAGTCGCAGAATAAAAGGTGCGAGGTGTTCCAGCTTGGGTCATCAGGTGAGGGCGGAATGCGACCGTTCGCGGCGCGTTGAACGAATGTCCGGGATCCGTCGTCTTGCCGGTCCGCCTCGCCCCCTGCTCTCAGTACATCGAGCCTCTCTGCCAGAGGGAAGGGGTCCGCGCATCTGTCGGCAGTTTCACGGAAGCCTGAAAACCCATGTCAAAGCCCGGGCGCGGGGAGGCCAGCACAAGCGGGCTTCCGATCCGCTCCGCGATGGCGGCGACGATGGCGAGGCCCAGCCCGCTGCCATCGCTGCTTGCGTCGGCGCGCTCGAACCGCGCCGTCAGCTGGTTCAGCGTTTCGCGGGACAGCACCGGCCCGTCATTCGCGACGATCAATTCACCATCGGTCGTCAGGGTGACGTCGACGGGGGCGCTCCCGGCCCCGTGGCGCAGGGCGTTCTCCACCAGGTTTCGGCAGAGAATCCCGAAGGCGTCCGGGTCGAGGTCGGACAGAAGCGGCGTCGCCGGCAGCGTCAAGGCGATGCGGCCGGGGGGGGACCCGCGCTCGGTGTCCTCGATCACCAGGCGCGCGACGGTACGCAGATCCGTGTACCGGTCCAGCCGAAGCCGACCGCCCTCGGCCCTTGCGAGTTGCATGAGGCGTTCGGAGAGCCGGGTCAGCCGCTTGAGCGTGGTCTCGATCTCGGCCGCGCGGGCCTCGGCGGCTGCATCACTCGTCTCGGACCGCAATCTCTGTGCCTGCGCGATCGCACCGGCCAGTGGCGTGCGCAACTCATGCGCCGCATTGGCGGCAAAGCTGCGCTCGGCCTCGAAGGCCTCACGCAGCCGGTCCAGCAGGCTGTTCAGGGTCGTGGCCAGCGGGTGGATTTCCGCCGGCAGGTCCCCGGTGGCGACCGGCGAGAGGTCGCGCACGCTGCGCGCCTCGAGGCTAACGCGAAACCGGCGCAATGACCCAAGCGTGGTCCGGACCGCGAATATGATTGCCGCCAGCGCCACGGGCAGCACGATCAACAGCGGCAGCCCGAGACCAAGCTGGATTTCCCGCGCCACCGCCGCGCGATGGGCCAGCGGTTCGGCGACGGTGATGCGCACCGTCCCCCGAAGGGCCGCGTCATTGTAAAAGCGATGGGTCGCGGTCTGGTGAAACCCCGCCCCGTCGTAGGGCGGGAACATCTGCGGATTCGCCGCGTGGGACTGCAGCAGGATGCGCCCCTGCGCATCGCGCACCACATAGGTAAAGAACTCCAGATGTTCCCGGATCGGAGCGAGCCTTTGGGTCACCCCCTCTTCCTCGCGACCGACGATTTCGGTCACCGCAAGTGGCAGGATGCGCTCGGCCGTTTCCCGCAGGGCGCTGTCGAACACCTCGTCCATCTCGCCCCGCACGACGAGGGCGGTGAGCGTGGCGGCCAGCAGCCACAGGACGGTCAGCACCAGCCCGACCGACAGCCCGAGCCGCGCCTGAAGGCTGCGCGGAAACCTCATGGCTTGCCCAGCCGATACCCCATGCCGCGCTCGGTCTCGATGATCGCGCTGCCGAGCTTCTTGCGCAACCGGCTGACGTGGACTTCTATGGTGTTGCTCTCCACCTCGGCGCCGAAGGCATAGAGCTTGTCGTCCAGCTGCGCCTTGGACAGGAGCTGCCCCGGGCGGGAGAGGAAGGCCTCGAACAGGGCCCATTCCCGCGCCGTCAGTTGCACGGGTTTGCCGTCGCGGCGGATACTGCGCGCGGCAAGGTCGATCTCCAGCGGCCCATGGGTGATGATCGGGTTCGGGTTGCCGCTGTAGCGCCGCGCAACCGAGCCGATCCGCGCCGAGAGCTCGGCCAGGTCGAAGGGTTTGACGAGATAGTCATCTGCGCCCGCGTTCAGTCCCTCGATCCGGTCCGATACCTGGTCGAGCGCGGTCAGGATGATCACCGGAGTGACATCGCCGCGCGCGCGCAGCGCCTTGAGGAACGTGATACCGCGCCCGTCCGGCAACATCAGGTCCAGCAGGATCAGGTCATAAGAGGCGCCGTGCACCGCGTCGGTCGCGGCATCCAGCCGCGTGACCCAGTCCACCGACTGGCCATTGGCCGCGATCTGGTCGCGCACGGCGGCGCCCAGGACGGTGTCGTCCTCGATCAAAAGGATGCGCATGCTTGTTCCATTCCCTTCGTGACGCCCCGCTTTTGCCGTGCCTGGCTGACGCAAAGCTTACGGGGTCGGCTGACCATCTTCAGGCTCCTGTCAGCTTCATCGCGCAAGACTCGCATCACCTTGGTCGCAACGAGGAGTTTGGCTCATGACGAAGACATTGACAATTATCGGCTTTCTCGCGGTCTTTCCGGCCGGGATGGCACTGGCCGACGACGATTGTTTCGTCCCGATGACGGACTGGCAGCCAAGGGACGCCGTGGCGCGCCTGGCCGAAGAGAACGGCTGGGTCGTGCGACGGATCAAGATCGATGACGGCTGTTACGAGATCAAGGGGCGGGATGCCGAAGGGCGCCCCATCGAGGTGACCGTGCATCCCTCGACGCTCGAGGTGATCGAATTCGAGTTCGAAGACGAGGACGAGGACGAGGACGACGTGGATGATCGTCCCCGCCGGGATCGCAAGGAGGACCGCACGAATGACTGACACCGTCCCCCACGAAGCATCGCAGACGGCAGCCGGGGCCTCTGGCAAGGTTCGTGTCTGGGACCCGCTGGTGCGGCTGTTCCACTGGGGTCTCGTCGGCGCGGTCGCGATCGCCTGGCTTTCGGCGGAGGAGTTGCAACCGGTACATGAGGTCGCGGGCTACATCGTGGCTGGCCTGGTGGCGTTCCGGCTGATCTGGGGCCTTGTGGGCGGCCGGTACGCGCGCTTTTCCCGGTTCATCAAGGGCCCCCGCGACACGCTGACCTATCTCGGTGACATGGTGCGCGGGGGCGAGCGGCGCTACCTCGGTCACAACCCCGCCGGCGCCGCCATGATCGTGGCGCTGCTTGCCGCTCTCTCGGGCACCGCCTTTACCGGCTGGCTCATGGAGGAACCGGACCGCCTGGCGATGCTGCCCGAGATGCCGCAGATCGTGGCGCCCGCCTGGGCCGATGGCGACGGGGACCATGACGACTACGGCGAACACGGCGATGGACCGCTGAAAGAGGTGCACGAAACCTTTGCCAACCTGATGCTGTTCCTGATCGCGCTGCACGTGGCGGGCGTCGCCCTGGCCTCGGTCCGGCATCGTGAAAACCTGGCCCGTGCCATGATCACCGGCGACAAGCGCGCGCCCGGACCCGAGGAAATCACTTAGACCCATACCTGCGGTCGATGTGTCCCTTCGGCCCACCTGGCCCCGCCGGTTTCCGGCGGGGCTTTTTCCTTCCTGACGGCAAGCTGAAGCGGGAATCGCCCTCTTGTCAGGAAGCCCTCAGGTCCGATCGCCAAATTGGGGTCAGCAGACGAAAAGGAGACCCTGCCATGAGAAAGACCCTTGCAATTCTTGCCGCCTCCACGGCCCTGACCACCGCCATCGGCGTGCCCGCCTGGAGCGCAATGCGCGCCTCTACCGGTGACGGCTCCCAGGCATTTTCCCCGCTTTTCGATGACGGCACAGAGGCGTCGTCGCTGGTTCGGGTTCGTGACGACGATGACCACTACGGAAAGCACCGGAAATGGTGGCGCCTGTTCAGCGACGATGACGATGACGATGACGATGATGATGACGACCACGATGATGACGACGACGATGATGACGACGACGATGACGGTCGCCGCGGCGGCACCAAGAACCCCGCACCCGCCGGCACGGTCGCACCGCCGCAGAACGGGCTTTTCGGCACCGGCACACCGCCGAAGGTTCAGGTGAACTAAGCTCCTCCTCCCCCTCTGAACAAGGATACTACCGATGAAATCGCTTCTTGCCACGCTGGCCCTGACCACTGCCCTGACCGTTCCGGGCTACGCCATGGCGCGCCCGGTCACGCTGACCACGACCCTCAACAACTATGGCGGCGACGGCGCCTATCTCGCGCTTTACGTGACCGACACCTCGGGCGCCTATGTGGGCAGCCTGTGGATGGCCGGCAGCAAGTCGAAATACTACAAGCACCTGACCGATTGGTACCGTGCCACCGGCGGCGACACAGCGCAGGTCGACGGCATCACCGGCGCCAGCGTCGGCGCGGGCCGCAGCCTCGAGATCACGCTGGACCTTGCCGATGCGCTGTTCGATGCGGGCTACACCCTGCATGTCGACGCGGCCGTCGAGGACATGCGTGACAGCCCCAACGAGATCGCCGTGCCGCTGACCATCGAGGGCGCCAGCACTCTGGTGCGCGGGCGCCGCTACATCGCCAGCTTTGCCTACGACATGTAAGGAGACAGGGCCATGATCCGCGTACTTCATCGCTGGCCGGGTCTTCTGGCGTTCGCGCTCCTCGTGGTCTTGAGCCTGAGCGGGGCGGCCCTGTCTGTCTTCCCCGTAGCCGAGCGGATCACAGCGCCGCAGGCCGAGTCCGGCCTGACGGTCGCCACCCTCGTCGATCGCATCCATGCGACCTATCCGGGCGTCGAGCAAATCCGCCGCGCCCCCTCGGGCCGGATCACCGCCTATTGGTTCGATCAGGGAACCCCGGGGGCCGCCGTGATCGACCCCGCCACCGGCCAGGGCGTCGTTTCGGCCGACCCCAACCAGCTGCACCGCTGGCTCACCAACCTGCACCGCTCGCTGTTCCTCGGGGACGGCGGGCGCATCGCCATGGCGCTGGCGGCGGCGGCAATGCTGATCCTGGCGCTTTCGGGCGCGGCCCTGGTCGCGCGGCGCGTGGGCGGATGGAAACACTGGTTCGCGCCGCTGCGCGGGCCGCTTGCCGGACGGCTGCATGTCGAGATCGCCCGGATCGCGGTGATCGGCCTGACCCTGTCGTCCGTGACAGCCCTGTGGATGACCGCCTCGACCTTCGACCTGCTGCCCGATGACGGCGCCACGCCGGCCTTTCCGACCGAGGTCAGCGGAGAGATGGGCGTTGCGCTTGGCCAGTTGGCGTTGCTGGTTGAGACGCCTGTGACTGACCTGCGCGAGTTGAGCTTTCCCTATCCCGATGACGCGACCGATGTCTTCACGCTCAAGACGGACCAAGGCACCGGCTATCTCGACCAGGGCACCGGGGCGCTGCTGACCTGGGCCGACCTGGGTGGGTGGGATCGCCTCTCGGAAACCATCTACATGCTGCACACCGGTCAAGGCGCCGCAACGCTTGGCCTCGTTCTGGGGCTCATGGCGCTCGGCGTGCCCGCATTGGCGGCGACGGGCGTTCTGACCTGGCTCGCCGGGCGGCGCGGGCGGCCCCGCATCTGGGGCAATCAGTCGGCGGTACGCGCCGAGACGGTCCTGCTCGTCGGCAGCGAAGGCGGCAGCACCTGGGGCTTTGCCGCGACCCTCCATGCGGCGCTGACGCAGGCCGGACAAAGCGTGCATGTCGCGTCGATGTCGGCATTCGCACCGCACCGCTACACGGGCGCCAAGCGGATCATCGTGCTGGCCGCGACCTATGGCGACGGCGGCGCACCGGCCTCGGCCAAGGGGTTTCTCGACCGACTGCCCGCCGCCGACAGCGCGCCCGCCGCGCCGCTGGCCGTGCTCGGCTTTGGCGATCGCAGCTTTCCCGCCTATTGCGGCTTCGCCAAATCGGTCGCCGCAGCCGCCGAGGCAAAGGGCTGGCCCGAGTTCCTGCCGCTCGACACCATCAACCGCCAGTCGCCGCAGGACTTCGCGCGCTGGGGCCGTGCGCTGGGTCAGGCGATGGGGATCGAGCTCGAGTTGTCGCACCAGCCGGTTCATCCGGTGACGCAGGCGCTAACCCTGATCTCGCGGCGCGACTACGGTGCCGAGGTGCAGGCCCCGACCGCGATCCTGCGTTTTGCCCTGCCGCGTTCAACCCTGTGGCAACGACTGACCGGCGCCAGTTTTGCCCGGTTCGACGCAGGCGACCTGATCAAC
Source organism: Roseovarius sp. A-2 (assembly GCF_002072155.1). GTDB lineage: Bacteria > Pseudomonadota > Alphaproteobacteria > Rhodobacterales > Rhodobacteraceae > Roseovarius. The sequence goes on along the minus strand of NZ_BDIY01000013.1, from coordinate 94,690 downwards.
ATCCTGCCCGAGGGCAGCACTGTGCCTCGCTCCTACTCGCTTGCCTCCTCGCGCCGCGATGGGTTCATCGAGATCGTGGTCAAGAAACATCCCGGTGGCCTCGCCTCGACCCAACTGACCGCACTGAAGCCCGGGCAGACCGTGACCGCCTTTCTGCGTCGAAATCCCGGGTTCAAACCGGGCCGGGGCCGCGCGCCGCTGATCTTGATTGGCGCCGGCACCGGCATCGGTCCGCTGGCCGGTTTCGTGCGCGGCAACGCGCGACGGCGGCCCATTCACCTCTTCTTCGGGATGCGTCGCCCTGACAGCGACTTCTTGTATGACCAAGAAATGCCCGCATGGCAGGACGAGGGTCGCCTGACCCGGCTGGTCACGGCGGTGTCGCGCGGGAACAGGCCTGAATATGTGCAGGACGCGCTGCGTGGTGACAAGGCACAAGCCGCACAGCTCATCCACAATGGGGCCCGCGTGATGGTCTGCGGCGGGCGCGGCATGGCGACGGGCGTGGCCGACGCGCTGACCGAGATCCTTGCGCCAAGCGGGCTCACTCCCGCGGTTCTGAAAGCAGAGGGACGATATGTCGAAGACGTCTACTGAGCCGACACGCCATGCCCTGAACGGCCCGACCATGGGCACACGCTGGTCCGCGCTGTTCTTTGCCCCGCCTGGTTTCGATCCCGCCCCGCTGCGCGCGGCGCTGCAGGCGGCGGTCGATGAGGTGGATGCGCAGATGTCCACCTGGCGGCCCGAAAGCGACCTGATGCGCCTCAACGCGGCGCCGGTCGGCGCATGGACGACGGTGCCGGATCGGATGAGGGAGGTGCTGCGCCTCGGCCTTGAAATCGGGCGCGCCTCGGGCGGGGCCTTTGACATCGGCATGGGCGATGCGGTGACGGCCTGGGGCTTTGGCCCCAAGGCAGCGGCGCCCGATGGAATCCGCGTCGCGATGTCCGCCGATCGCCTGCCCGCACACAGGGCACTGGAGATCGGCGAGGTCCAAGTACGTAAGACCGCGCCCCTCGCGCTCGACCTGAACGGCATCGCCAAGGGCTACGGCGTCGACCGGCTAGCCGAAACCCTGCGCGACCACGGCATCGCGAATGCCCTCGTCGGAATCGACGGCGAGATGCGCGCGCCTGGGCCCAGACCCGACGGGCATGCCTGGACTGTCGCGGTGGAGGCCCCCGACCCCACGCGCCGCACCCCCCATTCCATCCTTGAGCTTGAGGAGGCCGCCGTGGCGACCTCGGGCGATTACCGTCACTGGGTCGAGGTGCAGGGGCGGCGGCTGTCGCACACGATGGACCCGGCCCGTGGCGCGCCGCTGATCGCCTCGCCCGCGTCCGTTACTGTGGTGGCCCGGACCTGTGCCGAGGCCGACGCCTGGGCGACGGCCCTCATGGTGCTTGGCCCCGAAAGGGGCGCGGCCCTTGCAAACGCGCGAGGGATCGACGCCCTTTTCCTCCTGCGCGATGAAAAAGGCGCCACGAGGGGCGTGGGAGTCGGACCGCTGTTTGCCGAAAACCCGGCGGCGACGGCCCCCGTAGCGGCGAGATGACCGGCGATGATGGCACCGGCACGTACCGTGCAAGATGACACTACCGCTTCCGGGCGTGCAGATATTTCGCCGCCGCCGAACCGGGCGTTCAAATCGGTTCGGCTCAAAGGCTGGTTAGGGCCGGGAAGGCCGGGCGTTCGTACGGAAAAGGAGATTTGCACCCGGCCCACCGTCGCAGGTCTGCCGCGAGCCCAATCACATTATTGGCTCGCCATCCCAACCAGCATGGAGCCGAGTGCTATGAAGTGAACCAGCATCAGTGCCCGGTCTTTCCACAGCACGCCCACCACCAACCAGCCCAGCACGCCGACCAGAAACAGGTAAATGTTCCACGGGGTCCATCCGAACCCGGTCGCAGCGTAGCCCACAATCTGGATGACCGAAGCCACCCACTTCACGACGGACACGGTCTGGCCGCGCTCGATAATGTGGCCAGCCTCAAACGCCACGCGTCAGCCCTCCGTCGATCCGCCAGTTCTGCCCGGTGACGTAGCCGCCTCCCTCGGAGGCAAGCCAGCTTATCAGTGAGGAAACCTCCTCTTCCTTGCCGTAGCGGCCCATCGGGATACGAGCCCGGCGGTCTTCGGTCTCCGGCAAGCTGTCGATGAAACCCGGCAGGACATTGTTCATGCGGATGTTCTGCGCGGCGTATTTGTCGGCGTAGAGCTTGGCGAAGCTGGCGAGGCCGGCCCGGAAGATGCCCGATGTCGGAAACAAGGGGTCCGGCTCGAAGGTCGCGAAGGTCGAGATGTTGATGATCGCGCCGCCGCCCTGCTTTGCCATGATCGGTGTGACGAGCCGGGTGGGTCGGATCACGTTCATGAGGTAGACGTCGAGCCCTGCGTGCCACTCGTCGTCCAAAATCTCCAGGATCGCGCCCTTGGGCCCGTGCCCGGCCGAGTTCACCAGCACGTCGACACGCCCCCAGCGATCCGTAGCCCCGTCGACGAGACGTGTGAGGTCCTCGATAGACTGGTTGGATCCGGTCACGCCAAAGCCGCCGAGATCTGCTGCGAGGGCCTCCCCCTTGCCCGAAGACGATAGGATGCCGACCTTGAAACCATCGGCGGCAAGGCGTTTCGCGGCATCGGCTCCCATGCCGCTGCCACCTGCCGTGATAAGCGCTACTTTTTCTGCCGTCATGATTATTTCTCCTTGCTGGCCGGAATGTGTAGACCGCGCCTGTTGTCCAGCAGATAAAGGCTGTATGCTGCGATGACCAGCCAGATGAGCTGTTGCGTGACAGTAGGAAAACTATCGTGTCTTATGAGATCACGTTGCCGCCCCTGAACGGACTTCGGGCATTTGCCGCCGCGGGGCGGCATCTGACCTTCCGCGCGGCGGCCGAGGACCTGGGGGTGACCCAGGGCGCGGTGGCTCAGCAGGTGCGCGGATTGGAAGAGCACCTCGGGCTCCGCCTGTTCCTGCGAGAGCCACGCGGTCTGTCGTTCACTGAGGAGGGGCGCGGCTACCACGCGGCGGTGTCGCGCGCATTCTCCCAGCTCTCCGACGCGACCGCCGCGCTCCGGTCGGCACCGTCGCGAGTGACCATCAGCGTGACCCCCACCTTTGCGTCGAAATGGCTCATCCCGCAGTTGGCGGACTTCACCGAGGCCAATCCGGAAATCGACCTGCGCATCACCGCGACGGAGCGCGTCTCGAGTTTCCATGCCGACGGGATCGACCTCGCGGTGCGTCAGGGGCGGCCGCCTTTCGGAGCGAGCCTGCGCGCCGACCTGCTGTTTCCGCAGGAGGTTGTCGCTGTCTGCGCACCGCATCTGGTCACGGAACAAGAACTACCGCTCGATGAGGCGGCATTATTGCGCATGACACTCCTGCATGACACGCATGATCTCTGGCCGAGTTTCAGCGCGGCGGCTTTCGATCGCGCCACAGAGCAGCCCCGCGGCCTCCGTTTCAACCAGACGACGCTGAGCCTCGATGCCGCCCTGGCTGGACAAGGCGTCGCGCTGGCCAGTCGCTTCCTCGTCCAGCGGGACCTGAATGCAGGGCGGCTCGTTCAGCCAATTTACAGCGCGCTCGAGGGCGGACTGGATTTCCATCTCCTCATGCCACGCGATGTAACCTCTGACGCGGTTTTGCGTGTGCGCGATTGGTTGCTCGGAAAGGCGAGCGATCGTGGCGGATAATGGGCCTCAGGTCGTAGTTGGCTCTTTTGTCCGCAAATTATGTCTTCAAAGCATGTTCGTGTTTTCACCCGCAGCGAACGGCAACTCCGACGGTCGGCGGCGCAGCATCATAGAGCGACGGCCAAAAGCAGGAATGGCCCGCGAGCGACGCTCCCTAAGATCGGGATGATCAAGGATGCTTCGCGCCTTCGCGGGCTTGCCGAGATAAGCTCTGTTTTCAGCTCTCTTCCAGAATCCGTCGGGCCACGCGAAAACATTCAAGCGCCTGTGGGACACCGCAATAGATGCCGATCACGTGGATGATCGCTCGGATTTCATCCTGGGTGACACCATTGTTAAGCGCTCCGCGGCAATGGGTTTCCCATTCGTGCATCTTGCCCAAAGCCCCGATCATCGACAGGTTCATCATGGAGCGTGTCTTGGCGTCGATCACATCATCACCCCAGCCAAAGCCCCAGCACCAGGCTGTCATCGCCTCTTGGAAGGGGCGCGTGAAATCGTCCGCAGCGGCAAGGTTCTTCTCGACATACTCGGCCCCAAGCGTCGCTTTGCGTTGTTCCAGCCCTTTCAGGAACAGGTCTTCGTCGAATGCGCTCATGGTGTTATCCTTTCAACCGGATCGCGATGTTCTTGGTTTGCACGTAGTTCCATAGCGCCTCGCGGCCCTGTTCGCGGCCATAGCCGGATTTGCCGTAACCGCCAAAGGGCGTTTCAACGCCGCCTGCGTACCATTCGTTGACAAAGACCTGACCGGCGCGCAACTGGCGTACCGTGCGGGTGCGCGGTTCAAGCCGGTGGTAAAGACGTCGCCGACCAAGCCGTAGTCGGTGCTATTGTCGATCTTGATGGCCTGCGCATCGTCGCGGAAGGACAACACCGACAGGACAGGGCCAAACACCCCTTTGGTAGCGATTTCCATCCCCGGTGTCATGCCCGCCAGCACCGTGGGTTCGAGAAACGCGCCGGGGCGGTTGAGCGGCCGCCCACCGGTCACGACCCCTGCGCCTTTGGATTGCGCCGTTTCGATTATTCCCACGGCACGGTCGCGCTGACCGTCGCTGACCATCGACCCCATGTTCGCGCCGAACTCGTTGCGCTCAATGCCAGGCCCGACCGACAGGGATTTGGCAACTTTTTCTGCCCGTTCAATCAATTCGTCACGGCGGCTTTCATGCACAATCACGCGGGACATGGCGGAACAGACCTGGCCTGTGTTGAAATAAATGCCCCAGCGAATGTCATTCTCAAACGCATCAAGATCGGCGTCGTCATGCACAATGGCAGCCGATTTTCCGCCCAATTCAAGCACGCAGGGCACGACGTTTTGTGCTGCCGCTGTCGCGATGGCGATACCTGTGGGCACAGAGCCGGTGAACACGATCTGGTTCACATCAGGGCGTCCAGCCAAGGCCGCGCCCGCGTCGCGCCCCAGCCCGCAGATCACGTTCACCGCGCCAGGCGGGAAACCCGCCGCCTTGGCTGCCCTTGCCAGATAGGCATTGGTCAGCGGCGTCATCTCGGGCGATTTGATCACGCAGGCGTTGCCGGTGGACAGCGCCGCCGAGAGTGACCGGGCCGTCATCTCGATCGGGTAATTCCACGGAATGATCTGCGCCGACACGTCGAAGGGTTCGTATTCGGTCCAGTCCATGTAGCCGGACTCAAGAGGAATGGAGCGGCCTTCGACCGTGCTGGCCTGATTGCCGTAATACACGAAATAAAGCGCAGCCCCCTCGAACTCGATATGGGCCTCCCAAAGCGGTTTGCCCTGTTCGAGCCTCAGGATGCTGACGATCTCGTCCCTATGCTCCAGCAGATACCGCCCCATCGCCGTCAGTGCGCCCGACAGATGGACCCTGCGGGCGGCCTGCGCGGCGCGGTCCGCATCGGCGGTATCGGCAAGGGCGTGCTCAGCGATTCGTTCGCCTGTCGTGGGGTCGGTCACCTCGATCCGGCCCGCACCGCCATCGACCCATGCGCCGTCGATGTAATTCTGCCAGTAGGGGTTCACATCAGCCATCCACAGCTTCTCGCATCCAGCGTTGAAGATGCATGACCGAGTGTTCGGAATTCACACCGCAGGCGGGATCGACCACCAGCGGCCCGGGCACGTAACCGCGCGATTTCAACCCGCGCTGTACGTTTTCGACAAGGTGAATGTCTTCCTCGACCGTAGTGGCGCGGTCCTGTTGGGCCATACGACGGACGGTTTCGTCGTCGTAGCCCGCGACCGAATACCAGCCGCGCCAGACCACCACGTGATCCGCATCCACCGCGCGCCAATGGTAGGTGTTCAGCAGGTTGCCGGGATAGACTTGGAAGGAAAACATCGGCCAGAGAAACCATGACGAATACTTGTCATGGTTGGCAAAGCCGCTGTCGATGTCATAGGTCATCTGGCTCAGGTCGTTGCATTCGGTGGTATGGCGTAGGCAATACCCCTGCGGCTGGATGTCGTAGGTTTCCGGCCGGATCACACCTGTGGCAAAGGTCGGGTGGTTCAGGGCGCAATGGTAGCACTCCGAGTAATTCTCGACCGAGACCTTCCAGTTGCAATTCTCGGGGATCGCCACCCATTCCAGCGGCTTGAGGTCAGCCCAGTTGGGCACGAAGTCTTCCAACTCAGCGCGCGCGTTGGGGAACCAGTCGTCCATAGACGCTGCATCCGGGTCGAGGTTGACGAAGACAAAGCCAAGGAAAACCTCGGTTCGCACTTCGGTCAGGCAGATTTTCGAGGCATCGAAGCCGGGCACCGATTTCGCGTTCGGGGCGGCGCGCAGTTTGCCGGTGAGCTCATAGGTCCACGCGTGATATGGGCAGACGACGACGCGGGTTGAGCCTTCGCCGCTGACGAGTTGATGCGCGCGGTGTTGGCAGACGTTGTAGAAGGTGCGGATTTCGCCATCCCGCCCCCTGATCGAGAACAGGTTTTCATCGCCCAGATCAAAGGCCACGTAGTCGCCGGGGTTCTCCAACTGGCTGGCGTGGCAGGCGAATTGCCAGGTTCGTGCCAGCAGACCGGTTTTTTCGACCTCGAAGACCTGCGGGTCGGTGTAGTAGCGCGCCTTGAGCGAGCGAATGGGCTCGCCTTTGTGCCCTACCGCGTCGCTACTTGAGGACGACATCCCGTTCATTCTGGCTCCTCCACATAGATGCCAAGCTGATGGCGGCGGTCATGGAATTTTTCGACCCGCTCCACGATCTCATCGCTGGCAACCGCGATCACAAAGCTCAGCAGAGTTTCCAGAAGCGCGACGGTCGACACGGACGAAGGAAAGAATTGCGGCGTATCCACGGCGACGACAAAGCCATGATCCGCTGCGCGGATGATCGGACTGGCCGGGCTGTCGCTCAAGCCGATGATGGTCAGGCCCTGCTCTCGGGCCACCTCGATGGCGGCGACAACCTCGGTCCGGTAGGGACGCATGGACATGGCGATCAGCACATCGCGTTTGTCTGCCCAGGCCAGATCATCCGTGGGCGTCGATCCGGGGCGGGGAATGGCGTGAAATTGCACCATGCCGGTGGAGGCGAGGTAGGTGAAGTTGCGCGCATTCGCGTTGTTCACCCCGACGCCCAAGGTGAAGACCTGCCGACTGTTCCAGATCGCCTCAGCGGCGCTTTTCAGCGCCTCAGCGTCGATGCCGGCGAAGGTCTCTTCAAGGTTCCGGATCGCCCCTTCGACCATATCGGCATAAAGCCCGCCCAGATCGCCCGATTTGCGGATGTCCTGTAACCAGCGCGCTCGGTCGGGAAAGCTGACAGCCCCCTTGCGGATCGCTTCGCGGAACGGCGCGCGGAAATCCTCATAGCCCTCGAACCCCATTTGGCGGGCCATGCGCACGAAGGTGTTGGGTTTCACCTTCGCCGCCTCGGCAATCTCGCGCACCGTTGAAACCCCAACGTCATTGGGGTTCTCCAACACGTAGCGCGCGGCTTTCTGCGCCTCGGGCGTCAGGGCGTCCCACTCTTCGGTGAGGCGATCCAATACGCGATTTGATACATTTGTGCCATTCATGATTGACATTGGTACACACGTCCACTTAGCCTGTCCACAGGTTTTGCGACTCCCGAACAAAGGAAGCGACCATGTCGGACAAGCAGTTTCCCAGCCACGCCCGTGTGGTCATCGTTGGCGGTGGTGTGATGGGGGTCGGACTTGCCTATCACCTCGCGCATGAGGGCTGGGGGCCGGAGGTGGTCCTGCTGGAAAAGGCCGAACTGACGAGCGGCAGCACGTGGCATGCGGCCGGACAGATCACGCATTCCACCTCCAGTTTCAGCCTTGGAAAATGCGTGGATTACAACATCAGGCTTTATTCAGGTGGGCTGGAGGCCGAGACGGGGCAGGCGGTGACATGGCATGGCTGCGGGTCGTTCCGGCTGGCCTATACCGAGGACGAGATGGATTGGCTGCGCCACACGCTGTCGGTTGGGCAGTCGCTCGGGTTCAATATCGAGCTGGTCGGGCCGGGCCGGGTGGCGGAGTTGCATCCGTTCTATAATCTCGACGGCGTGCTGGGGGCGCTGCACACGCCTGACGACGGGCATGTGGACCCGACGAATGTGACCATGGCGATGGCGGCAGGGGCACGGGCCAGAGGCGCGCGGATCATCCGCCGTTGCCGGGCTACGAATATCACGCAGGCGGCAACGGGCGAATGGCTGGTTGAGACCGGGCAGGGCACGATCACCTGTGAACATGTGGTCAACGCGGGCGGCACCTATGCGCGGCAGATGGGCGAATGGTCGGGTCTGCAACTACCCATGACCTCGATGACGCATCATTATTTCGTCACCGACGAGGTGCCGGAATTCCGCGATCTGGAGTGCGAATTGCCGGTCATCCGCGATGACCGCAAGGTCTCGGGCTACATCCGGATGGAGCAGAAAAGAGGCCTGATCGGTATCTACGAGAAAGCCAACCCCAACACGGTTTGGGAGGATCACTGCCCCTGGGAGGCCGAAAACGAGCTGTTTGCGGCGGATTATGACCGCGTCATGCCGTGGCTTGAGGAATCTCTGAACCGGATGCCGATCTTTGCAGAGCTTGGTATTTCACGCGACGTGCACGGCGCGATTTCCCATCCACCTGATGGAAATCCGCTGATCGGTCCCGCGCCGGGCGTGCGCAATTACTGGTGTTGCTGCGGCACACAGATCGGCATCGGCTGGGGGCCGGGGCTCACGCGCGAACTGGCACGCTGGATGGTGCATGGCGCGGCGGATATCTCGATGCGCGACTATGACCCGCGCCGGTTTGGGTCTTATGCCACCAAGGAGTGGCAGGTGGTGAAGGCCAAGGAAGATTACTGCCTGCGCCACGAAATCCCGTTCCCGCATTTCAACCGACCGGCCGGGCGTCCGATCAAGCCGTCGCCGCTTTATGATGCCCTCAAGGCCAAAGGCGCGGTGTTTGAAGAGGTGTACGGGTTCGAGCGTCCGCGCTGGTTCGCACGGGATGGCGTGGCGCAGGAAGATCACTATTCGTTCCGCCGCACGGTGGTGGACGAGATGGTGGCACAAGAGGTCAAAGCTGTGCGCGAGCGGGTCGGGATCATGGATGTAACGGCCTTTACCAAGGTGCTGATCGAAGGACCGGATGCCTATGCACTTCTGGATCGGCTGACAGCGAACCGGATGCCACAGAAAGTTGGCAGCATCACCCTGACGCATATGCTCAACCGGCGTGGACGCATCGAATTGGAAACCACCATCGTCCGCATGGCCGGCGATAAGTTCTACCTCGTCTGCGCGGCCTTTTTCGAACAGCGCCTGCTGGATCATCTCGCGGACCAACGGAAAGACGAGACCGTGACTGTCACTGCCCTTTCAAGCACGTGGGGGGCGCTGTCGCTAAACGGGCCAAAATCCCGGGACGTGCTGGCGGCTTGCACCGATGCGCGGCTGGACAATTCCTCTTTCCGCTGGCTCTCTGCGCAGGAGATCACCGTCGCAGGTTACAAAGTCTGGGCCTTTCGCATGTCCTATGCAGGCGAGTTGGGCTGGGAATTGCATATGCCATTCGATGCCATGGCAGAGGTCTACGCCGCGCTCTGGCAAGCGGGCGAGACGCATGGCATTGCCGACTACGGCAGCTTCGCCATGAACGTGATGCGCATGGAAAAAGGCTTCAAGGGCGCGGGCGAATTGACCAACGAAGTCACCCTGGCCGAGGCCGATGTGCTACGATTTGCGCGGACGGACAAAGACTATCTTGGCAAGGACAAGACCCTGAACACCGATCTGCCTTGGATCTGCGCCTATCTGGAGATCGAACCAGACGGAGAAATCGACGGGCACGGCGGTGAGGCGGTGATGCTGGATGGCAAAGTAGTCGGCTCCACAGCGTCGGTCGCCTATGGCCATACAGTCGGCAAAATCCTCGCCTTCGCCTATATCAAACCCCATGCCGCGGAACCCGGCACCGCGCTTGAAGTGGTGATCCACGGCACCCCGCGTGTCGCGCGCGTTCTCGCCGAACCGGCCTATGATTCGGAGAACCTGGCTCCCCGCGTCGATGCCATTCAGGAGCCTGCCGAATGAATCTGCCAGCGACAATGCGCGCGATGGTCACGATGGGACATGGTGATCTGGATCAGATCGTATTGCACGAAAACTGGCCGCGTCCCGATCCTGTGGTCGGCGAAGTGCTTATCCGCGTCGGGGCCTGCGGGTTGAACAATACAGACGTAAACACCCGCACAGGCTGGTATTCCAAGGCGGTGAGCGAGGCCACGACAGGCGGCGCTTACGCGAAGGTGAACGATGACGATCCCACTTGGGGCGGCGCGCCGATTGTCTTCCCACGCATCCAGGGGGCCGATGTATGTGGCGAAATCGTCGCCGTCGGCGCGGGCGTCGACCCGAGCCGGATTGGCGCACGGGTGATTACCGACAACTGGCTGCGCGATCTGCAAGACCTCGGCAACAAGGACAAGACCGGCTATTTCGGATCGGAGCGCGACGGTGGCTTTGCCGAGTACACCACGATTCCTTCGGAAAACGCGCTCGCAGTGCAATCGGGTTTATCGGACGCCGAACTTGCGACATTCTCGTGTTCGTATTCGACCGCCGAGGGCATGCTGACCCGTGCCAAAGTCAACAAGGCCGATACTGTGCTTGTGCCTGGTGCTTCGGGCGGGGTGGGCGGCGCGCTTGTGCAATTGGCCAAACGCCGTGGCGCTCGTGTGATCGCGATGGCTTCCGAAACGAAGCATGACACCGTGGCGCTTCTGGGCGCTGACCGTTTGTTGCCGCGTGCGCCCGACAATCTGCGTTCAGCGCTGGACAGCGAGAAGATAACGGTCGTCGCGGATGTCGTCGGCGGGCCATACTGGCCGCAGCTCATCGACATCCTCGAACGCGGCGGGCGCTATACCTGTTCGGGGGCCATCGCCGGGCCAATGGTCGATTTGGATCTGCGCACGTTTTACCTGCGCGATCTGACATTCACAGGCTCCACCGTGATCGACCCCGAGGTGATGTCGAACCTCGTCCGCTACATCGAAGCGGGCGAGATCAAGCCTAATCTGGCTGCGACCTATCCACTCGATGAATTACGCGCGGCGCAGGCAGCTTTCATCGCCAAAGAGCACACCGGAAACATCGTGGTCTGCCCATGAAGATCACGCGCATCCGCATATACAAGACAGATCTTCCGTATGTGGGCGGCAGCGATTGGGCGGCTGACATCGACAGGATAACAGCGGGTGTCGCCCTGCTGGAGACGGGCGAAAAGGCAATGGCCGATGCCAATCAGGGCTGGCGCGTTGACAATGCCATCCGCGTGGCGCGGGCGACGGCTGGCCTTGATTACATTCTCGAGCAGCCTTGCAAGACCTACGAGGAATGCCAACAAGTCCGCCGCGTGGCTCAGCAGCCGATGAAGCTTGATGAGTGCATCACCGGGTTGGCCGCGGCACAGTGTATTGTTGCGGACCGCGGCGCCGAAATCTGCTGCCTCAAGCTGTCCAACCTTGGGGGTCTGTCCAAAGCACGCCGTGTGCGGGACTTTCTGGTCGAAAACCGAATGCCCGTCGTGGCCGAAGACACCTGGGGCGGCGAGATAACGACGAGCGTCGTTGCGCATTTTGCGGCCTCGACACCGGAAGAGTATTTGCAGAACTCCACCGATCTGATGAACTACACCACCCGCTCCACCGGCGTGGGCGGGGCATGGGCCAGTAACGGCAGGCTTTTTGCACCCGACACGCCCGGTTTGGGCGTCACGCCTGATTTTGACAGCCTGGGCGCCCCGGTTGCGGATTATGGCGCATGAAGATTACCGCCATCACCGTCTACCAAGTCGACCTGCCCTTGGAACATCCCTACTGGCTGTCCGGCGGGCGGCTGAAGTTCGAATGCCTCGATGCCACACTGGTCAAGCTTGAAACCAACGCCGGGATCACCGGCTGGGGCGAGGGCACGCCCTGGGGACATACCTATGTGCCCGCCCACGGCCCCGGCATCCGGGCGGGGATCGAGACCATGGCGCCGTTCATCCTTGGCCTCGATCCGCGCCGGGTGTTGGAGGTCGAGCGGGCGATGGACCTGTCCCTGCCCGGTCATCTGTATGCCAAATCGCCCATCGACATGGCCTGTTGGGACATTGCGGGGCAGTCAGCGGGGCTGCCGATAGCCGATCTGATGGGCGGCGGGTCGCGCACGCCGCGCCCGATTGCGTCTTCTGTGGGGGCCAAGACTGTGGAAGAGACGCGGGAGGTGATGGACCGCTACCGCGCCAGGGGATACATCGCCCATTCGGTCAAGATCGGCGGCAACGTGGATCGCGATATCGCCCGCATCAAGGATGTCGAGGCGCATCGCGGCGCTGATGAGATCATCCTTTACGATGTCAATCGCAGCTGGTCACGGGCCCAGGCGCTTCAAGTCATGCGCGCGACCGAAGTATTGAATGTCACCTTCGAGCAGCCTTGCGAAACCCTGGACGATATTGCGGCCATTGCGCGCAAGCATGCCGCGCCGGTGTCTGTCGATGAGACACTCGTCACCCTTCAGGACGCCGCGCGCATCGCCCGTGACGGGCTGGCCGAGGTCTTCGGGATCAAGCTGAACCGTGTCGGTGGCCTGACCAAGGCCGCCCGGATGCGTGACGTAGCAATTGCCCATGGCATCGACATGTTCGTGATGGCCACCGGCGGCACGGTTCTGGCCGACACAGAGGCGCTGCATCTGGCAGCCACTATCCCCGACGCCAATTGCCGCGCGGTCTGGGCCTGCCAGGACATGATCACCTTGGATATCGCGGGCGGGCGCGGCCCGCGCAACACCGCGGGACACCTGCACTTGCCAGAGACACCGGGTCTGGGCGTTCATCCCGATGAAATGACGCTCGGCGCGCCCGTCGCCATCTATGGGGCCGCGACATGACCGTGCCGCCGCGCCCTGCGACATTCCAGAACGTCTCGGCCAAGATCACCCGGCTGCGCCTCTGGCATGTGCCTCTGACCAGTCACGCAACCTATTACATGGCCGATGGCAAGACGTGCGATACGGTGGAAACTGTCGTCGTCGCGCTCGACACCAATACAGGGCTGACGGGATGGGGTGAGGTTTGCCCGATCCCGCATTACTTGCCCGCCTACGCCCGTGGGGTTGCGCCCGCCTTGCAGGAACTGGCACCGGTCATCCTCGGAGCCGATCCCATTGGCGCAGAGGCGCTGATGGCCAAAGCCGATGCCTTTCTGCCCGGTCACGTCTACGCAAAGTCTGCGTTGGACATCGCGCTTTGGGATATCACGGGGCAAACTGCCGGACTGCCGATCCATGCCCTGATGGGGGGTAGGCGACAAGAGACCCTGCCGCTCTACCACTCCGTCACTTGCGTCGAGCCAGACGAGATGGCCCAGATCGCGCGCGAGGCGCAGGCGCAAGGGATCACTCAGTTTCAGGCCAAGCTGGGCGCGTCCGGCGACTGGCAAACCGATGTCGAGCGGCTGACACGCGTGCGCGACGCCGTCGGCCCCGGCCCGTTGGTCTATGGCGACTGGAACTGCGACGCGACCACATTGGACGCGTTCCGCGTGGGGCGCGCGTCGGCCCATCTGGACGTGATGCTGGAACAACCCTGCGCCACGCTGGAGGATTGCGCTCGGGTGCAATCCGCCACCGGTTTGCCGATGAAGATGGACGAATTGGCGCATGACACGGCCTCACTGCTCGCGGCACACCGGCTGGGGATCATGGATGCCGTGGCGCTGAAGCTGTCGAAGTTCGGCGGCTTGTCGGCCACGCGCCGGGCGCGCGACCTGTGCCTGCATCTTGGGGCAAAGATGTGCGTCGAATGCACCTGGGGCAGCGATATCGTCACGGCCGCAGCACTGCACCTGGGTGCTGCAACCCCGCCGAACCGTTTGCTGAACGTCTGTGACCTGTCGGGCTATGTCAGCCCGGGCCTCGCGCCCGACGCGCCAACCCGAACCGCTGGCCGCATCGCGCCGCCCGATGGCCCCGGCCTCGGCATCACCGTTGACGAAACCTGCCTCGGAACACCCGACCTGATACTGGATTGACCATATGAACCGCATTCACACCCAAGCCGATTGGATCGCTCGCGCCCGAGAGGTTCTTCCCGCCGCCGGTTTTGGCAATTTCGACGCCTCCATCGTGATTGCGCGCGGTGAGGGCAGCCGTGTCTGGGATGAGGACGGCCGAGAATACGTGGACTACCTGATCGGCTCTGGCCCGATGCTTCTGGGGCATGGCCATCCGGAAGTGATGGAAGCGGTGTTGGAGCAACTACCGAAGGGCATGACATTCTTTGCGAACAACGCGAAGGGTATCGAACTGGCCGAAGCCATCGTCGATGCCGTGCCGTGCTGTGAGCAGGTACGCTTTGTCACCTCGGGCGGCGAGGCGGACATGTATGCCATTCGGCTTGCCCGCGCCTATACCGGCAAGCCGAAAATTCTGAAATTCGAGGGTGGTTATCATGGTATGTCCGCCGAGGCACAGATGAGCCTTGCCCCCGCGCGCGAAGTCAACTTTCCCACGCCCGTGCCAGACAGCGCGGGCATCCCGCAGGGTGTGGCCGACGACGTGCTCATCGCGCCCTTCAACGACCTTGCGGCAGTTGCATCTCTGCTCAGCGAGCACCAGGACATCGCCGCCATCATCGCCGAGCCCTTGCAGCGGATCATCCCGGCGCAGCCTGGCTTTCTGCAAGGCTTGCGCGATTTGTGCGACACGCACGGTGTGCTGCTGATCTTCGACGAGATCGTCACTGGCTTCCGCCTTGCCTATGGCGGCGCTCAGGAACGTTATGGCGTAACGCCTGACATTTGCACGCTGGGAAAGATCATCGGCGGCGGCTTTCCCTTGGCTGCGCTCGGGGCCAGCGCCGAGATCATGGCGCATTTCGACAAGGCCGCCGTGGGGGCAGAACTGTGGTTGATGCAGCTTGGCACTCTGTCGGGCAACCCGGTGGCGTCAGCCGCAGGGCTCAAAACGATGGAGGTCCTGCGGCGTCCGGGCCAATACGAACGGCTGCGTGAATTGGGCCAGTCATTGATGAATATGCAGTCCGCAGCGCTTTCCGAGCAGGGCATCAGACATCGTATCTGCGGCGACCCAACCCTGTTCGACGTCTACTTCACCGAAACCGACCCGACCGATTATCGCAGTGCAAAGCACAGCGACCCCAAGTTGAACGAGGTCTGGAACAGCACACTGCGAGCGGACGGTGTCTTCAAATCCGCCGGGAAACTCTATCCATCCTTGGCCTTGAGAACCGCCGACATGGACTTGACCCAGTCGGCTTTCCAGCATGCTGCTCTCGCGGTCGCGAAACAACAAGCGTGCGTCGTATAAATCGCTTTTGCACGACCGATCACGGTTGAGCGAGCTCCAAATAGATGGCCCGTCTTCCGCCGGTCCAAGGTTGCGCGCTATCATATCCGAGATCATGCGTGCGCGAAGCGGTGTCATCGGTGTGGAATGCTGAATGTTCATGTGAAAACCCTCTGTCAACCGAGGCAAAATCACCTCGATCAACAGCAAACTCTCAACTTCACAATCCGCGAAACAAATCCCGACTACGCGCAACCCACGTCACAAGCGCCCACATCGCGAAGCGATTTAGTGCAAGAGCCCTAATTGACCATGAACTTGAAGACCTCACTGCGCAGCTGCAGCATGACAGGCGCGGTAAGATCGGCCCGTTGCGGACCTTGGCCACCACTTCTAAATGCTGCAATGCGGTCCGCCATTGCGGCCATTCGTGCATCACGCAGCATCTCTGTCCCTCGAATGACAGCAGAGCCGGACGACGCCGATGGTCGCGTCCTTATCGTCTGGCTGTTGTCAGAGATGCATCATCGGCGCGAGCGTTCAGCCGGGAAGTCCGTCGATCCTTTCGATTGAGGCCAGGGCTTCGTCCCAGTTCGCGCGACTGGAACAACAGATATGCGCGTTGGGTCGAATGTCGATTGGGCTGTCAAGCGAGCCCGCGGGCACCGCAAGCAAACCGACCTCTGGCTGGGAAATAGGCAGTGCGGACCCGCAGTTGGAGCAAAAGCTATTCATGTGGCGCGAACCAGGGAGATGAAACGTCTTGATGTTTGCCTCGCCTGACACCCAGGTGATTTTGGCAGTGGACGAAAACAGGTTTGCCGAATGGGCAGAACCGCTGTCCTTGCGGCAGCGGGAACAGTGGCACAGGAAAAAGTTCTCAAACTCTCCCGATATGTGGAATTTCACAGCGCCACAAAGGCATTGTCCCGTAGTCGGATTGTTGTCCATTCACACTCCTCGCGACCGGTAAGCCCTGCCGCCAGTCGAACGCATTTCATTGTTCCCTTGTATCCGCGTGTTGGATCCCGGTCAAAAGGGGCTAAAAGAAAGACAGTCTCGGCGTCGCAGAGCATCAGCGGATCGAAAATCATGCCTTTCGTCGTTCACGGCCCAATCCAGACATTCACCCCACCTTCAAGATGCTGCGATGCGGCCCGTCGAAGCTCCCATTCGCTGCGGGTGCATGGCAACAGTAAGAGCCAAGGTCTGGCGTGCGGACTGAGCGGGCATTGGCTGCCGTAGCTCGGGCTGCCGCTTCGGCAGCTACCGTCGAGTGCGAGTTCGAATGAGCTTACTTCAGTTCACAACCTGCAGCGTTCAAGTCTGCCAAATCTGGACGTAGCCGCCTTTTCGGTCTTAGGCTTTTTTGACAACAGGAAGATCGACTGTGCCGTTTTATTGAAGGGGTTTGGGTTGAGGAAATATTCGCTGCCAGCTTTGTCGCAGCTTCACACATTTGAGGCGGTGTCCCGACGGCTGAGTTTCACTGCCGCCGCCGACGAGTTGTGCCTGACGCAAAGCGCCGTGAGCCGACAGATCAAGTCGCTGGAAGAGGATCTGGGCCGACCGCTCTTTCTGCGCAAGCACAGGGCCATCGAACTGACACCAGAAGGACGACAACTGTTCGAAGCGGTTGCCCGCGGTCTGGATGAGATCGCCGGATGCGTTGCCGATCTGCGCACAGACGCCGGGACGCCTCAGATCACCGTGGCGGCCTCGGTGGCCTTTTCCTACTATTGGCTGATGCCCCGGCTGGAGCGCTTTTCGGAGCGCTGCCCGGGCGTTGACCTCCGGGTTCTGGCAACCGATCAGAAGATTGATCTAAGCAAGGGCGATGCCGATATCGCAGTGCTTTACGGCGACGGCAGATGGGATGGGGTCGAGGCCCGGCACTTGTTTGGCGAGCGGGTCTACCCGGTATGCAGTCCTGGCTATCGGCGCGATCACCCGGAGTTGCGTCGACCCAGTGATTTGCTGGATCAGGCGCTTTTGCATCTGGAAGGCGGCGGCACGATCTGGGGGACTGTCGACTGGCAGGTTTGGCTGGCACAGAAGGGTGTGACCGGGCAGCCGTCCCGCAGGGGCATCCGCCTGAACAGTTACCCGATGGTTTTGCAAGCGGCCGAGGCCGGGCGGGGCGTGGCCCTGGGCTGGAGCTATATTACCGATGCAATGCTCGCTGCCGGCCAGTTGGTCTGTCTGTTTGAAAACCCACTTGAAACCCGTTTCAGCTATTACGTCGGCACATCCGCAGACAAGATTTCCAATCCGGTCACTTCAGAGTTTACACAATGGATGCTTGAAGAATGCGAAGCTGAGGCTTCGGTCGTCACATGACTTCACAGCATGCGATGTATTCAGAATGATCGTTTGAACGGATCGCGGATTCGCCGCTTAGTGGGCGTCGAAACACTACGAGGCCGCTCATGCCTGCAACCGCCATTCGGAAGTCGAACCGCCGAAGCCGCAACAAGCCGGTTAATGCTTCAGGTGCCCCGCCTATCAGTCCGGGTATGATCGGCGGACGTTATCGGCCGCTGAGTCCCCCGGAGATGGAGCGCATCCATGAGCTGGTGTTGCGGCTCTTGGCCGATCTTGGCTTGAGCCAAGTCACTCCCAGCCTTAAAGCCCGGGCGGTCGCGGCTGGCTGCCAGGTAGATGAGGCCGGTCGCCTGCGCTTTCCGCGCGCGTTGGTCGAGGATGTTATCGCCCGAACGAGACGGAAGTTTACCCTTCATGGGGTCGACCCGGCGCATGATATCGAGATCGGCGGACGTCGTGTTCATGCGGGCACCGGCGGCGCGGCCCCCACGATCATGGATTTCCACAACGGCAAATACCGTGAAAGCACGGTGGCCGACCTCTATGACATCGCGCGGCTGGTGGATCGGATGGACAATATCCACTGGTATCATCGCTCCGTCGTGGCGCGGGATGCGACGACCATTCTCGATCTGGACATCAACACCACCTATGCCTGCCTCTCCGGCACCACGAAATCCATCGCCGTCAGCTATACCGACAGCGCCAGCGTCCGCGCTGTGCAACCGATGCTTGATGCGGTGGCGGGCGGTGAGCGCAAGTTCCGCGAGCGGCCCTTCTGCACCGCAGTCTGTTGCCACGTGGTGCCGCCGATGCGCTTTGCGACCGAGAGCTGCGACGCGCTCGAGGCGGCAGTCGAGGCCGGGATGCCGATCCTGCTGGTGGCCGCCGGTCAGGCCGGAGCCACGGCGCCCGCCGCACTGGCCGGGGCCGTGGCCCAAGCCTGCGCCGAGGTGCTGGCCGGGCTGATCCTTTGCAACATCATCGACCCAGAATGCCGGGCAATCTTTGCCACCTGGCCCTTCGTCAGCGATCTGCGTACCGGCGCTATGTCCGGCGGGTCGGGCGAGCAGGCGCTGCTGTCCGCTGCATGCGCGCAGATGGCCGGTTTCTATGACCTGCCCAACTCGGTCCCCGCGGGCATGACCGACAGCAAACTGCCCGACACGCAGGCGGGCGGTGAAAAAGGATACACTATCTCGCTTGCCGCCCATGCCGGCGCGTCGATGATCCATGAAAGCGCCGGCATGCATGGCAGCCTGATGGGCACCAGTTTCGAGAGCTATGTGCTGGACAATGACCTGCTGGGTGCGATCCTGCGCACGGTCAAGGGCGTCGAGGTGAACGAAGACACCGTGAGCTTTGATGTCATCCGCGACGTGGTGCTGGGCGAAGGGCACTATCTGGGTCATCCGCAGACCTTTGCACGAATGAAGACCGACTATCTTTATCCCCAGATCGCCGACCGGCGCAGTATCAGCGAGTGGGAGGACGCAGGCGCCCGTGACGCGCGTGACGTGGCCCGCGACACGGTTCAGAAGATACTTGCGGAACACTACCCGAGCCACGTTCCCGAGGATGTGGACCGCACCCTGCGCGACAATTTCAACATCATACTGCCAAGGGCCCGGATGGTTGCCGGCAACGGCATTTGGTAACTTCGACAGGAAAGGTTTTGGACATGCAATCTCATGCGAAAGTTGTGATCGTCGGCGGCGGCATGATGGGGGTGGGCCTGGCCTATCACCTGGCCGAGGAGGGTTGGACCGACGTTGTGCTGATCGAAAAGGGCGAGCTGACCAGCGGCTCGACCTGGCACGCGGCGGGGCAGTGCCCCAGCTTTATCGGCAATTACAACATGGCCAAGATCCACCACTACTCCAATACGCTCTACCCGCGGCTGGAAGAGATCACCGGCCAGCCCGGGGGCTGGCATGGCTGCGGCGGCATCAGGCTGGCCACCACCCAGGAAGAGGTGGATTGGTTCAACTATGTCGCCGGCTTCGCGCCCAATGTCGGGTTCCACATGGAGGTGATCGGCCCCAACCGTATCAAGGAACTGAATCCTTGGCTGCAGACCGATGGCGTCCTGGCCGGGGCTTGGACCACCATGGACGGCCACGTGGACCCCTCCAGCGCCTGCAACGCGATGGCCGCCGGGGCGCGCCAGATGGGCGCTACGATCATCCGTCGCACCCGGGTCATGGATGTCAATCAACTACCCTCGGGTGAATGGGAGGTGGTGACCGAACAGGGCAACATCACCTGCGAACACGTGGTCAATGCCGGCGGTTGTTATGCGCGCGAGGTCGGGCTCTGGGTCGGGCTGGACACGCCGATCACCAATATGGAACACCATTACCTCGTCACTGAGGCGCTGGACGAGTTCAAGACCTGGGACGGTGAATTGCCGGTGATGCGCGACCCGGCCACTGCGGGGTATTATCGGCAGGAACAAAAATCCGGCCTCGTCGGCATCTACGAACATTACGGTGCAAAGGAAGCCTGGGATGACCGTGGCGGCTTTCCCGAGTGGGACAGCGAGAACGAGCTGTTCGCCGGCGATATCGACCGCATCGCGCCCTGGCTGGAACAGGCGTTCGAGCGGATGCCGATATTCGCCGAGGCCGGCATCAAGCGCATCATCAACGGCGCCATTCCTCATACGCCCGATGGCAATCCGCTGGCCGGGCCGGCGCCGGGGTTGCGCAATTTCTGGCAATGCTGCGGGGCGTCCATCGGCATCGCCCAAGGCGCCGGTGTCGGCAAGTATCTGGCGCAATGGATGGTCCATGGCGATAGCGAGATCAACATGGCCTGTTGCGATCCGCGGCGTTTCGGCGGCTTCGCCGATCAAAACTACACCCGTGCCAAGTCTTTCGAGGATTATCACGAGATGTTCGTGACCCCCTTGCCAGGGCGTGAATCCGCCGCCGGGCGCGAGGTGCGCACTACCCCGCTCCATGAGCCATTGAAAGCAAAGGGCGCAGCCTATACCCAGGTCTTCGGCTGGGAACGACCCAAGTATTTCGCCCCCGAAGGTTTCGTCGAAGACCTGCAATTCCGCCGCAACAACACCTTCGACATCGTGGCCGAAGAATGCCGCGCGGTGCGCGAGAGGGTGGGCATCTGCGACCTGTCGAGCTTTGCCAAATTCGATGTCACCGGCCCGGGCGCCGGGGCGCTCCTGGACCGGCTGACCGCTAACCGACTGCCCCAGAAAGAGGGCGGCATTTGCCTGACCAATGTTCTGTCCGAAAATGGCAGGATCATCGGTGAATGGACCATCACAAGGTTGGCCGACGACCGGTTCTACGTGTTGACCGGGGCAGGGGCAGAGCTTCAGGCGCTGGATCACCTCAGCGAGGCAGGCGATGATGTAACGGTGACCAACGTCACCTACGATTACGGCATGCTTGTTGTGGCCGGCCCCAAGGCGCGCGACGTCCTGCAACCCCTTACCGATGCCGATCTTAGCACCCCGTCCTTTCGCTGGCTGTCCGGGCAGGAGATCACCATTGCCGGAGTTCCGCTGCGGGCGTTGCGCGTGAATTACGTCGGCGAGTTGGGATGGGAGTTGCATGCGCCGATGGCGGAACTGGCCAAGCTCTATGATGCGATCTGGGCCGAAGGCACCGCCCACGGCATCGCAGATTTCGGCGTGCATGCGGTGAACAGCCTGCGGATGGAAAAGGCCTATCACGGCATGAATGCGGAACTGACCAACGAGATCACGCTGATCGAGGCCGATCGCGCACGCTTCTATGCCCCCGACAAGGGCGACTTCCGGGGCCGTGCCGGGACCGAGAATGTGCGCCAGCAAGGCATCGCTACTGAACTTGTCTATGGCGAGGTCGCCGCCACTGATTGTGACATCCATGGGGGCGAGGCGGTCATGCAGGGCGACAAGGTCGTTGGCGTCTGCACTTCGGGCGGCTACGGCCATGCGACAGGAAAGAGCCTCGGGTTTGCCTATGTTGACCCGGAAGTGACCGACGGGCTGGAGGTTGTCATCCTGGGGGAACGCCGGGCGTTGAAGCTGCTTGATTCTCCGGTCTGGGATCCCTCCAACGCGCGGCAAAAGGCTTAGCAGATTGCCAGGCTTGTAAAGATGAGTTGCCGTATGGCAGGCATGATCACGGATAGTTTTCAGGCCAAGGCCACAACGGCCTTCTTGTGGCTGGTGCGCTTTTTCTTTGCCATTTTGCATCGTCTCGTTCGTTATGCGACGCACCATAACAATTGGTCCGAATTTCCGCGACCACGTCTTTTCTGAATGGTTGCAAGAAGTGATGTAGGCGTCACTCCGAGATGAAGCGGTTGACCATCTCGGCCTCTTGCATCTCCATCAGGCGCCACGCGGTGCGCATGTGATCGGACATGATGCTGCGCGCGCCCTCTGCATCGCCGTCGCGCAGGGCCTCGACCAGACGCATCTGGTAGTCGCGCCCGCGCTGCCAAAGCTCGGTGTTTGGCGGATCAAACAGGCGGCGATAGACGGTCAGGTCCGACAACATGCAAGCCATGAAATCAATTAGGAATTCAAGCAACGGATTGCTCGATTGCGCGGCCAGCATGGCGTGAAACCGAAGCGACACGATATGGCGCTCGCGCTCCTGTTCGGCGTCGGCGGCAGGCGTGTCGAATTCTGCGATGTTGGCGCGCAGCGCGTCGAGCGCATCATCAGACAGGACCCCGGCCAGCGATGCGGCCAATTCAGGCTCCAGCACGCTCCGCAGCTGATAGATGTCCGCGATCGTCAGATCCTTGAAGTAGAAATAGTTGCCCAAAAGTGCCCGCGCGCGTTCCTTGCTGACCTCGTGGACGAAACTGCCGCCGCCCGGGCCGGTGCGCGTCTTGATCAGGCCCTGCGCCTCGAGAATGCGCATTGCCTCGCGGATCGTGCCCTTGGCCATGCCGAAGCGCGTCATCAGTTCGGCCTCGGAAGGCAGCCTGTCACCGCGTTTCAGCCCATGCTCGACCACCCAATCCTTGATCTTGTCGGCCACCTGCACCGGACGACTGGGGCCGCGACTGAGGCCGCGCGCGGAGGTGTCAGAGCGGGTGATGACAGGCGGCAAACTGATCGTCTCCCATACGTTCTAGCGCCGGGTCGGTCCGGCGGCACAGGTCTGTTGCGAACGGGCAGCGCCCGGCAAAGGCGCAGCCCGGCGGCGGGTTCAGCGGATCGGGCAGCTCGTTGCCCTTCTGCTCGGGCGCGGTCAGCGGACGGCCCACGACCGGCGCACTGTCGGCCAGTAGTTTTGTATAGGGATGGCGCGGATTTGCAAAGATGCTGTCTGCGCGTCCCACTTCGACCACCGCCCCGAAGTAGAGAACGAGGATGCGGTCGCTGACGGCCTCGACCACAGCCAGATCGTGCGTGATAAAGAGATAGGTCAGCCCGAATTCGGCCTTGAGATCCTTCATCAGGTTCAGCACCTGTGCCTGCACCGACACGTCGAGCGCCGACACCGGCTCGTCCAGGATGATGATTCTGGGGTTCGCGGCCAGCGCGCGGGCGATGCCGATCCGCTGCGCCTGCCCGCCTGAAAATTCGTGCGGATAGCGGCCCAGAAACTCCTCGCGCAAATTGACGGACGCGAAAATCTCGGCGATGCGGGTTCCGCGTTCGGCCTTCGGCATCTTGTGGAGTCTCTTCAGCGGTGCCTCGATGATCTGGCGGATGGTCTTGCGCGGGTTCAGGCTGCTGCTGGGGTCCTGGAACACATACTGGATCAGCTTGCCGAATTCCGCCGGGTCGGCATTGTCCAGCGCGCGGCCGTCGATTTCGATATGGCCCTGGCTCGGCTCCAGCAGGCCGACCAGCATCCGCGCCAGCGTGGACTTGCCGCAGCCCGACTCGCCCACGACACCCAGCGTCTCGCCTTTCGCCACTTCGAAGCTCATCGCGCGCACGGCGCGCACGCCGGGGGGTGCCGCGCCGAACAGCGGCTTTTTCAGCGCAAAGGTTTTGGCCAGGTTCTCCACCTTGAGCGCGGTCATGCTGTGGTCTCCTCACCCTTTTGCAGATCCGCCTCGGGATAAAGGCAGCGCACGGCGCGCGCACCGGGGCCAGCCAGCGCGATCTCGCCGTGCTTGCAGTCCGCGCGCACCTTGTCGCAGCGCGGGGCGAAGGCGCAGCCCGGCGGCAGGTCGTTGACCACGGGCGGCAGGCCAGTGATCGCCGCCAGTTCGCGGCGGCCTCCGCCCAGCTCAGGCACGCAGGCGATCAGACGCTTGGTATAAGGATGCGCCGGACGCTCCAGCACCGCAGTTGTCGGCCCCTCCTCGACGATGCGCCCCGCATACATCACGGCGATCCGGTCGCACAGCTGCGCGACCACGCCGAAATCATGCGTAATGAACAGGATCGCCAGCCCCCGGTCACGCCGCAGGTCGTTGAGCAGCGACAAGATCTGCGCCTGCACGGTTACGTCCAGCGCCGTCGTCGGCTCGTCCGCGATGATGACGTCAGGATCGTTGGCCAGCGCCATGGCGATGCCGACCCGCTGGCGCATGCCGCCCGACATCTCGTGCGGGTAGTTGTCGATCCGGCTTTTCGCGTTGGGGATGCGCACATCTTCGAACAGCTGAACGGCGCGCTCGCGGGCCTCCTTGTGGCCGACCTTATGATGCGAGCGGATCGCCTCGGCCAGCTGGTCGCCCACGCGGTAGAGCGGATGCAGCGTAGACAGCGGATCCTGAAAGATATAGGCGACGCGGTCGCCGCGCATCCGGCGCAACGCCTCGTAGCGGGCGCCGATCAGGTCGGTGCCCTGAAACCGCACGGCGCC
Source organism: Roseovarius sp. A-2 (assembly GCF_002072155.1). Classification (GTDB taxonomy): domain Bacteria; phylum Pseudomonadota; class Alphaproteobacteria; order Rhodobacterales; family Rhodobacteraceae; genus Roseovarius. The sequence goes on along the minus strand of NZ_BDIY01000013.1, from coordinate 70,049 downwards.
GCCGGTGATGACGCCGGGCGGCGATGACACCAGCCCCATGACCGACAGCGCCGTCACGGATTTGCCCGATCCGCTTTCGCCGATGAGGCCCAGGCATTCGCCGGGGCGCACCGCCAGGCTGACGCCGCCCACGGCGCGGTAGATGCGGTCGCCGACGTGGAACTGGGTTTGCAGATCCTGGATCGCCAGCAGATCGTCTGTCGCTGCGGGCACCTCGTCCTCGCGCTCGACCAGCGTGATGGCGCGCGGACGGCTGAGCGCGCCCGAGCGCAGACGCGGGTCCAGCGCATCGCGCAGCCCGTCGCCCAGAAGGTTCACGGACATGACGATGAGAAAGATCATCAACCCCGGAATGACCGACACATGCGGATAGGTGATCAGCGCCGAGCGCGCCTCGCCCAGCATGGAGCCGAGATCGGCCTGCGGCGGCTGGCTGCCAAGACCGAGAAACGACAGGCCGGCCGTCTCGAGGATCATCCAGCCGACGGTGGTGGACATGGCGATAATGATGACCGGCAGGACATTTGGCAAAAGCTCGGTCAGGATGATGCGGGTATGGCTCATCCCCGACAGCCGTGCCGCGTCGATGAATTCACGCCCTGCAAGACCGACGGTGACGCCCCGGATGTTGCGCGCAAAGAAGGGGATGTTGACCGCCGCGACCGCGATCAGCGCATTGAGCAGGCCGGGACCAAGCGCAGCAACGATCGCCAGTGCAAGCAGGATGTAGGGAAAGGCCATCAGCATGTCGACGCCGCGCATGATGATGTTGTCCGTGCGCCCGCCTACATAGCCCGCCACGATCCCGATGGCCGATCCGATGATCCCCGCGATCAGCGCGGCGGCAACGCCGACACCAAGGCTGAGCAGCGTGCCGTGCAGAAGGCGGCTGAGCAAGTCGCGCCCCAGGTGGTCGGTGCCCAGCAGATGCCCTTCGGCGAAGGGGGACAGGAACCGGTCGGGTGTCGCGGTGGCGTTCGGGTCTTGCAGGGGTAACACCGGTGTCAGCAGTACCGCGACCAGGATCGCCCCCAACACGACAGCACCGAGCGCGGCCAGCTGGTTGCGAAAGAGGAGCGTGAGGAAATGCATCATGTCTTGATCCTCGGGTCCAGCAGGCTTTGCGCCACGTCGACGAGGATGTTGAACAGAACGTAGCAGGCGGCGATGAACACCACGCCGCCCTGCACGAGCAGCAAATCGCGGCTGAGGATCGCATCGACCAGCATCCGCCCGGCGCCGGGCCATTGAAACACGATCTCGATATAGACAGATCCCGACAGCACGAACCCGGCCTGGATGCCCAGCACCGGGATTATGCTGACCATTGCGGCGCGCAGAGCATGGCCCATGATGACACGGCGCTCCGGCAATCCTTTGGCGCGGGCGGTGCGGATGTAGTCCAGCCGCAGCACCTCCAGCATGGCCGAGCGGGCAAGGCGCGCGATGACCCCCGTCGCCACCGCCGACAGCGCCAGCGCCGGCATGACCAGATGCTTGGCCAGATCCCACAGATCGCCGCCGCCATAGATCGCATACATGCCCGACACGGGCAGCCATTTGAGGTTAACCGCGAAAAGCAGGATCATCATCATGCCGAGGAAGAATGACGGCACCGAAATGCCGATCAGCACGGTGAAGGTGATCGCCTTGTCGGCCCATCCATATTGCCGCGCCGCCGACACGACCCCGGCGAGAATCCCGAGGATCGAGCAAAGGACAAATGACGTGCCGGCCAGAACCAGCGTCGCGGTGAACCGTTCCAGCACCTCGTCGATGACAGGGCGGTTAAGCGAGTAGGATCGTCCGAAATCGCCCTGCACCATGTTGAAAAGCCAGATGAAATACCGCTGCACCATGGGCTTGTCGAGGCCGAGATCGCGGTTGATCTTGGCGACGTTCTCGGGCGTGGCGTAGGAGCCGAGGATCGCCGTCGCCGGATCGCCGGGGATCAGCGACATGATGAGGAACACGATGATAGTGATGCCCAGAAGCACGGGGATGGCCGAGATCAGACGCTTGATGATGTAGCCGCCCATCATGTCCTCCTGTCAGTGCCGCAGAGGGCCGAAAATTCGCGAATTTTCGGGGCCGCAGGTTCGGGGTCGCCAGGGCCGCACGGGGCGGCCCTGCGCAGGCCAATCAGTTCTTGACCACGTCCTTCAGGTGCAGAAAGAACGACGGCTGAAGATCGAAATTCTCGACCCGGTCGTTCGTCACCGCGTTCTGCTTCCAGTTGGCGACAAAGACCCACGGCGCCTCGTCATGCACGATCTGCTGCATCTCGCGGTAGAGCTTGGCGCGCTCGTCCTGGTCGGTCGCGGTGCGCGCGGCCTTCAGCAGTTCATCGACCTTCGGGTTGGAATAATAGCCCGAGTTGAAGCCGCCCTTGTCCGGCCACGCATCGCTGCGCAGGCCAAGGTAGGGCAGCGTGTCGGGATCGTTGGTCATCCACGCCATTTCGGCCATGTCCGCCTTGCCCTCCAGCCCCGGATTGACCTCTCCCAGAAAGGTATTCCATTCGTAGGTCTCGATGGCGACGTCGAAACCGACAGCCTCCAGATCGGCCTGGATGGCGGTACCCATCGGCACCGGGTCCAGCATGCCGGAGCCGCCTTCGGTGACGTAGAACGTCAGCTCGGCGCCCTCTGCCCCGGCCTCGGCGATCAGGGCTTTGGCCTTTTCGGGGTCGTAGGGATAGGGGTCCAGATCTTCGTTATAGGCCCAAGCAAAGGCGGGCGGCGTCGGTCCGGCGGCAACGGTCGCCGTGCCTTCCAGCACGTCGTTTACGATCGCCTCCTTGTTGATCGCGTAGTTGGCGGCCTGACGCAGCGTCTTGTCGGCAAAGGGGCCTTCCTTGGCATTGAGGATGAGGAACCACACGTGCGGGCCGGCCTGTTCGTGCAGGGCGTATTGATCGCCTGCGAACTGGATCAGCGATGTCGGCGGCACCTCGACCATCAGGTCGATTCCGCCGGCCAGCATTTCGGCGACGCGGGTGTTGGCATCGGTAATCGGGCGGAACACGACCGCCTCGGCCTTGGCAGTGTCGCCCCAGTAGCTATCGAACCGGTCGACGACGACACGCTCGTTCGATTTCCACTCAACAAACTTGAACGGCCCGGTGCCGACCGGATTGCGCCCGACCTCCTTGCCGTGGGTCTTGATCGCTTCGGGCGACACCATCAGACCGGTGGGATAGGCCAGGTTCGACAGGAAGGGTGCATAGGGCGCGTTCAGTGTGAACTTGACCGTCATGTCATCGACGGCCTCGGTCCCCTCGACCGCGCCGAAAAAGAAGCTCAGCGGGAAGGGGCCGGTGTCGTGATACGGGTGATCCTCTTTCAGCATGCGGTCGAAGTTGAACTTGACCGCCTCGGCGTCGAAGGGCGTGCCATCGTGAAACGTTACCCCTTCGCGCAGGTGAAAGGTGTACTCGGTGCCGTCCTCGCTGATGTCCCACTCGGTGGCCAGCGCCGGTTCGGGCTCCAGCGTGCCGGATTTGTAGCGGGTCAACCCCTCGTACATGTTCACCAGGATGCGAAAGTCGTTGACCGCTGTGACCGCAGCCGGATCCAACGATTTCGGCTCGGCGATCTGGCCGACGATCAGCACGTTCGGCGGCGTTTGCGCGGTGGCTGACAGTGGCAGGGAAAGAGCCCCAAGCGCCAGCGCCCCTGCCCCCAGCAGGCCCCTGCGAGTCCAGTCAGAAAACGTCATTTGTAATCTCCCCGTTTGCGGTCTTTTGCCGTGATCTTTTGTCTGAATTATCACGATGAATTGCATCCGTCAATTTATCATGATAAATAGGGGTATCGAATGAAAGGCAGCGCATGACCTTTTCCATCCTGGCCCATGACCCCGAAACGGGCGCCTTCGGCGGTGCCGCGGCCACCGGCAGCCTGTGCGTCGGTGGCTGGGTTTTGCGCGGTCATGCGCGCAGCGGCCTCAGCGCCAGCCAGGGCGCGGCGCCCAGCACGCTCTGGGGGGAAGACGTCCTCGACCTGATGGAGGCGGGCCAGCCCGCGCAAGCCGCCGTCGACACGGTAACGCGGCGCGACGCGGGGCGCGGATTTCGTCAGCTATCCGCGTTGGACAGCCGCGGACGTGTCGCCGCCTTCTCCGGCGCTGACAACACCCCCGCCATTGCGGAGCGGCTGTTTCCAGGGGGGGTCGCCGCCGGAAACATGCTGGCCTCGGGGGATGTCGTGGACCGGCTGGTCGAAGGTTACCTCTCCGGCACCGGGTCACTGGCCGAACGTCTACTGGCTGCGCTGCGCACCGCCAATGCCGCGGGCGGCGATTCCCGCGGGCTGATGTCGGCGGCACTGCTGGTGGTGTCGGCGGATCACGCGCCGCTGAGCCTGCGCATTGACCTTGGTGATGCGCCGCTGGACGACCTTGCGCGCCTGCTGCACCGCGCGTCGTCCGGCGATTATGCCGACTGGGCGCGCCAGGTGCCGACGCAGACGGCACCGGAGCGGATCCTAGACTGATTGAGGCCGCGTAAGTGCCGACCGTCTGGCGGCGCTGGACCTGCTGCGCGGCTGGATGGACGCGGCGGGGATGAACAATCTTGTTGCAGGAGTGGCTGCTGGACTGATCGCCACAGTCGTTCTGTGAATCGTGATGATCATCAAGGGGATTATAGGCGTGATGCCGGATCTCAGCATGATCGCGACGCTTGCCGTCGCCATGGGCACGGGGCCGCCTTGGGGCGGGGATGCCATCGGGCATTCCACTTTTACCTCTCGCGATGCTCATGCTGCACGTGATCTTCGGCGCGGGGCTGGGGGTATCCCAGCTTTCGCCCGCCCGCTGGCGCGATCGGTGAATATAACGGCAAGTTCATGATCAACCAGATGGTGCTGCGCGGCGGCTCCTGCGCGACGCCTCTGTGCCAGATGCGCCCCAGCTATCGCAATTTCTTTCACCCGCCGCTCTGGAATCGGGAGCGTAGGCTCATTGCTGCGACTTTGTTCGCTGGCCAACCGGCGCGGTCGCCCTGTCTGTGGGCACGGATTCCCCTGTTAGGATTGCCTCTTCGGTCTTGAGCCCACGCGCCTCGATCAGCCGGAGATCGGCAGGCACCCTGTCGCCCGCCTCGACCGGCACGATATCGCCCGGGAGCAGATCGGCGGCGTCAACATTTACCCTTTGCCCGTTGCGCAGCACGGAGCAATGCGGCGCAAGCATGCCGCGGATCGCAGCCAACGCTATGCTCTCTCAATGATTTTCAGGAACTATCGGACCCGAAGCCTACGCGCTCTGGCTGTCTTCGGTTTCAATCCGGGGGATTTCCGTTCGTTCTTCTTCCTCAGCGCCGCAAATCAGATCAACAGCACGGTCTGCGGCATCCTGGAAAGGTTCCAGCACTAGATCTGCCCCGGAAGCAAACAATTCCTCTGTATCAATCGAGTGATGAGAGGCGACGGCGATCCGACCACGGAAACCGGAGGTGCGCACCAATTGAATAAGTGTGCTCCGCGTGTCCTCGTGGCTGAGCCCTGTCGGATGGACCGGAACCGTCGAGACGATCCAGTCTGCCTGCGGCAGAGGCAGCTCGGCCACGAACTCAGGGTCCGTCGCATCCCCGAATTCGGTTTCGAGACCAAGGTCGCGCCAGCGGCGAATGGCCAACGGATTGAAATCGACCCCCAGCACCTTGATGCCGCGTTTTTGCAGCCGCATCCCGATTGCAGTCCCAAACCGCCCCAGCCCAAAGACGATGACCGGGATACCATCGTCGCGATGCGTCCCCGCCTCAGAAGGTTCACGCGGAGTGCCACGGCGCTCAAATATACCAAGGAGCGGTTCAAAGAACGCGTAGAGGTAGTGCGAATAGGTGATCATGTATGTGGAGGCGGCAATCGTTACGAGCCCGATCATGGTGACCAGCCCCAGCGCGTCTTGTCGCACATGTCCGAGTGAGACACCCATGGCTACGAAGATCAGGGAGAACTCGCTGATCTGCGCGACGGTGAGACCTGCCATAAAGCCCGTGCGCCTGCGATACCCCATCGCCCCCATGATAACGAGCACAATCAGCGGATTACCAATCAGCACGAAGAGCGAAAAGACAAGGGCACCAACCACATTCGCCCCCAGCAGTGATAGGTCCAGCGCAGAGCCAAGCGCGATAAAGAAAAACAGCAGCAGAAAATCGCGCAAGGGGGCCAGACGGGCGGCAATGGTTTCACGATATGGGGTCGAGGCGAGCGCAACGCCCGCCAGAAGACCGCCGACCTCTTTGCCAAGGCCGACAACCTCTCCGATGGCCGCAAACATCGCGGCCATGGCGATGGCGAAGATTACCAAGAGTTCGGGTGCCCGCGACAATCGCTCAGTCAATGGGGTGGCAATATAGCGAACAAAGAGAACGACCAGAGCGACCATGGCCACGCCTGAAATCAGGATCAGCAGGACCGAACCACCCCCATGTCCGCCGTCTTCGCTCACTGCGCCGATGCCAATCGCCGAGAGCACGATCATCGCAAGTACAACCACAAGATCCTGCACGATTAAAAAACCAAGCGCGATCTGCCCATGCAGGCTGTCGATCTCACGCTTGTCCGACAAAAGCTTGACGATGATGATGGTGGAGGAAAATGTCAGCGCCACCGCGATATAGAGGCTGGAAATATGCCCTAACCCAAGCGCGAGCCCGATCAGGTAGCCGAATACGGAGGTGAACAGAACCTGCCCCAGACCGGTCAAGAGCGCGACCTGACCCAGAGAGCGAATGAGTTTCACATCGAGTTTTATGCCGACCAGAAACAGAAGCACCGCGATGCCAAGCTCCGAGAGCAGATCAATCTGCGCATCGAACTGCACAACGTCGAGCGCGGACGGCCCCGCGATCAGACCTACAGCGATGAAACTGACGATCAACGGTTGCCGTAGGAGGATGCCGAATAGACCGATGACTGCGGCCATGACAAGAAGTACGGCGACTTCCGCGAAGGGGGAGTGGATCAGCGTCTCCATCAGGCGTTGTCCGTCGCTGCGTCGACTCGATTGGCAGCATGAATTGCCATCTGATACATTTTATGTGTCATCGGGACCGCCTGTTCGCTTTGGTTTTCTCCATAATAGCGAATATTGATGATATCCAGATGATCCTGATCAAGATGAACGCCATGCCCCCATGGTTAAACGAAAAAGTCGCCAACGACGCTACAAGACGGAGCATTCCATGAAAGAGATCATGCTGGCCACTGACTTTTCCGAGCGCTCTGATCGGGCGCTAAGGCGGGCGACGTTGTTGGCGCGGCAGTTTGGTGCCGCGCTAACCATCATTCATGTGGTCGACGATGATCAGCCAAAGCGGATCGTTGACTCTGAACGCGACACCGCGACCGAATTGCTGCGCGAGTTGCGGAGCACTGTGAGAACTGTCGATGAACTTGCATGCGAAATCCGCGTCGTGCTGGCCGATCCTTTTGAAGGGATTGTCCGGACGGTTGAGGAGAAGGGTCCGGATCTCCTCGTCATCGGTGCGCATCGGCGACGAGCGCTGCGCGATGTGTTCGTCGGCACGACTGCTGAACGGACAATTCGTTCCGTTGCCTGTCCCGTTCTCATGGTCAATGCGCCGCCGGTGGGGCGCTATCACCATGTCATGCTGACAAGTGATCTGTCCGAAGGTGCCAAGGCGGCGGTGAACGTCTGTGCGGCACTGGGATTCGCACAGGAAGGAGATGCATCAATCCTGTATGTTTATGACGCTCCGGCGGTCCGCCTCGCCATGGGGCACACGCTGCCGACAGATAGCCGGGAAAGTTACCTTGAAACGCAGCGCAAGGAAGCCACACGCAACCTACTTGATTTTGTTGGGGCATCCAGATGGCGGTCGCCAAAGCGGATCTTGCGGCAAGACCTCCATGGAACCGCAGAAGAAATACTCAGGGCATCAAATGAAGAGAAGGCCGATCTCATCATGGTCGGCACCCATGGGCGAAGTAGCCTTGCCAAGTTCTTTTTAGGCAGCGTGGCAGAAGCGGTCCTGCGCAAGGCCGAATGCGACGTGCTTGCCATACCACCCGCTTGCGCAAACTGAAGGGGTTGCGGGCAACCAAAAGTCCACTGCGGGCGCCGGGCAATCTGGCTGTGGTGAGCATCCACACGATCTCGCCACCCCGGCGCCACCCAGAAAAACCAACCGCGACTCCGGGATTAAGCACCCACAAGAGGAAGTTACCGAAAACACTGGGGAAATTTGGTAGCGGAGGACCGTTTCAGTCGGAATGTGAATACTTCAGATCAAATTCAGCAGCGATCTGGGCTCGGGGCTCGACCGTTGAGCGGCAAAAGTGCCCCTCCAGCCAGCTGCATAACGCAGCCTCCTGTGCCCGCGTCCTACGGGACGGCCCCCTTCCAGCCGTCATAGGCAAGCGCTCCACAGCCACTGTGCTGGTAGCACTTATACCAGCCACGGATGGTGTCGTCGTCCAGATAACCTCCAGCCCCTGCTTAGGATGATAGGGCGCGTCCCCGCATAGCGACGATCTGCATGACAATCGCTATGTCACAGAACATGTTGCAAATCGCAGACTTTGGTGATGGTATCTTGGCGACATCGCCGCAGTATGACGGGGGATGCAATAGGGAGGAGAAAAACATGCCTATGGATACGATTTTGAGGGTCGGCCTTCTAACGGCCCTGACCCTTACGGCGAGTAGCGCATTCGCGCAGGCCGATTGTTCAAACCGCGGCGCGCTCGACGCGATGTATTGCGACGAAGATGGCGATCTCGTGGCCGATGCGCCGACGGATGCGAGCAAATTGCAGGACCCGTCCACGCTGGTCTTTGCCTATACGCCGGTCGAGGATCCGGCGATCTACGCGGACATCTGGAACCCGTTCATCGAGCATCTCTCAGAGGTGACCGGCAAAAAGGTTCAGTTCTTTGCAGTGCAGTCCAACTCGGCCGAGGTCGAAGCAATGCGTTCTGGCCGCCTGCATATCGCGGGGTTCTCCACTGGGCCGACGCCCTATGCTGTAAACCTTGCGGGCAATGTTCCCTTTGCCATCATGGGTGCTGATGACGGTCAGTTCGGCTATAAACTGCAAGTCTATACCCAGGCCGACAGCGACATCAAGGAAATGGCCGACCTTGCAGGCAAGCGCGTCGCGCATACCTCGCCGACCTCCAACTCAGGCAACCTGGCACCGCGCGCGCTGTTCCCCGATCTGGGCGTCACCCCGGATCAGGATTACGAAGTCAGCTATTCCGGCAGCCATGACCAATCGATGCTGGGCGTTGTCGCGGGCGATTATGATGCGGCCCCGGTGGCGTCGGAAGTGGTGGATCGCATGGCCGAGCGCGGTCTTTACGATCCTGAAGGCGTCCGCATCGTCTGGGAAAGCGATCCCTTCCCGACAACCTCATACGGCATGGCGCATGATCTCACGCCCGAGCTGAAGGAAAAGATCAAGGAAGCCTTCTTTAGCTTCGATTTCGCAGGCACGGCACTGGGTGAGGAATTCACCGGTGTCAGCAAGTTCATCCCGATCACCTACAAGGATCAATGGGCCGTCATCCGCCAGATCCAGAAGGCCAACGGCGTTGAATACACGCCACAGGGGCTTGCCGCCGAGTGACATCATCCCGCCGGGGTCGTCCGTTTTGGGCGGCCCCGCAAAGAAAGCGTTTTCATGCTGAAAATCACTGACCTCGTCAAGCGCTACGGCACTGGCGAGCCTGTTCTCAAGAACCTTGACCTGACCATCGAAGGCGAAAGTGTTGTGTCGATTATCGGCTCGTCCGGTGCCGGTAAAAGCACGCTGCTGCGCTGCATCAATCAACTGGTCAAGCCGACGTCGGGCAGCATCGTACTGAACGGCACCGAACTGACCGCATTGCGCGGCAAGGACCTGCGCGAGGCGCGCCGCAAGATCGGCATGGTGTTTCAGGGGTTCAACCTTGTCGATCGGCTGACTGTGATGGAGAATGTCCAGTCTGGGCGATTGGGTTATATCTCGACCTGGTCCGCGATTACGCGGAACTATCCCAAGGCCGACATTCGCCGCGCCTTTGAGCTGATGGAGCGGGTTGGCATCGCGCAATACGCCAACTCTCGCGCCGATCAGCTCTCGGGTGGTGAACGCCAGCGGGTCGGTGTCGTGCGTGCGCTGATGCAACAGCCCGAGATCCTGCTGGCGGATGAACCGACAGCTTCGCTCGATCCCAAGACCTCCGAGCAGATCATGGGCCTTCTGCGCGATTTGGCCGGAGAGCTGAAGCTTCCGGTTGTCATCAATATCCACAACGTGACCGAGGCCAAGGAATATACCGACCGTATCGTCGGGATGCGCTATGGCCGCATCATCTTTGACGACAAGCCCGACAAGCTGGACGAGGCCGCAATGGAAGAAATCTATGCCGGCAGCCCGCACGCCGACCGTGGCGGTGACATGGTCAAAGCCTCATGAGCGCGCCGCGCGACACTTGGGTAAAGCCGCCCTTTATCGCCAATCCTGTGTTGCGGTGGGCGGTCTACCTCGGCCTGATCGGCTATTTTGGCTGGGTGGGCCTGACCATGCCCATCGACTGGAACCGCGTCGCCGAAGGCATCGGACGCGCCGGGCGTATCTTTGGCGGCGCCTTCCCGCCCAGCTTTGAACGCAGCGGCCTGCTGATCGACGGTTTCCTCGAAAGTCTCAAGATCGCGGTGCTATCGACGGCGGGCGGGGTGCTGTTGTCGATCCCCATCGCCTTTATGGCGGCCCGCAACGTTGCACCGCTGCCGATCTTTTACCTTGGCCGCGCGATCATCATCATCGCACGCAGCTTTCATCCGGTGATCGTCGCAATCCTGTTCGTCAAGGCAGTGGGCTTTGGCCCCTTCGCCGGGGTGCTGACGCTGATCATCTATTCCATCGGCTTCGTTGCCAAGATGCTGGCCGAACGAATCGAAGAGATCGACTTTGGCCAGGTTGAAGCGATGCGTGCCGCAGGCGCGCCCTATCTCTCGACGCTGTTTTACGCGATCTTCCCACAGATCATGCCGCGTCAGATCGGTTTGACCATCTATCAGCTCGATTCAAACCTGCGCGCCTCGGCCGTAGTCGGTATCGTCGGGGCAGGCGGGATCGGTGCCACCCTCGCCAATGCCTTCGGGCGCTATGATTATGATTTCGCGCTTGCCATCACCATCGTCATCGTCGCCGTGATCCTGCTCTCCGAGGCGGTCAGCGGCGTTATCCGGAAGCGTATCCAATGACCTCAATTTCCGATCAGTTTGGCCGTGACGACTGGACCCGGTTCACCTTGAGACAAAAACTGACCCGCTGGGGCGCCCTCGCGGGCTGTGCGCTGGCCATCATCTGGGCGCTGTCTTCGATCAGGGTGGTCTGGGACTGGGTCTGGGGTGCGCCCGAACAGATCGGCGACCTATTCGGGCGGATGTATCCGCCGGACCCCACCAACCTAGATACGATCCTCAAAGTGCTGTGGGACACGGTGAACATCGCGACCTTCGCGACGGCTTTCGCCGTGCTGCTGTCGCTGCCGGTGGCCTATATCTCAGCGCAGAACACCACACCCAACCGCGCGACGCTCTGGCTGGGGCGGTTGATCCTGGTAACGTCGCGGTCGGTAAATACGATCATCTGGGCGCTGCTTTTCGTCGCCATCTTCGGCCCCGGCATCGTCGCTGGTATTATCGCGATCATGTTCCGCTCGATCGGCTTTATCGGCAAATTGCTCGGTGAAGCGATTGAGGAAATCGACACGCGCCCTGTCGAAGCATTGGAGGCCACGGGGGCCTCACGCTTCAAGGTTATCGTCTATGCCATCATCCCGCAGGTCATGCCGACCTTCTGGGCGGTCGCGATCTTGCGTTGGGATATCAACCTGCGCGAATCCACCGTGCTCGGCCTTGTCGGCGCGGGCGGCATCGGCATTATCCTGCAAGGCGCCATCGACACGTTTAACTGGCCCGAAGTCGCCACCATCCTGCTCGCCATCATCGCGCTGGTGATTATGGGCGAAGTCATCTCGGCATTCCTGAGACGCCGCATCCTGTGACACCAAAGACCCTCGCGAGCATCACGGAGCGATAGACCAGATAGCGCAAAGGTGGATCATGACGAATACGGCATCCAAAGCCAAATGCTGCCCCAACGCCGAGGCGCGCAAGATCACCCGCGAAGAGCACGAAGACGCCGGCCAGGTCGCCCGCGACATCGCCAAGACCCGCAATACGACATCTCGATGAGGCTCCGGAAAAAGGTCGAGATGCTATTTGCCCACCTCAAACGCATCCTCGGCCTGGGACGGCTCCGATTACGTGGCCCATACAGTGCAAATGACGAATTTCTCCTCGCCGCCACCGCCCAAAACCTCCGCATACTGGCCAAGATCTTTCCCGCGCCGCAGCAAACACACAGCACCTGGTAACAACGGTGCTCGCGCCACCGACGCGACCGGCCCAAAGCCGCCGCTGGCCGATGTGTCAAATGCCGCGCGGCAGCGTCACCAGAACGGCCATTCGTTCATCGCGCAGCATTCTTGCCGATCTGATAAAGGCTGTGCTGGACGAAGCGTTCTTTCGCCAAAGATTTCCGGTGACCGCCTGGGTGAACTCCTCCTTACGAAAATTGCTCAGGTGCAGTCGCCATTCATGACTCCGTGTACATCGCTGTTCTGCCCAATCCCAGGCAGCTGGGGCTCCTCGGCGGAATACTTCTTCAATCGCGTTTTTCAGCTTCGCATCCGTCCGAAATCTGGGTCGTACGGTGATGGTTCGATGACCTTTGCACCAACGCGTTCACCACACAGATCCAGTTCCATCGCGGCCCCGATTCTGGCCAATTCGGGTGCAATGAAGGCGTAGCCGAGGTTCATGCCAACGCGATGCCCGTAGTCTCCGGATGTGATCGTGCCAACCACGTCATCCCCACGCATCAAGGATGCACCCGGATGTGCCGGCGCGTGTTGCGCCTCGATCCTGAGCGTCACCAGCTTGCGACCCGGCCCGGTCTCCTGGCGTTTCAGTAGAGCAGCCCTTCCGATGAACTCGCCCTTGTCCAGCTTAACGAACCTCGAGAGTCCCGTCTCGAACGGGTCAAATTCCGTTAATAGGTCGGCTTTCCAATGCAGGAACCCTTTTTCCATGCGCATGGAGTCGACCGCCCGCGCGCCAAAAAGTTTGAGCCCATGCGCCTCGCCCGCTTCGCGCAAAGCAAGATAGGCCGCATAGAGCGAAGCATTCGGCACATGGATTTCATACGCCAGTTCACCGGAAAAGCTGATGCCCATGACGGTGGCTGGCGCGAAGCCGATACAGCAGTCTCTCACGGACAACCATGAGAAGGCCTCAGCAGTCCAATCGCCTCTGGCGCAGTCTGAAAGGACCGCGCGTGCCTTTGGCCCGGCCAAAACCAGGATCGTTTGATCGTTTGTCAGGCTGCGCAACTGGACATCTTCACCCGGTTCGAGATGCGCCGTCAGCCAATCCATGTCGTGGTATTCCGAGGCCGCCGCCGACCCATACCAGACCCGTTCAGGCCCTCGATCCGAGGCGGGCAGATTGGCAATCGTTGCCTCGGACTTGATGCAGCCTTGGTGGTTCAAGAGATAACCGAGGCCGACACGGCCCGCGCGCGCTGCAACGGTGCCACAGATCATCCGGTCGAGAAACGCATGACGGTCGGCGCCGGTGATCTCAATCCGATTGAACCCGTTGACTTCGGTCAGGCCCACGTTGGTGGCGACGTTCTGCACTTCGGCCGCGACCACATGGAATGCCTCGTCAAAGTCGAAGCTCAGCGACGGGCGGAAATCCGGCGATGGCTTGATGTAGTCCACACGCTCCCACCCGTTGACGACCGTGAATTCCGCGCCTTCGGCTGCCAGGACAGGCGTCAAAGGGGTCGCCTTAGCGTTTCGTCCGGCAGGGCGATGCTCGTGCGGGAAATGAAACCTGAATTCGTTCTGATAGTCTTCGATCGCCTTGCGCGCGGTCAGTTCCACGGTTGCATGCCCGGAGAACCGGCGCGGGTCGATCACCCATGTGTCATAGCACGCCTCGCCATGGACAATCTGCTGCGCAAGAAGCCAACCATGCCCGCCGCCTTCGCCTAGCCCCGCGCGCAGGCCGATGATGCAGTAGGCGTTACGCTTGCCGGGGATAGAGCCAACCAACGGTGCGCCATCAATCGTGTAGGTGATCGGACCGTTCACGATGCGCTTGATGCCGACCTCGGCCAACACGGGCATCCTCTCGAACGCGCCTTCGAGAACGTCCATCACCCGATCCAAATCATCGGGGCAAAGGTCGTTGGAGAAGCTCGGGCTGATCCCATCCATGCCCCAGGTCTTGCAATCCTGTTCGTAAAATCCGACCAGCAGGCCACCTTTTTCCTGACGGGAATAGTAGTCTGAGATCGGGCAGCGCAGCAGCGGCATCCGATGCCCAGCTTCGGCGATGGCGGGGATATCCTCGGTTATGAAATACTGGTGTTCCATGGATGCGACCGGATGCTGGACACCCATCATCGCCGCCACCTCGTTGACGCGATAGCCGCCCGCATTGACGACAACATCGCAGTCTATGTCACCGTGTTGGGTGTGAACGGTCCACGTATCGTCCTTGTGCTGGGTCAGGCCGGTCACGGGGGTGTTGCGATAGACCTCTGCCCCGGCCTTGCGCGCATGAAAGGCGAGTGCCTGACAAAGCTGAGCGGGATCAATATCACCGTCTTCGCCATCCCAGAGCCCGCCAAGCAGGTTCTCGGTCGAAATCAATGGGTGACGGCGCGCGCATTCTTCTGCGTCGATGACCTCATATTCCACGCCCATACCTCGCGCCATTGATGCGAAGTGCCGATAGCCCTGCATCTGCGCCTCGGTGTTGGCCAGCCGGATGCCGCCATCCCCATGGTGATAGCCCACCGGGTATTCGGGATCGTCCCGCAACTTCTGATAGAGGGCGATGGAGTGGGATTTGAGGCCCACCATTGTCTGGGTCATGCCGAAATTCGTGACCTGAGCTGCCGAGTGCCATGTAGTGCCAGAGGTCAACTCATCCCGCTCGACCAGGACAACATCGGACCATCCCTCTTGCGTCAGGTGATACAGGGTCGAGCAGCCCGCGATGCCGCCGCCGATGACGACAACTTTCGTTCTGGATTTCATCTCACGCTCCACTTTTTCGGCTTGGCAAAGGTTCGCAAAAAAACAATCCTTTGAAAAATGTTTTTATGCGAGGTATTACCTCACAAAATCTAAGGTTATGGCATGGCCCTGTCTCTTCGCGCGATGCGCTACGTCCAAGCAGCTTTGCAGCGTGGCAGCATAACGGCCGCCGCAGACGCCATGCATGTGACGCCATCAGCAATTGCCGCAGCACTGGATCAGGCGGAGGCGGCGTTTGGCATGACGCTGGTCACGCGAGCACGGGCGAAGGGGATATTCCCGACACTGGCAGGCCGGGACGTGGCGCGAGGCATCGATGATCTGCTGGAGCGCTATGACACGTTACTGTCGGGTGTATCTGATCTGAAGTCGAGTTTTTCCGGCAATCTGGCAATTGGCTACAATGCGCCAATTGCTCCGGCTTTCCTGCCAGATCTTGCGGCAGATATTTCAGGCGCGCACCCAGATGTGGCCTTTGCCTTTTCCGAAGGCGACAACGACTCTGTTCAGAAGGGTTTGCTGGACGGTCAGTTCGACGTGATCCTCTTTGTCGAAGAATTGCCAAACCCACAAATTGAAACGCGATCGCTTATTTTTGCGCCCACCTATTGTTTATGTCCGGCGGACCATGCCTTTACACATTGCGATGCCGTGACGGTCTCTCAAATCGTGGCCGAGCCGCTGATCTTTTTAGACCGTCCCGCCGCGCGTGGGTATTATCTGGAACTCCTTGAACAAGGAGGCACAGACCTGCGTATCGTCGCAACCACCAATTCAACCGAAATGGTCCGGTCCCTTGTGGCATCAAGGATGGGAATATCCTTGTTGAACATGAAGCCCCGCGACGTTCAAAGCTATGCCGGGCAAGAGATACGCTGCCTTCCTATCGCCGACAGTGCAAGCGGCGTCACTGTCTCGCTCGGGTTCGCACCGGGGCCAAAACGAAGACTGGTTCAATTGTTCGTCGATACCTGTGTCGCCTATTTCGAAGGTCCAGTAGGCGCGGGTCTGATTGTTCCCGATGCATGAAAATACCTTGGGCAAAACAGCCACTGACCTGGTCATAGTACTTCTCGTTGCGGATTTTTGCACGGCTGCACAAAATGTGAGAACGCCGGTGCAAAATTGGACCACGGTAGCGGTGGGATAGTCCTCTCAACGCACTGGACCGGGACGCCCTGCTTGACCAGCCCGTAATAAAGCATGGGGGCCATTCTGCCCGTCTCGAAGATGACCTGCGCACAAGCCGGTCCATCTGCGAGATAGGCTGCGATCATGGCAGGTGATTGTAGATATGAACCGCCCCGGGTTTGTCGGAGACCATCAACTTAGGTAAGAATGATGGTTATGACGAAAGGCGAAAATGGCAAATCGCTACTCGCCCGAGGTCCGCGCGCGGGCGGTCCGAATGGTGTTTGAGCATCAAGGCTCTTATGAAACGCAGGCGGGCGCGATAGCGGCCATTGCACCCAAGATCGGCTGTGTTGCTGCTCATCTGATTACGAAAAAGCGGAAATGCAAAAATTCGGGAAGCGGGTCAGCTTCTGACCCGCACCATTTCCAAGCAAACTGTCGCCAAGAAATAACCGAGCTGTCAGCCGCGCCCGATATACGGCATATCCCTTGCCATCACGGTTATGAATTGCACGTTAGCTTCGAGCGGTAAAATCGCCATGTTAAAGACCGATGATGCCACATGGCTTGCGTCCATCACTGCTTCGACCTGGGTTGATCCGTCCGCTTGTGGCACGCCCGCAGTCTGGCCGCGCGACATGTCGGTCAATGCATTGCCGATGTCGATCTGACCACAGGCAATGTTGAAAGCACGCCCGTCGAGGGACAGACATCGGGTCTGCTCAAAAAAAGCATGACAGGGGCTGGGGAGGTCGAGGAATGAGCTACCCTGCATCCGAGAAGCTGGAGATCATCCGCACTGTTGAAGGATCACACCTGCCCACCAAGATGACCCTCGACATGCTGGGCATTCCCCGCACGACTTTCTACCGCTGGTAAAGACGCCATTTCACGCTTTAGAGCGCCGATCCCCTGATCATATTGCTGAATCTCGCCGTTTACCTGGGTCAGGCGCTCGCGGTTTTTATCGACATGGGGCGCAACAGCTTCGGTGCGCGTAACCTCATCTTGCAGACGTTTCAGCGAATCCTCATTGGCTGCGATCGTGCTCAGAAGTTCTACAATTGCGGGAGCACCCAGCTGGTCCAGCCGGTCGATCACCTTGGAGCGCTCCAGCTCGTTCAGATATGGATGCAAATACTCATCGGCACAGTTATCGGGCGGTGGATACCAGAGTTTTCCCCAGGCACCTCGCCGCTATCCAGCACGCCTTGGCGAGAAGGGAGGAAGTTGAAGCCGCCCGATTGCGGGATGTGAACTTCGAAGAGAAAACCTGGACCAAGCGAGTCAAGGGCGGTCATCAGGTGACACATCCGCTGTCGGATGCTGCTATTGATTTGCTAAAGGCGCTTCCCGGCTTCGATCGCCGAAAAAATGACGATCTACTGTTTCCTAACCAAGAGTTTGGTCAACTCGGAAACTGGAATCGTTCGAAATTGCAGCTTCAGGAGATTTCGAGCGTAGGCGATTGGCATCGTCATGATCTTCGGCGTACAGGAGCGACAATTTTGACGTTATTTGGAATTCCCCCCAAGTCATCGATGCATTGCTTTCGCATAAGAACCCGTCTTCGAAACAGGCGGTCAGTCCGGCCCTGCACAGCTACGCAAAGCTCGCGAAGGAAATGAAAGGTTTGCCGAACCCGCTTCGGGATGCGGTCGAGACCCTTGCGGAAGTAATTCGCACAATCGAGGAAGGCAAGCTATAGCCCTCGCAATCTACGGTGCGAAATGACCTGCTCAGTGGTCTTTCGCACCGATCATTCTTTCGAGGTTGATGCCTCTGATGGTATTCCTTCTGGCGATCGGCCATCGAGATCGAAACGTCTGTTGTCTTTATGGACGGCCCAGACCTGCCATTTGCCCGAATTCTTGAATACTGCGCCGTGCCATTCGAAATGAACACTCACCGCCATGTAAAACTGGGATGTCGTGAATCGCTGAAACGCGGACGAACTTATCCATCGAGATCGACTTTGGCACCATGAAGCTTGAGGGTCTTTTCAAGATCAGTTTCGAGCTTCCGCATGATGCGACCGCGCGGCCCCACGACTCCAACACACATCTGGCCAAAGGCACCGTTCAATTGCGTGGAAACGGCAACACTCGCAAGATCAGGGTCTTCTTCACCGATACAATAGGCGATACCGCAATCGCGGATTTGATCAAGCTCTCCTTCCAGCATAGCGGCTTTCTTCGCCGGCAGATCAGGGAACAAAGGCTCGGCCGCGGCGATGATCTCCTTCTGCAAGGTGCCGGGAACATGCGCAAGTATTGCCTTTGCAGCGGAACATATACTCGCGGGGCGGAGGCCTTTGCTCGGAACGACGACCGCCGCCTTAGCATTGACCGGAACGCAGGTCTGAAAAAGATCTATTCCTTTCTCTACGAGCCGCGCCGCAAATGTTGCCTCGCCTGTGGCCTCGGCCATGCCCGACAGAACAGGCGATACCGCGCTCACCAATTCGCTTGTCGAGGTGCCCGCCGCGAGTAATCGATAAAGCCTTGACCCAATGCGATAACGTCTTCCCGCGCGCTCGACCAGGCCCAGGTTCTCAAGGTCGGTGATCCGCCGGTAAACCGTGGCTTGTGGCAAGGTCACCTCGTCTGCGATGCGCCGCGCCGTGGCCTCCTCACCAAGACGTGCGATCTCCTCGAGAACAGCAAGATTGCGATTATCCATTTACAAATTCCCACTTTATGGGGCAACATTATCACTCAGTGGGAATTATACACTGAATGGATGAGTTTGCTTGGTGAAATATGAAATTAACGGAGGAGGATGCAATGCCAAGGAATAAAAGGTTTTCCGCGTCACGATACGGGCCCACGGAACGTCACATGGCAGAAAGCCTGGTCGAGATCGAACGCCAGATGCTCGCCGGGGCACCTGATAAGGAGGACTGTGAGTGCAAGGAGGGCATGTTCAACGGCCTGACGCGTCGGAATATGTTGGCGGGTGGCATTGCCCTGGGCGGGGCCGCCTTCACGGCCGGTCAGGCCACCGCCGATGCACCCCCGGGAGCGTTCGAGCACCGGGTGCAACCAGACCCTACCAAGGAACAAGGACGCACGATCCTCGATGACGGTGGATACGGCTCCCGCTCACAGTTCGAGAATGAGGTGCGCTGGCGTTATCCCACAGCCAGTCTCGACTCCAGTTGGTCAATGACGCCGCTGGCCTCCGGCCACGGTGTTATCACGCCCTCGGGCCTGCATTTCGAGCGGCATCACGCGGGTATCCCTGCGATTGACCCAAAAACGCATGAGTTGATCCTGCACGGGATGGTCGACGAGCCGATGCGGTTCACTATGGACGACATCAAGCGCTTGCCCGCCGTCAGCCGTATCTGTTTCATCGAGTGCTCCGGCAACGGTCTGACCGAATGGGACGAGCCGACGCTGAAGACGGTTCAGGGCACGCACGGCCTGACCTCGACGTCGGAATGGACCGGCGTGCGCCTGTCAACATTGCTGGAGATGGTCGGTCTGTCGGATGGCGCGGCCTGGATTCTGGCTGAAGGTGCCGATGCGGCCGTTTTGACCCGTTCGGTTCCGATCGACAAGGCGATGGATGACGCCATCGTCGCCTATGCCCAGAACGGCGAGGCGCTGCGCGCCGAACAGGGCTACCCGTTGCGGCTCCTGCTTCCGGGTTATGAGGGCAATACCCATATCAAATGGCTGCGTCGGCTCGAGGTCAGCGACAAGCCGTTCATGACCCGCGAGGAAACCTCAAAATATACCGACCTGATGCCCGATGGAATGGCGCGACAGTTCTCGCTGGAGATGGAGGCGAAATCGGTGATCACCTTCCCGTCCGGTGCAATGAAGCTGCCGCGACCGGGGTTCTATGAAATCACCGGGCTTGCCTGGTCCGGGCGTGGCAAGGTGACCAAGGTCGAGGTCTCGACCGATGGTGGCGCGACATGGCGGGAGGCGGCTCTGGACGGGCCAGTTCTGCCGAAATGCCACACCAGATTCCGAATTCCCTGGACCTGGACGGGCGAGGAAGCGGTGCTGCAAAGCCGCACGGTCGATGAAACCGGATATGTGCAGCCGACCCTGCCGGAACTGGTCGACGTGCGGGGCCTGAACTCGGTCTATCACCTGAACGCCATCCAAAGCTGGCATATCGCACAAGACGGGGAGGTGACCAATGTTCACGCGTAAACTTTCACTGCTATGCACCCTCGCGATGGCGGCCACGGGCCCGGGTATCGCGCAAGAAAACTCGAGCGAGAGCGAGCCTCCTCGCACGGTCGCCGAACTTCCTGAAAGGATCGGCGAATACGATGAGCGCGCGCCGATGCAGCCACCCGCCTCCAGCGCCCAAAGCGTGGGGGACATCAACCCGGACAATCTTGAATTCGGGGTTGGACAGCCCGCAACGGACGAGCAGATTGCCCGCATCGACATAGACGCGATGCCGGACGGGCGTGGATTGCCGCCCGGACAGGGCACCTACGCTGAGGGTGAGGAGGTCTATTCCCAAACCTGCGCGGCCTGTCACGGGGCAGACCTCGAGGGCAACAAGGACATCGGTGCGCCGAAACTGATCGGTGGGCGCGGAACGCTGACCGATGCAAAGCCGGTCAAGACGGTCGAGAGCTACTGGCCCTATGCCAGCACGCTCTTCGACTACGTGCATCGCGCGATGCCGATGAATGCGCCGGGCTCGCTCTCGGCCGATGAGGTCTATGCCGTCAGCGCCTATGTTCTCGGGCGGGCGGATATCATCAGCGATGATCCCGATACCACGCTTGATGCGGATACTCTGGCCAAAGTCAAGATGCCAAACGCTGATGGCTTCGTGTCAGATCCAAGGCCGGATGTCGGAGCCACAAAGTAATCTGTGACTTGACCTGAGATTGGGGCCGCGAGAAGCGGTCCCTTTTTCTGGATTTGTCACGCTGCAAAGTTACGATATCGACTTTTAACCAAACGAGGCCAGCATGCTACGAACATGCTAAGAACTCTGCGAATTACGAGCGTCTCGCGCACTTGGTTGCGAGGATCGGCCCTGACCTGCCAGTTCGAACTGGACACGCTCCGTCGCAGAGCGGCCCGTCGATCCGGTCATTCGCCGAATGTGTTCAGCATGCGGCATCAGGAGCCTGCAAGCAAAGCCTGCCGAACAGTCTGATCCCAACCCAGAAAAACTTGTCCCGGTCACGGATTACCGGGCGGGCCATGACCTTGCGTTGGGCTGCGATCTACGCCTCACCGAACCGGCGTTGCGGCGTGTCCGCGACAAAGGACGCCATAGGTTGATCCCTTCAGTTCGGAGCAAGGCCCGCAGCGCGTCGAGCCGCGCGCCAAAGCGCACCCAGTATAGGTGTTCTGCAGCAATGCGATGGGAGGGCTTTTGCGTGGCCCGCTGCACCGTCGAACGGCTGATGCGGGAGTTTGGCATTCAGGGTGGAGCCCTGGTCTGTCCGTCGTCATATAAAATGGAACATCAGAGCGGCTTGAGCATTAGAGGCTCTGGCTCGTTTGTGTGATTGATTATGCGGCTTGTTTCTGGTGTTGCAAGCGGCGTTGTCGGATGGTCTGTTTTTTGATCTTTTCCCTTTCTCTCAAAATGGCTTTGTCGCGACCGAAGCGGACTCAATGGCCTTGGATCGAAACTGCGCAAGCCGACCTTCGCTGCATCCTCCGCGAACTGGTAAACTGCCGGGACAAAGTGAGCTTTTGCCGCGCCTGCTCCAATGTCGGCTTCGGTGAAGCCGTCCAACAAACGGTCGGTTCTGCCCTGGCTCACAAACTCTAGTTTTGAGCCACGATCTGCATCGGTAACCTCGACGTAACCAATGAGCCATTTGCGGGACGAAGCGGTCGTTTGATTACCCGCAAATCATAATGTTTCAACAGGGATCTGATGCAGCCATAAGGCGCTTCATCACCCACGCCTCGTAGCCGGTACCAAACCTATTGCGTGCCGAGCAATTCTTGGTTGCATGAAAGAATGCGGTCTTTCCCGCCAAACGCCTCCATTGCAGCTTTCCCCGCAGCGTCAATGCGGTCTTGCGTGACATTCCCTGCCAAATCCGCCGCCGGAAAAATATATGTTGCTACGTCGTTTTGTCCGTACCGATACGTTTCACGACGCGTACGCGGAAAATCGTCCCTCTGCCCCAAGGATTTGAGCAGCGCAACAGAGCCTTCACCCAAGCCGGTTGCAGGTCCCGTGTCTCCGACGATTGCGAAATGGATATCATTTGTCTCGGTATTTACCACAGCTGCAATGTCCCGCAAGTTCATCCCAACGCCATTCAACTTGGAGCCGGGCCGAATGATAAAATTTACCTCAAGCGCATTCAGATAACGTTCTTGATTGCAAACGCCCAAAGACGGGTCCGCCGCAAGCGAAGTCGTAGACACCATGTACCCTGCATATGTTCCAGACTCATTTATGCAAGGCACCGCGTCGGTTTTGTCCTTGGTAGCGACACCATAGAAATCCATGCGGGCGCCACCGGGTTTATTCCAACCTTCTGACCTTGCCTGTCTGAAAGTGTCGATCAATGGCTGGCACTGGCTGTAATTGTACCGCTGACCTGATGCAGAAAAGGCATTTGCACCATTACAAATCGTGTTTATCGCCAACCCGCCGGATCCCCCCAGATCATCAGGATGATAAGAGTTTGGCGCGCCATCTGTATTCACTGCATAATTTGAGATGAAACCGATCGTTCCAGCCCCGTCATGGACGACAGTTCGTGTGCCATCACGACGGGTCATGTGTTCCAGACTCTGCGGCAAACCACATTGTTGAAAACTGACGGCTTGCGGCGATTCGTCAGACGCCGCTGTTTCTGAAGACAAGGGAATGCACGCCGAAACCGCCAACATGAGCGCAATGGGAACTAAACGTGGTCTAATCATTTTCATTTCCAAAACTCCAAATCCGATATTTCCAAAGCAAATTAGTATTATGAGGAGTTTTGCGCTTTGCGCAGATGTTTTCAAGTCTGCCACTTGCCTCGCCTTTTTGAAGAGTGCCGTAGGTTGTGAGATCACGAACTCTCTTGCATTCAGCCCAACAAGGAGTTGGCACACCACACCTGTCGAGCCGCTTTCCTTGAAATCATGCGCAGTTAAAAGTCCACGCGGGCATATCCATAATCATGCCTAAGCGCCAAACACGGTCGTTTTCGCCAGTGTCAGAAACGTATGCGTTTCGGCCAAAACGCCGCCTCATTACAAAACTACTGATAGCTCCACTCCAAGGAATGCTTAAGGTGACGTATGGAATCAAATGATATTGAACGTGCTCGCCTCGAACTTTTACGTGCCCAGCATGACCTTGAACGGGAAAAGGTCACCGCAGATATCGAGACTTCTAAAGCGGCAAGTGATTTGGCGAAAAGCCAATTTGACGCAGAACACTCAAAGTCTCCATACAGGGCTAACCCGCCTTGGCTTGCACCTTCGCTGGGCTTCTTAGGTGGCGTGCTTGGTTCATTGGGAGCGGTTTATACGGGGCTATTGGATGTCGAAGTTCGTGATCGTGCGGTAGATGTTCAAGAAATGCGTATCACTTTTGAAATGTTGCAAGTCCCGCGCGAACAAGTTGGCGTGGACGTGTCCCGCTTTTGTGCCGCCCCAAGTGCTCGTTTAAGCCACCTTCCGTTCGAAAGCGACGGGGCTTTTCCAACCAGTGCTGAGTGGCGGCGACGTGGATTGTAGAAGGTCATCGATTTTCGGATGCCTGCCTTTGCCTCCGAGCCGGTTTCCCAAGCATGCAGGTAGACGCACTCGTATTTCAGGCTCCGCCACAGCCGCTCTATGAAGATGTTGTCGAGAAACCGGCCTTTCCCATCCATGGAGATACGCACGCCGGACCGGCGCAACCGGTCGGTCCAGGCAAAGGACGTGAACTGAGCTCCTTGGTCGGTGTTCATGATCTCGGGCGGGCCGAACTTGTGGATGGCCTCGTTCAGCGCCTCGACGCAGACGTCGGCCTCCAGCGTGTTCGAGATCCGCCAGGCCAGGACCTTGCGGGTATGCCAGTCCATGATGGCGACGAGATACAGGAATCCGCGCCGCATCGGCAGGTAGGTGATGTCCGAGCACCAGACCTGGTTGGGACGATCCACCCTCAGACCTCTCAGCAGGTAGGGATAGGTCTTGTGTCCTTTCGCCGGCCTGCTGGTGTTGGGCTTCTGGTAGATCGGCATCAGCCTCATCACGCGCATCAACCGGCGGATGCGCTTCTCGTTCACCAGATGACCGTCGTTGCGCAGGTGCCAGGTCATCTGCCGAACACCGAAGAACGGCGTTTCCAGGAACTGTTCGTCGAGCCGCCGCATCAGGCCGAGGTTCTGCTCGGTCTCGCCCTTCAGGGCCTCCAGCGCGACCTTCGCCTTGAACTCGGGCGCGTGCTGCTTGCGTTTCGACATCTCTGATCTCCTTCTCGTCGAAGATCAGCAGACTGAAAATCGTAGCTTATGTCAGTGTCCGAATTTCGGGGGGTAGCTCACACTTTGCACGCCGTTTCGTTCACGGACCCCGTCCTTGATGACCGCTTTGATCAACGCTGCACACATCAGAAACATCACAAAGCTGAATGGCAGTGCACCGATCACCATGGCTGTCTTGATAGCGTTGAGCCCGCCAACCAGAAGCAACCCACCCACGACGAGGCTGAGTGCGACACCCCAAAAGATGATGTGAATTCGGCCTTTCGGGCTTTCCTCTCCAGCGGCGTTGATGGTGTTGACGATCAGGATCGCGGAATCCGCCGTTGTGACCAGATAGGTCAGCAACAGCACCACCACGATGGCCGCCATGATCCAGGCCAGCCCGCCGCTCAAGATGAGGTCGAGCATCACAAAAAGCTGGCTCTCCTGGCCGGCGTCTGAAATGGCATCGCCTGCGGAGCCGTTCAGCGTCATGTCGATCGCCGTGCCCCCGACGACCGTGAACCAGACGAAGCACATCAGCGACGGGATCACGATGGCGCCCATCACATATTCCCGGATGCTGCGCCCGCGAGAAATGCGAGCAAGGAAGACGCCCACGAACGGTGCGAAGGCGATCCACCAGGCCCAGTAGAACACTGACCACCCCCCCTGCCACGCGGCCAGCGCATCGCCGGTTTCGGTACCATCCGCATGCCAGACGGTGAGCAAAAGGCCGGGCAGTTCCATAAGATAGGTGATCAACCCCGAGAACAGCGCACCAAGGCCAAAGAAGGTGGAGCCGAACAGGATGAAAAAGGCGAGCAGAAAGAAGCTGAGCCCCATGTTCAGGTTCGACAGCCACTTGATGCCCTTGCCCACACCCGACAGTGCCGACAGGGTCGAAGCCCCAAGGATCACGATCAGGGCAACCATGATGCCTGCAACTGTGGGTTTCCCGTCGGCCATGACGATCCAGTCTCCAAAGCCCACTCGGTTAAGCCCGGCGACAAACTGTTCAACCCCAAAACCAAGGGTTTGCGCCACGCCAAGGATGGTCGCCACAACCGCGACAATATCCACAACATGCCCGACAGACCCCGACATGCGCTTGCCAAACAGCGGCGTCAGCCCGGAGCGCACGGTCAGCGGCAGGTTGCGCCGATAGGAAAAATAGGCCAGCGACAGCCCAACCAGCGCATAGCAGGCCCAGGCCGAAAAGCCCCAGTGCAGGAACGACCACACATAGGCCGCAGTCACGTTATCCGCCGCAGACCCGGTCGTTTCGCCCATGATGACATTCGGATTTTTGGCGAAGTGATACATTGGTTCGGCGGTGGCAAAGGTCAGCATGCCGATTCCGATTCCGGCACCGAACATCATCGAAAACCACGAAAATCGCGAAAATTCAGGGCGGTCCTCGGGCAGGCCCAGTTTCAGGCGCCCGGTCTTGGGGATCAGAGCCAGCACAATGCAAAGGATTAAGAACAGCGCGACGACGTAGACATACCAACTCGCGAAGCTTTTGAGCATCGCCCCGTTCATCGCGTTGAGCACGGCGGCCGCGTTATCGGGCACGCTGATGGCCCAGACAATCAACGCGGCAACAAGGATTTTAGACGGGATCGCCACGCTTTTGGCGAAACCGGAATAGAAACCGCTGTCTGCGGTCGGGATCTGAAGATCCATCAATGGGGGTTTATCTGCCATATTTCCTCCGTTCTGGCACTTAGGCGCGGACAGCCTCCTCCGTTCGTCGAACATCCATTCGACGTGACAGGTCCGAACCTGATGGACGATGCGGCGAGCCAAGGGCCCAGCACACTGCAATACGACGCAGGAAGCAGACTGCCCCCTTCGCCCCCGGCCCTTAACTGGGCAGGTATTCTGTACTCCAGCTTTCGCTGACCTGGTCGGATTTCAACATCCGCTCGATCGCGGCATCGGAATAACCGAGATCGCCAAGGATCGCGCGTGTGGAGGCACCGAATTTTTCGGTTGGCGGCAGGGTATAGACACGCCCGCGCACAGGGCGGACAGCATAGGGATCAAGTTGAACGATCTCATGCCCGCTGGGATGATCGGCGTACTGCGAGAAGGAATAGCTGCCTCGATCGGTGCCGGGCGTGCCGTCTGGGTCGCGCAGGTTTTCTGACCGCAGCGCCTCGATGTTGTGGCAGATAGCGCAGCCGATATCGGCCGCACGCAAGCGCTCTATCCATTTGGCCGCGGGATGCGATTGGAAGGCGCTGGCAAGGTAGGCGGCGCGCTCCTCTTCAGGAATATCAGGCAGGTTTTCGAGATCTTCGACTTTGCGGAATCGCGGCAGATCGGTCTCATAGGCGCTGAGCAGGATGTAAACGCCCGATGCGGTGCTGTAGAAGCGGCTGAGGGGATCGTAGCCGTTGACCTCGGGGCCGGACGGTTCATCGAACAGCCCGCGCCCGCGATAGTCATAGGCAAAGGGGATTTGCAGCAGCCCGCTATTGGCGCTGAGCGAGGTGCGCCCGCGCCCGATGCGTCCGAACCGGTGTTTTTGATAGAGCGCCGACGCCACCGCCAACGCGCCGCCAAAGCCGCACATCACGTCAATGGTGCCGACATGGGCGTGCTCCTCGGGGCGGTCCATCGCTCCGCCAAAACGCAGCATGATCCCGGTGGTGGCCTGCACCAGATCATCATAGCCGATGTAATCGGTGCGCACGCCGCGCCGCACGCCACTAAAGCAATCGAGTTTGCAGAAAACCGCTTCGGGGTTCAGTTTGCGCAGGCTCTCGGCGTCCAGCCCCATCCGTTTGATCTGACTGTCCGGCGCGTTCCAGAAGATCACGTCGACGGATTTCACCAGATCCTCCAACACCTTTCGTCCGTGTTCGGACTTGGCATCGGCAAGGATCGACTTCTTGCCGCGCCCTTGGCTCAGGCCATAGATCACGGTATTCCAGCTGTCATAAAGCGGTGTTGCCGGGTCGAGCTTGATCACCTCCGCGCCAAACCGCGCCAGATAGCTGGCAGCATGCGGTCCGGCGATCACGTTGCACATATCCAGTACGCGAACGCCTGACAGCCAGCCCTCTTGCGCGATCCCGTCTTCGGGGTCGGGGATGTCGGTGCGCAGCTTGCGCAGTACTTTCAAGGCCTCGGGCACCTCGACCCAGCGGCGCGGCGCGGGCGACAGCGCGTCTTCCCCGCTTTCCTCCATCCAGACCACCGGGCCGGGTTGGGTCATCTCGCCATAGATCGGGTCCCAGACGTCGATCATCAAACCAGACGCCTCGGCGTATTCGTCGTTGATCCACTCTTGCAGCCAACGCTGCGGTGCGCCCGGAATGCCCGCGCGCCCGAACATGCGCTTCCATTCATGCGAGGTTCGGGTCATGAAGACCTCTTTCATCCGCGCGGCGATCTTGTCGGCCCATTCCTTTGGCATCGGATAAACTCCGAGCGATGTGTCGGACACCCATTCGGACTGGGGTTTGTAGGTGTCGTCCTCTTCCTGCAGCCCCTCTTCGATCATCTCTTCGTACAGGCCGAGCACCTCAAGGCAGCGGCGCGCGTGATGCTTGTGGCTGGGGCAAACCACGTAGAACATCCGCCCGTCCTTGCACATGTAGCTGCGAAAGAACGGATCGAGCAGCTCCTGCAAGTCCTCATAGGACACGTTCATCGGCAGGCCCTCGACGCGGCGTCGCTCGATCTCGATCTCGCGTTGGGTCAGGTAGCGTTCGGGCATGTCCGACACCTTGATTGAGTTGTAGCACAACCCCTCCATCACGGCCGCCGCCAGCGGCACCTCGATCTGGTCGCCCAAGCCGGTCAACTGACGTGATTGCAGCGCCAGAACCGTCGCCGAGGCCGCGATCTGCGAGGCATAGGCGGATGACAGCGGCAGCGGCGAGAACGAGGGGTTCAACCCCATCAGAACGCGGTTCAGCCCCATGTCGGTAAACACGCCCGAACTCGCTGCCACCACGCTTTCAAAGGCCCGCAATTCGCGGTGCTCGGCATCGTTGGAGGCAAACCCCGGCAGGGACACAGTGATCAACTCGGGCCGCTCTTCGCGCATCGCCGCGAAATCAATGCCCAATGCAGCCAGCTTTCCGGGGCGGAAATTTTCGACAATGATATCGGCCTCGGCACAAAGCGCGCGGGCGTCGGCCAGCCCTTGGTCGGATTTCAGGTCAAGGTTCACGATCAACTTGTTTCGCATCAACGTGGCATTGGCCGGGCTGTCCCACATCGGCCCCTCCGGCGGGTCGATATGCACAACCGTGGCGCCCAGATCACCCAGCAGCATCGCAACGGCGGGCCCGGCGATGTATTGACCGAAATCGACCACTTTGACCCCAGTCAAGGGAAGGTTTGAGAACGAGTTGCGCATGTTTCCTCCGATTGACAAACGCGCCGGCCTATTGGCCTGCAAGGATCCACCGAGCTGCCTTTTCCGCGATCATCAAGGTCGGGGAATTGGTGTTGCCGCTGGTGATTTCGGGCATGATCGACGCATCCACAACGCGCAGCCCCGACACGCCCTTGAGCCGCAGATGCGGGTCGAGCACAGCCGTGTCATCGCCGTCTTTCCCCATTTTGACCGTGCCAACCGGATGGAAGATCGTATTGGCAATGTCGCCGGCCAGTTTGGAAAGGTCCTCGTCGCTTTGATACTGAAGGCCCGGCTTGTGTTCTTCTGGGTAATAGGGCTGCATCGCGGGCTTCGACATAATCTCGCGCACTTGGCGCAGGCTGTCGGCTGCAACCTTGCGGTCATCCTCGGTGGCCAGATAGTTGGGCGAGATCATCGGCGCATCGCGGAAGTCGTTTGAACGAATGCGCACATGGCCCCGACTCGTGGGGTTGAGGTTGCAAACGCTGACTGTGATCGCCGGGAAATCGTGCAGATCTTCGCCAAAAGCTTCGAGGCTCAGCGGTTGCACATGGTATTCCAGATTGGCATGCGACCGGGAGGGATCAGAGCGCGTAAACGCGCCCAGTTGACTTGGCGACATGCTCATCGGGCCGGACCGTTTCAACAAGTATTCCGCACCAATCATCGCCTTGCCAAACATGTTGCCCGCAAGGGTGTTGAGCGTACGCGTGCCCTTGACCTTGTAAACTGCACGGATCTGTAGATGATCTTGAAGGTTTTCGCCCACCCGCGCGTCGCGCAGCACCTCTATCCCGTGCTGCTGCAACAGCGCAGCCGGACCAATCCCCGAGAGTTGCAGGATTTGCGGCGAGTTGATCGCTCCGGCCGACAGAATTGTCTCACGGCTGGCTGACACAGACACGGTCTGACCCTTGCGGTTGACCCGCGCCCCACAGCACCGCAGTGCGCCACTTTCATCCCTACCAAAGGTCAGCTTCTCAACCTGTGCCTCGGTCCAGACCGTCAGGTTGGGCCTTGACTTCGCCGGCCGCAAAAAGGCCTTTGATGTATTCCAGCGCCAGCCCGACCGCTGATTGACATCGAAATAGCCAACCCCGGCATTGTCTCCGCTGTTGAAATCGTCGGTTTTTTCTACCCCTGCCTGCGCGGCGGCATCGGCAAAGCTATCAAGCACGTCCCACCGCAGGCGCTGCTTTTCCACCCGCCATTCGCCGCCATGGCCGTGCAAGTCGGAAAACCGGCTATTGTCCCCGGTCTTCGGGTCGGCTCCGCCATCCAGCTTGTGATGGTCCTCATGGGCCATGAAATCACGTAAGGAGTTGCCCCAGTTCCAGGCCTCTTCCCCGCTCAGCTTGGCCCAATTGTCGTAGTCACGCGCCTGCCCCCGCATGTAGATCATGCCATTGATCGACGAACAGCCGCCAAGGGTTTTGCCGCGGGGATAGCGCAGGATCCGGCCATTCAGGCCCTTGTCGGCCTCGGTGTTATACATCCAATCGGTGCGCGGGTTTCCGATGCAATACAAATAGCCAACGGGAATGTGAATCCATGGGTAGTTATCGACCTTCCCGGCCTCCAGCAGCAGCACCCGGTTGCCTGGATCGACGCTCAGCCGGTTGGCAAGCAGGCAGCCCGCCGACCCTCCGCCGATCACTATGAAATCGAAATCTTCCCCGACCACTGACATCTTGGCACACCCTCCTGCTTGTTCAACGGCATCGAAGAAAGCACCAGCCCCCGTTGTTCCGCCCCTTAACCGGGACGAGATGTCAGCGGTGCGATACGTTCCTCCCTGCGCATCAACTTATGGAGGTTTAGAAAGCCAAAAGACACATTCCTAATGACATAATTTTCAACCTGATATTAAATCTGATAATATGAAGAGATTGTTTAACCCCAACAATATCTTGGCCTTTGTGACCGTGGCACGAGAAGGGAGCGTTTCGCGCGCTGCGGAACTTCTGCACCTCACCCAGCCAGCCATCAGCCACCAGATCAAGCGATTGAGCGAGGAAACCGGAATCACCTTGT
Source organism: Roseovarius sp. A-2 (assembly GCF_002072155.1). Taxonomy (GTDB): domain Bacteria; phylum Pseudomonadota; class Alphaproteobacteria; order Rhodobacterales; family Rhodobacteraceae; genus Roseovarius. The sequence goes on along the minus strand of NZ_BDIY01000013.1, from coordinate 38,950 downwards.
TCCGGCGCACCCCGCACGGGCTTGATTTGACTGAGGATGGAAAAGCCCTGCTGCCCAAGGCCGAACAAGTTCTGAACGCCATGGCCGATCTGCGACGCAGCGCCAGCACGCAAAGCGGCCAGATATCGGGCAAGCTGCGGATCGGCACCATCGTGGATCCCGAATTCATCCGCCTTGGCAAATTGCTGAGCAGTCTGAAAGAGAACCATCCTGAGATTGTCACCGAACTCGTTCATGGGGTCAGCGGCGAAATCCTCGACAAATTGAAACGCCAAACAATCGACATCGGCTTTTATCTCTGCGCACCCGAAGAAATTGGCGAAATCCCGTCGGAACAGCCCCTTCAGACCCTGAAACTGGCTCAATTTGACTATCGCATCATCGCCCCCGTCGGCTGGGAGACGCGGGTCGGCGATGCGTCCTTGGCCGAACTTGCGGCGCTTCCCTGGATCGGGACAACGGCGGTGTCGGTCCACAATCGTCTTTTGACCAGGATATTTTCCCGTCACGGCGTCGTGCAGAATTCCGTGGCGCTGGTCGACCACGAGGCGTCGATGCTGGAAATGGTGCGTTCCGGCGTTGGGCTTAGCCTTTGTCGTGAGTCCATCGCGTTGCACCAACGTCAGGCCTACGGGTTGACCGTCTGCGAAACCCAGAGAATTCCTGCCTGCCTATGCGTCCTTGCCTTGGAAGCGCAGAAAGAGGCGCCGGTCATGGCTGCGCTTTTCGATCAACTCAAAGCGGTCTGGTAGATTTGACTGAAGGTTTTATTGTTGCTTTGGAGTAGAGCGTACCATTGGCCTCCCGAACGTGAAGGCTCGTTAATAGAAGCATCGAGAAACAAGTTCGGAACCAATGTCTTGGCGGCTTATTTTGCAGAGCCCCGTTTACGCCAAACTTGCCAGCGGTGCCAAGCTCTGTCATCGGCGCAGTGGGCTCTGAGCAGATTTCCGGTATGGCTGCACGGAGCCTGCTTTCGCAGACGATCTGGATGTCGGCATTCAACATCAACGCATAACTCGATGAATTCCTGGCCAGACCAGAGTGTCGCATCCATGTGATCCAGCTGCCGCCCGACTGCCCACATCTGAACCCGATAGAAAGGTTGTGGGCCATCATGCACCAACACGTGACACAAAATCGGCACGATCCAAGCCAAGAGCAGTTCGCGAATGCGATCCTAATGGTCTTCCGCGAAACTATTCCCAACGAGTGGGAATAGTTTCGCGATCAGGTGTCAGACAACATCCGGGTCATCAACTACGACAAATTTCGGATTACGGCGTAGCTGCGTTATAAATCATCAGGCGATTTTTTGCACGCCTAGACGCGCACAGATTGACGGTGGCAAAAGCCGAGCTGAAGAGATCCGAGGACGAGCCATTTCAATGATAGTGCGTTCCTCTCCATAAAGGTCCACATATTCTGCGTAATTATCAAATCCCCGGCGCTCAATATAATCCACATAGGTTTCAGCAGCAGCCCCGTTGGCGAGCACAACGTTATGATCCTCGGTCTCGATATGATAATAAGTGACTTTCTGAGGCAGGTCTTCCACCCTTTCAAAAACAATGGTTGTGCCGTTGACTAGCGCGCCGGCGTTGATCGCAAGTTCATCTATGATCAACGCATGATCCGCCGTAACCAAGAGATCGGTATGAGGTAAGTTATTTCCAAGCGCGCCAGCCTTTACCCGCACAGGCACAAAACGTTCTTTAGGGGTGAAAACCTTGTGCACGGTTTGGCGCCCCATCCATTTGACCGGGACAGTGGTGCCTGCGGCGGTTAGAACCATGTCACCAATTTCAAGCGCTTCAACGGCGCATTCCCCATCTGGTGTCGCGATGCGCGTTCCAGCGGCAAAGCAAACCATAGTAAAGTCCTGTCCGGAGAGGAAGGCAGACGGGTCTTCAAGGAACTCATCATACTCCTCTTGAGTCATCTCAATGCTGGCCGTTACTTTCGTTTGTAATACCCCAGCTGCACCATTCTCCAGATGCAACTTGCCGTCGCGAAAGGCGTCGAGGGGGTTAAGAATACTACCGTCGTCTAGCTGCCAGTTGCCGTCTCCCAAGTTCATTTGGTCACCAGCCTCCATCCCCGTAACATTAAAGTTTACAACGGATGCGATCCCGACATCAGGGTCATCGTACGTAAAAGACCCTGCATCTGCGCCAGAAAAGTTGACGTCGTAGCTGTTCAGACCGTTCAGTGCAGTCACGGTGGATCCGTCAAGGGTGGTATGACTGTTATCTTCAATATTGAAAGTGAAGTTGTTAAGCGCGGGAACGTTTAGAAGTCCTTGATCAATCGTCAGATTAGCGCCGCCTGTAGAAGTAAATGTGGGTGCAGAGAGAGCTTGAACTCCAGCGATACTTCCAACCTCTACATCGACCCCGTCGACAATTAGTTCTGAGCTCCCCAAAGCGGTAATGTTAATAACATCGCCATCGTTCGCATTCAGACTATCAATAGTGACCGTTGAATTGTTCAGTAGATCTACAGAGATTATCGCCATTTACTTTTTTCCTAAAGTTAAAGGTTTTTCGGGCCTAGTTATGTGGTGCAACCATAGGTTAATGCGATGCCGCCATAGGTTGCATACTCCCTGAGTTCCGACTGCTAATCAAGTGTTTTCGACGTCAGGCCGATTGATGACGGTTGGCTGCGTGTTTCGTGGATAATAAAACGGCACGGTTTAGTAATCTGATGAGTTGCCGCCCGGTGGGATGGGCCCAGAAACCGCACGTAGTGGGGACGGATCTGGCCCAAACCGTGCGGGCCGTCGAATTGGATCGCGCAACCCTGCCGCAGCTTTCCAGAGGTGGCCGGAGAAATTCAGACCATTTGTTAAGGTGGATCGCATGACGCGAGAGACGATCAAAAATGACAAAGAGAAAGACACATACGTCTGAGTTCAAGGCGAAGGTCGCGCTCGAAGGGATCCGAGAAGAGATGACGCCGGCCGAGTTGGCGAAGAAATATGGCGTGCATCCAAACCAGATCAGCACATGGAATCGTGCGGCGATCGAGAACATGGCCACGGCGTTCACCCGGCGGGGTGCTGATCCCGGGAAGGGGAACGCGGCGGAGATCGAGAAGCTGCATTCGAAGTTCGGGCAGCTGGTGATGGAACGGGATTTTTGGCCAATGCCTCGGTTCAGCTGCTCGGGACGCGTGGCAGAAAAAGGTGAGCAAGGATCATGTCCTGAGCCAGCGACGGCAATGCACGCTGCTGTAAATGTCGCGCGCGACGCTGTATTGTCGCTCCAAAGGCGACAGCGCCGAGAACCTGGCCGTCATGGAGATCATCGACAAGCCGTTCTTGGATACCCTGTGGTATGGCTCTCACCAGATGGCGCGGCACATGAAGCGGCAGGGTCACAAGTGTGGCCGTCATCGTGTGCGGCGCCTGATGCGCGTGATGCGGTTGGTGGCGATCTACCAGAACCAGGTCTGGTGCGCCGACACCACCTATATCCGGATGGAGCGGGGGTTCCCGTATCTGGTGGCCACCATGGTCCGGTATAGCCGCAAGGTGCTGGCTTGGCAGCTGTCGAACACGCTCGACGCGGATTGCTGTGTCGCAGCGCTGAAAGACGCGTTGACCACCTATGGCCCGCCGGAGATCTTCAACACCGATCAGGGATCGCAGTTCACCGGCAGCGACTGGATCGATGAGCTGAAGGAGGCCAAGGTGAAGATATCGATGGATGGCAAGGGCCACTCATAGAGGCCGATAGTGAAGGAGTAGTTGTCCTCGGCATCGGCAGTAATCCGACCTTGCCATCGCGCAAAAGGACGCCGCGCGCGGACCCGAACAGGACGTCATTTTCCGGCAAGTCCACACGCCGGGCAGGATCGGCCTGTCGGATTTCACCGCTATGGGAAAACTGGGCGTGTCCGTGGCGGGTGAGCCGCTGAATCATCGACTGTACCACGTTCGGCGTGCCGCACGACCATCGCAGCGACAGCCAGTCGGCGGCCTCCAAAAACCTGGACAAATCCGCCCGGACTGACCTCACCGACCGGTTCGATGCCCTGCGTCGCCATTATGGCATGACGCCAACGCGTAACAACAAGGGCGTTGCGCATAAGAATGGCACCATCGAAAGTCCTAATGGCCAGCCGAACAGTGCGATCGGTATCAGGCGCTCGGCGGATCGTGATCGGCAAGGCACTCCTCGTGGTCACGCAACACTTCGAGGATGCGGCAGTCCGCGACCCGGTCGGCACTGCACTCGCTGATCATCCGGCGCAGCTCGATGCGCAGCGCTTCGAGCCGGGCAATGCGGTCCTCGACCTCCTTCAGCTGCCTCTGCGCCACCGCATCGACCTGCGCGCAGGAGCGTTCAGGGCTGTCCGAGAGGTCGAGCAATTCCCGGATCGCGTTGAGCGAAAAGCCCAACTGCCGCGAGTGTCGGATGAAAGCCAGGCGGTCGAGCTCGACATCGCCGTAGCGACGCTGGCCGCCCTCGGTCCGGCCGGGTTCGGGCATCAGGCCGATCTGTTCATAGTAGCGGATCGTCTGCACCTTGGTGCCGGTCCGCCGTGCCAATATGCCGATGGAGAGCATGTATCCTGTCCTTTTGTCGTTTCGATAGAGGCGCGCGCGGAAAACCTCATTGCGGGGCTTGAACCTACAGTTGCTGTAGATCGTATATCAAAACCCGACTGGGAATCACAACGGAGTGCCATCATGGCGGACGGAAGCGCAGGGCAACGCGAGTGGCAGGTGACGGGCATGGATTGCGGGTCCTGCGCCGCCAAGGTGCGCGGCGCGGTCGAACGCCTGCCCGGCGTCGGCGATGTCGATGTCGCGCTGATGGCCGAGCGGCTGCGCGTGACCTTGGACGAGGCACGCACATCTCCCGAAGATGTCGAGAAGGCAGTGCGTGGGGTTGGCTTCGGCATCGCGGTCAAAGGGGCACGGCCCGAGAAGCCGAGGGGCGGCTTCGTCCTGCCCGACGGAGCCTTCCCGGTAGCGGCAGACTCGCCGGAGCCGGAGGATGAGGCGGCGGATGCGGCACAACCGAGTGACACGCCGTCATGGTATCAAGCAACGAAGGGCCGGCTGGTGATCGGCACTGCGGCGCTGCTCGCCGCGGCCTGGGCATCGAACCTTTTCCTGCCCACTGGCATCGCGCATTGGGCCTTCGTGCTCGCCACCCTGATCGGGCTGATCCCGGTGGCCCGGCGGGCGTTCGCGATGGCCCGTGTAGGCATGCCCTTCACCATCGAGATGCTTATGACCATCGCCGCCGGCGGTGCGCTGGCGATTGGTGAGCCGGAAGAGGCGGCGTTGGTCGTCTTCCTCTTTGCTGTGGGCGAGCTGCTGGAAGGTGTCTCGGCCGGCAAGGCGCGCGACAGCATCCGTGCGCTCTCCAAGCTGGTGCCGAAGACCGCGCGGCTCGAAGTCGAGCCCGGAACCCGCGACGTGCCGGCCGACACGCTACGCGTTGGCCAGATCGTGCAAGTCCGCCCCGGCGACCGCGTGCCCTGCGATGGCGAGGTCGTCGATGGCGTCTCCGGCGTCGATGAAAGCCCGGTGACGGGAGAGAGCGTGCCGAGCCTAAAGGAACCTGGCGGCGAGGTCTTCGCCGGGTCGATCAACACCGAGGCGCTGCTGCGCGTGTGCGTCACGAAGGCCGCGGAGGACAACACCATCGCCCGCATCGTGCGCCTCGTCGAAGAGGCCGAAAGCGCGCGTGCGCCGACCGAACGCTTCATCGACCGGTTCAGCCGCGTCTACATGCCCGCCGTGGTCGGCGCGGCGGTGCTGGTCGCGGTCGTTCCGCCGCTGGCCTTCGGGCTGGCCTGGGAGGAGTGGATCTACCGCGCGCTGGCGCTGCTGCTGATCGGCTGCCCCTGCGCGCTGGTGATCTCGGTGCCCGCGTCGATCACCTCGGCGCTTTCGACCGGGGCGCGCAGCGGCCTGCTGATGAAGGGCGGTGCGGTGATCGAGGCGGCGGCGCGGACCACGCATGTCGCCTTCGATAAGACTGGCACATTGACGCAGGGCAGACCCCAGGTGACCGACCTGTCTGTGCTGGAGGGGGACGAGGCGGGCCTGCTGGCGCTCGCCGCCGGTGTCGAGAGCGGTGCCAGCCATCCGCTGGGCCGGGCGATCTGCGCCGAGGCCGACCGGCGCGGCGTCACCGCAGCTGTCGCCTTCGACGGGCGGGCGCTGCCCGGCAAGGGCGCGCAGGCCATGATCGACGGCGCGCTGGTCTGCGTCGGCTCACCCCGGCTGGCGGAGGAACGTGGCGCACTTGGCGACGCCGTGCGCAGCCGCGTGGCCGCACTGGAATCCGAAGGCAAGACCGTGGTGATCGTGTTGCGCGCGGACCTGCCCCAAGGCCTTATCGCGCTGCGGGATGAACCGCGCGATGACGCGGCAAACGCGGTCGCGCAGCTGCGCACGCTGGGGGTTTGCCCGATCATGCTGACCGGGGACAATTCCCGCACCGCGCGCGCCATCGCCAAGGGGCTTGGGATCGACCATCACGCCAACCTGATGCCCGAAGACAAGGTCGCCGCGATCCGCGACCTGACCTCTGACGCGCGGGTCATGATGATCGGCGACGGGATCAACGATGCGCCGGCGCTGGCCGCGGCACATGTCGGCGTCGCCATGGGCTCGGGCACTGACGTGGCGCTGGAGACGGCCGATGCGGCGATCCTGCGCGACCGCGTCACCGATGCGCCTGCCACCATCCGTCTTGCCCGCGGGACCATGGTCAACATCCGCCAGAACATCGCCATCGCGCTCGGGCTGAAGGCCGTTTTCCTCGTCACCACACTGCTCGGAATCACCGGCCTCTGGATCGCGATCCTCGCCGACACCGGTGCCACCGTGCTGGTCACGATGAACGCCCTACGGCTGCTTTTCTTTCGGCCGTCCGGCTCGTCCGAGACGACCGGGCAAGCCAATCCAGACATCGTAAGCGCCCGTGCCGAACACGCATCCGCGACGACCTGAGACGTCCGTCATGACCGTCGTCCCGTTTCCGACTTGAGTGTGCGCTCCCAGATCCGTGTCCAGGCGACCCGTTCGGCGGGCCGCACCAGCCCGTCCCGCTCCATCCGTCGCAGAAGATGCAAGATCCCGCTGTTGCTCATCCTGAGGGCATCGCGGAGCTCCGCCTGAGTCCGCGGTCGTTCAAGAGCCTCGAGAACATAGCGTCGCCGCGCCTCAGCCCGGCTGTTTCTTCGCCGTGCCGGGCGACGTGTTTCCCAGCCGGATGCAGGCATCAGGCCGCTCCCCGATCAGTCGTCGGGACATCGCGGACCTGAGTGAGAGCCGTGTCGATCGTGGTGGCATAGTGGGCCACCGGTGGCTTCAGGCCGTGGGTGGCAAGGACACGCTGGCTGTCGCTGGTTGCGCCCGTAAGCCAAAGCGCGACACCTTTCTTGCGCGCCTTGTGGGCAAGTCCCTCGATCATGTTGGCGCCCGTCGAATCGAGGAATGGCACGGATGAGAAGTCGACGATCAGCGCCTTGTGGGTGTCCTGGATGCGATCGAGCACAGACCCGATGGAGGCGGTCGCTCCGAAGAACAGGGCGCCGGTGATCCGGTAGATGACTACGTCGGGGTTCTGGGCGTCGTCTTCATGGTATTCGCCGCGCGGGTGGGCGGTGTCGGCCTCGTCCCGACCGACAAAGACACCGTCTGTCACAACACCTGTTGTCCGGCTCATGCGATGAATGAAGAGGACCGACCCAAGTGCGAATCCGACGACGATGGCCTCGGTCAGATCGCGGAAAATGGTCAGGAAAAAGGTGACGCCCAGCACCGTCGCCTCGCCCCAACCCGATCGGACGAGGATCGCGATGGCTGATTTTTCGATCATGTTCCAGGCCACGACGGCCAGCACACCGGCCAGCGCGGCCAGCGGGATGTATGAGGCGAGCGGCGCGGCAACCAGCATGAACAGGAGCAGGAATACGGCGTGCAGCATCCCGGCCACCGGACCATGCGCCCCGGCCCGGACATTTGTCGCGGTGCGCGCGATGGTGCCCGTCACGCAGAAGCCGCCGAAGAGGGATGACCCGATGTTGGCCGCGCCCTGCGCCACGAGTTCGCAGTTCGACCGATGGCGGCGCCCGGTCATGCCGTCGGCGACGACGGCGGAGAGCAGCGACTCGATGGCCCCCAGCAAGGTGAAGGAGAGTGCCGCCGGGAGAACCGCGAGGACGCTTTCCGTCGAGAAAGGGGGCAGGTCCGGTGCCGGAAGCGACGAGGGGATGCCGCCGAACTTTGTGCCGATGGTCTGCACCGGCAGCGTGAATATGGCGGTCGCTGTGGCGGCAAAGCCGACGGCGATCAGCATCCCCGGCCAGTGCGGGCGCCAGCGTCGCACCACGAGGATCACGGCGACCGTCGCCGCGGAAACGCCGAGCGCGGCTGGCGTCAGGCTCGATCGTGCGGCCCAGAGCGCGGGGACCTTTTCCAGGAGTTCGCCCGGCTCATGCTCCAGCGCGAGGCCAAACAGCTCCCTGACTTGACTGGCGAAAATGATCACCGCGATTCCGGCGGTGAACCCGACCGTGACCGGATAGGGGATGAACTTGATGAAGGCACCAAGCCTCAGAAAGCCGGCGGCGGTCATCATCAGCCCCGACAGGAACGTGGCGAGGATCAGCCCCTCCATCCCGTGCTGTGCCACGGTTGCGGCAACCAGCACGATGAAAGCGCCGGCCGGGCCACCGATCTGGAAGCGCGATCCACCCAGAAGCGAGACCAGGAAGCCGCCGACAATGGCCGTGTAGAGCCCCTGTGCCGGCGTCGCGCCGGAGGCTATGGCGATGGCCATCGAGAGCGGCAGCGCGACAATCGCCACGGTCAGTCCGGCGATGGCGTCTGCGCGCAACTGCACCGGGCCATAGCCTTCGCGAAGGATGGTGAGGAGTTTAGGGGTGAAGAGCTCGGCGAAACTGGGAGCGTCGCTCAGTTTGGTGGTCTGTTTTTTCATCTGTGGCCGCACCTTGTAAGGTTGCGGCGGGATCGTCGGCCTGGTGTCGGCGGTCGCCGTCGCGGGTTGAGGGGTCAGTGTTTCGAGGAAGGCATCTTCAGTCGCACGCCCCGTCCGCTTGCTGTGCTGACAGAGCCTTCGCCGATCAGTTCGATACCGGCGAATTCAAGCGCCTCGACGACTTTGGTGAGGCTGTCCACGACACCGCGCACATTGCCGCTGCCGGCCTCCATGCGCTGGATGGTCGGCACCGAGAGGCCGGCCAGCTTGGCCAGTGTCTTCTGGTCAATGCCGATCAGCGCGCGTGCCGCGCGCATCTGCGGACCTGTGATCATTATGTATATCCTGTATATGATATGAGATATTTAGACAATAATTACTGATATGTAAAACATCATTTTTAACAGGTGCCCATGGCATCAAGAATAGGAGGCCCGATCCAACGATTTTAGCGCCTACCGTCGAAATGACTGTCGCCTCCAAGCGTAGTAGAATGGATCGAACGGGTGAAGTCAGAGGTGCAACTGGACGCATGCAATCAAGGCCCTGTCGGCAGCGAAAGCGCCCGATGTGCAGCTACACGAAAGCCTTGGCGGTTATCATGAGCACATCGTCCACCACCCCGGCGTGAAACAACCCGCGTTGGTTGGTGAAATCGACAAACGTAGCGGCCGGGCCGCCCGGGACAGGCAGCGCGCCTGACACGTATAGGATCGAGCCCCCGCTTTCGAAAGGGATGAGCAGGTAGAGCGCGCCCGCTTAGCGGGCATCACTCGCGAATTAATTTTCGCTTACTCGAGTTTGGAGAGCTGACGTTCGTAGCGGATGGCGTCAGCCTCCGGTTTGCGGGATACCTGTCTTTCGATGATGAGCTACGCTCGTCACAAGAGCACCATGCACACGGCACCATCAGGTCGAAATCGGTCAACCGGCCCGCGCGATCGACGCCAACAAGTCCGGGTCCATGCTGCCGGAAACAAAGCTCTCCCCCGCCGTAAGGACGCTGACGGCATCGTGGCTGTGCAGGCTCTCCTGGTGACTGGCGATGATCCGAAAATCGCCGACCCTCACATCCTTCTGCAACGGCTCGCAAAACAACCGGGCGGCATCCTCGACGAAGATCGGATTGGCGGCATTCAATTCGGCGAATGCCTGTTCATCCTCACGCTTGACCATGACTTGGGTTTCGGTCGGCACGGCCGCCCGGGCCATGTCGATCAGGTCCTCGAACCACAATTGCTTTTCGCCAACGACCTCGACCGAAATACGCGCCACCGAGCGCTGCGAATGCGGCGTTGCCAATTGCCCGCGCACCTGCCTCGCATGTTCGCTGAGTTCCAGTGAACACGGGCAGGTCGAGGAATAGGCGTAGTCGAGATGCACGAACCGTTGCCGCAAGTCGTTCACCTCCGAGAGTTCCATGGCGAGACCGTAGTATTGATACCCCTTCAGGCCCGACCGCAGCGATGGCACCGTGAGCGGGTAGGAAAACCGCAGTTGCAACCGGGCATCGTCGCTTTCCAGATCGCCAAGATAGTCGTCAAGCACCGCCGACATCGTATCAAAGTTGAAAACTGACTCCGCATGCCGATAGAAACTGCGCATGATGCGGGACATGTTGATGCCCTTCTTCCCGGCATCCAGCCCGACGGTGCCACTCACCGATACCTGCAATGTTGTCTCGCCGCCGTCGCGGCACGTGAACCTCAGTGGCAGGCGGAAGTTGGAGATGCCGACATGCTGCAGCTTGCGGCGTGCGCCCCGGATCAGCGAGGCGGGGCCGTTCTGCAAATCGGGCATTGAGGCGCGATAGGCCGCATCGGGCGTGAAGTCCCGCGGATAGTCGCGATTGAGCACGCGATAGCCTTGGCCCTCTGCGGTGTCGCCCGCCTTCGCGGCGCTGGCGATCAATCTTGGAAATGCCGATCCCATGTCAGAGCCTCCCCTGGTCCTTGAGTGTGCCGACGACCCGGTCGGCCATGTGAACGCAGCGCTGGCCGTCGAAGGGAAAGATCGTCTCGAACCCGCCGCGTGCCTGTTCTTCCAGCGCTGTCCTCAGCCGACGTCGCGCACGAAAGAGCCGCGTTTTTACTGTGATCGGGTTGATTTCCAGCGCCTTGGCGGTTTCGGCGGTGCTCAGCCCCTCGGTTTCGCGCAGGATGAAGACCAGTCGAAGGTCGGGCGGCAGATCGGCGACCGCTTTTTCTGTGAGGGCACGGATCTGTGCCCGGCCAAGGGTCGCCTCGACCGGTTCGCCGCCCTGCCCGGGAAAGGCGAGGATTTGGGATGCGTCATCTTCGGTCACGGTATCATATACCTCGTTGGGATGATCGCGGCGGCGCTGCATTTTCGCGACGTTGATGGCGATCCGCGTGATCCAGGTTGTAAAGCGCGCTTCCTCGCGAAAGCTGTCCAGTTTGGCAAAGGCGGCGAAATAGGCATCTTGCACCACGTCCTCTGCTTCGGCATCGCTGGCGACGATACCACGGGCGACCCGAAACAGCCGGGGATTCAGCCGACGAATCAGTTCACGCACCGCGGCTTCACGGCCATCGCGTGCGCCCCGGACCAGGTCGGCCTCGGGCGTGGTTGCATCGGGCACCGGGGCATGCAGGCGGTTCAACTGTGATGTCATGGCCTGTCCTCCATGCCGATACGGCCATTCGCGAGAATAGCGTCAACGGTCGGAAGCGCCGCAAGCACCTCGTTAGAGATGTCGTCGCGATCCCCGGAGGGACCTTCCCATCCAGCGCTATCCGGCGTGCCGACGACGATCCTACCGATCATGGCCGCCATCTCGTGCGGGATGCAATAGTAGTCGTAGATGCCTGGCACCGTCAGCGTGATCTCGAAGCTTTCGGCGGGCAGGAGGTAGTCGCTGTTCCAAGGCTCGGCAGAGGCCGGTATGCGCCTTGCCCTGCCGAAGATCTGCGGATGATAGGTGGTCGCGGTATGGCTGTTTCCCGGATCGCGGTTGGTGAACCGCAGCGTGGTGCCCGGGGCGACCGCAAGGCCGATCGGATCGAACCAGATCCGCTCACCGCGGGACGTGCCGCGCATTTCGATCTCTACCCTGGCATGTGCCAGGGCCAGGAAAGGGTTCCCGAGGGCGGCGGTGACGCCGCCCCCGAGAAGTATGATACGACGGTTTATGCGGGTCATTGTGCAAGTCGCCCTTTGGCATCCGCGTCATGGAAGAGCACGACATGCGCATGCGGCTTCTCGACGCCCGGATGACCGGCATTATAGTAGATGTCGACTGAACTCACCTCGTGAGAGCCGATCCCGAGCCCGTCATAGGCCGTCCCCGCCTGCAGGTCTTCCAGCGGGGTCATGTAGATCGTGGCCGAAAGCGTGCCGTCATGGTCGTAGGATAGGAACGGGCCTGCCGGCAGGTTTTCGGGATTGACGAACAGCGTGCCCAATCCCGGGATAAACTCGGGAAGCGGCAGCACGTCGCTGACCTGCACATAGGGCTCACCCGGAGGCGCCTGCCGCAAGGCCTCTTCGTCGTGGGCAATTGCAAGCGTCGCGGAGGCGAAAACAAGGCTCGAGGCCAGCAGGATATGCTTGATCATGGTGGGGTCCTTTTCCAATTTTCAACCGGTGCGATTTCTCGTCACCTGGCCATTGGATGCAGCAGGACCGCAAAGGTTCCCGAAATTCGCGCGCAGTTTGGAAAACCAGAGGTCCGTTTGGGCCCCTGCACCGCCAGTTCTTTCGAAAGGGCAAAGAGATGAGGCTGCAGCAACGGGTAATGTCCCGGGAAATGGTGTAGGAACTGGCGTCCACCCGCTTCTTGGTAGCTGGTGTCGCTCGTTCACTGGGCGGCGATCATCGTCGCCGTGTCCGCATCGTTGCACATGGCGGTCAGCTTTTTCACCGGCATGTAGCGGCGGGAGACGGCCCACTCGTCATTTTGTTCCAGCATCAGCGCGCGGACGGGGTGGATGACGGCCTCACGATTGGGAAAGATGCCGACGATGTTGGTGCGCCGCTTGATCTCCTTGTTGATGCGCTCCAAGGAATTGGTGCTGTGCAACTTCGAGCGCAGGCTCTCGTCGAACGCCGTGCAGGTCAGCACATCGTGCTTCGCCTCGTCCATCCGCTTGGCGACATCGCGAACCTCAAGATGTCCACTTTCGATGATGGACATCTACCAGACACCCTATCGCACCGTCACAGCGCCGAAACCGGCCCCCCTACCGGCGTGAGCCGGTAGGGGGTGAGTTTCAGAATTAGGAATCCGGAAATGTCATGGTAAACACCTACAGGGCATTCAAGAATGCATCGTTTTCAGCAGGTGTACCTACGGTGACGCGCGCCCAGTTTTCGAAAGGCTCTTCCAGCCACGCTTTGATCAACACGCCTTTGGTGCGCAGTTTTTCGGCCAAAATTTTGGCCGACGCACCGGTATCAAAGAACACAAAGTTGGTTTGAGACGGGGCGCATTTGTATCCCTTTGAGGTTAAAGCAGTAGCAACCCTTTCTCGTTCCCTCGTTGCGAGACCGACGGTTTTGTCAAGATGTGCCCGATCGCCAATAGCCTCAGATGCGCCGCAGGCTGCCATGGCGTTCACGCCGAACGGATTGCGCGTTTTCATAAATGCAGCAACGAGCTGTGGGTCACTTGCGATACCGTATCCTACACGCGCACCTGCCAGACCGTAGGCTTTCGAGAATGTGCGCAAGATGATAGAAGGCTTTCCGGCGTCGTCCAATATTTGCAGTGCGTTGAAACGTTTGCTGCTTTCAATGAATTCGGCGTAGGCTTCATCAAAACAAATAAGGGTGGCGGGGTCTGTATCTGCGATCACCTGTCGGAATTCCGTTTCCGAAATGGCGGGACCTGCGGGGTTGCTGGGAGAGGAAAAAATCAAAACGCGTGGCTTGGATCGTAATGCCTCACGCAGGCCATCTACGGGAAAAGACCAATCCGCGTTGAAATTGACCTTGGTGACTGTTGCGCCAAACATCTGCGCGCCAAATTCGTGAAGGCCGAAGCTGGGGCAGATTGTGACAACTTTATCTTCAGGGCGGATGACAGCCCGGAAAAGCGCACCAATGAGGTCTTCGGACCCGTTGCCGACGATGACGCGATCCGCCTGCGTGCCCATCGAGCGGGCGATCAAATCGCGCAACGCGGTATTGGCCGCATCAGGGTAACGACCGACACCCGTTGCCGCGTCCTGCATGGCCTTGATTGCCAAAGGTGAGGGGCCCATCGGGCTTTCATTGCTGTCAAGTTTCGCCAGACAATCAACGCCGTATCTTGCCTTGAACTGATCCAAAGCAAGGCCTGCATTATAGGTGGGAAGCTGAGCAACCTCTTTGCGGATCAGATCACTGGGAAGGGAAGCAGGCATTGGAGTTCCTATTTGTTAAAGATCGAAAATTTTGCCGGGGTTCATGATGTTGTCGGGGTCGATGGCCTTTTTGATGCGGGCCATGACGCCAAGGGCAGGGCCGTGCTCTGCTTGCAGATAGGGCTTTTTCCCCAAGCCGACGCCGTGTTCACCGGTGCAGGTGCCGCCCATTTCAATCGCCATTTCAACGAGACTGGAATTGATGTGGCGCGCTTCGCGGACTTCGGTTTCACTTTCAGGGTCGTAGAGCAGAACGAGATGAAAATTCCCGTCCCCGACATGACCCACCAAGGGGGCTTGAATAGAGGTCGTTGCGATGACCTCTTGGATTGCGCTGACACAGGCGGGCAGTTGTGAGATCGGCACGCAAACGTCAGTGGATATCCCTTTGATGCCAGGGCGCAACGCCCGCGCGGCATAGAGAGCGTCATGTCGGACCCGCCAGATGCGGGTGGCGTCATCGGCAGTTGTCGCGCGGTCAATCTGCCGTGCTGTCTCTGCTAGGCCCTCAAAGGTGGCCATATCATTCTCAACCGTTGCGGGCGATCCGGTCATTTCCACCCAAATCGTGGGGCATTCAGGGAGGGCCGTGTGGGAGTATCGGTTGGTCGCTTGCATTTGCAGCGTGTCGGCCAGCTCTATCCGGTTGAGCGCAAGGCCGCATTGCAACGCCATCACAACTGTTTCCGTGGCATCTTCGATTGAGTTGAAACTACACATGGCGGTTTGTGTCGCTTCCGGAATTCCAAACAGGCGCAGGCTTAATTCCGTTATGATACCCAATGTGCCTTCTGATCCGACAAACAATCGCGTCAGATCGTAGCCCGCAGATGATTTTCGGGCGCGGCTTCCGGTACGAATGATTTCGCCATCGGGCATAACGACGGTGAGGCCCAGAACAAGATCGCGCATGGAGCCATAGCGCACTGTTGTCGTACCAGAGGCACGCGTTGCCGCCATCCCACCCAAGCTTGCATGCGCGCCCAGATCGACCGGAAAGAACAACCCGGTCGCGCGCAGATGTTCGTTCAATGCTTGACGGGTGACGCCGCATTGCACGGTACAATCCATGTCTGCATCATGTACCGAGATAACCTTGTCCATCGCCGACATATCAATGCTGATTCCGCCGTGTGGCGCGTGAATTTGCCCCTCCAGAGACGACCCCGCGCCAAACGGTATGACAGGCACATGGTGCTTGGTGCAGGCGCGCAATACGTCAGACACCTCTTGGGTTGTGTGCGCCATAACGACGGCGTCAGGCCATGCTGCGGGCAGATGGCTTTCTCCGCTGCCATGTTGTTCACGTGCTGCGTTCGATGACAGGACGCGATCTGCGAACTGGACCCGCAAAACATCAAGAAGGGCGGGGAGGTTATTACGCATTTCTATGGGTTCCCGGTGGTTTGAAAGCGCTTGCGGGCCGCGATGAAGCGCGGCCCGCAACATGTGTGGTTCATATTTTAGGCGTTGAACCACCAACGCTCTGCGCAGCGGTCGCCGTCCAGATCCCAGTCGCCTGAGATTGCGTCGCCGGTGGAGACCTTGTTGGATTTCGCATCAAGGATGTCCGCCCAAACGGGGGCAATCATGCCTCCATTATCGCTGACAAGCATCTGGCACTCTGCATAAAGGGCACGGCGCTTGGCTTCGTCTTTTTCCGAACGCGCGGCAGTCAATGCAAGGTTGAATGCGTCATTATCCCAGTTGGTTTCGTTGTAATCGCCCCGGGATTCACGTGAATAGGCCAGCGTCAGCATGAGATCTTCAGTCGCACGGCCAGACCAGCGTGATGCAAAGAAGGGTTTTTTCATCCAGATGTTGGACCAGTAGCCATCGTCAGGTTCACGCGAGACGTTGATTGTGATGCCTGATGCAGAGGCGTGTTCACTGAACAATTGGGCGGCCTCAACCGCACCTGTGAAGGGTGTGTTCGACGCGTGCAACGTGGTCGTCAATCCTTCGGCCCCGGCGGCTTTCAACAGCGATTTCGCCTGCTCAGGATCATATTCATTCTGTACCTGATCCGGGTCATAGTACGGGTAAGCGGAGGAAATAGGTTGGTCGTTGGCAATCGAGCCATACCCGTTCAGCATCTTGTCGACCATGTCCTGACGGTTGATCGAGAGCTTCATCGCTTTGCGCACACGAACATCGGAAAACAACGGATCGGTTGTGAGCATGCTAAAGGCGTAATGCACCTTTCCCTGTGTCTGAAGCAGGTCAATACCGGGCAACATGGACAATAGGTTGGCTGTGGTCGGGTCGACCGCGTTCATCACATCAATTTGCCCGGTTTGCAGCGCGGTCGTCCGCGCGTTCACGTCGCGAATGGCCAGCATTTCAACTGAGTCAAAATGACCGCGGCCTTCTTTCCAGTAGTTGGGATTCTTGCGAACGACAGATTTCACTCCGGGTTCATAAGATTCCAGAATGTAAGGACCAGTGCCGATGCCTGCGTCAAAGTTCGTGTCGCCTGCGGGAACGATATACAAACAAGTCACCGACAAAAGGGCGGGAAAACCTGCATTGGGCTTGTCCAGGGTGAAGGTTACTTCGTTTGGTGCCGTCGCCTTGACGTCACTGATGACAGAGACGAGGGATTTGACCTGTGAATACGACGCCTCTCCACGGTGGAGGTTGATCGAGAAGACAACATCATCCGCGTCCATCGTCTTGCCATTATGGAACTCTACCCCTTCGCGAATCTGGAACGTCCAGACTGTCAGGTCGTCATTTGAATCCCAGCTGGTCGCAAGCTCGGGCACCAGAACGCCGCCTGCGCCTACCTCGACCAGGTTGTTACGAATTTGCCATTGGAGGTTCTGCATGAAGGATGTTTCGGTTGCTTGCGGATCAAGCGTTTCACCGGAATCAAATCTGCCGTTGCCAATGCGCAATGTGCCGCCTTGCGAGGGTGTCGCTGCGCGGAGCGGTTGGCCTGAAACCCCCAGAAGGGTCGTTGCACCAAGTGCGCTGGCGCCGAGCAACAGGTTGCGTCGGTTTGTTGTAAAAGTCATGGATGATCTCCTGCTGGATTATGTGGCCCTTGAGGGCGAACGTTTTCTTGCTGGCTGCTATTATGTCTACGCTTAATACGGTATGGGGCAACATTACGGGTGACAAATCAGTTTTGGAGAGTTACTGTTTAGTATCGCTGGCGTAACGTTGCAAAACAGGCTATTTGGGGCAAAATGCGATCTAATCTGCCACCTTTACGTGCATTGCAAGCATTTGAAAGTTTCGGGAGGCTTGCATCGGTCAACGGAGCTGCACAAGAATTAGGCGTTACTCCGGGCGCGATCAGTCAACAGCTCAAATTACTCGAAGATCATTTGCAAATGCAACTCATCATGAAAGATGGGCGGCGTGCCTCATTGGTGCCCAAGGCAAGATCCTACCATCTCGTTGTCTCCGAAGGATTTGAAAAGCTACGGCGCGCTCAGACGCTATTGGCGCAGCAAAAATCCTCATTGGACATTAACGTTTCGGGGTTGCCGACACTCTTATTGAAATGGCTGCAACCTCGATTGCACAGTTTCGAAGCGCGTAGTGAGGGGGTCTCGATCAGGTTGGAGGCAACCCATGAAGAGCCGGAGCCGGCATTTCTTGATCACATGTTCCGTCTGACCTATGGCAAGGTTTCGAATGTATTTCCACATGCGCGCGCATTATTTCATGATGTGTGCTTTCCGGTTTGTTCACCTGAGTTTTTAAAAAACAATCCCGAGGCACTTGAACCGTCAAAACTGGCTGACCTGCCGTGGGTTGATATTGATTGGGGCCCGTCCTTTACCTCTGTGCCCAAGTTGGGGACATGGCTTGCCGCGCAAGGTCTTCCCCAGCCAACGCGAAAGCCCACCAGCATACATTCGCTATCCGGCTCTGCGCTGGAATCCGTGGTAAGCGGGCAGGGAATTGCCTTGGCGCAATCGTCCTTTGCGTCTGTTGATATCGGGTTGGGACGTTTGATCCGGATATCTCAGGAATCGATCGAAATGCCCGAACCTTATTATGTCTGCTGGGGGGCGGCGATGCTGGAAAAGGAAAAACCCCGAGAGTTTCTAAATTGGCTTCTGGCGGAAGCAAAAAATGTAAACGGTTAGAAAATCTAAACAATAGGCCGTGCAGCCTCGGTTTTTTTGAAGCTTGAGCGGATGTATCGTCAGCCCGATCAAAGCCAACACGTCAGCTAGGAAGTCATATGTTTCTCAAGAATGCATGGTACGTCGCCGCGTGGAGCGATGAAATCGTCAACGATCTCAAACAAGTCAAAGTGCTGGGCGAAAAGATCTGCATGTTTCGCAACAGCGACGGCGAAGTGATCGCGATGGAGGATGCCTGTCCGCATCGCAAGCTGCCTCTTTCCAAGGGGCGGATCAAGGGCGATACCGTGGAATGCGGCTATCACGGGCTGACGTTTGATTGTGCGGGCCAATGCGTCTGGGCGCCGGGCGGCGGGCGCATCCCGTCGGCGGCGCGCGTGCGCCCCTATCCGGTGCATGAGAAATACGGGCTGATCTGGATCTGGATGGGCAACGCGGCAATCGCGGACCCCGAAGATATCATCGACATCCCCAATTTCGACAGCCCCGAGTGGGGCATCAACCGCGGCGCGGCGATGGAGCTGAACTGCAATTACCTACTGATGTGCGACAACCTGCTGGACCCCACGCATGTGGCCTGGGTGCATGAGACGTCCTTTGCGTCGGCCGAGACGAAGGATGCTCCGCTCCGGGTGACCAAGACTGATACGGGCGTGATCGTTCACCGTTGGATGATGGATCACGAGCCTGCGCCGTTTTACAAAAAGGTCGTGGAATTCGAGGGCAATTGCGACCGGCTTCAGCATTACGAGGTGCGCTATCCCAGTCACGCGTTGATCCGCGCGGTGTTTACCCCTGCGGGCACCGGGGGCGTCGATGGCACACTGCATGAAAAAACGTTTGTCATGGACAGCTATAACTTCATGACCCCCACGACCGAGACCGAGACCCGCTATTACTGGTTCCAGTTGCGCAATATCCGGCCAGACGACGAAGAGCTGTCAAAGATGATGAGCGAAGATGTTCGCAACGCCTTTGAAGAAGATCGCGCAGTGCTCGATCAGGTCCAGATCGGGATGGATGAGAAAACATCGCCGCACATTGATCTTGGCATTGATGCAGGTCAGCTGCGGTTCCGCCGCCAGTTGGAAGCAATGATCGCCGAAGAGGCGATGGTTGACGCTAAGTTGAGCCAGTAAGATGGTCGTCGGATTTCGTGAATTCCGCGTGGCGGACAAGGTTGCCGAAAGCGACATCATCACCTCGTTCTACCTTGAGCCAACCGATGGCGCGCCTGTCTGGGAGGTGAAGCCGGGGCAGTATCTGACCCTGCGGATGCCGGGGGACGGCGATCCGGTGCTCAAGACCTATTCGGTGTCCTGCGATCCGTCAGAGACGCGCCACCACCGGATCACCGTGAAACGCGAGGCCGGGCTGAACGGCGCGCCGGACGGAGTGGGGTCCTGCTGGCTCCACGATCAGGTCGAGGTTGGCCAGATCATTGATATTGCAGCCCCGCGCGGCGCGTTCGTGCTGGATGAATCCAGCAACCGCCCGGTGCTCCTATTGTCGGGCGGGGTGGGGCTGACGCCGATGGTGTCCATGCTGCACCGTCTGCGCGACAGCGGTCGTGACGTATATTTCCTGCATGCCTGTGAAAATGGCCGGGTTCACGCCTTGCGCGACGAGGTTCTGGCCTGTGTCAATGACCGTATCAGAGCGCGTTTCGTCTATCGGACACCCGATGAAGCAGACCGTGCCGCCCAAAGCTTTGACGCCCAGGGTGTGATCGACAAGGCCTTCTTGCAGAACAATCTGCCCGTCGACGATTACGAGGTCTATCTGTGTGGACCGACGCCTTTCATGGTGGCGATGTATCAATTACTCCAGGACGTGGGCGTGCCCAAGGGGCGCATCGCCTATGAGTTCTTCGGCAAGGCAAAATCGTTGGATCAGCTGTTGGTGAAACCCGACATTCGCAAGGCTGCATCACGTGCTGCCCCGACTATTCAGGCGTTGACGTTCTTGACCGACCCCGACGCATGGGCCGCGGCGGATGAGGGGGCGAAACACACCGGCACGCCGTCACAAGGCGAAGTGACATTTCGCAAATCAAACACCTCGGCCGAATGGGACGGTTTCGCGGGTTCATTGCTTGAACTGGCCGAAAATGCGGGGCTGAATCCTGAATTCAGCTGCCGGTCAGGCATTTGCAATAGCTGTAAGTGTACATTGGTCTCGGGCACCGTCGAATATTTTGAAGAGCCCTTGATTCAACCCGAAGAAGGGCAAGTCTTGATTTGCTGTTCTCGGCCCAAAGGCGCCGTGGTGTTGGATATCTGACGCCTCAGGTCGTGGCGGCTGCTATCTGAGCCTCTAAGCCCTCACTCGAAAGCTCCGGGCAGATCACGCATAGGTGGTCTCCCGGTGTGACAATCGGCGTGGTCCGCACGATTGAAACAATGCCCTCACATGCACTGGTCAAAACCTGCGGCGTTGCATCCATCTTATAGAGATCGCGTAGCTGCATAAGCGCCTGACCTTTTGCAACCCGATCCCCAAGGCATACCAGGGGCTCCATCATGCCATAGGATTGCGCCGTGACATACTGCACGTTCTCACCCAGGTCGATAAAGGTTGTCTGGGGGGAAGGGGGCATGCCCAGCCGTTCCGCAGCCTGCGCGCGAAGGACGCCTTGATGCACCAGCAGCCTCAGCACGCCGTGCCATCCTCTTTCCAGTGACTGCAACGAGACTTTCGCCTCTCCGCCCAGCTCACACGAAATCATCGCGCAGCCGACGGCATGTGCCTTACTGTCGAAATCGCCATTTGTGTCGCTGGCCGGCACAACCATCGTATAGGGCAAGCCCATAACGCAGGAGAGCTCACGGGTCTGGGCATTTTGTGCGGGATCGCCGGAAAGGCAAAAATAAGCCGTATCCAGATAGTTCGAGATTTTGCCACCCGAATGGATGTCGATCGCAAGATCGGCCTCTGATATGAGATGCGTGGTTACAAATCCGGCGATGTCCTGGGTTGGCCCCGCAAAGGCCAGGCCAGTGAACGAACGGTTCAGGTTACCGCCATCCAGCGGCGACGTCCGGCTTACGGATTGAACCGCTGGCATGTTCAGAGAGGGCGCAAGGATCAGACGCCCGTTCAGATCGCTGGCTTCCAGCATCTCGAACAACCGCCGCACGATGATCTGGCCTTCGTATTCGTCACCGTGATTGCCGCCGCAAACCAAGGCTGTCGGGCCTTCACCGCCACAGATGACGGCAAGGGGCGATTGAATGGATGAAAATCCGTATCGGTTGTCTGAATGGGTAAAGGCAAAAACGTCGGCGCGTTTCCCTTCTGCGCGAAGATCGAGCGCCGAATGAACTGTTCCAAACCTCAGGCTCATTGGCTTTGCTCTGCTGTCATGCGTTCTTCCAGAAGGTCCGTCAGCCAGTCAGGATCCATTTCCGGCACCGAGGACAGCAGAAGTTCGGTATAGGGGGCGTGCGGGGGGGCGAAAATCTCGTCCTTGGGGCCTTGTTCAACAATCTTTCCGTTTTGCATGACGACGACGTCATCCGCGATGGAACGGACCGTCGCAATATCATGCGTGACAAACAAATAGGTCAAATCCAGTTCTCGTTGCAGGCGGTCCAACAAGCGTAAAATTCCTTCTGCGACCAGTTGGTCCAATGCCGAAGTAACCTCATCGCAGATGATGAAATCGGGCTCCGCCGCCAAGGCGCGAGCGATACAGACACGTTGTTTTTGCCCACCTGACAGCTCGGATGGAAAGCGGTTCATGAAAACGTCGGGGTCAAGTTCGATCAACGTCAACAGCTCTCTGATGCGGGCCTCTTTCGCGGCCCCCTTCAGGCCAAGGAAAAACGTCAGGGGGCGGCCGATGACATCTTTGATCCGCTGTTTGGGGTTGAGCGCCGTATCGGCCATTTGATGGATCATCTGAAGGTGACGCTGCAACCCGCGTGCACGTTTTGCGCCAACTTTCTGGAGCGGCACACCGTCGTATATGACTTCGCCTTCAATCGGTGGCAGCAGGCCCATGATCACCCGTGCAAGGGTGGATTTTCCCGATCCGCTTTCCCCGACAACGGCGACCGTGCTGCCGCGCTTGATGGTCAGATTGATATTATCCAGCACTTTGGTGGTGCCATAGGACGCATCCATGCCTTTGACGTCCAGCAGAGTACTCTCACCGTCCTCGCGGGGCGGGCGCGGTGCCCGGCGAAAGTCACGCACGGCCCATAACGACTTGGTATAGGTCTGCTGCGGATTGGCGAGCATTTCACGGGCAGGGGCCTGTTCAACCTCTTCTCCGCGCAGCAGCACCTTGATCTGGTCGGCCATCTGCGCAACGACGGCAAGATCATGCGTGATATAGATCGCAGCGGTATTATATTCGCGAACGATGTCGCGGATGGCGGCCAGAACCTCGATCTGGGTGGTGACATCCAACGCCGTTGTCGGTTCGTCAAAAATGATCAGGTCCGGTCGGCAGGCCATGGCCATGGCCGTCATGGCCCTTTGCAACTGGCCGCCAGACACCTGATGCGGGTAGCGAAACCCGATGGTGTCGGGATCTGGCAGGCGGATTTTTCGGTAAAGCTCCACCGCGTCCGATTGCGCCTGAGCTTTCGACATGACGCCATGCTGGACGGGGGCCTCGCAATACTGATTGATAAGTTTGAAAGCGGGATTGAACGCCGAGGCGGCCGATTGCGCGACATAAGCAATGCGTTTGCCGCGCAACTTGCGCAATGAATTGCGCGAGGCGGTGGTCAGGTCTTGGCCGTCAAACATGATTTGCCCGCCGCTGATCCGGCAACCGCCCTTGGTATAGCCCATCGCGGCCAGTCCAAGTGTTGATTTTCCCGCACCGCTTTCGCCGATCAGGCCCAGAATTTCACCGCGTTTCAGGCTCAGATCGACGCCTTTGATAATCGGCTTCCATTGCCTGTCGGAGTACCCTTCGATGGCGACATTTTTCATATCGAGCAAAATATCTGACATGCTTTATTCCTTCAGGCCGGATGACATATGCAAAACCCAATCCACAACAAGGTTCACGCCAATCGTCAGCAACGCGATGGCCCCGGCGGGGAGCAAGGGCGCAAGGCCAAAGGTGGCGGTTTGCCATGTGCTGAAATTCGCAAAAGAGATCAGCTTTGCACTTTCACGCACCATGCCACCCCAATCAGCGGTTGGGGGCTGTATGCCAAGGCCAAGGAAGGACAGCGCCGAGATAAACAGAAACACAAAACAAAACCGCAAGCCAAATTCCGCAATCAAAGGGGCCGCTGCATTGGGCAGGACCTCTTTGCGGATCAGCCAAAACAGGCCCTCACCGCGCATGCGTGCGACTTCGATATAATCCATCGTCAAAATCCCCTGTGCCACGGCGCGCGACAGGCGGAAGACCCGCGTACTGTCCAACACGGCGATGACGACGATCAGGGCGACAACAGAGGTGCCTGTTATCGTGAGGATAAGCAGCGCGAAAATCAGCGGCGGGATCGCCATCAGCACATCAACCGCCCGCGAGGCGATCACGTCAAACCAACCGCCAATGGTCGCCGCCAAAAGCCCGAAAACCGCCCCAAGCGTAAAGGCGAGCGCCGTTGTCGCCAGCGCAATGCCGACAGTATTGCGTGCGCCGTATATCAGGCGGGACAACACATCCCGACCCAAGATGTCGGTTCCCAGGTAATGCGGGGCGGTCCAGGGTTGATATTGCGCGCCCACAGAGGCGCTTTCTGCGTAAGGGGCAAACAGCGGCGCGCCAATCGCAATGATCGCGTAGAAGGCGACGATTAACATGCCGACCCAGGCCGAAACAGGCGCATCGCGAAGCTGAAGAAACAGATTATGCATATGTTATCTCGGATGTAGAAGGCGTGGGTTTGCGATGATCGACAAAATGTCTGCCAGTAGATTGAGCAGGATGTACGTCGCGGCGAAGATCAGACATGCCGCTTGCACGACCGTCACATCGCGTTTGGATACAGCGTCCACCAGTGTTTGCCCAAGACCCGGATAGACAAACACCACCTCGACCAGAACCACGCCGACAATCAGATAGGCAAGGTTCAGCGCGATCACATTGATGATCGGAGCAAGGGCATTGGGAAGCGCATGCACGGCGATCACGCGCCAGCGTTTGATACCCTTGAGGTGGGCCATTTCGATATAGGGCAGCGCCAGGAGGTTCAGGATCGCGGCCCGCGTCATACGCATCATATAGGCCAGAACGATCAACGTCAGCGTCATTGCCGGTAGAAAGGTTATGTATAATCGCTCGCCCAAGCTCGTATCGACATCGACATTGGCAAGGCTCGGGAACCAACCGAACCCTACGGAAAATATGAGGATCAGGATGTAGGCGATAAAGAATTCAGGAAAGGAAATCGCCGCCAACGTTGAGTTGGAGAGCAGGCGATCAAACACCGATCCGTTGTAAAGCGCGGCCATCATGCCGGATACGACGGCAATCGGCACCGAGATTGCGGCGGCATAGCCAGCCAGGAAAAAAGTATTTGCAGTGCGTTGACCGATCAACTCTGAGATCGGGCGTTGATTGGCCAGCGATATCCCGAAATCACCTGTTGCGGCCCCCGCCAGCCAAGAGAAATACCGTTCATGAAGCGGGCGGTTTAGGTCGAATTTTTCGCGAAACGCCGCAAGGCTTTCTTCGGTTGCTGCCTGGCCCAACATTTCGGTTGCGATGTCACCTGGCAGCATTTCGATTGCGGCAAAGATAATGACCGTAACAATCCAGAGAGTCAGCAGACCAATCAGTAAACGTTTGAAGACGATGGACAGGATTGAGTTCATGTGCACACTTTTGTCTTGGAGGATTGCATTATGTCTAGATTAATAGGAGAGTGAGGCGAACTGGTACTCGGCGTCAAGTGCAGCTCAACTGTGAGACCGTTTAGATTTTCTTTTCAAGCGGTTTCAAAGGGGGGGGCGGGTCTGGCAGATGTACGACAATCGCGCAGGTGCAAATGAACTATACGCAAAGCAAAAGAATTGGTCAGTTATGAAAGTCACCTATAGAGACGTCAAAACCGACATCCTGTCAAAGATCACCAGGGGGGAATGGGGGCCTGGAAGTTTTATTCCCAACGAAATCGAGCTTGCGGGGATATATGGCTGTGCCCGTGCCACCGTGAACCGTGCCATGCGCGAGCTTGCCGATGATGGCATCATCGAGCGCCGTCGCAAGGCGGGCACGCGGGTGCGTCAAAGCCCGGTCCGTCAGGCGCGGTTCGATATTCCGCTGGTGCGCGGGGAGATCGAGGAAAAGGGCGCGCAGTACCGCTATTCTCTGGTCAGTCACTCAGTGGTGGAGGCGCCTGACTGGCTCCGGGCGCGGTTGAAATTACCGCCGGGGGGCCGGGTTGTGCATCTGGTGTGCATGCATTACGCCGATGGCGACCCCTATCAATATGAAGACAGATGGATCAATCTCGCGGTTCTGCCGCAGGCCGAAAAGGCCGATTTTGCGGTGACGGGGCCCAATGAATGGCTGGTCGCCACAATCCCGTTTTCCGACGCCGAGATCAGCTTTTCGGCGGGGCTGGTGGATCTGGACCTGTCGCAATATCTTGCCAGCAAGATCGGCGATCCGGTTTTCACCGTGGAGCGGTCGACCTGGTGGGAGGGGCAGGCCGTTACATATGTCAAGCTGTCCTATCGCCCCGGGCATCGGATGACGACGCGCTATTGACGGGCAGGGGCACCGCCGCCGGGACAGGGCGACGGTGCAAGTCTTCAGAGAATTCCCGGCAGGTTCAAACCATTCTCGTGGGCGCACTCGAGCGCCTCGTCATAGCCCGCATCGGCGTGGCGCATCACGCCGGTTGCGGGATCGTTCCACAACACCCGTGCGATGCGGCGATCCGCATCCTCGGTGCCGTCACAACAGATCACCATGCCGGAGTGCTGTGAAAAGCCCATGCCAACACCGCCACCGTGGTGCAGCGACACCCATGTCGCGCCCGACGCGGTGTTGAGAAGTGCGTTGAGCAAAGGCCAGTCGCTGACCGCATCAGAGCCGTCCTTCATCGCTTCGGTCTCGCGGTTGGGCGAGGCAACCGAGCCTGAATCCAGATGATCGCGGCCAATCACGATCGGCGCGCTAAGCTCGCCGTTGCGCACCATTTCGTTGAACGCAAGGCCCAGCTTGTGGCGCACGCCCAGACCAACCCAGCAGATCCGCGCAGGCAGGCCCTGAAACGAAATCCGCTCGCGGGCCATATCCAGCCAGTTGTGCAGATGCGAGTCCTCGGCCAGGATCTCTTTCACTTTGGCGTCGGTTTTGTAGATGTCCTCGGGGTCGCCCGACAAGGCGGCCCACCGGAACGGGCCGATGCCGCGACAGAACAGCGGGCGAATATAGGCGGGCACGAAGCCGGGGAAATCAAAGGCGTTTTCCAGCCCTTCTTCCAGCGCCATCTGGCGGATGTTGTTGCCGTAATCGACGGTCGGAATACCGGCAGCGTGGAAATCGACCATCGCCTTGACCTGCACCTTCATGCTGGCGCGTGCGGCCTTTTCGACCTCTTTCGGCGCGCTTTCGCGTTTGTCTTTCCATTGCGCCATGGTCCAGCCCTGCGGCAGGTAGCCGTTGACCGGGTCATGCGCCGAGGTCTGGTCGGTGACGATATCGGGGCGCACACCGCGTTTGACCAGTTCGGGGAACACATCCGCCGCATTGCCGAGCAGGGCCACGGATTTCGCCTCGCCGGCCTTGGTCCAGCGTTCGATCATCTCAAGCGCTTCATCCAGCGTTTCGGCCTTTTCGTCGACGTATTTCGTGCGCAGACGGAAATCAATGCTGTCGGGGTTGCACTCGACCGCCAGACAGCAGGCCCCGGCCATCACCGCCGCGAGGGGTTGTGCGCCGCCCATACCGCCAAGTCCGCCGGTGAGGATCCATTTGCCTTTGAGATCGCCATCATAATGCTGGCGGCCCGCCTCGACAAAGGTCTCGTATGTGCCCTGCACGATGCCTTGGCTACCGATGTAGATCCACGACCCGGCGGTCATCTGGCCGTACATGGCCAGACCCTTTTTATCGAGCTCGTTGAAATGATCCCATGTGGCCCAATGCGGCACCAGATTGGAATTCGCGATCAAGACGCGCGGTGCATCCTTGTGGGTCTGGAACACGCCGACAGGCTTGCCCGATTGCACCAGAAGGGTTTGGTCGTCCTCCAGCGCGCGCAGCGAGGCGACGATCATGTCGTAATCCTTCCAGGTGCGTGCAGCACGGCCAATACCGCCATAAACCACCAATTCATGCGGGTTTTCGGCGACGTCGGGGTGCAGGTTGTTCATCAACATCCGCAGCGGCGCTTCGGTAAGCCAGCTTTTGGCCGTCAACTCGGTGCCGGTGGCGGGAAAAACGTCACGGGTGTTCTTGCGCGGATCGCTCATGATGTGCCTTTCAGGGTCGGGGCCAGGGCGGCCAGTTTCGTCAGAATAGATGTGAGGTGAGGGCGCAGGCGCGCGGCTTTGTCTTCGTCATAGCCCCACGGCGCGGTCTCGGCGCTCAGATAGGTGCTTTGCGCCAATTCCATCTGGATGGCGTGCAACCCCTCGGTGGGGCGGCCATAGTGACGGGTGGTCCAGCCGCCTTTGAAACGGCCATTGGTGATTGAGGTATAGCCCTCGGCAGCGGCGCAAATGTCTTGCGTGGCCGCTTCAATCTCGGGCGCGCAGGTGCTGCCCAGATTGGTGCCGATGTTGAAGTCGGGCAGGGTGCCGTCAAACAGGAACGGAATACCTGAGCGGATGGAGTGGCAATCATACAAGATCGCGATGCCGTGCAGATCGCGCACCCGTTCAAGCTCGGCCTGCACCGCCGCGTGATAGGGCGCGTGAAAGGTTTCGCGGCGCTCTTCTATCTCTGCTTCGGTGGGCGGGGTCGCCCAGATGTCATGACCATCAAAATCGGTCAGGGGGACCAAGCCGGTGGTGTTCTGCCCCGGATAGAGCGAGACGCCTGACGGGTCGCGATTGGCGTCAATCACATAACGGTGGAAGGTCGCACGTACCGTGGTCGCGCCTGCCAGAACACCGTCGTAGAGCCTGTGAATATGCCAGTCGGTGTCATCCAGCCCACGTCCGCGCGGGTTCAGGTCGGCCAGGATATCCTCGGGCACAAAGGTGCCGGTATGCGGCAAGCCCAGAACAATCGGGCTGTCGCCCTGTTGAATCTCGACGGGTTTCATGCCGCAACACCCGGCATGGCGACGCCCGTGGCGGCGACGATATCGCCCTCTGCGATCATCACCGCGGCGCGTTCCAGATCAGGCGCGAGGTAGCGGTCCTGGCCCAGTGTCGCCACATCGCGACGCACCCGTGCAACAACGCGCTGCAAGGTCTCGCTGGTTGTCAGCGGGGCGCGGAAATCAATGCCTTGCGCGGCGCAGAGCAGCTCAACCCCCAGAATACGATTGAGGTTTTCGATCATCTGACCCAAGCGGCGCGCGCCATGGGCGGCCATGCTGACGTGGTCTTCTTGGTTGGCAGAGGTCGGCGTGCTGTCGGTGACACAAGGGTTTGCCAGATGCTTGTTCTCGCTCATCAGGGCGGCAGTGGTGACCTCGGCAATCATGTAGCCAGAGTTCAGGCCGGGATTGGGCGTCAGGAACGGCGGCAGGTTAAAGCTCAGCACCGGATCGACAATCAGGGCCACGCGGCGCTGCGCGATGGCGCCGATCTCGGCGATGGCAAGCGCGATCATATCGGCGGCAAAGCCAACCGGCTCGGCGTGGAAATTGCCGCCCGACACGATCAGGTCCGCCTCGATCAGAACAAGCGGATTATCTGTGGCGGCATTCGCTTCAATCTCAAGCGTGCGCGCCGCCATGCGCAGCACATCCATCGCCGCGCCGGTCACCTGCGGTTGGCAGCGGATGCAATAGGGGTCCTGCACCCGCGCGTCATCGACGACATGGCTGTCGCGGATCTCGGAGCCGGCCAAAAGCGCGCGCATGGTTTCGCCCGCCTCTATCTGGCCAGGGTGGCCGCGCAGGGCGTGGATTTCGGGCTGCAAGGGCGCTGTGGACCCCATGATCGCGTCCGTCGACAAGGCCGATGTGACAAGCGCCGAATGGGCAGCACGCCATGCGCCAAAGAGACCGGCAAGCGCGAAGGCGGTGGAAAACTGTGTGCCATTGATCAACGCGAGCCCTTCTTTCGGGCCAAGCTCGACCGGGGTCAAACCCGCCGCTTTCAATGCCTTGTCTCCGGACATGACCTGCCCGTCAAACTCGGCCTCGCCATGGCCCATCATCACCGCCGCCATATGCGCCAGCGGGGCAAGATCGCCCGACGCGCCGACCGAGCCTTGCGCGGGAATGACCGGTGTCACGCCCTTGTCCAGCATTGCCTCGATCAGCGTGACAACCTCCAGCCGCACACCGGATGCGCCGCGCCCGAGGCTGAGCAATTTGAGCGCCATCAGCAAACGCGCATGACGGCGCGAAATCGCCGGGCCAACACCACAGCAATGGGACAGGATCAGATTGCGCTGAAGCGTGGCGGTGTCTTTGGATTCGATTTTGACCGAGGCCAGCTTGCCAAAACCGGTGTTAACGCCATAAACCGCATCGGTCCCGGCAACCGCCTTTGCGATGCGGGAATGGGCAAGTTCAATGGCCGGGTGGCACGCGGGATCAAGGCGCACCGATGCCTCATTCCAGAAAATTTCGGCCAGATCATCCAGCGTGACAGCGCCGGGGGTGAGGGTAAGTGTGGTCACGATATGCCTCCGAAAATGCGGGAATGTAGGGGGTTGAAGCCGATGCGATAGGCCAGTTCGGCAGGGTGTTTGATATCCCATACCGCCATTTCGGCGCGCATGCCGGGCGCGATGGTGCCGACATCCGTCAAACCAAGCGCGCGCGCGGCGTTTGCGGTGGCGCCGCGCAGGGCCTCTTCGGGGGTCATGCGAAACAGGGTGCAGCCCATGTTCAGCGTCAGCAGCAGGGAATTGAGTGGCGATGAGCCGGGGTTGATATCGGTGGCCAGGGCCATCGGCACGCCGTGCTTGCGCAAGAGATCAATCGGCGGCTCTTGCGTTTCGCGCAGGGTATAGAACGCGCCGGGCAGGATGACGGCCACGGTGCCCGCCTTGGCCATCGCCTTGACACCATCCTCGTCCAGATACTCGATATGATCAGCAGACAGTGCGCCATATTGCGCCGCCAGTTTAGCACCGCCAAGGTTGGACAATTGCTCGGCATGAAGCTTGACCGGCAAGCCGAGGTCGCGGGCCACGTCGAAGACGCGGGCGATCTGGTCGGGCTGAAACGCGATGCCTTCGCAGAACCCGTCGACCGCATCGACCAGCCCTTCGGCATGCGCCGCGCGCAGGGCCGGGATGCAGACCTCGTCGATATAGGCATCATTGCGCCCGGCATATTCGGCCGGGGTCGCGTGGGCCCCAAGAAAGGTGGTCTTTACGCGGATGCGGCGGTTTGCCATGACCGCGCGGGCGACGCGCAGCATGCGCAGCTCGGTTTCGATATCCAGGCCATAACCCGATTTGATCTCGATGCTGGTCACACCCTCGGACATCAAGACATCGACGCGGCGCAGCGCGTCGGTCAGTAATAGATCCTCGCTCGCGGCGCGGGTGGCCTTGACGGTGGACACGATCCCGCCACCGGCGCGCGCGACCTCTTCATAGCTGGCCCCGTTCAGGCGCATCTCGAATTCCACGGCGCGGTCACCACCATGCACGATATGAGTGTGACAGTCGATCAAACCGGGGGTGACAAGGCGGCCACCAAGCGATTGTTGCTCAAGGTCCGCATATTGCGTGGGCAGGTCGTTGCGCGCGCCGACCCAGTCAATCCGTCCGTCGCTCACCGCGATGGCCGCATCTTCGACCAAACCATAGGCCGTTTGCGTCGCACTCATGGTCGCAGCAGTCAGATCGACGAAGACCCTGTGATTCTCAGTCATTTCATTCACCATTGGTCAGAATTCGCCTTTTC
Source organism: Roseovarius sp. A-2 (assembly GCF_002072155.1). Taxonomy (GTDB): domain Bacteria; phylum Pseudomonadota; class Alphaproteobacteria; order Rhodobacterales; family Rhodobacteraceae; genus Roseovarius. The sequence continues at coordinate 7,529 of NZ_BDIY01000013.1, read as the reverse complement.
TGGTACGCGTTAATGTGCAATATGTCTACACATAAAAAATGAAAGAGAGCCAAATGATCTTTGCATCGCTTGCCAGACTGCCCGGTGGTTGGGCCGATAACGTTCGGATTGAGGTCGAAAATGGCCGGATCACCAGGGTCGAGACCGATCAACAGCCGCAGGCCGCGGACGTGTGCGTCGATACGCTGTTGCCCGCGCTTGCCAACCTGCACAGCCATAGCTTTCAGCGGGCGATGGCGGGGATGACCGAATATCGCATGGCGGGCAAAGACAGCTTCTGGACATGGCGCGAGTTGATGTATCGATTTACCGCAACCCTGACGCCGGAGCATATCGAAGCCATCGCCGGTCTTGTCTTTCTGGAGATGCAGGAAGCGGGCTATGCCAGCGTCGGCGAGTTTCACTATCTGCATCACCAACCCGGCGGAACGCCCTATGACGACTTGGGTGAACTGTCGGCGCGCATCGCGGCGGCGGCGGCAACCACCGGCATCGGGCTGACCCACCTGCCGGTTCTCTATAGTTATGGTGGGGCGGGACAGGTGCCGCTTGAGGCGGGGCAGGCGCGGTTTGGCAATACGGTGGATCGGTTCAACGATCTGGTGGCGCGGGCCAGGGTCGCTGTTGCGAACTTGCCTGCCGATTGCCGCGTCGGGATTGCGCCGCATTCCCTGCGCGCCACATCGCCCGATGATCTGGTTTCGGTCCTGAGCGCCCACCCGGCGGGACCGATTCACATCCACATCGCCGAGCAGCCCAAGGAAGTTGTGGACATTCAGGCTTGGCTGGGCGCGCGACCTGTCGAGTGGTTGCTGGCGAATACGAATGTGACGCCGGACTGGTGCCTGATCCATGCCACCCACATGACGCCGGATGAAACCACTGAAATGGCCAGATCCGGCGCGGTTGCCGGGCTTTGTCCGGTGACCGAGGCCAACCTTGGCGACGGGCCGTTCAATGGCCCCGCCTATCTCGGGGCCGGGGGCGCATTCGGCATCGGCTCTGATTCAAACGTCCTGATCTCGCTGACCGAAGAATTGCGCACCCTGGAATATTCCCAACGCCTGCGTGACGTTGCGCGCAATGTGATGGTTGTTGGCGAAGGCTCGGTTGGCGACACATTATATACCGGCGCGGCCAAAGGCGGCGCGCAGGCGCTTGGCCGTGGCGCAGGTGAGATTGCCGTCGGTGAGCTGGCCGATCTGGCCGCGATTGACAGCAAGGCCGCAGCGCTTTGTGCCCTGCGCCGTGACCAGCTTCTTGATGGTTTGGTGTTCGCGGCCAAGGATGGGGTTGTCACCGATGTCTGGTCCGCCGGGCGACATGCTGTGCAATCGGGCCGCCACATCCGGCGCGATGAAATTACCGCAGCCTATCGTTCAGCCATGCAGAGCCTGATGGCATCGCTCTGATCCAGATAGGTCAGACGGATCTCAAGCAGGGCGTCGCCGTCGGCAAGGGTCAGTGTCGCATCTGTTTCTGTAATCAACGCGGTGTCGCCTGTGCTCAGTCGCGCCGCGTTGATCATCGGATTACCTGAAAGCACATGAAACGCGAGGATACCCTGCATGGGCCGCCGGGCGATTTGGTCAAGCGGCCCTCGGTGCGTGATCACATCCCCCTCGCACAGGGCCGGATCAAACATCAGGTTCAGGTCGGTCAACGGGCCGTCTTGCAGGCGCGAATGAACCTTGAGGGCGCCCTCAAAGCGCACCGGCTCCCAGAGGTTTGCCTCCAGCGAGGTGCTCGGGGTGTCGAGCACCATCGCGCCGCCCGACACCACGGTCAGCACCCGCATCATGCCGGAGAAATCCGAAAACGCACCGTCCTGCGCCACATCCGCGCGGCTGATTGTCCAGACCACGTGATCGCGGCGCATCCCCTTGGCGATATTGCGCGTGACGCCGCCACCGTTTTTCCAGGGAACGTCGATCAGGGCGCTCAAGTGCAGAATCCGCATCGGATGACCTCCTCTTCTTTTTTGAAACAGACTGCTTGACCCAACCCTGCCTGCACTTTAATTAATATGCTAAATCAAAATAAGTCTATACATAAAATTCGAGGAGATCCCCCATGATGAGAACCCGCGCCGCCGTTGCCGTAGAAGCAGGTAAACCGCTTGAAATCATGGAGGTCAATCTTGAAGGCCCAAAGCGTGGCGAGGTCCTGGTTGAGATCAAGGCCACCGGGCTGTGCCATACAGATGAATTCACCCGCTCTGGCGACGACCCCGAAGGGATATTCCCCGCGATCCTCGGCCATGAAGGCGCGGGCATTGTGTTGGAGGTGGGCGAGGGCGTCACGACGCTGGAGCCGGGCGATCATGTGATCCCGCTCTATACGCCTGAATGCCGTGAATGCGACTATTGCCTGAGCGGGAAAACCAACCTGTGCCAAGCGATCCGGATCACCCAAGGGCGTGGACAATTGCCCGATGGCACGACGCGGTTTTCCATGCTGGATGGCACGCCGATCCACCATTACATGGGCTGTTCGACCTTTGCCAACCATACGGTTGTGCCGGAAATTGCGCTGGCCAAAGTGCGCAAGGACGCGCCGTTTGACAAGATTTGTTACATCGGCTGCGGCGTGACCACCGGCATTGGTGCGGTGATCAACACGGCCAAGGTCGAGATCGGCGCGCGTTGCGTGGTGTTTGGTCTGGGGGGGATTGGCCTTAACGTGATCCAGGGGCTGCGCCTTGCGGGTGCGGATCAGATCGTGGGCGTTGATCTGAACGACGACAAAGAAGAAACGGGCAAGTATTTCGGGATGACCGATTTCGTGAATCCCTCCAAGATCGACGGTGATCTGGTGGCGCATCTGGTTGAGTTGACCGGCGGTGGGGCTGATTATACCTTTGACGCCACGGGCAACACCAAGGTCATGCGCGACGCGCTTGAGGCCGCCCATAAGGGCTGGGGCGAAAGCATCATCATCGGCGTGGCCGCAGCGGGGGCCGAGATTTCCACCCGTCCATTCCAATTGGTCACGGGGCGTGTCTGGCGCGGCACGGCGTTTGGTGGGGCCAAGGGCCGTACAGACGTGCCCAAGATCGTGGATTGGTACATGAACGGTAAGATCGAGATTGACCCGATGATCACGCACAAGTTGACGCTTGATCAGATCAACGAGGGGTTCGAGCTGATGCATCAGGGCAAATCCATCCGCGCCGTGGTGGAATTCTGATCATCAAACCGCCTGCTTCTTGCCGAAGGAAGATTTCATGAAACATATCGTCGTTGTCGGAGCGGGGCAGGCGGCAAGCGCTTTGGCGTTCAAATTGCGCGCCCTCAAGCATACCGGGGCGATTACCCTGATCGGCGACGAGCCTGACCTGCCGTATCAGCGCCCGCCCTTGTCCAAGGCCTATCTGTTGGGGGATATGACGCGGGAGCGCCTGTTTTTGCGTCCGCAATCGGCCTATGATGAAGCGGATATCGCCGTGCGTATGGGGGGGGCAGTAACGGCCATTGACCCCGGTGCGCGCCGTCTGACGGTCGGGGATGAGCAGGTGGATTATGACACACTGGTCCTTACAACAGGCTCAAGCCCGATCCGATTGCCTGCGCAGATTGGCGGCGATCTAAAGGGTGTTTATTGTGTCAGAACACTTGGCGATATTGATGCGATGGCACCGCATTTCGCCACAGGAAAACGTGCCTTGATTGTGGGCGGCGGGTATATCGGGTTGGAAGCGGCCGCCGTTGCTGCAAAGCTTGGATTGAATGTCACCGTTGTCGAAATGGCCGAGCGTATCTTGCAACGTGTCGCATCGCCACAAACCGCGGATTACTTTCGTGCGCTTCATCAAAGCCACGGTGTGAATATCCTCGAGGGGGTGGGGCTTGCGAAACTGATGGGCGACACCGAGGTAACGCAAGCTGTCTTGAGTGACGGGCAAACGCTGGATGTTGATTTTGTCATTGCAGGCATCGGCATTCGCCCCAACACCGCACTGGCCCAATCTGCTGGGCTAACCATCGACAACGGAATCAGCACCGACGCGTTTGGCAAAACCTCCGTGGCGGATATCTGGGCCGCGGGCGATTGTGCGTCTTTCCCGCTAGGTGAGGCGCGCATTCGTCTTGAAAGCGTGCCAAACGCTATTGATCAGGCAGAAGCGGTTGCCGCGAATATCATGGGGGCCAATGCGCCCTATGTCGCCAAACCGTGGTTTTGGTCTGACCAGTATGATGTGAAGTTGCAGATTGCCGGGTTGAACACGGGCTATGATGCCGTTGTCACCCGTTCAGGCGACAAACCCGGCGCTGTGTCGCATTGGTATTATCGGGGTGTAAACCTGCTGGCGGTGGATGCGATGAATGCGCCGCGTGAGTTTATGGTTGGCAAACGCCTGATCGAGGCGGGGAAATCCCCTGCTCCTGATATGATTGCCTCGCCGGATACCGCGCTGAAATCACTCTTGTAAAGAAAATCGCGCGCCCGTTGGTCGGGCGCGCGATGTCTTTTTATTCGGCTGCAATGGGCGTGTCTTTCGCGCCAAGCATCCCTTCCATATATTTCAGAAAGTCCCAGATCGTGCCTTCCAGATCGTCGGGCGCCAATGGGCCACCCCCGAAATAACGTGTATTTTGGGCCGCCTGCAGAGTTTCCAGCTTTTCCTTGTCTTCTGCGTTGAAAGCTTTGCACAGATCGACATAGGCCACGACCTCGGGATCGAGCGGGTCTGTTTTCAGGCCACATACACCCCAGCGGATCGAAACCTTATCCACGCCGTTGGGACGCAAACAAAGGAAGAGCGTATAGTTCGCGGCCACAGCCACCACAAAGCTGGGGAAGATGTTGAACAACACGCTGTTGCGTTGCTCGTCCTCGGTCATGTCGTCATGAAACGGGCCGCGCGGCGGAAATTCGGGGTCGTAATAGGATCGATAGGCCGTCCAACGATCTTCGCCGGGGACTTTGCGGCACAGCTGCGTTGGGGTCATCGGCTGGAGTGTTTTCGGGTGGGTTGCAAACAGGTGATACCCTTCCATGAAATTCTCGGTCAGGTTTTTCCAGTTCGTACCCCAAACAGCGTCTTCCTTGAAAAGCAGGTTGCGCAGTTCGTGGTGGTAATTGTGCAAAATACCGTCCAGTGACGCCAATTGTGGGGCCAGTGGCTTTGCCGTGCCGTCCAGATTTACAAAGATGAAGTTGTTCCAGATCTCTGTCGCGAGTTTTGGCAGGCTGCATTTGGCCGCATCAAATGCCTTTGCCTTTTTCATCAAAGGTGCCGTTTTCAGAGCACCATCGCGCGCGTATGTCCATGCGTGATAGGGGCATACAAAACTACGGCGATTGCCGCTGTCTTCGTTTACGACAAGGTTTCCGCGGTGACGGCAAACATTGGACAGAACGTTGATCGTACCTTCATCGTCGCGCGCGACCAGAAGCTGCTCTCCCAACAGTTCAGTCGTGTAAAAATCGCCCGGATTGGCGACCTCTCCGACATGACCGATGCAGACCCATTCGCGGCGGAAAATCTGTTCCTTCTCAAGTTCCAAGAATGCTTCGGACGTATAGAAATCCGACGGCATGCTATAGGCGTCATCCTTTGATTTTGAGGTGAGGTCGGTCAGGTGCTGGCGCAGATCTTGGGCGTCACGTGGCTTTGTCGCTTGCATTGTTTGCTCCGTATTTGACAATCTGTGATCACAGATTGGTAGCACAACCCGGAACTACCAGCAAAGGAAAAGTAGGTCGGAAAGTCATGAATCGAATGAAAGACGGGCGGTGCCGTTTGCAGTGCGCGAAAAGTGAGTCGTTTGCCCCATGTGGGCGACCAGTTTCAGGGCCAGCCCTTTGCATTTCGTGTTGCAAGCTTGGGCCAAAGCCATTGTGACTGCGAAGCCATATCGATCAGCGGCTCCCGAAGAAATCTCGGGAGTCGCTCGCGCCGGTTGTCAGCTCAGCGGACTTAGTTGCCATTCGCAATACTACGACGATAAAGTCACTGACTGCCAAAACACCGTTGCATCTCGCCACCCAATTCGACGGCAATTTCTTTGGGTGACTTCCCAAACTCAGATTTAGCTGCCGGATTCGCACCAGATTTCAAGAGCGCTTCCACAACTTTAATGTTTCCTTGGCTTACGGCGACATGAAGCGGCGTTTCAGACATGTCTCCAACGGCGTTTAAGTCGGCACCTGCCTCGATAAGTAACAGTGCTCCATACGTATTTTTTCGCCAAAGCATTACATGCAATGGGGTATCACCAACACTGTCTCTGCTATCGATGCTAACGGGAGCTTCACCCATTTCGGCAGGAAACATGGTGTCGGAACATGAAGAAAGGAGTTGATCCAACGTCTCTCTGGATTTGAACTTTTTAGACATTTTTCTTCCCGCGAAAATCGTCTTCAGTGCTCCAATAATACATTAGAATTCCGCATTGCTAACGAGAAACATCAAATCAAAGTGGGCTCGGAGCGGTCATTACACCACGAACCTCAGGATCACTCGTCTGCACCACGACCCGCAAAGGGATGGGTCTCGGGGCTGGTTGGCTTTTTACAGGCGCATTAGCGCCGGGCTCAGTCGTTGTGGCGGTAAAGTTCGCAGCCCCAAAACGCGTCTTCTTCTATCAACCGGCGTGCGGTTTTGGCGTCTCCATCGCGCAGGGCGTCGATGATCAGCTCATGTTCCCCAAGCCAGTTGTCCGCATTCACCAGATTTTCAATTCCATGCGCAAGCCACGGACCTGTTTGCACATATAAGCGGTCAATGCTTAGCACGAGCACGCTATTGTCGCTGCAGTGATAGATCGTGCTGTGAAACTCGTAGTTGGCCAGTAAAAACCCGGATGCGTCGCGGGCTTCCAGGTGACGATGGGTCTTTTCCACGGATTTCTGCAATCTTGACAGGGTTTTGGCCGTGATGCGTTGCGCGGCTATTTCCGCAGCGGCCCCCTCTAAAACGCCCCTGACAAAGAAAAGGTCTGAGGCCTCTTTTGTGGTCAGGTCAGGGACGCGGTAAGCCTTGCGTGCGGCAGAGTTCAACGCCCCTTCTGATGCCAGTTGCCTGAGTGCTTCGCGTACCGGCATCGTTGAAACACCGTAGCTTTCCGCAAGCTTGCGGACAGAAACCGCTTCGGCGGGCTTTAACACGCCCGTGATCAGCTTGACGCAAAGGTCAGCATAAACTGTCGCGTTCAGGCTTTCGGCGCCCGATAGCGATGTTTCCGCGTTGGCATTCATTATTTGTCCTCGCAATCCTAACGGACAATAGAGGGCGCAATCCGGTTCCGCCAGATGCGGCGGCTAAAACAGCATTATCGATAATGAAACGTCGCAGACCAAATCAAATCCGAAGCGGCAGTGCCAAGTTACTTGGTCTGTATCTCAATAGGGGCTCTGGGTGAATTTCATGTCGCCATTCTGGCCGGTGGACCCCTAACAGGCCGCTGAAGAAGTCACCGATGGGGAATGGTTTCCCGTCTATGGGACTGAGACCCTTGAGCGCCCACCCCTTCGGATCGAATGGAATGCATGCCTGATGCCCGTTGTCGCCTCATGTGGCCAGT
>NZ_BDIY01000012.1 GCF_002072155.1 Roseovarius sp. A-2 | reverse complement strand
CAACATCCACGTGGGCGGCGGCAAGACCCGTGAGGAATTTGTCAGGTTCCGCACCGAACGCGATGCGCAATTGGCCATGCCTCGGCTGATCCTGCCCTCGCTTCAGGTGAACATGCGCGCAGGCGAGATGCCGACGGACCGCGACGGAAACCCGATGCTGAAAGTGCCGATCAACGCGCTCTGATTTCAGCGCAAACAACCCCAAACGGGAGGACATGCGATGCAAATTAACGAGCTAAGCGACGCGCTGTCGGTCAGCCCTCAGATCGGTACGGATGACATGCCCGCGATCCGTGATGCGGGGTACCGGGCCATCATCTGCAACCGTCCCGATGGTGAAGGGGTCGACCAGCCGAATTTCGATGAGATCGAGGCGGCGGCGAAAGCGACGGGGCTTGTAGCACGTTACCTGCCGGTGACCTCCGGCCTGGTGCGCGATGAGGACGCCGAGAGCTTTGGTGCGGCGCTGATGGAACTGCCCGGCCCGGTTCTGGCCTATTGCCGCACCGGCACACGCTCGGCCACACTCTGGTCGTTGAGCCAGGCCAAGACCCGCCCGGTGCCCGACATCCTCGCCGCGACCAATGCCGCAGGCTATGACATGGCCGGGGTCGCGCGGCGGATCGTCAATGGCGGCAAGACGCCCACCGATTCGGGCGACGCGAAGTTCGATGTGGTGATCGTGGGCGGCGGCGCGGGCGGCATTGCCGTGGCCGCGAGCCTCCGGGCGCGCAAGCCGGGACTGGAGATCGCGCTGATCGACCCGGCGGAAATCCATTACTATCAGCCCGGATGGACCATGGTTGGCGGCGGTATCTTTGCACCCGCCGAGACCGCCAAGACCATGGGCAGCCTCATTCCGCGCGGAGTGCATTGGATCAAATCCGCCGTCGCCGCGTTCGAGCCCACCGACAACGCCGTAATTCTCGATGGCTGCCGGGTTGTGAAATACGACCGCCTCGTGATCTGTCCGGGGCTCAAGCTCGATTGGGCAAAGATCGACGGGCTGGAAGAGACCCTGGGGCGCAATGGCGTCACCTCGAATTACCGCTACGATCTGGCCCCGTATACATGGGAACTGGTGCAGGGGCTGAAGACGGGCCGCGCACTTTTCACTCAGCCGCCGATGCCGATCAAATGCGCAGGCGCGCCGCAAAAGGCGCTCTATCTCTCGGCCGATCACTGGCACCGCACGGGCCGCCTCAGGGATATCGAGATCGGGTTCTGCAACGCGGGCGGGGTGCTCTTCGGGGTCAAGGATTACGTGCCCGCGCTGCAATCCTACATGGACAAATACAGCGCACGACTGAATTTCTTTCACAACCTCGTGGCGGTGGATGGCCCGGCAAGGCAGGCCACTTTCGAGGTCACAAAGCCCGATTGCACGCCGGAGTGCGTGACGCTTGATTTCGACATGATCCATGTCTGCCCGCCACAATGCGCGCCGGATTTCATCCGGGTCTCGCCACTGGCGGATGCCGCCGGATGGATCGACGTGGATCAGGCGACGCTGCGCCACAGGAGCCATGACAATATCTGGTCGCTCGGCGATGTGATGAACGCGCCCAATGCCAAGACCGCCGCTGCGGCCCGAATACAGGCCCCGGTGGTGGCCGAGAACATCGTCGCCGACATCGCGGGCCGCGAGCCGGTGGCGCAATATGACGGCTACGGCTCCTGCCCGCTGACGGTGGAGCGCGGCAAGATCGTGCTGGCCGAGTTTGGCTATGGCGGCGTGATGAAGCCCAGCTTTCCGAAGTTTCTGATTGATGGCACCAAGCCGAGCCGTCTGGCCTGGCTGCTCAAGGAAAAAATGCTACCGCCGATCTACTGGAAGGCGATGCTCAGGGGTCGCGAATGGATGGCCCGCCCCGAAAAGATCAGCGCCGGGGGGTGAGGTGCCGGCCTGCCGCTCCGCCTGACACTTCTTGATTGAAAGACCACCCCGAATGCCCCGCATTGCCCGCTACCTTCCGCCGCTCGACTGGGGGCGCAGCTATGGCCGCACCACGCTGACCAACGATCTGGTGGCGGCGGTGATCGTGACGATCATGCTGATCCCTCAATCTCTGGCCTATGCGCTGCTGGCCGGGCTGCCCGCGCAGGCGGGGATCTACGCCTCGATCGTGCCGATCATGCTCTATGCGCTCTTTGGCACCTCCCGCGCGCTGGCCGTGGGGCCGGTGGCGGTGGTGTCTCTGATGACGGCAGCGGCCATCGGGCAGGTCGCCGAGACGGGCAGCATGGGCTACGCCGCAGCGGCGTTAACGCTGGCGCTCCTGTCGGGGGCGATGCTCTTGGGGATGGGGTTGCTCAGGCTGGGCTTTGTCGCCAATTTCCTCAGCCATCCGGTGATCGCGGGGTTCATCACCGCAAGCGGGCTGCTCATCGCCACAAGCCAGCTCAAACATATCCTCGGGGTGCCTGCGGGCGGGCATACGCTGGTCGAGATGCTGCGGTCTCTGGCGGCACATCTGGGGGATGTGCATCTGGCCACGCTGGTGATCGGGACACTGGCGGCGGCGTTCCTGTTCTGGGTGCGCAAGGGGCTGAAACCCTTGTTGATGCGGATGGGACTTGCCCCGCGCGCCGCCGATATCCTCGCCAAGGCGGGACCGGTGGTAGCGGTGGCGCTGAGCACGGCAGCGGTCTGGCTGATGGGCCTCGATGCGCGCGGCGTGGCGATCGTGGGGGCGGTTCCGCAAGGACTGCCGCCGCTCACGATGCCCGATCTTTCGCCCGATCTTCTGGGCGCGTTGCTGGTGCCCGCGCTGCTCATTTCGGTGATCGGCTTTGTCGAATCGGTCTCGGTGGCGCAGACGCTGGCTGCCAAGAAACGCCAAAGGATCGACCCCGACCAGGAACTGATCGGGCTGGGGGCCGCCAATCTCGGCGCGGCTTTTACCGGGGGTTATCCGGTCACCGGGGGCTTTGCCCGCTCGGTGGTGAATTTCGATGCAGGCGCCGAGACACCCGCCGCCGGGGCGTTCACCGCCGTCGGGCTGGCCATCGCGGCGCTGGCGCTGACGCCGCTCATCTTCTTTCTGCCCAAGGCGGTGCTGGCGGCGACGATCATCGTGGCTGTCCTAACCTTGGTCGATTTTTCGATCCTTCGCAAATCCTGGGGCTATTCCAAGGCCGATTTCGCCGCCGTGCTAGCCACCATCCTGCTCACCCTCGGGATGGGGGTGGAGGCGGGAGTCTCCGCCGGGGTGCTCCTGTCGCTGGCGCTGCATCTCTACAAGACATCGCACCCGCATGTGGCCGAAGTGGGGCTGGTACCGGGCACGCAGCATTTTCGCAACATCCTGCGCCACGAGGTCAAGACCGATCCAACCCTGCTGACGCTGCGGGTGGATCAGAGCCTCTATTTCGCCAATGCGCGGTTTCTCGAGGATCTGATCCAGAACCGCATCGCCGGGGATTGCGACCTGCGTCACGTGGTGCTGATGTGCTCTGCGGTGAACGAGATCGACTTTTCGGCACTCGAAAGTCTGGAGGCGATCAATGAACGGCTCAAGACGGCGGGCATCACCCTGCATCTGAGCGAGGTAAAGGGCCCGGTGATGGACCGGCTCCGGCGCAGTCATTTCCTCGACGACGTGACAGGCCAAGTGTTTCTGTCGCAATACGACGCGTGGCGGGCTCTGACCTCGGCCCGGTGACGGTCGACTATGCTCGAAACCCGTTTATCTTGCCCGTCGCGCGGTCCATAATACCGAGCTGTGCATCCTGACCACGGGGAGGAAACGGTCTCGATCATGCTGAAACGGCTTTTCTCCTCCGTGCGCATCCGTCTTCTTGTCATCGCGCTCTTGCCGATGCTGGTCCTGCTGCCGCTTCTGCTGGGCGGCACGACCCTGCGGTGGACCAGCCGGATCGACGATCTGCTGATCACCAAGGTCAATGGCGACCTGACGATTGCCGAACAGTATCTGAAACGGTTGCTGGAGAATTCGGGCGAGCGGCTGGATGCCATCGCCAACTCCGTGGCCCTGCGCGAGGCGATGGAAACACCTCAGGCGCGGGCGGCGCTGCTGGATGCGGAGCGTGAAAGGCTCGGACTGGATTTCCTCTATCTGACCGATGACACGGCTGTGCGGGACGGGTTCGACCCGACGGGTTGGCCGGTGGTGCGCAGCGCCTTGCAGGGCCAATGGCGCAGCGCGGTGGATATTCTCTCCCGGGATCAGATGAATGCGCTCGCACCCGGCATGGCGGAACAGGCGGCGATCCGGCTGGTCGAGACGCGCGCCGCCGTGCCCACCGACCGCGCGGTCGAGGATCGCGGCATGATCATCCATTCCGCCGCCCCGATCCCCCTGCCCGACGGGCGGCCCGGCGCATTGGTGGGGGGCATGCTGCTCAACCGCAATCTCGGTTTCATCGACACGATCAACGCGCTTGTCTACCGCGACCAGAGCCTGCCCGAGGGCAGTCAGGGCACCGCGACACTGTTTCTCGACGATGTGCGCGTCTCGACCAATGTGCGCCTTTTCGAGAACGTGCGCGCGCTCGGCACGCGGGTTTCGGCCGAGGTACGGGCGCGGGTGCTGAGCGAGGGGCAGATCTGGCTCGACCGGGCCTTTGTGGTCAATGACTGGTACATCTCGGCCTATGAACCGATCTTGGACAGCCGCGGCGCGCGGGTCGGCATGCTCTATGTCGGCTTTCTGGAGACCCCCTTTCAGGCCGCCAAGACCAACACCATCATCATCCTCGCCGCCCTGTTCGTGCTGATCGCCATCCTATCGGTGCCGATCTTCCTGCGATGGGCGGGCCATATCTTTCGCCCCCTGGAGCGCATGACCCAGACCATCGCCCGGGTCGAGACGGGCGACATGGACGCGCGCAACCGCCCCGAGGCCGATACCGGCGAGATCGCGCAGGTCGCCGCCCATCTCGACACCTTACTGGACCGGATCCAGGAACGCGACCGCCAGCTGCGCGAATGGGGCGAGAGCCTGGAGCACAAGGTCGAGGAGCGCACCCGCGATCTGCGCGGGGCCACCCGCAAGCTGGAAAAGACCACCGAACGTCTGATCATGTCGGAAAAGCTGGCCGCCGTGGGCGAGATCACCGCCAGCGTCGCACATGAGATCAACAACCCCATCGCCGTCATTCAGGGTAATCTGGAGGTGGCGCGCAACACGCTCCGGCGCGAGGCCGACGCCGTGAAGACCGAGTTCGACCTGATTGACGATCAGGTCTACCGGATCAGCGCCATCGTCTCGAAACTGCTGCAATTCGCCAAGCCAGAGGAGTATTCCGGGGCAAGCAGCACGATCCACCCCGCCGAGGTGGCGCGCGATTGCATCGTGCTGACGAAGCACCAGATCGAGGCCGCGGGCGTCAGGGTCGTCCTGCGGCTCGACAGCGACCGCACGGTGCTGATGGCGCGGACCGAATTGCAGCAGGTGATCGTCAACCTGATCCTCAACGCGGTGCATGCGATGGCCGGGGGCGGCACCCTGACGATCCGGGTCTTTGACGAGGGGGCGGGCGTGGCGATTCATGTCGAGGATACCGGCCACGGCATCACGCCGGAGGTGCGCAAGCGCATATTTGATCCGTTCTACACCACCAAGCAGGCCGAGGGCACCGGCCTGGGCCTGTCGATCAGCCAGACCCTGATCACCCGCGCGGGCGGGCAATTGAGTGTCACCTCCACCCCGGGCGAGGGCAGTTGTTTTCGCATTCATCTGCCGCAAACTGCGCAGGCATAATATGGGGCTGCCGGATCATGGGGTAAGCGCTCAACTCACCTTCGGCGGCGCATCCCCGATGTCCAGACGCGCCGGTCGGCGATGACCTTGGCGAGTGCGATCACCGCCACCAAGCAGAGCAGGGATTTCGAGACGGTCTCCATCGTACCCTGGATCAGCAGCGCATGCACGACCGTGCCCGTCACGACCACCAGAACGGCCCCGGTATGCGCCAGCCGCCAACTGCGCAACCGCCATGGCCACCGGCGGCGCAGGGCGCCTAGAACCGCGGCAAGAAACACCATCCACATGGCGATGACGCCCCAGTCCGAAAATGGGGTGGGTGAGGTGAAGGTCAGCGCGTCGATGACATCCGGAGGGCTGGTGATCCAAAGGCCTGCAACATGCACGATCACCATCACCACCAGAAGTATGCCTGCCAGTCTGTGCAGGCGCCGGTTCTGTGAGAGGCCCGGCAGGTAGCCGCCGATCAGCAGGGATTGCAACAGGATGAGGACGAGACCGATCACCCCGGCGAAACCGGCCGCGATATAGATCGGGCTGCGCCAGGCCAGAAGCGGGCTTTGGCCGGCGGCGATGACCGGTATCGCGGCGGCCAGAAGCAGCGCACTCCAGATCACGATGGCGCGGATACGCGGCACGTCTTTCAACTTGCCAGATCAGGCGGGTTGCAGGACGAAATGCGCCTCGAGGCTGGTGCTGCTCGCGCTTGGCATGACGGGGCGAAGGAACACCGTCTCGAAATCGCCGCTGTCATAGGCGAGATGGCCGTGCGGCTGGCCGAAAGCGGGCACGATCTGCGGCATTTCGAGCCGGAACTGGCCGTTTTCATCGGTGAGCGTCGCGCCATGGCTGTGTGGGTCGCGTTCGTGCCCCTCGGTCGTGTGCGCCCAGATCTGGATGCGCTGACCGGGTAGCGGTGCGCCGTCGCCTGCACGGCGCACAGTGCCCGTCATCCAGAAGCCGCCGCCGCCGATTCGTTCGACGATGGGTGCATCGGGCAGGTAATTGTTCGAGCCGCCCCGCATGGTGCGAGTGGGTTCGAGCCCTGACGCGTGGGCGGGCACGATCAGGTCCGAGGCCCCGCCCCCGGCAATAGCGCAACCGGCGGCGATAAAGGCGCGGCGGGTGAAGAAACTGGTCGGCATGGCGCGTCCTTTCGTGGGTTTGAGACTCTCTGGTCGCCTATGACGCAGATTATAGGGCATCACGCGCCGATTCCGAGTCGCGGCCCTGCAAACCCGGCAAGTCTGCGTTCACAGCTTGGTGATACGCCAGCCTTTGCATCGTGTCCCGGCATCATACAACCGCAGATCAACGCCAGCAGCACGGATACCGGCAGCAAAGGCATAAATCGCCGCAAAATCCGCCCCATGCCTCTCGGCCAAGTTCGGAATGCCCAGCACAAAAAGCCTAGGTAACATTGGACATCCGGGGAATATTATCCTCATGGTGCAGAAAAATGGAGAGGATCGAAAATGGCGTTAACAGCGATTATCGAAGCGCATGGCGGACCGGAACAGTTCAAGTTGGTGGATCTCGATGTCGGGGAACCGGGCAAGGGCGAGGTCCGCATCGCTCACAAGGCTGTGGGCCTGAATTTCATTGATGTCTATCAGCGCACTGGCCTCTATCCGATGCAATTGCCCCACGCCATGGGCATGGAAGCCGCAGGCGTGATCGAGGCCGTGGGCGAAGGCGTCACCCATCTGAAGGTGGGTGATCGGGCCGCCTACGCCTCGAATCCGCCGGGTGCCTACGCCGAGGCACGTGTGATGCCCGCCGCGCAGGTCTGCCCCTTGCCCGATGGCATCTCCTTCGAGGAAGGGGCCGCGATGATGCTCAAGGGGTTGACGGTGGAGTATCTGTTTCACCGCACAACGCCTCTGACGTCGGGGGACACGGTGTTGTTTCACGCGGCGGCGGGGGGCGTGGGTCTACTGGCATGCCAATGGGCGCGCTCGGAAGGAATCACGTTGATCGGCACGGCGGGAACGGACGAAAAATGCCAACTCGCGCTGGATCACGGTGCAGCCCATTGCCTGAATTACCGCAGCGGCGATTGGGTGGCGCAGCTGCGTAGCCTGACAGACGGCAAGGGCGTCGACGTGGTGATGGATGCCGTGGGCAAGGATACGTTCGACGGATCGCTCGAGTCCCTGCGACCCTTGGGCATGATGATCTCGTTCGGAAATGCCTCGGGGCCGGTGCCGCCTTTCGACATTGGCCTTCTGGGCAAAAAGGGGTCACTCAAGATCACCCGCCCGACGCTGTTCACGCATATTGCGGATCACGCGACATGTCAGGCCATGGCGCGGCATCTGGCCGAAAAGGTGCTGGCAGGGGATGTGACAATCAATATCGGGCAGCGATTCGCGTTGCGCGATGTGGCAAAGGCGCATGAGGCGCTGGAGGCGCGCAAGACAACCGGCAGTACGATACTGGAGATCTGAGCCCGGCTTTGGGTCGTAGCACCGCGTGCACTCCCTATATTTTGGCAAAAAATCTTTACCAATCTTGTGGTCTAACGAAAACTTTCGGAATAGATAGCCACAAGACGGCATGCAACTGTATGCCTGACCGGATCACAAGCGGAGGAACGAGACATGGTGCAACGTATCGAAAAGCATGGCCTGAGGGTGGCGGAGCAACTGGCTCGCTTTGTCGATGAGAAGGCCCTTCCGAGCTCTGGGGTTTCCGGTGACGATTTCTGGTCCGGCTTCGCCACTCTGGTCGAGGAGGTGACCCCGAAGAACAAGGCTTTGCTCGCGCGGCGTGAAGAGTTGCAAAACCAAATCGACGACTGGCACATCCGCCACCGCAACCAGCCGCATGACCACGAGGCTTACAAGCGGTTCCTTGAGGAGATCGGCTATCTCGTCGAGGAAGGCCCGGATTTCGAGATCGAGACCTCGAATGTCGATCCCGAGATCGCGCTGGTGCCGGGGCCGCAACTCGTGGTGCCGGTCACCAATGCACGCTACGCGCTCAATGCCGCGAATGCCCGCTGGGGCAGCCTTTACGATTGCCTATATGGCACCGACGCGATGGGAACGCCGCCGCCGGGTGGCGGCTATGACCGGGGCCGAGGCGCGCGGGTCGTGGCGCGGGCGCGGGTGTTTCTCGACGAGGCGTTTCCGCTGGTCGGCACCAGCCATGCCGATGTGCGCCGCTACCATGTGCAGGACGGCGCGCTTGTGGTCGATGACTGCCCGCTGGCGGCACCCGAGCAATTCGCGGGCTACCGGGGCAACCCCCGCGCCCCCGATGCAATCCTGCTGCGCAATCACGGGCTGCATGTCGAACTGGTCTTTGACCGGGCGCATTTCATTGGCTGCCGCGATCAGGCGCTCTTGGCCGATGTGCGGATGGAAAGTGCCGTCACGGTGATCATGGATTGCGAGGATTCTGTCGCCTGCGTCGATGCCGAGGACAAGGTGCTTGCCTATGATAACTGGCTGGGCTTGATGCAAGGCACTCTCGAGACCACGCTAGACAAGGGCGGCAAGCGCGTCACCCGCCGTCTCAATGACGACCGCAATTATACCGCGCCGGATGGCAGCGAACTGACGCTCAAGGGGCGGGCACTGATGTGGGTGCGCAATGTCGGGCATCTGATGACCAACCCGGCCATTCTGGATGCCGAGGGCAACGAGATCTTCGAGGGGTTGATGGATGCCGCGATCACTACGCTGATCGGCATGCACGACCTAAAGCGCGACAGCGGCAATTCACTGCATGGCTCGATCTATGTGGTCAAGCCCAAGCTGCACGGCCCCGATGAGGTGGCATTCACCGACGAGATCTTCACCCGCGTCGAAGAATTTCTCGGCCTGCCGCAGCATACCGTCAAGATAGGTGTCATGGACGAGGAGCGCCGCACCTCGGTCAATCTCAAGGAATGCATCCGCGCCGCCCGGCATCGCGTGGCCTTCATCAATACCGGGTTCCTCGACCGGACCGGCGACGAGATCCATACCAGCATGGAGGCCGGGCCCTTCAGCCGTAAGGATTTCATCAAACGCAAGGCGTGGATCGGCGGCTACGAGAACCAGAATGTCGATATCGGGCTGGAATGCGGGCTCTCGGGCAAGGCACAGATCGGCAAGGGCATGTGGGCCATGCCCGACATGATGGCCGCCATGCTCGAGCAGAAGATCGAACACCCCAAGGCCGGGGCCAACTGCGCCTGGGTGCCCTCGCCCACGGCGGCCACGCTGCACGCGCTGCATTATCACAAGGTCGATGTCTTTGCCGTGCAGGACAGGCTCAAGGCTGGCGGGCGGCGGGCCTTTGTCGACACGCTGCTGGACATTCCCGTCGCCGCCTACCGCAAATGGTCGAGAGAGCAGATCATCCGGGAAGTCGAGAACAACGCGCAAGGCATCCTGGGCTATGTGGTGCGCTGGATTGATCAGGGGGTCGGCTGCTCCAAGGTGCCCGACATCAACGATATCGGCCTGATGGAGGACCGCGCCACCTGTCGCATCAGCTCTCAGCATATCGCCAACTGGCTGCATCACGGCGTGGTCAGCGAAGCAGAGGCGATGGCCGCGATGAAGAAGATGGCGCAGGTGGTGGACCGGCAGAATTCCGATGATCCGCAATATCAGCCCATGGCCCCTGGCTTTGACGGCATCGCCTTTCAAGCGGCCTGCGATCTGGTCTTCAAGGGCCGCGAACAGCCCTCGGGCTATACCGAACCAGTGCTGCACCGTCGCCGGCTGGAACTCAAGGCCGCGCAATCCTCGTAATCCCGACCGACAGGAGACAGATACCCATGGCAGAACTTTCGCTCACCCGCGCCCGCACGATCATCCGCAAGACCCTCACCAAGGGCCGCGAGGAAGGCTTCAAGCCGCTTTCGGTGGTGGTGCTCGACACCGGTGGCCATGTAAAGGCGTTCGAGCGCGAGGATGGCGCCTCGCCGGGCCGCTTCGGGATCGCGCAGGGTAAGGCCTATGGCGCGATCATGCTGGGCATTGGGGGCCGCGCGCAGATGGCGCGCGCCGAACAGCAGGCCTATTTCTTCGCGGCGATGAACGGCGTCTTTGGCGGCAAGGTCGTACCGGTGCCGGGGGGCGTTCTGGTGCGTGACAAGCGTGGCACGATCATCGGGGCTGTGGGCGTAACCGGCGACAGTTCCGACAATGACGTGATCGCCGCCGTTGCAGGGATCGAGGCCGTGGGGCTGACACCGGAAGAGTAGACGACGGCGGCGTCTATTCGATCTGCACGGACAGGATGCGCGGCTTGACCGCCCGGCATCTTGGCCCGCGTGCGTCGGACCGTATCACGCGCCGCAAGGCGACAAGCCTCGTCTGGTTCTGAAACTCCGTTTCGCGGGGGTGGACTGCATTTCAGCGGCCTGCGTCGCAGATTTTCCTTCCTATGCCCATTGGACGCGACAGTATCTTGATCAGGCAAGTTGGGTCAGACATATGGGACAGGATGAAACGCACGCTTGCGGGGTGGTTGACAAGACATTCAGGCATCGAGATTCTCGACGTTGAGCGCGTTGGCCTGGATGAATTCGCGGCGCGGCTCGACCACGTCGCCCATCAGCTTGGTAAAGAGATCGTCGGCCTCGGCCACGTCGTCGATCTTGACCTGCAAGAGCGTGCGCGCGTCCGGGTCGAGCGTGGTTTCCCAAAGCTGATCGGGGTTCATTTCGCCCAGACCCTTGTAGCGCTGCAGCGTCAGGCCCTTTTCCCCCTCCTTCAGGATCGCGTCGAGCAGGTCGAGCGGGCCGAAAATCGGCTGTGAGCGGTCCTTGCGCAGCAGTGTCGCGCGCTCGCGGTAAATGTCGCGCAACGCCTTCGTCATCTGTGACAGCCTTCGGGCGTCGCCACCGCGCAGCACCGGGCCGTCAAGCGTGCGCATTTCCTCGACCCCGCGCACCACGCGGGTCAGGCGGATGCCCTGATCCTGCGTCGGGCGGCCCTGCCAGCCGCGCTCGTATTCGTTGGAAATCATGTCGAGCCGCGTGGCCACGGTATCAGCCACGCCTTGCAGGTCACTATCGACGCGACCGGGCAGGAACGCCTCGGCGATGGCCGCCTGTTCGAGAATGTGGCGCGGATAATGCGTCGGGAACGCCTCGAGACTGCGCTTGGCCTGCCGCGCCTCTTCGACCACGCGCACGAGGTCCGGCCCGGCGATTTCCTCGCCCGACCCCAATCGCAGGGCGGCATCGGTGGTGCCCTGGTCGATCAGGTAATCCTCGAGCGAGGGGTGATCCTTGAGATAGACCTCTGACTTGCCGCGCATCACCTTGTAGAGCGGCGGTTGCGCGATATAGAGATAGCCACCCTCGATCAGTTCGGGCATCTGCCGGTAAAAGAAGGTCAGCAAGAGCGTGCGGATATGCGCGCCGTCGACATCGGCATCGGTCATGATGACGATCTTGTGGTAGCGTAGTTTCGAGATGTCGAATTCGTCCCGGCCAATGCCGGTGCCCAGCGCCATCACCAGATTGCCGATTTCCTGAGACCCCAGCATGCGGTCAAAACGCGCGCGCTCGACATTGAGGATCTTGCCGCGCAGCGGCAGAACCGCCTGCGTGCCCCGGTCGCGCCCGGTCTGGGCAGAGCCGCCGGCGCTATCGCCCTCGACGAGGAACACTTCGGTCTTGGACGGGTCTTTGCTTGAGCAATCCTTGAGCTTGCCTGCAAGGAAATTCACATCCATCGGGTTCTTGCGCCGGGTAAGTTCACGCGCCTTGCGCGCGGCCTCGCGGGCGTGGGCGGCCTCGATGATCTTGGACACGATGACCTTGGCCACCTGCGGGTTTTCCTCGAACCATTCGGCGAGTTTCTCGTTCATCAGACCCTCAACCGCCGGTCGCACCTCGGAACTCACCAGCTTGTCCTTGGTCTGGCTGGAGAATTTCGGATCGGGCACCTTGACCGAGAGCACACAAGTCAGCCCCTCACGGGCGTCGTCGCCTGTAAAGCTGACCTTTTCCTTTTTGGCGATACCGGTGGTCTGGGCATAGGCGTTGATGGTTCGGGTCAGCGCGCCGCGAAAGCCCGCCATATGGGTGCCGCCATCGCGCTGCGGGATGTTGTTGGTGAAGGGCAGCACCGTCTCGTGATAGCTGTCGTTCCACCACATCGCCACCTCGATACCGATCTCGTCGCGCTCGCCGGTGATAAAGATCGGCTCGGGCATGGCGGGGGTCTTGTGGCGGTCGAGATACTTGACGAATTCCTTGACCCCGCCCTCGTAGAACAGCTCTGATTCGAGGTGTTCGGCGGGCCGTTCGTCACGCAGGATGATCCGCACACCAGAATTGAGGAAGGCCAGTTCGCGCAGGCGCTTTTCCAGCGTATCGAAGCTGTAGTCGAGGTTCGAGAACGTCTCGGTCGAGGCGAGAAAGCGCACCTCGGTGCCCTTGCGCCCCTCGGCATCGCCCACGACGCGCAGCGGTTCGGTGGTAAAGCCGCCTTCGAACCGCGCGACATGTTCCTTGCCGCCCCGCCAGATGCGTAGTTCCAGCCATTCGGACAGCGCGTTGACCACCGAGACGCCGACGCCATGCAGACCGCCTGACACCTTGTAGGAGTTCTGGTCGAATTTACCACCCGCATGCAGCTGCGTCATGATCACCTCGGCCGCCGAGACACCTTCGCCCTCATGCATGTCCACCGGGATGCCACGGCCATTGTCGCTGACCGAGACGCTGGAATCGGCGTGGATCGTGACATTGACCGCGTCAGCGTGACCGGCCAATGCCTCGTCGATGCCGTTATCCACGACCTCGTAGACCATGTGATGCAGACCGGAGCCGTCATCGGTATCCCCGATATACATGCCGGGGCGCTTGCGGACGGCCTCCAACCCTTTGAGAACCTTGATGGAATCGGCCCCGTATTCTTCGGGCACGATGGCGGGTTCGGACATGCGCGTGTTCCTTCGTATTTTTGTGATTTTATACGTTTTATTGGGGGGAATGTCACGCCCAACCGCTATATTTTGCGGATGTCCTGCCCTCAGGTGAAGGGAATGACAAGCCCCACCAGAATCAGCAGCACACCGGAGATGATATTGGTGCGTCTGAGCGCCCCCGGCGAGGTGATGAGACCCCTGATCCGATCAACGAAGAGAGCCAGTCCGAGGTTGCAGATCAGTGGCACCGAGAAGGAAATGCCAACCACCGCCACCATGTCCCATGGCGTGATGCGCGACAAATCGAAAAACCCCGGCAGCACGCCCATGTAGAACAGCACCGCCTTGGGGTTGCCGAGGATCGCCGCAAGCCCGGCCATGAAGCCGGCCCAGATCCCGGGGCGCGTCAGGCGGCTGTCGGCACTGATCGTGCGGTCGGCATTATGAATGAGCAGCAGGCCCATGCCGACGAACATCGCAGTGGCGAGGATGCGCAACGCCAGCATGAAGCCGGAAAACACCGAGACGATCCAGGTGACCCCGAGAATGGCGAGGAACGGCCAGAGCACATCCCCCACCACCACGCCGAGCGCCAGAGGCCATGCGGCGTGAAACCCGCCCGACATCGCCCGCGCCACCAGCGCCAGCCAGACCGGGCCTGGGGTGAGAAACAGGATGAAGATGGCAAGCGCATAGAGCGCCAGATCAGGGGCGGCGAGGGTCATGGAACGTCGGGCAATGTGAGGCTGCCATCGGGGGAGAGCGGCCAGAACGGGTTCATCGCCAGTTCCCAGACATGGCCGTCGGGATCGGCGAAATAGCCCGAATAGCCGCCCCAGAACACCTTTTCCGGGGCTTTGAGCGCGGTCGCCCCGGCAGCAAGGGCGGTGGCGTAGGCGCTATCCACCTCGGCCTCAGTCATGAAGTTCTGCGCCAGCGTCATCGCGCCGGTGCCAAGCGTGGCCTCGGGGCGACCCTGATCGGAGGCGAGGTCGGATCTGCCGAACAGCCCCAGAACAAACCCGTTCATCTGGTAGAAGGCAACCTTGTCCAGCGATTCTGCCGGGGTCCAGCCAAGGGCGGCGTAAAACGCGCGCGACCGGTCGAGATCCTCGACGCCAAGGGTGATGAGGGTGACACGTTGCGGGGTCATGGGGCCTCTGCTGTGATCCGGCTGGTGCCGTCGGTGTCGGTGACGTGGACGTGTTGCGCGCGCGGGCCCAGTTCGGTGAACAGTTCCGGCCCGGTACCGGTCATCCAGGCCTGGGCCTCGAGCGCGCAGATTTCGTCATAAAGCGCCGCGCGGCGGGTGGCGTCAAGATGGGCCGCGACCTCATCCAGCAACAAAATCGGCGGTGCACCGTAATCGCGGGCGAGCGCGCGGGCGTTAGCAAGGATGAGCGAGACAAGCAGCGCCTTCTGCTCGCCGGTGGAACAGTCGGCGGCGGGCACCCCCTTGGCGGCATAGACCCCGTAGAGATCGGCGCGGTGCGGACCCACTAGAGTGCGCCCTGCAATCAGATCGCGAAACCGGCTCTCGGCCAGCGCCTCGCGCAGGTCATCCGCCCCCTCCGGCATCTCACCTTCGGTCTGGATCAGGTCCAGTTCGGCGGCGGGAAAGGCGGTTTCGGCCTGCATCTGCGCCCCCGCGATAAGGGCGAGGGCATGTTTGCGATTGGCGTGGATCTGCGCACCCGCCTCGGCCATCTGCCGCTCCAGCGCCATATACCAATGCCCGTCGCGCACCTGATCCTTGAGCAGGCGGTTGCGCTCTCGCATCGCCTTTTCATAGGCCAGCGCCGCGTCGCCGTGATCGGGCAGAAAGCTCATGGTCATCCGGTCCAGAAACCTCCTGCGCCCCTCGGCCCCCTCGATCCAGAGCCGGTCCATCGCCGGGATCAGCCACAGCACCCGGGCGATCCGGCCCAGCGCCAGTTGGGTCGCGGATTTTCCGTCGACCCGCACCTGCCGCGCCGCGCCTTCTTGCGACAGGATTTCGACCTCGTGGACGCGGGTCAGCAAGTGCACAATGCCGGTGATTTTCCAACCGAGGGCTTCGGGCCGCCGCGCCATATCCTGCGCCGCCGCGCGCCGCAAGCCGCGCCCGGGCGACAGGAGCGAGACTGCCTCGATCAGGTTGGTCTTGCCCGCACCGTTGGGGCCATGGATCGCCACGGGGCGCGCATCGAGGTTGAGACGCCCGGATTTATGCGAGCGGAAATGCGAAAGGGTCAGTTCCGACAGATAGAGGCCGGGCATTCACGACCCTTTCATCTTGCCAGAAATATCCCCGCCGGAGGCTCCGACAGATGTCACACCCGCATCGGCATGACGACATAGACCGCCGTCGTGTCATTGCCCTCGCGCATCAGCGTCGGATCGCCCGAGGAATTGAACAGGAACACGGCGTTCTCGCGGTCGACCTGGCTGGCGATTTCCAGCAGGTACTTGGCGTTGAAGCCGATCTCCAGGCGTTCATCGCCATAGGCCACGGCCAGCTCTTCCTCGGCGGCACCGCTATCGGGGGCGTTGACCGAGAGGATCAGCCGATCCTCGTCAAGCGCCAGCTTCACCGCGCGCGAGCGTTCGGAACTCACCGTCGCCACGCGGTCCACGGCCTGCGCGAATTCAGCAGCATCCACCTCCATCCGGCGGGTGTTGCCCTGCGGGATAACGCGGGTGTAATCGGGAAAGGTGCCGTCGATCACCTTGGAGGTCAGGGTGATATCGGGCGTGGCAAACCGGATCTTGGTCTCCGAGACCGAGACCGCGATCTTCATCTCGTCATCTTCCAGCAGCTTGCGCAACTCGCCGACTGTCTTGCGCGGGACGATGACGCCGGGCATCTCCGACGCCCCCTCGGGCAGGTCGGCGTCGATCCGGGCGAGGCGGTGGCCGTCTGTTGCGACGCAGCGCAGGACCTTGCCGCCATCGGCCTCGGAGACGTGCATGTAGACGCCGTTCAGGTAATAGCGGGTTTCCTCGGTGGAAATGGCGAACTTCGACTTGTCGAAAAGCCGCCGCAGTACCGGCGCGGGGGCCGAGAAATTGCTGGCATATTCCGATGATGCCATCACCGGGAAATCTTCCTTGGGAAGGGTCGCCAGGTTGAAGTTCGACCGGCCCGCCTGCACGGTAAGGCGACCGGCGCTGCCGTCATCGGCCAGCGTGACGAGGGCCCCGTCGGGCAGTTTGCGCACGATTTCGTGCAGCATCACCGCCGAGACGGTGGTGGCGCCCGCACGCTCGACCTGTGCCGGGGCCTTATCGACCACCTCGATATCGAGATCGGTAGCGCGGAAATGCACCGCGTCGCCATCGGCTTCGATCAGCACATTGGCGAGGATCGGAATAGTGTTGCGCCGCTCGACCACGGATTGTGCCTGTGCCACGGCCTTGAGCAACGTGCCGCGTTCGATGCTGAGTTTCATGCCCTCGCTCCTGTCAGGTGCCGGTCTTGCGCCGGGAGGGGCACGGTAGCAATATTCCCCTGCGGCTCAAGCGCTTTGTCGTGTTTTCGGCTGGAAATCTGGCAGCGTCAAGGGCCACAGCCCGCACGGCATGCCGCGCGGGAGGGCGTTTGCGGCGCTAAAGCCGCGCTCAGCCTTCGAGCGTACGGCGCAAAAGCTCCAGATCGTCGGCGATCTGGGCATCCTGAACGCGCAACTCCTCAATGCGCTTGACCCCGTGCATCACGGTGGTGTGGTCGCGCCCGCCGAAACGGCGACCGATCTCGGGCAGCGAGCGCGAGGTCATCTGCTTGCACAGATACATCGCCACCTGACGTGGGCGGGCGAAGGCGCGCAGGCGCTTGGGCCCGATCATGTCAGACAGGCGGATGTTGTAGTGATCGGAAACCTTGCGCTGAATCTCCTCGACAGAGACCTTGCGCTCGGAGGCGCGCAGCACGTCGGCGAGGCAGTCCTGCGTCAGTTCCAACGTGATCGGCTGGCGCACCAGCGAGGCGAAGGCAAAAAGCCGGGTCAGCGCGCCTTCCAGCACGCGGACATTGGTGCTGATCCGGTGGGCGAGGAATTCGAGCACGCCGTCATGCAGCAGCAGATCGGGATACTGTTCGCGGTGACGCTCGATCTTGGATTGCAGAATGCCGAGACGCAATTCGTAATCGGTGGGGTGCAGATCGACGACGAGGCCGCATTGCAGGCGTGACTTGATCCGGTCCTCGAGATTGGCGATCTCGCCGGGGGCGCAGTCAGCGGAAATCACGATCTGCTTGTTCTGATCGACCAGCGCATTGAAGGTGTGAAAGAACTCCTCCTGGGTGCTATCCTTGCCGGCGATGAACTGAACGTCGTCGACCATCAGGATATCGACCGAGCGGAACATCTCTTTGAAATTCATCATTTTACGGTCGCGCAGGGCCTGCACGAAACGGTACATGAACTGCTCTGCCGAGAGATAGAGTACGTTGAGCTCAGGGCTTGCGTCAGTCAACTCCCAGGCGATGGCGTGCATCAGGTGGGTCTTGCCCAGACCAACACCGCCATAGAGAAAGAGCGGATTGAAGGTGGTTGGCCCGCCTTCGGCGACGCGTTTGGCGGCAGCGTGCGCCAACTCGTTTGGCTTACCCACGACGAAGGTGTCAAAGCGGAACCGCTCGTCCAGCGGGGCGGAGGGCAGGTTACCGTCGGTCTTGCCATATGACGAGGCCGCAGAGGTCTTGGGCGCAGGTGCGGCGGACGGGCGCGCGGCGTGATTAGCGGCCACCCGGAAATTGAGACGGCGCACGTTCGGATCGACGCTGGCAATCTGATAGAGGATCAGTTCGCCGAAATGCTGCGAGACGTAATCACCGAGAAAACTGGTGGGTACTTGCAGCGTCGCGACGCCATTCGACACTTCGGCGATCTCCAGCGGCTCGATCCAGTTTCTGAAATTGCTCTGCCCGACGGATTGCTGAATCTGCTGCTTCAGCCGTCCCCATTGTTCTTGCGTCATGATACCCTATTCCGCTGCTTTCTCATCCCCGCCCGGCGGAGAATCCGCCGGCCGGTTCGCCCGTGCTGTGCGATCACCGGATGAGGGGCAAAGGTCACCCGGCACCGTTGCGCAAGGCTACGGTAGCAAGATCCTTCGACAGATCACCGCGCATCTCAAAAGCGTCGGGCAAGAGCGGCCCGTCCCAACCGGCCACTATCCCCGTCGTCTTTGAAAATACGTTTATATGGACAAAGCCAAAGCAGTAATGCTCGTTTCAAGCCAAGGCCAGATCGGTTCCATCGAGCCCATGAGTTGATGCAGCCTAGTCCCCCCAAGCGTGAATCGCAGGTCCGAAATTAGCAACGTCCCGGCCCGCTGGGCAACTGATCAATGTGCTTGACAGCGGCTTTGACAGAAAAGAATCTGGCGGCCATCGGACCGACCCGAAGAAACAAAAAGGCACCGCGCGCGGCGGTGCCTTTATCCTTCAACGGCTTAGGGGAGACCCTTAACCGAGCGCCTTGACCCGCGATGCGAGGCGCGAAATCTTGCGCGAGGCGGTGTTCTTGTGGAAGACGCCTTTGGTGACGCCGCGCATCAGTTCGGGCTGAGCGGCACGAAGGGCCGAAACTGCGGCATCTTTGTCACCCGAGGCGATCGCCTCTTCGACTTTGCGCAGATGCGTGCGAATCCGCGAACGGCGGGCTTTGTTGATTTCAAAGCGCTTTTCGTTCTGGCGTGCGCGCTTTTTGGACTGGGGTGTGTTGGCCATGTGAATCAGACCCTTTCAAGGTTTGGTAACTAGGTGTGACGCACGGATACCCAACCGGGCCCCCGATCTCCGGGGTAATGATTCTTGCCTGAGCGGGCATCACGCGCATATATGACGCGCCTTTTATCCCGATTGACGCGGAATGCAAGCCCCGGCGTCTTTATGGATCAAATACTCATCTGCGACGTCCGGTCAGGCCACCTTACTCACCCAGCTTGGCGTGAACCTCTTCGAGGTCGATCTCGCCCACGGGCATCTTGTTGGCGGGATTCTCGAAATCGTATTTGAAGACCTCGAAATCGCGTTTGTAGATCTCGCGGATCAGATGCATCGATAGGTCGTCGAAATAATCCTCGACCGGGTGGGCGCGCTTGGGTCCGTGGCCTTCGGATTCGTTGAAACGCGGGATGGTCTTGAGATTGACCTTATGCGGCGTGTCAATCGACTTGAGCACCTCTGCCATGCCATCATTGAAGGTCTCGGTCCAGAAGATCTTGTCATAGGTGCCGCCATTGACGATGAAGGTCGAGACATGACCTGACATCGCCGACCAGTGGATATCGGGCTCCATCGGACGCTTGAAGCGGATCGAGTCGCGCGCAAAAAGCAGGAAGCGCCGAAAGCTCTTGATCTGGTCGAACTCCTGTTTGCCGTCCTCGCCGCCGACTTCGATGCCGTATTTCTGGATCAGCATCGGCACCAGCTTGCCGCGATAGCGCTTGCCATTGCGCTGGATGCCGCAGATCTTGTCGAAGAAGGACGACAGGATACGGGTGTAGGGATTGCGCACGCAAGTGAAGGCATAAGAAGTATGGGTGCGCACATTGGCGTTGATCAGTTTCTGGCTGTCCTCACGCGCCCATTTGTGCAGCCCGGTGGTGGCATCGTGGATGTCGCCGTCGAAGAATTCACCGTGATCGGAGTAATACATGATCTGCCCGATGGTCGAGCAGGCGCATTTCGGCACCACGCGGTAGACCACGCTCTGGCTCTCGGTCATCCATGTTCCTGGAAACCCCATTGTCGCTGCCTCCGCACGTCCGGCCCGGTTTTTATGGGCTCAATGCTTTGTAACCTGTTCAAAAAACCAAAGAAAGCCTGTTTATTCAGACGACCTTCAAGGTTAATGCTATACACAATCTATGAAAAAAGGCTTGCACAGTTCCTGAAATGGCAAAAATCGCGTTTATCCTACTGTGCCATAAAGACCCTGAGGCGATCATTCGCCAGGCCGAGATGCTGACGGCTGGGGGCGATTACATGTCGATCCATTTCGATGCCCGCGCCAAGCCCGAGGCGTTCCGCGAGATCCGTGAAGCGCTTGGCGACAACCCCAACGTGACCTTCGCGAAAAAGCGCATCAAATGTGGTTGGGGTGAATGGTCATTGGTGCAGGCGACGCTCTATGCCGTGGAGGCGGCGGTCGATCAGTTCCCGCGCGCCACGCATTTTTACATGCTGTCAGGCGATTGCGCGCCGATCAAGTCCGCCCGCTTCGCGCATGAGTATCTCGATGCGCGCGATCTCGATTACGTCGAAAGTTTCGATTATTTCGACAGCGACTGGATCAAGACCGGGATGAAGCAGGAGCGGCTAATCTACCGCCATTTTTTTAACGAGCGGACACAGCCCAAGCGGTTCTACACGTCGTTCAACCTGCAACGCAAACTTGGCATCACGCGTGATATCCCGAATGACATCCAGGTGCAGATCGGCAGCCAGTGGTGGTGCCTGCGCCGCCGCACCGTGGAATGGATCCTGGATTTCACGCGACGGCGGCGCGACGTGATGCGGTTTTTCCGCACCACCTGGATTCCCGACGAGACGTTCTTTCAGACGCTGGTGCGTCATCTCGTGCCCGAGACCGAGATCGAGACGCGCACACTGACCTTTCTGATGTTCACCGATTACGGCATGCCGGTTACGTTCTACAACGACCATTACGACCTGTTGCTCAGCCAGGATTATCTCTTTGCCCGCAAGATCAGCCCCGAGTCGCTGGAGCTCAAGCGCCGCCTCGGCGCGCTCTACAACAACACGCGGGCCGAGTTCCAGATTTCGAACGAGGGACGCAGCCTGTTCAAGTTCCTCACCGGGCGTGGCCGTGAGGGGCGGCGCTTTGCCCAGCGGTTTTGGGAAACCGAGAGCACGCTGGGCCGCGAGCGTGAGCTGATGATCGTGGTGTGCAAGAAGTGGCATGTCGCCAAGCGCCTGCTCGACCGGATCCGGCAGGTCACCAACCTGCCCGCAATCGAGTATCTCTTTAACGAGGAGGGCACTGCGCTGCCTGATCTGGGTGGCATTCAGGGCACCTTGGCCAAGCGCACCCGCCATCGCCGCGCGCTGATGCGGATGCTGTTCGACTATTACGAGACTGACCGCCTGATCGTCTGCATGGACCCGGGCAGCATCGACCTATTGCAGGATTTCTGCGGCGATCGGTCGGTAACCAAGTTGCTGGAAATTCAGTGCCATTTCACCGATTCCTACCTTACTGGCCACGCCATGCGCGTAGGCCTTGCCGGCGAGCAGACCCCGCCCGAGACGCTGGAGCGGCTGCTACCCACGATCCGCGGGGACATGACCCATGAGAGCGATCAGATCCGTGATTCCGAATTCGAGAACCACCTGATCCTGCGCGAAAACGACGATACCGCGCGCTACCCGGATCTGTTGTCGCGGTTCCTTGATATTCCGCCCGAAAAGGCGCAGGAAATCGCTGCACTCGACCATCTTTTTGCAGATTGAGGACGCCCATGTCTTATGCCTATGACGATCAGAACATCTTTGCCAAGATCCTGCGTGGCGAGATCCCGAACAAAACCGTGCTGGAGACCGGGCACACGCTCGCCTTCGAGGATATCCAGCCGCAGGCGCCGGTGCATGTGCTGGTGATCCCCAAGGGGGCCTATGTCAGCTACGATCATTTCGCGACCGAGGCCAGCGATGCCGAGATCGTCGATTTCAACCGCGCCGTGGCCGAGATCTGCCGTCAGTCCGGCGTGCAGCTTGGCGATGGTGGCTTTCGCGCGATCACCAATGCCGGTGAGAATGGCGTGCAGGAGGTGCCGCATTTCCACCTGCATATCATTGGTGGCCGCCCGCTGGGCCGGATGCTGCAAAAGATGTAGGGCCGTCCGCTCCCGCTTGCGGTGCCGTCGTGCCGCGCCCATATGACCCGCGATTGCAGCGCGAACCCACAGGCAGGACATGACATTTCGAAAACGTATCGGTGCCATTCTCGACACGCCGCTCTTTCAGAACACGATTCTCGGCGTGATCCTGTTCAACGCCGTGATCCTCGGGATGGAAACATCTGAACCGCTCATGGCGAAGGCAGGCGGACTGGTCATCCTGCTGGACAAGCTGTGCCTGTCGGTCTTCGTGGTCGAGATCGCGGCCAAGCTCTATGCGCGCGGTATCACCGGGTTTTTCCGGCGCGGCTGGAACATCTTCGATTTCATCATCGTCGGCATCTCGCTGGTGCCCGCAACGCAAGGCTTGTCGGTGCTGCGGGCGCTGCGCATCCTGCGCCTTTTGCGCGTGGTGTCGGTTGCGCCCTCGCTGCGCCGCGTGGTCGAGGGGCTGGTGACGGCGCTGCCGGGGATGGGCTCGGTATTTCTGCTGATGGGCATGATCTTCTATATCGGCTCGGTCATGGCGACCAAGCTCTTTGGCGCGGCCTTTCCCGACTGGTTCGGCGACCTCGGGCGTTCGGCCTATTCGCTCTTCCAGATCATGACGCTGGAGTCGTGGTCGATGGGCATCGTGCGCCCGGTAATGGAGGTGTTTTCCTATGCCTGGGCCTTCTTCGTACCCTTTATCATGGTCACGACCTTTGCGGTGGTGAACCTTCTGGTCGGTCTCATCGTCAACTCGATGCAGGACGCGCATCACGCCGAGGACGCGGAAAAGACCGACACCTACCGCGACGAGGTGCTGACCCGGCTGGCGGACCTGGAGGCGCTCATTCGAGAGCGGCGCGATCAGGACGAGCGGTAGCGCGACGGCGGCTGGCCGTATTCCGCGCGATAGGCGCGCGAGAAATGCGAGGAACTGGCAAAGCCGGTGGCGAGCGCCACCTCGGTCAGCGACAGCGCCGAATTGCGCAACAGGTTGCGCGCCTTTTCGAGCCGCAGGCGGCGGTAATAGCCAAGGGTGGTCTGGCCCAGATGCTGCCGGAACACCCGGTTGAGCTGTCGCGGCGACAGCCGGGCGATCTGCGCCAGATGCGCCAGGGTTAGCGGATCGGCGATATTGCCCTCCATCGCCTCGACCGCATCGAGAATTGCCGCGCTTTGCGTGCCGACGCGCTCCACCAGGCCAGAGCGTTGCGGGCCGGTGGGCGGGCGGATCTCGGTATGCATGAACCAGTCGCTGACCTCGCGCGCAAAGGTGCGCCCATGATGGCTGGCGATAAGCGCGTGCATCATGTCCATCGGCGCGGTGCCGCCCGCGCAGGTCATCCGGTCGCGGCCAATGACATAGAGCGTGCGTTCGATGCGCAGGTCGGGCGCGACCTCGGCCAGGGCGGCGGCATATTCCCAGTGCACGGTCATCCGCCTGTCGCTCATCAGCCCGGCGCGCGCCAGAATGATCGGCCCGCCCGAGACACCGCCCAGCACCACCCCCGCCCGCGCCTGACGCGCGAGCCACGGGGTGAGCGCGCGCGCCGGGTAGGTGGCCGGATCGCCCCCCGCCACGATAAACAGATGATCGAGGTTGAGATCGTCGACAAGCCCCGCCTCGGGCCTGACCTGTGCTGCGCCGGAACTGCATACCGGGTCGGGCGTCGGGGCGATATGGATCACCTCGTAGAGCGTGCGCCCCGCGAACAGGTTGGCGGCGCGCAGCGGCTCGACCGTGGCGGCATACGACATCAGCGCAAAGCCGTGTATCGGCAGGATGCCAATTCGATGCGGTCCAGGGCGCAGTCTGCCGTTTCTGTCCATAAACGTCATGTAACTGACTATATTAGACAAGTATAGCCCCGATAGATCAGCCATGATTTAGCGAGAACGAGCCGTAGGACAGACCCCATGCGCTATTCCGCCTTCAAGATCTTCCGCGAAGGGCTGACCGGCAACAAAGGCTGGACACCCGCTTGGCGCGACCCGGAGCCGAAACCCGAATATGATATCGTCATCATCGGCGGCGGCGGGCACGGCCTCGCCACCGCCTATTACCTCGCCAAGGAATTCGGCCTGCGCAATGTGGCGGTGCTGGAAAAGGGCTGGATCGGGTCGGGCAATGTGGGGCGCAACACCACCATCATCCGCTCAAACTACCTGCTGCCCGGCAACGAGCCGTTCTACGAGATGTCGCTCAAGCTGTGGGAAGGGCTGGAACAGGATTTCAATTACAACGCAATGGTCAGCCAGCGCTCGATCCTGAACCTCATCCATTCGGACGCGCAGCGCGATGCTTTCGTGCGGCGGGCCAATGCGATGTTTCTGGCAGGCGCCGATGCGGAACTGGCCGATGCCGATCAGCTGCGCGCCGAGTTGCCGTTTCTCGATTTCGACAATGCCCGCTTTCCGATCAAGGGCGGGCTTTTTCAACGGCGCGGTGGCACGGTGCGGCATGACGCGGTGGCCTGGGGCTATGCGCGCGGTGCCGATGCGCGGGGCGTCGATATCATCCAGAATTGCGAGGTCACCGGGTTCGACATCGAAAACGGCAAATGCCGGGGTGTCGAGACGACGCGCGGGGCCATTCGCGCGCGTAAGGTCGCGGTCTGCGTCGCGGGCTCCTCTGGCCGGGTGATGGCGCTGGCGGGGATGCGCCTGCCGATTGAATCCCATGTCTTGCAAGCCTTCGTCACCGAGGGGCTGAAGCCGGTGCTGCCGGGGGTCATCACCTTCGGGGCGGGGCATTTCTATGTCAGTCAGTCCGACAAGGGCGGGCTAGTCTTCGGCGGCGATATCGACGGCTACAATTCCTACGCGCAGCGCGGCAACCTGCCGGTGGTCGAGGACGTGGCCGAAGGAGGCATGGCGATCATGCCGATGATCGGGCGCGCGCGCCTCTTGCGCAACTGGGGCGGGATCATGGACATGTCGATGGATGGCTCACCCTTTATCGACCGCACCCATATCGATGGGCTCTATTTCAACGGCGGCTGGTGCTATGGCGGCTTCAAGGCGACCCCGGCAAGCGGGATGTGCTACGCTCATCTGCTGGCCAGGGATGCGCCGCACCCGGTGGCCACCGAAATGCGCCTCGACCGCTTCGCGCGCGGGCATCTGATCGACGAAAAGGGTATGGGCAACCAGCCCAACCTGCATTGAGGGCATGCCATGACCTTTCATCGTTCCCAAAATACTCAAATCCAACCACTGACACAGGGCACGGACGCATGATCATCCATCACCCGCTCCTGGGCCCGCGCGACGCCGCCGAATTCGTTTATCTCGGCGATGCCGCGCTGATCGACCGGCCCGACTGGCAGGCCGAAAACGCCGCCGAGGCCTTTCACGCCTATGGCTACCTGCGCGACAACCCGGCGGGGGTGCATCAGGAACTGTGGTATCACGAGCAGGGCGACCGGTCCTGGCTGGTGGTGACCCGCAACACGGTGAACCACGAGATCAGCCGGGTCGAACTCGCGCGCGACGTGGCGCGTGCCCGGGGACGGGGCCGATGAGCCAGGTCAATCGCATCAAGGGCGGTCTCATCGACCGCTCCACCGAGATCAGCTTTTCCTTCAACGGCAAGGCGATGCAGGGCCATCCGGGCGATACGCTGGCCTCAGCGCTATTAGCCAACGGGCAGCGGCTGGTGGGGCGGTCGTTCAAATATCACCGCCCGCGTGGCATCTTCACCGCCGGGTCGGAAGAGCCCAATGCGCTGGTGGAATTGCGCAAGGGGGCCGCGCAGGAGCCCAATACCCGCGCCACGGTAGCCGAGCTCTTCGACGGGCTGGAGGCGCGCAGCCAGAACCATCGCGGCTCGCTCGAGTTTGACCTGATGGCGGTGACGGACCTGCTGTCGCCGTTCCTCTCGGCGGGATTCTATTACAAGACCTTCATGTGGCCGCGCGCGTTCTGGGAAAAGCTCTACGAACCCGCGATCCGGGCCTCTGCCGGTCTCGGGCAGCTGTCGATGGAGGAGGACCCGGACTGCTACGACAAGGGCTATCTGCATTGCGATCTGCTCGTGATCGGCGCGGGGCCTGCCGGGTTGATGGCGGCGCGCACGGCGGCGCGCGCAGGCGTGCGGGTGATCCTGGCGGACGAGGATTTCGTCATGGGCGGGCGGCTCAACGCCGAGACGCTGGAGGTGGACGGAATGCCCGGGGCCGATTGGGCCGCCACTGTCGTGGCCGAACTGGCGGCGATGGAGAATGTGCGCCTGATGCCGCGCAGCACGGTCTACGGGGCCTATGATCACGGCATCTATGGCATGCTGGAGCGGTGTACCGATCACCTGGCATTCAGCGGCGGCAAGCCCCGGCAGGTTCTGTGGCGCGTCTATTCCCGGCACGCGGTGCTGGCGGCGGGGGCGACGGAACGCCCCATAGCCTTTGGCAACAACGACCGGCCCGGGGTGATGCTGGCGGGGGCTGTGCGTGCCTATGCAAATCGCTGGGGCGTGGCGCCGGGGCGGCGCGTGGCGGTCTTTACCAATAACGACGACGGCTGGCGCAGCGCCGCCGACCTGGTGGCCAAGGGGGTCGAGGTGCCCGCCGTGATCGACACGCGCGACGCGCCCGCCGTCTGCGATGTGCACGGCGCGCGGCATATCCGGGGCGCTGCGGTGATGGACACGAAAGGGCGCAAGGGGCTGAGGCAGATCTCGCTGATCGACGGGCAGATGATCGACGTCGATTGCCTCGCGGTGTCGGGCGGCTGGAACCCGAATGTGCACCTGACCTGCCATCAGCGCGGACGACCCGAATGGCGCGACGATCTGGCGGCCTTCGTGCCCGGGCGTGACTTGCCGCCCGGCATGGTGGTGGCGGGGGCCGCGAATGGGGCGATGACACTGGCAGCGGCGCTGCGCGATGGGGTCGCGGTGACGGAGCGTCTGGGCTATACCGACACGGGCGATCTGCCCCGTGCCGAGGACGAACCGCGCGACGGCGCGCCCATCTGGCATGTATCGCAAAGCCGGGCGCGCGCCTGGCTCGACCTGCAGAACGACGTGACCGTCAAGGACGTGAAACAGGCGCATCAGGAAGGCTTTCGCTCGGTCGAACATCTAAAGCGCTACACCACGCTTGGCATGGCCACCGATCAGGGCAAGACGGCCAATATCCCCGCGCTTGCGGTCATGGCGGAATGCACCGGCAAGACGATTCCCGAAACCGGCACGACGATCTTTCGCCCGCCCTATACGCCGGTGCCCATCGGTGCGCTGGCAGGCCGTGCTCGGGGCCGCGATTTCCGGCCCTATCGCCTGACGCCCTCGCATCGCTGGGCCGAGGCCAATGGCGCAACCTTTGTCGAGGTCGGCAACTGGCTACGCGCGCAGTGGTTCGCGCGGGAGGGGGAACAGGGCTGGCGCGATTCTGTGGATCGCGAGGTGCTGATGACGCGCCGGTCGGTGGGGATCTGCGACGTGACCACGCTGG
Source organism: Roseovarius sp. A-2 (assembly GCF_002072155.1). GTDB lineage: Bacteria > Pseudomonadota > Alphaproteobacteria > Rhodobacterales > Rhodobacteraceae > Roseovarius. The sequence continues at coordinate 74,671 of NZ_BDIY01000012.1, read as the reverse complement.
GCAAGATCGACATTCAGGGGCGCGACGCGGGCGAGTTCCTGAACCGGGTCTATTGCAACGGGTTTGCTACGCTGGCGGTGGGCCGCGTGCGCTATGGCCTGATGCTGCGCGAGGATGGCATCGCCTATGACGATGGCACCACCGCACGGATGGGCGAGCATCACTACGTGATGACCACCACCACCGCCAATGCCGTCACGGTGTTCCGTCGGCTGGAGTTTGCACGACAATGCCTGTGGCCCGATCTGGATGTGCACCTGATTTCCACCACTGACGGCTGGGCGCAGTTCGCCGTCGCCGGGCCGAACGCGCGCAACCTGCTGCGCAAGGTGGTGGATAAGGCTCATGATCTCTCGAACGAGGCGTTTCCTTTCATGGGCTGCGGTGAGGTGACTGTTTGCGGCGGGATGCCCGCACGGCTGTTCCGGATCTCCTTCTCGGGCGAGTTGGCCTATGAGGTCGCGGTGCCCGCGCGGTTTGGCAATGCCATGATGGGCGTGCTGATGGAGGCGGGCCGGGAATTCGACGCCGTACCCTATGGCACCGAGGCGCTTGGCGTGATGCGCATCGAAAAGGGGCATGCGGCGGGCAATGAGCTCAACGGTCAGACCACGGCGCATAACCTAGGGATGGGGCGGATGGTCAGCCGGAAAAAGGACTGTATCGGCAACGTGCTGTCGCACCGCCCCGAGCTGTTGCGCGAGGATGCGGTCAAGCTGGTCGGGTTCCGGCCTGTGAACCGCGACACGGGGCTGATCGCGGGATCGCATTTCATCGGGCAAGGGGATGCCGTGATGATGGACAACGATCAGGGCTGGATGTCCTCGGTCGCCTATTCGCCGAGCCTGGGGCATTCCATCGGGCTGGGCTTTCTCAAGCGGGGCGATGCGCGGTTGGGCGAAATCCTGCGCGCCGTCAGCCCGGTGCATGGCAGGGAGATGGAGGTCGAGGTGGTTCCGGCGCATTTCATCGACCCGGAAGGAGAGCGGTTGCGTGGCTGAGTATACTTTGCAGGCAGAGCCGCCACTGGCGGGCACGAAGATGGAGATTGCGGGCGTGCGCCTCTGGGCACCCGCCGATCTGGCGCTGGTGTCGCTGGCGCTGCCGCTGGGCAGAGAGGATGCAGCAGATCGGGCGATCAAGTCCGCCTATGGGGTGGACCTCCCCGAGATTGGCCGGTCCGTGCTCGCCGAGGATGACACGCGCCTTATCCGGCTGGCCCCGGATCTGGCCTTCGCGCTTTTCACCCACGCGACCCCCGATGCCGGACGCGTCGTGGCGCAACGCCTGAACGACGCACTCTATACCACCGATCAGACCGATGTCTGGGTGGCGCTGGCGCTGTCTGGCCCCGACGCTCGCCGTGCATTGGAGCGGATTTGCCCGATTGACCTGCATCCACAGGTGTTTGGCCTGGGTCACGCCGCGCGCACGGTGATGGAGCATCTGGGCGTGCTGATCCTGCGCACGGGCGAGGATGACTACCTGCTATTGTCGGCGAGTTCCTCGGCCAAATCCTTTCTGCACGCGGTCGAGGTCTCGCTGCACAATATCGCGTGACGGGTGCAGATGCTTGCACGCGGGGGCAAGGCGCGGTAACTCGCCCCTGACATCAGCGGGATAAGAGCCATGAACAATCTGCGGGACAAATATCTGACGGCGATTGCCAATGCGGGCGACGAATCCGCGCTCGAGGATCTGCGGGTGCAGGCCGTGGGCAAGAAAGGCGAGATCAGCCTCAAGATGCGCGAGTTGGGCAAGATGACGCCCGAGGAACGGCAGGTGGCGGGCCCGGCGCTCAACGCGCTCAAGGACGAGATCAATTCGGCGCTGGCGGCCAAGAAAGAGGCGCTGGGCGATGCCGCGCTCGACGCGCGGCTGCGGGGCGAATGGCTTGACGTGACGCTGCCGGGGCGGCCGCGTCGGCAGGGCACGATCCATCCTGTGAGCCAGGTGACCGAGGAGGTCACGGCGATCTTTGCCGATATGGGCTTTGCCGTGGCCGAGGGGCCGCAAATCGAGAGCGACTGGTACAATTTCGACGCGCTGAACATTCCCGGCCATCACCCGGCACGGGCCGAGATGGACACGTTCTATACCCATCGCTCCGACGGCGATGACCGCCCGCCGCACGTCCTGCGTACCCACACGAGCCCGGTGCAGATCCGCACCATGCAGGCCGAGGGCGCACCCATCCGGGTGATCGCGCCGGGCCGCGTCTATCGCGCCGATTACGACCAGACCCACACGCCGATGTTCCATCAGGTCGAGGGGCTGGCGATTGGCCGCGATATCTCGATGGCCAACCTGAAATGGGTGCTGGAAGAATTCGTCAAGGCGTTCTTCGAGGTGGACGATGTGGAACTGCGCTTTCGCGCGTCGCATTTCCCGTTCACCGAACCCTCGGCCGAGGTCGATATCCGCTGTAGCTGGGAGGGCGGCACCTTGAAGGTCGGCGAGGGCGATGACTGGCTGGAAATCCTCGGATCCGGCATGGTGCACCCACGCGTGCTGGAGGCCGGGAATATCGACCCGAACAAGTGGCAGGGCTTTGCCTTCGGCATGGGGATCGACCGAATCGCGATGCTGAAATACGGCATTCCCGATCTGCGGGCGTTCTTTGATTCAGACCTGCGCTGGCTGCGGCATTACGGGTTCGCGTCTCTGGACGTGCCGACGTTGCATGGCGGGTTGAGCAGGTAAGACCTGACGACCGTAGGGTGGGCCCTTTATCCACCCTACGGTTCGTGACATCCAGGCGCCTGCTTTTGCGCCTCAGACCAGACGGTCGCCCGGCTCTCGCCCCGCAAAGAATGCGTCGAGATTGTCGAGCGCGCGGAACCCCATGGCGTCTCGCGTCGCACGGGTGGCGCTGCCGATATGGGGCAACATGAAGATGTTTTCATGCGCCGCAAAGGCCGGGTTGCCGCCCGGCTCGACCTTGAAACAATCGAGACCGGCAGCGGCGATATGGCCCGATTCGATGCCCGCAACGAGGGCGTCTTCATCCACCAGCGCGCCGCGTGCCGTGTTCACCACGACCGCACCCTTGGGCAGCTTGGCGATGCGCTCGGCATTGAGCAGATCGACGGTGTCGGGGGTCGCCGGGCAATGCAGCGACAGGAAATCGGCAACCTCCAGCAGGCTGTCCACATCCTTGTGAAAGACCGCGCCCTGCTCGACCTCAGGGGTTAGCCGCGAGCGGTTGTGGTAATGAATTTCCATGCCGAAGCCGCGTGCTTTCTCGGCAAAGGCGCGACCGACGCGGCCCATGCCCACGATACCCAGTCGCGCACCAGTCATCTGTTTGCCCACCATGAACGAGGGCGACCAGCTGTCCCATTGCCCCTGCCGCACCAGCCGATCACCGCGCACCGCGTGGCGCGCCGCGCCCAGCATCAGCAGCATGGCAATCTCGGCGGTAGCATCCGACAGCACGTCGGGCGTGTTCGTCACCACCACGCCCGCGCCCTTCAGCGCGTCGAGATCGCAATGATCGACACCCACCGAATGATTGGCGACGATCCTGAGCCGCGGATCAAGCCGCGCCACCACATCTGCTGAAAAATGCTCGGAATGACAGGGAATCATCCCGTCCACCTTTGCGCTCATCGCGATGATATCCTCGGCGCTGCCGGGGGTATCGGCCTCGTTCACGATCACCTCGTAATCGCGGCGTGCGCGCTCCAACGTGGCATCCGACAGGCGGCGTGGAATCCAGATAACCGGTTTGGACATGGCTCAACTCTTGTTCTTGCTGGAGGTGATGAAATCATAAGCCGCCAGCCCGGCGGAAAAGACCGTAACGATCCACAGATCGGTCTCGCCGATCTCGCTGGCGAGGATATAGAGAAACGCGGCCAGCACCGCGAAGGCGAAGAGCGCCAGTAGCCTGTTCATATCGTCTTCCTTTCGTCAGTCCCCGGCATCGTGAAGCCAGGTGTGAAACCAGTTCGCCGAGCGCAGGAGCCGGGCATCCTGACCGCGCGTGGCGACCAACTGCACGCCCATCGGCAGGCCGTTTTCGGATGTGAAGGCGGGCACGGTCACGGCCGGCACGCCGGTTAGGGTCCAGAGCCCGTTGAAGATCGCGCTGCCGGTAAACTCCAGCCCCTCGGGGGCGGGCCCTGTGGCGGCGGGGCACAGGATCGCGTCGCAGCGCTCGAAGATCTCGTCCAGACCGGCATAAAGCACATCCGGCCAGTCGAGCGCGGCAAGATAATCGCGCGCAAGGATCGCGTTGCCCTTGGTCAGCGCCTCCTGCGTGCGAGGGCCGAGCGTGTCGCTCTGCTTGGAATAGCGGTAGTAATAGCGCGCCATCTCCGCGAAATTGATCCGCTCGCGCACCTCGGCAGCTTCGTCGAAAGCCTTGGGCAAATCCACCTCGAAGACCTGATCGCCAAGCGCCTCGGTCAGTTCGGCAAAGGCGGCGTGAAGCTGCGGGTCGGCCTCGGCCCAGCCGGGCGGCTTGACGAAGGCAAAGACCGGCTTCACCGGCGGCTTGGACTGCGCGATGCCCGGCAGGTCTGGCACGGGCTGCGGCGACGTCGCCCTGTCGCCCGCATCATGCCCCATCAGCACCTGCGTCAGCAGCGCCGCATCGGCGGGCGTGCGGGCGAACACCCCCACTGTATCGAGCGTCGGCGACTGCATTAGCACGCCGGTGCGCGGGATCGCGCCAAAGCTGGGCTTGAACCCGGTCACTCCGCAATAGGAGGCAGGCCGGATCACCGAGCCGCCGGTCTGTGTGCCCACCGCGAGCGGCACCATCCCGTCGGCCACCGCGGCGGCAGAGCCAGAGGACGACCCGCCAGGGCTGTGCCCGGGATTGTGCGGATTGCGGGTCTTGCCCGCCTGCATATAGGCCAGTTCGGTGGTGACCGTCTTGCCCATGATCACCGCGCCCGCCGCTTTGAGCCGCTCCACCAAAGCCGCATCCTTGTTCGGCACGCGCCCCTGATCGAGGACGCAGCCATTCTCGGTCGGTATCTTCGCGGTGTCGATGATATCCTTGAGCGCCACCGGCAGTCCGTGTAGCGGGCCGATCGCCCGCCCCGCTTGCCGATGCGCATCGAGCGCCCTGGCCTGGTGGCGGGCAAAGTCGGGATCGAACCATGCCCAGGCCTGCACCTCGGGTTCGCGCGCCTCGATCCGGGCGATGCAGGCCTCGATCAGTTCAACAGCCCTGAGCGCCCCGGAGGCCAGACGCTCGCGCAAGGCGCAAGCGTCCAGCGAGAGCATGTCGATCTTATCCGCCATACATCAGCTCCGGCAAATAGAAGACGATCTGCGGATAGATATACATCAGCGCCATGGAGACGAACACGCAGAACAGGAACGGCATCACGCCCGAGAAAATCTGCGTCAGCTTGATCTCCGGTGGCGCGATCCCCTTGAGGTAATAGGCCGACATCGCCATCGGAGGCGTCAGGAAGCTGGTTTGCAGGTTCAGCGCCACGAGGATGCCAAAGAACAGCGGATCGACCTCGAAGAACTGCAACAGCGGCAGGAAGATCGGCACGAAGATGATGATGATCTCGGACCACTCCAGCGGCCAGCCGAGCAGGAAGATGATCAGCTGCGCCAAGAGCAGGAATTCCAGCGGGCTGAGATCCAACCCCTGCACGAAGTCCGAGATGATATGCTCGCCGCCCAGATAGGAGAACACCGCCGAGAAGGTGTAGGAACCGACAAAGAGCCAGCAGACCATAGCCGTGGTGCGCACCGTGAGATAGACGCTCTCACGCATCCGCTGCCACGTCATCGCCCGGTAGACGAAGGCGAGGAAGATCCCGCCCAGCGCCCCGATCGAGGCCGCCTCGGTCGGCGTCGCGAGGCCAAACAGGATCGAGCCCAGCACCGCCATAATAAGGAACGCCAACGGCACGAAGGAGGTCACGATCATCGCGATGAGCTTGGTCATCGGGATGTCGGGCACTTCTTCCTTGCTGGGTTTCGGCGCGACCGATGGTTGAATGATCGCACGCCCGATCACGTAGGTCAGGTAAAGCCCCACCAGAACCAGCCCCGGCAACAGCGCCGCCGCGTAAAGCCGCACGATCGACACGTTCGAGGCCGCCGCATAGACGATCAGCATGATCGAGGGCGGAATGAGAATGCCCAGCGTGCCGCCCGCGCAGATGATGCCGCTCGCAAACGACGGATCATAGCGCGCCTTGAGCATTGCGGGCAGCGCCAAGAGGCCCATTAGCGTCACCACCGCGCCGACGATGCCGGTGGCGGTCGCAAACAGCGCGCAGGTGATCAGTGCGGCGACGCCCATCGAGCCGGGCATGTTCCTGGCCGCGACGTTGAGCGTGGAAAACAGCCGGTCCACGATGTTGGCACGCTCGACGATATAGCCCATGAACAAGAACAGCGGCACGGCGGTCAGAACCTCGTTCGACATCACCGTGAATGTCTGGTTCACGAACAGATCGAATATTCGGTTGTTGAAGAACCCTTCCAGCCAGAGGGACCATTGATCCCATGTGCTGGCCAACTCCTCGTCAAGGCGGTTGTAGTCACGCCACATCCGGCGCTCTTGGAAATAGGCGTAATAGCCAAAGCCGATGCCCATGGCCATGAGCGTGAAGGCGATCGGAAAGCCCAGAAACACAAAGACGATGAACAGGCCCAGCATCATCAGGGCGATTTGCGGATCGGTCATGGATGTGCGTCCTTTTCGGCCTCAGAGGCCTTTTGCATCAACAGGTCTTCGGTCTCGAAGACATCCTCGTCAGCGGGTAGCCATTCGTTGGTGCGCATCGCCAGAATGCAGCGGCAGACCTGCGCTATCCCCTGAATGAAAAGCAGGATACCGGCGGCCACGATCACCGTCTTGAACTGGTAGATCGGCACGCCGGCCGGGCTGTTGACCGACACCTCGCTATAGGACCATGAGGCTGCGGCATATTTCCAGCCGGCAAAGATCAGCGCGGTTACGCCTGGGAAAAAGAAGAGTATATAAAGCACAAAGTCGATCTTGGCCTGATTGCGCGGCTGCCACAGACGATAGAGGAAATCGCCCCTCACATGACCGCCCCGCGACAATGTATAAGCACCGCCCATCATGAACAGCGTACCATACATGATAAACGACACATCGAGCGCCCAGGCCGTAGGCGCGTTGAACAGGTAGCGCGAAACCACCTCATAGCCGGTCCCCACCGACATCAGGACAATGAGCCAGGCAAAAGCCTTGCCGAACCAGGCCGACAGGTTGTCGGCGAAGCGTATGAAACCGATCACGAGATGCCCCCGTTAGTTGGAAAGCGGCCCCGGCGTTTTTTGCGCCGGGGCCTGTTTCAATCAGGTCTTTGCCCGAACTCAGAGATTGAGCTTGCCCGGGAAATAGTGATCGTAGGCCAGCTCCAGATCCGGCGCGTTCATCAGCTCATAGAAGGTGACCTGCTCGACCCAGGCGCGCTGGCTGTCGAGGGTCTTCTTCATGAATGGATCTTCCTCTAGTTCCGGGATCAGCTTGTCCCATGCCTCGAGCTGAGCTGCCAGGATGTTTTCCGAGGTGCGGTGCACGGTGACACCCGCCTCTTCCTGCAGCCACTTGAGGTCGGCCGAGTAGCGACGCATCGCCTTGGCGGTGTTCGCGGTCGACACGGCCTCGACGCCGTATTTCAGGATCGCGCGCAGATCCGGGTCCAGCTCTTCCATGGTGAACTTGGAGAACAGGAACTCGAAGCTTTCCGACGCCTGGTGGTAGGACGACAGGTAGTAATTCTTCGCCACGTCATGCGCGCCGAAATCCTTGTCCGAGGACGGGTTGTTGAACTCGAACGCGTCGATCACGCCTCGCTCCATCGCGGGGACGATCTCGCCACCCGGAAGCTGCGCCACCGACATGCCCATGCTCTGCAGCAGATCCGCCGCAAGGCCCACGGTGCGATACTTGAAGCCGTTGAGGTCTTCGGCAGTGTTAACCTCGCCCTTGAACCAGCCGAAGGGCTGCGCGAACATCGGAAAGCCCATGTAGCCATCGACGTCCATGCCCAGAATGTCCTGCGTCAACTCGTCATAGAGCGCCTTGCCGCCGCCCTCGTAGAACCAGCTCAGCATCGTGGTGGCCGAGCCACCAAAGACCGGGCCGGTGCCAAAGAGCGAGGCCGCCTTGTTCTTGCCGTACCAATAGACCGGCACCGAGTGCGCAGCATCAAGGACGCCGTCATTCACGGCATCGAGAACCTGAAACGCAGCCACGACGGCGCCTGCGGGCAGCACGTCGATCTTGAGACGGCCACCGGACATTTCCTCCACCCGGTCGGCATAATCCTGTGCGAATTCCTGCCAGATGTTCCCGGCCCCCCAGGATGTCTGCATTTTCAGCACGATCGGCGCTTGCGCCAATACCGCCGGTGCCGCGAGCGTGCTCGCAGCAGCCACCGGTGCCCCTACCGCCGCGCGGCGCAGGAACGTACGGCGGTCAAACTTCGCCTTGTCTGTCATGGTATCCTCCCATTTATGCGTATGCATCAGTCGTGTCCGATGGCAGGCGCACGTCAATTGCAAAGGCGATTCGGTGCTGAATGCCTACCACACCCGCGCCATCGTAAAGATTGGCGATGCAAAAACAAGTATTCTGGTAATATAACTTGACCAAAGCACGTGATTTACGGGATTTAAAGTGCATCGCCGCTTGCAGGCCCGGCCGCTCGACAATCTAACGTCGAATTATACCGCTACCGGACATCCAAAGGCATGTAGCAGGTCACGTATCGTGCCGCGCCACCACCGCCTGATCTGCAAGGCACTGAAAAAATTCCAGCACCTCGGCCTCATCTGTTAGCTCTCCGGGCGGGCATCCATGCGGATCGCGGATAGCGTCGCCTGATCAAAGCCAGAGGGCCGCGAGGCATAGACAGGCTGGGGAAGAGGCATGAAACGGTCCCTTTCGCAGGGCAGACTAGAGGCGTCGGGACGCGTTGTCGATGCGAGAAACCGAAACCGGATATCAATCCTGCACACGCGAACGCGAGCGACGGCCCCTATTCCGCCGCCATCGGCGGCATCTCCGCCGCGCGGAACAGCGTGCGGTGGTTGCGGGCAAGCAGCAGGATCGGCGGGGTGTCGATCATTTCTGGCGTGGCCATGACATGACGCAGCCCGCGCCAATCCCCCAGACGTAGCCCCGACAGCATCGAAAGCGGCACGGCGGCGACCAGGCTTATCGCGATCGGCAACAGCCAGAGCGATACCGTGCCCGCCGCCATGCCCGCGAACAGCAGCGCCCCGCTCACCGTCTCCAGCAGGTGAAATTTCAGCACCGTGCCGGGGCTGTAATCGCCGCCCTTGCGCGCCGGCGGTGACCAGATCGGTCGCATCCCGATGATCGAGCGCAGCACCGCCACAAGCTGTTGCACCATCATGATCGGCGCGAACAGGATCGACAGCACGATCTCCACCACCAACGACACGGTGAACCGCAGCGCCCCGCCAAAACTGCGGATCGACACATCCGTAAGCCCAAGCGCCATCGCGCCCATCAGCTTGGGCGCCAGCAACATGCCGTACATAAACAGCAGGATCAGAACCGAACTCACCCGGCTCATTTCCGGCCAGACCGGGTATAGCGGGTTTTCCATCGAGAAATAGCTGATCACGCTGTTATGCCCATTGCCCAGAAGCGCCCAGACCACCAGCAGGCCGAACCATGCGGGCGACAGAAGATAGCTCATCGCGCCGTGGAAAAGGTGGAACCGCGAGACGGCATGAAAGCCGCGCGTGGCCAGCAGACTGAGATGCTGCAGGTTGCCATGGCACCAGCGCCGGTCGCGCAGGGCATAGTCGATCAGGGTGGCGGGCGGCTCTTCGTAGCTACCCTTGACCGAAGGCATGAATCGCACCGCCCACCCGGCCCGGCGCAACAGCCCCGCCTCAACGAAATCGTGGCTCAGGATCAGCCCGCCCTGCCCGATCAGCGACGGCATCTCCGGCAGCCCCGCGCAATCGGCAAAGGCGCGGGTGCGCAGGATGGCGTTATGGCCCCAGTAATTGCCCTCGGAGCCGGTCCATCCCGCCAGCCCCTCGGACAGCAGCGTGCCATAGACCGCCGCCGAAAACTGCTGCATCCGGCCAAAGAGCGTGTCCGAGCCCACAACCAGCGGCGCCGATTGAATAAGGCCCGCCGTGGGATCGGCCGACATCTCGTCCGACAGCGCGACAATCGCCTCGGCGCTCATCAGGCTGTCGGCATCGAGCACCAGCATCGCGTCATGTGCCGCCCCCCAGTTTTCCAGCCATTGCCCGATATTGCCCACCTTGCGCCCGGTATTGCGCACCCGGCGGCGATACCAGACCGCGCAATCTGCGGGCAGCGCGGCGCGCAGCGTGGCAAAGGCGCGTTGCTCGGCCATGGCGACAGAGGCATCCTGCGTGTCTGACAGGATGAACAGGTCAAAGCAGTGCGCAGCCCCTGCCGCGCGCAGCGCCGACATCATGGCGCAGGCATTGCCGAACACCTCGGACGTGTCCTCGTTATAGATCGGCACCAAGAGCGCTACGCTCAGCGGTGCGGGCGTGGCACGCGCCTGCGCGCGCTTGTGCATCATGTGACAGGCCAGTCCGAGCGTCGCCGTGCCCACGGCCAGCGCGATCCAGAAGAACGTGACCATCACCAGCGCCAGCAGCACCCATTCCAGCCACCACATTCCCCCCACCGAAAGCCACTCGCCAAAGGCAAAACCAAGCGCGCCCGTAATCAGCGTGGCAGGCAGGAACGTAGCGGCGCGCCGCCACCAGTAATTGAGATTGGGCCGCCATGCAGGCGCGTTGGGGTCGCGATGCACCCGACTCAGGCTCTGAATCGGGTGATCCAGAGGGGCAGGAGGCGGCATATGCGCCGCGCCGGGAAAGGGGGTCAGGCGGTCCATCGGTACAGCCACACTTCCGACACGCCGCGCCCCTCGTGGAAAAGCTGCGCACGGATTTCAGCCGCCGTCACCTCACCCGGGTCAAACGAAAAGGCAAGGCGCGGACCGCCGGTTTCGGGATTGCGCTGCACGAAACCCCCGGCAATCTCCAACCGGCTGGAATACACATAGACCACGAGGTCATCATACATTTCGGGCAGCGCGTCATGCGGGGCGAAATCAATCGTCACCACCTTGCGCAGGTCATTGGGAAAACCACGCCCGATCCGGGTCTCGATCACCCGCGCCACCGGCTTTTTCTCCTCGATGCCGCCGGTCCATGTCATGCCATAGCTGAAACTGTGCTCGGTCCCCTCGGCCAGCGGCTCGCGCGGGCGCCAATAGGCCACGATATTGTCGTAGATCTCCTTGTCGGTCGGGATCTCGACCAGCGTGACCGCACCACGCCCCCACTCTTCACCCGGGGTGATCCACAGACTTGGGCGCTCATGATAATGCGCCTCCAAATCGTGGAAATCCGAATAGGCGCGCGACCGCTGCGACAGGCCAAAGCCCTGCGGGTTGGTGTCCACGAAGCTGGAGATTTGCAGATCGCGCGGATTGGCCAAGGGCCGCCAGAGCATCTCACCGTTGCCATTGAGAATGCTCAGCCCGTCGCTGTCATGCACGCCGGCACGGAAATCATCGAACTGGTGGCGATTGGTCGCGTCGAAATAGAACATTGACGTCAGCGGCGCGATGCCCACATTCTCCAGCGGCACGCGCGGCATCAGCGTGCAACGCACATCCACCTCGGTCTCCGCCCCCTCGGGACGCATCGTGAAATGGTAAATCCCGGTCACCGACGGGCTTTCCATCAGAGCATGCATCTTGTGGATGCTGACGCCGGGGGCCGGTTTCTCGATCCAGAAGCGGGTGAAATCAGGAAATTCCTCACCCTCCGGCCCGCCGGTATTCACCGCCAGCCCCCGCGCCGACAGGCCGTAAACCAGATCGCGCGCGATCACCCGGAAATAGCTGGCCCCCTGAAACACCGCGTATTCCTGAAAGATCCCTGGCTTCTCCAACTCGGCGCGCAGACGAACCCCGGAATATCCCAAGTCCCCTTCGGTCGGCAGATCCGGCACGATTTCGTGCTTTTCATAAAGCGACAGGTCGAAATCGAGCCGCCGCGTCTGGCCGTTCTCGACCAGATTGACCTCAACCGCACGCGGGAAATAGAGGCCGGGCGGAAACACGTCGAATTCCAGCGTCGTGTCGGTGCCAGCCCAGATCGCCTGATCGGTATCGAAGCGGATGGCGCGATATTGATCATAGGTCAGGTCGCGCCATGCCTCGGGCACGCTCGGGCGCTCGGCATAAGGATTCGCCGCCACCTCGCGCGCGAGATCAAGCAGCCCCTCCTCGGAAAAGGGCGTGCCGGACCCGGCCTGCGCCAGACCGGGCCAGAGCGCAAACGCGCCAAAGGATTTCAAAACGTCACGCCGGATCATTTTACGCCTCGCCAGGGATGTGATTTGAACCACGCCACCGAGTAGGCCACGAGGATCAACGATACGAACCCAACGCAGTTGGCCACCACCATGTTCCATGTCGTGCGCCCGATTTGATCCATCACGAACCCCGAGAGCCGGGCAAAGGCCATCGAAAACACAAAAACCGCGAGCGATTGCTGCCCGACCTTGAGGATCATCCTGAGCAGCGCGCCCCAAGCCCGGGACAACAGCCCCGTGCCGACGGTTTTCAGTCGTGCACCACCATCGCCCGCTGCCACCCAGCACAGGTAGGCGAGACTCAGGAAATGCACGTATCGCAGGATGCCGAAATCGGACTTGTTGAAGAGGCCCGAGTTGGCGATGCGCCAGCCGCGCGCCCAGTCAAACCCAAGCTCGCGCATGCCGATATGCGACAGCGGCACATTGGCGATGACGATCACCAGCGCCAGCCCGATCAGAACCTTGTTCACCGGCGGTTTCGGAAGCCAGCCGCGCATCAGGGCAAAGCCGGTAAAAAACACCAGTTGCCAGCCGAACGGGTTGAAGAACCATTTTCGATCCGACCAGGGCTCTGCCGGGAAGCCCAGATGCAGGTCAATCAGGCCCAGCGCGTCAAGCACGGCGCGTTGCGCGAAGAGCCAGATCAGCCCCATCGCAGCGAATACCGCCCAGACACTAACCCGACTCAGCGCCATCATCAGGGGCATCATCACCAGGATGACCATATACATCGGCAGGATATCGAAATAGTTGGGCACATAGGTCAGGGTGAAGATCCCCACCAACTGCGGCCCCGGATCGGCAAAGAACTTCCACAGGTTCAGCGTGCCGATATAGGTCTTTTCGAAATCGCCGAAGTGATCGAACGCCGCCAGCAGCGTGGCAATGGCAAAGAACATGCCGATATGCGCCCAGTAGACCTGCCAGACGCGAAAGCCGACGCGCCCCGAGCCGAGCGCCCATCCCGCCCGGTCAAAGGTGCGGCCAAAGGCGATAGCCGAGGCCATGCCGGAGCAGAACACGAAGATCTCGGTCGCGTCCGAAAAGCCCCATCGCGCCGGTATCCAGCTGGTAAAGAAATTTCTCGGGGTATGGGCGCAGAGAATGATGAACATCGCCAGCCCGCGAAAGAAATCCAGCCGGATATCGCGGGTCGTTGCGGCAGGGGCCACCGCCTCTTTGGGGCGGCTCTTTAGCATGGCCGGATCAGCAACACTCGTCATCGCGGTGTCGGCTCCTTTTGCAATGTGGGGTCGGGGTTACTCGGCGGGCAGGCGATCGGCCTCATCCCAGTCCCCGCGCGAGACGTTGATCAGGTCGAGCCGCGTGCTTGCATAGCTGTCGAGACGCCCGGCGCGCTGCGTCGTGCGTTCCTCGAGCATGGTCTCTGCCTCGTCCAGAAAGCCGCCGCGAATCGCGCAATCTATGGTGAGCCGCTCAAAGACATCACGTTGGGCATGACTGCCCCCGACCAGTTGCATGGAACGACGCGCCCTTCCAAGGTTGAGGAACGCCGTCTTGTAATCCCCTTCCCCAAAGGCCTCAAGCCCCGTCGCAGCCGACAGGCCAGGATTCGCCATGCGCGCCATCAACTCGCCCGCGTTGGTCTTTTTCGCGTCACGATGCATGCGCGCCATCATCTGCTTGATCGCCGTCTCGCGATTGTCGCCAACCAGCGCCAGCATGTAATGCAGATCGGCGAAAATCAGGCAGGCATCCTCAGAGCGCCGTTCGGAGATATCAGCCAGTTCTTCCCAGCGATCGCCCACGTCATGGCCCTCCAGTTCCAGCCGCATCAGCAATGATGTGCCGTTGGAAATATCGCGGAAATCGTCGGTCTTGTCTTGGCGAATCTCGTGGTCATAAAGGGCAAAGACAGACTCTAACTCGCCCTGATCGAGATGCATCAGCGCCTTGTGCCACCACACGTGGTATCGAAAGTTGTTGCAATGGGCCCAGGCCCCTTCGCGGCCCTCCAGCCAGTCGAGCCCGGCGCGCGCGTTGCAAGTCATGTCAAAGACATGCGCCACCGCGTGCAGCCCCCAGGCATCGTCGGGCGACAGGCTCAGCCCCATGCGCCCGGCGGTCTCGGCGCGGGCATAATCGCCGGTTTCCTCGAGCGAAAAAGCGTGACAGCCGAACAGATAGCCGCGCGCTGGATTCTGCGCGTCATAGGCGGGCAACAGCGCCTCAAGCGAGGCGCGCATGCCGTGCCGGTCGCCAAGGATGAACCGGATGGCGTGGCTGATCTTCATCGCCAGCGCATCCTCGGGCCAGCGCGCCAGCACCGCCTCCATCTCGCGCACCGACTCGGACGGGTGCCCGTCGAGCCATGCGCCCAAGCTGCGCACATAGCCCATCTCGCGCGCCGTCGGATTGCCTTCCCGCGCGCAGGCAAGAGCGGCCTGATAGGCCTCCTGCGCGGTCTCGTTCATCTCCCTGCGGCCCAGCATCAGCAGGAACAGCCCCTTGGTGGCATGCGCCATCGCGAATTCCGGGGCCTCGCTCAGCACCGTGCCAAGATGTTCGGGCGTTGTCGCGGCATGGGCGAGAAAGGCCAGCACCAACTTGTCCCATGCCGCAAGGGCGGTAGCGGATGATACGGAAATCTCGCACCCGAATTGATCATGACGCATGGCCCGGTATCCTTTTTCGGCAATCACTCAAGTCTCAGCTAGCCCGCTATATATGACACCCGCAACAAGTGCGGGGCGGTCCTCACCAATACGTTATCCGCAGTTTAACGCATATCACGGGACCAGGGCAGGCTTGCTACCGCATAAGACGAACGAAATAGGCGTCTTTCTGCCTAGAGCTAGAACAGGAGCCCGCCCGCCGCCCAAAGATCACTCGGCGATGGCGGATTCCGCGACAGTTTCGAAAATTCCATCCAGTTCCGCCGCCAGATCACGCAGCGTATCTCCGCCCTCGTCGAAATAAGGGGCGAAAACCGCCGTCGGTGCCTTGTAGCTCAGGCTCGCGGTGCCGTCGGCGTCTTCGGTGACGTACATCCGAATCGGGGCTTCGATCCCGGCGGCGACGCTCGCCTCCAACATGCGACGGGCGTAATCATTGCGGTAGAGGCCGAAGACCCGGTTGCCGGGGATGCTGTGCCCCTGCATCCGCGCCCCGTCCGAGGCGCTCGCCTGTGTGACCACGGCAATAGGCGCAGCACTCACCGCGTCACGCACCGCCTGCACCAGATCGTCAAAGCTCTTGCCCGTGTCGTGGATCACCCAGCCCTCGCGCGGCTCCAGCGCCTGCGCCGGCGCGGCAAGGATGGTGAGGATTGCGAGAAGTTTCAGAAATGGTCGCATGAATACACCTCCGTATTGATACCCGGAGGGCTACGCGGAACTATACGCCGCAGCAAATCACGTACCCGCGAGCCCGGGCGCTTAGGCCCAGTGTGTGATGATCTACTGATCTGTGACAACCAGAAGGGCGCACTATGAGACAAATTCTTCGCGGTCGTGCGGCGACTGGTGCTCCATCATGGAATGTGAGCGACCAGACCCTAAGGACGACGAGATTCTCTCCGCTTTCCATGTGAAATCGCTTGATCGGGCCTCCCCCTGCGTTTAAACGCACGAACGGTCCGCCTCAATAGCTCAGCTGGTAGAGCAGGTCCTTCGTAAGGACAAGGTCGGGGGTTCGAGTCCCTCTTGAGGCACCATCCGCTTCATTTGGCGATGCGAAAGCGCAACAACGTGCGCAACTGAAAATTCTCGAAGTACTCTCAAAGACGCGATTCTCGAAAACACCTAACGTCTTGATGATGTTTTAAAAATTTCGTGCAGTGTCACTCATCACGAATGACGTGCTCTACCAACCGAGCTACAGCGACACCGTTGTTGCGCGGCATATCGCGGGCGATGCCGCCGCCGATCTACCGGAATCGCGCAAGAGCCTTTGTCCGGACGCCCCGCTGGACCGCGTCGGCGCAGTTTCCGGCTTTTGCTGAGAGGCTTTCAAATATTCCCGGGGATGTGTCGGCCCCGCGCGGCATGGCATAAGCAACCTATCACAGGATCATGAAAGGCCCGCAATGCACCCGCCCCGCTACCACGCCCCGCAGGGCGGACTGCCACCGCAAACCCAGCTTCTGACGGATCGTGCCGTCTTTACCGAGGCCTATGCCGTCATTCCCAAGGGCACGTTCAGCGATATCGTAACCAGCCTGCTACCGTTCTGGGACAAGGCGCGCTTCTGGGTGATCGCGCGGCCGCTATCAGGCTTTGCCGAGACATTCTCGCAATATATCGCCGAGGTGCAGCCCGGCGGTGGCAGCGACCGCCCTGAGACCGAACCGGGCACCGAGGCGGTGCTCTTCGTCGTCGAGGGAGCGCTGCACCTGACCATCGAGGGCAAGGCCCATGACATGGCCGAGGGTGGCTACGCCTATATCCCGCCCGGTGCTGCCTGGACACTGCGAAATCACGGCGATACGGCGGTGCGGTTTCACTGGCTGCGCAAGCGGTATCAGTGGGTCGATGGGCTCGACGCGCCCGAACCGTTGATTCTGAACGAGCGGGACATCGCCCCCACGCCGATGCCCGACACAAACGGAGTCTGGGCCACCACCCGCTTTGTCGACCCCGAGGATCTGCGCCACGATATGCATGTGACCATTGTCACCCTTCAGCCCGGCGGCGTCATCCCATTTGCCGAAACTCATGTGATGGAGCACGGGCTCTACGTCCTCGAGGGCAAGGCGGTCTACCGGCTCAACCAGGATTGGGTCGAGGTCGAGGCCGGCGATTTCATGTGGCTGCGCGCCTTCTGCCCGCAGGCCTGTTATGCGGGCGGACCGGGGCCCTTCCGCTACCTGCTCTACAAGGATGTCAATCGCCACATGGCCTTGGGGCCGGTGAGCGGTGCCTAGCGCGACCGCAGGAGCACCGCCTTTTCCCGCGCCGGGCATATGCCCTTGAGGCCGCCCGGCACCTCCTCATCCGCCAGTTCGGCGATGGTGAAGCGTTCGGCGTGGCAGGCGCGCACCTCCGCCTCGCTTAGCGAAAAGGGCGGCCCCGGCATCACCGACTGGTCGTATTCGAAGGTCACCAGAAGCTGTGGCGCGCGTTCCGTGATCGCGGCCAGATGCGCGGCATAGCGGCGGCGCATCTCCTGCGGAAGGGCCACGAGCGCGGCGCGGTCATAGACCGCGTCCACCGCGCCAAGCGTTTCAGCGGTCAGATCGAAGATGTCGCCCACGAAAATCTCGACACCCTGCGCCACGTAGCGCCGAAGCGCACCCAATTCGGTGACCTCTGGCGTTACGCCCATTTCGTCAAACAGATCGCGCACCGCGATCTCGCTCAGCTCGGCCCCGGCCACACGATAGCCGCGCGACAACAGCCATGGAATATCGACGGCCTTGCCGCAGAGCGGGACAAAGATCCGCGCGCCCTCGCCCAGCGCCAGTGCGCCGATATGCGCCTCCAGCAGCCGGTTGACCTTTCCCTCGTGAAAGCCGAGCCGCCCCTCTTGCCAGCGATCATGCCAGAACTTCGCGTCCATTGCCTGCCTCTCTTGTTGCATCGGTGATTCGACGATCCTAGACAGGATTAGCATGCCGTGAACATGGGGGATGGGCGATTGACGATGACGAATGATCACATTGCCGGGCGGGGCTGAGATGCGCATCGCCACGTGGTCCGGGCCGCGGAACCTTTCCACCGCCATGATGTACAGCTTTGCCGCGCGTGGCGATTGTGCCGTGGTGGATGAGCCATTCTATGCCACCTACCTCGCGCAGACCAGGCTCGATCACCCGATGCGCGACGCGATCATGGCTGCGCAGCCGCAAGACCCCCTGCGCGTGGTGGAAGGTCTATTAGGTCCTGTTCCGGCCCAAAAGCCGCATTTCTATCAGAAACACATGGCCCAGCACATGATTCCCGGCGTGCCGCGCGACTGGGTGAATGAGCTGACCAACGTTTTTCTCATCCGCCACCCGGCGCGCGTCGCCGCCAGTTTCTCGGCCAAGTATGACAACCCGACGCTCGCCGATATCGGCTTTGTCCAGCAGGTTGAGCTTTACGATCAACTGGTATCCGCAGGGCAATCGCCAGTCGTCATCGATTCCGCCGATATCCGCCGTGACCCCGAGACCATGCTGCAACGTCTCTGCGCCGCCATCGGCCTGAACTGGACGCCCTCCATGCTCGCGTGGCCGCGCGGTGGCCATGCTGATGACGGGGTCTGGGCGGCGCATTGGTACGGGGCGGTGCATGACAGCACCGGCTTTGCCGCCGCCGAGGGGCCCCCGCCCGCGCTTGATGGTGCGCGCGCCGCATTGGCCGAGGCGGCGATGCCCGCCTATGACCGACTGCGCGCTGTGGCCCTCAGCCCTTGAGGCGCCTGTTGCGCGCGGCCAGCAATTTCAGCCGCAACGCATTCAACTGAATGAAGCCCGCCGCGTCCTTCTGATCATAGGCCCCGGCATCCTCCTCAAAGGTCACATGTGCCTCGGAATAAAGGCTGTGATCGGACCAGCGCCCGACGGTCGTCGCCGCCCCCTTGTAGAGCTTGAGCCGCACCGTGCCGCTGACATGTTCCTGGCTCTTGTCGATGGCCGCCTGCAACATCTCGCGTTCGGGGCTGAACCAGAAACCGTTGTAAATCAGCTCCGCATATCGCGGCATCAGCGAATCCTTGAGATGCCCTGCACCGCTGTCGAGCGTGATCTGCTCGATCCCGCGATGCGCCTCCAGCAGAACCGTGCCGCCCGGGGTCTCGTAAATACCGCGCGACTTCATGCCCACGAATCGGTTTTCCACGAAGTCGAGCCGCCCAATGCCATGCTTGCCGCCCAATTCATTAAGCTTTGTGAGGATCGTGGCCGGGCTCATCGCCGCGCCATTGATCGCCACCGCGTCACCCTTCTCGAACGTCACCTCGATAAATTCGGGGGTATCGGGGGCCGCCTCGGGGCTGACCGTGCGCTGATAGACATAATCTGGCGCGGCCTCCGCCGGATCCTCCAGCACCTTGCCCTCGCTTGAGGTGTGCAACAGATTCGCATCGACCGAGAACGGTGCCTCGCCGCGCTTGTCCTTGGCGATCGGGATCTGGTTTTTCTCCGCAAACTCGAGCAGTCGTGTGCGGCTGGTCAGGTCCCATTCCCGCCAGGGCGCAATCACCTTGATATCGGGGTTGAGCGCATAGGCCGCCAGTTCGAACCGCACCTGATCGTTGCCCTTACCGGTCGCGCCATGCGCCACGGCATCGGCGCCGGTTTCGGCCGCGATTTCGACCAGACGCTTGGAAATCAGCGGACGGGCAATCGAGGTGCCCAGCAGATAGAGCCCTTCATAGAGCGCATTGGCGCGGAACATCGGAAACACGAAATCGCGCACGAATTCCTCGCGCACATCCTCGATATAGATATTCTCCTCTTTAATCCCGAGGAGTTTCGCCTTTTCCCGCGCTGGCTCCAGCTCTTCACCCTGCCCCAGATCGGCAGTAAATGTCACTACCTCGCAGCCATATTCGGTCTGCAGCCATTTCAGGATGATCGAGGTATCGAGACCCCCGGAATAGGCCAGAACAACTTTCTTGGGCGCGGACATGTGTTTCCCCTCTCTCGCGGATATCGCAGCGCGCTTAGCCGGTTTTCGGTGCCGGGGCAAGATGCGCCCCTTGCCAGCACGCCCCGATTGCGGCACTGAAACGGGATGACCGAGTTCCAGAATAACGCCCGCCAAGCCGAGGCCGCCATGCGCGCCGTGTTCGAGCCGACGCCGCTGCAACGCAACGATCACCTGTCGGATCGCTACGGGGCCGAGATCCTGCTCAAGCGCGAGGATCTGAGCCCGGTGCGCTCCTACAAGCTGCGCGGCGCGTTCAACGCCATGCGCAAGGCTCTGGCGGCGCGGTCCGAGATCACGCAATTCGTCTGCGCCAGTGCCGGCAATCATGCCCAGGGTGTGGCCTTCATGTGTCGGCATTTCGGGGTTAAGGGTGTGATTTTCATGCCGGTCACGACACCGCAGCAAAAGATCGGCAAGACCGAGAAATTCGGGGGCGATGCGGTGTCGATCCGCCTGACCGGCGATTATTTCGACGACACGCTGCAGGCCGCCCAGGCCTATTGCACCAAGGTGGGCGGGCATTTCCTGTCTCCCTTCGACGACGAGGACGTGATCGAAGGGCAGGCCAGCGTCGCCGTCGAGATCGAGGCGCAGTTGGGTGGCATGCCCGATCACCTGATCCTGCCGGTGGGTGGTGGCGGGCTATCGGCCGGGGTGCGAAGCTACATGGGCGATAGCGTCAACCTGACACTGATCGAGCCTGCGGGCGGGGCCTGTCTTGCCGCGGCCCTTGCCGCCGGGGAACCGGTGCGCCTGCGCCATGTCGATAATTTCGCCGACGGGGCCGCCGTGGCGCAGATTGGCAAGCGCACCTTTGCGCGCCTCGCCGATCTTGATCCCGCGCAGGCCCGGGTGATCGACGAGGACCGGCTTTGCACCACGATGCTGGAAATGCTCAATATCGAGGGTATCGTGCTGGAGCCCGCAGGCGCGCTCGCCGTCGATGCGCTCAAGGACATGGGCGACGTGATCCAGGGCAAGACCGTGGTCTGCGTCACCTCGGGCGGCAATTTCGATTTCGAACGCCTGCCCGAGGTCAAGGAACGCGCGCAGCGCTACTCGGGGGTCAAAAAATACTTTATCCTGCGCATGCCGCAGCGCCCCGGAGCCTTGCGCGACTTCCTTGAGATACTTGGCCCAGAGGACGATATCGCACGGTTCGAGTATCTCAAGAAGTCGGCGCGCAACTTCGGCTCCGTCCTGATCGGGATCGAGACGATGCGCCCCGAGAATTTCGTTCATATCTTGCGCAAGCTGGACGATGCCGGGTTCGATTACCGCGACATCACCCGTGACGAGGTGTTGGCGGAGTTCCTGATCTAGGCGGCGACCACCTCTGCCGTCAGCCCGGCCAGGAACGCCGCCTTGGACCGGTCAAAACAGTCGAGTACTTGCTCCAGATTCACCTCTGCCGCCCGACCCGCGCCGGCGGCCCCCTCGCCACGGTGACAAAGATCCGAGAAATCGGCAAAACCGAGATTGAGCGCGCTGCCCTTAAGGAAATGCAACTGCGCCTCGATATCCAGCGCCGCATCCGGCGCGCGCAGCGTCTCTATCTCGGTCTCGACCTCTTCGAGAAACAACTCGACGACCTCTTCGAACGCATCGGTCCCGATTTCATCCCGCAGGATTCGAACGCGGTTCCAGTCGATCATGCTCCGCCCTCCTTCAATCCTGTAACAGTGCCCGTCAAACCCTTCGATAATGTTAATCTGCACATCGAAACCTGCACAGTTTTAGCTTTTACCCATCGTTAAGCCCGTCCGCGCTATCGCAGGGAGGAACAGGACAAAGGGATGATCGTGCGGGTGCTCAGACCAGAAAGCGGACGGGTGGAGACAGGCGGCAATGTCATCCGCCGCGTGCTTGTCGTCGATGACAGCCGCGCGCAGCGCCGCATCCTGACTGCCTCGCTGCAGCGCTGGGGCTTCGACGTGCGCGAGGCGGACTCGGGCGGCTCCGCGCTCCGGATCTGCGCCGATTACGCGCCTGATCTGGTGCTCAGCGACTGGATGATGCCGGGCATGACCGGGTTGGAATTCTGCCGGGCGTTCCGCGACATGGCCCGCGACAGCTATGGCTATTTCATCCTGCTGACATCCAAGAGCGACAAGGACGAGGTGGCGCTCGGCCTCGATGCCGGGGCGGATGACTTTCTGACCAAACCGATCAATGCCGCCGAATTGCGCGCCCGCATCGCCGCCGGGGCGCGCATCCTTAAGATGGAGCGGGAGCTGACCGACAAGAACCGGCTGATCACCTCTACCCTCGATGAACTGCAATCGCTCTATGATTCACTCGACAGCGACCTGATCGAGGCCAAGAAGCTGCAACAATCACTGGTCAGCGAACGGTATCGCGATTTCGGCACAGCCGAGGTGTCATTGCTTTTGCAATCGGCGGGGCATGTGGGTGGTGATCTGGTTGGCATGTTCCCGATTAGCGAGGGCCGCATCGGTCTCTATGGGATCGACGTGTCCGGACATGGTATCAGTTCGGCGCTGATGACAGCGCGGCTGGCGGGATATCTGTCATCCTCGGTACCCGAACAGAACCTCGCCTTGCAGAAAACGCACTGTGGCGGCTTTGCCCCACGCCCCCCCGCCGAGGCGATCGCCATGCTCAACCGTGTGATCATGTCCGAGATGGAGACCGAGCATTATTTCACCATCGCGCTCGCCGATGTCGACCTTCAGAGTGGCCATGTCGTCATCGCGCAGGCGGGGCATCCCTACCCGGCGCTGCAACGCGCGGGCGGTGCGGTGGAGTTCATCGGTCAGGGCGGCCTCCCCGTGGGACTGATCGACGCCGCCGAGTTCCAGCAGTTCGAGGTCACGATGGCCCCCGGTGACAGGCTCATGATCCATTCTGACGGCATCACCGAATGTGCCGCGCGCGATGGTGCGCTGCTCGACGAGACAGGGCTTGCCCGCATCCTACGCGATCTGCGCCAGACACGCGGCCCCGCCTTTCTCGAATCTCTGATCTGGAAACTGTCGGATTTCGCCGGGGACGCGGATTTTCAGGACGATATCTCCGCAGTTCTGCTGGAATTCAGGCCAGATCCAATGCCCGGCTGACGAAATGCCGGTCCCCTGAATTGCCAAGCTGCTCTGCCGCATTCTCTGGAGTGATCAAGACCGCGCGATGTCCCGGCTCTGTCGGTGCGCCGAGGGCACGCACCGGATCGGCGCGGTAGACCACGCAGAGCTTTTCCGCCCAGAACCCGTAGTCCGGCATATAGGTGAACCGCCGGAATGCCCCGATCCGACGGGGCCGCGCGATGGTCCAGCCGGTTTCCTCGTAAACCTCGCGATGCAGCGCGCGCAGCGGATGTTCGCCCGGGTCGATCCCGCCGCCCGGCAATTGCAGTTCCGGCACCGGCTCGGCCTGATGCGTCACAAGCAGATGCCGACCCCGCGGCAGAATCGCATAGACCCCGGGCCGCAACCGGTAGCGCACATCGTGACGCGGTGCCTCGCCGAATCTCCGGATCATGGCTTGCCCCCTTGGTGCCCCGTCTTGTCCTGCCTACATACACGCGATATGCCGAACCAAGGCGCATAAGGAAACCCCATGACTCTTGGACAGAAAATCGCCTGGGACGATACGATCCTGCCGTTCCAGCTCGATCATGCCGATATCCGGGGCCGCGTGGCGCGGCTCGACGGGGTGCTGGACGGTATCCTGAAACAGCATGATTACCCACCGCAGGTCGAGGCGCTGATCGCCGAAATGGCGCTTTTGACCGCGCTCATCGGCCAGACGATCAAGCTGCGGTGGAAGCTGTCGCTTCAGGTCCAGACCAAGGGCGCGGTAAAGATGATCGCCACCGATTATTTCGGGCCATCAGAAGAGGGCGAGCCAGCGCGTATGCGCGCCTACGCCAGCTTTGATCCTGACCGGCTCAACGATGGCGCACCGTTCGGGCAGTTGGGCGAGGGATATTTCGCCGTTCTGCTCGATCAGGGGCAGGGAATGACGCCTTATCAGGGCATTACCCCGATCGCGGGCAAGGCGTTGCGCAATTGCGCCGAGGCCTATTTCGCCCAGTCCGAACAATTGCCCACGCGCTTTGCCCTCAGCTTTGGCAAATCGCACGAGGCGGGCGGGGTGGAGCATTGGCGCGCCGGGGGCGTGATGCTGCAACACATGCCCAAGGCCTCGCCCTTTGCCAGCGGCGGCGGGTCGGGCGAGGAAGGGCTATTGCAGGCGCGCGATATCGTCGATGGTGACGATGCCGAGAACTGGAATCGCGCGAACATGCTGCTCGATACGGTCGAGGATCTCGAACTGATCGGGCCGTCCGTGGCACCCACGGACCTGCTCGTGCGGCTGTTTCACGAAGAGGCTCCGCGCGTTTTCGACCTGCAACCGGTGCGCTTTGGCTGCACCTGTTCAGAAGAGCGCGTGCGCAACAGCCTGTCGATCTATTCGGCCAAGGACATTGAAAAGATGACCACCGATGACGGGATCGTGACTGCTGATTGCCAGTTCTGCGGCGCGCATTACCGGCTCGATCCCGCAACGCTGGGGTTCGATGCGCCAAAGGGGCCCGGTGACGGTGCGTGACCCGCTTGCCCCAATCCTCGCGGCGCTCGGGTCTGGGCGCGCGGGGTCGTCCGATTATGACCTGAACCCCGAGGTGCGCCTGCCGCCCGGGCGCAAACTCCGCGCCGCAGGGGTGCTGGTACCGGTGCTTTGCAGCGGGGGCATGCCGCGCGTGATCCTCACCAAGCGGTCCTCCGCGCTCAAGCATCACCCCGGCCAGATCGCCTTTCCGGGTGGCAAACAGGATGCGGCCGACCCCGATATCACCGCCACCGCCCTGCGCGAGGCGCAGGAGGAAATCGGCCTCGATCCGGCCCAAGTCGAAACGCTCGGTTTTCTGCCCCGGCACGAGACGGTAACCGGCTTTGACGTGACGCCGGTTCTGGCCCGTATTTCCGCGCCCTTTACCCCGGTGCCAGAGGTCGGCGAGGTTGCAGAAGTGTTCGAGGTGCCGTTGGCGCATTTGTTGGATTTAGGCCGGTTCAGGGTCGAAAAGCGCCGCTGGCGCGGGGATTGGCGGCGCTATTACTCGGTGCCGTTCGGTCCCTATTACATCTGGGGGGCAACCGCGCGCATCCTGCGCAACATGGCCGAAATGGCAGGTCCGCGATGAAGCTCTCGGGCAGCTGGATCACCGCGCCCGCCACGCAGGCGGTCTGCGCTGCGCTGACCGAGGCCGGGCACCAGGCGCTTTTCGTCGGCGGCTGCGTGCGCAACGCGCTCTTGGGGATACCAGTCGGCGATATCGACATCGCCACGGATGCGCTGCCGCAAGCTGTAATGCAGCTTGCCGCCGATGCCGGGCTGAAACCCGTGCCCACCGGCATCGACCACGGCACCGTCACCGTGGTTTCAGATGGCACGCCGCATGAGGTCACCACCTTTCGCGAGGATGTGGATACGTTCGGGCGGCACGCGCGGGTGGCCTTTGGCACGGACCTGCACGCCGATGCCCGCCGCCGTGATTTCACGATGAATGCGCTTTATGCCCGCCCCGACGGCACCGTGATCGATCCTTTGGGCGGCATCGACGATCTGATCGCCCGCCGCGTGCGGTTCATCGGCGATGGCGCGACACGGATCAAGGAAGATTACCTGCGCATCCTCCGCTTTTTTCGCTTTCATGCCTGCTATGGTGATGCAGAGGCCGGTCTCGACCCCGACGCGCTCGCCGCCTGCGCCACCCATCTCGGCGGTCTGGCCGGGCTCTCGCGCGAGCGTGTCGGGGCCGAAATGCGCAAACTGCTTGCCGCGCCCGATCCTGCTCCCTCGGTGGCCGCGATGCAGATGACCGGCGTGCTTTCGACGATCCTGCCGGGGGCGGATGCACGGCCCCTCGCGCCGCTCGTGCATCTTGAATCAGAGACAAATACGGCCCCAAATGCCCTGCGCCGTCTTGCTGCACTGGGCGGTGAGGGTATTTCCGACCGTCTGCGCCTGTCACGGGCCGAGGCCAGGCGGCTCGCGCTCTTGCGCAACGGTGCGTCCTCCACCATGCCGCCCGCCGAGCTTGGATATCGGTACGGCGTGACGGATGGCATGGATATGCTGCTCCTGCGGGCCGCTCTTCTCGATACTCCGCTTGGACCGAAGGCCTCGGAGACACTCGAACGCGGTGCGACGGCCACGTTTCCGGTCAAGCCTGCCGATCTCATGCCGGGTTACACCGGTCCCGCCCTTGGCCAAAAGCTGCAAGAACTGGAGGATCGCTGGATCGCGTCGTGTTTCACACTAAGCCGTGAGGACCTGCTATGACGACCCATCAGATCAACCGCCTCGGCCATCAGGGCGACGGAATCGCCGAGGGCCCGCTTTTCGCACCGCTCACCCTGCCGGGTGAGGAGATAACCGGCACGCCCGACGGTCAGACCCTGCGCGATATTCGCATTGTCACCCCCTCGCCGGATCGCGTGGCGCCACCATGTCGGCATTTCAAATCCTGCGGAGGCTGTCAGTTGCAGCACGCATCAGATGATTTCACCGCGCGGTGGAAACGCCAGGTCATCGAAACCGCGCTCGCCGCGCATGATATTTCCGCCGAGATAGGGCCTGTTTACACCTCCCTCCCGAATTCCCGCCGCCGGGCGACACTGGCCGCCCGGCGCACGAAAAAGGGCGCGATGGCGGGCTTTCACGCGCGCGGCAGCGACACGATCATCGAGATCCCCGATTGCCGCCTGCTGCACCCCGAGTTGATGCCGATTCTGCCGCTGGCTGAGGATCTGGCGCTGGACGGGACAAGCCGCAAGGCCCCGCTTGCCGTGAGTGTCACGCTCTCTCTCGGTGGTCTCGACGTGGCGGTGCACGGGGGCAAGCCGCTGGATGGTCCGTTGCGTATCACTCTGGCGGGGCTGGCGCAGAAACATGATGTGGCGCGGCTGGCCTGGGACGGCGAGGTGGTGGTCACCCGCCGCCCGCCGCAACAAGGCTTTGGCTCTGCCCTCGTGACACCTCCGCCGGGGGCCTTCCTTCAGGCCACGGCAGAGGGTGAAGCCGCCCTTTTGGCAGAAACAGAGATGATTCTGAATGATGCCACCCGCATCGTCGACCTGTTCGCGGGCTGCGGCACCTTTGCGCTGCCGCTGGCGCGTCGCGCACCCGTTCATGCGGTCGAGGGCGATCGCGCCATGATCGAGGCACTCGACGCGGGCTGGCGACACGCGCAGGGCCTCAAGCCCGTCACCACCGAGGCGCGCGATCTCTTCCGCCGCCCGCTCCTGCCGGATGAGCTGGCGCGCTTTGACGGCGCGGTGATCGACCCGCCCCGCGCCGGGGCCGAGGCGCAGATCGCCGAAATTGCCCGCGCCCGCCTGCCGCGCCTGGCCTATGTGTCCTGCAACCCGCTCAGCTTTGCCCGCGACGCGCGTCATCTGATGTCACAGGGCTACCTGATCGGACCGGTGCGCGTGATTGATCAATTTCGCTGGTCGGCGCATGTCGAACTTGTTGCAGGTTTTACGCTTAACACGGAATAATCAGCAAAGAAATCGCTACCACAAAACCGTGGAAACAGTGTAAAATGCCGCAAAACAACCGGGCAGCAACACGGTGACAGGCATGACACTCACACGACGTTTCGCACTACTCGCCGGGGCGGCAACACTCGCGGGCTGCGCACAGAAATCCAAGTTCCGGAGCTATCACGGCCCGGAGGTGACCCGCGTCGTCGTTAACAAGGGCGAACGCGAGATGTTCCTGTTGCATCACCGCAAGGTGCTGAAACGCTATCAGGTCGATCTTGGTTTTGCTCCCGACGGACACAAGCAGTTTGAAGGCGACGGGCGCACGCCCGAGGGCGAATACCTTATCGACCGGCGCAACCCCAACAGTGCGTTTCACCTCTCGCTCGGAATTTCTTATCCGAACGAGGCCGACATCGCCCATGCCAGGGCAATGGGGCAATCGCCGGGGGGCGACATCTTCATCCACGGCGAGCCGAACGCGCTCGCGGTTTTCAGCCCGGATTGGACGGCGGGCTGCATTTCGGTCAAGAATCGCGAGATGGAGGATGTCTATGCGATGATCCGCAACGGCACGCCGATCCTGCTCCACGCCTGATCACTTGCCCAGCACCATCGTCCACCAGATCTTGCCGCCCGGCTCCTGGAGCCAATCAAAGCCCATGCGCGTGGCCTCGGGGTTCAGGATCACGCGGCGCGTGACCTCTTCCTCCATCCATGCGGCGAGGGTCTCGAGTTCGGTCTCGTAGGTCTCCGAAATAGTCTCGCCCACCAGGTCGCCCTCGTAACCGACGCGGCGGATGCGATCCACCGGCGACGACCCGTCAGAGCCGAAATGCCAGGGCCGGTTCTGCACCGACATGTCGCGCGAATGGGTAGCGGCGGCGGCGGTCAGACGTTCGTCGAGAATGACCGTTCCGGCCCCGTTGGCCTCGCGCAGCGCATTGACCGAATCGAGCATCCGAAAGCGAATTTCACGCTCTTGCCCATCGCGAATATGGTAGACGCGCGGCAGCGGCTTGCCATCGGCACCGATCTGTGGCGGCGGCGGCGGCGGTGCCGCGCAGGCCGACAGGGCCAACATAGCCGACAGAAAAATGATAAACAGACGCGCCATAATCCCACACCACCCTGGTTGTTGCATCTTTTGCTTTAGCCCGGCTCGCGTTGCACTTCAAACCCACATCCGCGAAAGCGTGCCCCTTGACGGCGGTTTGAATTGCGACTGCGGCCTTTGCGCCATATATTAGGCGGATATTGATCAGGTTCGACGGGAGACCCGAAAATGACTTCTGATATCCGGACGGCATGGAATCGACGTGCCTTTCTGGCTGGCAGCGCCGCGATGATGGGCGCGCCGGCCTTCGCCCAAGATGTCGATGGCCCCGAGACCGTCGAGACAGAGCGCGACGTCACCACGACCGTGCGCCGCAACATCTCGGCGTTTCGCAAGCTGGACTGGAAGCCTTATTTCTCCAACCTGCGCAACGGTGCGATCCTCGTGGATATCGATTCGCGCGCTGTGCATTTCTGGAGCGAGGATGAAAGCGTCTACAAACTCTACCCCTCCTCCGTGCCGCTGACCGAGGATCTCACCCGCCGGGGCCGCACCTCGGTGGTGCGCAAGGTCGAGGGGCCAAGCTGGCGTCCGACGCCTTCAATGCTCGAACGAAATCCGGAATGGCCCGCCTATGTGGGGCCGGGCCCGGACAACCCGCTCGGAACGCACGCTCTCTATCTCAGCTGGACGTATTACCGGATCCACGGCACGCATGACACGCGCAAGATCGGTCGGCGCTCGTCGAACGGTTGCGTGGGGCTCTACAACGAACATATCCAGGAACTCTTCGCTTTGACCAAAGTGGGCACACAAGTGTTGCTTATTTGACGAAAAAGTGCCCGGGCCGCAGCCCGGGCTGTCAAGATGCAATTGCAATCTTCACGAATTGCTGTTTAGAAAAATAACACGAGGTAAGTCTTGGATGCCTGCCGTTGTGCTGTTGCAGCGTCAGGCCGATTTCTGGAGGATTATAATGAAAAAGCTCGTTCTCGCCGCCGCCCTCTCCGCAGCCGCTTCGACCGGTTTTGCCGGTACGCTTGCAGAGCCTGTCATCGAGGCGCCGGTGATCGTTGAGGAAACCAACAACGGCTCGTCCGCAGCCGCAGTCTGGGTTCCGCTGGTCCTGCTCGCCATTGTGGCAGCCGTGATCGCGATCGACTGATCGTATCAGTGACAAAATGTAGAAAGGCAGCGGTCTCCGCTGCCTTTTTGCGTTTCCATAGATTGCCGGTGTCAGTCGAGCCAGCCCTTGAGGTTGCTCTCCACGATGGATGACAGCGCCCTGATATGCGCGTCGTCATCATTGAGACAAGGAATATAGGTGAATTCCTCACCTCCCGCCTCCTCAAAGCTCTCGCGGATTTCCTCGTTGATCTCTTCCAGCGTCTCGATGCAGTCGGCGGAAAACGCCGGGGCCATCACCGCGATGCGTTTCTTGCCCTCTTCGCTTGCCAGCCGTGCCACTTCATCGACGGTGTAGGGCTTGAGCCATTCCTCAGGGCCGAACACCGACTGGAACGTGGTGGTGATCTCGGTATCCTCCCAGCCCAACCGTTCCTTGAGCAGCCGCGTCGTTTTCTGGCAGTGGCAATGATAGGGGTCACCCTGCATCAGATAGCGTTTAGGCATGCCATGATACGACACGACAAGGATCTCGGGCCGCGTCTCGATCTGCGAATAGGCGCGCTCGACCGATTCGGCGAGCGCCTCGATATAAAGCGGATTCTCAAAATAAGGCTCCACCACGCGGGCAATCGGCTGCCATGTCTCGTCCATTAGCGCGCGAAAGAACTGGTCGTTGGCCGTGGCCGAGGTGGCCCCCGCGTAATGCGGATAGAGCGGAAAGAACAGGATGCGCGTGCATCCCGCCTCGACCATCGCCCTGACCTTGGATTTCGTGGACGGATTGCCATAGCGCATGCAGAAATCGACCATCACCTGATCGCCATAACGCTCTTCCATCGCCTTGGCCATCTTCTCGGTCTGGTCGCGGGTGATGGTCATCAGCGGGCTCTCGCCCTTGTCCTCGTTCCAGATGGATTTATACGCCTCGCCGCTGGTAAAGGGCCGCTTGGTCAGGATGATCAACTGCAATAGCGGTTGCCATTTCCAAGGGCTATAGTCGATCACCCGCCGGTCCGAGAGGAACTCGTTGAGATAGCGGCGCATCGGCCAATAGCTGTAATGATCCGGCGTCCCGAGATTGGCCAGCAGCACACCGGTCCTGGCCCTCGGCACCTTGGGGTGATCGCCAGGGGCATGGGCGGGGCGTGCGGCATCGCGGCTGGAGTCGAGCATGGCTTGGTTAATCCTGTCAGTCTCGGGTCACGGGTGACATAGAGGTTCGCAGCCCAAGGTCAATCTTTCAGCGGTTTTTCCTCTGCGCCGAGCGCGTCCGCCAGCCGTGCCTTGGCCGAACCGGGGCGCAAGGGTTGTGGCTGGCTTTCGTCAGGCGACCAGCCTGTCAGGAAAATCATCTCGAAGGTCGCAGGAATGCTGCCTGCGCCCGTCCCGAATTCACGCGCGTATATGTCGCAGGCCCGATTCAGGACCGCGCGCCGCATGATCCGCCTGGGCCGGGCACTCATCGCGTTGGTCTCGCCCATGGCGCGCAGGTCGCGCATCAGGTGCCAGGGATCGCGATACTCGACGCTCAGCGGCAGCCGGTCGGCGACTGGCAGGGTATATCCCGCCCGCTGCAACAGCGCGCCGAGATCGCGGATTTCCCCCATCGGCAGGATACGCGGCGAGAGGCCCCCGGTCACATCCGCCTCGGCCTGCGCCAAGGCCGCGCGCAACTCCTGCAAACTGCCACCCCCCATCAGCGCCCCCAGCATCAGCCCATCAGGCCGCAACGCGCGCCGCATCTGAATGAGCTGCCCCACCGGGTCGCTTGCCCAATGCAGGCACATGGCATGGATCACCAGATCATGCGCCCCCGGCTCTAGCGCCAGCGTGTCGTCATCCGCGACCACCCGCGCCTCCGGCAGGCGCGCCTGCCAGAAATCGGGAAAACCCGTCACCACGGCGGGCGCGGTAAAGGATTTGTTAACCACCGCCAGACGATCCTCGATCTCATCCGCCGCCACCTCGTGCAGGAACAGCGCCGGGGCCCGCGCCGCACGCAGGCGGTTGCGGATCAATGCAGGACGGTCGGTGAGCGGTGTCTGGGTCATAGGCAGGAGACTAGGGTGCACAGAGCGGCATTTCAAACAGCGGTCCGGTTGATCTATCCGTCGCGTTGTACGCTCTGTGGCGTGACTGTCGATAGCGATTTCGGCCTGTGCGGTCCCTGTTGGCGCGATACGCCTTTTATTTCCGGGCTGGTCTGCGACGCCTGCGGTGTACCCCTGCCCGGCGAGGCGGGCGCACAGGCCGAGTTCTGCGATGAGTGTCTTACCCATGCGCGGCCCTGGTCACGTGGGCGCGCGGCGCTGCTCTATCACGAGAATGGCCGCCGCCTCGTGCTCGCGCTCAAGCATGGCGACCGGCATGATGTCATCCGCCCGGCGGCGAAATGGCTTGCGCGCGCCGCCGCGCCGCTTTTACAGCCCGACACCCTGCTTGCGCCGGTGCCGCTGCACTGGACGCGCACGCTGCGGCGGCGCTACAATCAATCGGCCCTGCTGGTGCAGGCGCTTGCGCGCGAGACCGGGCTGTCGGACTGTCTCGACCTGCTGCAACGCTCCAAACGGACGCAATCGCTCAAGGGCCTCGACCGGGCTGCGCGTCACGCCATGCTCAGCGATGCGATTCGCATCAATCCGGCCCGCCGTGCGCTGATCATGGATCGCCCGGTGCTGATCGTCGATGATGTGATGACCTCGGGTGCCACGCTCTCGGTCGCCACACAGGCCGCACTCGCCGGCGGTGCGCAGGATGTGTGCATTCTGACACTGGCGCGTGTCGTCAAGGATGCTTAAGTTTCCGTCAAACAGAACGGGACCAAAGAAATGCAACCAGTCGAAATCTACTCCTCGCCGCTTTGTGGTTTTTGTCACGCGGCAAAACGCCTTTTGAAACAGAAGGGCGTCAACTTCTCCGAGATCAACGTTCTGGCGCAGCCCAGGCGCAAGGCCGAGATGATGAGCCGCGCCAATGGCCGCCACACCGTGCCGCAGATCTTCATCGGCAAGACGCATGTCGGCGGCTGCGACGAGCTATATGCGCTGGAACGCGCGGGCAAGCTCGATCCGATGCTGCAGGGCTGATCCGATGCGCGCGGCCCTTCTGCAACTGACCAGCAGCGACCAGCCAGAGGGCAACCTGGCCACGGTGCGCGCGATGATGGAGAGGGCCGTGGCACAGGGCGCGGAGTTCATCCTCACGCCCGAGGTGACCAACTGCGTCTCAACCAGCCGAAACCACCAGAACACGGTGCTGCATCCCGAAGAATCAGACCCTGTTCTGGCCGGATTGCAAGCGGAGGCGGCCCGGCATGGCGTCTGGCTGCTGATCGGCTCGCTCGCGCTCAAGACCGATGATCCCGACGGGCGCTTTGCCAATCGGTCCTTCCTGATCGATTCGCAAGGCAACGTTCAGGCGCGCTATGACAAGATCCACATGTTCGACGTCGACGTGACGCCCGAGGAAACCTATCGCGAATCCGATGGCTTTCGCCCGGGCGCGCGCGCGGTGCTGGCAGAAACCCCTTGGGGCAAGCTCGGCATGACGATCTGCTACGATATCCGCTTTCCCGCCCTGCATCGCCGCCTGGCCCATGCCGGGGCCGATATCCTGACCGTGCCCGCCGCGTTTTCCCCCGTGACGGGGGCCGCACATTGGGAAACCTTGCTGCGCGCGCGGGCCATTGAAACCGGCTGTTTCGTGTTGGCCCCCGCACAAACCGGCACCCATGCCGCCGCTACGGGGCGGGCTCGCACAACGCATGGGCATAGCCTTGTCGTTGCACCCTGGGGCGAGGTTCTGGCCGATGGCGGCACAGATCACGGGATTGTGACGGTTGATTTTGACCCCCGGCAAGTGGCACAAGCACGCAGGCGCGTGCCTTCGCTGCGCCATGACCGCGTGTTCGATGGCCCCTGAATGGACGAGACAACCAGTAATTCCCTTGCGGTGACGCTCTTTAGCGAGATCCTCACCAACGAGCAGTTGATCCGCAACCGGCTGAGCCGGGTGCTACCGAAGGGTATGGAAATCTCGCATTTCTCGGTGCTGAACCATCTTGCCCGGATCGGGGACGAGCGTAACCCGGCGCAACTGGCCAAGAGTTTTCACGTTACGCGCGGGGCGATGACTAACACGTTGTCGAAACTGGAATGGGCAGGCTATGTGCATATCCGGCCCGATTGGGACGATGCCCGCCGCAAGATGGTGACGATCAGCCCGTCGGGCCGTCAGGCGCGCGATGCGGCGATGGCGGCGATCACGCCGATGGTCTCGGACCTCATTCGCGATCTGGGCGGGGACCGTGTACGCGCCAGCCTGCCGGTGCTGCGTGAATTGCGCATCAGGCTGGAGCTTTGACGCTCGCCGTCACGTAATTCACGCTCAGATCCCGATCCGACAGCCGCCATTGCCAGGTCACCGGGTTGAACACGAACCCCTTGCGATCCACCGGCGTGA
Source organism: Roseovarius sp. A-2 (assembly GCF_002072155.1). Lineage (GTDB taxonomy): Bacteria > Pseudomonadota > Alphaproteobacteria > Rhodobacterales > Rhodobacteraceae > Roseovarius. The sequence goes on along the minus strand of NZ_BDIY01000012.1, from coordinate 40,540 downwards.
GCCCGGCCTGCGAAATCAGGCCGTAAAGCTCGTCCGGGGTGATGAACTTCGACCATTCATGCGTGCCCTTGGGCAGCCAGCGCATCACGTATTCCGCGCCCACTATGGCCATGGCGAAACTCTTGGGGTTGCGGTTGATCGTCGAGCAGACCATCAGCCCGCCGGGTCTCAGCAACTGCTGACAGGCGGTCAGATAGGCCAGCGGATCGGCGACATGCTCCACCACCTCCATGTTGAGCACCACGTCGAACCGCTCGCCCTCTGCGGCCATGTCTTCGGCCGTGGTGTGGCGATAGTCGATCTCCAGCCCTGATTGCTCGGCATGCACCTGCGCCACGGGGATATTGCGCGGGGCGGCATCGGCACCCACCACATCGGCCCCAAGCCGCGCCATAGGCTCGCTCAACAAGCCGCCGCCACAACCGATATCGAGAATGCGCAAACCCTCGAACGGCGCATTCACCTGTAGGTCACGATCGAATTCCGCCGCGATCTGCGAGGTGATATAGTCCAGCCTGCAAGGATTCAGCATGTGAAGCGGCTTGAATTTGCCGTTCGGATCCCACCATTCGGCGGCCATCGCTTCGAATTTCGCGACCTCGGCGGCATCTATGGTGCTTTGCGCGGCTTGCATTCCGGTCTCCCTATGGCTCAATTGGTGACGTGCGATATATAGGACATTCATGGATAAAGTCTCGGGCCATAAAAGCGCAGTGCAATATCTCTTTCCCCCGGTCGAACCCTTCGATCGGCAGATGCTCGACGTGGGCGACGGCCACACGATCTATGTGGAACAGTCGGGCCGCGCCGATGGCCAGCCAGTCGTTGTCTTGCATGGTGGGCCGGGCGGTGGGTGCAGCCCCGGGATGCGGCGGTATTTCGATCCCGAGATTTACCGAATCATCCTCTTCGATCAACGCGGCTGCGGCCGCTCGCGCCCGCATGCCAGCGTCGAGGCCAACACCACGTGGCATCTGGTGCGCGATATCGAGCAGATCCGCGAAACTCTCGGCATCGACCGCTGGATCGTCTTTGGCGGCAGTTGGGGTGCCACGCTGGCGCTGATCTATGGCCAGACCCATCCCGACCGCGCGCTGCATCTGGTGCTGCGCGGCGTGTTCACCATGACAGAAGGCGAGCTTGACTGGTTCTATGGCGGCGGGGCCGGGGCGTTCTGGCCGGAAACCTGGGTGCGTTTCGTGGCGCTCATCCCCGAGGAGGAACGCCACGACCTCATTGCCGCCTATCACAAGCGGCTCTTTTCCGGCGATCTGGCACAGGAGATCACCCATGCCAAGGCGTGGTCGGCTTGGGAAAACGCGCTTGCCACGGTGCAATCCACCGGTGTCGGCGGCGACAGCCCTGCGGATTACGCCCGCGCCTTCGCCCGGCTCGAAAACCACTATTTCACGCATCGCGGCTTTCTGGAGGAGGACGGACATATCCTTGCCCGCATGGACCGGCTGCGCGATGTGCCCGGTACCATCGTGCAAGGCCGCTATGACATGATCTGCCCGCCGATCACCGCCCACAAGGTGGCCGCGCTCTGGCCGAAATGCGATCTGCGGATGATCCCCGTCGCCGGTCATGCACTGTCAGAGCCGGGAATCAGTGCCGATCTGGTGAGTGTGATGCAGAAACTGGCCGACCGCGCCTAAGCATTCGCGCTTTTCCCGCGCCCCGCATCGCGATATTCCGAAGGGTATGGAAACGCTGCCCCAACTCTATGACCGTCTGGTGTCAGAGGGTGAATTGACCCGCGATGACGCGCAAGAGGCGGTCTTGCCGGAATTCGAGCGCATTCGCGCAGCCCTCGCCGATGCGCCGCGCAAGGGCTGGTTTCGCCGCGCTCCGGAGCCGCCCAAAGGGCTTTATATCTGGGGCGGGGTCGGGCGCGGCAAATCCATGGTGATGGACATGTTCGTCCAAACCCTCGACGTGCCCAACAGGCGTGTGCATTTCCACGCTTTCATGCAGGAAATCCATGCCGGGCTGCACGCCGCGCGCGCCCGCAATGAGGCAGACGCACTCGCCCCGGTTGCCGCAGAGGTTGCAAATTCCGTACGGTTGCTGGCCTTTGACGAAATGCAGATCACCGACATCACCGATGCAATGATCGTGGGGCGACTGTTCGATGCGCTGTTTTCGGCAGGGGTGGTGGTGGTCACGACCTCCAACCGGGTGCCGGATGATCTCTACAAGGACGGCCTGAACCGCCAGCTTTTCCTGCCCTTCATCGCCTTGCTCAAGGACCGCATGGTCGTGCATGAAATGGTCGGTCCCACCGATTACCGCCAAGATCGCCTCGCCGGGAGCCAGACCTATTTCACGCCGATCAATTCCGAGAGTCGGGCCGCAATAGAGACGATATGGCAGGATTTCACCGGCGGCGAAGGTGCCCCGCATGACATCGTGGTCAACAAGCGCAAGATCGAGATCCGGGCGTTTCACAACGGGGTCGCGCGGGCGACGTTCTACGACCTTTGCGCGCAGCCGCTCGGCCCCGCCGATTATCTCGCACTGGCCGAGGCGGCCCGCGTGTTGATCCTCGAGAACGTTCCGGAACTCGGGCGCAGCAACTTCAACGAGGCCAAGCGATTCGTCACCCTCATCGACGCGCTTTACGAGGCGCGGGTGCGGCTGATCTGCTCGGCTGCGGCAAAGCCGGAATATCTCTATATCGAGGGCGAAGGCTCGTTCGAATTCGAACGCACCGCCAGCCGGTTGCAGGAAATGCAATCCGAAGGTTGGGGGGACGACCGCACGCCCGCCTGACGCAATGTCAATCCTGCGTCAGGCATCCCCTGTCTTTGCCGCCTCTTCAAAACTCTGACGTTCCCCGTCGCTTTCATAGCTGGCCCAGGGCCGGTCGGTGCCGGTGGGCGGCAGATCGGCGGGCTTATGCATCAGGTGCAGATGCGTCTTGGCGATGAAATGACCGGTAATTGGGGCTGTCAGGAACAGGAACAGCGTGATCATCAGCTCGTGAAACGAGAAATTCCCGACGACGAAATAGAAATACAGCATCGAGGCAATCAGCGCGCCGCCAACCCCGAGCGTCGTCGCCTTGGTCGGCGCATGCAGGCGCATCATCGGGTCGGGCAGCTTGATCAGGCCGAACGAGCCCACCAGCCCGAAAATGCCGCTGATCACCAGAAAGGCGGAAATGAGAATGTCGATGAGCATGATCTTTTCTCCTTATTCGATGATGTCGCCGCGCAGCAAAAAACGCGTATAGGAGACGGTGGAGATAAAGCCGGTCATGGCGATGATCATCGAGGCCTCGAAATAGACCGTGGTGCCCTTGTGGATGCCATAGAGCGCCAGCAGCGCGATGGCGTTCACCACCATCGTGTCGAGCGCCAGAATACGGTCGCCCACAGCAGGCGCGCTGATCACCCGGTAGATGTTCATCAACAGGCCAAGGCCGAAACAGGCGAAGGCGAAATAGAGAGCATACTCGATCATTCGAAAATCTCCTTCAGCCGGGCCTCGTAGCGCGACTTGATCTCGTCGCGCACGGCGTCCGGGTCGGCTGCGTCGAGGCAATGCACCAGCAGGCTGCGCCCGTCCGCCGCCACGTCACTCGATACGGTGCCGGGGGTCATGGTGATGGTGCCCGCCAGCACTGTGATCGCCTCTGGGGTGCGCAGCTCGAGCGGGATGGAAATCCACGCCGGTTTTGTGTTGGCGTTTGTCTTGAACAGGATCACATAGGCCACCTGCACATTGGCCACGCAGATATCCCACAGCACGATCAGCACGTATTCCACGATACGCGGCGCGCTGCGCAGCTTGGGCCGGTTGGGCCAGTAGGGAGAGGTCATGACCGGGATGATCAGGGCCAGAATTGTGCCGAGCAGCAGGTTGCCGAGGGTCAGCTTGTTGACCAGCATCTGCCAGACCACGATCAGCGTAAGCGTGAGGAAGGGATGGGGCAGCAGTTTGCGGAGCATCAATGTGTGCCTCCTCAGTTGGTGCCAAGCACGGCGGCGACATAGCCATCCGGTGCGTGCAGTTGCGCGGCCGTGGCGTCGATATAGCCCATCATCGGCCCAGCGAAGACCGACAGCGCGACGATCACCCCCAGCATCGCGCAGACCGCCACCAGCGGCAATGCAGGTTGCGCGGCGGGGGCCGCTTGGGGGGCGTCATCCGGGGCCGGTGCGGGTTTCCAGAACACCGCGCTGCCCGCCTGTGACAGGCCCAGGATCGCCACCAGCGAGGTGGCAAGGACCACCGTCCAGATCAGCCAGACCTCGGGCATGTCGCGCACCGCGTCAAGCACCAGCAGCTTGCCGATGAAGCCCGAGAGCGGTGGCATCCCCGCCGTGGCGATGGCCGCACCAAAAAACAGCGCCGAGATCAGCCCGTGCTGTGCCATGCGCGGGCCGGGTCGCAGTGCGCCGCCCATATCCCCGCGCCGTTCACGCACCAGATCGACCACGAGAAAGAGCAGCGCCCCGGCAAGCGCGGAATGCAGCATGTAATAGATCGCCGCCGCCGTCGTCTCAGGGCGAAAACCCGCAATGGCAATGAGCAGCGTGCCCATCGAACCGATTGCGGCAAAGGCTGCGAGCCGCCCGAGACGCTTGGCCCCGAGGATGCCGATCATCCCAACGGCCAGCGTGATGAGGGCGGTATAGATCATCATCTGGTCGATGAGTTCCGCCGTTGCCCCAAGATCAGGGCCGAAGACCAGCGTGTACATACGCAGGATCGCATAGGCGCCGACCTTGGTCATGATCGCGAATAGCGCGGCCACCGGGGCCGGGGCCTCGGCATATGTTTCGGGCAGCCAGAAATGCAGCGGCAAAAGCGCGGCCTTGATGGCGAAGACCAGAAACAACAGCATCGCGCCGACGCGCAACAGCGCGCTGTCCTCGACCGGAATTTCCGCCGCGCGCACCGCCAGATCGGCCATGTTGAGGGTGCCGGTCACCGCATAAAGCGTGCCGAGCGCAAATAGGAAGAGGGTGGAGCCCAGTAGGTTGTAGATGACATATTGCACCCCCGCCTTGAGCCTGCGCACCCCGCCTGCGTGGATCATCAACCCGTAAGAGGCGATCAACAGCACCTCGAAGAACACAAACAGGTTGAAGGCGTCGCCGGTTAGGAACGCGCCGAAAATGCCCATCAGCTGAAACTGGAACAGCGGGTGAAAATTTTTGCCGCGTTGATCCCAGCCCGAGCCGACGGCATAGAGCAGCACCAGCCCGGCCAACACGGCCGTCAGCAGCACCATCAGCGCCGACAGCCGATCCAGCACCAGCACGATGCCGAACGGCGCGGGCCAGTTGCCCAGCTCATAAACCTCGATTGTGCCGGTGGCGGCATGCAGCGTCAGGCCAAGCGCCACCGCCAGCATCGCCACCACGCCCGCCAGCGAAAACACCCGCTGCAAGGGCGGATGATGCCGCATCGTCAGCGTCAGCACCGCCGCGAGCACCGCCGGGAGGACCACAGGGGCGATAATCCAGTGGTTCATGCCTCATTCTCCTGACCGGGCGCGGTGCCTTCATCCATGTTCACGCAGTCCTCGCGGCCCGACAGGTACGCCCCGAGCGCCAGCATCACCACCACAGCCGTCATCCCGAAGGAAATCACGATGGCGGTCAGCACCAGTGCCTGCGGCAGCGGGTCGGTATAGGTCTCAACCCCCTTGCGCAGAACCGGGGGCAGGTTGATCGCCAACCGCCCCGCGCCGAAGATAAACAGGTTGACCGCATAGGTCAGCAGCGAAATCCCGATGATCACCGGAAAGCTGCGCAGGCGCAGCACGAGGTATATACCGGCGGCGGTGAGAAGCCCGATGGCTGTCGCGAACAGAAGTTCCATGTCAGGCCCCTCTCTCTTTCGGTGCGTCCTCGCGCGCCGGGTTGATATCCATCGGGAAGACGTTGACCGTCTCTCCCGACCGGCGCGCCATGCTCGACAGGCTGTTGAGCGCCAGCATCACCGCCCCCACCACCGTCAGGAACACGCCCACGTCAAAGGCCATGGCGGTGGCCCATTCGAATTCCTCGATCGGCGGGAAATGCAGATAGCCGTAATCCGACGTCAGGAAGGGCCGCCCGTTCAACCACGCGCCGATGCCGGTTACCGACGCGATCAGCACGCCAAAGCCGATGGTGGCGTGATAAGTCACGCGCTGCCGGTCTTCGGCCCAGGCAAAGCCCGAGGCCATGTATTGCATCAGGAACGCGATGGCCACAATCAGACCGGCGATAAAACCGCCGCCCGGCTCGTTATGGCCGCGCAGAAAGATGAATGCCCCGACCATCAGCGCAATCGGCATCATCACGCGGGTGGCGACCACCATCATCAGCGGGTGACGGTCGCCCGCCTCGGCATAGCGACGCGCGTCCCAATTGGCGAGCCAGCGGCCGCCCGGCCCCTTGAGCACGGTTTCGGTCAGCGCGTAGATCACCAGCGCCGCGATGCCCAGGACGATGATCTCGCCATAGGTGTCAAAGCCCCGGAAATCCACGAGGATCACATTAACCACATTGGTGCCGCCGCCGCCCTTGTAGGAATTGGCGAGGTGGAAGGCTGAAATGCTTTCCTGTGCGAAGTCACGCACAAGGATGGCATAGGTGAGCGCAGTGACCGCCACGCCGCCGATCACGGCAATGACTGCGTCGCGCAGGCGGCGCGCCGGGCTGCTCTCGGCAGGCGTCTCGCGCGGCAGGAAGTTGAGCGCGAGCAACAGCAGGATGATCGTCACCACCTCGACCGAAATTTGCGTGAGCGCAAGATCGGGGGCCGAGAAATAGACGAAGCCGAGCGAGACCATCAGCCCGACAATCCCCATCAGCACCAACGCGATGAAGCGGTTGCGGTGAAATGCCACGAGGCAAATCGTCGCCAGCACCAGAAGCAACCAGCCAATGGCTGGAATGATGGTGATCGGTAACGCCTCGCGCACCGGGCCGAGCGCGCTGCCGCCGGACCAGGCCAGCGCTCCGGCGATGATCACCGCAACCATGAAGACGGCCGCGTTACGGGTGAGCGCGCCGTTGTGGACGCCATCTGTCAGCGCGTTGGACAGCGATGTCGCCGCGCGCGTCACCGCGTCGAACATCACCTTTGCCTCGGGGCGCGGCGCGGCGTTCCACATCCGCATCAACGGGCCATGCAGCGCCAACAACAGCGCGCCGCCCAGTACCGCGATCGCCGACATCCAGAAGGCGGGCACCAACCCGTGCCAGTGGTAGATCTTGACGTAAGGGTCGGCCTGCGTCACCGCCTGCGCCGTCACTTTCACCAGATCACCCGCGAAGGTCATCGGCATGACCCCGATCAGCACCACCAGCACCGTCAGAAAGGCAGGAGCCGCCCACATGCCGAAACCTGGGTCATGCGGCTTGGCGGGGTAATCGTTGCGCTCGCGGCCGAGAAACACATGCGCGATGTAGCGAAACGAATAGGCCACCGAGAAGAGCGCGCCAAGCGTCGCCACCGCGCCCATCAGCCAATGCGGCCCGATCCAGTGGGTATGCGCCACCTCTTCCAGCATCATTTCCTTGGACAGGAACCCGTTGAGCGGCGGAATGCCCGCCATCGACAGCGCCGCGACGGTGGCGATGGTGAAGGTGATCGGCATCAGATGCCGCAAGCCGCCCAACCGTTTGATGTCGCGGGTATGCGCCTCGTGGTCGATGATGCCCGCGGTCATAAAGAGCGCGGCCTTGAAGGTAGCGTGGTTGATGATGTGGAACACCGCCACGACCGCCGCCGCCTTGGTGCCAAGGCCCAGAAGCATCGTGATCAGGCCCAGATGGCTGACCGTCGAGAAGGCCAGCAGCGCCTTGAGATCGTCCTTGAAAAGCGCGATCTTGGCGGCCATCACCATGGTGATCAGGCCGGTGGACGCCACGATCCAGAACCATTCCGGCGTGCCCGCCAGCACCGGCCACATCCGCGCCATCAGAAACAGCCCCGCCTTCACCATCGTCGCCGAATGCAGGTAGGCCGAGACGGGGGTGGGCGCGGCCATCGCGTGCGGCAGCCAGAAATGGAACGGGAACTGTGCCGATTTCGTGAAACAGCCCAGCAGGATCAGGATCAGCGCGGGCAGATAGAGCGGGCTTGCCTGAATCGCCTCTTTCTGCGTCAGGATCACGCTCAGGTCATAGCTGCCCGCGATATTGCCCAGGATCAGCATACCCGCGATCATCGCAAGACCACCGAGGCCGGTGACGGTCAGCGCCATACGCGCGCCCTGCCGCCCCTCGGGCAGGTGCTTCCAATAGCCGATCAGCAGGAAGGACGAGAGCGATGTCAATTCCCAGAAGACCAGCAACAGCAGGATGTTGTCGCTCAGGACGATCCCCACCATCGCCCCCTGAAAGAGCAGCAGATAGGTATAGAACTGCCCCATCGGATCCTCTCGCGAGAGATAGAACCGCGCATAGAGGATGATCAACAGGCCGATCCCGAGGATCAGCCCGGCAAAGAGCAGCCCAAGCCCATCCAGCATGAAATTGACGTTCAACCCGAGCGACGGAAGCCAGTCGATGCCAAAGGTCAGCACCTCGCCGCGCATCACGGCGGGGGCGCAGAGCAACAGCAGGATCAGGGCAAGGATCGTGGCAGAGGCGGTGAAGGCAGCGCAGGTGTTGCGGCCCGCCTGAATCATCAACCCCGGAAAGAGCGCGCCCAAGAATGGCAATGCCGCAATGATCGGCAAATAGATTGCTGCGCTGTCCATGCGTGTCCTGCCCCCCTGTCCCGTCCCTGTGGCCCGCTTATAGGTCTGCGCCGGTCATGCGGCGCAGGTCAGACCATCTCGATTATCCATCGGTAATATATTGATGCCCTTGCCCGCAACAACCCGAATCCGGTCGATTTTCGATCTGTGCCTTGCAAAACACGTACCATCGGGGCGGTCAGGGGCTTTGCGGCGCGCAAATTCCGCCGCTGTAACAGGTCTCGACCCGGCGTAGCGTTTCGGGCGTCGGATCGACAAATCCCATGCCGCCACACGGGTCGAGCGCGAGCAGGTAACCGGTCTCCGTACGCTTCAGGAAGGCGAGATAGGATGCGCCGGGGCTGGCACCCGCGCACCACGGCCCGAGGCATTGCGCATCGAGGGTAATCCGGCGATCGAACGGCAGATTAAACCCGGTCTTGGTCAGCGCCTGCCCGGTCATGCGCGCCGGGATCAGGGTATGCGGCGGGGTTGCCGCCTGATCCTGCCAATCGGTGCGCGGCAAGGCATCGGGATCGAATTCAAGCCGGGCATGCACCGCGATATAGGCCGCTTCCGCCTCGGTGGCCTGCTGATAGGTGCGTGTCACTTCAGGCGGCAGACAGGACAGCGCGAACGCCGGACCGGTGAGCGCGCAAATCATCATGATGAGCGCCGCGCGGATCACAATAACGCCCCGAATTCGTCAAGCACGGCACTATAGACGGCGCGCTTGAACGGCACGATACTCGCCACCAGATCGCCAGGCGGCAGCCAGCGCCATTCGGAAAATTCCGGGTGATCGGTGGCGATGTTCACATCCGCATCCCGCCCCAGAAACCGCATCAGCACCCATTTTTGCTGTTGCCCCCGATAGCGCCCCTTCCAGATGCGCGGCACGAGATCATGCGGCAGATCGTAATAGAGCCATCCCCCGGCCTCAGCCTCGATCCGGACCTTGTCGGAGGTGACGCCGGTCTCTTCCCACAACTCGCGCAAGGCGGCCTGTTGCGCGGTCTCGCCGGGGTCTATCCCGCCCTGCGGCATCTGCCAGGCGGGGGCGTCGTTGTCGATGCGCTGCCCGACAAAGACATGCCCCGCAGAGTTGACGAGCATCACGCCCACACAGGCACGGTAGGGAAGTTTCGCGATCTCTTCCGGGGTCATGGCGGGCCTTTCCTGAGCGTGCAAATCCTGCGACGTCACGCGCCGCGCGTCAAGCAGGTGAACCCGTCAGACCTCGCGGCTGACAACCATGCCCATGATCTCATAGGTCTGACGCAGGATCGGAGCAGCGATGGCGCGGGCCCGATCCGCCCCATCGGCAAGGATGCGGTCGATCTCGGTCACGTCCTGCATCAGCCGGGACATCTCGGTCGAGATCGGCGCCATCTTTTCAACCGCCAGATCGGCCAGCATCGGCTTGAACTCGGAAAACGGCTTGCCGCCCGCCTCGGCCATCACCTGATCCACGCTCATATCCGCGAGGGCGGCGTAGATATTGACCAGATTGCGTGCCTCGGGACGATCCTCCAACCCCTTGGCATCGAGGGGGAGCGGCTCCGGATCGGTCTTGGCCTTGCGAATTTTCCTCGCAATCGTGTCGGCATCGTCGGTCAGGTTGATCCGGCTCATATCCGAGGGATCGGATTTCGACATCTTCTTGGCACCGTCCCGCAGACTCATCACCCGGGTCGCGGCACCCTCGATCACCGGTTCGGGGATCGGGAAAAAGTCGGTACCGAAATCGTTGTTGAACTTGATCGCGATATCGCGCGTCAGCTCCAGGTGCTGCTTCTGATCCTCGCCCACCGGCACATGGGTGGCGTGATAGGCCAGAATATCCGCGGCCATCAGCGCCGGATAGGCAAATAGCCCCAATGATGCGTTCTGCGCGTTCTTGCCCGCCTTGTCCTTGAACTGGGTCATGCGCTGCATCCAGCCCATGCGCGCCACGCAGTTGAACACCCAGGCCAGCTGCGCATGCTCGGCCACCTGGCTCTGGTTGAACAGGATCGAGCGCGCCGGATCGAGACCCGAGGCGATGAACCCGGCGGCCAGTTCGCGCGTCGCGTGGCGCAGAGCGGCGGGCTTCTGCCAGACGGTGACGGCGTGCAGGTCGACCATGCAATAGAGCGTCTGCACCCCCTGGTTCTGCGCATCGGCAAAGCGCTTGAGAGCGCCCAGATAATTGCCGAGATGCAGGTTGCCCGAGGGCTGGATTCCCGAAAACACGCGGGGGGTAAAGGCCGCCTCGGTCATGGCTCAACTCCGTGGTGGATTTCTGTGCCTGCCTCGCTTACCCATGCGCCATTGCCCCGTCAAGGAGAGCCGCAATGCAAGACCCACAGCGCCCCAGCCCGCTCAACCCGGTGCCACCCTTCGTGATCGCGCTGTTTCTGGTGATCATCGGGGTCGAGGCGATGGTCTCACTCGGCGCGCGCGGCATGGTCGGCGGGCCCGAGGCAATCGGCTGGCGCGCGGGCGCGATCGAGGATTACGGGTTCAATGGCGATATCCTGACATGGATGATGCAGAACAACGTCTGGCCCACGGAACATCTGCGCCGCTTTGTGACCTACGCCTTCGTGCATGGCAGCTTCACCCACGCACTCTTTGCCGGGGTGCTGCTGCTGGCCATGGGCAAGTTCCTGAGCGAGGTGTTCCGCCACTGGGCGGTTCTCGCGCTCTTCCTGCTCAGCACGGTCGGCGGCGCGCTGGTCTTTGGCCTGGTGGTGCAGGATCGGCCGTGGCTGATCGGGGCCTTTCCCGGGGTTTACGGCCTCATTGGCGGCTTTACCTATATCATGTGGTTGCGGCTGGGACAGTTGGGCAGCAATCAGGCGCGGGCCTTTACCCTGATCGGCGTCTTGATGGGGCTGCAACTGGTCTTTGGCCTGCTGTTTGGCGCGAATGCCACCTGGGTGGCCGATGTCAGCGGCTTTGTCGTGGGCTTTCTCGCGTCCTTCGTGCTCAGCCCCGGCGGTCTTGCCAAGCTGCGCGCGCGCATCCGGCACGATTGACCGCGACCGCCGATCAGCGCCGCAACCGGCTCTGGATTTCCTGAAGCTGGAACGCCCCGAGGCCCTGACCAAAAAGACCATAGGCCGCCGTGCCGACGGCGATGAGCACGAGCATCGCCAGCCACCGCCACCCGGCCATGCCAAAGGCCGGCCCCAGCACGGCGCTCATGCCCCAAAGCACCGCGCCCATCAGCGCCGAGGCCAGCACGATGCGCCACAGCCTGCGCCGGAACTGGCCGTCGAACCGCGCCACGTCGCCAAATCCGCGCGCCCCGCGCGCCAGTTGCACGACCATAACCCAGGCCGCCACAGTGGTCGCGATGGCCGCCGCCAGCCAGCCCACGGCATAGGCCAGCCCGACCGCCAGAACCGCGTTCACCACCATCGCCACGAGCGCGTAGTAGAACGGGCTCTTGGTGTTCTCACGCGCGAAAAACAGCGGCTGCAGGATTTTTTGCAGCACGAAGGCCGGCAATCCGAGGCCGTAGATCGTCACCGCAAGCGCGGTCGCGGCGGTATCGTCGGCGTTGAAGGCCCCGCGCTCGAACAGAACCGAGACGAGCGGCAAAGGAATCACCACAAGCGCCACGGCACAGGGGATGGTCAGCGCCAGCGCCACCTCTCCCGCACGCGACAACGCATAGCGTGCCCCGATATCGTCACCAGCCTTGAGACGTCGCGACAGATCCGGAAGCAGCACGATCCCCACGGCAATGCCCACCACACCGAGCGGCAATTGATAAAGGCGGTCGGCGGAATAGAGCCAGCTCACCGCCTTCTCGTAGTTCGAGGCCACCAACTGCCCCACCACGAGATTGACCTGCACCACGCCCCCGGCAAGCGCGGCGGGCACCGCGACCCGCACAAGCTGTGTCATCTCGGGCGTCCAGCGCGGTCGTACCGGACGGATACGCAGCCCGGCCCGCGTCGCGGCGTGCCAGACCAGAGCCAGTTGCGCCACCCCAGCGAGCGGAATGGCCCAGACCACGGCCCGCACCACCTCGGTGCCGAGATACATCGCGCCGGTCATGGCCCCGATCAGCAAGACGTTGAGAAGTACCGGGGCGGCAGCGGCGGCGGCAAATCGCCCGGCCGCATTCAGCACCCCGGAAAACAGCGCCGCAAGCGAGATGAAGAACACGTAGGGAAAGACGATGCGCCCATACTCCACGGTCATGCCAAAGCGCGCATCGCCCGCAAACCCCTCGGCTGTGGCCCAGACGAGGGCGGGCATGAAGATCATCGCAAGCGCGGACAACACCAGCAGAACCAGCCCCAGGCCCGACAGGGCAAGCGATGCAAAGGCCAGAGGGTGCTCATCCGCCTCCAGCCGCTTTGAGAACATCGGGACAAACGCTGCGTTGAACGCCCCTTCTGCAAAGAACCGGCGGAACATGTTGGGCAGGCGGAAGGCCGCGACAAAGGCGTCCATCACCATGCCCGGCCCGATCAGGCTCGCGATCATCACATCGCGCGCAAAGCCGAGAACACGGCTCATCAATGTCCAGCCCCCCACGGTCAGGATCCCGGTGAGCAGGCGGACAGGTTTCATGCGGGGCGACTCCGGGGTGACGGCACGCGGCAGGCTTAGCCCATTCGGCGGCATCGCGAAAGGGGCCTGTCCACCCCCGCGATCTGCTAGATCCAACCACCGCGCGACATCAATCCCATCGCTTCAAGCTGCCGCCAACCGGTGATCCGGGTCGAGGCCGGACACCACAGATCCGGGTCCTCGGTCAAGGCGTCGTAATAGCCTTCGTAAAGAGAACTGTTGGCGAAATGCTCTTGCCGCGTCTTTTCCTCGGCAGAGCGTTCCACGACCGTGTTCAGGAACTTGCTGTGCAACAGCACGCCCGAGGTCAGCTCGCCGCCCTGCCCATCATAGACGTGGTTGAGCCGCCGGGGCAGCAGCGAATGGGCCGAACTGACATAGGCATAGCGCCGGTTCCATTTGACCAGCGGCACCTTGCCCATGGTAGGCGCGCGGCGGGGATCGCCGGCAAAGAACATCCGCGCACGCGGCCCGCCCTGAATCCACAGGGTCTGCAAATCCGCCTTGCGCCGCATCGAGTAATTGCCGCCATCGAACCAGCACAGCCGCTCGAACGGATCATCCCCCGGCAGGTAAGGATGCGCCGAGAGCCGCCCCTCGGGATACATATCCAGCATCAGCGCCCCGAACGAGGCCCGCCCCTGCTGCTCCAGCCAGTCGCACAGCGCAGGCAGGGGCCTGGTTTCGTGATAAGGATAGACGAGGCATTCATCGGCATCGAGCGTCAGGCACCAATGGCCTACCCCGTACCGCATCTGCAACCAGGTCAACCAATCGACGCCGAAGCGTGACAGCTTGTAGCTCTGCGTCGTACTCCAGAGCGAGACATCGGGCTGCGAAGCCAGGTAGTCGCGCGTGCCGTCGTCACTGGCATTCTCGACGATCAGGAAATGCCGCACGCCCAGTCGCCGGTGATGATCGAGGAAATATGGCAGCCGCAGCGCCTCGTTGCGCATGGTACTGAAGCACAGGATATCGTCCCGCCCGATCTGCGCCGTACGATCAGCGACCGCGCGCAACTGCCGACGCTTGCGGAAACTTCGCCAGAGCAAGCGGCGGCGCCTCCACCGCAGGCGATAGGCCATCGCCATGTCCCCTATCGCGTCACCCTTGCCCATGCGGCCCTCTTGATCCCCATCCGGCAGAGTCGGTGCTATTTCGTGTAATGTCCAGACTGATGCCAACGCCAGGCATCGCCGATCATCTGCGCCAGCGTCGAACGACTGGCCTGCCAGCCCAACTCCACCGTTGCCCGGGTCGAGCCCGAGACGAGACGCGCGCAATCGCCCGGACGGCGCGGCCCCTCGACAATGGGAACGACGCGATTGGTCACCGCCGCCGACTGCTCGATCACCTCGCGCACCGAAAACCCTGTGCCGGTGCCAAGGTTGAAGACCCGGCTGCCGCGTCTCTCTTCCAGCCAGTTCAGCCCCAGCACATGCGCCTGCACCAGATCGCAGACATGCACATAATCGCGGATGCAGGTGCCGTCGGGCGTATCGTAATCGGTGCCAAAGATCGTCAGTGCGTTGCGTTTGCCGTCGATCGCATCCAGCATCAGCGGAATGAGATGCGTCTCGGGCTGGTGAAACTCGCCAATCTCGGCCTCGGGGTCTGCGCCCGCCACGTTGAAATAGCGAAAGATCACGTGGCGCAGGCCATACGCCGCCTCGAAATCGCGCAGCATATCCTCGATCGCGCGTTTCGACGCGCCGTAGGCGTTGATCGGATGCTGCGCGCAGCCCTCGTCGAGCAGCACGTTGTCCTGGTCGCCATAGGTGGCACAGGTCGATGAAAAGACCACGTCGAGACAGCCCGCCGCCACCGCCGCCTGCATCAGACTGAGCGAGCCCGCCACGTTGTTGTGCCAATAAAGCTCTGGCGCGCGCATGCTCTCGCCGACCTGGCTGAGGGCGGCGAAATGCATCACCGCCTGCGGCTGGTAGGCGGCAAAGATCTGGTCGAGCCGCGCGCGATCCGTGAGACAGCCCCGCTCAAAGGGGCCAAACCTGACGGCGTCTTCCCAGCCGGTGCTCAGGTTGTCATAGGTGACAGGGGTATAGCCTGCCCGACTGAGTGCCTTGCAAGCGTGGCTACCGATATAGCCCGCACCTCCGGTGACCAAAACATTCGTCAAGAGCCGCCCCCGTGTGCCTGTCTACTGTGCCGCCTTGTCGGCATGCACGACATCCGAGATGTAATTCCACAGATCGTCGCGCAGGTCGTCGCGCGCCAGCGCAAAGGCCACCGTCGCCTGCAGAAACCCCGACTTGGAGCCGCAATCGAAGCGCTGCCCCTGAAAGCGGAAGCCATAGACCTCCTCGCCGTCCTCGCGCGCCGCGTCGATGGCATCGGTCAGCTGGATCTCGCCGCCCGCGCCCGCCTCCTTCTTGTTGAGCTTCTGCAACACCGTGGGCGTCAGGATATAGCGCCCGATCACCGCCAGGTTCGACGGCGCGCTGCCCGCTTCGGGTTTCTCCACCATGCCCTTGGTCGACACGATGCTGCCCATGTCCTCTTTCACGTCGAGGATGCCGTAGGATTTCGTAGCCTCATCCGGCACCTCCATCGCCGCCACCACGTTGCCGCCGGTCTCCTCGAACGCCTCGACCATCTGCTGCAGGCAGGGCCTTTCCGCCGCGATCACGTCATCGGGCAGGATCACCGCGAAGGGCTCATTGGCGATCAGCCGCCGCGCACACCACACCGCATGGCCCAGGCCAAGCGGCTTGTGCTGGCGCAGATAGGCGATCTCGCCGCTGTCCATGTTGGTGGCTTTCAGGATCTCGAGAAGATCGTCCTTGCCCTTCTTGCGCAGCTCCTGCTCGAGCTGCGGGGCGTTGTCGAAATAGTCCTCCAGCGCCCCCTTGCCGCGCGAGGTCACGAAGATGAACTCCCTGATCCCCGCCGCCCGCGCCTCGTCGATCGCGTATTGCACCAGCGGGCGGTCCACCAGCGTCATGATCTCCTTGGGCACCGATTTCGTCGCCGGAAGGAACCGTGTCCCCAAACCCGCAACAGGAAAAATCGCTTTAGTTATCTTCTTGCGCATCACCCGCACCTCAACTCAATATTTTTGCCCTAGCATACACAACAACAGCAGCCTTTGTATGTAGTTAAGGGGAAAGTTTGAAAATTTTTTCGGCAGAATAACGCCACCCGCTTGGCAAAGGCACAAGGCGCGCCTATCCGCCGTCGGCTTTTGCCGCAAGATACCAGCGCCGCACCGCCCGCCGTTCATCGTCTTCCATGTAGCTGAGATTGGCCGGCGGCATAGCGTGGGTAACCCCCGCTTGCAGATAGATCGCCCGCGCCGCATGGGCGATATCGGCCTCGGTCTCCAGCAACACGTTTTTCGGGGCGTGGTGGATACCCTTGAAATAGGGCACGCGCGCGTGGCACATGGAACAGCGCCCCGGAATGATCGCCGCCACCTCGTCAAAACCGTCGACCTCGGTAAAGACCCGCTCGCGCGCGCTCAGCGGGCGTGCAGCGCCTTGCTCATAGCCGTCATGGCGCAACGGGGCCATCGACAGCCAGATTATCGCAGCAAAGAGCAGCGCCGTCGCGCCCCAGGTCCACCAGCGATAGCCGCTGCCCGCATGCATGGTGTTGAAAAAATGCCGGATCGTCACCCCCATCAGGAACACCAGCGCGGCGATGATCCAGTTATACTCCGTAGCAAAGGCCAGCGGGTAGTGATTGCTCAGCATCAAGAAAATCACCGGCAGCGTGAGGTAATTGTTATGGGTCGAGCGCAGCTTGGCGATGCGCCCATATTTGCCCTCCGGGACGCGCCCGGCCTTGAGGTCGGCGACAACGATGCGCTGATTGGGCATGATGATGAAAAACACGTTCGCCGTCATGATCGTGGCGGTGAAGGCCCCCAGATGCAGCATCATCGCGCGGCCCGTGAACACCTGCGTATAGCCCCACCCCATCGCGATCAGCAGCGCGAAGAGCACCAGCATCAACAGTGTCGGCCGCCCCGCCAGCCCCGATTTGCACAACCCGTCATAGATCAGCCAGCCAAGGCCCAGAGAGGCGGCGGAAATCGCGATCCCCTGCCAAGTGCTCAGCCCGCTTTCAGGCGCGATCAGATAGATCTCCGCCCCCGCCCAGTAGACCACCATCAACAGCGCCGCCCCCGACAGCCATGTCGAATAACTCTCCCATTTGAACCAGGTCAGATGTTCGGGCATCCGCGCCGGGGCCACGAGGTATTTGCGGATATGATAGAACCCGCCGCCATGCACTTGCCATTCCTCGCCCTGCGCGCCCTCGGGCAGGTCATCCGCCCGGCGCAGCCCCAGGTCGAGCGCGATGAAATAGAACGACGATCCGATCCACGCCATCGCCGTGATGACATGCAGCCAGCGCAGCGCAAAGCTGAGCCAGTCCCAGATGATCACAAGATCTTGCATGTCGCTGTCTCCTTTTCACGCCTGACCCTGGATGCCACAAAACGCGATTGCGCTGCATCCGAGAAAAATCCCTAGCTGTTTCAAGAGTACCCTAATAATCTCGGCGCATGGCCTATCTGGAGAATATCAGGACATTCGTGCGCGTCTATGAATTGGGCAGCATGTCCGCCGCCGCGCGCGATCAGCGGATTTCGGCGGCCGTGGCCTCTGCCCGCATCGCCGCTCTCGAAGAACATCTCGACATCCGCCTGTTTCAGCGCACCACGCGCAAGCTCAACCCCACCGAACAGGGCGCGCTCTTCTACCACAGCGCGCTTAGGATCATCGAGGCGGTGGACGAGGCCGAGGCCGAAATCGGGCAGGTCACCCGCAGCCCGCGCGGCACGCTGCACATTGCGGCCCCGCTTGGTCTGGGCCAGCGGATCATCGCCCCCGCCGTGCCTGATTTCAAGGCGCTTTACCCGCTGATCAACATCCGCCTGCGCCTGTCGGATCGCAGGCTCGATCTGGCCACCGAGGGGCTCGACGCGATGTTCTTTCTCGGCCTGCCCGAAGATTCGTCGCTGCGCATCCGCAAGATCGCCGATTGCGTGCGCATCCTGTGCGCCGCACCCGCCTATATCGCGCGCAAGGGTCTACCCGAGACCAGCGACAGCCTCGCCTCGGGGGCGCATGACTGCCTGAACCTGCGCTATGCGGGCGCGCCGGAATTCCAGTGGCCGCTGCGCACACCCGACGGGGTAAGGCGCATCTCGGTCTCGGGGCCTTTTGAGTCGGATCATGGCGATGCGCTGACGCAATGGGCACTCAACGGGCACGGCATCATCCTCAAACCCCGCTTCGAGGTGCATGACCATCTCGAGGCGGGTCGCCTCGTGCCGGTGCTGGAGAGTGAGCCGCCAGTGCCCATACAGATGGCCTGTCTCTATCCGCATAAACGGCGGCAGGACCCCAAGGCGCGGCTGCTGATCGAGTTCATGATCGAGCGTATTCTCGCGGCGATGCCGGGGTGACGGGCCTGACGTCAACCTACCGCCAGGCCCCAAACCCGAACAGAACATAATCCCGCTGATAGACCGTCTGTGCCAGTGTCTCGATCCGGTCGTCGTAAATATCCGCAAGGCCAAAAGGCTCTTGCCGTTCCACCTGTGGCGGCGCGGGCGGTTTCGCATAGCCCACCTGCCGCGCCAGTGCGGCCAGGTAGCCCGGCATCTCGTCCTCACGCAGGATCATGTCGGGCGCGCCGAACTGCGCCATGCCCTCGACGGCCGCGGCCTGCGTGCACCAATGTGCATCGACCCGGATTGCGGTCTGACCGGCCAGATTCGCCTTGAGAAACTCCAGAAACGCCAAGAACGCCACCTTGTGCGCGGCCAGGTCATAGCCCTCGTCGGGCACATTGCCGGGTATCGGCAGCTTGTGGAAATTGCGCAGGGTACGGCGGATATCGCGATAGCATCCCGGCCCCTTGATCAGGATCTTGTCACAAAAAGCAGCATGCGCGCGCGCCACCGGATGACGCAGCACGGTGAACCGCCGATGCCCGGGCTTGCGCCGCATCCACTGGCGCAGCGCCTTTTGGTTGAGCTTACTCGGCAACGTCTCCTCACGCACCTGATCGAGCGCCGCAAGCCACCCGCGCACCTCGGCCTCCGGCCCGGACCGGACCGGCATATAGAGGAGCGGCGCGCGCACGGCGCTGACAAAACCGGGCACGGCGGCCCCCCGGCGCGGCTCGAAATTCGGCGTGCGGGTCAGGTTGTAGGGGTCGCGCCCGGCCAGCGCATGCTCCATATCCTTGAAGTTGGAGACCTTGTTTTCCAATGGCTCGGGGTTTTGCGGCTTGAGCGAGGCATCAAGCGCCTCAAGCCGCGTCTCGCAGCCCAGATACCGCGCCAGCCCGTTCATCACCTCAAGGCTCTGCAAATCCTCGTAGGCCACGTAAAACGCCGTCTGCCCGATCGCCTGAAGCCGGTTAAGGAGGAACACCTGAAACGCCTGCAACTTGGCAAGATGTGTCTCGAACTCGCCCGGATCAAAGGCAATCGGCGCATCGCGACGGCGTTTCACATTGGTCAATTTCCACTGCCCGGTGGCTTGCGCGATCTTCCACGACACGTAGCTGTCGACCGGGTTGCGCGTCAGGATGATCTTGGCACAGCGCGGATCGTCCAGTGCATAATCCAGAACGCGCGGGTCATGGTCGTGAAAGAACCGAAAGCCGCCGATGCCCTGCGACTGCCCCTTGATCGCTCCAATCAGGCGCGCCGGTTCCTCGTCGCGTTCGGCCTGTGTCAGCCCGAGTAATTCGGTCTTGTTGGGATAGCCGATGAAATGCGGGTTGAACGCCTCGCCATGGCATTCGATCCCGTCAAAAGCATTCAGGTTGCTTTCCAGAAAATTGGAGCCGGTGCGCATTTCCGCGAACACGACGAAATAGTCAAACGGGCCTGTCATTCACTCTTACCGCACCAGATAGGGTTTGCGCGCATCCTGCTGCGGGCTGTGGAGGCCCTGCTCGACCGGAAAATCGCCCATCAGATAGGGATGCATCCCCTGATTCTTGAGGTTTTGCAGGAATTGCCCGAACCCGGTTAGGTCAGCCATGCGCGGCACCTCGGCCAGACCGCGCAGGTTCTGCTGCCCGATCTCGTCGATGATGGTCTGCAACGGCTCCATCGGGGCCTCGATGAATTCCGCCATTGTCCAGATCCGCACCCGCGCCTTGGTCCAGGGCGACCGCAGCACCTTGAGATGCTGGCTCTCGATCTGCTGCAACAGCGCCGCCTCGCGCCTGATATCGGCGAAATTGCCGTTGGCCTTGAAGAGCGGCACCGCCCAGGCCCCCGAAATCACCGAGATCTGCGCATTCGGATCCTTGGCGATATACCACTCGACATCCTTGATCACGTCGCGCGGTCCGAACTGGAAACACTGCCGCTCACCGCGGGTGTTCCAGATCAGGCTGGCCAGAAAGGCGCGCGGATTGTAGTCGCGCAGCGCCGCACTGTCCGACAGCGCCCCGTTCATCACCGTCTGCCCATCCGAAAACTCGGCCCGCTCCGGCGCAAAGAGATGCCCATGCACCCGCATCCCGGTCATCCGCGCCAGCCACGGTTCGAAATTCTCGAACAGATCGCTGAACCCCTGAAACACCGAATAGGGCGCACAGGTCAGCCCGTTCTCGCGGGTCTCCACCGGAAAGCGGCTCTGCATGTAAAGGCCCGGCCGCCCGCGCGTGCGCCGCTCCACCGCCTTGGCAAAGATGCGGTCAATCTTGCCCGGGTTGGGCTCTGTGCGTTTCATCGCCCCCGCCTGATCGGTCAGAAACGCCTCATACAGGCGATCGGCAAATGGCCAGATCTTGCGCGCCACGAAACAGTCTGACCGACGCAAAAGTTGCAGGTGATCGTCGTAAAAGATATGCGGCTTGCCCTGGTAGTCGAATTTCGACAGGGTCAGCGACCGGCTCTCGATCTGACGGGAATATTGCCGGGCAAGGGTCTGGAAATAGCTCTCGTCCGGAATCCACACCTGGGAAAAATACCGATCATACACCCGCCGGTAAGGGTCATCCAGAATGGCCGAAAGCGTCTGCCGCGTCAGACACCACCACTGGCTGCCCATATGGGGCACGATGCCGTTGGGAATGCGCCGCTTGAACCTGATAAGGCGTTGCAGAGCCACGTATTTGTCAAACAGAAAGCGATGGTTCCGCCAAGAGAACGGGAACCGCAGGGTAAAGCGTTCCTGATCCAGACCACCGATGGTCCAGGGCACATCTGCCGTCGTCGCGCTCTCGATGAAATCGGTATGCGGACGCGCGGCCAGATAGTCGATCAGCTCTTGCACCGGGCGCAGCGGCAGGCACGACCCCGAGGCGAGATAGACATGTCGGACCTCTCGAAACTCGCGGAGCATGATCTCCGACGCCCCCTGCGTGGCCGCGACCAGCCCCCAGGTGCCCCATTCACAGCGGTGCCGGGCCGCAAAGCGCACATCCTTGATATCGGACAGGGCATTCACAAATGCATTGTAGGTCTTGCGCGGCACCGCCTTGTCGACATGGATCACCAGCGGACAGCCCGACGCCGCCCAGTGCCGCGCCACCTGTTCGGCGCGCCCAAAAGCGGTGTGAACCAGCATGATAATCCCGACGCTCATGCGTGTACTGCCCCGTTGCTCATGCCCAGTTCCCCTTGGACATCAGCCCGAGGATTTCCAATTGCCGCCAGTTTATATATTTTTCCGACCATTTGCACCAAAGTTCGGGATTGTGTTGCACGATCTCGGCATAGGCCTTGTATTCGACGCTCGCCGAATAATGCTGGCGGCGGGTCAGTTCCTCGGCGGCCTTGGCGGTAAAGGTATCCAAGAACTTGGCATGGAGCAGGATACCGCTCGCCTTTTCGCCGCCCCACTCGTCATAGGTCAGGTTCAAACCACGCGGCAGCACCATATGGGTGGAGCTTTCGTAGGCATAGCGCCGATGCCACTTGACCAATGGCGTCTTGTTGAGCGCGGGCGCCTTTTTCGGATTGTCGGGAAAGAAGACACGCGCACGGGGCCCGCCCTGTATCCACAGGTTGCCAAAATTCTTGTTCTTTTCGATCACGTAATTGCCGGGATCGAACCAGGCGGCAATCTCCAGCGGGTTCTGCCCGGCACGGTAGGGCACCGCGTCGATCCGCCCCTTGGGATACATATCGAGCAGCATCGAACCAAAGGATTTGACCTGAGAGGTATCCAGCCAATCGGTCAGCGCGCGAATGGGCCGGGTGTCACAAAACGGGTAGACAAAGAACTCATCGGGATCGACCACTAGCGTCCAATGCCCGTGCCCGTATTTCGATTGCAGCCAGTTGAGCCAGTCGATGCCGAACCGCGCGCGCTTGTAACTCGCCTTGGTGGACCAAAGCGACACATCCTCTTGCTGCAACAGATAATCCGCACCGCCATCGGTGCTGTCATTGTCAACAATCAGGAAATGCGAAATCCCCAGATCGCGGTAGTAGCGCAGGAAATAAGGCAGGCGGACATGCTCGTCCCGCATGGTCGAAAACAGCAGCACGTCACCGGGGCGTATACGGTCGGTGCGATCGACGACGGACTGCATCGAGAAATGCTTGCGAAAGGCACGCACCTTGGCCCGTTTGCGTCGCAGCCGCATCCGGTATGATTGCCACGCCCCCACGAGATCGGACCTCCATTTGTCTTTTTAGATCGCCTCAGACTATCTAACGGCTGGTAATACAACCTTTTTGAGGACAATCTCGATAAAATTCCGGAATCGTTGCCAAAATCGACGTTCAGCGTGGCGAGCGTTTCGCCAAAATGCGTTGCAGCGTGCGCCGGTGCATGTTCAGCCGACGCGCCGTCTCGCTGACATTGCGGTCGCACAGCTCATAAACCCGCTGAATATGCTCCCAGCGCACCCGGTCCGCGCTCATCGGATTTTCCGGCGGCGGCGGCAGATCGGCCCCGTTGGCCAATAGCGCGTTGGTGATATCCGTGGCATCGGCGGGTTTCGACAGGTAATCCGTCGCCCCGATCTTGACGGCGGCGACGGCGGTGGCAATCGCGCCGTATCCGGTAAGCACCACGATCCGGCTGTCGGGCCGCTTTTCGCGGATCACCTCAACCACGTCGAGCCCGTTGCCATCCTCAAGCCGCAGATCGCACACCGCATAGGCCGGGGGCCGGTTCGTGGCGATGGCGCGTCCGGCGGCCACCGACCCGGCGGTCTCGACCTCGAAACCGCGCTTTTCCATCGCCTTGGCCAGCCGACGCAGAAATGCCTCGTCATCGTCCACGAGAAGCAGCGTCTTGTCGTCACCGATATCCTGCATGTCCTCGGCCATGCCGCTCCTCCTGTTTACGCGCCGTTGCCAGATGTTTTAGCCCGCGCCCGGCCCCCCGTCAAAACAAACGCTTAGCTGGCTTGAATAAAACACTGCACGCGGTCGGCCATCTGCTCTGCCGTGACATCGCGGCGAAAGAACTCGACAAAGCCGTGTTCGGGCAGCGACAGGTAGGTCATTGTCGAGTGATCGACGAGGTAGAACTCGTCATCGCCCTCGTCGCGGGATTGAAAGAAGGTCCGGTAGGCCTTGGACGCCTCGCGCACCTGCGCCTCGCTCCCGGTCAGGCCCAGCATCCGGGGATGCAGATACTCTGTGTACTCCGCCATCACCTCCGGCGTGTCGCGCCTAGGGTCAATGGAAATGAACACCGGCTTGACCATGTCACCCCGCTCTTCGAGGAGATCCACCGCTTCGGCATTGCGCGCGGCATCCATCGGGCAGACATCCGGGCAGAACGTATAGCCGAAGTAGATCAGCGTCGGCCGGTCGATCACATCCTTGTCGGTGACCGTCTCACCGGTCTCGCTCACCAGCTCGAACGGCCCGCCGATCTGCGCCGAACCGCCCGCCACGTTCGACGCCCGGCATTGCGCGAATTGATCCGCGTCTCCAGACCCGGCGGTCACGACGTAATAGGTCGCGCCCAAACCCAGGACAACAACGACGGCGGCGACAATGGCAATCAGGCGGGTCATGTGGATTTCCTTGCGTTTCGGTGGACGGGGTGCAACCTTCCTTCTATTTAGCATCCCAGATCACGCACGCAATGGACAAGCCCCCTGATATGACCGATCCCGCCTCCGGTCTCTTCAAGGCCCGCAACAGGGGCAACTGGATTCGCCTGCGCACGCTCGTGCTACTGCGCTGGTGGGCGATCATCGGTCAGGCCAGCGCGCTGATCGTCGCCGACCGGGTCTATCACCTCAATCTCGAAATGGGGCTGTGCTTTCTGGTCATCGGGGTGTCGGTCGCGTCGAACCTCGTCGCCGGTTTCATCTTTGCCGAGAACAAGCGCCTGTCGGAACAAGACACCTTCCTCGTCGTGCTCTTCGACATGCTTCAGCTTGGGCTGTTGCTCTATCTCACGGGGGGCATGCACAACCCCTTCACCATCCTGATCGTCGGCCCCGTCACCGTCTCCGCCTCGGCGCTCTCCGGGCGTTCGACCGCGTTTCTGGGCATGATGGCCATCGTGATCGTGACATTGCTGATGCAGTTCTACCTGCCGCTGCGCACCGAAGAGGGGTTCGTGCTGCGCGTGCCCGACGTGTTCCGCTTCGGCAGTTGGGTGGCGATCGTGATCGCGGTGCTGTTCCTCGGGGTCTATTCCCGCTGGATCGTGCAGGAAATGCGCACCATGTCCGACGCGCTCCAGGCCACGCAGATGGCCCTCGCCCGCGAGCAGAAACTGACCGATCTGGGTGGCGTCGTCGCCGCCGCCGCGCATGAGCTGGGCACACCGCTGGCGACGATCAAGCTGACCAGCGCGGAACTCGCAGAAGAGCTGGAAGACCATCCCGAACTGCGCGACGACGCCCTTCTGATCCGCGAACAGGCGGACCGCTGCCGCGATATCCTGCGCTCCATGGGGCGGGCGGGCAAGGATGATCTGCACCTGCGCCGCACCCCCCTCAGCGCGCTTGTCGAAGAGGCCGCCGAGCCGCATGTCGATCGCGGCAAGCACATTCATTTCGATCACGCGGCGGGCGGTGCGGATCTGATGGATCAGCCCATCGTGCTGCGCCGTCCCGAAGTGATCCACGGACTACGCAACCTGATCCAGAACGCGGTGGATTTCGCCCGCGCCAGTGTCTGGGTCGAAACCCGCTGGGGTGAACAGACCATCACCCTGCGGATCATGGATGACGGGCGCGGCTATCCCGCCGACATGCTGGGCCGCATCGGCGATCCGTTCATCCGCCGCCGCGCCCCCGCAACCGACCCTCGCCGCCCGGAATACGAAGGCATGGGCCTCGGGCTTTTCATCGCCAAGACCCTGCTGGAACGCTCCGGCGCAGACCTGACCTTCGCCAACGGGGCCGATGTGACCTGGGCAGAGGCGCCCGATGCCGCCCGCAGCGGCGCCCTGGTCGAGGTGACATGGCCGCGCAAGGCCTTCGAAGTGCCAGATACGCCCGCGCTGGGCGAAAACCAGCCCATCCGCAGCTGACGGATCGGCGTTAAGACGGTTTTAACCAGTTTGCGCCACGCTTGTCGGAAACGGCTCGACAAGGTGCTTGATGGTGACGATGACGATCATGGAAATCGCGACCCTCCTCGCTGGGGCAATGCTGGTCTCGCTCGCCGTGATCTGGCTCGTGGGGCGGCTGCCCGGCCCGGCCCCATCCCAGGCCGAACTTCCCGCCGCGCCGGAATGTCATTTCCTGTTTCGCGGCGCGACCCTCATCGACCATGACGCCGGTGTCCTCTGGCCCGATGACAGCAATGCGCCCAATGACGACTGGTCACGGTTTCGCAGCTGGCTCGGGTTTCGGTTCGGCGATCTGCCGGTTGATCCGCTCAGCATCACGACCGGAGAATCGCTGACATTCGACAGCACCCTGCCGGATGATCCCGCACGGCTCGAACTGCATGCCAGCGCCCACAGCCTGCGCGCCACCCTGCAAGAAGGCGGGCCGTCCTGCCCCGCTCACCTGCATGAGGGGCGACGCCGCCTGATGGTGCTGGATGTGCCCAGGGCGGCGCTGCATGCGGCACCGCAACCGGTCTGGATTCACGGCACCAGCGGTCACCTGATCTGGCAAAACGACGCGGCCCGCGCGTTCCGCCCCGAGAGCATCGCCCGGATGACCGCCGCGCTCAGCCCGCTGCCCGAACCGACCGAAGCGCGAACCCAGCGCGTCAGCGTCCCCGATGCCAACGGCAATGCGCCGGATCGCTGGTTCGATCTCACCGTCACCCGCACGCAGGCGGGACACGCCTTTTACGCCTGTGACGTGTCCGCCCTTGTCAGCGCCGAAACCGCGCAACGCGATTTCGTGCAGACCCTGGGCCGCACCTTTGCCGATCTGCCCACCGGGCTGGCGGTCTTCGATCATGCGAAATCGCTGGCGCTGTTCAATCCGGCCCTGATCGATCTTACCGGCCTGCCAGTCGGGTTTCTCAGCGCACGCCCAAATGTCATGAGCTTTTTCGACATGCTGCGCGACGCACAGGTCATGCCAGAGCCCAAGAATTACGCCAACTGGCGCAGCCAGATCAACGATATGGTCAGCGCCGCGCGCGGTGGACTTTATCAAGACTACTGGAGCCTTGTGTCCGGGCAGACCTATCGCATCACCGGGCGACCCCATCCCAACGGAGCGGTGGCCTTTCTGTTCGAGGATATCACACCCGAAATCTCGGAGGCGCGCAATCACCGCACCGAGATGGATCTGAGACAGGCCGTGATCGACGATCTCGATGCCGCGATTGCCGTGCTGTCACCGGATCATCGCCTGATATTCTGCAATGCCGGCTTCGGCGCGCTTCTCGGCATCGACCCGGACAGCAGCATCGCAGAGGCGACGCTGCGCGACATCATCGCCGCCTGTCAGGCACGTTTCCCGCAGACCAATGCCTGGCCGGGGCTGGAGCGCAAGATCGCCACCGGTGCCGCCGCCACGCAGAGCATAACCCTCGCGGACGGGGCCGGGCGGCTCGACTTGCGGCACACGCCGCTCGGGCGGGGAAACACCATGTTGTCGCTCTGCCATCACGCGGCGGAAGGCGCGGCCCTGATGCACGAACACACCGGCTGATCCGGCTTGCGGGCAGGCGTGGCGCGTGTAGTGTCGGGCTATGTCCGGACGCCGCCACTCCCTCACCCTCGCCAGCCCCGATGCGACCTGCGCCTTTGCGCAGGCGCTTGGGTCGCGGCTGTCGGCCGGTGACGTCCTGCTTCTGTCTGGCGGGGTCGGCGCGGGCAAGACCCATTTCGCCCGCTGCCTGATCCGCGCGCTCCTGCTCACGCCCGAAGACGTGCCCTCGCCCACCTACACGCTGGTGCAGACCTATCCCGGCACCCCCTGCGAGATCTGGCATGCCGATCTCTACCGGCTCAGCGATCCCACCGAGGTCATCGAACTCGGCCTCACCGAGGCATTCGAGAGCGCCATCGCCCTCGTCGAATGGCCCGACCGCCTCGGCGATCTGACCCCTTCCGGCGCCATCGCCCTCGATTTCACACCGGGTGCGGCAGAGGACACGCGCCACCTCTCCCTCACATGGTCCGACCCACGCTGGACAACGCGCCTGAAGGGACTTACCGATGACTGATCGCAGCGCCGCGATGGCCGATTTCCTCGCCGTGACCGACTGGCACGAGGCCGAGGCACGCCCGCTTGCCGGTGACGCCTCGAACCGCCGCTACCTGCGCCTGCACCGCTCAGATGGCGCGCGCGCCGTGCTGATGGACGCGCCCCCGGAAAAGGGCGAAGACGTACGCCCCTTCACCCGCATCGCCCGCTACCTCACTGGCCTTGGCCTCTCCGCCCCGGCCATTCTCGCCGAGGACGCAACCCGCGGCTTTCTCATCCTCGAAGATCTCGGAGACGCGCTCTTCGCCCGCGTGCTGGAACGCACGCCAGAGGACGAAATGCGGCTCTATACCGCCGCAACCGACGTCCTCGTCGCGCTGCACCATCACGCCCCGCCGACCGATCTGCCGCCCTACTCCCCGCAACTCATGGCCGACATGGCCGCGCTCAGCTTCGACTGGTATCTCAAGGGCACCACCGGTCAGGACAGCCCGGCACGGGCCGAGTTACATACCACGATTCACGACCTACTTCAGCTCCGCGCGCCGGAACAGGACGTGCTCATCCAGCGCGACTATCACGCCGAAAACCTGCTCTGGCTGCCCGAGCGATCAGGCACCGCCCGCGTCGGCCTGCTCGATTTTCAGGACGCGATGCGCGGCCACCGGGCCTATGATCTGGTCTCAGTCCTGCAAGACGCCCGCCGCGATGTCGCCCCCGCCACCGAAACCGCGATGATCGCCCATTACACCGCCGCCGCCGACACCGACCCCGACAGGTTCACCACCGCCTATCACGCGCTCGGCGCACAACGAAACCTGCGCATCCTCGGGGTCTTTGCCCGGCTCTGCCTGCGCGATGGCAAGGCGCATTACATCGACCTCATTCCTCGCGTCTGGGGGCTATTGCAGCGCGACCTCGCGCATCCGGCACTCGCCCCCCTCGCCTCCCTCGTGCAAAGCACACTTCCCGCGCCTACCCCGGCCATCCTGACCCACCTCAAGGAGCAGTGCGCAACATGACACTGCCAGTCATGCTCTTTGCCGCCGGGTTCGGAACGCGGATGGGTGCGCTCACGAAAACGCGCCCCAAGCCGCTGATCGAGGTTGCGGGCAAACCGCTCATCGACCATGCGCTCGATCTTGTCACCGCCTACGGCCCGCCCCGCACGGTGGTCAACCTGCACTACCTGCCCGAGCAGATCACCGCCCATCTGATGGGGCGCGACATCGCCTTTTCCCACGAAACACCCGACATCCTTGAAACCGGCGGCGGATTGCGCGCCGCTCTGCCGCTCCTCGGTCCGGGTCCAGTCTTTACCATGAATACCGATGCGGTCTGGCAGGGCCCGAACCCACTTTCACTGCTCGCCGAGGCATGGCACCCTGAGCAGATGGACGCGCTGCTCCTCTGCATCCCCAAACGTCAGGCCATCGGCCATTCCGGCACCGGAGATTTCCTGATCGCCAAGGATGGGCGCGCCACACGAGGCCCCGGCCTGATCTATTCCGGCGTGCAGATCATCAAGCCTGACCTGCTGCACCAGATCGACGACCCCGCCTTTTCGCTCAACCTCCTATGGGATCGCATGCTGGCCGAGAACCGCCTGTCTGCCCTGCCCTATCCCGGCCAATGGTGCGATGTGGGCCACCCCGACGGCATCGACCAGGCCGAGGCGATGCTGGGACAGCGCGATGTTTGACCCCTCCGACACCCCTCGCGTCTTCGGCCTTGCCCCCGGCGTCGATTTCCCGCGCGCGCTGGTCGAAGGGCTGCGCGCCCGCCATGCCGGTCAGCCGCCCGAGACGCTCGCCCGCGTCACCCTCATCGTCAACACCCGCCGCATGGCCCGCCGCATCCGCGACCTCTTCGATCAGGGCCCGCCCTGCCTGCTGCCGCGCATCAGCCTGGTCACCGATCTCGGCGAGATGTGGGATCTCGCGCATATCCCCGACCCCGTGCCGCGCCTGCGTCGGCGGCTGGAACTGGTGCAGCTGATCTCGACCCTGCTCGACAATCAGCCCGACCTCGCCCCGCGCAGCGCGATCTTCGATCTTTCCGACAGCCTCGCCGCGCTGATGGACGAAATGCACGGCGAAGGCGTGCCGCCGCAGGTAATCGAGGACCTCGACGTCACCGATCAATCCGGCCATTGGGCACGGATAAAATCGTTCCTGGGCATTGTTCGTCACTATTTCGAGGCCGATCCCGAAAACCCCGACGTCGAAACCCGGCAGCGCCTCGTGATCGAGCGGCTGACCAATCTCTGGGCTGACAACCCACCGCAATCGCCAATCATCGTCGCAGGTTCCACCGGTTCGCGCGGGGCCACGCAACTCCTGATGCAGGCGGTGGCACGGCTGCCGCAAGGCGCGGTGGTGCTGCCCGGTTTCGATTTCGACGCGCCCGCCCATGTCTGGGACGCGCTCGCCGATCCAATGACCTCCGAGGACCATCCGCAATACCGCTTCGTCCGTTTTGCCCAAGGCGCGGGCATCGCCCCGCAGGACATCGCCCCATGGTCCGACGACATTCCCCCGCATCCTGCGCGCAATGCGCTCGTCTCGCTCGCCCTGCGTCCTGCGCCGGTTACCGATCAATGGCTGCGCGACGGGCCGAACCTGCGCGATATCGGCCTTTCCATGGCCGATGTCACCCTGATCGAGGCGCAATCGACCCGCACAGAGGCGCTCGCCATCGCGATGCGCCTGCGGCAGGCGGCCGAGGATGGCCAGACCGCCGCGCTCATCACCCCAGACCGCGCGCTCACCCGTCAGGTCACCGCCGCGCTTGACCGCTGGCACATCCTGCCCGATGACAGCGCCGGTCAGCCGCTGCACCTCTCGCCGCCCGGGCGGCTCCTTCGGCACGTGGCCGATCTCTTTCGCCACTCCCTCAGCGCCGATGCGCTGCTCACCCTGCTCAAGCACCCGCTCACCCATCGCGGCAGCGCGCGCAACGACCACCTGCGCCTGACCCGCGACCTCGAACTGCACCTGCGCCGCAACGGGCCGCCTTACCCGACCCGTGACAGCCTGGCGAAATGGATCAAGGATGACCCCGATCAATTCCTTGTCGATTGGGTCGACTGGCTCTGCGAATGCTTCACCGACCGCGCCCAACCCGACGATGCGCCGCTCGACACCCGCGTCGCGGCGCATGTCATGCTCGCCGAACGCATCGCGCAGGGCAGTCGCGATGAGGGCTCCGGCACGCTCTGGGAAAAGGAGGCGGGACAGCACGCTCTCAAAGTCGTTAATTCCCTGCGCGAAGAGGCAGGCGCGGCAGGCGCGCTCAACGCCACGGATTATGCCAGCCTCTTTCACAGCATCCTCTCCGGTGAAGAGGTCCGCGACCCGACCGAACCGCACCCCCATATCCTGATCTGGGGCACGCTCGAGGCGCGGGTTCAGGGTGCCGACCTGCTGATTCTCGCCGGCCTCAACGAAGGCAGCTGGCCCGAGGTGCCCAAGCCCGACCCGTGGCTCAACCGCGCGCTGCGCCATCAGGCCGGGCTCTTGCTCCCCGAGCGGCGCATCGGCCTCTCGGCGCATGATTTCCAGCAGGCCATTGCGGCGAAGGAGGTCTGGCTCACCCGCTCGGTGCGCTCCGATGATGCCGAAACCGTGGTGTCGCGCTGGCTCAACCGCGTGCAGAACCTGCTCTCGGGCCTGCCCGGTCAGGGCGGCCCCGAGGCGCTCGCCGCCATGCGCGCCCGCGGGCAAACGTGGCTCGATCAGGTCACCGCACTGGAAACGCCCACCGAGGTGCCTCGCGCCCCACGACCGGCCCCCGCTCCGCCCGTCGCCGCGCGCCCCGATCACCTCAGCGTCACGGAAATTAAACGCCTGATCCGCGACCCTTACGCGATCTACGCGCGCCACGTCTTGCGCCTGCGCCCGCTCGATCCGCTGATGAAACTGCCCGACGCGCTCCTGCGCGGCACCGTCTTGCACGAGATCCTGGAGTTGTTTGTCAAACACTCCCTCGCCCATCCCGAACAGGCCATGCGCGAGGCGCTGTTAGGCATTGCTGACACTGTTCTGACCGAAAACGTCCCCTGGGGTGAGGCGCGCGCGCTCTGGCTCGCGCGGCTGGAACGGGTCGCCGACTGGTTTATCGAGACCGAGGCCGAGCGCCGCACGCTAGCCATGCCCGCGCAGTTCGAGGAAAAGGGCCGCGCCGAGATCCCCGAGCTTGGCTTCACCCTCTCAGCCAAGGCCGACAGGCTCGATCTCGACGCGCATGGGCGGATGTATATCTACGACTACAAGACCGGCACGCCGCCCACGGCCAAAGAACAAAAGAGCTTCGACAAGCAATTGCTGCTCGAGGCCGCGATGGCCGAACGCGGCGGCTTTGGCGATATCGGCCCGGTCCCGGTGATGCGCGCCGCCTTTATCGGGTTGGGCAGCACCCCGAAAGAGGTCGCGGCCCCGCTGGATGAAGAACCGCCCGATCAGGTCTGGTCAGAGTTCAAAGAGCTGATTTTGGCCTATTCAGTGCCGCATAAAGGCTATGTCGCCCGCCGCGCGCCGCACAGTTCCGAGGATCGCGGCGATTACGATCAACTTGCCCGCTTCGGCGAATGGGACGTGACCGACCCCCCGGATGAAAGCGGGGTGGGCCAATGACCGCGCGCGATGCCGCCACGCAGGCGCAGGTCGATGCCGCGCGCCCTGACCTCTCCACATGGCTCTCGGCCAATGCTGGTTCGGGCAAGACCCGCGTGCTCACCGACCGCGTGGCGCGGCTCCTGCTCGACGGGGTCAACCCGCAGCACATTCTCTGCCTCACCTATACCAAGGCCGCCGCGAGCGAGATGCAGAACCGCCTATTTCAGCGGCTTGGCGCATGGGCGATGCTGGGCAATCGCGATCTGTCGGACGCGCTGCGCGAGTTGGGTCACGAGGCCACGATCGACCACGACACCCTGCGCCGCGCCCGCCGTCTCTTTGCCCAGGCGATCGAAACCCCCGGCGGGTTGCGCATCCAGACCATCCACTCCTTCTGCGCCGCCCTCCTGCGCCGCTTCCCGTTGGAAGCGCAAGTCTCGCCGCAATTCACCGAGATGGAAGACCGCACCGCCCGCCTCTTGCGCACTGAGATCGTCGAAGATCTGGCCGCCGGGCCGCAGGCCGAAACGCTCTACACCCTCGCGCGGTACTATTCCGGCGAAACACTCGATGATCTGACCGCAGAGATCACCCGCCACCGCAGCGGTTTCGCCCGCCCGGTCAGCGAGGCCGAGCTTGCGGTTAGTTTTGATCTGCCCGAAGGGCTGAGCATGGCTGATGTCGAGGCGCGCGTTTTCCTCGGCAATGAATCCAGCCTGCTCAACCACCTCATTCCGGCGCTTCAGGCGGGCTCGGCCAACGACATCAAGGCCGCGGCCAAGCTCTCGCCTATCGCCATGCTGGATCACCGTGCCCTGCCGATCCTCGAGGATGTGTTCCTCACAGGCCCTGGCGCGAAGGCACCGTTTTCCGCCAAGATAGGCTCTTTTCCAACCAAGGCTACGCGCGAAGCCCTTGGCACCACGATCGACCAGATCGAGCAATGGATGCTGCGCGTCGAGAACACCCGCCAGACCCGCCTTGCCGTTCTCGCACTACAGAAAACCCGCGCTTTGCACGACTTTGCCCGTGCATTCCTGCCCGCATATGAGCACGCCAAGCAACTGCGCGGGTGGCTTGATTTCGACGACCTGATCCTGCGCGCCCGCGACCTGCTCACCGATCCTGCCGTCGCCGCATGGGTGCTCTACCGGCTCGATGGCGGCATCGACCATATTCTTGTCGACGAAGCACAGGATACCAGCCCGGTACAATGGCAGGTCATCGAACGGCTGGCGCAGGAATTCACCAGCGGACAGGGCGCCCGCCCCGACACCCGCCGCACGATCTTTGTCGTCGGCGACAAGAAACAGTCGATCTATTCCTTCCAGGGCGCCGATCCGCGCGAATTCGACCGCATGCAGCGCGATTTCAGCGCGCGGCTGGAAAACACCGGCACACCGCTGCAATCGCGTGTTTTGGCCTATTCCTTCCGCTCGTCTCGCGCAATCCTGACCACTGTTGATTGCTGCTTCGACCAAAGCGAAGATAGCGGTTTTACGCCGGAAGAGGGTCACAAGGCGTTTTTTGAAACCCTCCCCGGCCGCGTCGATCTCTGGCCCCTTGTCGAAAAGCCCGAGCGCGAGGAGCCCCCCGCCTGGCATATGCCCGTCGATGTGCAGGCCACCAATCACCCCGCGATCATCCTGGCCCGGCAGGTCGCTGCCGAGATGCGTGCCATGCTAGACCGAGGCGAGACGATCCCCGACGGCGACGGCTTTCGCCGCATCCGCCCCGGCGATTTCTTGATCCTCGTGCGCCGCCGCTCCACGCTCTTTCACGAGATCATCCGCGAATGCAAGGCGCAGGGCCTGCCCATCGCCGGAGCCGACCGACTTAAGGTCGGTGCGGAACTCGCTGTCCGCGATCTGGCCGCGTTTCTCTCCTTCCTTTCAACACCCGAGGATGATCTGTCGCTCGCCACCGCGCTAAAATCGCCGCTTTTCGGCTGGACCGAGGCGCAGCTATACGAACTCGCCCACCACCGCAGCCAGCGCTACCTCTGGCAGGCCCTGCGCGACCGCCGAACAGAGTTTCCCGCCGTGCTGCAGGTCATCGACGACCTGCTCAATCACGTCGATTACCTGCGCCCCTATGAGTTGATCGAACGCATCCTCACCCGCCATGACGGGCGGCGCAAACTTCTCGCCCGCCTCGGGGCCGAGGCCGAGGACGGCATCGACGCGCTCTTGTCGCAGGCCATGGCCTATGAACAGCGTGCCGTCGACAGCCTTACCGGCTTTCTCGTCTGGATGGAAACCGACGATCTCGAGATCAAGCGCCAGATGGACAGCGCCGGCGACCGAATTCGCGTGATGACCGTCCACGGCGCCAAGGGGCTGGAGGCGCCGGTGGTGATCCTCCCCGAAACCGGGGCCTGGCGCGCCTCGCCCATGCCGCAGATCGTGGCATCAGGTGACGTGCCGCTCTGGACCGGGCTCGCCCCTGACATGCCCACCGTGATCCGCAACGCCGTCGATCAGCGCCGCGCCGCACAAGAGGCCGAGCGCGACCGCCTGCTCTATGTCGCGATGACCCGGGCCGAGAAATGGCTGATCGTCGCGGCGCATGGCGACCTGGGGCAGCAGGGCAATACCTGGTATGAAAAGGTGCAACGTGGGATGGAGGCGGCAGGGGCCACCGCCCATGTTTTCGCGCAGGGGCCAGGTCTGCGCCTGCAACATGGGGTTTGGGTTGAAACAGAGACTGAATCTAATGAATCTCAAACCCCGCGCACCCCAGCCCTCATCCCTCTTTTCGAACGCCCCGCGCCGCCGGCGCTCGGACGGATCAAGACGCTCAGCCCCTCCGATCTCGGCGGCGACAAGGCCCTGCCTAGTGAACGCGGCCTTGATGAAGAGGCCGCCAAGCGCCGCGGTCGTCAGGTGCATCGCCTGCTCGAATTCCTCCCGCAGGTGCCCGCCCCGGACTGGCCCGCGACTGCGGCCCGCCTTCTCTCCAACGGCCCGGATGCCGCGCAGGGCGAGGAGCTTGCACTCCTGCTGGCCGAGGCCGAAAAGGTCCTGACCCGGCCCAGCCTAGCCCCGCTTTTCGCCGCCGATGCCCTGACCGAGGTGGCGATCACCGCCGATCTTGGCCGCAGCCGTCTGCATGGCGTCATCGACCGGCTGATCCTCGGCCCCGATCATGTCCTGGCCGTAGATTTCAAGACCAACGCGATGGTTCCCCACGCCTTGGTCGATTGCCCCGATGGCCTCTTGCGGCAGATGGGGGCCTATGCCCATGCGCTCAGCCAACTCTACCCCGATCGGCGCATCGAAACGGCGATCCTCTGGACCCGCACCGCCACCCTCATGCGCCTCCCGCACGAGAGCGTGAGCGAGGCGCTCGATTCCGCCGGGATCGCTTGACGCGACCCGTCCGGCTCCATAGGTTCAGCGTCGAAACCCTGACCGCTAGGAGACATGCAAATGGCTACCGTTGCCGTAACCGACGACACCTTCGACGCCGAGGTGAAGAATTCCGATATCCCCGTCGTGGTGGATTTCTGGGCCGAATGGTGCGGCCCCTGCAAGCAGATCGGCCCGGCCCTCGAAGAGCTGGCGACCGAGATGGAAGGCAAGATCAAGGTTGCCAAGGTCGATGTCGACAGCAACCCGAATTCCGCCGTCGCCATGGGCGTGCGCGGCATTCCGGCGCTCTTCATTTTCAAGAATGGCGAAGTGATCTCGAACCGCGCCGGTGCCGCCCCCAAGGCCGCACTGCAAAGCTGGATCGAAGAGAGCATCTGACGCAGTCAGGCTACCTCATGGATTGGGGTCGCGCAGCGCGCGGCCCCTTTCTTTTTACCCATCTTTTTTCTTGACTTTTTCGTTTCTACGAAAACTCAAAAAAGAACAATTCGCGCTTGTTTATAGTTGAAACAGGATTCATTTCATTAGAGAGTGGGGAGGCTAGACCCGATTCGCACTGCGATTTGGATCAAAACCCCAGTAGCCTTCAGGGACTGCTGGGGTTTTTTTACGCTATATTGATGATTTTACTTAGCTTTTAGCGATATATAGTGGATTGACACTATTTGCATTGACCTGACCCGGAACATTGATAACGTTTTGTGTATGTCCTCAACATGGGGGCTGAGTCGCGGTGCGTGTCGGGTCTAGCAGCTTCTTCATTCATCGCGGCTCCAATCCAAATGCTATGGAGTTAGCGAAATGAACTATCACAGTAACAAGAAACCTATCGGAACGACTGCTCGCACGGGGGAGCGCTGCCCCGAAAGCGGCGTCTGGAAATCGCAGGATGTCAACTCGACAACTGCTCCAATCGCCAAGGGTAACGTCATGCCCCCGCATGGTGGTCGTGCGGTTACCTGGAAGTTGATTCAGTACGCGTGATTGCGTTCAGCTTCAGAAGGGGTCGCGCAGCGCGCGGCCCCTTTTCTTTGCCCGCAAAACACGCATGATCGCCGCATGAATCTGACCAATTCCGATATCGCCGAGCTGACTGCACTGCGGCATGACCTGCACCGCCACCCCGAGATCTCGGGCGAGGAAGGCGAGACCGCGCGCCGCATCACCACGGCGCTCAACGCCGCGCCGCCCGATACCCTGCTGACCGGTCTTGGCGATCATGGTGTCGCGGCGGTCTATGCCGGGGCCGAAAGCGGCCCGACGGTGCTTTTCCGCTGCGAACTCGACGCGCTGCCGATCGAGGAACAGGGCAATCTGCCACACTGTTCGACCCGTTCGGGCAAGGGCCATCTCTGCGGCCATGACGGGCATATGACCGTGATAATGGGGCTGGCGCGGCTCTTGTCACGCCACCGCCCCGCACGCGGCCGCGCCGTGCTGCTCTTCCAACCGGCCGAGGAAACCGGGGCCGGAGCCATCGCCGTGCTGGACGATCCGAAATTCGGGACTGTTTCACCCGATTACGCATTTGCCTTGCATAACATGCCGGGCCTGCCTCTGGGCCATGTCGGCCTCATCCCCGGCCCGGTCAACTGCGCCTCGCGCGGCATGGCCGTCACCCTCACCGGCAAATCCGCACACGCGTCAGAGCCGGAGAACGGTGCCTCGCCGATGGCGGCGCTCAGCAGCCTCATGCCAGACCTCACCGCACTTGGCCACGGCACGCCGCAGGGCGCGGATTTTACCCTCGCCACGGTGACGCACGCGCAAATGGGCGCGCCCGCCTTCGGCATCGCCCCGGGCGAGGCCACGCTTTACGTCACGCTGCGCACGCTGACCGATGATGGCATGGCCGCGCTGTGCGATGCCGCCGAAACGCTGGTGGAGAAGGCCGCCCACGCGCATGGCCTGACCTTCGCGCTCACCTATCACGACATCTTCGCCCATTGCGAAAACCACCCGGATGCGACCCAAATCCTGCGCAATGCACTCGACACGCTTGCCATCAGTCATGACAACAGCGGCTTGCCGATGCGTGCCTCAGAGGATTTCGGCCGCTTCGGCCATATCGCCAAATCCGCCATGCTCTTTCTCGGCGCGGGCACCGATCACGCCGCGCTCCACAATCCTGATTATGACTTTCCCGACGATCTCATTCCCATAGGCGCGCAGATTTTTCACCGCGTCGCGCGCGATCTGCTCGGGTAAGCCCACCCTTGCACCCATCTCTGCCGCCTTCCATATAGGGCAGACCAGAACGGAGGCCCTGACATGAGCGATTTTCCCGGTTGGCACGGCACCACCATCATCGGTGTGCGCAGGGGCGGTGAGGTCGTGATCGCGGGCGACGGGCAGGTCAGCCTCGGCCAGACCGTGATCAAGGGCACCGCCCGCAAGGTGCGCCGCCTCAGCCCCGGCGGCTATGACGTGGTCGCGGGCTTCGCGGGTTCCACGGCAGACGCCTTTACCCTGCTGGAACGGCTCGAAAGCAAGCTTGAGGCCACCCCCGGACAGCTCCAACGCGCCTGCGTCGATCTCGCCAAGGACTGGCGCACTGACAAATACCTGCAAAAGCTTGAGGCGATGCTGATCGTCACCGATGGCGATCAGCTTTACGTCATCACTGGCGCAGGCGACGTGCTCGAGCCCGAGCACGACATCGCCGCCATCGGCTCAGGTGGCAATTTCGCCCTCGCAGCGGCGCGCGGCCTCGCGGAGAGAACCGACCTCTCCGCCGAAGACATCGCCCGCCAGGCCATGTCCATCGCCGCCGATATCTGCGTCTACACCAATGGCAACCTGACGGTGGAGAAAATCACAAAATGACCGACCTGACCCCGCGCGAGATCGTCTCGGAGCTCGACCGTTTCATCATCGGCCAGAAGGACGCCAAGCGCGCCACCGCCGTCGCCCTGCGCAACCGCTGGCGCCGCAAGCAGCTCTCGGATGACCTGCGCGACGAGGTCTACCCCAAGAACATCCTGATGATCGGCCCCACCGGCGTCGGCAAGACCGAGATCTCCCGCCGTCTCGCCAAACTCGCCCGCGCCCCGTTCATCAAGGTCGAGGCCACCAAGTTCACAGAGGTCGGCTATGTCGGCCGCGACGTCGAACAGATCATCCGCGATCTCGTTGACAGCGCCATCGTCCAGACCCGCGACTACATGCGCGAAGACGTGCGTACCCGCGCCAATGCCGCCGCCGAGGAACGCGTCATCACCGCCATCGCAGGCGAAGACGCCCGCGAGGGCACCCGCGAGATGTTCCGCAAGAAGCTTCGCGATGGCCTGCTTGACGACACCGAGATCGAGATCGAGGTCTCCGACAGCTCCAACCCATTGGGCATGATGGACATTCCCGGCCAGCCCGGCGGCCAGATGGGGATGATGAACCTCGGCGATATCTTCGGCAAGGCGTTCGGCAACCGCACCACCACCAAGCGCATCACCGTCGCCGACAGCCACGATCTGCTGGTCAGCGAGGAGGCCGACAAGCTCCTCGATGATGAGGCCGTCACCCGCACCGCACTCGAATCCGTCGAACAGAACGGCATCGTCTTCCTCGACGAGATCGACAAGGTCTGCGCCAAATCCGACGCGCGCGGCGGCGATGTCTCCCGCGAGGGGGTGCAGCGCGACCTGCTGCCGCTGATCGAGGGCACCACCGTCTCGACCAAGCACGGCGCGGTCAAGACCGACCATATCCTCTTCATCGCGTCGGGCGCCTTTCACATCGCCAAACCGTCAGATCTGCTGCCCGAACTGCAAGGCCGCCTGCCCATCCGGGTCGAGCTGCGCGCCCTGACCGAGGCCGATTTCGTCCGCATCCTGACCGAGACCGACAACGCCCTCACCCGCCAATACACCGCCCTCATGGGCACCGAGGAGGTGACGGTCGACTTCACCGAAGACGGCATCGCCGCGCTCGCCCGCATCGCCGCCGAGGTCAACCAATCGGTCGAGAACATCGGCGCGCGGCGGCTCTACACGGTGATGGAACGGGTGTTCGAGGAGCTGTCCTTCACCGCCCCCGACCGCGCGGGCGAGTCCGTGACGGTGGACGCGGCCTTTGTCGAGGAGAACCTCGGCGAGCTGATGCGCTCGGCGGATTTGTCGAGGTATGTGTTGTGAGGGGAAGATTTGGATCAGACCACGCTAAATCCTGTCACTAAATGACAAATGCACCATGTTCTTTTCCAATGTATCCCGACGATTGACACATAGTGCATCACGGTATCGCCCGGACAGGTTGTCAAGGTAACCAATGGCCGGATTGGAGGATACGTTCGGCTATCCCGCGTGTATCGGCGAACCAAAGTGGTTGTGCCATCGACAAGCCGTAACCTAATCTGTTTTCCTAGAGCCTAACAAGATTGATTGGACAACGAATGGTCAACCAAAACCAAGAGCTTATAGTAAGAGGCGAGCAGGTAGAGCGTATTTATATCTCGTACCTTGCCAAGAAATATCTTGTAAATCGGAGGTACCAAAGGAAGTTGATTTGGACGCTCCAAGAGAAACAGAGTTTCATCGATTCTATCATCAACGGTTTTCCGATACCTATAATCCTTTTGGCCGAGCCTAAAGGAAGACAAGATAACGCGCTTGAGTTAACCCGGATAATTCACGACACCTGTATGATCGGCCGTGAGACCATGTTTTGCGCGAGGGTGCCATGACGAGCTCGAGCGTGATCTGCGTCCGGGTTAACGGCGGACGGCAATGTCCTCTGGGGCT
>NZ_BDIY01000011.1 GCF_002072155.1 Roseovarius sp. A-2 | reverse complement strand
AGTAGACTGTATCATGGTGAGGGGACGTACCTTGGAAACTGAGTTTTCTGGCTTCGACAACCAAAAAATACCTGCTTTCAAAAGCTTACGCTACCTTCACCACACCCCCATGAATTATTCGGGTTAAATCACCACGGTGGCGGCATACACGTGCCGCCACTCGCCGTTAACTGAATTCGGGAACAAGCTCATGTCTGCAACGATGCCAAGCGGGACAGTGCCCGCCTCCGAAAATCGCGCTCCGGTTTCTGGTCGCTTCGCGCTGGTGCGAGGTGAACTCGAGCACCACCTCTACCTTCCGGAAGCACAGGAACTCTATACAATTCCAGCAAATATTCAGCAGGAATTGCAGGCGTATGTTTACGATAACTTCGATGATAATCTACCTGATGCCAAAACCGATGCCCCTGAAGTCAGGTCGTTCTTCGAGACGTTCGCTCGACGCAATGCGCCGCCGTCGCGACCTGCCTCCAGCCAAGCGCCAGGCATTCGTGACCTTGTTCTGAATATCAGCCAGATTTGCAATTTGGGCTGTACTTATTGCTATGCCGACGAGTTGAACAAGGCTGGCCGAACCATGCTCCCCGAGACGTGTCGCGCAGCTATCGACAAGGCATATGACCTGTCGTCGAACGGCCTTTCGAGCATCAAGTTCCTGGGCGGCGAACCAACACTCGCGTTCAGGGAAATCTGCTCTACGGTCGACTACGTGCGCCACAAATGTCGATCTTCAGCCTATGCGCTGCCAAGCTTTGTCATTGTCACGAATGGCACGAAGCTGACCGATCAGATGATCGACTTCTTCGTCGAACACAACTTTTACGTGTTGGTTAGCCTTGATGGGCCGAAACACGTTCACGACAAGCTGAGGCCATTCCTCGGCGGGCGCGGGTCCTACGACAGCGTCTTAAGTGCAATCTCCAGGTTTCACGAGAAAGATTTTCGCGTCGCTGTCGAGTCGGTCTACACCCAAACACATTATGACAACGGCGTCACCGTAGAAGGACTGGTGAATCATCTCCTTGATCTTGGACTGCGGGAAATGCAGGTGACTTTGGCACTTGGCGCATGGCACGGAGAGAACGCGCGTGAACAGATTGCCGAGGTAGCCAACTCTTTCGCCTCGGCGGCGCGCGCGTGTATCCGGTCCTTTTCGTCTGATGACCCGCATCTGCTCAGGGGTATTCAATTTGTCATAGACGGCTTCTTCAATCGGCATAAGAACGAGCATGTGTGCGGGGCCGGTCGCACCTTCATGGCTGTAAACTTCGATGGAGAGGCGTTCCCGTGCTATCTTCTTGAATCTCCGGAGACGAGTTATGGCTTCGTCAATGGAGCGTGGAGCGACGAGAAATACCGCAAGATATCTTCGTCGTTCTACAGGAACGGAAAGGCCTACCACGACGTCTGCGGGAAATGTTGGGCGAACGAGATATGTCAGTCATGCCTAGGTTCGACATATCTGCTGGAGAAGAAGGTGGCGAAGCCGCCTGCCTGGTTCTGCGCGGTTCAAAAGACGATGATCGCCGCTGTGCTCGGCGAGATTGGCGACAAGCTGAGCGATGATGACAGACGCCATTTCATTGCGGGGCTTGAGAAGGTCCTTTCGCCGCGAACCTTCGAGAAGAGACAATGATCGCACGGCGCTCAGGCGGTGATTGGTTATGTGGCCGCTTCGTGGAGGTGTTTGCACATTCAACACCTGATAGGGGCCCGCGCGTCGGATAGACCGGCTCAGCTGCCATCCGCCTCCTTGTAGACACCCTGTTC
Source organism: Roseovarius sp. A-2 (assembly GCF_002072155.1). Lineage (GTDB taxonomy): Bacteria > Pseudomonadota > Alphaproteobacteria > Rhodobacterales > Rhodobacteraceae > Roseovarius. The sequence goes on along the minus strand of NZ_BDIY01000011.1, from coordinate 115,562 downwards.
CTTGAGAGCATCGACCACTTCCTTGGGCATATAATCCTCGTCATGCTTGGCGAGGATCTCACTGGCCTCAAACACCCCGTCGCGATAGCTGCCGGTGCCGACCATGCCCTGGTTTTCCTCGAAAAGGTCGGGCAAAACACCCTTGTAGGTCACCGGCACAACAGCCCCGCCATCGGTGACGTTGAAATGAATGACCTCGCCCTGACCGCGCTTCAGGCTGCCTTCCTCGACCAGGCCGCCGATGCGGAAAATCTCGGTCTCGCTTGGCGGTTCGGTCATTACCTGTGTCGGTGAGCGAAAGAAGTTTATCCCGTCGCGCATCCCGTAGCCAATAAGCGCGGTGGCCATTACCAGCGCCACCGCCGCAATCGCGATGACCTGCACCCGGCGCTTCTTCTTCAGCGATTTCATGGGCGTCATCCCTTCTTACGGAAAGACCGGAGCCAGCATGAGGCCCGTTGTCTCATCCAGAGATAGCATCAGATTGGCGTTTTGCAACGCCTGCCCGCTGCTACCTTTTGTCAGGTTATCGAGCGCCGCGATGACCGTGCAACGACCTGCCTGCCGGTCCGCGACCACGCCGATATGACAGAAATTGCTGCCCCGGATGTGGCGCGTGCTGGGGGCCTCGCCCATCGGCAGCACCTCAATGAACGGCTCGTCGGCATAGGCCGTTTGCAGCGTATCATGCACCGCCTGAGCCGCGCCCCGCAGATAGGCCGTCGCCAGAATGCCGCGGTTGGCGGGTATGAGATGCGGGGTGAACTGGATCTCGACGGGCCGCCCGGCAATCTTGGAGAATTCCTGATCGAACTCGCCCAGATGCCGGTGGGTGCTACCCAAAGCATAGGCATGATAGCCCTCGGACAGTTCCGCATGCAGCAGGTTTTCCCTGAGGCTGCGGCCCGCGCCCGAAACCGCGCATTTCAGATCGAGGATGATCTCATCGAAATCAATCACACCGGCACTGATCAAGGGCCGCAGGATATATTGCCCCGTCGCCGCATTGCAGCCGGTGCCCGCCACCAGCCGCGCGCCCGCGATCTCGTCGCGGTAGAATTCGGTCAGCCCGTAAACCGCCTCGCGCTGCAACTCGGGCGCGGCGTGGGGATTGCCATACCATTTCTCATACTCTGCCGGATCACGCAGCCGGAAATCGGCGGAGAGGTCGACGATTTTCAGATCACGCGGCAGGCTCGCTATCACCTCCTGGCTGGTTTTGTGCGGCAGGGCGCAGAAACATAGATCGACGCCACTGAAATCAATCTCGTCTATCGTCACCAGATCGGGCAGGTCGAGATGGCGCAGATGCGGAAAGACCTGGCCCATGGATTGTCCCGCCTTGGAGTTGGCGGCAAGCGCCGCGATCTCAAGGTCGGGATGGGTGGCGATCAGGCGGACAAGTTCGGCACCGGTATAGCCGGATGCGCCCAGGATGGCAATTTTATGGGTCATGGCGACCTCTCATCAAGAATTTCAAACAGGGAATAATGCGTATCGCGATGCTGTGCAACGCACGCGCAGACACGCAGTTCAGACGGGACGAAAGCCGATCTCTCGTCGCAGAAACTGCGTCGCGCGGGACGACACGCGCTTTGGGTCGCCCGTGGTCAGGAACATCGCCTCGGTGCCCGGCCCGATCTTGTCGGGGTGGCGGCCGAGGTAATCACTCAGGCTTGCCGCAACCAGCCTGGGCTGCGAATAGACCGTCACATCGGGGCCGAGGGCGTCGCGGAACACCTCCTCGACTAATGGATAATGGGTGCAGCCCAGAACGGCGGCCTGCGGATGCGGCATCTTGCGCTTGAGCGCATCCACATGGGAGCGCACAAGCGCCTCGGCGAGGATCATGTCGCCTTCCTCAATGGCATCCACCACGCCGCCGCACGCCTGCGCCTCGACATCGACGCCGATGGCGCGGAACGCCAATTCGCGCTGAAAGGCGCGGCTCGCCACGGTGGCGGGGGTGGCGAAGAGTGCCACATTTTTCACCGCCACCTCGCGCGGCGGGGAATTGTCGCCCCACTCCCGTTCGGTCAGCGCCTCGATCAGCGGCACGAACACGCCCAGCACGCGCTTGCCCTCAGGCACCCAGGCCTCCTGCATGCGGCGCAGGGCGGCGGCAGAGGCGGTGTTGCAGGCCAGAATTACCAGATCGCAGCCGGCATCGAACAGCCGTGCGACACTGGTCGTCGTCAGGTCATAGATGTCATCGGCGTCGCGCACGCCATAGGGCGTGTGGGCGTTGTCGCCGAGATAGACAAACGGCACCTCGGGGAGACGCTTGCTCACCGCGTCCCAGACCGTCAGGCCGCCCAGACCGCTGTCGAAAATCCCTACCGCCATATGCGCGCATCCCAGTGGATCAGTCGTATTCGAACCCGATTTCCGAGGCGACAACCGGGCTTGGCGACAACTCATAGGTCTTGGCGCGCAGAAAGGCCATGAGGGATTTCGTGTCGCCCGCATATTGCGCCAGCCTGCTGCGCGGGATCGGCGCGCCGACCACGACCTTGACCGGCGTGTCCACCCGCTTGCGGAATTCCTTGATCAACAGACCCATGCGCAGCGTGTAATGCAGGTGGCTGGCCAGTTGAAACAGGCGGCTGGTGTGACCGTCGAAATAGACCGGCACGACGGTCGCCTCACTCTTGGCGATCATCTTGGCCGTAAATCCGCGCCAACCCGGGTCCATCGGGCGCGAAAACGGTTTCGCCGCCGTGCTGACCGTGCCGCCGGGAAAGACGCCGATCGCCCCGCCCTGCCCCAGATAATCGAGCGACGCCTTGCGCGTGGCGAGATTGAGCGCGACCGCCTCCTTGGTCTCATCGAAACTGATCGGCAGGATCACGCGTTCGAGGTCTTCGGCCTTGCGGAACACCTGATGCGCCAGAATGCGAAAGTCGCCCCGCGTCTGGCTGAGGATGTGGCCCATCATCAGCCCGTCGAGGATGCCGTAGGGATGATTGGCAATCAGGACCAGCGGCCCCTCGCGCGGGATGTTCATCAGGCTGCCGCCCACCACATCGAGCGTCAGCCCGTAACGCTCGACAATCACGTCCCAGAAATCACGCCCTCGCAAGACCTCGGTCTCGTATCCCGCCGCGCGCTTGATCAGCGCGATGCGCCCGGTGAGGTTCTCTATCGTGCGGATCATCGCCCGCCCGCCCTTGGTCTGGGCGGAATAGGCGTAGGAAATGTCACGGGCGATCTGGCGATCAGGGCGCATCGGCGGCGGTCCTCGGCTGATTTGCGGCCCGTGAAGATTATGCGACGCTTGTGACCAGATCACGTGACAGTTTCGTGACGTTCACTCCGCCGCCCGTGCCGTTTCCGCCCCACCCGCGCGGATCACCGCCAAAAGCTCTTCGCGCCGTTTCGCGGCCTTTTGCTCGTTCGCCTGCTTGACGGGGCCAAAGCCACGGATCGAGAGCGGCAACTCGGCGAGCGCGATGATGGCGTCGCGGGTCCGGGCATCGAGTTTCGGCAGCACCTCGGCCATATCGGCCTCGTATTGCTTGATCAGCGCGCGTTCCATCCTGCGCTCTGCGGTGCGGCCAAAGGGATCGAGCGGGGTGCCGCGCAGCATTTTAAGCCTTGCCAGGAGACCGAAGCCGCGCAGGATGCCGGGGCCAAATTCACGCTTCTTGGGGCGTCCGTCATGGCCCGTCTTCGACAGGACCGGCGGGGCGAGGTGGAACTTCATCTTGAAATCGCCACCGAACTCCGAGCGCGCCTTTGCGGCCGTTTCCAGATGCAGCCGCGCGACCTCGTATTCATCCTTGTAGGCAAGCAGCTTGTGATAGCCCTTGGCAACCGCCTCTTTCACGCCCGTATCCTCGATGCCGTCCAACATCCGGTGATAGCGTTTGACCAGTCCCTTGCCCTGATAGGCGCGCAAGTGATCGGCGCGGTAGGCGATCTTTTCGTCGAGCGTTTTCGGCTTGGCGACCACATTGGGCGTCAGAACCTTCTCTACCTCCGCCGGGTAGAGCGCCACCCAACGGCCCACCTCGAAGGCGCGCAGATTGGCCTCGACGGCGGCACCGTTAAGCGTGATCGCCTGCGTGATGGCATCATGGCTCAGCGGCAAGAGGCCGCGTTGCCACGCCGCACCAAAGATCATCATGTTGGAATAGATCGAATCGCCCATCACGGTTTTCGCCAGATTTGAGGCATCGAACATCTGCACGCCCTCGCGCAAACGCGCCTCGAGCGCCAGTTGCAGCCGGTCGGCGGGCAGGTGAAACTCGGGGTCGCGGGTGAAATCGCCGGTGACGATCTCGTGGCTGTTCACGACCGCCCCGGTGCGCCCCTGCCGCGTAAGGCCAAGCGTCTTGGCGCCCGCGCTCACCACCAGATCGCCACCGATCAGGGTATGCGCCTCGCCCGTCGCCACCCGGATCGCATTGATATCGCCGGAATTCTCGGCAATGCGGCAGTGGATATGCACAGCGCCGCCCTTTTGCGCGAGCCCGGCCATCTCCATCATGCCCGCCCCCTTGCCGTCGATCTGTGCGGCCTGCGCCATGACCGCGCCGATGGTGACGACGCCGGTGCCGCCCACACCGGTGATCACCACGTTGTGCGTGCCGTCGATTGCGGGCAGCGTGGGCGCGGGCATATCGGGCAGGTGCAACTCGGTCGTGCTTTCCTTGCGCGGCTTCGCCCCTTCGAGCGTGACAAAGGACGGGCAAAACCCCTTGAGGCAGGAGAAGTCCTTGTTGCAGCTTGACTGGTCAATCGCCCGCTTGCGGCCCAACTCGGTCTCAACCGGGACGATGGCCACGCAGTTTGACTGCACCCCGCAATCGCCGCAGCCCTCGCAGACATCAGTGTTGATGAAGACGCGGCGGTCAGGGTCGGGGAATTTACCGCGCTTGCGGCGGCGGCGCTTTTCGGCGGCGCAGGTCTGGATATAAAGGATGACACTGACACCTTCGACCTTCGCCAGCCGCTCCTGCACCGCCATAAGATCGGAACGCTCTGCAAATTCAATGCCCTGCGGAAAGGACTTAAGGTTCACATCCTCTTTCTCATCATAAACCACCGACAGGTGCTTGACCCCCATGGCGCGCAGTTCAGCGGCAATGCGCGGTGCATCCAGCCCGCCCTCATTGGCCTGTCCGCCGGTCATCGCCACGGCGTCGTTGTAAAGGATCTTGAAGGTGATCGTCGTGCCCGCAGCAAGGGCGGCACGAATGGCCTGCACGCCGGAATGGTTATAGGTGCCGTCGCCGAGGTTCTGGAACACGTGGTTGCGCGTGCTGAACGGTGCCTCGCCGATCCAGTTCGCCCCCTCGCCGCCCATATGGGTGAAACCGGTCGTCTCGCGGTCCATCCACTGCACCATGTAGTGACAGCCGATCCCGGCATAGGCGCGGCTGCCCTCAGGCAGCTTGGTCGAGGAATTATGCGGGCAGCCGGCGCAGAAATAGGGCAGCCGGGTCGCGATCTCCTCGGCATTATCGCCGGCGCGCGCCTCTGACAACGACGCAAGCCCCGCCTTGATCCGGTCGGTGCCGCGGCCCTCCTCAATGAGGATGCCGCCAAGCTTCTCGGCGATCCAGATCGGGTCCAGTGCGCCGCGCGTCGGAAACAGCTCGTCGCGATGCATGCCGCCCGCGCCGCCCTTGTACCAGCCATAAACACGGCGGCCGCGCCGGTCGTCAAATATCGCCTCCTTGATCTGCACCTCGATCAGCTTGCGCTTTTCCTCGACCACAACGATCAGGTCGAGCCCCTCGGCCCAGTCGTGAAATCCATGCATGTCGAGCGGAAAGACCTGCCCGACCTTGTAGGTGGTGATGCCCAGACGCTCGGCCTCAGTCGCATCAATCCCCAGCAATTCCAGCGCATGCACCAGATCGAGCCAGTTCTTGCCCGCCGCGACAAAGCCGATCTTGGCCCCCCGCTTGCCCCACATCCGCTTGTCCATGCGGTTGGCTCGCGAAAACGCCTCGGCGGCAAAGCGTTTATAGTCGATCATGCGGGTTTCTTGCGCATGCGGCGTGTCGATCAGGCGGATGTTCAGCCCGCCCTCGGGCATCGGAAAATCGGGCGTGACAAGCTGCACGCGGTCGGGATTTCCATCGACCACCGCCGTCGCCTCGACGGTGTCCTTCATCGTCTTGAGGCCCACCCAGACCCCTGCGAACCGGCTGAGCGCATAGCCGTAAATGCCGTAATCGATGATTTCCTGCACGCCCGCAGGGCTGACCACGGGCATGTAGGCATCCACCAGCGCCCATTCGCTCTGATGCAGCACGGTCGAGGATTCGCCGGTGTGATCGTCACCCATGGCCATCAGGACGCCGCCATGCGCGGAGGTGCCCGCCATATTGGCATGGCGCATCACGTCGCCCGAACGATCCACCCCCGGCCCCTTGCCATACCAAAGGCCGAAGACGCCATCATACCTGCCCTCACCGCGCAGTTCCGCCTGTTGCGCGCCCCAAAGCGCGGTCGCCGCCAGATCCTCGTTCAACCCTTCCTCAAAGCGCACCTGCGCCTCGGTCAGGACTTTCTGCGCGCGACGCATCTGCATGTCCACCGCGCCCAAAGGCGAGCCGCGATAGCCGGTAACATAGCCGGCCGTGTTCAGCCCCGCGGCCCGGTCCCGCGCGGCCTGCGTCAGCATCAGCCGCACCATGGCCTGCGTGCCATTCAAGAGAACCGGCGATTTTTCCAGATCGAAGCGGTCGTTCAGCGTTACCTTCTGCGTGGTCATGTTCGTGCCTTCCTTGGTTTGAGGGCCTCGCTTCAGTATAGGGCAATATTAGGTCATAATATGTGACCTACAAAGGGGAATTTCGTCAAAATTGCGCGCGCTTGCTATCGCCTCGCAGAGATTTTCTGCTATTACGTCAAGCGTGCTGCGGTTTTTCGGAAAGTTAGGGTCATGGACTGGGATAAACTCAGAATCTTTCACGCGGTCGCGGATGCCGGCAGCCTGACCCATGCGGGCGATCAGCTCCATTTGTCGCAGTCGGCGGTCTCCCGCCAGGTGCGGGCGCTCGAAGAGTCACTCAATGCCACCCTGTTTCACCGCCATGCGCGGGGACTGATTCTCACTGAACAGGGCGAATTGCTGTTCGATGCGACGCGCGCCATGCTCAAGCGGCTCGATGCCGCCACCGCCCGCATCCGCGACAGCGAAGAAGAGGTGTTCGGCGAATTACGCGTGACCACCACGACCGGATTTGGCACGCTGTGGCTTGCCCCGCGCCTGCCCAAGCTTTATGCGAAATACCCCGATCTTAAGATCGACCTCATGCTCGAGGAGCGCGTGCTGGATTTGCCGATGCGCGAGGCCGATGTCGCGATCCGCATGAAGGAGCCGAGCCAGGCCGATCTGATCCGCAAGCGGCTGATGAGCGTGCATATGTGCCTCTATGCCACGCATTCATACGTGGCGCTGCACGGCAATCCCGAAGCGCCCGAAGATCTGCAGGCGCATCGGGTGATCTGTCAAAACCCGCGCTCGACTCAGGTCGGGGCTGCGGCGACATTGGTCAACGAATTGATGACAAACGATATCTCCTCGCTGCTGACCGTGAACAACTATTTCGGCGTTTTGCAGGGCGTGCTGCATGATCTCGGCATCGGCGTTCTGCCCGATTACCTGATCCGCGATTTCCCACAGCTTGTACGCGTGCTGCCCGAGGTGTTTTCAAACGAAGTGCCGGTCTTTCTCGCCTATCCGGAGGAGTTGCGTCACTCCAAGCGGATCTCCGCCTTCCGCGATTTCGTGCAGGATGAGATCATCGCATATCGGAAAACGATGAAAGAACGGGCGCTTGGCTAAGGGATTGAGCGGGCCTTGAGGCAGTCATGCAGAAATCGCATATCGGCCATGCCGCATATGAGGTATCATTTCCCTTGATCGGACCGGACCGCCCCCTTATCTGCCCATTGTGACGGTGATAGCCGCAAGGCACTCACCCTCATACCTCCCTGTTGGACTTTGGCCGAGCTTAGTGCTCGGCCTTTTTTTTGCGCTGCCCGGAATTTGCGCACGCCCGTCAAATCACAGGCAGGTCGGATGTGGCGAACCGCGAGAGCCTGCGCGGCGCGGCATCGGTGATCACGATGTTTTCCTCATGCACCATGATCCGCCCCGGACCAAGGTCCACGCCCGGTTCCAGTGTGATGACCATGCCGGGCTGCAACACGGTCTGATCCTTGGCGGTCAGCGACAATCCTTCGGTCAGTTGCATGCCCAGACCATGCCCCAAACGCCCCGCCCCTTCGCCGCTGCCGACGATATCGGCCATCGCGCGCCAAAGATCACAGGCTCGCGCGCCCGCGCGCGCCGCCTCTTCCCCGGCAAGCGTGGCCTCGATCAGCCGTGCCTGCGCGTCGCGCTGCGCCGGGCTTGACCGCGTGACGGCGAAATTCCGGTCATAGTCGCAGAAATACCCGTCCCAGACCGCGCCGGTGTCGAGCATCAGCACGTCGCCCTCCGCCAGCGGCGCGTCCGAGGCAGGGGAGATTACATCGGCATAGCCCTGCGGCCCGGCCCCACCGGCAATGTAAGGCACCCAATCGGCCCCCTCCTCCAGCAGCAAACGCTGAAAATCGCGAAACACGCGTGATAGTGGCACGCCGGGGGCTGCGATTTCGCCCACCCGGTCAAAGGCGCGGCGCGCGATATCGCAGGCCCGCGCAATCTTGGCGATCTCGGCCGTGGACTTGACAGCGCGCAGCGCCGCCACGATGCCACCGTCGCCGCGCCAGTCCAGACCGCTTGCCCGGCGCACCCGTTCAAAATCCGCCCACGGCATGCGCAAGTGGCTCTCCGGCCCATCCGGAACGCCCACCGGATCACCGATTTCGCGCAGTGTATCGGCCAGCAGCGAAACCCCTTCATCGTCGGGCTCAGGGGCCGCCCATGTGCGGATATCGCTGATCCAGGTGGTGCCCATCAGCGCCGCGCCGATTGACGGGATCACCGCCACCGGATCGCCCGAGGCGGGCAGGATCAGAAACCATGGGCGCGACGGGCTTTCCCAAAAGCGTGTCAGAAACCCGGTGAAATAGCGGACTTCAGGCTCGGCCGTAAGCAACAGCGCGCGCAGTCCTGCCTGTTCCATTTCCGTCTGCGCGCGGCGCACCCGCACGCGGTATTCCGCAACCTCGACGCCGCGCGTCACCCCTCGGCCTCTTCGCTGAGAATGCACAACACGCGGGCATCTTCGGGCAGATTGAGCCCGCACAGCGCCGCCACACCGGCCGCACCCGAGGGCGTCGAGGCAAGGCCGCGGGCGGCGAGATCGTCCAATACCGCCTCGGCCTCGGCATCCGAGATCGTGACGAAGGCATCGGCATCCCGCGCCAGCCCCTTGAGCGCGATCAGCGACGGCACCTTGCAATCGAGACGCCCCATGTTCGACACCTCACCACTTGTCTCCAAGGGGCGGCCTGCGCGAATGCTCTCTTGCAGGGCGGGCGCGCGCTCGGGCTCGACCACGATGATGCGCGGTCCATCCCCCCAGACATGGCGGAACCACGCCGCCGCGGCGCCGGCCAGCCCGCCGACCCCAGCCTGCAACAGGATATGGCTGGGCGGCTCGGCCATCTGCCGCGTCACCTCCTCGGCCATGGCGAGATAACCCTCCATCAAGCGATGCGGCAACTCAAAATAGGCGGGCCATGAGCTGTCGGACAAAAGCGTCCAGTCGTTGTCGGTTGCGGCGCGACCGGCGGCGACCATGCTCGCCTCGTAATCCACGCCCACTCGCGCCACCTCCGCGCCCTTGGCGCGCAGTTTGTCGGCAAACCATTCGGGCACCAGCTCCGACAGGTAAATGACTGCCCGGGCACCGAATACATGTGCACCGGCAGCCACAGAGAGGCCGTGATTGCCAGCACTCGCCGTGACATAGGTGCGCCCCTGAAGCGCGCGGCCCATATCCCCGGTGCCGGTGGCGGCGGCATCATGCGCGATCACATACGCAGCCCCAAGCGCCTTGAAGCTGCCCAGCCCCATGCGCCCGCGTTCGTCCTTGATCCACAACTCGGCGCCAAACCCGTCAACCTGCCGCAAAGGCGTCTCCGCAGCAGCCGGACAGCGGGTCAGTAGATCGCGCACCGCCCCTGCATCCACGCTCGGCCACGGCGCGCCAGCCAGCACGCCTTCATCCATGCCGTTGCCACGAAACGGATTTTCTAGAATGTCCATGATACCCCCTTGTTTCGCGCATCAGAGCGAAAGCCGCCCGCGGCGTCAATCCTTCAACCCCGATGCTACCATGATTTCGTGGGATCATGGCATAACCGGAAATCCCGGCGATCCACTGACGAGGCACGAACGCGCCCCCGACAAGATCCTGCGAAACCGCAGAAAATCATCGCGCCGTATCTTCCTTTGGAACCATGCCCCGATCACCTGCGTTGGGTCACCAAGCGCGCAAGAAGCGCTTCGGATCAACCGCAGGCAAAACCCTGCAGAAACGGAGGATATCAATGACTTTCCGCACACTCGCATTCGCAACCGCCCTGACCAGCGTATCGGCGCTCGCGGCCCATGCCGCAAGCGACGCGATCGAAGACGATGGCACCGTCCGCCCACAACCCGATGAGGCCGCAGAGTCGACGCAAAGCCGCAGCGACGCGAACCCCGAGCAGCACGCCGACGACAAGGATCTCGACCCGGTCGCAGGTGACTTGCCCGAGGCGAGCGTGGCAATGCCCGAAATCAATCCGGAGGTAGATCTGCAGGCAGAAGCACCGTCGCAGACCGATCTGATGGCCAAGGAGTTGACCAATGCCGAGAAAACATTGATCGAGAACGTCCTGGCAGAGGCCGAACCGGGCTCCACGGTCAGCACGTCGAATGACTATGTGATCGGTAAAGTGACCGGTACGCATGGCGAAGAAGGTGCCGATCATCTGATCTACGTCGAAGTCAACGAAGATGCGGATATTCCGGCGCAGATTCTCGGTTTCCGCGCCAGCGCACTGAGTGTCGAACAGCTTGGCGATCTCGAATACGCCATGTCGCTAGAGACGCTGCGCAAGAACGTCGCGGAGCGCGTGGCGGCACAGACCCAATAAGAGCGCGCATCCGGCGGAGCGATCCGTCACATGGATAAGGCCCATCTGCGGCCCGGCCCCGAGCCGGGCCGCTTTTTTTCATCGCCGGAACCGGAATCCAACTCTTCCCTATGCGCCGCCCCTTTCCCCACCCACTGCAATCGCATAAAAGGCGCGCAATCGGACCACCTTGAGGGAAACCACGCAGATGCAGGACCCGGCACTCACGCCCGAACTGATCGAGGCCCATGGCCTCAAGCCCGACGAGTACGACCGCATTCTCGAGATCCTCGGGCGCGAGCCCAGCTTTACCGAGCTTGGTATCTTCTCGGCGATGTGGAACGAGCATTGCTCCTACAAATCCTCGAAGAAATGGCTGCGCACCCTGCCCACCACCGGGCCACAGGTGATTTGCGGGCCGGGCGAGAATGCGGGTGTCGTCGATATCGGCGACGGGCAGGCGGTGGTCTTCAAGATGGAGAGCCACAACCACCCGTCCTATATCGAGCCCTATCAGGGCGCGGCGACCGGCGTCGGCGGCATCCTGCGCGATGTCTTTACCATGGGTGCCCGCCCGATCGCGGCGATGAACTCGCTCAGCTTCGGCGAGGTGTCGCATCCCAAGACGCGCCAGCTTGTGCATGGCGTGGTCGAGGGGGTCGGCGGCTATGGCAACTGTTTCGGCGTGCCCACGGTGGGCGGCGAGGTGCGGTTCGATCCGGCTTATAATGGCAACTGTCTTGTAAATGCCTTTGCCGCCGGTCTGGCCGACGCTGACAAGATTTTCTATTCCGCCGCGTCGGGCGTGGGCATGCCGGTGGTCTATCTCGGGGCCAAGACGGGGCGCGATGGCGTTGGCGGGGCGACCATGGCGTCGGCCGAATTCGATGACAGCATCGAGGAAAAGCGCCCGACCGTACAAGTGGGCGACCCGTTCACCGAAAAGCGCCTGATGGAGGCCACGCTGGAGCTGATGCAGACCGGCGCGGTGATTTCCATTCAGGACATGGGCGCGGCGGGGTTGACCTGCTCCGCGGTCGAGATGGGCGACAAGGGCGGGCTTGGCGTCAAGCTTCAACTCGACGCCGTGCCGCAGCGCGAGACAGGCATGACCGCCTATGAGATGATGCTGTCGGAGTCTCAGGAACGCATGCTGATGGTTCTGCGCCCCGAGAAAGAGGCGCAAGCGCGCGCTGTGTTCGAGAAATGGGATCTCGATTTCGCCATCGTCGGCGAGACCATCGCCGAGGACCGCTTTCTCATCCTGCATGGTAATGACGTGAAGGCAGATCTGCCGCTGGCCACGCTGTCGGGCAGCGCGCCGGAGTATGACCGGCCCTGGGTGGAACCTGCCCTGCCCTCGCCGCTCGATCCCGCCTCTGTGCCCGGCGTCGACCCTATCGACGGGCTGCGCGCGCTGATTTCCTCGCCCAATTACTGCTCGCGGCAGTGGGTGTACGAGCAATACGACACCATGGTCATGGCCGACAGCGCGCGCACGCCCGGCGAGGGCGCGGGGCTGATCCGCGTGCATGGCACCGAAAAGCTTTTGGCCTTCACCTCGGATGTGACACCGCGCTACGTCAAGGCGAACCCCGTGGAGGGCGGCAAACAGGCGGTAGCCGAGGCATACCGCAACCTCTCGGCCCTCGGGGCCGTGCCGCTCGCCACCACCGACAACCTCAATTTCGGCAATCCCGAAAAGCCCGAGATCATGGGGCAATTCGTGGGTGCCATAAAGGGTATTGGCGAGGCCGTGGCGGCGCTCGACATGCCGATCGTCTCGGGCAATGTCTCGCTCTATAACGAGACCGACGGCGACGCGATCCTGCCCACGCCCACCATCGGCGCGGTGGGCCTGATCCGCGATCCTGAAACGGCGATCACCGGCGCGGCGCGCGAGGGGCATGTGGTGCTTCTCTTGGGCGAAACCCGTGGCCATCTGGGGCAATCCGCGCTGCTGGCCGAGGTGTTCAATCGCGCCGAGGGCGATGCACCCCCGGTCGATCTCGCTGCCGAGAAGCGCCACGGCGATTTCATCCGCGCCAATCACGCGCTGATCAAGGCCTGCACCGATCTCAGCGATGGCGGGCTGGCACTGGCGGCCTTCGAGATGGCCGAGGCGGCTGGCGTCGGCGTGCAGCTTGACCGCGACGACACCGCGACGCTTTTCGCCGAGGATCAGGGCCGCTATCTGATCGCGTGCAATTTCGATCAGGCCGAGGCGCTGATGATCGCTGCCGGTCAGGCGGGTGTGACGCTTGCGTCGGTGGGCCGGTTCACCGGCGATTCTGTGCGCATGGGCCGCGCCGAGGCGCCGCTCGCTGAGTTGTCAGAGCTGTTCCGGTCCAGCTTCGGGGCAACCTTCGGCTGAGGCAGGTGCGGCGCTCGGCTGGCCTGGAGCGGCGTTGACGGTTTCAGAGATGAGCCGTGCGGTGCCCGCCCGAGGGGGCGATCGGGCGCTGCGCGGCGGTGCCTGTGGCACCTTGGTTCCGCGCATTGGTTCTAGACTTCAACGACCGCTCCAGACCAAAACCCAACCAACGCCCCCGCCCGGCGTCATGCGAAAATCTGCGCCCGGTGCTCTTCGAGATAGATCCTCAGCCACGGCGTAAACCGCGAAGGTTCCGCCGCGATCCGCGCGCGCAACTCCTCCATGGCGCACCACTCCACCTCCATCACCTCATCCGGGTTGGGCTGCACGGGGATGGGCGACGCAACAACGGCGGTAAAGATATCGACCACCTCATGCTCGATCAGACCACCGCCCACATCGGCGCGATACTCCACCCGGTCGCGATAGCGCAGCCGCAGCCCGGTGATGCCCAATTCCTCATCCAGCCGACGGCGCGCGCAGTCGGCAGGGTCTTCGCCCCAATGCGGATGCGTGCAGCAGGTATTCGCCCACAGGCCCGGCGTGTGATACTTGCCCAGGGCCCGGCGCTGCAACAGCACCCGGTCGCCGCATAACACGAAGACCGACACCGCCTTGTGCCGCAGCCCGCGCCGATGCACCTCCAGCTTCTCGACAGCGACCAGATCGCCGCCCATCCAGGTGGGGATCATCACGCTCACGTATAGACCGCCGGAACCAGCCGGGTCAGATGTGCGAGGTTTCTCAATCCGATCCTGAGATGCGCCATCGGGCAGGCCTTCACCGGTTTCTTGTTCATACAGGCCTCGAAGGTGAGCCGTTGCACGTCGATATCATGGCAGAGCGAGACAAACCGCTCACTCCGCTCATGCGACTTGTAATAGGCATTGTGCATCTAGGCCAGCACCCGGAACACGGTTTTATGCTCACGCATGAACAGCTGCCGGGCCGGCCGCAGGTCCTTCACGCGCCCCGAAGCAAGGCACGCCACCACCGCCGCCGCATGTCCGCCGACCGTCGCGTCGTAAATCCCTTCACCCGAAGTTGGTGGCCGATACCAGTTCCTTCAACGACACCGTGTAGGCCAGGTCCATCACGCCCTTCATCGCCTCGTCACTGACCGCGACCGCACCCTCGGTGGCCGGATAATCGCACGGCGATTGCTCGCGCAGGATCAGGCCAAAGCCCAGATCCCCCGCGATGCCGTTGCCAGACCGCATCGCTCAATCGCCTCACGGATCGACTCAACGGCATGATCGGAGCCAGTGCGGCGTTCAATCATCCGCGCATCTTCCACCGCGCAACCCCCAATGGCGTTCGGCGGGCAGTCAAGATTGTCAGCCCGGATGTAATCTATTAATTCCGTCACATTTTCAGCCGTTTTCGCGTCGCCGCGCTCATGCTTGGCATGGAAAAACGTCCACTCGAGATAAGCTTGGTCAATCCCTCGTGATTGAGCGCGATCCCCATATGGACCCAGAGCCCGTGGCGGCGGAATTGATCGACCGCGACAAACGCCCCGAGCGAGTGATGTTCGAACTCGGGTGTGATCATCAGAACCGACTGGCCAAGCGGTATGCTGTGGTTGGCACAGGCGAGGGATCGCAGCGCGAATTCAACCAAAAAGCGAATTCCTTTGCCTTGCTCGCCGATATCCTGATGCGCGACTGGGGCATCAATGTGAAGCCGGTCAACTATTCAGCCCAACTGGCGGCTGCGCTTCACCCCGGACCGCTGCATTCGGATGCCGATATCGACCACCTCATGACGGCGCTCACGACGCTGTGCAAGCAATGCGCGCGGGCTCGTGCGGTGGCCTGACGAACGCCCGGCCACCAGCACCGCGATCGCTCAGAACGACATGATCCGCGTGTCGTCCGCCAGAAGGCGCTTGGCTACCGCAGGCGGCTTGGCCACGCCGATCCCGTCAAGGAGCGCGTCCTGCGCAACCCCCTTGCCCGGCAGGTAGATCGCACAGACCTCGACCGTGGCCCCCTGCTCCATGATCTTCTGCATCAGCAGTTGCGGGCTCATCCCCTTGGGCGGTTGTGGCGCGGTGGCCGCCTCCGGGGGCTCTTTCAGCGCCAAATCGCCCGCGGGGCCGCACAAGAGCACATAGGCCCCGGCCCCCGCCTGCATGGATTGCATGGTCAGGACCATGGACATGAGCTGCGTCTGCGGCTCTTCGCTCGTGAGGATGGTGACCATCTGTTTGGCCTCTTCGGCCTGGGTTGCGGGCGCGACAAGAGTGGCAATGCCAAGTGTGACGGCGGTCAAAATGCTACGCATGGGAACCTCTCGGGTTAAGGTGACTTCAGAATCTCTCTTTCACAGTCACACCCTAGAGGCCGCGCCATGCGCCCGGCCTTGATCCACGTCAAACATATTCGAATTTCGGCATTTATGAACCCTCACCCCCCAACCGCGCCAGAACCGCATGCGTATCAATTCCGCCGATTGCCCCTGCGACGCGCCCGCGCGGATCGCTCAGACGGGTGGCGATATAGGCTCCGGCCACGGCATCCGGCGCCTGGCGCAGCAGCACCGAGGCGGTGAGCAATGTGGCGAGGCTCTCGGCGTACCAGCGCGCCTGCGCCTCTTCGGGGGGCTTGGGAAAGGTCTGCATATGCGCGCGCAGCGCTGCGTCAAAGCGCCGGTCCTGCCCGGCCACCTGCGCCAGCTCCTCCGACAGGGCCTCGCCCGCCAGCGGCTCGCGCGCCAGCGTGCGCAGGATATCGAGGCAAATCACGTTGCCCGACCCTTCCCAGATCGAATTGAGCGGCGCCTCGCGATAGAGCATCGGCAGGGCTGTGTCCTCGACATAACCCATGCCACCCATCACCTCCATCGCCTCATAGACCAGACCGGGGCACAGCTTGTTGCCGAGAAACTTGGCCAGCGCAACGCCAAGCCGGGCAAAGGCGCGGTCACGCGGGCTGCTGCCGTCAAACGCCCGCGCCACATGCAGGCCCAATGCCAATGTCCCCTCCCAATCGAGCGCCAGATCGGCCAGCACAGACCGCATCAAGGGCTGGTCAATCAGCTGTTTCTGGAACGCGCTGCGGTACCGCGCCCAATGGCCGGCGTGATCAAGGGCCGCGCGCATCAGCCCCGCCGGGGCCATCGCGGTATCGAGCCGGGTGTGATGCACCATCTCCAGGATCGTGCGCACGCCCGCGCCCTCCTCGCCCAACCGATGCGCCAGCGCGCCGTGATACTCGATCTCGGCCGAGGCATTGGCACGATTGCCCAGCTTGTCCTTCAATCGCTGGATATGAATGCCGTTGCGCGCCCCCTCCAGCCAGCGAGGCACCAGAAAACAGGTCAGCCCCCCCTCGGACTGCGCCAACGTCAGAAACCCGTCCGACATCGGCGCAGAGCAGAACCATTTATGCCCGCTCAGCCGGTAATGCGCCCCCTCCGGCACCGCCCGCGTGGCATTGGCCCGAATGTCCGAGCCGCCCTGTTTCTCGGTCATCGCCATCCCCAAGGTGGCCCCCGCCTTGCGCGCCAGCACCCGGGCCGCAGGATCATAAAATCGCGCGGTCAGCTTCGGAACCCATTCGTCAAACAGCACTCTGTCGGCCCGCAGCGCCGGGATCGCGGCATAGGTCATGGTCATCGGACAGCACACGCCCGGCTCCACCTGAGAGGTGAGATAGACCATCGCGGCATGGGTGGCATGGCCGCCCTGCGCGCCCTCCCACGGCAGTGCGGCATAACCCGCGCCGATCCCCGCCTGCATCAGATCGTGATAGGCGGGGTGAAAGCGCACCTCGTCGAGCCTGCGCCCGCCCGCATCGAAGAGCACCAATTCGGGCGGCTGCCGGTTGGCGTCCCGCCCCGCCGCGCGCATCGCCTGCGTGCCGATCCTGGTGCCGTACTCGGCCAGATGCGCCGCATCCGCCCCCGCGGCCCCGGCATGGGATTGCACCGCCGGATCATCGCCCCACAGATCCAGGTCGCCTCGCGGCGCGGGCTGGTTCAGGACCTCATGGGTAGCAAGCGCGTCCTGCGCAGGGATCTGGGACATGCCGGGCCTCCTTTGCCTGCGATGCTAAAGCGCCGGAATTCCGGGCGAAAGGGGATTCACAAAGCAAATTGCCTGTGGCATGCTACGCGGGATCGCCCGGCAAGAGGCGGCGCAATGAGGCAAGGCACATCATGACCCCCCGCAACCGCCCCTGGGGCACACTGATCTTCTTCACCGTGGCGTTCTTTATGGGGGCCTATTTCACCTTTGCCGCCGTCCAGGGTGATTTCGGCCTGTTCCGCCGTGCCGAGATCGAAGCCCAAAGCGCCGAGCTGCGCGCCCAGCTTGACACGCTCGAGGCCCGCGTTGCGCGGATGGAAAACCTGACACACCGCCTTTCGGACGACTATCTCGACCTCGACCTGCTGGATGAACAGGCCCGCGACGTGTTGGGCGTGATGCGCAGCGACGAGATCATCATCCGGTAGGGGTACCCACCCGGAGTAAGATGCAGAATGGCGGCGGACGCGCGGGCGCTGGTCCGACATCCTTGAGCGGAACGGTCAGAAGACAGATCAGAGCCCGACTTGCGCAGGGCGGCGCGTTGAGGCGATGGGCGGTTTCGTCGCCTGAAGCGATCTTTGAAGCCTGCTACCAATGCGCGGAATCAAGGTGCCGCATGCACCGCCGCGCAGCGGTCATGCCGAAGGCATGCCCGGGGCTTGAGTTCCGGCACTGCATCCCCCACTCTGCCCCCTTGCCCGGGATGCTGGCAAAAGGATCACAGCCGATGCACGCCACCGACACCGATCTCGACGCGATGATCGTCTGTCCGACCTGCGATTTGCTCTATCGTGCGCCGCCCGTGGCGATGCGCGAGCGGGCCTTTTGCGGGCGCTGTCATACCGTGCTGATCGCGCCCCGGCGCAAGGCGGGCAAGCAACTGATCGCGCTCGCCCTCACCGTGCTGATCCTTATCGCGGCGGCAACGGTCTTTCCCTTTCTCGCCATCGGCGCGGGCGGGGTGCGGAATGAGGCCTCGGTGCTCGATACCGCCTTTGCCTTTTCGGGGCTATTGTCGGTGCTTGCGGTGGTGGTGCTCCTCTTCATCGTGATCATCCCGGCGCTGCGGCTGATGCTGCTGATTTACGTGCTCGCCCCGATCATCCGCGACCGACCGCCCGCGCCGCATGCCCGCACCGCGTTCCGCCTCTCGGAGGAGCTTTTGCCCTGGTCGATGGCCGAGATTTTCGCGCTTGGCTGCGCGGTGGCCCTTGTCAAGCTGAGCGATCTGGCCGAGGTGTTCTTTGGCCCGGCGGCATGGCTTTTTGCAATTCTGGTGGTCATTGTGGTGGCAACGGACCGTTTGATGTGCAGGTATTCGATATGGACCTCCCTGAAGGAGTGAAAACCGCGCGGGAGCAGGGGCTTGTGGGCTGCACCCGCTGTACCCGCCCCGCGCCCGCAGGCACCGCGCGCTGTCCGCGCTGCGGCAGCCGCTTGCAGTCGCGCGATGCGATGTCGCTGCAAAAGGTCTGGGCCTGGTGGCTGGTTGGGCTGGGCTGCTATATCCCGGCCAATATCTACCCGATGCTGGAGACCCGCACGCTGGTCAGCACGCAGAGCGACACCATCGTCGGCGGCGCGGTCGATCTGGCAAGACATGGCAACTGGGGGGTGGCAGCGATCATCCTGATCGCAAGCGTCCTCATCCCGGTGGGCAAGTTCGTGGTGCTCGCCGGGCTCGCCATCGGGGTCCGGCACGGGCCGCAGATCTCCGAAGGCTGGCGGCACCGGCTCTACGAGGTGGTGGAATATATCGGGCGCTGGTCGATGATCGACGTTTTCGTGGTGGCCATCCTGTCCTCGCTGGTGCAGCTTCAGGCGCTGGCCACGATCACGCCGGGACGGGCAAGCCTGTTCTTCGCCCTCTCGGTAATCTTCACCATGCTGTCGGCGCAGAGCTTTGACAGCCGATTGATCTGGGACAGCGCCGAGGGCACGCCGCCCCCCGCAAACCGAAGGAGCGTACCGCTTGAGTGACGAGACCACATCCCCGCCCGAGGCCCCGGTTTCTGCGGCCCGCCGCCCGGTCTGGCAACGGCTGTCGATCGTCTGGATCGTGCCGCTTTTGGCGCTCGTCGTGGTGTTGGCCATCGCGTGGCAGAACTACGCGGATCGCGGGCCGCTGATCGAGATCGGCTTCGAGAACGCCAGCGGCGTGCGCGCCGGTAGCACCGAGTTGCGCTATCGCGATGTCAAGGTCGGGCTGGTCGAGGAGGTGGGCTTTGCCGATGGCCTGGGGCAGGTGCTGGTCAGGGTACGTCTGGATCAGGGCGTGGCGCCCTATGTCGACAGCGATGCGCGGTTCTGGGTGGTGCGCCCGCAGGTCACGACGCAGGGCGTCTCGGGGCTCGATACGGTGCTCTCGGGCGTCTTTATCGAAGGGCTCTGGGATACCGAGCCGGGCCCGGCGGCCACCCGCTTCGAGGGGCTGGCCGATGCCCCGCTGGAACGACTGGGCGATCCCGGAATGCGGCTGACGCTGCGCGCCGCGGGCGGTGCGGCGCTGACCGAGAACGCCCCGATCCTCTATCGCGGGATCGAGGTAGGGCGCGTCGGCAAGCCGGTGATATCCGCGGACAACACCGCCGAAGCCGAGGCGGTGATCTATGCCCCGCATGACCAGCTGATCAACAGCGCGACACGGTTCTGGGATGCGTCGGGGTTCTCGTTTTCCTTCGGTCCGGGCGGGGCTGCGGTCGATTTCTCGTCCCTCGCCTCGCTGGTCTCGGGCGGCATCACGTTTGACACCATGCTGTCGGGGGGCGCCCCGACAGAGCCGGGCGCGCGCTTCACGGTCTTCGAGGAGGAATCGGAGGCGCGGGCCAGCATCTTTTCCGGCAACGAGGGCGAGACGCTGACGCTCTCGGTGATCTTCGACGAGAACATCACCGGGCTTTCCACCGGCGCGCCGGTGGAATTGAACGGGCTGCGCATCGGCGAGGTCGAGGCGCTCAACGGAATGGTCGACGAGGCGCGGTTCGGCGATAGCAACGTGCGCCTTGCCGTCACATTGGCGATCCGGCCCGGTCGGCTTGGCCTCGATGGCGAGAACGGCACCGAGAACGCGCTCGATTTCCTGCGCGAACGGGTGGCCGAGGGGCTGCGCGCGCGGCTTGCCACCGCGTCGATCCTCACCGGCGGGCTCAAGGTGGAACTGGTCGAGATGTCGAACGCCCCGCAGGCGCAGATCACCGAGACCGAGGGCACGCCGCCGGTGCTGCCCGCCACCGATAGCGAAATCTCCGATGTCTCGGCCACCGCCGAAGGGGTATTCGAGCGGATCAACTCCCTGCCCGTCGAGGAGGTCATGGCGCAGGCGATCAGCCTCATGCAGAACGCCAACACGCTGATCGCAAGCGATGATACCCGCGCCGTGCCCGGCAACGTCAACGCGCTGCTGACCGAAGCACAGGCCTTGCCCGCGCGGCTCGACACCACGCTGGCCGAATTGGAAACGCTGATCGCGCAGATCAACGAGCAGGCGCTGGCGGCGCGCATAACCGATCTGCTGGACGAAGCGGCAAAGGCCGCCCGCAGCGTGGGCACCGCGACCGAAGGCGTGCCGCAACTCATTGACCGGCTCGATGCGGTCGCCGCCCGCGCGGGCGCGGTCGAACTCGATGTGCTGGCCGCCGATCTTTCGGCGCTGCTGACCAGTGCCGATGCCCTGATCGGCCAAGACGACACCCGCGCCCTGCCCGGCCAACTCAATGCCACGCTTGGCGAACTGACCCTCGTGCTGGAAGAATTGCGCGCGGGCGGTGTCGTGGACAATGCCGTCGCCGCGCTCGACTCGGCCCGCAGCGCCGCCGATACCTTCGCCGAGGCCGGAGGCGACTTGCCCGGCCTCATCGCCGAGGCGCGCGGCGTGTTGGCGCGTGCCAATACCACGCTCGAAGGCTATCAGGCGCAGGGCGGCGTCGGGCGCGACGCCCGCGCCGCCCTGCGCGAGGTCGAGGCCGCTGCCAAGGCCGTCGCCTCGCTCGCCCGCGCCATCGAGCGCAACCCCGATTCCCTGATCCGAGGACGCTGAGCCATGTTCAAATCCCTTTCCATCGCCTGTTTCGCCACCCTGTCCCTGCTGACCGCCTGCGCCTCCGTTCCCGAAGAGCGCCTCACCATACCCCGCGCAGAAGTCACCGAAACGCAGCGCATCGCGCACACGACCGTCGCCCTGCGCAACGTCTCGCTGCCGACCTATGCGGCGGGCGAGGCGATCTTTACCGCCGATGCGACAGGCCTCCTGCGCGACAGCGGCGGGCTCCTGTGGGCCGACGATCCAAGCCGCGCGATGACCCTTGAACTGGCGCGTCACCTGACCGGGATCACCGGCGCGCGCGTCGCATCAGAGCCGTGGCCCTTCCTCGATCCCGCCGCCGCCGAGGTGGAGATCCGCGTCGAGGAAATGCTCGCCCGCGCCGATGGCACGTTTCACCTCTCAGGCCAGTATTTCGTGAGTTCCGAGCAGGGCCGCGACCGCGCGCGCCTCTTCGATCTGCAAACCGGGATCGGGGCAGAGACCACCCCCGAGGCGCTTGCCGCCGCGCGCGCCCGGCTGATACGCGATCTGGCGCTCGATCTGGCGAAACGCGGACTGCGATAGAAACAGCGTAGGGCGATCAGGCCTCCGACCCGCCCGGCATCCGCCGGGCAAGCGCGCAGAACCGTTCCAGATCAACCGTCTCGGCGCGATCGGTGGGCTCAATCCCGGCGGCCAGCAAGCGGTCCTCGATATCCGGGGCCGCCCCCTTGAGCGCCGCGCGCAGCATCTTGCGCCGCTGGTTGAAGGCGCGCGCCACGACCTGTTCGAGGATCTTGGGATCGGCAGGAAAACGCGGCTCGGCCAGCGCCGTCAGATGCACCACCGCGCTCGACACCTTGGGCGGCGGGATGAACGCCCCGGGCGGCAGATGCATGACAATGCGCGGCTCTGCCCGCCATTGCGCCAACAGCGCGAGGCGCCCATAGGCTTTCGATCCAGGTGCCGCCACGATCCGCTCTGCCACCTCGCGCTGAAACATCAGCGTCAGCGATTGCCAGAAGGGGGGCCAGTCACGCGGTGTCAGCCAACGTATCAGCAACTCCGTGCCGACGTTATAAGGCAGGTTCGCCACCACCCGAATGGGCGGCGTCAGATGCGCCAACGGATTGATGTCGAGCGCATCGCCGTTGATCACCTCCAGCCGCCCGTCCGAAACCGCCACAATCTCCTCCAGCGCAGGCAGGCATCGCGCATCCTTTTCGATGGCCAGCACCCGGCGCGCGCCTTCCGTCAGCAGACCGCGCGTCAGCCCGCCGGGCCCGGGCCCGATCTCCAGCACATCACAGCCCCTCAGATCGCCCGCCTGTCGCGCGATCTTGGCGGTCAGGTTCAGATCCAGCAGGAAATTCTGCCCCAGCGACTTGCGCGCCGATAACCCATGCGCCGCGATCACGCGCGCCAGCGGCGGCAGGTCGTTAAGCCCGCTCATCCCCGCCGCGCCCGGCCCATGGCCTGCGCCATGCGTAGCGCCTCAATGAGCGAGGTCGGGTTGGCCACCCCCTGCCCGGCGATGTCGAGTGCTGTACCATGATCGGGCGAGGTGCGGATGAACGGCAACCCGAGCGTGACATTCACGCCCCGGTCGAAATCCAGCGTCTTGATCGGAATGAGCGCCTGATCGTGATACATGCAAATGGCCGCATCATAGCCCGCGCGCGCCGCGCCGTGAAACATCGTGTCCGCCGACAGCGGCCCGCGCAGGTCAAGCCCCTCGCCGCGCAACCGCTCCAGAACCGGGGCGATCACCTCGATCTCCTCAGTCCCCATGCGCCCGCCCTCGCCCGCATGGGGGTTGAGGCCCGCCACGGCAAGGCGCGGCGCACTGATACCGAAATCGCGGATCAGCGCGGCATGGGTGATGCGGACCGTCTGCTCCAGCAGGTCGCCGGTCAGCGCCTGCGACACGTCCTTCAAGGGAATATGGATCGTCGCGGGCACCACGCGCAACGCATCCGAGGCCAGCATCATCACCACGCGCCCCACCCCCGCCAGATGCGCCAGGTACTCGGTATGGCCTGGAAAGGCGAACCCCGCCCCCTCCTGCAACGCCTGCTTGTGAATAGGCGCGGTGCAGAGCGCCAGCGCCTCACCCGCCTGCACCAGCCCCACCCCCCGCGCGATCACGTCGATCACGCCCTGCGCCTGCGCAGGCTGCGGCGTGCCGGCAATGCGCACCCCGGCAAAGTCATGCCGCAGCACCGGCAGGGCCTGCGCGCAGGCCGCCATTGCCTCGGCGGGGTGCTCGATCACCACATGCGGCGTGCCCTCGGGCAGATGCGCGGGATCACCGATCAGGAAAAACGGCAGATGCCCCCGCAACGCATCCCAGGCAGCGGCGGCGATTTCAGGGCCGATGCCGGACGGCTCGCCACAGGTCAGCGCGACCGGAACGCTCACTGCTCGACGATCCGCGCCTCGGCGCGCAGCTGCTCCAGAAAACTGTTGGCGAAGGACTCGATCCGTTGGTTGCGGATGAAGTTCGACAGATCCTCGACCGTGGGCTGCTCGCCTTCAAGCTTGGGTGTGCGACCACAGAGCATCAGAAAAACCAGCGTCTGCCCATTTGCCCGGGTGACATTGGCCGAGGTTTCACCGGGATCAAGCCGCGCCAGTTCAGCGGCGATATCGGCGGGGATCTCCTCGGGGGCCTTTGAGCCGCGCTCCAGCACCTCCGGCGGCTGACCCTGAGCCACGCCGTATAGGTCGTCACAGGTGTCGACCTCGGCGCGCACATCCGCAGCGCGCCGCAGCGCCTCCTCGCGACGCCCGCCTGGAATGTAATAGGCGGCATATTCAATGGCGGAATATTCCGGGACCGAGACAGCGGTCTCCTCGATATCGCGCATGAAGAACAGCGCAATCGCGCCGTCGATCGGCAGCGGATCCGACACCTCGCCGGGGGCCAGCGCCAGCACGATCTGGCGCAGCCCGGGCGGCAGGTCACTGGCCTTTGTCCAACTCATCCGCCCGCCTTGCCCCGCAGACCCGGCAGCGGAATGCTGCCGGGCGAAACCGGCAAACTCGGCCTCGGTATCGACCGTGCCGATGCGCGCCGCAAGGTCTTGCTGCGCCTCGGCCTCCTCCAGGCTTCTGATCGGCAGGATGATCTCCGACAGCAGCACCCGCACCGAAGAGCCGCTGGTCAGCGCCTGTGTCGCGCGCTCCAGATCTGCCTCGCTCACCGAAACGCGCGAGGAAAAGCGCGCGCGGGTGTACTCGCGCCAGGTGATCCCGGCGCGCACGAATTCGCGAAACGATTCCTCCGAGACACCGGATTGTTCAAGCCCCGCGATCAGCTGCTCTCCGGTCATGTCGGCCCGCCCGGCGAATTCCTCCATGCCGGTGCGCACTGCCTCGTCGTCAAGGGCAAGGCCCACGCCGCGCGCGGCATCGAGCTTGATGCGCTCCTCGATCAGTTGCTCGCGGGCCAGTTGCGCCGGGTCGCCCGGCGCGCGAAACAGGGTCAACATGCGCGCGCGCTGTTGCAACTCGTAACGGGTGATCGCCTGATCGTTCACAAAAATCACCGGCTCGAACAGATTTTGCGCCGCCGCCGGCACGATCGGAAGCGCCATGCCGATAAAGGCCGCGGCAAGAGACAGAGCCAGGCGGGCCATCGGGCGGCGGATACTCGGGGTCATGCTGATCAGTTCCTGCATTTGCGTGTAAAGCTCCGGTTCCGCGCCGCGGCCGAAAAGCCTTGTAGCGCCACCGTAAAGCCGATGTTGGTCTCGGGTTCAAGGATAGTCGACGTGGTGAACCGGCGCGAGACGGAAAGCGTGATATCCACGCATTCGTTGGAATAGGTCATGCCCGCACCCGCGCGCACGCTGCGATCGGTCGCAGTATCGTAGCGCCATTCGCCGCTGGCGGTCCAATGCCGGGCAAAGCGGTAACTGCCGTCGATCGACCATTCCGAGACGCTCGCATTGCGGCCCTCGCGCGGATCGCTGACCAGCCAGATATAGGTCGCGCCGATATCCGTGCGGTCGTTGCGCCAACTGGCGCGGGCCTCGGCCTTGGTGGCGTCGAACACCTCGTTGAACAGGCTACGCCCGGTCAGGACAAGACCGCCCACCGTGCGCAGCTGCGCGGCGAGCAGCAGATCCGAGCTGCGGTCGCGCAGGCCCGAGGACCGGGTGAAGCTGGTGCTGCCATCGGATTCGAGCAACCGTTCGTCGCGGAACACCTGCCCCATGGCCAGCCTGCCCTCCCAGCCGGTGGGGTCGATGCGGCTATAGCTCAGGCCATAGGCACCGCTATAGCCGCGCTCGCGCCGGTCCGGTGCGTTAAAGCGCGAGACGTTGAACAGATTGCCCTCGTCGAACTCGATCGCGGTGGTCTCATCCTGCGGGACGTCGGGGTTCGATCCGCCCGACCAGGCCAGTTGCACCACCGGTTCGATAACGTGGCTGACCCCGCCCAGGCCGGTCTTCATAAGCGGCCACCCCAGGCGGAGCGCCGCACTCGGCGTGATCTCGGTGGCATTGTCCCGCGCGGTGGTGCCGATCTGGCTGATCTCGAAATGATCGAGCGTGAGCCCGGTGCGGATATCGGCGCGCAGCCCCGCACCCAGAATCCAGCCCCGCTGCCAGTCGAGGCTCGAGGTAAAGCGCGTGACATCGCGGCCATCGGCAAAGCGGTCGGGGTCGGGCCCGTCGGTGATCAGGCCCGAGGTCCGCGCGTGGCTGTGCGCCGCGGCGGAAAACCGCAGCTCGCCACCCAGACGGGACGGAAAGAACCGGCGTTCGTATTCGGCATTGCCGATGATCGTCGGCAGAGTGGAATTGCGCTCGCCCACGCGCAGCGAATCGACCAGCGTGAACGCCCCGCGCACAAATTCGTCACGGCGCGCGCGCTCGATGGAAATCTCGCTCTCCAGCCGGTCTTTGTTGGAAAACCCGTGATCGAGCAGAAACGCGTCGTCGCTGGTCCATTCGACATTGAACCGCAGGGTAAAGTCGCGCGGCAGATCAAAGCGGCCCTCACCGAAGATATAACCCCTTGTGTCCTTTGGGCTGAAATCGTCATCGGAGATGGCCCCGTTGAATTCAATCTCGCCGGTCCGGAATGCCTGGCGATAGCGCAGTTCGAGCCGCCGCGAATCGGTGCCATAGAAAGGCGCCAGCGTCAGGTCGCGATGATCGCCCATGCGGATAAAGAACGGCACCCGTACCCCGGTGCCCAGCAGGCTGGAGTTGATGAGCGTGGGCACCAGAAATCCGGTCGCGCGCTCGACCGTCGGGTCAGGCAGGCGCAGGCGCGGCAGGTAAAACACCGGCACGTCGAGAATCCGGAACTGGGCGTTGTGAAAATAGATTTGGCGGTTCTGCTGATCGTGCACCATCCGCTCGGCACGGATCTGCCAGAGCGGCGGTTGCCCCGAATTGCAGATCCGGCAGGAGGTGACGGAGGCCTTGTAAAGCTCGTTGTAGCGCGCATCCGTGCGGCGCATCTGATGGGCGGCCAGTTGCAGCTGATCACGCATTACGATGCGCGCCCCGCGCAGGATACCGTCGGTCAGATCGCGATCGAGCTCGCCACTGTCAGCGACGACCACGGTCTCGCCATCGTCTTCGGTCAGGGTCATCGGGCCGGTGATGAACAGCCGGTCCTGCGCGCGGTCATAAACGATTTCCCGTGCGGTCAGACGACGGCCACGGTGCAGCGTCTCGACATTGCCGGTGGCGATCAGGCGCTCATCGGCCGTAAGGCGCACCTCGTCGGCCACCAGCATCGCCGCATCGCGCGCCGCGCCCTCCTGCGCCAGCGCCGCCCCCATCCAAAGCAGGAAAGCCACCAGTATCGAGCCCGCACGCGTCATCCATCCTCCAGATGCAACAAGAGTCCAACCGCAAGACACAGCGCCGCCAGCGGTGGTGCCCACCCCGCAAGCAGCACCGGAATCTGCCCGCTCTCACCCAGTATCTGCGCGAAATTGCGGATGTAATGCAACCCGAAGCCAACAAGTATCGCCGTCATGACCATAAGCCCGGCATTGCGCCCGCGCATGTGGCGCATGGTAAAGGCCGCCGACATCAGCACCAAAGCCACCAGAAACACCGGTCGCGCAAGCTCGCTGTGATACCAGACCGCATACCGCCGCGCCGAGAAACCGGCCCCCTCCAGCGCCGCGATGAAGTCTGGCAATTCCCAGATCGAGACATAGCGGGGCCGCCCGAAACTGTCGATGATGCGGTCCTGCGTCAGCTCCGACGGGATGGTCAGGCTTTCGACCTGCCGGGCCGCCGCCTCGGGATTGGTGCCGCGCGCAAGATCCCAGATCTTGGCATCGCTCAGATGCCACTCGCCCTGCGCCAGCCGCGCCTCGGTCGCCAGAACCCGGCGCAGCGGCGTGCCGTCGCCGGCAAAATTCAGAAAGGTCGGCTCATAAAGCGTGCCGAGATCGGAACTGGCGCGCAGCGCGAAGATGACGGTCTGCCCCTCCGCCCCCGCCTGCCGCAGCCACAGACCCTCGGCTGCGATGGCAAGCGCGGCGGTCTCCTGACCACGATAGCGATTGGCCAGGTCATGCTCGCGCTTGGAGGTGGCGGCGACGATGGGATTGCCGACCGCCAGCGCGACCAGCGCGATCGCGAGCGCGGCCAGACCCGGTGCCAGCAGGCCGCGAATGGCCGAGCGCCCCGAGGCGCGCAGCACCACCAGTTCGGACGACCGCGACAGCCGCAGGAACATCGCAACCGAGGCGAGGATCATCACCAGCGGCAGGATCTCGTAATTCGACCAGGGCATCTTGAGCAGCACGATCCCGAGCACATTGCGAAACGGCTGACCCGGAAAATCGCCCAGCTCGTCCATCAGTTCGATCATCACGATCAGCACCGCGAGGGCCGCCGCCACGGCGGCAAAACTGGTCAGAAAGCGCCGCGCGAAATAGAGATGCAGAATCATGCCCCCGCCCCCGCCAGACCGCGCCACGCACGTCGCACAGCCCGGCCCGGCATCTCGGGATGCATCGCCAGCCACAGCAGCAGCAGCGTCATGACAAGGCCGCTCAGCACCGGCAGATAGAGCAAGGGCCAGAGTGCGGCATGGACCAGAACCGGGGTCAGCACCGCGCTTTCGACCATCTTGAGGGCGATCAGCAGGCCAAAGGCCAGCACCACGCGCCGCCAGATCCCGAACCGGCTGAACCGGCCCACAAGCAGCGTGCAGAACCCCACCAGTGCCGCGATCACGCACATCAGTGCCGCCGTGAAGCGGCCGTGCAACTCCGCCATCACCGCACCCAGGCTGCGGCCCGTCCGCTCGGCCACCGCCTCCGGCTCGCGCAGCATCTCGCCGGTCGAGGCGAAGGCCACCTTGTTGAGGTTGATCGCCGCTCTCTCAATCAGCGTGCTGATATCATAGGAAAAATCGTCGAAATGCGTGGTGAAGAGCCGCGCGCCGCCGCGCTGCACGGTCTGGGCGAGCCCCGACACCATCACCAGCCGCACATCCTGCGCCTCCTGCACCAGATAGGCGCGCGACGAGGTATAGGTCACCGTCCTGTCCAGATCGCGCCGGTCCGACAGGAACACGTCGCGCAACTCGCCCTCGGGCGTGATCTCGCGGATGTAAAAGGTGATGCCGGGGGCGGGATGCAGAAACTCGCCCTCGGTCAGCAGCTTGACCGAGATGTTGCGCGACACCTCGTCCTGTCGCAGACGCAGCTGGCTCAGGCTGCTGGGAATGAGAACATGCGCCAGCACCGACATCAGCGCCGCGACGATCACCCCGAAGACCAGCACCGCACGCACCAGCCGCAGCGGCGAAAAGCCGGTCGCCTGAATGATCGTCAGCTCGCTTTCGACCACCAGCCGGTGCATCACATGGACCGAGGCGGCAAAGGCCGCGATCGGCAGGATGACGCCGATCACCCCCGGCAGCGTGAGCGCGGTAAACTCCAGAAACACCAGCGTGGACTGCCCGTCGGCGATCAGACGGTCGAACATCCGAACCGCCTTGTTGATCCAGAAGATGGCGATCAGGACAAGCGCGAAGAACCCGAACAGAACCATGAATTGCGACAGCATGTATCTGTCGAATCTGGTCACTGTCTTCCCCCACCGCTGACGACTTGGCCCGCAACCTAGCCGAATTGGCCGGGCGGGAAAACTGCTAACTGGTCATCGGCGGCCAGCCGCGCTAGGTCTGGACCGAACCAACAGAGGAGCCGTTTCATGACCACGCCCGTTTCCGTTTCCTTCGCCGAGACCGATCTCGACGCCATCGCGCATGCCGAGGGCCGCGTGGCCGTGATCCTGACCCCCGACGGCAAGCTCGATCAGGCGGCGCGGCGGGTCAACCGGTTGACCAAGGGCACGCTGGCGCGCATCGCCGAAAGCGGCGCGCTGGAGAAGAAGAAACCGGGCGATATCGTGACCCTCGCCTGGCCCGTAGGCCTCGCCGCCGAGGCGCTCGATATCGTCGTGCTGCCGCGCAATGCCAATGTCGAGGACAGCCGCCGCGCTGGTGTGGCACTCGGCCGGGCCAAGGGCGACAAGGCCCTGACGATCCTGGGGGCATCGCTGAAACGCCCGGTTGAGGTGGTTCTCGGTGCGGTGCTGCGCGCCTACGAGTTCACCCCGCACAAAACCGGCGACAAGGCCGAGGCCGGGCCGATCACCGTGATGGTCGCCAAACCGTCGGAGATCGAGGCCGAGGCCGCCCCGGCGCTCGCCGTGGCCGAGGGCGTGTTCTTCTCCCGTGATCTGGTCAGCGAGCCGGCCAATCACCTCACCACCACCGAATTCGCCAACCGCATCGCCGCGATGAAAGACCTCGGGCTCAAGATCACCGTGCTCGAGGAAAAGGACATGGAAAAACTCGGTATGGGCGCGCTCCTGTCGGTCGGACACGGCAGCATCAGCCCGACCAAGCTGGCAGTGATGGAATGGCACGGCGGCCCCAAGGGCGAGGCGCCCCTCGCGCTCGTTGGCAAGGGCGTGGTGTTCGATACCGGCGGCATAAGCCTCAAGCCCGCGCAGGGCATGGAGGACATGACCATGGACATGGGCGGCGCGGGCGTGGTGGCGGGCGTCATGCGCACGCTTGCGCGGCGTGGCGCCAAGGCCAATGTCGTGGGCCTCGTCGGGCTAGTGGAAAACATGCCCTCGGACCGCGCCACGCGGCCCGGCGACGTCGTGACCTCGATGAAGGGCGACACGATCGAGGTGATCAACACCGACGCCGAAGGCCGCCTGCTGCTCGCGGACGTGCTGTGGTACGCACAGGAAACCTATCGCCCACGCGGCGTAATCGACCTTGCCACGCTCACCGGGGCGTGCATCGTCGCGCTCGGCCATGAGAACGCCGCCGTTCTCAGCAATGACGACGCGCTCTGCGACGCCTTCCTAAAATCCGCGAAATCCGAGGGCGAAGGTGCGTGGCGTCTGCCCCTGGGCAAGGCCTATGCCGACATGATGAAAAGCCAGATCGCCGATATCAAGAACTCTGGCGGGCGGCCTGCGGGCACGATCACGGCGGCCGAATTCCTGCACCGCTTCATTCAGGACGGCATGCCCTGGGTGCATCTCGACATCGCTGGCGTCGCCAGCGTGAAATCTGACACGCCCTACGCCCCCAAGGGTGCCTCGGGCTGGGGGGTGATGGCGCTCAACCGCCTGGTCGCGGACATGCTTGAGAACGACTGATGGGCGCGGCCTATTTCTATCACCTCACGCAACGCCCGCTCGAGGTGACCCTGCCCCTGCTTCTGGGCAAGGCGCTTCAGGCGGGCTGGCGCGTGGCGGTGCGCGGGCGCGACCCGGGGCGCATGGACCGGCTCGACCAAAAGCTGTGGCTGGGACCGGAGGACGGATTTTTGCCGCACGGTCTGGCGGGTGGCCCGCATGACGCCGATCAGCCCGTGCTGCTGACCACCGGTGCGGACCACCCCAACGGTGCGGTCTGCGTGATGGCGGTGGATGGCGCCGAGGTCGCCCCGCACGAGGTACAGGCGCTGGAACGTGTCTGCATCCTCTTCGACGGCAATGACGCGGAGGCCGTCAACTTGGCGCGCGGCCAGTGGAAGGCGCTGACAGCGACGGGCTGTTCGGCGCAATACTGGTCCGAGGCGTCCGGCAAATGGGAGAAGAAGGCCGAGGCGTGACAGGCCTGTTGGGGTCGTTGCCGTCAACGAGATGAGCCGCGCAGCGCCAAGCTGACAAAGGCACCGGTCGCGCAGATCGTGGTGATCTGCCACAGCCCGCCGTCTATCAGCGGCGCCAGGCCCAGACCATAACTCAGGTCAGGCGGCGCGATACTTATGGGCCAGAGGTTGAAGGTGCCCTGTTGCGCTGTCCCCCAAAAAATCAGGATGGTCCCAAGGAGGGCGAAAGCCGCCCAAAAGCCCAGTCAATATTGGTCCAATGGCAGCGGGCGGTGCGTCAGGGTCGCGCCGGGCGCGGTGGCGGTTCGGCGTCTGACCGCGCTCAGACCTTGGTGGCCGAAACCGGCGGCGTCACCCGCCGCTTGAGCACCGCCTCTCGCCACGAGATGAAGCTCACCGAACCCACGATCACCGTGCCCCCCAGCACGACGAACATGTCCACCCCCTCGCCAAAGACCAGCGCGCCCAGAAGTACCGCCCACACCAGTTGCAGAAAAGTAACCGGCTGCGTCACCGTCAGCGGCGCCGACCGAAACGCCAGCGTCATCGTGTAATGGCCGCCGGTAGCGAGGCACGCAACAGCGAAGAGCACGCCCAATTCCCACAACGTGGGCGTCACCCAGACCGCCCAGGCCATCGGCGCAAGCCCCACCGTGACCGTGATCGACAGCATCGCCACGACCACGCCCGCGCTCACCCGGCCCGAGATCATCTTGGCCAGCAGGTAGGAGCCGCCGAAAAAGATCGCGGTAAACAGCATCGCCAGATGACCGCCGCCCACCTCGCGAAACCCGGGGCGCAGGATGATCAGCGCACCGCAAAGCGCCACCACCACCGCCAACACCCGGCGCGCCGCCAATGTTTCGCCAAGGAAAAGGGCAGCCCCCAGTGTCACGTAAATCGGCGAGAGGTAATTCATCGCCGTCACATCGGCGATTGGGATGCGCGCCATGGCGTAGAACCACAGCGCCACGCCCAATGTGTGAAACGCCCCGCGCGCGCCGATCAGCCCCCAGGTGCCCCGGTCGAGCCGCAGATCGCGCAAGGTGGTCAGCAGCGGCAACAGAAAGACGAGCCCGAGCAGATAACGCAGGAACGCCGCCTGCGGGGCGGGCACCCGCGTGCCCAGGACCTTCACCAGCGCCGTGACCCCGACAAAGAGAAGCCCCGTCACCACCATCCAGAAGATACCCCAGCCGGGACGTGCGGCGGCCTCCGCCCTGATCGTCTCATTCGCGCTCATGCCCGGCATTAACTCATGTCGTGCGGGATCTGTCGAGCGCGGGCGAGATGGATATTCATGCACTACTTGCAACACCCTGTCCCACCTGACGCATAACTCAGGGCAGCGGAATGAACTCCGCGTCATCTTTCGGCGGCAGTCTGAACCGCCCCCGCGCCCAGTCTCCGGCCGCCCAATCCGCTTTGGCTGCCTCGATCTTCTCGCGGCTTGAGGCCACGAAATTCCACCAGATATAACGCGGCCCGTTCAGCGTCTCGCCGCCCAGCACGATCAGCCGCGCGCCCTGCTCGCCTGCGCGCAGCCCGATCCGGTCGCCGGGGCGAAAGACCATCATCTGCCCGGCCTCGAAGACCTGCCCCGCCACCTCGACCGCGCCTGCGATCACGTAAACGCCGCGATCCTCGTGATCTTCGGGCAGCGGCAGGCCCGCCCCCGGCACAAGCCGCACATCGGCATAGAACATATCCGTAAAGGTGCTTACCGGTGCCGCAGCCCCCCAGGCCCGTCCCATGATCAGCCGCGCCTGCGCGCCGCCCGCCTCCAGCACCGGCAGCACGTCCTTGCCGTAATGCTCGAAGCTTGCAGCGCGCTCCTCTTCCGCGTCCGGCAGGGCGACCCATGTCTGGATGCCAAAGAGCTTGCTCTCACCGCGCCGGGTGGCGTCGCTCGTGCGTTCCGAATGGGTCACACCGCGCCCCGCCACCATCCAGTTGACCGCGCCGGGATGAATCATCTGATCGGTCCCGAGACTGTCACGATGCTGAAACTCACCCTCAAAGAGATAGGTCACCGTGCCCAACCCGATATGCGGATGCGGGCGCACGTCGATACCCTGCCCGATCACAAACTCCGCCGGGCCCATCTGATCGAAAAAGATGAACGGCCCCACCATCTGCCGTCGCGGCGCGGGCAGCGCCCGGCGCACCTCAAACCCGCTGATATCGCGGGCGCGCGGCACGATCACGGTCTCTACCGCATCAAGCCCCGCCTCGGGGCAGACCGGCTCAACTGTCGGGTTCCAGCTCATCGCGCATCCTCCAGGCTTTTGCCCAGAATAGCACGATCACGCCCGCCGCTCAGCCCCAAGCCCCGCACAGCCCTGTGCAGGTTCATCCCTTCAGCAGGCTCGCGGCGATTGCCCACATCACCGCCCCCACGCCCACATCCAGCACCCGCCAGCTGACCGGACGGCGAAAGACCGGGGCAAGCAACCGCGCGCCATAGCCCAGTGCGAAGAAGAACACGAAACTCGCGCAGACCGCGCCGATGCCGAACCCCAGCCGATTCTCGTACTGCGCCGAGACCGAACCCAGGAGTACCACCGTATCGAGATAGACATGCGGATTGAGCCAGGTCAGCGCCAGACAGGTCAGCACCGCACGCCGCAGGCTGCCCGCGCCCGTCCCTGCCTCCAGCGCCGCGCCCCCGCGCCAGGCGGCCCGGAAACTGCGCGCGCCGTAAACCAGCAGGAACGCCGCGCCGCCATAGCGCATCACCCGCTCCAGCCCCGGCACCGCCTCGGCCAGCGCGCCGAATCCGCTGACCCCCGCCGCCACCAGCATCGCATCCGAGATCGCGCAGACCAGCACCACCGCCAGCACATGCTCTCGCCGCAGCCCCTGCCGCAAGACAAATGCATTCTGCGCCCCGATCGCCAGGATCAACGAAAATCCCAACGCGAACCCCGCCAGCCCTGCCTGCATGCCCCTGCCCTTTCTTCTTGGTAGAAATACTCAAAATCCGACCGCAGCCACCAAAGGCCCTGCCTATCGCCGGGCACGGGATTATTCAAACTCAATCGCTGGTCCTGCATGATGCGCCCGTCACGGCTCTCGCGCCGGGGCGCGCATCTCCCACCCGGCCGAGACCGGGCTTGCCCTTTGCCACGGCGCGTCCTAACACGAGATCCATGAAAATACTCTTTCTCGGTGATGTGATGGGGCGCGCGGGGCGCGCGGCGGTGGCGGACAAACTGCCCGGCCTGCGCGCGGCGTGGAAGCTCGATTTCGTGGTGGTCAATGGCGAGAACGCCTCGGGCGGGATGGGGCTCACAAGCGCGCATGCCAAGGGTCTCTTCGAGGCCGGGGCCGATTGCGTGACACTGGGCGATCATGCTTTTGACCAAAAAGACATGTTGCAGGCCATTGAGCGCGACAGCCGCATAATCCGCCCGCTCAACTATTCCAAGGTGGCGCCGGGCCGGGGCGCGCGGGTCTTCACCGACGGGCGCGGACGCAAGATCCTCGTGGCGCAGGTGCTGGGTAACGTGTTCATGCGCCGCGCGTTCGATGATCCGTTCTCGGCCATCGACGCCACGCTGCGCACCCACCCCCTTGGCGGCGCGGTGCAGGCGGCGCTCGTTGATGTGCATTGCGAGGCGACCTCCGAGAAGATGGCGATGGGCCATTTCTGCGATGGCCGCGCAAGCCTCGTGGTGGGCACCCATACGCATATTCCCACCGCCGACACCCAGATCCTGCCCGGCGGCACCGGGTTTCAGGGCGATGCGGGCATGTGCGGCGATTACTATTCGGTCATCGGCATGGACAAGACCGAGCCGATGCGCCGTTTCGTGACCGGCATGGGCCGCGAACGCTTTACCCCCGCCATGGGGGCGGTCACACTCTCGGGCGTCTACCTCGAGACCGACGACACCACCGGCCGCGCCACGCGGGTCGAGATGGTGCGGCAGGGCGGGCGGCTCACGCAGGCGGGGCCGGATTAACGCCAGCTGATCTCGAACCGGCAGGCCGTGGCAGCCGCAGGCGTGGCCTTGATCGCGGTCTCCTCCAGACAAGCCAGCCCCCGGCACGCAGCGCGCGCCCGGCACGTCCTCCTGCGCTAGCTTGCGAGTGCATTCCATGACATGGATCGACGGGGTGATGGCGGTGACGCCGATCACATCGGGCTGCAACTCGCGCATATGGCCCGCCAGATAGGCGACCCGGGCGGGTGGCCAACTGCCCGCGATCTAGGCGCCGCCGGGCTGGTAATCGGGGTGGACAGGCACGATGCGCATGGTGATATCTTCCTGTCCTGTCAGATCAGGCTATCAGAGGATGTGTCCAGATTAGGTGAGATATATCGAACCCACGCGATACCGACATGATACCGATGCAATACCGCCCCCGCCGGGCCGTGTGAGAGGGGCGTTGCCCTGCCGCGCATCACCGGATAAAAGGCGGCAGATTTGCGAAAATGCAGGAGAAGGCACCATGGCCGGCCATTCCAAATGGGCGAATATTCAACACCGCAAGGGGCGGCAGGATGCCGTGCGGGCAAAACTATTCTCCAAGTTCTCCAAGGAGATCACCGTCGCCGCCAAGATGGGTGACCCGGATCCCGACAAGAACCCCCGCCTGCGCCTCGCGATCAAGGAAGCCAAGGCGCAGTCCATGCCCAAGGACAATATCGAACGCGCCATCAAGAAGGCCTCGGGCGGCGATGCCGAGGATTATGAAGAAATCCGCTACGAAGGGTACGGACCGAACGGCGTCGCGGTGATCGTCGAGGCGATGACCGACAACCGCAACCGCACCGCATCGACCGTGCGGTCGACTTTTTCCAAGAACGGCGGGAACTTGGGCGAGACCGGCAGCGTCGGCTTCATGTTCGAGCGCAAGGGCGAGATCACCTATCCGGCCGAGGTAGGAGACGCCGACACGGTAATGATGGCAGCCATCGAGGCGGGCGCCGAGGATGTCGAGAGCGCCGAAGACGGCCACGTGATCTGGTGCGGGGATACCGATCTCAATGACGTGGCGACCGCGCTCGAGGCGGATCTGGGCGAAAGCGAATCGACCAAGCTGGTGTGGAAGCCCACCACCACCACCGAGATGGATCTCGAAAACATGCAAAAGCTGATGAATCTGATCGAGGCGTTGGAGGACGACGACGACGTACAGCGCGTCACCACCAATTTCGAGGCTTCCGACGAGGTGATGGAGCAGCTTTGACGGCCAGCGTTGCCATGCCGACTAGGTGCTGATGCGGTAACGCGCCTTGTACTCGACCGGAAAATTCACCGAGCGCGCGATGAAGCAATAGTCATGCACCCGGGCATGAAGCGCGTCCGCCGCTTTCAGGTCGGTCCCCTGCGCCACGCTGATCCGGGGGCGCAGCGTGGCGTGCAGAAACCGGCTCGCGCCGGTGGCATCGGTCTCGCCTGTGGCCAGGGGATCGTCCTCGTATCCGGTCACGATCACACCGGCATCGCTCGCCAGATGCAGGAACCACAGCATGTGACAGGCCGAGAGCGCGGCGATCAGCATGTCCTCGGGATTGTGCAGCGCCGGGTCACCGCCAAGAAGTGGATCGTTGGAACAGGGAATGACCGGCTTGCCCGGCGTCTCCACGTTCCAGGTTCGGGCATACCCCTTGTAATCGCGGGTGCCAGTGCCGCGATTGCCGGTCCAGACCACACGCGCGCTATACTCATGTTCGGCCATTGCCCTGCCCTCCAACCGTTGACGGCACAGACCTCAGGTCAGCCGAAAATCCGCTCGCCCTGCTCGTCGATCACCTGTTTCGCCTTGCGGATCGAGAACGCCTCGGCGTTCTCAAGACTGCGCAATGTATCGGCGCGCAGGAGGTGATGCACCCTGACCTCGCCGTCCACATCCTTCTCAATCCGGGCGCCGACGCGATAGCCGTCGGCATCCGATTGCGGGGCGGCGATGATGCGGAACTCCTTGTAGGTCTCCGAGGGTTCCACCCGCGTCTCGGGCTTGGTACCCCCTCCGAACAAGCGTGACAGGATCGACATGCGACCTCCTATTTGGCGTGACCGCGCAAGCCAGGCGCGGCAATGGTCATGGCAGCGGCACCGGATGTCCATTGCCGCCCGGATCACAGGATAAACCAGACGAGGCGCGCGGTCCATGCGCCGCGCTCGGAACCTCGCCAAGGGATCCCGCTGCGCCACGCGCGCGGGTGTGCCGTTGACAGGGTTGCTCTGTAAATCGGACAGTTCAGGCCGAACGTGCCGTCTCCTGCGTCCGTCCGGCCTCGGCGGCGACGCGCTCGGCCAGACGCAACGAGAGCGCGATGATCGTTAATGTCGGGTTCGACCAACCGCCCGTCGGAAAGACCGAACTGCCCGCAATCCAGAGATTGTCCACGCCGTGCAAGCGGCACTCGGGATCGACCACGCTGCTTGCTGGATCGGTGCCCATGCGCGTGGTGCCCATGTGATGATAGCCGCCGAGCGCATGGCCACTGATCGTCGGATCCGCGGGCCAGCCCGCCGTCGCGTCATCGAGCCAGTCGGCACGGGCGAAGCCGCCGATGCCCTCCCGGTCGAGCGTGGCACCAAAGACCTCACCCATCGCGCGGGCTGTGGCCACCTCCTGCGCGCCGATGCGCCAGTCGAGCCGCGCCATCGGCTGACCAAGCGCATCGCGCTGCGCGCTCAGCGTGATCCGGCTTTCGGGATCGGGGGCCTGTTCAGCGCGCACCATGACCTGAAAGCTGCCCGCCCCCGCCGCGATCTGCGCCCGGCGCAGGGCCATCTCGGCGCGCTGAACGACGGCCCGGTCAACCAGCGATTTCATGCTCCAGATGCGCCGCACGAGTCGGTTGGGCGAGCCCCGATGGCGCACCTCCTCGTAGAGGCGCGCAAACACGGACCGGCCACCGTTCGGACGGTATTTCAGCGTCACCGCTGCGTTGAGCACACCACGCGCCTCCTGCTCGGCATCGGGCAGACGCAGGGCCGGGGTAAGCTTGGCACCGGCCTTGTGAAAGGCGCGGTAGGCCTGCCACAGCCGCAAACCGTCCTGCCCGTGCACACAACCGATCAGGGCGCGGGGATGCTCCATGAAATAGCGGCCCACCTGATCCTGCGCGTTGCCCAGCCCCATCGGCATGGTGCCCCGCGCATTGAGCAAAAGGCGCGGATTCTCGATTCCGCCCGCCGCCAGCACCACCTGCCCCGCCCGCAGCCAGCGCCGTTGACCGTCGCGCCCGGCCAATTGCAGATCCTGCACATGGCGCGCCTGCGGGTCGGTCACGATATCCACCAGCGTCGCCCCGAGCAGGATGCGCATATCGTCGGCCTGCACCAGATCCTGGCAGTTGGGTAGACCAAAGCGCCAGAACGCGTGGTCGAATTGCCAGAACGCGGTATCGAGCCCCGCGCGTTCCAGCGGAAAATCCGGCAGGTCGAGCACCTTGCGCAGGCGTGCGTCGAAGTGCTCGAACCGCAGGTCAAGCCCGGCACCCGCCTTGCGCAGCCACGGCGCAAGCGCGGCCTCATCGATCGGCCATCCGCTTTGCGGCACCCAGGGTCGGGCGCGATAATCTATCGGATCGAGCGGCATGCAGCGCCCGCCCCATATCGCCGTGGTGCCGCCGAAAAAGCGCAACCGCGCATCGCGCAGATCGTAATAGGGCTGGCCGCGGGTCTCTCCGATCGAAAGATCCTGCACCTCGGGCTGATAATCCGCATCCCCCGATTCGACGAGACAGACGGACAAGCCACGCCCCAGCAGGGCGCGCGCCAGGGTAATGCCCGCAGCCCCCGCGCCGACGATGGCGACATCCGCATGAATCCGCGCATCCGGCGCGTGCTCCGTTAACCGGTTCAGCATGTTATCCCCCACGTCCGATGCGACTGCTCTTGCCAGCAACGATACACGCTGTCACCCCGCCTTGCGCGCCAC
This sequence comes from Roseovarius sp. A-2, assembly GCF_002072155.1. GTDB lineage: Bacteria > Pseudomonadota > Alphaproteobacteria > Rhodobacterales > Rhodobacteraceae > Roseovarius. The sequence continues at coordinate 76,051 of NZ_BDIY01000011.1, read as the reverse complement.
ATACCGAAACGTGACCGAAATCGCGCACTGTGTGACCCGGCCCGCCCATAGCCGGGCGCGACCGTCACGCCGCCTCGGCGGCGACCATCTGGATTCGCTCGATCATCGCACGCAACCCATTGGAGCGCTGCGCCGAAAGGTGATCGTTGAGTCCCAGGCGTGCAAGCTCCGCCGTCGCGTCCACCTTTGGCACCTCCGCGACCGGCCTGTCGTTATAGAGCGCACGCAGCACTGCGATCAGCCCGCGCACGATCATCGCATCGCTGTCGCCGTCAAAGCTGAACCTGCCCTGCTCAATCCGGGCATGCAGCCAGACCTGGCTGGCACAGCCCTCGACCTTGGTGGCCGGCACCCTGAGTGCATCGTCAAGCGGAGCCATCGCCTTGCCGCGCTCGATCACATAACGATAGCGATCCTCCCAATCCTCGAGGAAATCGAAATCATCGACAATCTCTTCAAATGCCGCGCTCGTCATGGGGTGCTCCTTGTGTTCCTGAGCAACACCTAGGCAGGCTGCCCCCGAAGGTCCAGTCTCGGCTTGCACCTTTTCAAACGGATCCGGATGCGATAACCCGAGCCAAGGATATCAGAGGCGGATGACATGCAGAGGCGGGTTTTTCTTTCCATGGCCGGGGCATTTGTGCTGGCGGGCTGCGGCGGGTCGCGATTGAACCCGCGCAACTGGTTCGGGCGCAGCAGCGAACGGCGCCGTGCAAAGGCCGAGGCCCCGGCCGAACCGACCAATCCGCTGATTCCCGAGCGCGAAAATACAATCTTCAGCCGTCGGCGGGAACCCGAGACCTACGAGGGCACACTCGTGGATCAGGTCACGGTTCTGGAGGTGAAACCCACCACCGACGGTGCCATCGTCCGGGTTGAAGGCCTGCCGCTGCGTCAGGGGGTCTTCGATGTGCGTCTCGTGCCGGGCACGCCTGAGGCGGAGCCGGTGGACGGGGTGCTCGTCTTCGAATTGCGCGCGATACAGCCAGACAATACACCACAGGGTTCCGAGCGGTCGCGGCGCGTCATGGCTGCGGTCGCGATATCGAAACAGACCGTCGAGCGCACCTCGGAAATCCGCGTCCTAGGCGCACGAAACGAGCAGATCAGCCATCGCTGACCATTTCTGTTTCGGCCCTTGCCTGCGCTCAGATCTCCACCGGCTCGACCGCGCTGCCTTTGACCGCCAGCGCGATCTCACCTTCGCAGAGCCGTAACGCATCGTGACCGAACACATCGCGCCGCCAGCCGCGCAAAGCCGCCACGTCGCGGGTGCCGCCCGCCATGGCGTCGAGATCGGCAGCGCTGGCGATCAGCTTGGCCGCGACCCCATAGGTCTCGCTCTTGGCCTTCAGCAGCACGCGCAGCAGATCGGCGAGCGCGGGATTGACCTGCTGGCGATCCGCGCTCTTGTCGGGCACGGGCAGGTTCTCCTGTGGACACTCCAATCCCGCCCGGACCGCCGCCAATATACCCTCGGCGATCTCACCCTTTCGCGCCTCTCGCAGCAGCAGCCGAGAGCGGCCCAGATCCTGCACGCTCTGCGGTTTGGTCGCGGCCAGTTCGACAAGCGCATCATCCTTGTAGACCCGGCTACGCGGGACGTTACGGCTCTGCGCATAGTCTTCGCGAAACCGTGCCAGTTCACGCAAGAGCGCTAGAAAGCGCGGCGACGTATTGCGCGTCTTGATACGCTGCCAGGCCTCACTCGGTTCGGTGCGATAGGTTTCGGGATCGGTCAGCACGCGCAGCTCTTCCTCGACCCATTTGTCACGCCCGCTGCTGGCCAGTTTCCGGGCGAGAAATTCATAGATCCCGCGCAGATGTGTCACGTCCGCCAGGGCGTATGTCTTTTGCGCATCGGTCAAAGGGCGGCGCGACCAGTCGGTGAACCGCGAGCTTTTGTCGAGCGACTGCTTGGCTATCTTCTTGACCAGCGTCTCATAGCCCGCCTGTTCGCCGAAGCCGCAGACCATCGCCGCCACCTGCGTGTCAAATAGCGGCGCGGGGATCACTCCCGCCTCGACCTGGAAAATCTCCAGGTCCTGCCGCGCGGCATGAAACACCTTGACCACCGACGGATCGCGGAACAGCTCGTAAAGCGGCTCCAGCGAGAGGCCCTCACCGGCTAGCGGATCGACCAGGACGGCGCTGTCATCCTCCTTGCCGGGTACGGCCAGCTGCACCAGGCAGAGCTTGGAATAATAGGTGCGTTCGCGCAGGAATTCGGTATCCACGGTCACGTAATCATGCTGCTGTGCCTTGGCGCAGAACGCCGCGAGATCGTCTGTTGTGGTGATGGTCTTCATGGGGTCCGCTGTCTACTTTCGTTCTTGTCTTGTCCGCCCTGCACCGCCCCCCATGCCCCAGCTATAGACGAGAACGCGCGGAATGCAAACGCCACCCGCCCGCACAGTCAGGGCAGATAAAGCGGGGCAGTCTCACCCGCCGCAAATCGGCGCAGCGCCATCGGATAAAGGATATGCTCCTGCTCCAGCACCCGCGCGGCCAGGCGCTCGGGCGTGTCGTCGGGCCGAACCACGACGCGCGCCTGCCCGAGGATCGGGCCATCGTCCAGTGCAGGCGTGACCTCGTGGACAGTGCAGCCCGCCTCGCGCTCACCCGCCGCAATGGCGCGCGCATGGGTGTTGAGACCGCGATATTTCGGCAAGAGCGACGGATGAATATTGATCATCCGCCCTTGCCAAGGCGTCACGAAGCCCGCCGTGAGAACCCGCATGAAACCCGCAAGGCAGATGATGTCGATCCCATAGGTCGCGATCCGCGCCGCAATCTCGGCTTCAAAGCCTGCCCGGTCGGCCCCATGCGGCCGGTGATCCACCACCTCGGTCGCAATCCCGCGCGCGCGCGCCCAGGCGATCCCGCCCGCATCGGCATTGTTCGACAGCACGAGCGCGGGCCGCGCGGGATGATCGTCCGCCATGTCCTCGACCAGCGCCCGCATGTTCGAGCCGCCCCCGGACAGAAAGATCGCGACCCGCCTGGTCAAAGGAGATGGCCCGTGTAGCACACCGCCCCCTCGCCCGCCGTGACCTGCCCGATCCGGTATACGGTCTCACCCGCGCCTTGCAGCACCGCCTCGACCGCGTCGGCCTGCGCCGGGTCCACCGCCACGACCATGCCGATCCCGGCATTGAAGGTCTTGAGCAATTCGCCCTCTGCCATCCCCCCGGTCTCGGCCAGCCAGCGGAACACGCCCGGCAGCTCCCATGCCCCAAGGTCGATCTCGGCCCCCGTGCCCTCGGGCAGCACGCGCGGCAGGTTCTCGGTCAAACCGCCGCCGGTGATATGGGCCAGCGCATGCACGCCGCCCTCCGAGATCGCCTCCAGCACCGGCCGCACATAGAGCCGCGTCGGCGTCAGTAGCGCCGCCCCCAGACTGCCCTCACCCCAGGGGCAGGCATTCTCCCATCCCAACCCTGACATCTCGACGATCCGCCGCACCAGACTGTAGCCATTGGAATGCACCCCGTCCGACGCGAGCCCCAACAGGATGTCGCCCTCGGCCACGCCCGCAGGCAGCTCGTGGCCACGCTCCATCGCGCCCACGGCAAAGCCCGCCAGATCGAAATCCCCCGCCGGGTACATGCCCGGCATCTCCGCCGTCTCGCCGCCGATCAGCGCGCAACCAGAACCCTCACAGCCCCGCGCGATCCCTTCGATCACCTGCGTCGCCTGATCAAGCGCGAGCTTTCCGGTCGCGAAATAATCCAGAAAGAACAGCGGCTCCGCACCCTGGCAGATCAGGTCGTTGACGCACATCGCCACCAGATCGACGCCCACACCCCCGACATGGCCGGTGTCGATGGCAATCCGCAGCTTGGTGCCCACGCCATCGGTGGCCGCGACCAGAACCGGATCACAATAGCCCGCCGCCTTGAGATCAAAGAGCCCGCCGAACCCGCCAAGTCCCGCCATCACACCGGGGCGTACTGTGCGCTTGGCGGCAGGCTTGATCCGTTCGACCAGTGCATTTCCCGCGTCGATATCGACGCCGGCCTCTGCATAGGTGATCCCGTTTCGCGTATCGGTCATGGCTGTCCCCGTCGGATGAATGCGCCACCCGTTAGCCCATCAGCACCCGCCACGCAACGTCAAAGCCTTGACCTCCCCCCGGGCTACACTTACGACGAACATCAGGTCGGGCCTGTAGCTCAATTGGTTAGAGCAGAGCGCTCATAACGCTTTGGTTGGGGGTTCGAGTCCCTCCGGGCCTACCAAAATTCTGTAAAAACAATAACTTGCGCATACGTTGGGGCAAATGCCATGTTATTGGATTTCAAAGGCTTGCGGTGCGTCTGTTCCCATGCCCCGTCAGTGGTAGCGCCCCAAACACAATGGCACGGGCCACCGCGACACGCTGGCGCTGCCCGCCCGGATTGAGCAACAGCCGCCGACCCGCGAAAAGGCGTGTTGCGCGCCGGAGGTGATGAAGACCTGCTGCGGGTGACATTTGATCCCCTTGAGCGCACTGAGATGCGCGGCGATGGCCCGGCGCAGCACGTCGAGCCCCTTGGGCAGACCAAAGCCCATCACATCGCTGCCCTCCCCGCAAATGCCGCGCCGACAGCCGCGCCCAACGGGCCATCGGAGAGGCCGTAGGGCTGCCGGTGACGCCGCATTGCGTCAGCCTGTCGCTGGTGACGCTCTTCACCATGCACATTCTACGCGCGATACCGAACGTCGGGAAATACCTGGAGTTCTCTATCGAGAGGCCGGATTACTATCCTTGGTAACGGGGTCTCTTCACCTCCCCCCTACCGGATCGAAGACGGCAACGCTGCGGTGACCGGCGCCCCCGGCTGGGGGGCCGAGATCAACCCCGAATGGCTCGCGCGGGCGGATTACCGGGTGACAAGGTCAGGCTGATCGCCCTGTACAAGGGAAAGGCCCGACGCCGCAGCGCTATCGGATGGCCGCGCCTCGACGGTTCAACAGGCAGACGGGCCAGCCCTCCGATGCGTCGCTCAGAAGGACGGCGGCGTGCAGGCGCTCACGATCTTGCAGACCTCTGTCCCGGTATTGCGAAACCGGTGGGGCAGACGGCTGTCGAATAGATATCCGTCGCCGGGTTTCAGAACTCTGACCTGATCGTCGACGGTGATTTCGATCTGCCCCTCGATCACGATGCCCGCCTCTTCACCCACATGGCTGAGACGTTCCGGCCCGGTATCGGCATTCGGCGGATAGGTCTCGTCCAGAATTTGCAGGGCATGATGGCTGGCATTGCCAAGCTGCCGCAATGAGACCGCTGTCTGGCCCGATTGGGGCGCAATCTCGGTGAACTCGTCCGGGCCGAAGAAATATTTGCTGTTCGGGGCGTCTTCGATCGTAGCAAAGAATTCCGCAATGCTCATGGGAATCGCATCCAGCAGACTTTTGAGCGAAGCCACCGAGGGGCTGGTCTTGTTCTGCTCGATCAGCGAGATCGTTCCGTTCGTCAACCCTGCCCGCGCGGCAAGTTCCCGCTGAGACAAGCCATGCGCCTTGCGTATTTCCTGAAGCCTGTTGCCGATGTCCACGTCTCGCTTCCTTTGCGGCTTTGCGATAATCTTTTGCAAGATCAGGGTCGTACACGCAACCCCATGCTGTAACCGGCGCGGCTATTAAATCGTCTGCCTTGCTCGCATCTGTCGCAGTCTGACATCGCGGTGGCAGAAACAGGATTGACAGGTAAATTAAACGGATTATGAGAATTTTAAACACATCCCACAAGGGGCCAGTGTTCATATGAACCAGGAGACATCATCATGTCCAACACCGTAAAGAAAAAGCCCCGCAAGGCCGCCGCCGCGTCGAAACCGAAGATCTCGGTCGTGCCGGATGCCGCACGTGAGGCGCAAAGCAATGCCGCGCTCCTCGCGCGGCGTGAGGCATCGGTGGCGCGCGGTGTGGCCTCTGCGGCACCGGTCTTTGCAAGTCATGCCGAGAACGCAGAGCTTTGGGATGTCGAAGGCAACCGTTACATTGATTTCGTCGGCGGTATTGCCGTGCTCAACACCGGCCACCGCCACCCCAAGGTGATCGCCGCCGCCAAGGCGCAGGAAGATCACTATACCCATACCAGCTTTCAGGTTGTGCCCTACGAACCCTATGTCGCCCTGGCCGAGAAACTGAACGATCTGGCCCCCGGCGATCACGCCAAGAAGTCGCTTTTGGTCACCACCGGCGCCGAAGCGGTTGAAAACGCGGTCAAGATTGCCCGCGCGGCCACCGGGCGCCCGGGCGTTATCGCCTTTACCGGCAGTTATCATGGCCGCACATTGCTGACGCTTGGCATGACCGGCAAAATCTCTCCTTACAAAAAGGATTTCGGACCATTCCCGTCGGATATCTTCCGCGCACCGTTCCCGAGCGTGCGTGACGGCATCACCGTGCAGGACGCGCTGACCGGCTTGCAGAACCTTTTGCTGACCGATGCCCAGCCCGAGCGGATTGCCGCGATCATCATCGAACCGGTGCTTGGCGAGGGCGGGTATACCCCGGTGCCCTTCGAGATGATGCAGGCCCTGCGCGATATTTGCGACACCCACGGCATCCTGCTGATCGCAGACGAGATTCAGGCCGGTTTCGGACGCACCGGCACATGGTTCGCGGTTGAACATTCGGGCGTTGTGCCGGATCTGATCACCGTCGCCAAGTCGATGGCGGGCGGCTATCCGCTCGCCGGTGTGATCGGTCGCGCCGAGGTGATGGATGCGGTCATCCCCGGTGGTCTGGGGGGCACGTATGGCGGCAACCCGGTGGCCTGTGCCGCAGCGCTCGCCGCAATCGAGGCAATCGAGGAAGAAGGTCTGCTTGCCCGCTCCACGGCGCTTGGCGAGCATTTCCGCACCCGCCTTGCCGAGATCGGCGCGCGCGTGGCACCGTTCCGCATGTGGGACATTCGCGGCCTTGGGGCCATGCTCGCGGTCGAATTCGTCACCGACTTTGACAGTGCCACACCCGATGCCGCGCTGACCAGGGCGGTTGTCGCACATGCGCTCAAGCGCGGTCTGATCCTGCTGTCCTGCGGGATGCATGGCAACGCGCTTCGGATCATGGTGCCGCTGACCGCGTCGGATGCGATCATCGACGAGGGCCTCGCGATCTTCGAGGCCGCCCTTGTCGATGCCATCGCGGACCTGCACGGTCACGCCTGATCGAGACGACGAAAAGGGGCGGGCATCGTGCCTGCCCCTTGCGCGTGGCTGCGCGCCCGTTTCGACCACGGGCGCGCATCGGTCTCTCGGGAATGGCCCGCGCCAAGAGATCGAGGCGGGCGAACGGGACAGGTCAACGCGAGAATCACACCGGCGCCTTCGCGACCGACTTTGCCGCTACAGTGGGCATCGACAGGACGATCAAACGCGTCGAAAATTTCAACCGGATTGAGCGATTCAGGGTGGTCCATTGGTTCGCAAGCAGCTCCGGAAGCGCCTGATCAATCCGGCGGCACGCTGTTTTTGACGGCAGCACCCCACCCCAGACGCTGCTTCTCCAGGACAGGCATGCAAGCCATCCGTGCCGGGTTTTGCAAAGTAACCAACGATCGAGACGCGCAACGGCGTTTGCGACCTCGGTCCGCATGAATGCGTCTAACCGTCTATAATAAAAAGATATTTGAAGAAACCCTCTGGTTCGACATTGCGGGCATTCGCAGTGCCGGGACATATCGGTGGGCGCCGCCGCCCTCGACCGTTGTCAATCATACAGGGCCGTCATTGATTGGCGTCGCACGCAGCGCTCGGCAGTCTAGAATTATTTCAGAGAGCGGGCACAATGCAGCTCCGACGCGGCTCGATCAAAGTTCGAAAGCGCCAATGTAGAAAATATTAAACAACCGACCCTCTTGATAAGATGCGAAAACAGTGCAGACTGATTGGATCGGACAACGATCAGCCGTTGGAGGGTTGAATGTATGAACACTCTGTCTGCGCGCAGTTTCGCGGCTGCTCGCTTTGATCGGCGGGGCATGACCTCACCCAAAGCCGAGCCTGTGCGAGCGTTTCCTGGCGGCTCCCGTGTTAATAGCGTGTTGCTCAGATCACCTGTTTCCGTCTTGCTGATGAGGGCGTAATAGGTGGCCGATGCAGAGAATCCTTGTGCCCGATCCGGGCCGCTCTGCCAGCACGGAGAGCTGACACCATGACCCCATTCGCAATCGCCGGCGTCCAGATGTACGTCAACGCCCTGCAACCCAATGTCGACGGCATGCTTCACCGCCTTGAGATTCTGATGGCGCGGTTTCCCTGGACGCAAATGGTGATGTTCAGCGAGCTTTCGCCCTTTGGCCCGCTCGACAAATACGCCCTGCCGCACGAGAACGACGTGATCGACAGGTTCTGCGAGGCGGCGCGTCGCTACAAGATCTGGCTCATCCCCGGGTCGATGTTCCTGACCTCGTCGGTGGACGGGCGTATCTACAACACGTCCCTTGTCATCAACCCCGACGGCGACGTCATCCGGCGCTACGCCAAGATGTTTCCCTTCCTGCCCTACGAGGCGGGGATTGCAGCAGGCACCGAATTCTGTGTTTTCGATGTACCCGAGGTGGGCCGCTTTGGCCTGTCGATCTGTTATGACATGTGGTTCCCGGAAACCACGCGCGAACTGACCAGTCAGGGGGTCGAAGTGCTGCTTCACCCGGTTCTGACCGGCACCACCGATCGCGACGCGGAACTTGCCATCGCGCGCGCCACGGCGGCACAGTTTCAGTGCTACGTGTTTGACGTGAATGGCCTTGGTGCAGGCGGCGTCGGCAAATCTCTGGTCGTCGATCCGACATCGCTGGTGCTGCACCAGTCGGCGGGACAAGAGGACATGTTCCCGATCGAGGTCGATCTTTCGATGGTGCGCCGTCAGCGTGAAACCGGGATGAAGGGCCTGGGTCAGGTGCTCAAGAGCTTCCGCGACCGCGCCGTTGACTTCTCGGTCTATGACCGCGCCAGCACGACCAACGATTATCTCAGGACACTCGGGCCGCTTGAGATCCCGCAACAGGGATCGCGTGCAGGATTGCACGTGGACGTGCCCGCCGATGCAGAGGCCGAAGAGCGCAATCACACGCGCAACCTCGGCTATGGAACGACGCCTTTCGAGGGCAGAACAACAGTCGGCTAGGGCGCAGGACCGCGGGGGGCCTTGCGTCCCTGATCCGCTGATCGCACTCTTGCCTGACAGGCGGGAGGACGATTGATGGATTCAGTAAGCGACTATTATTCTGCGACGCAGCTTCGCTCGGACCGGTGGAGCGCGTTGCGCGAGGCGACAACCTCGATATGCCGTGAGCGCGACGCCAAGAAGATCGCCGCCCTGAGATCCCGGATAAATGAGCTTTTCGAAGCGCTCGCGGTGATCGAGCCCTATTGGGCCTTTCCCGGCATGGCCGCGTTCGATCACATGCGCCGCCACTTCGAGCATGACAATCTGGATGATCTGTCGTTCGGCGTGCACCGGACCACGCGGGCTCTGACCACCGGGGCCTACCGGCGCCGCACGATCCCTCTTGATCGTGACAGCCATGACGACGAGGAACACAACGACGAGGCGATGCTGTCGCCAGAGGCCCGCGCCATGGCGCGCCCTTATTTCGAGGTTCTGATCGTCGACAATGTCAGCGAGCAACAGGAACGCTGGCTCCGGTCCAACGTCACCCGGATGCGTCGCGCCGAAGACCCGTTCCATTACGAGGCTGTCGTCGTTCCAAGCCTCGAGGACGCGCTGATTGCGGCGCTGTTCAATCACAACATTCAGGCGATCGTGGTGCGCCCCGGTTTAATCCTGAAGTCGAAGAACGAAAATGAGATTCTCGGCAAGTACCTGAGCAATGCCAGCGGTACCGACGAGCTCGAGGCGCTCCTGCCCGAGAATTACGGCCCCGAGCTTTGCCGTCTGATCGACCGGGTCCGCCCCGAGCTTGACGCATATCTTGTCACCGAACGCTCGGTCGAGGACATCGCGGGCCTCGATCTCGGTATTTGCCGACGGGTCTTCTACAATCAGGAAGACTTCATGGAGTTGCACCTCAACATCCTGCGCGGGGTCGAGGCCCGCAACAAAACGCCGTTCTTTACCGCTCTCGTAGACTATTCCAAACAGCCCACCGGTGTGTTTCACGCGATGCCGATCAGCCGTGGAAAATCCATCAGCCGCAGCCACTGGATTCAGGATATGGGCGCGTTTTACGGCCCCAACATTTTTCTTGCCGAAACCTCGGCCACCTCGGGCGGGCTTGATAGCCTTCTGGAACCGCATGGCCCCATCAAAGAGGCGCAGGAACTGGCCAGCCGGGCGTTTGGGTCAAAACAGACTTTCTTTGCCACCAATGGCACCTCGACCTGCAACAAGATCGTGGTGCAGGCGCTTGTGCGTCCCGGTGACATCGTGCTTGTGGATCGCGATTGCCACAAATCGCACCACTACGGCATGGTTCTGGCCGGCGCCGAGGTTGTCTATCTCGACAGCTACCCGCTGAATGAATACTCGATGTATGGCGCGGTGCCGCTGCGCGAGATCAAGCATCAGCTGCTGGCGCTCAAGGCCGCGGGCAAGCTTGACCGGGTCCGCATGCTGTTGCTCACCAACTGCACTTTTGACGGGCTGGTCTATAACGTCGAGCGCGTGATGGAGGAATGTCTGGCGATCAAGCCTGATCTCGTGTTCCTTTGGGACGAGGCATGGTTCGCCTTTGCCCGGTTCAGCCCGACCTACCGTCAGCGCACCGCCATGCGCACCGCCAACAACCTGCGCCGCCGCCTGCGCACAGATGCGCATCGTCGCACCTATGAGGCACAGCAGGAAGAGCTGGCCGAAGCGCCGGACGAAACATGGCTCGATACCCGACTTATCGCGCCACATAACGCGCGGATCAGGGTCTATGCCACACAATCGACGCACAAGACCCTGACGTCGCTGCGACAGGGCTCGATGATCCACGTCAACGATCAGGATTTCAAAGGCGAGGTCGAGCAGAGCTTTCACGAAGCCTATATGACCCACACGTCAACCTCGCCCAACTATCAAATCATCGCCTCGCTTGATGTCGGCCGCCGTCAGGTGGAACTTGAGGGCTTTGAATTTGTCCAGCGCCAGATCGAGGCGGCGATGTCCATGCGCAAGGCGATCAGCAGCCATCCTCTGTTGCAAAAGTATTTCAAGGTACTGACCGCGGGCGACATGATCCCCGAGCATTACCGACAGAGCGGTGTCACCAGCTATTTCGACACCGAGCAGGGCTGGACCGATATGTGGGATTGCTGGGAGCAGGACGACTTCGTGCTCGATGCCACCCGCGTCACCCTTGCTGTCGGCGGAACGGGCTGGGATGGCGATACCTTCAAGACCGATATCCTGATGGACAAATACGGCATCCAGATCAACAAGACCTCGCGCAATACCGTGCTTTTCATGACCAATATCGGCACCACGCGGTCATCTGTGGCCTATCTGATCGAAGTGTTGGTCGAGATCGCCAAAGACCTTGACGATCTGCTGGACGATGCCTCGAACATGGAGCGGCTCGCGTTTGACCGGCGGGTCAGGAATCTGACCGAGAATTACCCGCCCCTGCCGGATTTCAGCCGCTTTCACGATGCGTTCCGGCCGGGCGACCTGACGCCCGAGGGCGATATCAGGACTGCCTATTACCTAAGTTATGATCTGAAGAACTGCGATTACCTCGAACTCGATGGATCGCTGAAAGACGCGCTTGAGGCGGGGCAAGAGGTGGTTTCAGCCAGCTTTATCATCCCCTATCCGCCAGGCTTTCCGATCCTTGTGCCGGGCCAGGTGATCAGCAAGGAAATCCTTGCCTTCATGCGCGCGCTCGACGTCAATGAAATCCACGGCTACCGCGCCGACCTGGGGTTGCGCGTCTTCACACCAGAGGCCCTGGCCGCCTTGCCCAAGACCAAACCCATCAAGACTGCAGCCGAATAGGGAAGGAAAACAATATGGCAACTGCGCTTAAGAATATCTCGGAGATCCGCCGGTTTTTTCACCGCAATGACGACCCGATCTACTTTATTTCGGCCACCAACTTTAACCTCCTCGGGCTTGATGAGTGGGTGAAGAACTTCAAGTATATCTGCTATATCGACTGTTACGGCGGCAAGCATCCCAACGTGTTCTGCCCCTCGGAACAGCCCCATGCAGAGTTTCAGTCAATCGAGGACATCAACAACTACCTGTTGCAGCACAAGGAGGTGATTGATTTCATCAAGCGGCGCGGTGGCAAGCCGAAATTCGTCTTCCTGATGTTCGACGAGGAAACCGAGCGTCTGTCGAAAGAACTCGGTGCCGATGTCTGGTTTCCCAAGGCCAAGCTGCGCACCAAGATGGACAACAAGATCGAAACCGTCCGTATCGGCAACAAGGCCGGCGTGCCCTCGGTGCCCAACGTTCTGGCCGAGGTAAAATCCTACGAGGATCTGCAAAAGACCTGTGAAAAGGCCGGGATCGGTCATGATCTGGTGCTGCAATCAGCCTTTGGCGATAGTGGCCACACCACGTTTTTCATCAAATCCGAGGCCGATTTCCGCCGCCACGAGCACGAGATCATCGGCGAGGGCGAAATCAAGATCATGAAGCGGATTGATTGCCGGGGTTCCGCGATCGAGGCCTGCGCCACCAAGGAGGGCACCATCGTCGGCCCGCTGATGACAGAGCTTGTCGGTTTCAAGGATCTCACCCCCTATCGCGGCGGCTGGTGTGGCAATGAAATCCTGTCCACCGCCTTTCCGCCAAAGGTGCGCCAGAAAGCGCGCGAACTGACCTTCAAGTTCGGCGAACAGTTACGCAAAGAGGGCTATCGCGGCTACTTTGAGCTTGATTTCCTGATCGACAAGAAAACCGGCGACCTGTGGCTGGGCGAGTTGAACCCGCGCATCACCGGAGCGTCGTCGATGACCAACCACGCCGCCTTTGCCCATGCCGATGCGCCGTTGTTTCTGTTCCACCTGCTGGAATTTTCGAGAAAGAAGTTCGACCTTGATGTCGACGAGTTGAACGCACGTTGGGCCGACCCGGACATGATCGACAGTTGGTCACAGATGGTGATAAAACATACCGAGGATAGCGTTGATATCTGCACCGACGCGCCCGAAACCGGCATCTACAAGATGTTGGAAGATGGCCGCGTCGTGTTTGACCGGTTCGATTATCACCGCCGCGCGGTTGAATCGGAAAACGAGGCGTTTTTCCTACGCATCCTTCAACCCGGCGATTACCGTTATGAGGGTGCCGATATCGGCATTCTGGTGACCCGCGGCCGCTCCATGACCAAGGGGTTTCAGTTGAATGAACGCGCCAAGAAATGGATTCACGGGATCAAGCAATCCGTCGCGGGAAAACCCCTGCCGGTTGCCAATGCTGGGCCTGCGCTTGCGGACCCGGCCTTCAAGATCATGTAAGGGCTGTCTATGCTTTGGCGCGCAGTGAGTGAAGATTTGCCCGGCCCGAAATGGGCCGGGCTTTTCGCCGAATACTGGCCGCACTACCGGCGCTGGTGGCTCAAGGAGGGCGACGGCGCGCGCCCGAAATACCTCGAGAGCCGCCGCGCCATCGCGCAGCACATGCCCGAGATCGTGCCGCTATACGATAGCTTGTGCGATCTTGCAGGCGGTGGCGATCAGGCGGCACGTTTCCTCAGTTTCCATTGCCCGCCGCCCTATCTGTCGGGCTGTAGCCAAGCGATCTGGACCGGCGAGGAGCCGGTGCTTGTGCGCAATTACGACTATAATCCCAACGCCTTTGACAGCCTGATCCTGAAAACCGGCTGGCAAGGGCGGCGCGTCATCGGCACCTCGGATGGACTCTGGGGGCTGGTTGACGGGATGAACGATGCCGGGCTTGCGATCTCGCTTACCTTTGGCGGCAGGCGCGTGGTCGGTGAGGGCTTCGGCGTGCCGCTGATCCTGCGCTACGTGCTCCAGACCTGCGAGACCGCCAAAGAAGCAGGTGCGGTTCTGGCGCGCGTGCCGACACATATGAGTTATAACGTCACCGTTCTGGACGCCAAGCGGCAATATCTGACCGCGATGATGGCACCCGACCGCCCGACCCTGATCACCCATGCCGCCGTTGCCACCAACCATCAGGAAAACGTCGAATGGGTCAGCCACGCGCGCTTTACCGCCACGGTCGAGCGCGAGCGCTATCTGCTGCACCGCCTGACCCTGCATCGCGACCCCGAGGATAAATTCATCAACGCTTTCCTGCGCCCGCCGCTCTATTCTACCGCGTTTTCCGCCGGGTTCGGCACGCTTTACACCGCCGTTTACCGCCCAAGACTGCAACAGATGGAGGTTCGCTGGCCGGGCACCGTCTGGCCGCAAACGATGGATCACTTTCACGAAGGCGGTCGTGATGTGCAGATACCGGGTGCGGCATAGCACAAATGCATCGCCACCCGTGGTGAGACACGGCCCTGCACTTTCTGCAAACCCGGTATCAGACGGACGTGTCAGGGCACCGCATTCCCTCTTGACCATTTTCCGACAATGGACCGCCAGCGCTCGACGCGTAAATACTTGATCGGCCGCGTTCATTCACATCGGTGGCTCGCTCCTCATGAAAGAATCCGAAGGCCTTGATATAGCGAGACGGTCGTTGTTGATGAGGCCCTTGCCCAGCACGGTCGAGGAGGCATTGTTGTCCGATGCGTCAACGCGCGATTTTGCGCAGGGCGAAACGTTTTTCCTTCAGAACGAAAAGGCAACCGTGGTTCATGTGGTCCTGGAAGACTGGGCTGTAGATATGCCGTTACTCGCGGTCATGTGTCATGGCGGATTGCCCGTGATCGGGCGCACCCCGGCCAGACACAGCGCCACGCCGGGCGATTGTCCCCGTCGCCGGGTTCGTCATGCCGAATTGAACCGCAGCGACAGGCAGGACATGCCGCCGTCGAGTTTTGCGCATTCACTGTTGTTGATCTCGACCAGCGTATACCCGGCGCGATCAAGCCGCTCGGCGGTGCGGGGAAAGCCGCCCGGCATCAGAACCACGTCGTTGAACCTGATAGTGTTGGCCGCGGCCTCTTCGCCCTCGGCGGTGTGGATCAGGCGATAGCCCTCGAAGCAGCCCGCAGCGGCGAGGCGCTCGGTGGTCAGGATGGTCTCTGCATCGAGAAGCGAACAGTCGGTCTTGAAATGCAGGATATCGGCGGGCGTCTCGACCTCGCGCAACCTGTGGCCCCAGTCTGCGACGATGCGCGCGAGTTCGGCCACGCCCGCCGCGTCGGTGCGAGCCGACCGGCCCACGAGAATTTCGCGCCCGGTCACCAGAATGTCGCCGCCCTCGACATATCCCGGCCCGTCGATGCGCCGCAGGTCGGTGAAATGCGTGGCCAGGGTCGGCGCCATCTCGGCGGCCTCGCCCAGACGGGACGGGGCCCCGGGGCGCAGGATCACCGCCCCTTGCGGCAGGCAGAGCGCGGTATCCTCGACGAACATCGCATCGGGATAGCCGCTCAGCGGCGGCAGCACCGTGACCTGGGCGCCGGTGGCCCGCAGCGCCACGACATAGGCGTCATGGTCGGCCTGCAACCGGGCCATGTCGGGCGCTCCGATATCATGGGCGCGCAATCCGTTCACGGCGCTTGCGGCGGGTTGCCGCGTGATCGCATGGCTGAAGTGACAGGTGGGGTCGGTCATGGGCTGGGCTCCGTCTTGCGGGTCATCTTGGCGGTGCGGATCTCGATCATCGACGGCCCCCGAGTGTCAGCGGCGCGGCGCAGGGCCTCGGCCAGTGCATCGGGTGTCTCGGCGCAGAGGGCGTAAGGCATGCCGCAGGAGGCCGCCACCAGCGCGAAATCCGGCGGTGTCGGATCGCAGCCGACAACCTCGATCCCGGCACCCTCCATCGAAACCGCGATCTCGCCATAGCCGTGATTGTTCCAGATCAGAAAGATCACGGGCAAATTTTCATCGGCGGCGGTCATCAGCTCGGGCAGGACGAACTGCGCCCCGCCGTCGCCGGTGATGCACAGCACCGGCGCATCCGGACAGGCCAGCGCCGCTCCGATCGCGGCAGGAATACCGTAGCCGAGGGCGCCATAGCCGGTGGCAGCGTTGAACCAGCCGCCGGGCCGGTCATGGTCGTAATAGAGGTTGCCCGCATAGATCAACTGCGTGGAATCCCCGACCATCAGGGCGTTCGGCAGCGCGTCGCGGGCTGCGTTCAGAAGCGCCAACTGAGCCTGCTGTTCGGCGGTTAGGCTGGCAAAGGCCCGCTCGCGGATGTCCCGCGCGCGTTCGGCACCGCTCTGCCCTCGTGCCTCGTGGTTCTCAAGTTCTGCCAGCAGGGCCGCAACGCCCGGTGCGGCGGCGCTGTGCAAGGTCAGATCAGCAGGGTGGCGGGCAAGTTGCTCGCGGCAGATATCCATGCGGACAAGGCCCGGAAACCGGGGCAAGCAGCCGGTGAACTCCATGTCGTAATCGGTCTGCCCCAGCTCCGTGCCGATGGCGAGCACGCAATCCGCAGCTTCAATCAGGTGCCGGACCGGGGCCAGGCTGGGGCTGGCGGGAATGACCAGCGAATGCCCGTGCAAGTGGCCTCGCGCGTTGGTGGTCAGCACCACCGGCGCATCCAGCCGTTCGGCCAGCCTGCGCAGATCACCGGTCGCAGCCGCAGCCCCTCCGCCGACCAGAATGACAGGCCGTGCGGCGCGGCGCAGGCGATCCGCCGCCGCCGCTATCCGGTCCGTCGCCTCGGTCGGCTGTTGCGGGGCTGAGGGGGGCGGCATCGGGGCGTCATGCGCCTGACCGGCCACATCCAGCGGCACCTCGATATGGGTCGGGCCAGGGCGCCCCTCGGCCATGCGGGCAAAGGCGCGATCCACGGCACCTGCAAGGCCATCGGCGGTTGTCACCCGGGCGCTGTCAAGCGCCACCGTGGCCGCGAGCGCCGACTGGTCGGGCAGTTCATGCAGATGGCCAAGCCCGCGGCCGAGACTGGACAGGACATTCACCCCGGATATGACAAGCATCGGCACGCTGTCGGCCCGCGCCTGCGCCATCGGTGTCAGCGTATTGGTCAGCCCGGGGCCGGTGATCACCAGCGCCACGCCGGGCCTGCCAGAGGCGCGCGCATACCCGTCGGCCATAAAGCCCGCGCCCTGTTCGTGCCGTGGCGTGACATGGCGGATGGGTGAGGCGGCAAGCCCCCGGTAGAGCTCGACCGTATGCACGCCCGGGATTCCAAAGACCGTATCCACGCCCTGCGCCTCGAGCCGCCTCACCAGCGCCTCGCCGATTGTCTGTGTCATGTAGTGGCCCTCGCGTGCTGGCGAGCATGCGCGACAATCCGGTCGCAGGCCACCTCGAAGCGGGCGTCGTCTACCGTCAACGCGACGCGGATCCAGTGATTGAGCCTTGCGCCGAAGGCGCTGCCCGGCATCACGGCCACGCTTGCGTTCTCCAGCAGATCGAGGGCATAGGCATGGCCGTTCATTCCGGTCTTCTCGACATTGACCATGGCGAACATCCCCGCCTTGGGCGCGTGCACCTCAAGCGTCCACTCCGCGCTCAGCCGGGCGTGCAGCCGTGCGGCGCGCGCGGCAAAGCGGGCGCGCATGCCCGCCGCCACCTCGGACTGGGCGCTGACCGCCGCCGCCGTCATGTCGGCGATGAATGGCTGGTTGCCGAACAGCATCGTTTCCGACAGGGACAGCAACCGCGCGGTGAATTCGGGCGGTCCGATCGCCCAACCGCTGCGAAAGCCCGGCGCGGCATGCGACTTCGAGATCGAGGAGACGACCACCACCCGGTCGGCCAGTTCGGGGATCGACAGCGGTGAATGAAAGGTCTCGCCGTCAAAGACCAGCTCTTCATAGACCTCGTCCGCGATGATCCACAGGTCATGCTCCTGCGCCAGCTTGCCGATTGCCAGCAGATCCGCGCGCGACAGGATCGCCCCGGTCGGGTTATGCGGCGTGTTCAGCAGGAGGACGCGGCTGCGCGGCGTGATCCGCGCCGCGATATCCTCGGCGCGGATGCGAAATCCCTGCGCAGGCAACAGCGGCACTGGCACCATCGTCGCCCCGGTGGCGCGGATCACGCCCTCGTAGGTGGCATACATCGGGTCGCCGACCAACACTTCGTCGCCGGTTTCGGCCACCCCCATCAGGACCGCGAAAAGCGCCGTCTGGGTGCCGGGAAAGCACAGGACCCGGTCGGGTTCGATCCGGGTTGCGGTGCTTTGCGCGTATCTTTGCGCAAGGGCGGCGCGCAGATTATCCTCGCCGCGACCGTCGGAATAGCCGGTGCGCCCACGCCGCAGCGCGTCAACGGCCACGTCAGTCAGCGCCTGCGGCGTCGCAACATCGGGTTCGCCGATTGTCAGCTCAATAATGTCACGCCCATGGGCGGCCAGTTCCCGGGCGCGGAAATGGACATCCCACTTGGCGCCCCCCAACCCCGCGAGGCGGTCGACGATGCCTGCATATTTCATCTTTACAAGTCCTCTGTATCTTCAAGTGGCAGCCCGACCAGCGCCCCGACCGAGCGCAGCCCAATGGCCGTCAATTCCCCTTGAGCGAACGCGTCCGGCAGCGCGCCGCCCTCGATCCACAGCCCGTCGATGACGGCGTTGCAGGCGATGGCCAGTCGACGCGTCTCGGCTTTTGTATGCGGTCGGCCCACATGCCGCAGCGCGTCCGCGATGAGCGATTCGAGACGGTCGCGGAAATAGCAGTAGGTGCACTCATGCGTCTTCAGCAGTTGCGGATCCTGCATCGCCCGGCCCAACAGCGCCGCCCAGAGCGAAACCCAGTCGCGGTTCAACACCGGCGGTGACAGCGACGAGATCACGAACGCCGCCAGACGCGCCCGGGGCTCGGGCTTGTCGCTCGCCTGCCAGACGGCATCGGTCATCCGGCTCATGTGATAATCATAGGCCGCCGCGACCAAGCTCTCCTTGGAGCCGAAATAGTGCCGGATCAGCCCCTGCGTGACCCCCGCCTCCTGCGCGATGTCGCGCACCGTGGCCGCGCGCACGCCCTTCCGCGCGATCAGCGACAACACCGCAAGAATCAACTGCTCGCGCCGTTGTGCGGGCAATTCGCGGGTGAACTTGCGCTGATCGGCACTCATGCGGGCGACGGCCTTGTGACGGAAGTTGACAAAACTATACACTTGCATAATTACTCGCTCTCTGCCTAACTACAAGCTGAAAATGCAACATCGGGGCCCTTCCTTTGACTGCAAATCGCACCGCAGACGGCGAACCATCGGCAATACAGGTCATTGATCTGTGCAAGAATTTCGGCTCTGTCGAAGTCTTGAAGGGGGTGTCTCTCGACGCCCGAAAGGGGGATGTCGTCGCCATCATCGGGGGCAGCGGATCCGGCAAGTCGACCCTCTTGCGTTGCACCAACTTTCTGGAAACGCCGACCTCGGGCAAGATCATCGTCGATGGCGAGGAGGTTGCCATGCGCGCGGACGGACGCCCCGCCAACCGGCGTCAGATCGAACGCATCCGCAGTCGGCTGGGCATGGTTTTCCAGAGCTTCAACCTCTGGACCCACCGTACATTGCTCGAAAACGTGATCGAGGTGCCGGTCCACGTGCTGGGGATGCACCGCGACGCGGCGACGGCGCGCGCCTTCGATCTGCTCGACCGTGTCGGGCTGCGCGACAAGGCCGACACCTATCCCGCTTACCTGTCCGGCGGCCAGCAACAGCGCGCCGCGATTGCCCGCGCGCTGGCGGTCGATCCGACGGTGATGCTCTTTGACGAACCCACCAGCGCACTCGATCCTGAACTGGTGGGAGACGTGCTGCGCGTGATCCGCGATCTGGCACAGGAGGGCCGCACCATGTTGCTGGTCACCCACGAAATGAAATTCGCGCGCGAAGTCGCAAGCCATGTCTTGTACCTGTCCGAAGGCCGCATCGAGGAACAGGGACCGCCGGAGCAGCTGTTTGCCAACCCGCGCTCCGAGCGATTGCAGCAATTCCTGCAAACAGTTCACTGAAAACCAACCAAACCAACAGGAGATAGAAAAATGAAATTCATGAAATCCCTCGCTGCTGCGACCCTTGCCGGGGCGCTTGGCGCTGGCGCTGCCATGGCCGAAGAGGTCAAGATCGGCATCGCCGCCGAGCCCTATCCGCCCTTCGCCTCGCTTGATGCCTCGGGCGAATGGGGCGGTTGGGAAGTCGAGATCATCAACGCGGTCTGCGAGGCTGCCGAGCTTGACTGCGTGATCACCCCGGTCGCGTGGGACGGCATCATTCCGTCGCTGACCGGACAGCAGATCGACGCCATCATGGCCTCGATGTCGATCACCGACGAGCGCATGAAAACCATTGATTTCAGCGATCCCTACTACAACACGCCAGCGGTGATCGTCGCCGACAGGTCGATGGATATCGCACCAAGCGCCGCCTCGCTGGACGGCAAGATCCTCGGGGTTCAGGCCGCGACCACACACCAGGCCTATGCCACCGCGCATTTTGCCGATGCCGCCGCCGAGATCCGCGTCTACCAGACCCAGGACGAGGCGAACCAGGATCTGGTCTCGGGCCGCATAGACGCGATCCAGGCCGACAGCATCGCGATGGGCGAATTCGTCAATTCCGACGCCGGTGCCTGCTGCGAAATCAAGGGCGCGGTGCCCAATGACGAAAGCATTCTTGGCAAGGGGGTCGGTGCGGGCCTGCGCAAGGGCGACGACGACCTGCGCGAAAAGATCAATGCCGGCATCGCGAAGATCATCGAAAATGGAACGCACGACGAAATCACCGCGCGCTATTTCGATACGAGCATCCTGGCCGAGTAGAGCCCGGACTTGGATGCCCTGGTTGAATTTTTCGGACTGGCCGACAGTCTGAAACTGCTGTCCCTGTCCCCGCCGGGCTGGGGCAGCAACCTTCTGCGCGGGTTGCTGCACTCGCTCCAGATCGCTTTCGGGGCGTTCGGTCTGGGATTGATTATCGGGCTGTTTGGAGCCTGCGGAAAACTCTATGGCGGTCCGGTCCTACGCGATCTGCTCGCCATTTATACCACGGTGATCCGGGCGGTGCCGGAACTCGTCCTGATCCTGATCCTCTATTACGCGGGCTCTGACCTGATCAACAAGGCGGCCGAAGCCATGGGCTATGACCGGGTCGAAATCAACGGTGTGATCGCCGGTATCTGGGTGCTCGGGCTCGTTCAGGGCGCCTATGCGACCGAGGTGCTGCGCGGCGCGATCCAGGCGGTGCCGCCGGGCCAGATCGAAGCAGCACGCGCCTTTGGCATGCCGCCGCTGCTGCTGATGCGCCGGGTGACGGTTCCGGCGATGATGTCCTTTGCGACGCCGGGGCTGGCCAATCTCTGGCTGATCGCCACCAAGGATACGGCGCTTCTGGCCATCGTGGGCTTTAACGAACTGACCCTCGAAACCCGCCAGGCGGCCAGCAGCACGCGGGCCTATTTCACCTTCTTTCTTGCTGCCGGGGCGCTTTACCTGATGGTGACACTGGGCTCCGGCGTCGTCTTCGGCTGGATCGAGAAATGGTCCCGGCGCGGCCAGCCATCGCTGCGGGAGGGCCGCAGATGACCGGCTTGCGCGCACTGTTGCAACCTCACCGGCTGATCCTGATGGCGGTCTTCGCGGCCTTCGTGATCTGGTGCGCCTATGCCCTGCGATGGGACTGGCTGCCGAAATATGCGCCGCTCGCGGTCGAGGGGCTGTGGACGACGATCTGGCTGCTTGTCGTCACCTCGGTTCTGGGCATGCTGCTTGCCATACCGCTTGGCATGGCACAGGCGATCGGGCCATGGTACCTGTCGGCACCGGCGCGGGCGTTCTGCACCATTATCCGGGGCACGCCGTTGCTGTTGCAGATCTGGCTGTTCTATTACGGTCTGGGGTCACTGTTCCCGCAATTCCCCGAAATCCGCAACAGCGAGCTTTGGCCCTATCTACGCCAGGCCTGGCCCTATGCTGTTCTGGCACTGACCCTGTCCTATGCCGGGTATGAAGGCGAGGTCATGCGCGGGGCCTTCGCAGGCGTGGACAAGGGTCAGCTGGAAGCCGGGCGCGCCTTTGGCATGTCGCGCGTTACCGTCTTCCGCCGGATCTGGCTGCCGCTGGCGGTGCGCAACGTGCTGCCGACGCTGGGCGGCGAGACCATCCTGCAACTCAAGGCCACCCCGCTGGTCGCGACGATCACGGTAATGGAGATCTACGCCGTCTCCTCGCGCGTGCGGGCGGAAACCTTCATCGTCTACGAGCCGCTGTTGCTACTTGCCGTAGCCTACTTGCTGGTCGCGGGTGTCATCACCCTGCTCTTCAGCCGCTGGGAACGGCGCGGATCGGGCGCGCGCGCGCCCGGCGCAACCACAGCCACAACCGGGCAAGCCGCCACGAAGCCCTGAAACGATCCGGGCCGTGCGGGTCCGTGCAAAGACAAGCTTTGACAGCCCGGCGCGGGACGGGTAAATGAACAATCGTTCATTTTTTCAGGAGGGCATCCAATGCGTATCGAGGACAGTGCGGCGCTGATCACCGGCGGCGCCTCCGGGCTTGGCGAGGCGACGGCACGGCAGTTCCGGGCGCGGGGCGCGCAGGTAACGCTGCTCGACCGCGACCCAGTGCGCGGCGCGGATGTCGCCACCGAAATCGGCGCGGGCTTTGTCGAGACCGACGTGACCGACGAGGCGTCGGTCGCCACCGCCATCGCCACCGCGCGCGACCGGATGGGCCGAATCACCGCAGTGGTGAACTGCGCCGGCATCGCCACGGGGGCCAAGGTCCTCGGGCGCGACGGACCGCACCCGCTTGATGCCTTCCGCCGCACCATCGACATCAACCTCGTGGGCACGTTCAACGTGGCGCGCCTCGCCGCCGCCGCGATGGCCGCGAATGCGCCGGACGCGGATGGCGCGCGCGGCGTGATCATCAACACCGCCTCCATCGCCGCTTTCGACGGACAAAAGGGACAGGCCGCCTATGCCGCCTCCAAGGGCGGGATCGTCGGGCTGTCGTTGCCGATGGCCCGCGATCTCGTGCGCGAGGGGATTCGCGTCATGGCCATCGCACCGGGGATTTTCGCCACCCCGATGATGCGCGGGCTGCCGCAGGAGGTGCAGGACGACCTTGCCGCTGAAGTGACCTTTCCCAAACGTCTCGGCGACCCCGAGGAATACGCGCGGCTGGCGGCCTTCATCGTCGAATGCGGCTATCTCAACGGCGAGGTGATCCGCCTCGACGGCGCGCTGCGGATGCGCTGAGCGGCGCTCAATCCGCGCCCTCGGTCTCGATCTTCAACTCGCGGCCGCAATGCTTGCAATGGATGGCGTCGGGGTCTTGCTTGAGAAGCCCGCAATCCTGGCACTTGTGCCGTACCTTGGCGGGCACGAAAATCGCCCGCGCCAACCGCAGGAACAACCCCACGCCGGCCAGCATGATCCCCACCGCCAACAACCGCCCGGTGCCGGTGGTCATCAGGATATCGCCATAGCCGGTGGTGGTCAGCGTCGTCACCGTGAAATAGAGCGCATCGACATAGGTCTCCAGCCCCGGCTCCTGCCCGCCGCGCAGCACCAGCACGAGCGCGGTCATCGCGAAGATGAACACCAGCAGGTTGACCGTCGCGAGAATCGCATCCTCGTACAGGCGGAAAATCCGCACATCGCGTCGCAGATCCTTGAGCAGGTGATAGGAATGCACCAGCCGCAGCGCCCGCAACAGCCGCAACGCCGCCCAGCCCTGCCCCAGGAACGGCGCGGCGATCAGCGAGGCCAGAACCAGAACATCCACGATCACGTAGATTTGCCGCAAGTGTCGCAGGCGGTTCTCCGAAATCCACAACCGACAGGCAAAATCCGCGAGGATGATCGCGGCCACTCCCGCATCCGCCGCAATCAGCGCAGGGCTGAGCGGCAGTGTGGCGGTCGCGAGAAAGAAGACGATGGTCACCGCGTCGAAGATCAGCAGCCCGTACCGAAACCGCGTGGCACGTTTTGAGCGACCCTCGTACAAGAGCCTGACGCGGTCCCTGATGCTGCGATCCGATGAACTCATATGCGCGAGCATAGCCGCGCAACCCTGCGATTTACAGGTGAAATCAGCCCTCGGATTCGGCCTTTTCCGCCAGTGTCAGCCAGTCGTCCTCGGCCTGCGCCAGCGCCTGCTGCCGCGCGCTCAGCGCTTCGGTCGCCTTTTTGAACTTCACCGGTTCGCGGGTGAACAGATCGGCATCGGCGAGCAGCCCTTCCAGCTTAGCGATCTCGGCCTCCAGCCGCGCGATCACCCCCGGCAGTTCCTCCAGCCGGTGCTTGTCGGTAAAGCTCAACTTCGACGTCTTATCCTGCTTTGACTTTGCCGCCTTACTATCTGTTTTTTCTACTTTTCTCTCTACCGGCGCGGCTTCGTTCCGGCCCCGCTGCGCACGGTAGTCGCTCCAGCCGCCGGCATAGGCGGTGGCACGCCCGTCGCCCTCCATCGCGATGGTCGTGGTCGCCACGCGATCGAGAAAATCCCGGTCGTGGCTGACCAGCAGGACGGTGCCGTCATAATCGTCGAGCAGTTCCTGCAACAGGTCCAGCGTCTCAATATCAAGATCGTTGGTCGGTTCGTCAAGCACCAGCAGGTTGCTTTCCCGCGCCATAAGCTTGGCCAGCAACAGCCGCGCTTTTTCTCCCCCAGACAAGGACTTGACCGGTGCGCGCACCTGTCGCTCGTCAAAGAGGAAATCCTTCAGATAGCCCACCACATGGCGCGGTTGCCCGCGCACCAGCACCTGATCCGCCTGCCCCGAGACGCGCATGTCTATATCGCCTGTGAGGCTCTCCCAAAGGCTCATTTCCGGGGCCAGTTGCGCGCGCGCCTGATCGAACACGGCGGGCATCAGGTTGGTGCCATGCGTGACACGCCCGGTATCCGGTGCGACCTCGCCCATCAGCATCTTGAGCAGTGTCGTCTTGCCCACCCCGTTGGGCCCGACAAAGGCAACGCGATCGCCGCGCAGAATCTTGATACTGAACTCACTCAAGATGAGCTTACCATCGTAACGCTTTGAAATTCCGTCCGCTTCCATCACCTTGCGGCCAGAAGACGGGCCCGAATCGAGCGCCATTGCCGCCGTGCCTTGACGGCGGATCTGACTGCTGCGCTCCTCTCGCAACGCCTGCAAGGCGCGCACCCGGCCCTGATTGCGCTTGCGCCGTGCGCTGATGCCTTCGACGGCCCACCGGGCCTCGGCCTTGATCTTGCGATTAAGCTTGTGGCGCTGTTGGTCCTCTTCCTCCCAGACCTTGTCGCGCCAAGCCTCAAAACCCTCGAATCCGCGCTCTTGCCTGCGGGTCATCCCCCTGTCTATCCAAAGAGTTGCGCGGCTAAGCTCACGCAAAAACGCACGGTCGTGGCTGATCAGCACATAACCTTTGCGCGTCTCCCGCAGCTGCGTCTCCAACCAGCCGATCGCCTCGATATCTAGGTGATTGGTCGGCTCGTCGAGCAGCATCAATTCGGGCGCCTCGGCCATCAGCTTGGCCAGAGCCGCGCGCCGCCGCTCACCGCCCGAGGCGGTCGCGACCGGCCGGTCGGGGTCGAATTTCAAACCCTCGGCAGCCATCTCGACGCGGTACATCTCGCCTGCGTCGAGTTCGCTCATCGCGAACTCTCCAAGGGTGGCAAAGCCCTTCATTTCGGGCTCCTGCTCCATATAGCCGACACTCGTGCCCGGCGTCACGATGCGCTCGCCCCGGTCCGGCTCCACCAGCCCGGCCATGACCTTCATCAGCGTCGATTTGCCCGATCCGTTGCGCCCCACCAGCGCCACCCGGTCACCGGGCTGCACCACCAGCGACAGCGCGTCAAAAATCGGATCGCCCCCGAAAGTCAGGGAAATGTCATTGAGTTGGAGAAGCGGTGCACGTGCCATGGGCGCGGGCTATCCCGCCGCCCCGGCGCGGTCAAGCACCCTCAGCCCGCCATTGCGCGCAACAGCCGCTTTCGGGTGTCGGGAATGGCCCCGATCTCGACCCCGGTAAACACGTGCAACGTGCCCAGATTGCGGTCGATCACCGCATGATCGCTGACCCATCCGCCCATCATCAGATAGGTGCGCAACAAGGGCGGCATGTGGCGCATCGCCTGTTTCAGATCGGGCTTATGCCGCTTGAGGCGCTGCGCAAAGCGAAACACACTCGGCGCCTTGACCTGCGGCCACCAGCGGCGCGGCGCCAGATGCCGCGCGCGCAGCACCGCGAAGGCGTCGAGATATGCATCGGTCTCCACCCCCTTGAAGGAGGAACAACCAAACAGCATCTCGATCCCCTGCTCATCGACAAGGCGTGTCATCTCGGCCCAGGCCACGCGCAGGATATCAGGATCGTTGCGCCCGGGCGCGATGCAGAACCGGCCCATCTCGGCCATCTTGCCGTGGAACGCCTCAAGCGCCGACAACTCGTAGAACTGCGCCGAATAGCTCTGGGCGATCTCGCAGCCATCGTTGAGGGTGAGAACTCGAAAACAGCAGACAAGCCGCCCGGTCGCCCCCTCCTCGACCAGGATATGATTGCAGATACCATCGAAGGGATCGACATCCAGCCCGCCCTCCTGACCGAGAAACGCGACCGCGCGCAATGCCTGCGCCCGTCGGACATCTTCGGGGCCCGAGGCACATCGCGCCGCATACCGCCTCTCGCCTGTCATTGCCGCCTCATCCCGTGATGCCGCGAGTCTAGCCAACCGCGCGGTAGCACACAAGCCGTGACAGGCGCATGACGCGGGCTCAGGAATCGCCGAACGCGCCGCCGCTGCCGAACGGGTTGATGTTCCCGATATTGCCCAGCATTTGCCGCAGGAAGCCGTTATTGACCACCGAACTGTCAGTCACACGGCGCGCCAGCGGCACGATCTGCCCATCCTCAAGCCCGAAGGTCTCGATATTGGCAATGGTGTCGTCCTCGTTGAACGAGATTGCCAGAACCTGCCGCTCGATCACCTCGGGACGGAACATGGCAAAGGTCCGCTTGCGCATGCGCACATAATAGTAGTCACCCTGATCGGACATGCCCGAAAGCGACGGCGGCCCCACCACGTCATCCACCGTGGTGCGCGTATCGACACCAACGACGAGTTGCTGCAAGTCTTCCTCGGGCGGGATATAGCCGTGATTCTTGTAGGTGGCGGAACACGCCGCAACACCGAGCAGACCACACAACACGAGGCCGCGAAGCAGTCGGGATATCGTACCTGTCATGTCTGCCCTCTTGTCATGGCCGCGCGCGGCTTTTATCCCGCTTACATCAAGGTGGGCCGCAGGTTCAAGAAAGGAAGCGATGGCAAACGCAAGCGAGCAGATGCACAAGTCCGATACGATCCGCCTCGCGCAGCTGCGCGGCAAGGACGAGATCGGCTTCGAGATCGTGCCGGATGCCGAGGCACGCAAGCGTATCGCGGATGACCTTGGTCTTCTGGAGTTGCGCAAGCTGCGCCTGCGCGGGCACCTCGCGACGGAGGGGCGCACGGATTGGCGGCTCAGCGCGGAGTTGGGCGCGACGGTCGTGCAGCCCTGCGTGGTGACGCTTGATCCCGTGACGACCCGGATCGACGAGCCGGTGGCGCGGCTCTTCACACCCGACGCGACGTTCGAGGATGTGGTGCCGGGCGAGGAAATGGAAATGCCCGAGGATGACACGCTCGAACCCCTGGGGCACGAAATCGACCTGCGCCGCGTGATGATCGAGGCGCTCAGCCTTGCGCTGCCCCCCTGGCCGCGCCGTGACGACGTGGAACTCGGCCAGATGACCGCCGCCGCCGAGGGTGCAGAGCCGCTTACCGACGAGGATACCAAGCCCTTTGCAGGCCTCAAGGCCCTGCGCGACCGGCTGGACAGCGATGACTGACGCACGCGCTTCGCTGGCACGAAGAATCGCTTGCCCCGGCAACAAATCTCTGTATTTTCGCGCACTCATCGGAATTGAGGGTTGAACCGGCGGCTCACTACGGATTAAGAGCCGCTGACACTCGTGAAACCGGGCCGAATGGCCCACAGGAATTGAGGTTGTGACATGGCCGTCCAACAGAACAAAGTATCGAAATCGCGCCGCAACAACCGTCGCGCGCATGACTCGCTGGTTGCGGGCAACCCGAACGAATGCCCCAATTGCGGCGAGCTCAAGCGCCCGCATCACGTCTGCGCCGCCTGCGGCCACTACGCTGACCGTGAAGTCGTGAGCCTCGTTGACGAGATCGACCTGGAAGACGACGCGGCCTGAACACTCGAAGGCGACATGCCGAATGACCGCGCGGATGGACCAGATCAAGACGCGTGCGACGCGCACAATCATCTCGGTTGACGCAATGGGCGGCGATCAGGGGCCCGCGGCGGTTGTCGCGGGCATTGTGCATTCCGCCCGGAAAAATCCCGAGATCGGCTTTATCGTCCACGGACCGCGCGACGAACTGGAACGCCTCCTCGCCAAGCGGCGGGGGCTTGAGGGGCGCTGCGAGATCCGTCATGCGCCAGATGTCGTGACCATGAACGACAAGCCGAGCAGCGTCGTGCGGCACGGGCGGGACACCTCGATGTGGTCGGCCCTCGAATCGGTGCGCAACGGCGAGGCGACGGTCTGCGTCTCGTGCGGCAATACCGGCGCGCTGATGCTGATGTCGGTCCTGCGGTTGCGCAAGCTGCCTGGCATCTATCGCCCGGCCATCGCGGTGATGTGGCCGTCGCAGAACCCGCAAGAGCACAACATCATGCTCGATGGCGGGGCCGATATCCGGGCCGATGCCAAGGACCTTATGCAATACGCGCTGATGGGGGCGTCCTACGCGCGTAACGGGTTTGGCCTCGCGCGCCCGCGCATCGGCCTGCTCAACGTCGGCACCGAAGAGCACAAGGGCCGCGCCGAGTTACGCGAAGCCTACGATCTCATCGCCGCGAATGCCCGCAGCGCGGATTTCGAATTCGTCGGCTTCGTCGAGGGGCGCGACCTGCCCGGCACCGTCTGTGACGTGATCGTGACCGACGGCTTTACCGGCAACGTGGCGCTCAAGACCGGCGAGGGCACCGCCAAGCTGGCTGGCGATCTCCTGCGGGAGGCGTTCGCATATTCGCTGCTGTCACGGCTCGCTTCGCTGATGGCGCTGACATCGCTGCGGCGCATGAAAAAGCGGATCGACCCACGCCGCGCCAATGGCGGGGTGTTTCTCGGCCTTAATGGCACGGTCGTGAAGTCGCACGGATCGGCGGATGAAATGGGCGTCAGCGCCGCGATCAAGCTTGCCTTCGAACTGGCGCAGTCGAATTTCACCGAACGGTTGGCCGCGCGCGTGGCCTCAGCCGCGCTTCTGGAGGACGGCGAAAGCGCCGAGAACACGCCCGACAAGGAGTCAGAATGACCCGCCGTGCCGTCATCGAGGGGGCCGGTCACTACCTGCCCGACCGCATCGTCCCCAACTCCGAATTCGAAAAGACCCTCGACACCACCGACGAGTGGATCCGTACCCGGTCGGGGATCGAGCGCCGCCGTTTCGCGGCGGAAGGTCAGACGACCTCGGATCTCGCGCTCCGCGCCGCGCGCGCGGCGCTCGAGCAGGCCGGGCTGGTGCCCGAGGACATCGACGGGGTGATCGTGGCCACCTCCACCCCCGACCTGACCTTTCCCTCTGTCGCCACCATGGTGCAGAAAGATCTTGGCATGACGCACGGCTTCGGCTTTGACGTGCAGGCGGTCTGCGCCGGGTTCATCTACGCGCTGACCACCGCCAACGCGCTCATCCTGACGGGTCAGGCGAACCGGCTTCTGGTGATTGGTGCCGAGACCTTCAGCCGCATCATGGATTGGACCGATCGCTCGACCTGCGTGCTCTTCGGCGACGGTGCGGGTGCCCTGATCCTCGGGGCGCAGGATGGCGAGGGCAGCAATGCCGATCGCGGCATCCTGTCCTCGGATCTCAATTCCGACGGGCGGTATCGCGACATGCTCTATGTCGATGGCGGTGTCTCCAGCACCGGCACTGCGGGGAAACTGCGGATGCAGGGCAACCCGCTCTTCCGGCAGGCCGTCGAAAAACTCACCTCCACTGCTGAAACGGCCCTCGCCAAGATCGGGTTGAGCGGCCCCGATGTCGATTGGATCGTGCCACATCAGGCCAATATTCGCATCATCCAGGGCACCGCCAAGAAGATGGGCCTGCCGATGGACCGCGTGATCGTCACCGTACAGGATCACGGCAACACCTCCGCCGCGTCCATCCCGCTGGCCATGTCCGTCGGCGTCGCCGAGGGCCGGATCAAGCCCGGCGACCTCGTGCTTTCAGAGGCGATCGGCGGTGGTCTGGCCTGGGGCGCGGTTGTCATGCGCTGGTAATTGCCCGGAATTGCGCAAAAAAGCGCGGTTCAAGGGCGCCGCCTAAACCGTTGACATTGACTCGGAAATTGCCTTCCCGCAAAGTATCCCAAAAAACAGCGGGGACGTGATGGCCAACAAGACACTAACACGCATGGATTTGAGCGAAGCGATTTTTCGCGAAGTCGGCCTGTCGCGCAATGACGCGGCGCAAATGGTCGAGAGCGTTCTGGGCCACATGTCCGATGCGCTGGTCGACGGTGAACAGGTCAAGATTTCGTCCTTCGGGACGTTCTCGGTCCGCGACAAGACCGCCCGCGTGGGCCGCAATCCAAAGACCGGCGAAGAGGTTCCGATCAACCCCCGCCGCGTGCTGACGTTCCGACCATCCCACCTGATGAAAGGCCGCGTCGCCGCTGGCAACAAGAGCTGAGGACGCAGTAGGGAATGGCCAAATCCGCCGACGCCTTTCGCACCATCAGCGAGGTTGCCGAATGGCTGGAGGTGCCAGCGCATGTCCTGCGGTTCTGGGAAAGCAAGTTCACCCAGATCAAGCCGGTCAAACGCGCGGGTGGACGGCGGTATTACCGGCCTTCCGACATGCGCCTTCTGGGCGGGATCAAGGCGCTGCTGCATGACGAGGGCATGACCATCAAGGGCGTGCAAAAGCTCTTGCGCGAAGAGGGCGTGCGGCATGTCGCGGCCCTGTCGCAATATCTTGACGACGGGTCCGAGGACAAGACATTGGACATGGCCACGCCGGATCCGGCCGCACCGGCGCAGGTTCTGGCCTTCGAACGCCCCGGCCCCCGGCCCGAAGCCGAAAGCGCCGCCCCCGAGGACATGACCGGGGACGACGCCGAGGATACGCCAACCCCCACCGCCTCGGCGGATACCGATGAAGGCCCTGACGCGCGCCCCTTTGAAACGATAGGCGCGAGGCCCGCGTCCGAGAGCGATCCAGAGGCAGAGGCAGAGCCGGAGGTAGACACCGCAACCCCCGTCGAGACCGCGCCGGAGCCGGATCTGACCTCCCCCCCGGAAAACGATACGCACCCCGACCCGCCCCCGGTGCCCGAGGACACGCCCCCGGATAACATCTTTGCCGATGACATCGCGGACCGGCCGCAGGCGGACTCAGAGCAAGAGCACCCGGAACCCCAGGCGGAGCCATCCGACCCCGCCGCCCCGTCCCTGCCCCCGCTGCCCGACCTGCCCGCCGACCCTGCCGACGACTTGCCCGGTGCGCCCGGCGCTCTCAGCGCTCTTGCGGCGCTCAAGCACCCCGTCTCGCGCGACCTTGCAGCCGAACTCTCGGGGCTGTCGAACCGGTTGCGCACCTGCGCGGTCAAGAAAGACGCAAACGACGTGTCGGGAACCTGAAATTTTGGGATTTCCCCCTTGTCCCCACCCGGAAAACCGGTATGAACAGCGCATCGTCGGGCTATGGCGCAGCCTGGTAGCGCGTCCGTCTGGGGGACGGAAGGTCGCAGGTTCGAGTCCTGCTAGCCCGACCAAATTTACCGACGATCCCGCCCGCCTCGGCCCCTCGGGCACCGCAAAACGGATGCGGGGCACGCGCAGAGGGGGCCCGCGATGACCGGGGTTGTATCCAGCCAGCAGATCAAGCGGATGATTGCGGCGGGCACGCTTTCGGGCAGCCCCGACATCCTGCCCGAACAGATCCAGCCCGCGAGCCTCGATCTGCGCCTCGGGCAGGTCGCCTACCGGGTGCGCGCCTCGTTCCTTACCGGCGGCGGTCGCAGCGTCGCCGACCGGCTTGGCGAATTCGAGATGCACCGCATCGACCTCGGGCCCGGCGCGGTGCTGGAAAAGGGCTGCGTCTATGTCGTCCCGTTGATGGAACGCCTTGACCTTCCCGGGGGCGTGCAGGCGGTGGCCAATGCCAAATCCTCCACCGGGCGGCTTGACCTGCTGACCCGCGTGATCACCGATGGCGGGGTTGAGTTCGACCGCGTCGCCCCGGGCTATGCCGGACCGCTTTATGCCGAGATTTGCCCGCGCTCCTTTTCGGTGCTGGTGCGCCCCGGCATGCGGCTCAACCAGATCCGCTTTCGTGCCGGACAGGCGGTCCTTTCGGATGACGCGCTGCGCGCACTGCATGCCGAGACCCCATTGGTCGACGGCAACGCGGCGGTGATCGACGAGGGGCTTGGCTTCTCCGTCGATCTGCGCCCCGCGACCGGCACGCTCGTGGGCTATCGTGCCAAACCGCATACAGGCGTGATCGACCTCGACCGGATCGGCCACTACGCGCCTGCCGACTACTGGGAAGAGGTGCATGCCGAGAACGGTCATATCATCCTCGATCCCGGGGCGTTCTATATCCTTGTCAGCCGCGAGGCAGTGCATATACCGCCTCAATACGCTGCCGAGATGGCCCCCTACCTGGCCATGGTGGGCGAATTCCGCGTGCATTACGCGGGCTTTTTCGATCCCGGTTTCGGCCATGTGGCGGCAGGCGGGGCCGGATCGCGCGGCGTGCTCGAAGTGCGCTGCCACGAGGCGCCCTTTGTTCTGGAGCATGGCCAGATCGTCGGGCGGCTGGTCTATGAGCGGATGGACGAGGTGCCCGAACAGCTTTATGGCGCGGATCTCGCGTCGAACTACCAGGGCCAGGGCCTCAAGCTTTCCAAGCATTTCAAGACCTGAGCCACGCGTTCAGGGCCCGCGCCGATCCTCCGGCATGCCCGCGCGCACCGCCGCCTCCGCAGCCGCCGCAAGCACCTTGCGATCTCTGAACTCCGCCACCCGCAGCGGTGCGTGATAGATCACCGTGACACCGCCCTGTCGGGGTGCGCCCAGCACCTGCACAAGATGCCCACCAAAGCTCATGTCGCCCCACCAGCCATAAAAGCGAGGATCCTGATCGGTGGGCGCATCATAGATCAGCGTGACTGGCTGCACCTGCATCGGTTGCGCCTTATCCAGGTTGAAAAACGCCTCGAAAAGCGTTGATTTAAATTGGATAATCTGCATTCCGTCGGTCGAACTTCCCTCGGGGAAAAACAGCAGCCTGTGCCCCAACCTCAACCGTTCTGCAAAGATCGCGGTCTGCGCTCGGGCCTCGCGCCGGTCGCGCTTGATGAAGACGGTGCCGGTCAGCCGCGCCAGATTGCCGATCCCGGGCCAGCCCGCCACCTCGGATTTCGACACGAAATACACCCGCTTGCGCGCGTTGAGCGCGAAGATATCGAGCCAGGAGACGTGATTGCAAACCACCGCGCCTGGGCCGGTCAGCGGCTGTCCCTCGATGCGATGCGTCATGCCAAGGATGACGAAGACCGACCGGCTCACCCATTTGGTGATCGCCGGTGTCCAGGGCCGGTGCGCGCCATAGACCGGCCGCTCGATCAACCGTAGCGGCAACGTCGCCAGCACTCCAGCCAACAGCAGCAGCACCAGAAGCGAGCCGCGCAACGCGACCCGAGGCCAGTGCCCCGCGCCGCGCGGCACGTCGGGCAGCGGCGCACCCGAGCGCCAGGTCACGCTCACCGCGCCGCCCCCTTGGTGTAGATCGCCCGTTGCGTGGCACTCAGCCGCGCGGTGTCCATGATCAGGCATACATCGGTGGTATTGAAGGCATGATCCACATAGGCCCCCTCACCGACATGACCGCCAAGCCGCAGATAGGCTTTGATCAAGGGGGGCACCTGCACCATCGCCGCGCGCCGGTCAAGCGCTTCCTCCGCGATCAGATCCATCGGCTGGAAATACTCGGGCCGCGCCCGTACCCGTAACTCGGGCGGCGCGAGGTGACGGTGATGCAACAGCGACAGCGGCAACGCCAGCCGCTGCACGTCGGTGCCATGAAAACTCGCGACGCCAAAGAGAATGTCGCTGCCATGCGCATCGACATAGTCGCTCAGCCCCTGCCAGAGGTGATACATGCCCAGCCCGCCGCGATAGGGTTTGGCAAGGCAGGACCGGCCCAATTCCAGAAGCCGCCGCCCGCTCTGCCGCAACACGCCCAGTTCATATTCGTCCTCGGAATAGAACTGCCCCGCGCGCGCCGCCTGATCGTCGCGCAACAGCCGGTAGACGCCGACCACGGCATCTGCCCGCGTTGTATCAAGCAGCAGGAGGTGGTCGAAGAAGGCGTCGAAGCGGTCACGCTCCAGCCGTGCGGCATGATCGACCATCGCGCCGTCGCTGCCCAGTTCCTCGACAAAGACCTCGTAGCGCAAGGCTTGCGCGGCGCGCACCTCCGCCTCGGTCTCGGCCAGTTTCACACGGAACTTGGGGGCGGTGGCGGTCATCGGCCTCGTCTCTGTGTTCTGTCGCGGTTCTAGGCAAGCTCACGACAAAGTGCAACGCCGCCCGCGCATGCGGGCTTGGCGGATGTTAACGATTTGATAACCTTGATCAGGGATCAAGAACCGGACGCAGCTCCACCCGTGATCCGTCGATCACAACCTTGCCCTCTTCGCGAAAGTTGACCGTAATGCGCCCGCCGATATTAGACTGTACCTGCCCCACGCCCCAATCCGGACGCTCGGGATGTTCGACCAGCATCCCCGGCTCGAGGATCGAATTCATGTCGCTCATGTCACCCTCCGCGCCAAACGGTCTCCACCATGCCGCAAAATGATCCCGCGCTTGCCGCGCTGATAGGCTCGCGCATCTGTCACGATCTGGCAAGCCCTCTCGGGGCCATCGCCAACGGTCTGGAACTGCTCACGCTTTCGGGCCTGGTTGAGAGCGCGGAACTGACCCTCCTGCGCGACAGCCTGCGCGGCGCGCGCGCCTCGCTCGATCTCGCGCGGCTTGCCTTCGGGCGCGCGGGCGGCGATGTCACCACCGAGGCGCTGCATGGCATTCTCGCCGCCCATTACGTGACCAAGTCGCGGCTGACGCTCGACTGGCGGCTAACGGGCAGCACGTCGCGTGCCCGCGCCCAGATCATCGCGCTTGCCTGCCTCGCCGCCGAGGCGGCGCTGCCGCGCGGTGGGGTGTTGCAGGTCTCGGGCTGCCCGGCGGCCACGCGGATCACCGCAACCGGCACCGGTGTCACCGTCGATGCCGCGCTCTGGGAGGGGCTCAGCGGCGACACGCCCCTACCCGTCTCGGACCCGCGCCACGTGGAGTTTCGCCTGCTGCGCGACTGTCTCGCAGCGCAGGGTGCGCGCGCCGATCATTACCACACGGCGGATCGGCTTACGCTCACGGTCTGACGCGCCGCTGCCCGTGCTCAGGCCCGCGTCGCGCCGTCGCCCTCGACCAGATATTTGAAACTCGTGAGCTGCGCCGCGCCAACCGGCCCACGCGCGTGCATCTTGCCAGTGGCGATGCCGATCTCGGCCCCCATTCCGAACTCGCCCCCATCGGCGAATTGGGTGGAGGCGTTGCGCATCAGGATGGCGCTGTCGAGCCGGGCAAAAAACCGCTCGGCTGCCGCATCATCCTCGGTCACGATGCAATCGGTGTGGTTCGAGCCGTAGCGGCGGATATGGGCAATCGCGCCGTCGATATCCTCGACCACCTTGGCCGCGATGATACTGTCGAGATACTCACAGCCCCAATCCTCAGGGCCGGCAGACACCGTACCGTCGATCCCCGACAGCGTCTCATCGGCGCGCACCTCGACGCCCGCATCGATCAACGCGCGGATCACCCCCTGCCCGATGGTGCCCACCACATCGCGATGGATCAGCAGGCATTCCGCCGCGCCGCAAATCCCCGTGCGGCGCGTCTTGGCGTTGAGCACGACGCGCAGGGCTTTCTCCGGGTCGGCCCCGGCATCGAGATAGATATGCACGATCCCTTCGAGATGGGCAAAGACCGGCACCCGCGCCTCGCGCTGAACAAGGCCGACCAGCCCCTTGCCGCCGCGCGGCACGATCACGTCAATCGTATCGGTCATGGTCAGCATTTCCTGCACCGCCGCGCGGTCACGGGTGGGCACACGCTGAATTGCGTCCTCGGGCAGGTCGGCGGCGCGCAGGCCCTCGACCAGACAGGCATGGATCGCACCCGAGGAATGAAAGCTCTCTGAGCCGCCGCGCAGGATCACCGCATTGCCGGATTTCAGGCAGAGCGCGCCGGCATCGGCGGTCACGTTGGGGCGGCTCTCATAGATCACGCCGATCACACCGAGGGGCGTGCGCACGCGGCGGATGTGAATGCCCGACGGCTGATCCCATTCCGCCAGAACCTCGCCCACCGGGTCGTCTTGTGCCGCCACCGCGCGCAGCCCCTCGACCATGGCCTTGATCCGGGCCTCATCGAGCGCCAGCCGGTCCATCATCGCCGCAGACAGCCCCTTGTCGCGGCCAAGCGCCAGATCCTCGGCATTTGCGGTCAGGATCGCATCGCGCCCCTGCCAGACTGCATCGGCGGCGGCCTCGAGCGCATGGCGCTTGGTGGCGGGATCGGCCACGGCAAGTTCCGCCGCCGCTGCGCGCGCCCGCGCGCCGATCTCGGCCATCAGCGCGGCAATGTCGGTCTGGTCCTTCATGGTCTCGCCCCCTGCAAACACGTCTCAGATTGCCATATCGTCGCGGTGGATCAAAGGCCCGCGCGCCGGATAGCCCAGCACGGCCTCGATCTGGTCCGAGCGCAGATGCTTGATCCGGTCGGCATCGCCCGCGTCATAGCGCGTGAGGCCCTGCCCCAGCACGCGCCCCGCCTCATCGGCCACCTCGACCGGATCGCCCCGACCGAAACGGCCCGACACCTGCACCACCCCGGCGGGCAACAGGCTGCTGCCCTTGGCCAGCGCGCCCGCAGCACCTGCGTCAACGGTGATCCGCCCCTTGGGCTTCATCGCGGCGATCCAGGCCTTGCGCTTTTGCTGCGGGTCGCCCTGGGCCAGGAACCACGTCGCCGCTGCCCCCTCTTCCAGCGCGCGCACCGGGTGCAGCACGCCGCCATGGGTGATCGCCATGTCGCAGCCGCCCGCCGCGGCGGTCTTGGCGGCCATCAGCTTGGTCTTCATCCCGCCCTTGCTCAGCCCCGATCCGGCATCGCCCGCCATCGCCTCGATCTCGGGTGTGATCGTCTCGATGACGTCGAAACGGCGCGCGGTCGGGTCCTGCATCGGGTTGGCGGAATAGAACCCGTCCACATCCGACAGCAGGATCAACTGATCGGCCCCCGCCGTCACCGCCACCTGTGCCGCCATCCGGTCATTGTCGCCATAGCGGATCTCGTCCGTGGCGACGGTGTCGTTCTCGTTGACAATGGGCACCGCCCCAAGGCGCAACAACTGCTCCAGCGTGGCGCGGGAATTGAGATAGCGGCGTCGGTCGGCGCTGTCCTCCAGCGTGACCAGCACCTGCGCCGAAGTCAGCCCGTGACGGGCAAGCGCCGCGTCATAGGCCCCGGCAAGGCGAATTTGCCCCACGGCGGCGGCGGCCTGACTCTGTTCGAGGCTCAGAACCGTCGCAGGCAGCCCCAGCACCCCCCGCCCGAGCGCGATAGAGCCTGAGGACACAAGAATCACATCCATCCCCCGTGCCCGCAGCCGCGCCACATCCTCGGCCAATGACGCCAGCCAGTCACCCCGCAACGCGCCGCTCGCCCGGTCCACCAACAGCGCCGAGCCGATCTTGATCACCAGCCGTTTCGCGTCTCTTACGGTTGCCACGGCGCGTCGTCATCCTCTACCGGTCTGTGGCGCAGGCGGTTCGCGTCAATCCGCTCACGCAGCGCGCGCAGCACCTCGGTCACCCCCTCGCCCGAAACACCCGACATCAACATCACCGGCGTGCCACAGGCCGCCTCCAACTCATCCTTCAGAAACGCGCGTTCCTCTTCATCCAGCGTATCGATCTTGTTGAGCACGGTCAGGCGCGGCTTGTGCGCCAGCCCCTCGCCATAAGCCTCCAACTCGGTGATGATGGTCTGGTAATCGCGCACCAGATCGCCCGAACTGCCATCCACCAGATGCAAGAGCACCGCGCAACGCTCGACATGGCCAAGGAAAAGATCACCCAGCCCCCGCCCTTCGGACGCGCCGTCGATCAACCCCGGAATATCGGCCACCACGAATTCCACATTATCCACGCCGACAACACCCAGATTGGGGTGCAGCGTGGTGAACGGGTAATCGGCGATCTTGGGCCGAGCATTGGAGGTGGTGGCCAGAAAGGTCGATTTCCCGGCATTGGGCAGCCCCAGCAGCCCGACATCGGCAATCAGCTTCAATCGCAGCCAGATCGTGCGCTCGACCCCCTCCTGCCCCGGGTTGGCGCGGCGCGGGGCCTGGTTGGTCGAGGTCTTGAACCGCACATTGCCCCAGCCGCCATTGCCGCCCCTGGCCAGTTGCACCTTTTGTCCAACCTCGGTCATGTCGGCAATCACCGTCTCTTCGTCCTCGTCGAGGATCTCGGTGCCCACCGGCACGCGCAGCACGATATCCTCGCCGGTAAAGCCGGTGCGCTGACGGCCCATGCCGTGCTGACCGTTCTGGGCAAAGAAATGCTGCTGATAGCGAAAATCGATCAGCGTGTTGAGCCCGTCCACCGCCTCGGCCCAGACCGAACCGCCATGCCCGCCATCGCCGCCATCGGGGCCGCCGAATTCGATGTACTTCTCACGGCGAAAGCTGACGCAGCCCGCACCGCCCGAACCCGAGCGGATATAGACCTTTGCGAGATCGAGAAATTTCATGTGTCGTCCTTACGCAAAGGCCGCGCGCCGGGCGCGTGCCTTATGTCATCTTCTTGCTATAGGTCCAGGTGGGCACATTGGCACCACGCGCCACCGAATAGCTCTCGGCATCCCCAAGATACCGAAAGCCGCAATTGGTCAAGACCCGGGCCGACGCGGCATTGTCCTGGAACACGCTGGCGAAAATCGCCTGCGCCTCGTGCGGATTGGCGGCCAGCACTGCCTCCACCGCCGCCGAGGCGACGCCGGTATTCCAATAGGCAGGTGCCACCCAATAGCCAATTTCCGACCGGCCCACATCGACGCGGGTCAGGCTGAGCAGCCCCATCACCTCGGCGCGGCCCGACTTGGTGCCGTCGATGGCCCAGATATCTTCGGCCCGATCCTCGGATTGCGCACGTGCGATCAACGCCTCGGTGCTGCCCGGCGGCAAGGGGTGCGGAATCGACGACGTGGCCCGCGCGACCCGCGCGTCGCCCGTATTATGCGAGATCAGCCCCGCATCCGACACCCGCAAGGGCCGCAGATCGAACCGTTCGGCCTCGATCACCGGCTGATTGACGATATGTTCCAGTTTCATGCGCTCCTCCTCATGCTCCGGGCACGTCGCGTGTCTCATCCAGATGGGGGCACGCGTCCGCCTCACAAGATGGCGCGCGCCTCTTCGCACCGCAATGTGACGCAGGTTTGACCGCGCCCCGGCCTGAAAATGAAAAGGGGACCGGCAGCGTCGCCGATCCCCTCATGTCATTGACCTGTCAAGGACGGCTTATTCGGCGGCCTCCGCCACTGGCAGAACCGAAATGAAGGTGCGGCCCTTGAGGCCCTTGTGGAACTTCACGGCCCCCTCGGCGGTGGCAAAGATGGTGTGATCCTTGCCCTGCCCCACGCCCGCACCGGGCCAGAACTTGTTGCCGCGCTGACGCGCGATGATGTTGCCGGGGATCACGGCCTCGCCGCCGTATTTCTTGACGCCAAGGCGGCGACCGGCAGAGTCGCGACCGTTACGGGATGAACCGCCTGCTTTTTTATGTGCCATTTGGTCTCTCCTTAGCCTTTGGTCAGATCTTGGGCCTGCGCGATCCAGCCTTCCCGCTCGATCCGGCCCTTGAACGACAGTTTTTCGTCCATATCAGCAACATCGGCCTCCGTCCATGCCGCGATCTGGGCAAAGGACGTGACACCGGCCTCGTGCAGCTTTTTCTCAAGCGCGGGGCCGACGCCCGACAGTTGCTTGAGGTTATCTGCACCGGCAGCGGCCTTGGGGGCCTCCGCCTTCTTGGGCGCTGCTTTCTTGGCAGGCGCCTTCGCCTCGGTTGCGGCCGCGGCCCCGACGGACCCCGCACCGATAGCAGCCTTGACGCCGGAGGTGTCCGCACCCTTGGCGAGGATCTCGGTCACGCGCAGCAGAGTCAGCTGCTGACGGTGGCCCTTGGTCCGCTGCGAGCCGTGCTTGCGGCGGCGCTTGACGAAGTGGATGACCTTGTCACCCTTGACCTGATCGACGACCTCGGCCTGAACGGCGGCTCCCTCGACGAAGGGTGCACCGATCACCGGCGTATCACCGCCCAGCATCAGCACATCGTTGAATTGAATTGTCTCACCGGCATCCGCTGCAAGCTTTTCAACACGGAGCATGTCACCCGACTGCACCTTGTACTGCTTGCCACCGGTCTTAAGGACCGCAAACATGGGCTCTTCCTTTTTCTTCCGCGCTCTGTGGTCCCTGCCCTGGCAGGTGTTTCCGGCCCCGTGGCCACCTCGAACGGCGCACCCGTCAAGGGTGTCATGAACAACGAACCCGGCAAGATCATCCCGCCGGGTTGCGGGCGTATGCGACAGTGGGGCCACAAAGTCAAGACCCGGTCAGGGCAAAGCCATGTAATCTCGGGTCGCGCGCGCCCTCACAATTCCTGCGCGGGCTGCAACTCGGCCATCCGAGCGGCCAACGCCTCGAACCGGTTGGCCATGATCTCGTATTGAACGGCATTCATCAACTCGTAGACCCGCGCCATCACGGGATCCTCCAGCGCCTCTACATAGGCCTGCAGACCCTCGGTCGAAAGGTTCGCATAGGTGGCCGCCGCATTGGCCAGTGCCGAGGCCTCGATCTGTGCCCGCAACTCCGTCTCGCCCTCGGCCATCAGCGCGCGCAGCGCCTGTTCGTCGAGATCGTAAGCGAGCACGCCGGCATAGGACGCGGCCAAGAGGAACCGCACCTGGATTTCCTGCACCGCGCGCACCCCCGTTCCGGCGCTGTCCACGGCGGCGTTCATGTCGCGCAGAACCTCGCGCCGCGCCTCCGGCATCTCGGCCAGCAACTCCAGCCCCTCGGCGCGTTTGGCATCGTCGTCCTCGCGCATGTGCGAGGCATTCTCGACCGCCACCAGCCGCTGCCCCAGATCCGAGGCATAGAATTCGGCGGCATGGCTCAGCATCTCGTCGCTCAGCGTCTCGCTCAGCATGTCGAGCGCCGTCTCGCGCATCTGGTCGGTGTCAAACACCTCTGTGGCCACGCGCTCCCACTCATATCCGAAATCGCTGGCCTCGAGGCCCAGCATCGCGGGCGCGTCGGCGGCGGCCAATGCGATGGAATCGAGCGCCACGCCAAAGCCGGTGACGTCCAGGTAAGCCTCCAGCCGGTCCCGGTCGGCGGCCCGCGCGGGTATGGTGGCGGCGCTGATCACCGCTGCGATGAATGCCGCAAAGAGCATCATGGCACGCAAGAGCGGTCGTGGAGCAAGGTGGGGGCGCGACATCTGGTAATCCTTTCTCGCAGTCATCGCCGCCAACCTAGGCAAATTCCCACGCCAAACAATGCAAATCCCCCTTGCCCCTCCTGTCAAAGGCGATTACACGCCACCTCCAGACCCCCGCGGAGAGGTGCCGGAGTGGTCGAACGGGGCGGTCTCGAAAACCGTTGACCCTTCACGGGGTCCCAGGGTTCGAATCCCTGTCTCTCCGCCACAACACCATTGAAATCATTGAATAATTTCCCCATCGGGGATTTCTATTGCCGATCTAGTGACAGTTTTCACCCGATGGTTTTATGGTGCCCACAACTATTCCGACACGAAATTGTGTCCGAACGATTGGCGCTAGGCACGGATTGTGCGCCGCAATGACTTCCCGTAAGTTTCCCGAAATGATTGTGAGGAACACTTATGGAATGGTTAGTCGGCTTCGTCCTTGGGTTTTTCGCAGACCTGTTTCGTTCCGTCTTCATGCCTGCCAGCACGGAATGGATAAACAAGTTCATCCCCGCCGCTCGCAGAAAGGCCAACGTTGAAGAAAACATTCTGACCTTAGAAATTATGGACAAACTGAAATCGCTTGGAAAAGACCCCAACATAGCGAAACATGCCCGTGACGACGCTGCACAATTCTTGACCATTCTTACTAGCCAGCAGGAAGCTTTCGTCGAAAATGCTATCGAAGTCATTGACAGCACTTACATGACCCAACCCGAAATGAACATGGAAGCAGGCCGCCGCGCTAATGTGGCTCAACAACAGATGGAACGCGCCATAGTAGCTTTGAAGCGGTCGGGATGGCTGGAACCGCGCCAAATTTCAAACTTAGACGAAGCACAAGAAAACTGGGAAGCCTATGCGAAGTCGCAAGCGGAATTTGCCGCAGCAGAGTTCGAAGGCGGATCAATGGCCCCGCTTGTGTATGCAAGCGAACTGGAATCGGTTACAATTAGCCGAACAGGCGAACTTAATCGTATGTTCCAAGAAATGCAGGAACGCTACGGCGACTAAATTTCAATCCTGCGAATAAAAAAACCAGTCGCTTCGCAGCAACCGGGGTCAGTTGGCTTCCAAGTGGCCCAAGGAAGATCGTTAGAAAAAGGCTGCGGGGATGCCCACAATCAAGCGGTCGGCTTCGGGGTCAACGCCCGCAGCAACAGCCGCTTGGCGCAAGGTCTGCCCTTCGGCGACCCGAACCACATGACAGGCCGGGAAGCCCCGCAGCGGGTCGGAAATCGCGGCCCCTGACAGCCAAACAACATGCGCGGCGCGTTCGTCTAGCTTGGCTCGCGCCTGCGGTGCCACCAAGCCGTCACCACGCTCGCAAGATGGCGCATGAATTTGCTCTGGGCCATTCTCCTAAACCGCGAACCCTTCCGTGAAAAGTTCAAAGCGCCGCTTCGCTGAAGCATCAGGCTATGGCCTGTTCTCCGCCTGCATCTCGCGCATCGGGTCGATCGGTTTCCGGCGTTCCTCGTCGAGGCGATCGTAAGCATCCCCAAGATGGGCGCGCCACCCAAGGGCCCGACAAGACGCCGAGAACCCGACCGCGTGTCCCTCATCCCGTCCTGGGAAAAACAAAGCACCGGTCCCGCCGGATCATCAGCCAGAGCGGTTTGCCCGGCTTGGGCAGGAACACGTTGGGCACCGTCGCCTTGAGGAGCGAGCCGTCGTGATCCATGCGAAATTCCACCAGGCTCTCTGAGCCGATAAAGCGCGCGCGCTCGACCACGCCGCGCGCGGGCGCGCCGTCCTGCGGCGTGGGGTTGGGGCCGCGCCCGTGCCGGTCAAAGTCGATCTTGATATGCTGCGGGCGGATCACGATCTCGACCTCCTGCCCGTCCGGCACGCCGGGGGCCAGGAAATGACCGAACGGCGTCTCGGTCAGCGCGCCCTGCACCGTGCCCCGGATCACGTTGATCTCCGAGAAGAACGCCATCGCGTTGCGATCCACCGGGGCATTGTAGACATTATAGGGCGCGCCCTGCTGCACGATCCGCCCGTCGCGCATCAGCGCGATCTCATCGGCCATACGCATCGCCTCTTCGGGCTCATGCGTGACCAGCAGCACGGCGGTATCCTCCTCGCGCAGGATATCCAGCGTCTCGTCGCGGATACCGTCGCGCAAGCGGTTGTCTAGACCGGAAAACGGCTCGTCCATCAGCATGATGCGCGGGCGCGGCGCGAGCGCGCGCGCCAGCGCCACGCGCTGCTGCTCGCCGCCCGACAGCTCGTGCGGATAGGCGCGGTGATATTGCGACAGCCCCACCCGGTCGAGCAGCTCCGCGATCCGCGCGGCATTGGCCACCTTGTCCCCCGACAGGCCAAACCCCACATTCTGCGCCACGCTCAGATGCGGGAACAGCGCG
Organism: Roseovarius sp. A-2; assembly: GCF_002072155.1. Taxonomy (GTDB): domain Bacteria; phylum Pseudomonadota; class Alphaproteobacteria; order Rhodobacterales; family Rhodobacteraceae; genus Roseovarius. The sequence continues at coordinate 32,001 of NZ_BDIY01000011.1, read as the reverse complement.
AAGTCCTGGAACATCAGCCCGATATGCCGCCGCTCGGGGGGGACGCGAAACACCGTGTCGCAGATCAGCTTGCCATCGACATGAATTTCGCCCTCGTCCTGCATCTCGACCCCCGCGACCATCCGCAGCGTCGTCGACTTGCCACAGCCCGACGGGCCCAGCAGACAGGTCACATGCCCTGGCATAACGCGCAATGACACGTCCTCGACCACGACGCGCCCGTCATACCGGCGCGTGAGGTTCCTGATTTCAAGCCGGGGAATCGGGGTCTGCACCGGGGCCTCTTCCGTGTCTTTCCGAGCGATTTGATCGGGCTTTTCGCCCGCTGATAGCAACCCCGCCGCCCCCATGCAAGCGCCACAGCCTGCGGCCCGTTGACAGCAGGCGCGATAGCTGGTTCGCTGCGCGCGATTTCATTTAGCGGAGTTCTGCCCCCATGCGCGTTTTCACCGGCCTTGTCCTTGCCCTCTGCCTCGCCCTGCCCGCCCATGCCCAAAGCGACCGCGACGCCCGCCTCGCCGTGGCCAAAGAGTATGTCGCGGCGACCATGGAGGGCATGGACATGCAGGACTTTATCCGCCAGATCTGGCAGCCGATGGTCGATCAGATGGCCCAGAACCGCCAGCATCTCACGCCCGACCAGATCGCACGCATCGAGACGCTGTTTTCCGAGGAACTGACCGAGCCGCTGACCGAGGTGATGCATGACCAGGACGAAATCCTCGCCGACCTGCTGACATTGCAAGAACTCGAGGCGCTGCGTGATTTCTACAATTCCGAACACGGGCACGCGGTAATGGAAAAGATGCCGCGACTCGCGCAGATCCAGCAGCCGATGATCTCCCGCGTGCTGCAAGCAAAGATGCCGGTGATGATGCCGAAAATCCGCGAAATCACCACCGGCGAGACCGAATAGGCGCTCAGAGCCGGGCCAGCACCGCGCGCGCCGCGCGCAGGCCCGGGGCCTCGCCGCCCCGGCCAAGACGCTCCATCGTCAGCCGCATTGCCGCGCGCTGCGTGCCGGGGTTCTGCATCAGCGCCAACAGCGCGGGCGCGATCCGCTCCGCCCGGCACGCACGCCCGATGAATTCGGGCACCGCGCGCGTCTCGCTCACCAGATTGACCAGCGTCACCGTGTCGACCCGCAGCATCCGCGACAGAATCACCCGGCTCAGCCAGGTCATGTCATAGGCAATCACCATCGGCGTGTCGGAGGCGGCCAGTTCCAGAGACACCGTGCCCGAGGCCGCAAGCGCCCAATCGGCGGCGCAAAAGGCGCAGGCTTTTTCCTTTGCGAAATCAGGGCTGTCAGGGGCGAGGATCAGCGGCGCAACCGCCCAGCCCGCCACCGCCTCACGCACCAGCGGGGCCATCTGCGCCGTGGTCGGCAGCACCAGCCGCATCCCGGGCCGCGCCTTGGCGACCTGAGCCATCGCCTCACCAAAGACCGGGGCGAGCCGCGTCACCTCGCCCCGGCGCGAGCCGGGCAGCACCATCAAAAGCGGCTGATCGCTCAGCCCATGGCGCGCGCGAAACCCCGCCACCTCCTGCGCCGTGGGCTGCGGCTCCGCCACCACCGGATGCCCCACGAAATCGCAGGCCATGCCCGCCGCTTCCATCAGCGGCGGCTCGAACGGCAGCAAGGCGAGCACATGGTCGATCACCTGCGCCATTTTCGCCGCCCGCCCCGCGCGCCAGGCCCAGACCGAGGGGGCCACGTAATGCACCGTGCGGATATTGCGCCGCGCCTTGACCCGGCGCGCCACGCGCAGGCAGAAATCGGGGCTGTCGATGGTGATCAGGAGATCGGGATCGTCCTCTAGCACCGCCTGCACGGTCTGACCCAGCCGCTGCCGCAGATGCGAATAGCGCGGCACGATCTCGGCCAGCCCCATGACGCTCAGATCCTCCATCGGAAAGAGGCTATCGAGTCCCTGCGCCTGCATCTGCGCGCCGCCGATGCCGTGAAACTCCACCTCTCTCAGCGATCGCAGCCCGGCCATGAGCGCGGCCCCCAGCCGGTCGCCCGACGCCTCGCCCGCGACCACAAAGACCTTCACCCCGCCCCCCCGGGACGCACCCACAGGAAACGCCCTGCATCGGCCAGTATGCCGCGTATCTCGTCGGGGTGAAGCAGCATCACGCCACCCGCCTCGATCACGATGCCATCCAGCCCTGCCCTGACCACGCCGCGCGCCGTCTCGGGCCCGACCACCGGCATGTCGGCGCGCAGATCCTGCCCCGGCTTCGGCGCCTTGTAGAGCAGACCACACGCCTCGCGCGCGCCGTCCTGCCCGCTCAGCCGATCCGCCGCCCCGCCGATCATCTGACCGGCGATGTCGGCCGGGTCGAGGCTCCGGCCGCCGCCATTCTCCCCACCTCCTGCCAGATCCGTCAGCATCGCGTCGGTGCCGCGCGCATCTTCTTGGGCGACCACGTGGCCCCCGCGCACCACCACCGCCTGCCCAAGGTCATCCCGCCCCATCCGGTCGAGCGCGGCGACTGCCGCCGCGAGATCGGCCTCGATGCCCTCGGGCAAGACCCCGACCCGCAGCCCCGGCCCCGGCAGCAAATCCGGCGCTATCTCGGCAGCCCCGATCACCGCGATCCCCGCCGCCTCGAAAATCGCGATGATCTCGCGCAGGAGACCGTCATCGCCCTTGGCCATCGCGCCTTGCAGGTGCGGGATGTAGGGCATCGTGGCGGCGTCGATCAGGGACGAATCGACCGCCGGGCGGCGCATCGCTCCGGCCATGCAAAGCCGGGTGATGCCGCGCGCCTGCAACTCCGCCAGAAAACTGCCTAACCCCTCCAGCCGAAAGCCGAGGCGGGGCAGATCGACGGTTACCTCCGAGGGAAACTGCGCCACCTCGCAGATCAGCGGCACCTCGCCCCGCGCCAGAAGGCATCTGACCAGATGCGGCGGCACCCCGCCCGACCCGGCAATGAGCGCGAGCGCCATGGCCTAGCCCTGCCCCGGCGTCAGATAGGAGCGGTCGGAATGCGGCGTCACGAACTCGACGATATGGCGCACATACGGGCTGTCAGCCTCGTCGCTCAGACGCTGGGCGCGATTCTGAAAGGTGCCTTCGCCCTGCGCCAGCATCTGAAAGGCGGCGCGCAGGGCGGTGATATCGGCGCGCCCCACGCCGCGCCGCTTCAACCCGACAAGGTTCAGCCCCTCCAGATGGCCGCGCGGCCCCTGCACGAGCGCATAAGGGATCACATCATGGGTAACCATGCTCAGCGCGCCGATGATCGCCCCGCGCCCGATCCGCACGAACTGATGCACCCCCACAAGGCCGCCGATGATCACGTCATCCTCGACACGGCAATGCCCGGCGAGGGCGGCACCGTTGACCATGATCACCCGGTCGCCGATCCGCGCGTCATGCGCCACGTGACAGCCCGCCATGAACAGTCCGTCATCACCCACCCAGGTGACGCCGCCACCGCCCGCCGTGCCGGTGTTCATGGTGACATGTTCGCGGATACGGTTGCGCGCGCCAATCCGCAGCGCCGTCTTTTCATCAGAGTATTTGAGATCCTGCGGCACCTCGCCGATACAGGCGAAGGGAAAGATCACCGTGTCCTCGCCCACCTGCGTGTCGCCGGTGACCACGACATGCGACCTGAGCACCACCCGATCCCCGAGCTGCACTTCCGGGCCGATATGGCAGAACGGGCCAACCCGGCAGCCCGACCCGAACCGCGCGCCGTCTTCCACGACCGCCGAGGGATGGATCTGCGGCCCGGACATCGCGCTATGCCCCCGGCAGATCCATCATCGCGGTGAATTCGACCTCGGCGGCCATCTCGCCCGCGACCTCGGCCACGCCGGAAAATTTCCAGACCTTCGCGCCGGGCTTGCCGCGCAACGTCTCGAGCTTCATCTCGAGCACATCGCCCGGCACCACCATGCGACGGAACTTGGCGCGCTCGATGGCCATGAAATAGACCAGCATCTCGCGATCCTCCATGCCAAGCGCGCAGCCCACCATGACCGCCGCGGTCTGCGCCATCGCCTCGATGATGGTCACGCCGGGCATGATCGGCTTGCCCGGGAAATGTCCCTGGAAATGCGGCTCGTTCATGGTGACGTTCTTGAGGCCGCGCGCGCGCTGAAAGCCGTCGATATCCACCACCTTGTCGACCAGCAGAAACGGATAGCGATGCGGAATAAGCCGCTGGATCAGGTGAATGTCAGCGGTCTTCAACGGTTCTGTCATGGCACATCCTTTCTGGTTCTTCTTCGTGCTTGTTCGTTCCGGTGCACGCCGCGCGCCGCCCCCGTGGTGCCGCGCGAAACCGCGTCCGGGTCACGCTCAGTTCCCGTCAGGCACGGGAAGCTCCGGCATCGGGCGCGCATCCCCGGCATCCTCTTGCGGTTGCGGAAGCGCGTCCGGCCCCGCGCCGATCTGCGCGTCGATCCGGCTGATCGCAAGATCGGTCACATCCGCCACATCCGCATGCAGCAACACGCCGCGCCTATCCAGCATCGCCACCGCGTCCGCCTCGTTCAGCAGATCGGCGAGAACCGGCTGCACCACGCGCATGAATTGCAACGGCGCCAGTTCGCGACGGCGTTCGAGTTCGCGCGACTTGGTCTCGCTCTCGCGGCGCAGCTCGGTCACCTTGGCGTCGAAGGCATCGGCCATGTCGCGAAACTCCTCAGCCGGAACCGTGCCCCGCATCTCGGTCAGCGATTGTTCCTCTTCTTCGAGCTGCGCCGCGACGCGCTCATTATGCGCGATCAGCCGCTCGCGTTCCTCCTGCACCTCGCGTTGCAGGCGCTGGCCATATTCGGTCTCGGTCAACAGCCGCTCACTGTCGATGACCACCACATCGCTGTTGACTACGCCAAGCTGCTGTGCCGGGGCCGCGTCCGGCGATCCGAGGGCAAGCGCCAAGAGCCCGATGAGAGCGAAGGCGCGGCGCATGGTCAGAAATCCGTACTGACGGTAAGGTTGAAATTCTGCACGATATCGCTCGGCTCTTTCTTCAGCGCCTCGGAGAAGTTCATCCGGATCGGGCCAAAGGGCGACGTCCAGAACAGCGACACGCCTATGACATGGCGGTCCTGGAACCCGGTCGATTGCAGCGGCGCTGTGGCCGCGGCCTTGCTGCCGATGCCCCAGATCGAGCCGACATCGTAGAACACGCCCCCCGTAACCCCGAATTCCTCGGGCAGGCCGAGCGGGAATTCCGCCTCGAATTTCAGCGCCGCGAAATACTCGCCGCCGAGATGCTGATTGCCCTCGATCGGCCCCATGCCATTGGGTTCAAAACCGCGGATCACCTGATTGCCGAAGCGATTCAGGAACCGGCTTTCCTGCGAGCCGAAGAAGTCGATCGCGCCACCCTCGGCAATCGCGCGCAGGGTCACTTCCTCGTTCCACACGGTGGTCTGCCCGACAAGTCGGCCGGTCGTTTTGACATACTCGTTATCGCCGCCGACACCCGCGAACTCCTGTCCGAAGCTGAGCAGGACGCCGGCATTCGGGTTCAGGCCGGTGCGCCGGGTGTCATAGGTGTATTCATACCCGAGCGCACTGGTGATGAGCGCCCCTTGCGCGACCTCGAAATCAACGATGGTCGAGGAGCTATTATTGTCCGACATGTCTTCGTAACGGGCGTTGTAGAACACCGCGAGACGCCCGTTCTCGCCGGTCGGGAAGGTCAGGCTGGGGCGGAACGTGCCGATATCGGTGTCAAACAGGCTGTTATCCGATTCGGTTTGCTGAAAGGCGAAATCGAGACCGAAGGCAACGTCGCGCCCGAGGAACGCGGGTTCGACGAAGCTGAGATTGTAATTGACCCGCTCGGTGGTGCCGAAGATGCTGGCCGAGAGCCGCTGGCCGCGCCCGACGAAGTTGCGCTCGGAAAAGCCCGATTGCAGACCGACCCCGGAGTTGGTCGAAAAGCTCAGCCCGAGCGAGACCGTCCCGGTCGTGGTTTCCTCCACCTCGGTTTCGATCACCACCTGATCGGGCCGCGAGCCCTCGCGCGCGTTGACCTCGACGCTTTCGAAGAATTGCAGGGCGCGAATGCGGTCCGCCGCCTGACGGATGGCCCGCGGGTTGAACGGATCACCCTCGGCCATGTCGAATTGCCGCCGGATCACGCGGTCGATCGTGGTGGTGTTGCCCTCGATGTCAATACGCTCGACAAACACGCGCGGCCCGCGCGTCAAAGCGAACTCGATATCGAGCGTCAGGTCGCGGTCATTGCGCGTCACGCGCGGCTCGACCCGCAGGAAATCCACGCCGTTCTTGATCGCCAGCCGCTCCATCCGCGCTATGGAATTCTCGACCAGCGTCGGCGAGTAGACAACGCCAGGCTTGATCTTGAGCGTGTCGTGATAGGGTTCCGCCTCGGCCGCTGTATGTTCGCTGACCGTGGTGATCTCGCCAAAGCGGAATTGCTGACCTTCCTCGAGGTTGAAGGTCACGAAATAGGAGTCGCGCTCGCGGGCAAGCTCGGCATTGGTGCCGGTCACCCGGAAATCCACGTAGCCGCGCGAATTGTAGAAATCCGTGAGCACCTGCCGGTCGAAATTGATCCGGTCCTCGACAAAGGTATCGCGCTCGATCAGCGCGCGCAGAATCCCGGTCTGCTTGCTCTCGATCACGCGCCGCAGACGGCGGTCCGAAAAGGCGCGGTTGCCCACAAAGCCGATGCGATCCACCTCGATCTTTCGACCCTCGAAAATCTCGAACACCAGATCGATCCGGTTGTCGCTGCGGCGGATCACCTTGGGACTGACGCGCGCCGAAATCCGGCCGTTCTGCGCATAGGCCTCGGCGATGGTCTCGGCATCGCGTTCGGCCTGCGTCGGGCTGAAGACCTGACGCGACTGGCTCTGGATGAAACCCGAAAGATCCTCGTCCTTGATCTTGTCGTTGCCTTCAAAGGCGATGCGGTTGATGGTCGGGAATTCGGTCACCCGGATGACCAGACGGCTGCCTTGCGGCTCCACCTCGACCTCTTCGAAAAGACCGGAGGCGAGAATGCGCTGATAGGCGTCGTTGAGTTGCCCGGCCGAAACCGTTTCACCCCGCTCGATCCCGGCATAGGACAGGACCGTTCCAGCCTCGATGCGCTGGTTGCCCTCGATTGCGACGGTCGAGAAACGGTAGGATTGCGCCTCGGCGTCCTCGGGTGCGACAAGTGTGAACAGTGCCAGCAGAACGGTGAAAACCCCGCAAAGACCGCGCTTCACCAAGCCCTGGAGCGGTCGCTCCATGTCACAATCTTTCATCGCTCACACCCAGTCAGACATCCCATTGATCGAAGTCACTACCCGGTCTGTCTGGGCTTGTCAAAACGCGAGTGCGCCACCGGCGTCAGAGCGATGCGAGGTAACCTGCGGCGAAAAGCGCGACGGTCAGCGTCGCGGCAAAGATCAGCAGATCGGCATTCACGCCGATCAGCACACCGATGCTGCGATATCCGTTACGAAACTGAGACATGTCATGCCCCCTCGGTCCAAAGTCCAACCCGAAGACTGCCGGGAAATCACGGCGATTGCAGGAGGAAATCATGACGATTGTGTGGCCCGCCGCGACGGGTGCCGATCACCGCGCGGCCATGAACCGTTCCAGCCGCGCCAGCCCCTCCTCGATATCCGCCGTGGCGCGGGCATAGGAAAACCGCAGCGTGCCCGCCCCGCGCGCCGGATCGAAATCCAGCCCCGGCGTCACCGCCACGCCCGCCCGCTCCAGAATTTCGGCGGCAAAGGCGCGGCTGTCATCGGTCAGATGGCTGACATCGGCATAGACATAGAACGCGCCATCGGGCGGCGCGATGCGGTCGAACCCGGCGCGCGGCAGCCCCTCCAGCATCAGCGCGCGGTTGGTGCGGTAGACCGCCATGTTCGCCTCCAGCTCCACGCCGCACTCCATCGCCGCCAGCGCGGCCACCTGGCTGGCATGTGGCGGACAGATGAACAGGTTCTGCGCCAGCCGCTCGACGGTGCGCACGTGATTCTCGGGCACCACCATCCACCCAACCCGCCAGCCGGTCATCGAGAAATACTTGGAAAAAGAGTTGATGACATAGCAGTCATCGGTGATCTCCAGCGCGCTCACCGCCTTCGCCTCATACTCGATTCCGTGGTAAATCTCGTCGCTGATGAAACTTGCCCCCGCCGCCTGCGCCGCCCCGATCAGCGCCCCGAGCGCCTCGCGCCCCAGCATCGTTCCAGTCGGATTCGCCGGGCTCGCCACCATGAGCCCGCGCAGATCCCGCCCCGCCAGATCGCCCGGCACCGGTTGCAGGCGGTTTTCCGCCGCCGTCTCGATATCCACCGGCACCAGATCGAGCGCGCGCAGGATCTGGCGATAGCTGGGATAACCCGGCGCCCCGATTCCCACCCGGTCACCGGCATCGAAAAGCGCGGTAAAGGCCAGGATGAACGCCCCGGACGAGCCCGGCGTGATCACCACCCGGTCGGGGTTCAGATCAACGCCGTACCACTCCCGGTAAAGCCGCGCGATGCGCGCGCGCAACTCCGGCAGGCCAAGCGCCACGGTATATCCCATCGCCTCGCGCTCCATCGCGCGGGCCAGCGCGTCGCGCGCGCCCCTGGGCGCGGGCGTGCCGGGCTGGCCCACCTCCATATGCACGATATGCCGCCCCCCGGCCTCGGCACGGCGCGCGGCCTCCATGACATCCATGACAATAAAGGCGTCGACCTTGGACCGGATTGAGTTCCGCATTACATTCTCCCTGAGGCTTGGGCACACGCCCCCTCTTCACGTCGAAAGGCAGGGCAGGTCAATGCAACTCTTCCGTTTTCTCATCCTGGCGCTGATCCTGACGCTCACCCTCGTAGCACCCGCACGCGCGGTCACCCTGCTGCGCGACCCCGATATCGAACACGCGCTGCGGTCGCTCAGCGCCCCTGTCCTGCGCGCCGCCGGGCTCAACCCCGACCGGGTCGATATCCTGGTGATCGACGATCCCAGCATGAACGCCTTTGTCATCGACGCCGATAGCATCTTCATCCATTCCGGGCTGATGCTGCGCATGCAGACCCCGGCGATGCTGCAATCGGTGATCGCGCATGAGGCCGCGCATATCGCCAATGGCCATCTGATGCGGCGCCCGCTCAACGCGCGCAGCGCGCGCACCGCCGCCGCCCTCGGCACCGCACTTGCCGCGGCCGTCGGGGCGGCGGCGGGCAGTGGCGAATTCGTGGCGGGCGCGGCGGCTGGCATCCAGGGGGCCGCGCAGCGCAGCTTTTTCGCCCATACCCGCGCCGAGGAAAACGCCGCCGATTCCAGCGGCATGCGGTTCATGCACGCCGCCGGGGTCGATCTCAACGGCGCGGTGCAGGTGATGGATCTGTTTCGCGGCCAGGAATCGCTCTCGCTCTCGCGACAGGATGCTTATGCACGCACCCATCCGCTCTCGCGCGACCGGTATCGCCGGGTGCAGGCCCTGGCCGAGGCGCAATCGGGGCAGGCGCAACCCGACCCGGAGGCGACATACTGGTTCGCCCGCGCCAAATCCAAGCTTTCGGCCTTTCAGCGCTCGCCCAAATGGACGCTGACCCGCGCGGGCGAATACGGCTATGAGGACGTCACGCTGATGCGGCAGGCCATCGCCCATCACCGGCAGGCTGACCTGCGCCGCGCACTCAAAGCCATCGACGGGGCCGTCGCCCGCCGCCCCGACGATCCTTATTTGCACGAATTGCGCGGCCAGATCCTGATGGAGAGCCGTCAGATCAAGCCCGCCGTCGCCGCCTACGCCCGCGCCGCCAACCTCGCGCCCCGCAACGCACTGATTCTCGGCTCTTACGGGCGCGCGCTGCTGGCCGACGGGCAGGTGCAAAAGGCCGCGCAATTCCTCGAATCCGCCCGCAGCCGCGATGGCCGCGATTTTCGCGTGCTGCGCGATCTGGCACAGGCCGAGGCACATCTTGGCAATAACGGCATGGCCTCGGTACTCACGGCAGAGCGATATGCGATGGCGGGCCGGCTCAAAGATGCTAAGATACATGCCGAACGCGCCTCGGGCCTGTTGCCGCGTGGCTCCGCCGCATGGCAACGCGCGCAGGATGTACTACACGCGGCAAAAGCCGCAGAAAAACGGAGCAAGAACCAGTGATCAGACGCCTTATCGCCGCCACCGCCCTCAGCCTGCCCCTGGCCCTGCCCGCGCAGGCTCTCGATCTCGACAACCTGACCGAGGCCGAGCGGGCGACACTGCGCACCGAAATCCGCGCCTACCTGCTGGAAAACCCCGAAGTGATCATGGAGGCCGTGGCCGTGCTCGAAGAGCGTCAGGCCCAAGGCCAGGCCCAGGCCGATGTCGATCTCGTGCGCGCCAATGCCGATACGATCTTCAACGACGGGCATTCCTGGGTCGGCGGCAACCCCGAGGGCGACATCACCCTCGTCGAATTCATGGATTACCGCTGCGGCTATTGCCGCCGCGCCGTGGACGAGGTCAAGGGCCTGCTCGAAGAAGACGGCAATATCCGCTTCATCGTCAAGGAATTCCCCATTCTGGGCGAGGAGTCGGTACAGGCCTCGCGCTTTGCCATCGCCACACAGCAGGTCGCCGGGGACGCGGCCTACAAATCCGTGCATGACGCGCTGATGGCCTATAACGGCTCGATGAACGACACAGGATTCACCCGCCTGGCCGATTCGCTCGGGCTCGATGCCAATGCCATCGTGGCCGCGATGGACAGCGACGCCGTGACCGAGGTGATCGCCGCCAACCACGCGCTCGGCCAACGGCTCCAGATCAGCGGCACGCCGTCTTTCGTGATGGGCGACCAGATGCTGCGCGGCTACCTGCCGCAGGACGCGATGCAGAACATCGCCAACGACATTCGCACGCAATAACGCGATGCTCTTCCGTCTTTTCGGCGTGGCCCTCCTCGGGGGGCTGCTGCTGCCAGTCGCAAGCCCGGCACAGGACACCGGCCCGCAATCGCGCCCGCCGCTCGGCTCCGCGATCCGCGAGGTGCTGATCGCCACCCCCGAACTGCTCTCAGAGATCACCGGCCTGTCGCGGCCCGCTCCCGACCTCTACGGCGCAGAGGCCGAGCGCGATCTGGCCACGCTCGACCAATTGGCGGCACAGCTTTTCAACCCAAACCAACCCGGCTTCGGCCCCGCCGACGCAGCAACGCGCCTGGCCTTCTTTACGGCCGAGAACTGCCCCGACTGCACGCGCGCCAAGGATGAGTTGCGCGCGCTCGCCCAACGGCTGGGCTTTCGCGTCGCGGTCTTCGACATCGGCTCCGACACCGCGCTTGCCCGCAGTCTCGGCCTCGACATGGCCCCCTCCTACGTGCTGCCCGACATGATGCTGCGCGGCGCGATGCCCGCCATCGTGCTCGAACGCTACCTGGTCGAGTGACCCCTGCCCTTCATCGTTCCAAAAATACTCAACTGACCCCGCCTGCCTCAGTCCCACCACGGGCCGTGATGCACACCCGCCTGCCCCAGCCGCTCGAACCCGTGATGCCCGAACATGTCGCGCTGCGCCTGGATCATGTTGGCGCTGCCATGGCCCAGGCGCATGCTGTCATACCACGCCAGTCCGGCACTCAACGCGGGCACCGGATGCCCGCCATGCACCGCGCTACATACCACCTGCCGCAGCGCGGGCATGCAGCGCGCAAGAGTCTGCGCAAGACCGGGGTCGAGGATCAACTGACCGCGCGGCAAATCGCCCTCACAGGCGACTGCGATCTCGTCGAGCAGGGCCGACCGGATGATACAGCCCGCCCGCCAGATCCGCGCGATGGTCGCGAAATCGAGCGACCAGTCGTAGTCCTCCGACGCCGCCGCCAGCACCCGAAACCCCTGCGCATGGGCAAGGATGCGCGCAGCCAGAAACGCCTCCGCCAGAACCTCCGGACTGGCCTCGATCACGCTAACAGTGCCGCCAAGAACAACCTCCGCCGCCTGCCGCGTGTCTTTCTCCGAGGACCAGCTGCGCGCGCCCACGGCGGCCTCGATCATGCTCGCGGATTGCCCCATGCGCAGCGCCTCGATCACGCTCCAGCGCCCGGTTCCCTTCTGACCCGCCGCATCCTTGATCACGTCGATCACCGGGTGCCCGGTCTCGGGATCGGCATAGGTCAACAACCTGGCGGTGATCTCCACGAGGTAAGAGCGCAGCGGGCCCTCGTTCCAGGCCTCGAACAGCGCGCCGATTTCGGCAGGCGGCAGTGCCAGCCCGTTGCGCAGCAGGCTGTAGATTTCCGCGATCACCTGCATGTCGGCATACTCGATGCCGTTATGTACGGTCTTGACGAAATGCCCAGCCCCGTCGGGGCCGAGATGCGCCACGCAGGGACTGCCCTCGTGACGGGCCGCGATGGCCGTCAGGATCGGCGCGATCCGCGCCCAGGCCTCGGCGTCGCCGCCCATCATCATCGACGGACCATACCGCGCGCCGGCCTCGCCGCCCGAAACACCGAGACCGACGTAATTCAGACGCGATCCCGACAGATTACCGACCCGCCTTCGGGTGTCGTGAAAATCGGCATTGCCCCCGTCGATCACGATATCGCCGGGCTCCAGCAGCGGCGTGATCTCGCGCAGCATCGCATCCATCGGTTCCCCCGACGGGATCATGAACAAGACGACACGCGGACGCTCCAGCGCGGCGACGAAATCCTGAATTTTGTCATGTGGATCAAGGCGCTCAGCCAGATTGCCCGCCTCCGCGATGAAGCCCGCAATCCAGTCGGTCTCGCGGTTGGTCACAGCCACGTCAAAGCCGTGCTCCGCCATGTTGAGCGCCAGCGCGCTGCCCATGGTACCAAGTCCGTAAACCCCGATCCGCGCCTTGCCCATCCGCCCTCCGATACCGCTAACGGGACGAGGTAAGCCTAGGCCGCAAAACGATAAACTGCAAGCACCCGAGCGATCCTCGGGTCAGGCCTGAGGGTGACGGCGGCACAAGATCAACGTCATCCTCCGGCTTGACCGGAGGATCTCCCGTCACGCCACCCTCAGACCCCGAGCGTCCAGCGCATGATCGCCTTTTGCGCATGCAGGCGGTTCTCGGCCTCGTCGAAAATCACCGAGGACGGCCCGTCCATTACATTCGACGTCACCTCCTCGCCGCGATGCGCGGGCAGGCAATGCATGAAGAGCGCGTCAGGCTTGGCTTGTGCCATAAGCGCGTCATTGATCTGGTAGGGCCGCAACATGTTGTGGCGGCGCTCCTTGGTGGATTGGCTGTCATGCATGCTGACCCAGGTATCGGTGACCACCAGATCGGCCCCTTCGACGGCCTTGGCCGCGTCACGTTCGATGGTGATCGTACTGCCCGCTTTGCGTGCAAGGCCGATGAATTCCGGTTCGGGATCAAGTTGCATCGGGCCGGTAAAGGTCAGATCGAACCCGAATTGCCCGGCGGCATGCAAAAAGGAGGCGCAGACATTGTTGCCATCGCCCGACCAGACCACCTTCTTGCCTGCAATGGGTCCGCGATGTTCCTCATAGGTCAGGATATCGGCCATGATCTGGCAGGGATGGGTGCGATCGGTGAGGCCGTTGATCACCGGCACGTCGGAATATTCGGCCATCTCCAGCAGCACGGATTCGTCGAAGGTGCGGATCATGATCATGTCGACATAGCGCGACAGAACACGCGCCGTGTCGGCAATCGTCTCGCCATGACCCAGTTGCATGTCAGCACCCGACAGAACCATCGTCTGCCCGCCCATCTGCCGCACGCCCACGTCGAACGAGACCCGGGTCCGCGTCGAGGGTTTCTCGAAGATCAGCGCCACCATGCGACCTGCCAGCGGCTGTTCGGCATCGGGCATGCCGCGCGGATGACCATCGCGCGCATCCTTCATCTGGCGCGCCTGATCTATGATCGCCCGCAGATCGGCGGGATCGGTTTTGTGAATATCGAGAAAATGGGTCATGTCGCAGTTCGCTTTTTCAATCGGGGCCTCTCGTGGGGGCCAGCCCCCACACCCCCGGAGTATTTCGGGAACAGTGAAATCAGGCGGTTTCCAGGGCTGTGGCGGCGGCGTCGAGACGGGTGACCGCCTCGGCGATTTCAGCGTCGGTGATGGTGAGCGGCGGCAACAGGCGGATCACGTTGTCGGCGGCGGGCACGGTGGCGACAAGCGCGTCATAGCCCGCCTTGACCACATCGGTGTTGGTGGTCTTGCATTTCAGCCCCAGCATCAGCCCCAAACCGCGCACGCCGGTAAAGATATCGGGATGCGCGGCCACCAGCCCTTCCAGACGCTGCCGCATCAGCCCCGCCTTGCGGTTGACCTCGGCCAGGAACTCCGGCGTGGCGACATGCTCCATCACCGCGCAACCCACGGCACAGCCTAGGGGATTGCCGCCATAGGTGGAGCCATGCGTGCCCGCGCCCATGCCCGTAGCGGCGCGCTCCGTGGCCAGCACCGCGCCGAGGGGAAAGCCGCCGCCGATGCCCTTGGCGACCATCATGATATCGGGTGTGACGCCCGCCCATTCATGCGCGAAAAGCCGCCCCGTGCGCCCCACCCCGCATTGGACCTCGTCGAGGATCAGCAGGATGCCCCTCTCGTCGCAAAGATCGCGCAAGCCCCTGAGGCATTGATCGGGCAGCGGGCGAATACCGCCCTCGCCCTGCACCGGCTCGATCAGAATCGCGGCGGTATTGTCGTCGATCGCGGCATGGAACGCGTCATGATCGCCCCAGGGCACATGCTTGAAGCCGGGCAGAAGCGGCCCGAAGCCCTTGGTCATCTTCTCCGATCCGGCAGCCGCGATCCCCGCAGAGGAGCGTCCGTGAAACGCGCCTTCAAAGGCGATGATATCCGTGCGCTCCGGCTGGCCTGCGTCATGGAAGAACTTGCGCGCCATCTTGACCGCCAATTCGCAGGATTCGGTGCCGGAATTGGTGAAGAAGACCGTATCGGCAAACGTCGCCTCGACCAGCCGATCGGCCAGTTCCTGCTGCGCAGGGATCTGGTAAAGGTTCGAGGTATGCCACAGCTTGCCCGCCTGCTCGGTCAGCGCCGCCACCAGCGCGGGATGCGCGTGGCCCATGGCGTTTACCGCGATCCCTGCGCCCAGATCGAGAAAGCGTTGGCCATCGGCCTCGATCAGCCAGGCGCCCTCGCCTTTGACGAATGAGAGCGGCGCGCGATTGTAAGTCGGCAGGATCGACGGGATCATGGCAGGTTCCTTGTCAACAAGAGGCCCTTTGAGTGCCGCAAGGGCGGGGCCAAGTCAATCATTTGGGAAAATTGGCGCGAATGCACCGGGATCACGAGGGGACGGGACGTCAGGCGCGGGTGCGTCGGCGTCGGATCGGAGTATATGTCGCGCTGGTGATCATGACGTGGCTTTAGCCGGTTTCGCGCGTCAGGGAAAGCGGAATGTCGCGGGCCATCGCCTCGGTGCCCGCCAACATTGCGAATCCACAGACCGAGGGGTGAGCGCGTGGCGGAGCCATTCGGGGATGCGGCGGTTATGCATGTCTTCGGGTCTTGGATGTTGTTTCCACATATCCTGCCCGCAAACCGCCACGCCTGCGCAACCCGGCACGACATCGCGTCGCTTTCCGGCCATGGGTCACGCGCATTTGTCGGCGGGTGTCGGGCCGTTACCGCTTGCAGACCGACATGCAGCGCGGCAAAGCTGCGCGCATGTTCACGCCCCGCCCCCCCGATCCCGGCCTCGCCGCCGGGCTGACGCTGCTGGCCGCGGCATTGCTGGCGGGCACGACACTTCTGGCCAAGGCGCTTGGAACGGAGGCGCTTGGCCCACCGCTGCATGCGCTGCAGGTCAGCCACGGGCGGTTTCTCTTCGCCTTTCTCGCTATCGCCGCAATGACGGCGCTGATCCGGCCGCGCCTCACGCGGCCCGATCTCGCGACCCATGTCAAACGCTCCTGCTTCGGCTGGACCGGGGTCACGCTGATGTTCGCCGCCGCCGCCTTCATCCCGCTGTCAGATGCCACGGCGATCAGCTTTCTCAATCCGGTTTTCGGAATGATGCTGGCGATTCCGCTCCTGCGCGAAAAGGTCGGTCCCATCCGCTGGTGCGCCGCCGCCATCGGCCTGTGCGGTGCCGTGATCCTGATGCGACCGGGCAGCGGCGCGATTGCGCCCGGAGCACTTCTGGCGCTTGGCGCGGCGATCTGCCTCGGGGCGGAGCTTATCTTCATCAAGCGTCTGTCGGGGTGCGAGGGACCGTGGCAGATCCTGCTGATCAACAACGCAATCGGTCTGAGCATCGCGACGCTTGCGGTGATCTGGGTCTGGGCCGCACCCACGCCCGCGCAATGGGCGGCGCTGATCGGCATCGGGCTGCTGATGGCGCTGGCACAGGGCTGTTTCATCAACGCGGTGGCGCGGGGCGACGCGAGCTTTGTCGCCCCATTCTTTTACACCGCGCTGGTCTTTGCCGCGCTCTATGATGGGGTGATTTTCGGGGTCTGGCCGGATTCGGTCTCGGTCACCGGGGCGGCGGTCGTGCTCTGCGGAGCCGGCCTTCTGGTCTGGCGCGAGGGGCGGCGGCGCGGGGTGACGCAACGCCCCCTTTGACAAATGCGCCCGGCCTCTGGCTAAATCCAGCGGGAGGGAGGAGAGCATGCCACTGAGCATCCTGTTGCCGATGGTCGTTGTGGGCATCGCTTGCATCGCGGTGCTACTGCATCTGCTCGGCCTGTCGCGCCGCGCGACACTGCCGGACACGGCAGCGGCGCGGGCAGCCTGGCTACGCGAATTTCCCGCTGACGCCCCCATCCATGTCACACTCTGCGACAACCGATCCGCCGCGCTGATCGCGACCGAGACCAGGCGCGGCGTGGTCTGGCCGATGGGCGCCGATACCACCGCGCGCTACCTCACCGGCGCGCGGGCACGCCGGACCAAGACCGGGCTGCGGCTCAACTTGCCCGACTACACCGCGCCGCAAATTCACCTCGCCCTTGATCCAGACGAGGTTGCCGCGTGGCAAGACGCGTTGAAGGAGACCGCATGACCGACATAACCCCCTTTCCCGACGTTGTGAATTTGGCGGTGCCGCTCTTCATCGCCGCCATCCTCGCCGAACTCTTGTGGATCGTGATCAAGGGGCGCGGCGGGCGCTACGAAACGCGCGACGCGCTCACATCGCTCATAATGGGGGCGGGTAACGTGGCGTCGGGCATCTTGCTGGGCTTTGTCGCTTACGGGTTCTTCATGGTGCTGTGGAATATCTCGCCGCTCGATCTCGGCACTTCCATAGGCGTGATCGCGCTCTGCTTTGTGCTGGACGATCTGCGCTATTACTGGGTGCACCGCTTTGGCCACCGCATCCGATGGGTCTGGGCGAGCCACGTCAATCACCACTCCTCGCAGCATTACAACCTGACCACGGCGCTGCGCCAGACATGGACCGGAACCTTCACGTTCATGATGGTGGTGCGCGCGCCGCTGATCCTGCTGGGGTTTCACCCAGGGATGGTGCTGTTCGTCGGCGGGCTCAACCTGATCTACCAGTTCTGGATCCATACCGAGGCGATCGGGCGCATGCCACGCTGGTTCGAGGCCGTGATGAACACACCCTCTCATCACCGTGTGCATCACGGGCGCAACCCACGTTATCTTGATTGCAACTATGCGGGCGTGTTCATCATCTGGGACAAGATGTTCGGCACCTTCGTGCCCGAGTTAGAAGAGGACAAGGTCGATTTCGGCCTCGTCCGCAATCTCGGCACGTTCAATCCCATCCGCGTGGCGTTTCACGAATGGATCAGCATCTTTCGCGACGCCACGCAGCCGGGGCTGACTTGGCGCGAGCGGCTCAAGTATTGCGTGATGCCCCCGGGCTGGAGTCATGACGGCAGCCGCGAAACCTCGACCGCGATCAAGGCGCGATTTCTGGCCGATCACCCTGAAAATACGGGAACACCGGGATTTCCGCTCAACCGATGAGTGTTTCACGCGCTGTTTACCAAATTGTTAATTGACCGGTCGTTCCAAATAGGAGTTAATCGGGCAAGCAAGAGGATCCGCTAAACTCATTGCACAGAGCCGATCTTGCTTTAGCAGGTCTGGATCGGCGCAAGAATCCGGTGCCCTGTGCAAGGCCCATTACTCAGCCTTGTGCAGGGTGCCGGTGTCATCCCCAAAGGCCCTGCTCAACGCTGCGCGCGGTTGGTCATCACCTGCATGCGCTGATCGGGGCAGGTGTAATGCGCCGCAAGCGGATCGCGGCACGGTGCCTCGATCACCCGCAACGCCAACCATGCCGCCAAGGCCGCAAAGACCGCCCCGCCAAGCGCCTGCCCGACCAGAACGCCCTGCGCGCCCCAGATCATCCCGAACGCCAGGACAAAGGGCCAGGTGCCGATCGTGTGCCGCGCCCAGTTCACACCGGTCGAATAGCCGGGGTGGCCGAGATTATTGAACGACGCGTTCGCCACGAAGATCGCACCGTTGAAGAACGAGCCAAGCGCCAGCGGCCCGAGATAGAGATAAAGGATCGCACGCATGTCGCCATTGGCGTCGAACATGTCCGCAATCGGGGCGCGCAACACGAAGAGCAGCGCCGACATGCCCAGCACATAAAGCGCCAGGAATTTCAGCCCGTCGATAAAGGTCTCGTAGACGCGGTCCATGCGCCCTGCCCCGAAATTCTGCCCGAAAATCGGCCCGATCGCCCCCGACAACGCCAGCACGACCGAGAAGACCACCGGCACCATCCGGTTGATCACCGCCATCGCGGCCACCGCGTCAGTGCCGTATTTCGCCATTTCCCGCGTCACGATGGCGGTGCCCAAAGGTGTCGCCACCGTGCCCAGAACCGCCGGCAGTGCGATGCCCGCCGCATCCTTGAAATCGCGCGCCACGCATTGCGGGCGTGGCCGGGCAAAGGCCTGATATCGCATCACCGCGAGGACTATCGCCAGTATCGCCGTCGCGAGACGCGCTAGCACCGTCGCCACGGCGGCCCCTTCAAGGCCAAGCCCGACGGCAAAGATCAGAATCGGGTCGAAGACGAGGTTGACCCCGGCCCCGAGAAGCGCGGGATACATCGCACCCCGCGCATCACCGTAGGCGCGCAAGACCGCCACCGCCACCATCGACAACCCCGACAGGAACGTCGTCGGCAGGATGATCCACAGATAGCTCGAAGCCATTTCTGCCATGGCCCCGCTGGCCCCGATGAGGCCCAAGAGAACGTCGAGAAACGGCAGCATCAGAAGCGGCAGGACGACGCCGGTCGCCACCGCGATCACCGCCGTGCTGGTCGCATACTCGCGCGCGTCTGTGCGGTTGCGCTCCCCCTCGGCCCGAGCCACCAATGCGCCCGCCGCAACCGACAGCCCTATATTGACGGCACTGGCAAAGAACATCAGCGCGCTCGCATAGCCCGCCGCAGCTGCCAGCTCCTCGCGCCCCAACATGGAAATGAACACGATATCAATGAGATCGACGGCAAAGATCGCCATCAGCCCGATGCTCGACGTGAAGGACATCACCGACACATGCCGGAAAAGATTGCCTTGGGTGAAGCTGCCGCCGCTCTCGGTCAGGGCCATTGTCATATTCCTTTTACACAACGTCTGGAGCACATAGCCGGCTTTGCCGTCTGCTCAATGCCCGGCCAATCAACACTCTGTGTGCGAATTTGCTCAGCCGCGCGCGGCGATCAGGTGCACCATCCGCGCACCGGTCTCGTAATAGAGGGTTCGCAGCCCCGCGAACGGCTCGCGATGCGCCTCGACGACCCTTACCGGCAGATCGTCTTCCTGGCCGTTCAGAAGGGCGCGCGCGGCGGCCCGGCCAAACACCGTGCCCGGCGCGATGCCGCGCCCGGAATAACCATAGACCGCAAGACCGCCCTGCCCGATGCGCTGAATCCGTGGCAGGTGGTCGCCGGTCATCGCGATGCGCCCCGCCCAGGCGTGGTTGATCCCGGTTCCGCGCAGGCGCGGGAAAAGCTGCACCAGCTTGCGTTCTGCCCAGTCGGCATGTGCGCTCGCCTCGCCGCCCATGCCGCCCAGGATAATCCGCCCCACCGCATCGCGGCGCAGCGAGGTCATCACCAAACCGGTATCCCAGCACCCTTCGCCGCCCGCCAGAATGTCGCGCGCGAGGTTGTCGCCCAACGGCTCCGTTGCCAGTTGGTAGAATTGCACCACCGGCATCTCGGGCAGGCGCACGGGGGGCGCGGGGCAGTGATAGGCGTTGGTCGCCATGAGCAGATGCTTTGCGCGCAGCTTGCCGCCCGGCGTGTGGATCACCCATTGCCCGCCATGGCGCGTGGCCGCCGTGACCGGGCTCTGCTCGTGCAGCCGCGCGCCCTGCCTTGCGGCCGCGCGCGCCAGTCCGCGCGCATAGGCCAGGGGCTGAATCGTGCCCGCGCGCGGATCATGCAATCCGCCGTGAAACCGGTCAGTTCCGGTGCGCGCCGCGATCTCTGTATGATCCAACAGCCGCACCGGCGCGCCGCGCGCCTGCATCTGCGCCAGCCGTTCGCGCAATTGCGCCACGCCCTTGGGCGCATGCGCCAGATGCAGCGTGCCATTGCGTACCGGCTCGCAGGCGATGGCATGCCGCGCGATCAGGTCAAAGACGACATCCGGCGCCCCGGCCAATACAGAGTTGAGCCGCTCACCCGCCGCCTGACCGAGCGTCTTGCAGACCTCATCAGGGGGCAGCCAGAGCCCGGCATTGACCAGCCCGACATTGCGCCCGGAGCCGCCATGCCCGACGGTCTCGGCCTCAAGCAGGGTGACATCTGCGCCCTGTCCGGCCCCCTCCAGCGCCGCCGATAGGCCGGTATATCCGCCCCCCACGATAGCCAGATCTACGCTGCGTTCGCCCTGCAATGCAGGCGCTGCGAACACCTCCGCCGCGCTCGCCTGCCAAAGCGAGGAGAGCGGGCCGCTCATACGCGGCAGCCCCTTGATCTTTTACATATTAATATCAGAGACCTGCGCCCCATTCCTCACCTTAGAAAAACGCCTGCAACCCGGTCTGCGCACGGCCCAGGATCAGGGCATGCACATCATGCGTTCCCTCGTAAGTGTTGACCGTCTCCAGATTGACCATGTGGCGAATGACCTGAAATTCCTCTGAAATCCCGTTACCACCATGCATGTCACGGGCGTGGCGTGCAATCTCCAATGCCTTGCCGCAATTGTTGCGCTTGATCAGGCTGATCATCTCGGGCGCGGCATTGGCTTCGTCCATAAGCCGCCCGACGCGCAGCGCCGCCTGCAGGCCAAGCGCAATCTCGGTCTGCATGTTTGCCAGCTTGAGCTGAAAGAGTTGCGTCTGCGCCAGCGGGCGGTTGAACTGCTTGCGGTCAAGGCCATACTGCCGCGATGCGTGCCAGCAGAACTCCGCCGCGCCCATGACGCCCCAGGCGATGCCGTAACGGGCCCGGTTCAAACATCCAAAAGGTCCCTTAAGCCCCTGAACATTAGGCAAAAGTGCCGATTCTGGCACCTCGACGCCATCCATCACGATCTCGCCGGTGACCGAGGCGCGCAAGCTCAACTTGCCGCCCACCTTGGGCGCACTCAGGCCCGTCATTCCCTTTTCAAGCACGAAGCCCCGGATCTTGCCGTCATGCGCCTCGGATTTGGCCCAGATGACGAAGACATCGGCAATCGGGCTGTTGGAAATCCACATCTTGGAGCCGGTCAGCCGATAACCCGTGTCGGTGCGTACCGCGCGGGTCTTCATGCCCGCCGGATCGCTACCCGCATCGGGCTCGGTCAGGCCAAAACAGCCGATCAGGTCGCCACTCGCCAGCCCCGGCAGGTATTTGCGGCGCTGCTCCTCGCTGCCATAGGCGTAGATCGGATACATCACCAGCGAGCTTTGCACGCTCATCATTGAACGATAGCCCGAATCGACCCGTTCGATCTCGCGCGCCACCAGACCGTAGCTTACATAGCTTGATCCCAGCCCGCCATATTCCTCGGGGATGGTCGTGCCCAACAGGCCCATCCGCCCCATTTCACTGAAGATTTCCGGCTCCACCCGCTCTTCGCGATAGGCATCAATAACCCGCGGTTGCAGGCTCTCCTGCGCGAAGGTGCGGGCGCTTTCGGCGATCATGCGCTCCTCTTCCGAGAGTTGGTCACTCAGGCGGAACGGATCGCTCCACTCGAAAGAGTTGAGATCCGGCGCATCCTTGGCGCGCAGCGTGGGGGTATTGGCATTCATGGCGCAATCCTCATGCATTTTTATCAGTCGCAGGCAACTTACACTGGCCAAACCTGCCTGAATAACGATAAATTCACATAAACTCATGAGTTTTTCGCAAGTATGACCCTGCCCCGCCGCTTCCTGCCCTCGATCTCCTCGCTGCGCGCGCTCGAGGCGCTGGACCGCCTGGATAGCGCTACCGCCGCCGCCGAGGAACTGGCACTGACACAAAGTGCGGTCAGCAGGCAATTGAAAACGCTTGAAAATCAGCTTGGTGTGACGCTATTCCTCCGGCAGGGGCGCAGCATGCGCCTGACGCCTGACGCGGCGGTCTATGCCGACAAGGTGCGCGGTGCCTTGCAGCAGATCGCGCAAGCGTCGGTCAACATAACGGTAAACCCGGTCGGCGGCAGTCTGAGCCTTGCAATCCTGCCCACATTCGGCATGCGTTGGCTGGTGCCGCGCCTCGCGGATTTTGCGCGTCGCCACCCGGAGGTGACGATCAACCTCTCCACCCGGCTCAAACCATTCAACTTCGCCTCTGAACCCTTTGATGCGGCGATACATTTCGGCAATGCAGATTGGCCGGGAACCGATGCGCTGCGGCTGAAGACAGAGGCGGTTCTGCCGGTTGCAGCGCCCGATCTACTGGCCGCCCACCCCCCGGTCACCTCTGCCCGCGGCCTGCTGCGCCTGCCGCTTCTGCATATCGAAACGCGGCCCCATGCCTGGGTGGACTGGTTCGCCGCGCATGGCATTGAAGGGGCGCGCGCAAGCGGTACAATCTATGATCAATTCTCAACCATTACGCAGGCAGCGTTGCACGGTCTGGGCGTGGCGCTCCTGCCGGATTACCTGGCAGAACAGGATCTGGCGACGGGACGATTGACCCGCGTCTGGGGCGAGACAACCGTGATGCCGGGTGCCTATTACCTTGTCTGGCCACAAGAGAACGGCCGGGATCCGTCACTGCTCATGTTCCGCGATTGGCTCTCGGGGCAGACCGAGGACGAGGATCTGCTGCCGCGCTAGACCGTTTGCCGCGCGATTGTTCTTGCCTGACCGCAGGCCACATATCTCCGACGATCCGCCCATTTTGCCCGTTGCGCGGCATCATGCCCTATGCTAATCGGCCCTCGATGTGCGGATGCGAGGCAATCGTCATCAGCCCCTATAGCTCAGCTGGTAGAGCAACTGATTTGTAATCAGTAGGTCCGCGGTTCGAGTCCGTGTGGGGGCACCATTAAATATCAATAAAACAATATATTAGAGGGATCGGCAGCCAAACCTCGCCTTGTGATACTTTACCTTGTCACCCGATTTGTCACTAGATCTCACAACCATACAAAAGACCGGGCGAATCCCGCCCGGCCCCTTGTCGATCTGTTGAAGTCGTCACTCGCGCCTGGCGAACAGGCAATCCTCTGGCTTGTCCAAGGCGTGGTGTAGGGCGTCCGGCCGTTCAGCCATGTCCGGATAATTGCTCATTGCTGGACATCCCCGGCCTCACCGGGTTCCTCAAGCATCATCTCGGCTGTTTTGCCGCCGTGCCCTACCCATTCGATACCGTGAGCCTGGTCAACGTCGAACAAACGGTCTTGCGTGGCCGCAATCAGAACAAACATACTTTCAGTCTCGGGTGAGTTGGGCAGCCTTGCAGCCTCCGCCATCTGCTCGACGGCGCGCAGCATTGCGCGCGCCTCGTCTAGCCTCTCGGAGGTTCTTTCGTGATTCCGGCGGACGTGGTCGGGAATGTTCGTCATTGTCTCGATCTCCTATTGTGGTATTACATTATCAGTGCAACACTGCATCAATAGCGCATACTGCATTAAAAGTGCAAGGTTTAAATATGACGCCCGAACAATGCCGTGCCGCCCGTGCAATGCTGGCCATGTCCCAAGATGATCTCGCAAGCGCCACGGGCGTTGCAAAGCGCACGATTGCGGGCTTCGAAATGGGACAGAGTTCTCCATATGCGCGCACCATTGCCGCCCTCCGGACCGCCCTCGAATCCGCCGGGGTCGAGTTCATCGCAGAGAATGGCGGCGGCGCAGGCGTCCGGTTGCGCAAGGATACCTGACGACAGTCAGTGCGGGCCTGACCATTTCGCCGTGTTCGGAGATCCGGTGACGGTTCGAGGATTAACGCCGGTCTTGACGAGCCGATCTTTGTCGAAAGACCAACAATGTGAGGTCCCCGGTCGAGGGCTCGAAGATGGGGCTGCCTCTGACTCTTTGGCATCACCGGCGCAAGACACAACGACAGTGAGCGCTCGCCAAGTCAGTGTTGGGCGGCAGCTCTGCGGGTGGAAGCACCGTTGGTAACGCGCGATCTCCTCCTCGCATCGGCGACCGTCACGACCGGCCCAGACCGGCCATTGGCCTCATCGTCGAACCCTGCGAGGCAGGGTCTCCGAACCGGCCATTCGTTCATCGTGCAGCATTTCTTAGAGCCGGATGGCAACAGTGCGCAAAAGTTACCGTTTTGAAAGTGCCTTCAAAGGCATTTTCAAGCAAGCACGCTCACGCCCGGATGAAGTGCAGTCGGTCGAAGCTGCCGCGCCACTCCGCGACCTCCGATGCCAGTGCTTCGGGCTGCGATGACCGCAGCGCCTTGGCGATGATGCCCGCGAGTTGCGGCATGTCACGTTCGGTCATGCCCCAGCGGCAAAGCTCTGGCGTGCCCAGACGCAGACCATTCATGTCGCCGTCGACAGGCGAGATCGGCAGGCCGATCCCGCAGGCAAGAATATTGGCGGGGCGCAGGTGTTTCGCCGCCGCTTGGCCGCCGCCGAACGCCGCAGCCTCCAAAGCGAACTGATGAGACCCTGTATAGCCCTGCGAGGTCGCGAACACCGGCATGTCCTCAGCCGCGAGCGCCTCGGCCAGAGCCTTGGCCGTGGTCACCATCGCCCTGGCATAGGCCGAACCGAATTCCCGCCAGTCCAAGAGGCCGATCGCGAGTGCTGCTGATTTCGCAACGTCAAAGTTCGCGGTCAGGCCCGGAAAGGCGATCTTGTCGAGACGCTGCGCCATATCATCATCGCTGGTCACAATCAGGCCGCCTGCTGGACCGCCAAGGCTCTTGTAGGTGCTCATGGTCATCATGTGCGCGCCTTCGGCCAGTGGATCGGCGAAGACGCCACCTGCGATCATGCCACATTGATGCGCAGCATCGAACAGCACCTTTGCCCCGACTTCGTCCGCGATAGCGCGAATCTCCGCGATTGGATGGGGAAAGAGGTTCAGGCTCATCCCGATTGTAATCAGCTTCGGATGCACTCTCAGGGCCAGGTCGCGCAGCTGGTCGAGATCAACCGTATAACCGTCGACGTTGACGGGTGCAGGATGGGTTACGAGGCCGTAGTGACCTGCGCAGCCCGCCTTGTGGTGGGTGACATGACCGCCGATGCTGGCCGGCGGAGCAATGATTGCATCACCCGGTTCGCAGGTGGCCATGAAGGCGTAGAGGTTGGCCAAGGCGCCGGACGCCACCCGGATCTCAGCATGCTTGGCGTTGAAGATCTCGCAGGCAAGATTGGCGGCGATGACCTCGATTTCTTCTATCGCCTCGAGACCCATCTCATACTTGTCGCCCGGATATCCCAGCGAAGGGCGCGATCCGAGGCCGCTTGCCAGCAACGCCTCCGCCTTCGGGTTCATGACGTTGGTCGCCGGGTTGAGGTTGAAGCATTCGCGTTCGTGAATGGCGCGGTTGCGCTCGGCAAGTGCTGCAATCCGTGCCGCGATCTCGTTGGAAGCGGCATGTGCTGTCTCGGCGGTGATCGTGGCGATGCGTGCAGCGACGGTCGGCGTCAGCCAGGGGCAAAGGTCATGATGGGTCATTCGGGTTCTCCGGTTTGAGTTGTCGTCATTCTCGGTAGATCAGAGCTTCCACGCAAAGCAGATTTCTGAAATAGTAGGCTTAGAAAATATGAGGCTGTTTTGGCTGTTGACCCCCAGTTTCCGCGTCTACCCTCCCTCAATGCCTTGAGGGCATTCGAGGCATCTGCGCGGCTCGGCGGCTTCGCACTCGCGGCAGAGGAGTTGCGGGTAACGCCAGGCGCCGTGGCGGCGCAGATCAAAGGGCTTGAAGCCGAACTCGGGGCTCCGCTTTTCAAACGACAAGCCCATGGCGTCGTCCTGACCGACATCGGCGCGCGCGCTTTGCCCAGCCTGGTCGACGTCTTCGACCGGCTCGGCGAGGCGGTTCAGGATCTCCGTCAGGATTCTGCGCCAAGGCGGGTGCATATCGCCACCTTGCCGGCGCTGGCGCAGCTCTGGCTTGCACCGCGTCTCCCTGCGCTGCGCGCGGCCATTCCCGATGTCGAAGTGTCCGTCACCGCTGTCGAAAAGCCGCCGAACCTGAAACGCGTCCCGTTCGACATCTGCCTCTTCTATGCTGACCCCATTCCCGCCGAGGGCATTCGCATTTCCGCGGACGAAATCCTTCCCGTCTGCACACCAGAACTTGCAGGGCGCGTTCGCACGGCGGATGACTTGCGGAAAATGACCTGCCTGACCGACGCGGCCTGGGCCGACGATTGGGGAACATGGTCGGCGCAGGCGCTTCCCGGTCAGCTGTTCACGCCGCGCGGCCCCGTTTTCTCGCTTTACGCCGTCGCCGTCGAAGAGGCGTTGAACGGGTCAGGCATCCTGATCGCACGGAAGACGCTCGTGGCAAGGCACCTTGACGCAGGAGATCTTGTCGCGCCGCTCGGACCCGGGGTCGGCACGCCTCAGTCGATTGGCATCTGGACACTACCGGGGTCGGCCGCAAGCCGCCACCAGCGGCGGCTGGTTGATGTGCTACGCCAGCTGGGCTGCACGTGATGGAACGGCCCAGAGCCGACATTTACGCCATCGTATGGCAAACGTCCGCTATTGTTCGGAACAGCAAAATCCGTCGGTCACATAAACCTTCGGATTAGGACGTCTTGCGTGCTCCATTCTGACGCCCGAAATGATCGATCAGGAAATCCATGAACACGCGGACTTTGGCGGAGACGACGTTGCTTTTGGGGTAGATCAGCCAGAGCGCAGGTTTGTTTGCCAACTCAAAGTCGGGCAAGACGCGCGTTAGGCTTCCAGTCGCAAGCTCTTTTTGCACGGCCCAAATTGAGTTAATTGAAATACCACCGCCATCGAGCGTCGTGAGTTTTTGCGTTAACCCGTCGTTCACGATCAGATAGTGGGTTGCAGTAGTTGGGTTAAATTGTGCCTGCATGCCGTCTTGTGCGACGAGCGCTTTTGGTTCGATATCTTTAAATGCAATCAGGCGGTGTTGCGCCAAATCTGTGGGCCTTTGGGGGGTGCCGTAGCGCTCAAGATAGGCGGGGGAAGCACACAGGATGCGTGTGTCGTCCGCGAGTTTGCGTGCGGTGAGGCTGCTATCGGCCAGGACTGCGTTGCGCAGCGCCAGATCGTAGCTCCCCTCGATCAAATCAAACTCGGCGTCGGAGAGATGGAGGTCGAGACGTAGATCAGGATATTGGTCCATAAACAGCGGCAGCAGCGGCGCAATGTAGAGTTGTGCAAAGGTGCTGGGCGCGGCAAAGCGCAATGTGCCGCTGATCGTCGTCCGCCCCATTCCGAGTGCTGCGAGCGCGGTCTCCTCCAGAGCGATCATTTCGCGTGCATAGGGCAGAAAATCGCGGCCTTCTAACGACAGCGACACTTTGCGGGTTGATCGGTGCAGCAGGTCTGCGCCGACCAAATGCTCCAGCTTCGCGATGCGGGTGCTCGCGACAGCGGGTGCCATACCGAGCGCGCGACCAGCCGCGCTGATGTTCAAAGTCTCACTGGCGAGAACAAAAAGGCGGAGGGTCTGAGTGTCCATATTTTATACTTTTTCGGAATACTGAATTCAAATATGCCTTATTTATATAATTTTTGGAAGTGATAAGTCTGATTGCAAGACAGACACAGGAGCTACCTATGGCCCAGATCGCGACCGTAAATTACCATATCCATAAACCGCAGCGGCAGGCATTTGTGCTTGATGCGGACGGGATTGTCGGCAACCTGATTTCGCCGGAGCTTGCGTCTACGCAGGTGACGGTTCGTGATGTGCGTACGTCGAAGGCGGGCGTGTCGTTCGAGAGGACCTCTGTCGGGTTTGCGAGTTTCCCGACCTCTGTGGCATCTTTTGCAGGCAACGATTGGCAGGACGCCTATGATGCCGAGCTCACCAAGCTGCTGGGAGACGAGATGGGCGCACAGGAGGTCATCGTGTTTGACCATACGTTGCGCGTGGATGACCCGAATGCAGATCGCGCGCCGGCCCGCAACGTGCATAGCGACTACAGCGTTAGGGGAGCCGAGAAGCGACTGATTGACATTCTGGGCGAGGACAAGGCCGCCGATTGGGCCAAAGGCCACTTCGCATTCGTGAACGTCTGGCGACCGGTCGGCGCCCCCATTAACTCGGCACCACTGGGGTTTATCCGCCCTGCCAGTGTCGCCAAGCAGGACTGGATTTTGCTCGATCTGATCTATCCCAGCCGCAAGGGGCAGATCATGGGGATCGCGGCGAACCCGCATCATGACTGGCTTTATATGTCCAAAATGACGCCTGATGATGTGGCTTTCTTTAATATCTTCGACAATCGCGGCCTGCCTTCGATCGCCCATAGTGCTTTGGACATGAGTGAAGACCCAGACAATCACACCATTCGGCGCAGCATCGAGAGCCGCACCCTGGTCCGTTACGCGGCCTAACTCCCGAAATCGAGACCACCACAGAAAGATTACCCAATGACGAAGACAATTCTCATCACAGGCTCCACTGACGGCATCGGCCTTTTGACCGCGCAAACCCTTGCTGCCGAAGGGCACACGGTCCTGCTGCACGGACGCAATGCAGCCAAGCTGGAGGCAGCGGCCAAAACAATCAAAGGCCCCGTCGCGCAATACAAGGCCGACCTGTCAGATGTGGCTGAAGTTCATGCATTGGCCAGCGCCCTTCGCGCCGATCACAGCCAGATTGATGTGGTGATCAATAACGCAGGTATCCTAAAGGCCCCAAATGCCGTGACCCAAAGCGGGTATGATCTTCGCTTTATGGTGAACGCGATTGCCCCCTATGTGCTGACCCGTGACCTGTTGCCGATCATCGCGAAAGATGGCCGCGTCGTGAACCTGTCCTCGGCGGCACAAGCGCCCGTTGACCTGGATGCGCTGCACGGACGCAGTCAGTTGAGCGATATGGACGCCTATGCGCAAAGCAAACTGGCGCTCACCATTTGGTCGCGCGAAATGGCAAAAGAACTACCCGACGGCCCTGCAATCATCGCGGTTAACCCAGGTTCTTTGTTGGCTTCCAAGATGGTCAAAGAGGGCTTTGGCGTGGCGGGCAGCGATCTTAGCATTGGCGCGAATATCTTGCGCGACGCGGCTGTGGGCGCTGGTTTTGCCAAGGCGAGCGGGAAATATTTTGACAACGACAGCCAGCAGTTCGCCCAGCCACATGCCGCAGCGCTTGATGCCGCCCACAGCGCAAAGGTGATGCAAGGCCTTAACGAGGCCGCAGCCGTGCTTGGCTAATCACATTCGACGCACATTTTTATTCGGGCCGATACCGCGCACGGCCACATCAGGAGCATAGACAATGCAAACCAACGCCCTCGAACGCGCCCGCGCGATCAGTCGACCTATGCGTGACGAAATGTTGCAACGCAGCCCGTCAGTTCAGACATTTTGGGCGCAGAACACGCCCTTGTTTCAGGACGCATGGACGCAATGGGAGGCCAACACTGGCCAAGCACCCATTCTGGACAGCAGCCTTTATGACCCGCAATTGCGTGAGGCCATTGCACAGGCTTGGCAAGATCCCAGCAAGGAGGGCGCTGTCAGAAATCTTTGGACAGAAGTCTTTCCTGGCGTCTTTGAGGCGCAGTTCTTTGATCCCGCCCGCCTATCGGTCCTGCGTGACTATCTTGAAAGTGTTGCCGACGCGAATATCCCGCTGCGCCCGCCTTATGGCATTTCGCTCAACCGTGGTGGCGCGATGCTGGACCCACGCTCTGAGGGGTATCTTGCTGCGCCGAATTTTCAGTCTTTCTACCGCGATTTGATGGACGCCTACATGCGGCCCATCTCGCGGCTCTTGTTTCCTGATGTTGTTGGATACGACACGCAAACCTTCGGCTTTTCGATCCAGTGGCAGGCGGATGCGGACAGATCTTTGCGGGCGCACACGGATGCATCTTCGGTGACGTTGAACCTCAACCTCAATCTTCCAGGCGAAGCGTTCTCAGGATCGGGCGTGAAGTTCTTTGACCGCGAAACCCGTCAGGTTGCCGAATTGGGTTTTGCGCCCGGAAAGGCGCTGATCCACCACGGCAGCGTGCCACATGAATCCATGCCGATCACCCAAGGCGAAAGGACAAACTTTGTTCTATGGCTCTACGGCGAAAACGGTCAGGTGCCTTGGTTTGGCGCACCCTACGACGACATCGACGCCAAAGAACGCTGGACTGTTCCGATGGCCCTCAAAGACGGCTTTGCCCCGTTCTAAGACGCAACCGTAAGCACGCCTTCTCACATAACTTTCTCCAAACATATCCAAGGATACTTCCCATGAAAGCCTCAACCCTTACGTCCTACGGCGAGACCGCAACATTCGAAATCGCAGAACTTCCTAAACCCACGGTGACCGCAGGCCACGTGGTCGTGCGCGTTGCAGCAAGCAGCGTGAATACCGTTGACACAATGATCCGGTCAATGGGCACCGATTTGCCCTTGTCTCCCGCGCTCCCCGCTGTGTTGGGGATGGATTTCGCAGGTGTCGTAGAAGAGGTTGGCGAAGGCGTAACCGCGTTTGCTGTCGGCGACGAAGTCTACGGCTGCGCAGGTGGTCTGGCCGACCTCCAAGGTGCGCTTGCTGAGTTCATGTTGGCTGATGCCCAACTGATCGCCCACAAACCTAAATCCATCTCGATGCGCGAAGCCGCGGCCATGCCGTTGGTTGGCATCACAGCCTACGAAGGGTTGGAGCGCGCAGGCATCACGGCAGGCCAAAAGGTTCTGGTGCAAGGTGGCGCAGGCGGTGTTGGCCACTTGGCGTTGCAACTGGCCAAACATTTCGGCGCGGACGTCTATGGCACGGGCACTGGCGACGCGCAGCTGGCTGTCATCAACGGCTACGGTGCGACCGCAATTGACTTCGCCACGACAAAGATCGCCGACTATGTGGCGCAATACACGGGTGGGGCCGGCTTTGACATCATTTTTGACACCGTTGGCGGTGCCAATATGACCAACTCCTTCGAGGCGGCGGCACTCAATGCCAACATCGCGTCCACTGTGGGCCTGCTGGAAATAGATCTGTCACGTGCGCACTTCAAAGGCCTGTCTTTGCACATCATCTTTATGCTGTTGCCCATGCTCAGCGGACAAGGCCGCACCAAGCACGGTGAGATTTTGACAAAGCTCGCCGAGATTGTAGATGCCGGTGCGATGAAACCGCTGCTTGATGATACAACATTCGACCTTGACCGCGTTGGAGACGCCTATGATCGCCTGACAAGCGGCAAAGCCATTGGCAAGGTTGTCGTCGAGGCCTAAGCAGGACGGGATGAAAAAGTGGGGGGGTGCCAGCCAAATATGGATTTGGCAACCACTTGAACTGTTATAGGGTGTTCCCAACACATTCCGAAAAGAAGCATTGCGCGGCACCACAAACCAAACCGGACTTTCGGCCAGCATGCAGCGAAAGTCTGGAATCCTGAAGGTTTTTCGATGCTGGCCGGGGTGCAACTTTGCCGTCAGAGCTGCGTTCGGCCCGCGTTGACAAACCTCGGAAGGAGGAAGCCGCGGGGGCTGG
Source organism: Roseovarius sp. A-2 (assembly GCF_002072155.1). Taxonomy (GTDB): domain Bacteria; phylum Pseudomonadota; class Alphaproteobacteria; order Rhodobacterales; family Rhodobacteraceae; genus Roseovarius. The sequence continues at coordinate 26 of NZ_BDIY01000011.1, read as the reverse complement.
TTGCGGCCTATGGGGAAAGAGCGCAG
>NZ_BDIY01000010.1 GCF_002072155.1 Roseovarius sp. A-2 | reverse complement strand
CCCGCCCATTTGGGGCGCAACGCGGGGGTGGGGCCTCTCCAGTCGGGCTACGCCCTCCCTGCGAGCCCCCACCCCCGCGTTCTCATCCTGATTGACGCTGGATTCTCACCTTGTTTGTCGCGCGGCACGTCGTACTTCGCGTGTCGGGGAGATTGTCACCCATCTTGGGCATGCGACCGGCGGACGGCCAGCCGAGCGGTTGTTGCATCGTTTGGGCCTTGGAGTCAGCGATGACACGGTGCTTAGGCAGCTGAAGAACCGTGCCCAAGACAGTGGCGAGTCGCCGACAGTCATCGGGATCGACGACTGGAGTTGGCGGAAATCGCAAACCTACGGCACGATCATTGTGGATCTGGAGCGTCGCGTGGTGATCGACATTCTTGAGGATCGAGATGTCGTCAGCTGCACCAACTGGCTGAAGCGACACCCCGAGGTGGAAGTGATCAGCAGAGATCGCTGCGGTCTCTACGCCCAGGCAGCACGGCAAGGGGCACCGCAGGCGAAGCAGGTCGCTGACCGGTTCCATATCGTACAAAACCTGCGGCAGGCCATCGAGGAGCAAATGAACCTTCACGGCCGTGCGACCGGCAGGGCGCTGCTGTCCGACGCCGACAACATCACCGCAGCCGGCAGCCTTCTGAAGTCACGCCTGGCGCATAGGACGTCTCGGGAAGAGATTTTCGCCACCATTCATGCGCTCCGAAATCAGGGGCTTTCATGCAGCGAGATCGGGCGGCGAACAGGGTTCCCGCGTCGCAGCATCGCGAAATGGCTGCAGTTCGAGACACCACCGGACCGCAGGCGGGCCGCTTTGAAGCCGACATCGCCGTGGTACTTTGAAGAGTTCCTGAGCCAAAGCTGGAAGGAGGGCATTCGAACTGGCAGCGCCCTGTTCCGTCTGATCCGAGAGCGCGGTTACGAGGGGAGTCAGTCGCATTTGCAGCGTCTGTTGGCGGGCTGGCGAAAAGCAGAACAGCAAGGGAGCGACTCCAAGGTAGAGCACGAAATCCTTAAGCCAGTCCGGGACCCGGAAACGGGGCACGCGATTTCCCCGGTCATCGCAGCCGCGCTGTGCATCAAACCCCGCGGAAAGCTCACCCCGGATCAAGCGCGGAAAGTCGACGCGCTCAAGGCCGGTTCTCCCGCCTTCGCAACGATGCGAAGTCTCGCCATGCGGTTCAACGGTATCCTGCGCAGCCGCCAAGCAGACCCGCTCCCAGCATGGATCGACAACGCGATCGAAACCGATCTGGCGCCCATCGTGCGCTTTGCCCGCACATTGAACCGGGACTTCGATGCAGTCAAAAACGCCATCGAGATGCCATGGAGCAACGGCCAAGCAGAAGGTCAGATCAATCGCCTGAAGACGCTCAAACGCGCCATGTACGGTCGAGCCGGTCCAGAATTGTTGCGGGCGAGAATGCTACCGTTCCGCCACACAGATTGAGGCAGAGCCCAATTAAGGGCTACGCGACAGGAGTATTGCGCCTCTTGCCACGGGTCCGATCTCGAGGGACAGGCCGGATGGCGCTCCGCCGGAGAGGATGGCATCCTGCCCGCACCCCCGCATGACCAAACCGGTCACACCTGGCATCATCCTGATAGTGTTCTGTTCGAATATACCAAGCTCGGTGGAAAGAAGACCCTCGCGAAGCAAGGCGTTGATTTCCAAAGCGGCATGCCCGGTTTCGGTGATGAACTGACCGACGCGCAGATATGGAACATCCTCGCCTTCATCAAATCCACATGGCCCGACCGTCAGCGGGAGGTCCAGGCCGCCCGCAGCGAAGCGGAATAGCAGAAAAGAGGAGACTGAAAATGAAATCGCTTCGATTTGCAGTGCTCGCCGTGAGCATCCTGTTGCCGCTTTCCGCGTTCGCACAGGAGCTGAGCGAGGAACGCGTCAAGGAAGGGAGTGGACAAAACATGGGGGTCATGCGGCGCGTTTTCTGTTTGCGACGGTCAGCCGACCATCGAGAACTGCGGCCCTTGTGACGGCTACTCGGTGAGCCCCTTTGGGCGACCACCGCATCCTTCTGCGCTTTCCCATGCGGGCATTGGCAATGTCATCGACTGATCCTTCGGCACGAGATGACGAGATGGGCAGCCCGTTACGGTACCGTCGGCCATAGTCGACAAGAGATTCCATGTTGTTCGCGAGATAGGTGTACAGTGTCCCGCATCGGGCCTGCACACGAGCGGCAGCGGTGCGGACAGCCAAAGGTTCTTCCGCAAGGCGGGTGCAATCGTGCATGAGCCCTTTCAGATAAGTTTCCGCGACCCGTGCTCTGCCATGCCACAGCCACCAGCGAAGGCTTTTCGCGGGGCGCTGGAACAGCACCGGAATTCCAGTGAATCCCGGTATCTGGACCAGACCCTGAACGGCGGCCTCGACATGTCGAATACGCATCGAGATGTGCCACCAGTCGAGGATATGCTTCACCTGGCCGTCGCCACCCATGGCATTCCGTATGAGGTTCGGGAGAGCAAGCTCGCCATCAGAGATTACCGTCAACAGACGGCCCGGCTTCCATCCAAAGTCTGACAGCTCTTCTCGCATCCGGCTGCCTGGCGATGCCGTCGCATTGGCGACCAAGCCAAATCGTCGGCACATATTGCGACTTTCAATCTTACCGACCACAAGATCCAGGTGTCGCTGCTGATACTCCGGTCGACAGCGGATATGCGCACCGTCCAGAAAAACCGTCAAACCCCCTTTGGGAAGTGCTTCAGCGGGATCGCCTGATGCCCTTCGACTTTTCTCGAGCCCCGCGGCTACTCTTCCCAACCGGTCACGCACCGTGGTGTGATGGGGCGGATGGCAGGGGAGGAAGCTTTTCATCAGCCGCGCGGCTTCGCGAAAGGAATGCCGGGACCCGAGTTCCGCATGGAGCCGCTGCAGCTCCGGGGTAGCCCGGTCAGGAAAGAAATAGGCCAGCGGAGAAATAGGTCCGCCGGGCATCGCCGCTGACCTGGCATCACACGAACAGCGGCGCAAGCGCGCGGCTTTGACCCGAACCCGCCCAAAGAGCGTGTCGAGATCGCGCGTGCGATAGTCATGAATGGCACGAACCGAGGCGCAATCCGGGCATACGCGGCTTTCTCGGATGATTTCCTCAACCTGATCGCAAAGAATTGCCCGCTGAATCTGTTCGACAACCCTCTTCCCATCCTCGAGGCGCAACCCGATCCCGTCTGGACAGGTCACCCGGTAGGGTCGTGAAATGCCGTCAAGCTGATGAGTGCGCTTCTCCCCGTTGTCGAAGGTAGTTTCGATTGTAATCCGTACGTCCATGGCAGCCCCACACGCAAAGAACTCACCTTAGCACGGGCCGCAACGACGAAGATGACCCCCATGTTTTGTCCACTCCCCCCTGCAGCCGTCGGCAGAAACACCAATGGCGACCGCCGCGCCGGAAGAGTTTCAGAGCAACGGCCCCGGATTCGGAGATCTGGCGCCGATTTCTGCCCCGGAGCCCAGCCAAGCCCCGCCTGCGGACACAGGTCCGAGCGAGTCGGAACTCGCGCTGATGGAAAGTCTTGCGACATTGAGAGCGGAACTCGAGGAACTGCGCGCAAGACCGGCCGAGACCGCGGATAGCGGGGCGGAGCAGGCTATTGCGGACCTGACGGCGCAAATTGCCACCTTACAGGAAGCATCCGCCGAGGCTCAGCGTGCCCTCGAGCGGCAACTGACCGAGCGGGATCGCGAATTGGATCAGCTCCGCATGGACTTGGAACTTGCACGGCTTGCACCACCAGAGCCGACCTCATTGGGACCAAGTGAAGAAGAATTGCGGCTGGCCGAACTCGAAAGGCGGCGCGCTGCTGAAGCTGAGGCCCGCGCAGTGCGTATCGCGTCTCCTATGATCGCCTTCTCCGGGATGGGCGCGGGTGCGGATAGGGAGAACACGCTGGAAGCCGCACGTTTGAATGCAGATGAAACCTTTGTTCGTTCGGGCGCACAACCTGCGCAGGTGACACGTGCCGAAGTGATCGCGAACCCATCGAACACGGTTGTTCAGGGCACCATGATTCAGGCTGTGACAGAGACGGCTCTCGACAGCACACTGCCCGGCGCGATCCGCGCCATCGTCTCGGAAGACGTCCATTCTTTCGATGGAACCCGTATCCTGATCCCGCGCGGCGCGCGGCTGATCGGGCGCTACCGCTCCGATGTCGCACTCGCCCAATCGCGCGTCATGGTGGCATGGGACCGGATCATCTTGCCCGACAATCAGACCGTGCAGATCAGCGCCTTCGGTGGAGACGAACTCGGCCGTACTGGCACCACCGGATTTGTCGACACCCGTTTCGCGCAACGCTTCGGCTCCGCCGCGCTGATCTCCTTGATCGGCGCCCTGCCTGCGGCTGCAGCGGGTCAAATCGACAGCGAGGCGGCGGCCGATGTTGCGAGTGATGTCGGCACCGACCTGCGCGATAGCACGCAAAGCGTGATGCAGGACTATCTGGCGATCCGGCCAGTGATACATGTCGATCAGGGTACACGGATCACGGTCATGGTCGATCGTGACCTCGAGATTTTCTGACATGGCTGCAAGTTATCTGGAAGCGTCGCTCGACCGTTTCGGCCCCGAGGTCCTGCACGACGACACGATCGAGATCTGCATCAATCCCGACGGACAAGTCTGGGGCGAATTCCAGGGCGACCACTTCATGCGAGGTCTCGGCAGCCCGCTGAGCCAGACCGAGATCAAGGACCTCGGCAACCAGATCGCCTCGGCCGCCTCGACGACGCTCAGCACGAAGAAGCCCATTGTCTCGGTCTCGATACTATATCGAGATCGCCCGATCCGCGCGCAAGTGATCCAGCCGCCGGCAGTCGAGGGCGGGTTTTCAATATCGTTGCGGTTCTTCTCCTCCCTGCCGCTGGAGGCAATCCGGCTCGGCTTCCTCTTTGGAAAGGAGCGCAGCCTCGAAGGTCTGCGGCGCGAACGAAACGCCGCGCTGCGCGATGTGGTTGCCTCCGGCGACATCGACGCCGCGCTGCGCTTCTGCGTCGAGAACAAGCTCAACATGATCGTTTCGGGCGGTACATCGACCGGCAAGACGGTCGCGGCGCGCAAGATCCTTTCGCTGATCCCGCCCGAAGAGCGAATCATCACCATCGAGGAGGCGGCCGAGCTGCGCCCCGAGCAGCCCAATGCCGTGACGTTGATCGCGGACCGGGACACGGATGCCCGCAGTGCCGATGTGCTCTTGGCCTCAACGCTTCGCATGCGACCTGACCGGATCGTCCTAGGCGAAGTCCGCGGGCGCGAGGCGATGACGTTTCTCGAGGCAATCAATACCGGCCACGGTGGATCGCTGACTACGCTCCATGCCGAGACCCCACAACTTGCTGTTCGTCGCCTCGCCATCGCCGCCCTCAAAACGGATGTGCCGATGACCTATGCCGACATGATCGATTATATTGAGGGCTCGATCGACGTGATCATTCAGGCAGGCCGCCATGAAGGCGCGCGCGGAATCACCGAGTTCTTCCTGCCGGGTCAAACCACAGATTTGAACCTCGACACGGTCGACGGCAGAGGCAACAAGAGCCCCTCCGTTGCCGCTGAGTAAAAAAGGAATCTCCCAGATGCGAAAACCAATTCTCGCACTCATGCTTGCCGCCTTGGCGGGCCCCCTTGTGGCGCAGACTTCGCCTCAGGTTTCAAACGATCTCACAGTGGATATGTCGCCTCAACAATACCGGATCTGCAACGATCGTCCGGCGCGACCAACTTGGATGGACGAAATCAATCCGCGTGAAGCTTACAAGGCAGCAGCTTTGATGGAGTTGTACGAAATTCGGGCCTGGGAGGAGATCGCTGAATCTGGCGACTGCGGCTGTGAAACCCGCTTTCCCGCGTGGGATAGCTCCGATGGTGAATATCATGAAAGGTATGCAGGCCTTAGCCAAGCCGAGCATTCAGCGTTTCGCCGCGACTGGGTTGAAGTAAGGAAGCAACTCGAGCCGAGCGTGCGTACAATCTGCGAAGCTCAAGGCAACTGGTAATGGGCGTCGTCAGCTGGATGGTCGGAACGGCAGACGCGTTCCTTGTCGATGCGGCTGAGTCTCAGTTCGGGGCCGTGGCAAGCAATACCGGCACGATCGTCCTGCTGATGGTCACGCTTTCGCTAATCGGCGTCTGCATCAACATGGCATTCCAGTTCCGCAGCATGGATGGGGCCAGCTTCTTCTGGTACCTGATCAAGCTGACCCTTATCGGTCTGTTCGCCTTCAATTGGGCAAACTTCAATGCAGTAGCAAACGCAGTCATTGGAGGCTTGGACTACGTCGCTGGAGCACTGGTGTCTTCGGTTGGCGGCGGAGGAGCCGGAGCCACACACTTTGCCGGCGAATTCGACATCCTGATCGAAAAATTCAGCCAGTACCTGAATGCCATCGGCAGCAACCTGAACTGGATGACGGGCGCGATCCTAGGCGGCATCGGGCTTATTCTTTTGAGCCTTCTCGGCTTCATGACCGGCATCGTACTCATCTTCGCCAAGATGATGCTGACACTCATGCTTGGCCTCGCTCCGATCATGATCGCACTGTCGCTCTTTGACGCGACCAAGGATTTCTTCCACAGATGGGTCTCGACGACAGTCAGCTATGCCTTCTACCCCATCGTAATCGCAGCAATGTTCTCTACCGTCGTCGGCATGGCGAATTCGCTGCTGGCCCAGATCGGTGATCCGAACTCCGCGACCAACATCGGCTCGCTGGTGCCGTTCTTCGTCATGGTTTTCTTGGCCAAGGGCTTCGTCGCGGCAACGCCCCTGATCGTTCGCGGCATCTCGGGAAACCTCATGGTGGCGGCGGCACCGGCGATCGTCAGCGGGTCCGCAGGGATACTGCGAGGGCTGGCTAACACATCTGGTGTCCAGGGCAGGGCGCGGATAGGGGCGCTCACGACGGGTGAGGCGATTGGACGTGGAACTGTACACGCTCCTGCTGCGGTAAAGAGCGCCGCGGCGACGGCGAGCGCGCAGGCGGTCAGGATGGCGGAACGGGCAAGACGTTTGCGAGAGTAGAAAGGAGAAATCAGCCTTTCGCCGCACTGTGCGTGAACTCACACAATGCGGACAAAGCGCTAATTCGCTGCAGTTACTCGAACGACCGCTTAACGGTGAATCTAAATTCGTTCGGCAAAGCGCCTGATGCGGTGCACCAGGCGCCTCTTGTTCCTGTCACATCGCGTTACTTGATAGCGAGGATGTCGAAGTTGTGGACGTTAGCGACCACACCGTCGTCCCACCCACCAGCGACCAACTCCGCTGCCCGTTCGTTCAGCAGCCCGGCGACTTGACCGGCAAAGTGTGCTTCACGGCCAGCATTGTTGGTGAAGATGTCGAAGATTGCGAAGGATGTTTCGTCAATCTGCAGCGCCGCCCAGAACAATGTGCCGGGTTCGGTTTCTCCGACGGTGGCACCAGCTGCGGTCAGCAAGGCTGCCAATTCCGGCCCTCTGCCGGGTGCTGCTTCGAGCGTGATGTACGTGGCTGTCGTGGCCGAGTAGAGATCAACCGGTTCCCTCACCGACAGGACATCGGAATTGTTGATATTCGCGACAACACCATCGTCCCAGCCCCCGGCGACCAGCGCGTCGGCATTTTGGTTCAAAGCCGCGGCCACAGCGCCGGAGAAATGCGCATTGCGCGCTTCTTCATCCACGAAGATATCAAAGATCGCGAGCGTATCGTCGTCTTGTAAGGCAAACCAAAGCACGGTGCCTGGTTCGGTGTCCGCGACAATCGGGGCGGCTCCGGCCAGAAATTCGGCGAATGCTTCGGTCTGGCCTTCAGCGGCGGGCATGGCGATGTAGCTGGCAGTGTGATTTTCCATTGGGGTTTCCTGTGCGGCTGCAGATGTCGTGATCAAGGCCAACGCGGCGAGTGTCTTGAGAATTTGGGCTTTCATGGTCGCCTCCTGATTGAGAGGTTGTTGTGGTTGGTTTCGATGCACCCTTTTCTCATGCCGAATGCCTCAGGCACCAATCCCGAACTTCTATTCTTTGATAGACATGTGCTATGGTGAACCTCATGGCGGAAAGTGACGGAGACTGTGGCAGTGGAGATGAACCAGATCAGGTATTTTTTGGCTGTCTGCCAGCATCGCAACTTCACCCATGCCGCTAGCGCCTCAAATGTTTCCCAACCGTCCTTGACGACCGCGATCAAGAAACTTGAACACGAGCTCGGGGGTGATCTGTTTGTCAGGGACCGCGCGGGATGCAGGTTGACGGCACTCGGAAAACTCATGCAGCCAAGGCTACAGAAAGCGCATGACGAAACGCAGGCAGCTAAGGCAGAAGCCGTCCGCCACACGCGACTAGAGCGGGTTCCTATTTCTGTCGGTGTTGGCGAAACGATTGGTCACAACCGGATTTCAGCCGCCGTGGAACGCTTCCGTACACGATTGCCGCAAGCCGAAATAGAGTTGATCGTGGCGTCTGCCTCCAAGCTTCTGGCCGGATTGCGAGAGGGTGAATTTGACGTCGTTGTCACAGCGGCGACGGTCAGTGAAGACCTCTATCGAATAGACCAGCTCTATGACGAGTCCTACAAGGTTGTGGTGTCCAAGTCGCACCCGTGGTCTGGACGAAACGCTATTTCTCTTTCGACACTCGCTGAAACTGACATGCTCGATCGACCCAATTGCGAAATGCGCGATGCGTTGCATCGGGCATGTGCAGACCAAGGTCACGAACTCTACGCGGCCTATCGGTCAAATCGCGTGGATTGGTTAGTCGAACTCGCGCGGCGGGGATTAGGCGCGGTAATTTTGCCAACCACGGCAATTCCAGCAGACAGTGGCCTCGTTTCGATACTCATCGACGGCCCTGAAATTTCGCGAACTGTTTCTGCTCTTCGTTATCGGCACCAAACGACGAGACCAGAGACAAATGATCTGATCCGTGAGATTGCGCGTGTGTAGGGGCGCTGTTGCACAAATCAGATGATGACCGCAGTTCCCCTTTCTCCGGACACACTTATCCCAGTGCCACGGTGACCGGGATGCCGAGGGCAGTGAAGCGGTTCATTACCGCCGCACGGATCTGAACTTCGGCAACCTGGCGGTCGAAGTCGCGGGACATCAGCTTCTGTCCGAGTAGCTTTACGCAGTTCATTTTCGTTTCCACTCTGCCACGTCGGTGGTAGCCGCTCCAGTTCCGCCACAGCGCCCGGCCAAGATGCTTTGACGTCCGCAGTATCTCGTTGCGCGCTCGGGCTCCTGCTGTTCCTGCTGGCCCTGTGCCGTTCCGGCGAACGCGCCGGCCGACTGACCGAGCAGCTTGAAACCATGGAGAAAACCTATGACGCCCAAAAGCGAATGCTCGAGGCAGCGGCGCGCCGTCCTCGTTCTCGCGACGATCTGGCCGAGCGGCTGCGCCACGGGCGCTTTTGACGTCGCCAGCCTCGGAGGGTGCCCGCCCGTGGTCGAATACAGCCGGGGATCTCAGGCGCAGGCTAGCTAAAGATAGGCTGCTGCCGTCCGAAGAATCGACCAATCACGAACACTCATTCCAACTGCTCCAGCGTGACGGAAAAGGTCCCGGTGACGGGAACGCCCTGCGACAGGTCGATGTCGTTGCCATAATTGTCCGAAGGACCCAGCTTGCCCTCGAAGTTGCCGCTGATACTCAGTTGCGTGCCGTCGATCGAGTGATCGTCGAGGGTGACGCTCAGCCCGCCACGCTCCTGTTCTTCGCGGCCATAAAGCACGGCGACGCGCTCTCTGTTCTCGTAGAGACTCACATCCATCTCGGGCACACTCGGTTCCCAGCGGGACGCCTCGAAGCCCAAGGATAGAACGATAGGCTCTTCCCCGTTATCGGTGAAATCGCGCACATGGATGTTGATCGAAGGCCAGTCCTCGCTGCCGCTCCAGTCGCTCTGTTCGGCCCAGACGGGGATGGTCCGTTCCGCGCCCGCGATCATCACGGTTATCTCGCCCGAACTTTGGGCATAACCGAAGGTGGCGAAAAGGCCGGCCGCGAGGGCTGTGCCGATGAAAAGGGGTCTGATGTGCATCAAGTGGCTCCGTTGCTGATCATGGGTCGTTTGGGGAAAACACGCTTCGCCGCAGCCAGTCGTTGATCTCGTTGGCGATCCTGCCCGGTCCATCGCCGGACACGCCCCAGCCCGACAGCGCAATCCGTGTTGCCGGACGTGTGTTGCGGAACACCAGCATGACCTTCGAGGTCGCCCGCTCCTCGGCGGAGGTATGAGTGCGCTCGAGTTCGGCGCTGTCCAGCGCATCCAGAGGATAGGTGTCCGAACGCGCGCGAAACCGCGAGTCGGGTCGGACCGTCACCAGCCCGCTCGGCTTGTCGAGTATCAGAACCGTGCGCTTGGACAGTGCAGCGTAGCCCAGATAGAAGGCGCCGTTGAGGCCGAGCAGAAGGACCACCCCGGTCATCACCTCGCCGCCGAGCAGATGGGCAAGCCCGAAAATCGTAACCGGTATCACCGGCAGCATCACGAACCAAAGAATGAAACGGGGAATGGCCAGCTCGATCTCGAACCGCTCGGGGGTGTTCAGCTGCGCCATCATGGCCGGTCCTCCGAGGTTCGTGACAACCATGACGTGATCTCGGCAGCCATCCGGGCCATGTCCTCGCGATCCGCACGGCCCGTCGGTATCTGGATTTCGAGCGGGGAGCTGTCGTCGGCTGTGACCAGGGCAAGCTCGGCCTTTTCAGGTCCAGCAGAACTACCGTAGCGGATGCGCGGTTCGACCCGCAAGGACGGTGCCAGTGGAACCGTTCTATCCTCTCGTCCCTGCAGGCGCGTCACCCGCAACCGCGCATGACCTGCCACACGATCGAGGCGCAGTTGCGTCACCACCGCCGTCTCGCGCAAGATGAGGCCGCCGATCAGCGCCGTCATCGCCAGAACCGTGACCCCCGTGCCGATGGCGCCATCCGCGAGCGCGGCAAGGCCCATGGCAGCAGTCAACAGGGTTACGCCGACCGCGATCGCGGCGCGGCGGATGGGCCGGTATTCGATCTCGAGCACGGCGTCCGTCTGCTGCAAGACGCGGAAGGGATCAGCGAGCAGATTTGGTAGGGTCACGGCATCCCCAGGTCTGTGTCGATCCAGCCCTCCACGAGTTTGCATGTTGTCGGCGCATCGCTGCGGCAGAGGGAGGCGACGAATTTGGCTTCCATCCGGCCAGCACCATCGAGGTCGAGCCGTTCGAGCATAATCTTGGGTTCGTGCGGTGCCCCTTCGCTTTGCCAGGCCGGTCCGGTCGCACCGTCGGGACGGATGTCGATGGTAATGCCCGCCGGGGCCGCGTCGGCCGAAGGCTCCCCTTCGAAAATCAGATTGATGTGGAAATGTCCGTCCCCCATGGCGTTGATGTCGATCAGGGTCAACGGACCGATATCGTTGACCTGCACCATGGCCGCACCGTCGTCCATCCGCAGCACCTCCCACCTCCGGTCTGCGCCATCAAGATAGGCCGTCACGGTACCGACGGAATCTAGCGCAACGGCCGGTGTGGCGACAAAGCCAAGTGCAAGGAAAAGTCTTTTCATGGCAACTACCTCCGGCTCAGGCTGATTTCGCGGGCGCCTCTGCCCGAGTTCCATTTCGTCCCCATCGCTTCGGTTTCGGAGAAGAAGCTGATGATGCCGTCTGCACGCCGTGCGCCGCTGCCGATGTGCCACGAGAATTGCGGGGCAAGGCCGATGTCGCATCCAAGCACGAAGGCCCATTCGACCACATCTGGCTCGATCGCGAACATGCTCGGGTCCATCGGCGCGCCCTTGACGAAATCATAGCGCAACTCTCTGTTGCCACCCCGTACCGGGACGAGTTCGGTCTGCATCCCGTCAGCGGCGATGTAGAGCCTGTTGCGCATCCGGTCGTAGACGATTTCCAGAGCGTTCCTGTGGACCCCCATCGTCGGACCGATGCCGCGGGCCGTTTCGGTCCAGCTGCCTTCCAGCAACGGTCCAATGCGCCTCAGATCGAGCTTGTCCGCGCCCCGCGGTGTCTCGGAACAGATCTCGTTCGGTATGGCGGTGTTCTGCTGGGCTAATGCCGGAACAGCATTGGCGAAGAGAAGAGCGGAAAATGCGGCGCGGATCATTCGGTTGCTCCTACGGTGACGGGCGCGCGTGCGATGATGCGGCCCGAGGCGCCGACCCGGTAGCGCAGTTCATAGGTGCCGGCGGCGTCGGGCGCCTTGAGCTTTGCAGGAGATCCCCATCGCGTCAGGGTTGCCGTGATGCGAGCATCGTCGGGCGAACCGGGTTGGGCAAGCACGATCTCGTCCTTGGGTCCGGCCGGGCCGGTCCAGGCGATCTCGAACCTCTTGCCGGGCGGTAATACGGCGCCGGGCGGCGTGATGCTGGCCTCGGTCGCGGCCAGGGTGATCGGGCGCGTGGCGAGGATGCGCTGTGGCGCATATTGCTCGTAGCGCAGCTCGAACAGGCCGGTCTCGTCGGGCAGGCGCAGCGTCGCGGGGCTGCCGTTCCGGGTCAGCGTCACCGCCAATGTCTCGCCGACCGCCGCACCGGGGCTGGCCAGCGTGATGCGGTCGCCGTCCGCATCCGGGCCGGACCAGCCGATTTCGAGCGCACCGCCAGCCGGGGCGGTTTCGGGGGCCTCGAGCGATGCCTCGGGGCGATCCTCGGTCAAGGGTACGGCCACGCGCTGGACGATGTCGGGCATGACGGTCAAGACCGTTTCGCCTGCATGGCCCGGTGCGGTGGCGGCCACACTGTATTCGCCCGGCGGCAGGGCAACATCGAAGGGATCGCGCTTCTCCGCCTGGGCGACGAGCGCGCCATCGGAACCGGTGATCTGCCAGTCAGCCGCGCCCAGTTGCGCCCCTGTCTCCGCAGAGGTGGCGAAAAGCGACATCTCTACAGTGACCGCGACGGGTTCGGCGGACGTCACCTGCGCAAGTGCAGCGGCCAGTTCAGCCCCGGTCGTGGCTTCAAGCAACAGTCCGCCTGTTTGTTCCGGCAGGCAGGAGAGCGCGCCAACCTCGCCCGGCGCCATGCCGAACCCCACGACATGTGCGCGCAGGGCGATGCCTTCGGCGGCAAATCGCTCGGCCAGCGCGCAAGGATCACCGCCGCAGGTCTCCAGACCGTCGGTGATCAGCACGATATCGGCGGCCTCGGCGGTGTCGGGGATCTGGTCACGCGCCACCCGCAGCGCATCGGTGAGCGGCGTCATGCCCTGAGGGATCAGCCCGACAATCCGGTTGGCCTGGCCCGCACCGATATGGCGGCCCATTGGCGTGACCACCTCGATATCTCCGCAATCGCCACGCCGGTTGTGACCATAGGCCACGATCGCATAGGGCGCGTCGGGATCGCGGTCGACGAAGTAGTTTCCCATGACATCGCGCGCCACTTCGATCCGGCTGAGATCGCCTTCGAGCCGGTTCCACATCGACCCGGAGGCGTCGAAGACGATCACGGTGACAGGATCAGCCGTCAGCGGCGTGGCAGCGCAGAGGGCGGCGGCGAAGACGGCGTTCCGCATCAGTCGAGCCTCGGTTGCAGGTTTGGGCAGGGCGCATAGCGTTCCGCCCAGCCGTTGCCGATCACGATCAGATCGCCGCCCATGCGCGTCATCAGCAGGGTGCGTTCGCGCCACTCCTGTCCCTCGCCCCGGCAGTCGGCCCAGTAGGCCTGGCTGGCCCGAAGCTGCGTATTTGGGCTTTTGAGAGAACATGTTGAGAACAAAAGGCTGATTGACGGTCAGAGCTGATGTTGGATGATGCTTGCGTCTGGAGGTGTCATGACAGAGCAAGCATTTGCCTCGGTGTGGGGGCTTTCGTATTCTGATTTTGAATTTCTCAATCGGTTCGGGGCGAAGTCTCGGGTAGCGATTGCATGCCAGCTCCTCTTTTTTCGCCAACATGCAAGGTTTCCTGCCGACCGCAGTGATCTTGACCCTGATGTGATCGCGTACGTTGCGGATCAGATTGGGGCGACAGACGATCTTTCCTACTCATTTTCCAGTGATACCGCGCGACGGCAACGTGCGGGCATTCTCGATTTTCTTGGATTTCGTCGAGCTTCTGATCGTGACCGCGCCAATCTCCAGGCCTGGATGATTGAGCAGCTTGGTGGGCAGGACCTGACCTTGGCAGACTGGATCGAACGTGGTTTTGACCAGGCGCGGCAGCTGGGCGTTTTTATCCCGTCAGACAAGCTCATGGAACGCCTTGCCCGCGCTGCCCGCCGGGATTTTCGCGATGGTTTTCTGATGCGTGTAGGTGCGCTGCTCCACGCCGAAACCATTGAGCAACTAGAATGGGCGCTCTCGGAGCCTTTGGCCGATACGGGGTTTCAGCGACTGAAGGATGATGTGGGCGCGGCAACGCTGGAAAGCGTGTTGCTGGCAGCTAGGAAGGTGTCCTTTGTCGATGGTCTCGATCTACCAATGGCTGTTCTTGATAGGGTCGAGCGGGGATGGATTGCGCGGCTTGCGCGTCAGGTAGAAGGTGAAACCGCCTCGGAAATGCGCCGTCATGCCCCCGAGAATTCTTGACGACCATGCGGTTTGTTTCAATCCGTTCGCCGGATGGTTCCGGCGAGTTCGGTTGCCTCACTCAGCGTGTTGGAAATGGTGCCATATTTGCGGATGTTGCGGTGCAAAAGGTCGAGCCTCTGATCGCTCTCGTCCGTATCGACCACGATCTCGTAGTCGATACGGACCATTTTCGGTGGGCTGTCCTGTCGGACTCCATGCAGTTTGATGTCAATCGCCCGCAGATCAAACCCGAGCATGGGCGCCACCCGCTCGGCCCCTTTCAGCATGCAGGCCGCCAAGCTCGCCAATAGCATTTCTGCCGGATTGAACGCGTCGTCGCGGCCCGCCATGTCTGTGTCCAAAACGATCCGTGCATCCTTTGCACGGGCTTCTGATCCGTGACTGTCGATCCGGCGGGCGGTCACGTCATACTCAAGCATGTCTTTCACTCCAAAAAGGTCGACGTCCGGCAAACTCACGCTGTCAGCCATTTCTCCAGCCTGGCTTCGTCGGGAAGTCCACCCGCGTGGACGAGCTTTCCATCAACCGCGAGCCCCGGTGTCGACATGACACCCGCTATTGCGATGGATCTGGCATCCGTCACCTTTTCGATGGCGACATCAATGCCCAGTTTCGCAGCCGCGTCGCGCACCATTTTCTCGGTGGTTTCACAGCGCTTGCAGCCGGGGCCGAAGACTTTGACAGATTTCACGGGATGTCCTTTCAAGTGCGTATCTATGAGGTCGGTTACAGAAGGAAGTTGAAGAGATAGCCGGTGGCGAGGATGCCGGCCGAGACAACGGCGATGAAGATCGCGATCAGACGCAGGGTCAGCACCTGTTTGAGAATGATCATTTCCGGCAGCGACAGCGCGATCACCGACATCATGAAAGCGAGCGTCGTGCCAAGGGCGGCGCCCTTGCCGAGCAGCGCCTCGACGATGGGAATGACACCCGCGGCATTGGTGTACATCGGCACTCCCACAACGACCGCGGCCGGCACCGACCACCATGCCTCCCCCCCCATTATCCGCAGCATCATCTCTTCGGGGACATAGCCGTGGATCAACGCGCCGATACCTATGCCGACCAGCACCCAGATCCAGACCTTGCCGACAATCTCGCGGATTTGCTCTGCGCCGACCTTCAACCTGTCGACGAATGTGACGGCCTCCTCGGGCAGGTCGCCAACAGGGCCCGCATTCAGATCGCGCACCCAGTCCTGCAGGTAGCGCTCCAGCTTCATCTTGCCCATCACGTAGCCTGCGACCGTGGCAATTGTAAAACCGAACACAAGGTAGATCGTGGCGATTTTCCACCCGACCAGCGCATAGAGAAGCCCGAGCCCGACAGGGCCGACCATCGGACCTGCAATCAGGAACGAAAACGTCACGCCCAAGGGAACACCTGCGGAGACGAACCCGATGAAGAGCGGCACGGACGAGCAGGAACAGAACGGTGTCAGCACGCCGAGTAAGGCGGCCAGAGGATAACCAAATATCTCGCGCTTGCCCGCAAGGATTGCGCGTGTCTTCTCGGGGCTGAACCAGCTGCGCAGCACACCCGTGACGAAGACGATGCCCGTGAGGAGCAAAAGCACCTTGGGCACGTCATAGATGAAGAACGCGATTGCCTCGCCGGTGTGACTGTCGCGGGCAACGGGAAACAGGGCGGTGACCCATTCGGAAAACGGGATCAACTGACCGTATGCCAGCCAGCCAAGGACAGCAGCACCAAGGACTGCTGCATACCAGACCCAGTCGGCCGTCTGGTGTTTCGGAGAAATGTCGTGGGTTTCGGTCGTCATGCCAATTCCTGTTCAAAAAGTTTTTCCGCGTTCAAAACGGCAGAGAGAACGGCCGCGATTTCAGTAGGGATATCAGGGTTTTGCCGATACCTGACCCATTGCGCATCGCGCCGGTCAACAACCAGACCAGCTTCGCGCAACATCTTCATGTGTCGCGACATGCGGCTTTGGCTCGCATCGAGCCGTTCCATCAATTCGCAAACGCAATGCTCGCCCCCATCCCAAAGGATGGCGAGGGCCGCACGGCGGGTCGAATCACAAAGGGCGTCCAATATCTCTTGCATGACGCGTGTATATGCGCTTTGCCGCATATGCGCGTTGATCCATATCAATTGGCCCGATTGGATGCAGGTCCCTCAAGGAAAGATGCCATTGGCGCGCGGGGCAACTGCGCCACGATTATCTCAGATGGATGGTTCGGCCGCATAAGTGCAACTGTTAACCATCGCGACGTTCATGCCTTTTGCCGTGCGCTGGAAGGATCCCAAACCGGAGCGTCCAGCAGGGTGAAGGCGCGGCGTTCGCCCAGGATGAGGACCTCCAGCCCGTCGGTTGCGTCCGGTTTAACATAGGCAAACCCGAGGCTCTTTCCCGTCGCATGGCCGTAGCCGCCCGAAGTGCAGACTCCGACCACCCTGTCGCCCTGCATGACTGCCTCGCCACCGTAGATGTCGCAATCGGAGGCGTCCACTTCGCCATAGACGAGTTTCGTAGCCACGCCTTTCTGGCGGACAGCTTCGGTCGCGGCACGGCCTCGGAAATCACCCTTGTCGGGAGCATAGAAACGTGTGCTGTCGGCCTCGATCAGTGTGATCTCGTTGGTCAGTTCCGTATTCATACCGAGATAGGCCTTTTCCATCCGCAGGCTGTTCACCGCATGCACGCCGAAATCGGCAATGCCGTGGGGTTCGCCGACCTCCCAAATGGCATCGTAGAGCTTTACCAGTTCCGCCATCGGGGCATGCAGTTCCCAGCCAAGTTCACCCACGTAGTTCACGCGCAGGGCACGGAGGGGCACGTCGGCAACGGTGATCTCTTGCCCCGACAGCCAGCGAAAGCTGGGGGTGGTGAGGTCGGCGTCGGTCAGCGGTTGCAACAAATCACGCGCCTTGGGCCCGGCCACGACCAACATGCCGTAATCGTCGGTCAGATTGGTCACGGTCACATCGTTGCCCGCCTCGCTCAGCTGATCGAGCGCCTGCAATTCGGCCCCTGCCCCGGTGAGCACATAGAACCGGTCATCGGCCAGCCGGGTGATGGTCCATTCGCCGATGATCCGGCCATTTTCTGACAGCACATGGGTCAGGTTGATGCCGCCCTGTTTCGCCGGCAGGCGGTTGGCGGTCAGCCGGTCCAGAAGCGCATCGGCCCCCGGGCCGGTCACGTCGAACTTGGCAAAGCTCGACAGATCGCAGATGCCGACACGTTTGCGCACGGCGCGGCATTCCTCTGCCACGATATCGAAGGTGTTATTGCGACGAAATTGGAGGTCTTCGACAAAGCCTTCGGGGGCGAAGTATTTTGCACGTTCCCAACCGAAGACGGTGGTATAGGCGGCACCCTTTGCCTTGAGCGGTGCGTAAAGCGATGTCTTGCGCACTTCGCGCCCCGCTGCCGCCTCGCGCCCGGGCAGGGGCGTCACGAACATCTCGTGATAATCCTCGAAGCTCTTGGTGCGGGTATAGGTCTGGTCGGCGAAGGCGCCAAAGCGGCGCGGGTCGCAGCAGGCCATGTTGATCTCGCTGTCGCCATGGACCATCCATTGCGCCAGATACTTGCCGACACCGGCGCCTTGCGCGATACCGATGGACGCACCGCAGCACTGCCAGAAATTGCGCAACCCCGGCGCGGGGCCTGCCAGCGGATTGCCGTCGGGCGTATGCGGAATGGCCCCGTTGATGATGCGCTTGATCCCGGCCTCCGCAAAGATAGGCATTCGCTCGAATGCCTGTTCCAGCCAGGGCGCGATGCGGTCGATATCACCGGCGAACAGTTCGTTCTCGCTGTTCCATTCGGGAAAACCGCCGCGGCTGTCCCAGGCTTCCTTGGCTCCGTAATGCTCGTAGATGCCGACGAGGCCGGATTTCTGCTCCTGCCGGTAGTACCCGGCGGTGGCCGGATCGCGCATGACCGGCAATTCACCCTTCCAGTCCTTGAACGCGTCCAACGCCTCGGTGACGAGGTAGTGGTGTTCCATATTGGTGATCGGCGTATCCAGCCCGACCCAAAGACCGACCTCGCGCGCGTAGCACCCACCGGCATTGACCACGTGTTCGCAGGTTATGTTGCCCTGTTCGGTCACCACCTCCCATTCGCCCGAGGGCCGTTGGTTGATGTCCGTCACCCGGTTGCGGCGGACGATCGTGGCGCCGTTCTGGCGGGCACCCGCCGCCATGGCGTTGCAGGCGCTGGAGGGGTCCACGTGGCCATCCATGTTGGTCCAGGCCCCGGCAAGAACGCCATCGGTCCGCAGCCAGGGGTTTAGCTCTCTGATACGGTCGGGGCCGATCACCTCCATGTGGAAGCCCACATTGGGCGCGAAACCGGCGACGTAGTTGAACCAGTCCACCTCCTCCTGCGTGGTGGCCAGCCGGATGCCGCCGCAGCCGTGCCAGCCCGCGGGCTGGCCGGTGATCTCTTCCAGCCGCGGGTAAAGCGTGTTGGAGTAGTGATGGATCTTGGCCATGTTGTAATTGCCGATGAAGCTGGGGCACTGGCCCGCCGCGTGCCAGGTCGACCCGCTGGTCAGTTCGCCCTTTTCGATCAGCACCACGTCGGTCCAGCCCTCCTCGGCCAAGTGATAGGCAAGACCCACCCCCATCATGCCGCCACCCACGATCACCACTTTCGCATGAGACTGCATCGCTGTTCCTTTCCTCGTTGGGGCTACCAGGTGCCATTACCGGCAGACATCCGTGCCCTTGGCAGGATGATGTTGAAATTGTCCCGCAGTTGCCGGTCCAGCTGCTCGGGGATGTGACGGGGGAAGTGTTCCGCCAGAATCGCTTGCACCTTGTCCCTCGCGACCGCGCGGGCGTCGCGGGCACCGGCTTCTTCCCACGCGCTGATGCTGCGGCGATCGGCGATCCCGGGGTAAAGAAAGTCGGACTTCATCCGGGCAAAAGTCTGCGGATGGCCAAGATAGTGGCCTTCCCCGAGCACCACGTCGCTGATCGTGTCAAAGTTCAGCGTGTCCTCGCTGACCTCGATCCCTTTGACGGTGCGCAGGATCGCCCCGATCAGATCATTGTCCAGCACGTAGCTTTCGAAACTGGTGCCCATCAGGCTACCCTGCATACCCGCGCATTCATGGATCATCGAAGCCCCGGCATGGGCCGCCAGCGAGATGGTATATCCCTTTTCGCCGCCCGCCTGCATATCCGGCAGCTTGCTGTCGGTCATGCCCGCAGGGACCGAGTTGGGCAGGTCGTAAAAACCGGCCATCTGCGCGCAGGCCGCGGAAAGCAGCGCCTGTTCGCCGGAGCCTCCGGACATCGCCCCGGTGCGCAGGTCGCTGACGAAGGGCCAGGTGGCAAAGATGCCCCGGCAATTTGGATCAATAATGTTGCAAAGAACCAACCCGGCCAGCACCTCGGCACAGGCTTGCGCGACGGCCCCGGCCAAGGCGGCAGGCGCGGTGGCCCCGGCCTGGCCTGCGGCCACCAGAAGAATTGGCATGCCGGCCTCGACCGCCGCCTCCAGAGCATCGCAGCTTTCGGTCGCAAACCGCATGGGCGGTACGACATGGCAGCAGACAGCCGTGCAGAAGGGGCGCTCGCGGAACTTGCCCTCACCGCCTGCCACGGCGTCCAGCATCGGGATCACGGCACGCACGCTGGTGCTGTCGGTATAGCTGACCGCGATGGATTTCGTGGTGCCCGAGAGGCAGGCGTAGGTGGTGTTGATATCCAGATCGAGGATCGTATTCGTATCCCGCGCCACGACCGAGCGGTGATACCAGTGGATATTGTCCATCCGGTCCACCAGCCGCGCGATGTCATAGAGGTCGGCCAACGTGCTTTCACGGTATTTGCCGCTGTGGAAGTCCATGATCGTCGGGGCCGCCCCGCCGGTGCCCGTATGCACCCGCTTGCCGCCGATCTCGATATCATGCGCGGGGTCTATTCCGTGCAAGATGAACTTCCGCCTGGTTCGCGCAATCACATCATCGACCAATGCGCGCGGGAAGCGCAGGCGGCCCGCATCGTCCACCCAGCAGCCAGCCGTGACGGCGCGCGCCTCAAGGCTGGGGGTGATCTGGCTGAGACCAAGATCAGCCAAAAGCCGTAGCACCAGTTCGTGGATACGCACCATCTCTGATTGGCTGAGGGGATGGTACTGCCCGCCAACCATACCCGGGTTGACGGGGGCTGCCACTGCGGCTGCTTCGTGCCTTGTGCGGCCTCGGCGGTTCGGATTGCGAATAGCGATTGCGGACATGAGCGACCTCGCGGCGTTTCCCGAGGCTCAGTAAGCTGCGAATTAGCGGTTCTCTCAAACGATCATTTTGAATGCGACGCATTCCCACAGATCATGCGAAGGCTTCGCCAGGTTTGCATTCTTCCATCATCCATTGCAGAAAGGCGGCAATCTCGGGCTGCGTCACCTTGTCCTGCAATGCGCCGATGTAATAGCTGTGCCGAGTCTCCAACGGCAAATCCAATGGACAAACCAGTTGCCCGCTTTCCAGCATTTCATCCGTGATGTAGCTCCACCCCAGGGCAACACCGCGCCCGACCTCCGCCCCTTGCACCACCATCGGATAGCTGTTCAGACGGATGCCCCGGCGCACCGGCTGGCCAGTGACACCTTGCAGCGCCAGCCAAACCTGCCAGTCGACAGCGCCCCAGATATTACCGCCGCCATCCAGGTGCAAAAGTGTTTGATCGAGCAGGTCGGCAGGGCGGCGCAGTTCGGGGTGACCCCGCAGGTAGGTAGGACTGCAAACCGGATAGACCTTCTCGGCAAACAGCTTCCGGGATTCAACTCCCTCCCAGGCGCCTTCGCCGTAAAGCACTGCGACGTCGGCCTCGTCTCGTGTCAGGTCAACTGCCTGGTCCGTTGCCAGAACGCGCAGGTCGATATCCGGGTGACGTTCGGAGAACCGCACCAGCCGCGGCATCAGCCAGTAGTAGGAGAAGGCAACCGAGGCTGCAACCGTGATCTGAGGCGCATCACCAGTCGCACGCAACTCCGTCACACAGCGCCCGATTTCATCCAGCCCCCGCCTCACCGCATCAAACAACTGCCGACCCTCGGGCGTCAACTCGATGGCGCGGTGTTTGCGCAGGAACAAGGGTCGGCCAAGCGCGGCCTCCAGAGCCTTGATCTGTCGGCTGACCGCGCTTTGCGTCAGGCACAATTCGTCGGCGGCGGCAGTGAAGCTCATCCGCCGGGAGACCGCCTCAAACGTGTGAAGCTGGGACAAAGCTGGCAACGCGTATTTTCTCATCGCAGCTCCTTCAAACTTGCAAAAGCAGGATTAATGCATCGTTCAAAGAAATGCACAGCCTGAGGATACCTTGTCCAGACAGGAGATTTACTTGAACACAGCGGCCTGTGGGTCAAATGGATGAGCGTTCTGCTTCGATCTTGACGGGCCGCGCCCACATGCGGCCATTGGTGCGCCTGCATCGAAAGCGCACTTTATCCGCACTGTGCCGCCGTGCGTATCAGTTGGGGCGAAGACGCGGTTCGAGCCCATCCTGTGAGTTCATTTTTTGCTGCGTGCGCACGCAACACCGAAAGTTCTGCGGCGGCGTGAATTCTCACTTTGCTCCGCAGCTGAGAAGCCGGCCGATCGTGCTCGTTGATTTCGAGATCAGGCAGTGGAAACCGAACGAGGCAGGTGTCTAGGAAACTAGGGGCACCTCAGTCGCCAGTGTGTCCATCTCCTGTGTGATGCTATTCAGTTGTACGCCCATCAAAGTGTTCGTGCGATGCGTCGGCTTCAGCTTTGGTCTTGTGGACGGTGCCTTCGACGTGCTCGGGCGGCCCGTAGATTGTGTAAAGACGCAGTGGTTCCGATCCGGTGTTGATGACGTTGTGCTTGGCCCCTGCAGGAACGATAACACCGTCATCAGCCTTCACCTGGTTAGCCACGTCGTCGATCCAGACTTCACCGCTTCCTGTTTCAAAACGAAAGAACTGATCTCGGTCGTCGTGAACTTCCTCGCCGATTTCCTCGCCCGGCTTGAGCGCCATGAGCACCAGTTGAATGCTCTTTCCAGTATAGAGAACCTCACGGAAGTTGTCATTCTCTTCGGTCAGCTTTTCAATGTCGTCGGCAAAACCCTTCATCTTGGCGGTCTCCTTGAAGCAAAATGGCGCGAGTCGAGCTGTCTTCGCCGGTAATCGGTAAGCCCAGACCGTCGTGCAGTCTTTGACCCACGTCAATGCATTGCATATCCCGAATATGTTCAAAGGTATCAACTGGCAAATTGGAAGCAGGAGGCCGTCGGCGTTTTCGACACGTTCAAGGATCTGCAACAAGCGTTCTACGATCTGCGAATGGTCGGGATTCATCATTCCGACAGTAGCCTCTTGGCGGACGAAAAGGTTCTGAAAGAAAAGTTCGGCAAGGCATTCTGGCGGTCGGCCAAGTTGGAAGACGACCCGCTGGCCCCGCGCGCGCATTTCGTCTCCGAGGAAGCCATTGGTGAACTGGAAGGCGCCATAGTCGGAGGGTTCTTCTTTGTCGGCTCATACATCGCCATGGCCGCGATGCTCACGCCGATCAGCACGCTCGCCGCATCCATAGCCGCCATTGCAATCGGTGGCAGCCCGGCGGCAGTAATCGGAACGTTGCTGGCACGCCGCGTGGGCAAACACCACAAGGATTATTACACGAAACAGATCGAGCACGGCGGTATCCTTCTCTGGGTCCGGGTTCGTGACAAGGAGCGAGAAGAACTGGCCGTCAAGATCATGAAGGGTCACTCTGGGCGTGATGTTCATGTGCATTCATGGAGCAAATGAACCTTGCCAGACTACCGGTACGCGGCGTCGCGTTTTAGATTAAGCGTCAGTGTGACGCTCAATTGCTGCCATCCAGACAAATCGCCGCATTTGTCACTATGGGCTCGGAGTGTGAATTCGCCGCACGGACGGCGAAGGTCCGGTCCGGATAGACCGTTCGAGCCCGGCGGGTTGCCAGCCGGGCCCGAGGGGGGAGGCCCGGCGGGAGACCCCGTTCCTCAGAACGGGATCTCGTCGTCGCGGTCGACCAGCTCGGGGTTTTCGTTCTCGGCCGACTTCGGGCGGCTCAGGAAATCGACCTTCTCGGCGATGATCTCGCAGCCGTAGCGGTCGTTGCCCATGCTGTCGATCCACTTGCTGTAGTGGATGCGGCCATGGACGAGGACCTTCATGCCCTTCTCGCAGTGCTCGGCGACCGTCTTGCCGAGACCGTTGAAGCAGGTGATGCGGTGCCATTCGGTGTCCATGATCCGGTAGCCGTTCTCGTCGCGCAGGACGCGACCTTCCGAGAGGCGGGGGCGGGAGGTGGCGAGGCTGAAGTTGGTGATCTTGGTGCCGCCCTGGGTGGTGCGGACTTCGGGGGTCTGACCGATGTTGCCGGCGAGGATGACGATGTTCTGCATGATAAGCTCCTGTGTGTCCTGTCTTCGGGACCGTCCCTTCGACAAGACCCTGAAGAAGCCCGTCGGATGACGCGTGCACGGCGGACAGCATGGACGCCGGAAACCCCCAGAGGGCCGGGGTGGAGCGGGCAGGACGCCAAAGGCGGCCAACACGGCCCGGACTGACGCGGGGTTGCGCGCAGGAGACCGAACGGGATTAGGGGATTGTCAGTCGAAGGGATGGCCTAGAAAGCAGAGAGATGCGGGGAGCCCATGCCAGACCATGTCCCTTAGCCGATCGGAACTGTTTGACCCAAAGCCCAGCACCCCACCAGCGGCCAAAGTGACGATCACCAGCTCTCGCCCCCCTGCCCTTCCCTGCAGGGGAATGCAGGGCCTTGTCGCGACAGGCTATCGATACCGGAACATCCCGGACACGGACCGCACCAACGGCTGATTTCGATCTCGGGACATTGTCGCCCAACGCTCTGCAGAAAATGCGGAAGAAAGTCGCCAGGTCAATCTCCACGGTCTCGGATTGGCAGATGGCGAAAGGTTGCACCAAGGCGGAAGCCATCGCCACGGGATGAACCACTTTCTGGCCGAACTGATCGGGGAGAATTGAAACCGCTTGTGCGCCGGCATCTCAGGGTTTCCGGCACCCTGAGCTTTTGGCGGCGACCTGGTCCGGTCACGGCCGGAAACTACGGCTGTTCGTCAATGTGGCGAGGATAGATTGACGGCAGACGACATGGCTGCATGGAAAACTCCGGGTTCAGTCCGGGTTGGACGGATCAACTGCGTCCAACTCGAAAATCGTTGCCTCGGGTCTTGGTCCCATCACACGCGTTGGCAGATTAGGCGCAGGCAATTGCCCTCTGTGGTGCCCCTTCACCAACACAACCTTACCGCTGCGATAGCGCCGCTCATGTTCGCTCACCCAATGGCGAACAGGGCCGCTTCGCCCGTCCTGGACCTGACGCTCGAACTCAAGGCGAGCCTGCCGCTCCTCCATGTGAGCCGCGGCCTGCGGACCAATGCGGATTGTAAGATGGGATTTCTGCGCGCCTAGAATCCAGGACTTCCCGAATTTTCGAGCGGTCTTGGCATCCTTGGCTGTGAACGTCTCGTTTTCCGTGGGAATGATGCCACCCAAGTCCGGGGAAGCCAGCATCGCAAAGAGCGCGTAGGGGATGAAAAGATCGTAGCCTGTTTCAACTTGGTGCACCGTGCGCCGACCGTTGATCATTTCCATCGTATCACCGCTCCGCACACGGAATTCGACCATGGAACGGCTCAACTCGACTTCGACGTTGTCGTAGTTCAACTCGCCTGTCGGAGTTCGCTTCACGAGCAAAGCGCAGATTGGATCGACGACCCGCGAATTGTCGCGGCGATGGAACATCGTGATGCGCAAGTGGCCATTGTTTCGATCATCGATGAGATAGCCGCGTAGACCAGTGCCTATGGGTTTGTCGTCATGTCTCGTTACATGTGAAGCCCGTTCAAAGCGCGCGACACCCAGCTCTCTATCGTCAAATTCGACCCAAACAACGTCGGCGGGGAGCTTTACCTCACCCAGAATGGCCATTGCGGGAAGACCGGTTTCCGAAGCCTGCTTGGCGACTGCGTCATGAAGCGTATCGGCATAGGCTGCAGCCATATGGTCGAGCAGGTATACTTTTGCCTGCTGTAGGGCATCGAGCGCATACTCGCGAAAAAGCCTCAGATCCTCGGACGGCGTAAAGTGCCAAACCAGGTCGTCAGCAGGAGCCGATTTACCCGCAAGCGATGAACCGTATAAGGAAATCAATGATTTGTAGAGCATGCGACGTGACCTGAACCAAATACAACGCAGTTTCCGACGAACCCTGACGATGTTCAAGCTGCATTCATTGCACTGCAATTGACCGCTGATGTCTGGGCAAAGCCAGGTTGGCTGACGCTCGAGCTTGTTTTCTTAATCCAAAGGCATGCCGACCATCGTCGGCTCATTCTGCCGGCCGGCCGGAACGGTGGACAGGCGAAAGGCCCGGATCGGAGCCTTGCTCCGAACCCGAGCCGTCTTCGATCCCGTGAGCGTTACGCCCAGGGGTCGATCTCACCCACCACCTGTACCTCGTCTCCGTCGATCTCATCGGCGGGGACGGCGCCAAAGGTTCCATCACTTGCCTGGAAGACGACGATCGAAACCATGAGCGTGGCGGCGAGGGAGGCGGCGAAGGCATGTGCATCTTTGCGGGACATCTGTTTGGCTCCTGTCTTGGAGGCGGAGGACCATCCCCCGCGCGACAGGACCCCGCTGGCCCGAAGACTGGCTGACATCACCGGGTGCGTTCGGCTCGTCCGAATCCACCCGGCGGCACGGGCTCGCCCGTAGTCCGACCCCTCGCGGGTTGATCTCGAAGACAGGATTCGGGGCAAGGAAGGGAATGGCGAGCGGGGGATGGTGCGACCGCTGACTGGAGCCGGGTGTCCCGCTGATGCTATCGCTGCCAGCCTCCCGGCAGACATTTGGTAGAAGACCTCCTTCCGTGTTGGATTGGATCCTATGGTGCCCCGCGATCTCGCAGGACAGGGTCGTGATGGGTGAGAGGCCCGCACTTTGGCGGGCCCCTTGGATTTTTCAGGCTCAGGCGGCCAGTTCTGCGTTCCCTGCCCTATCGCCGTCCTCGCTGCCGACAATCTCCAGCCGCGCGTTGCGATAGCCTTCTCTGGCGATCCAGAGTTCCGCAGCCGTGACAGACTCGGCCAGGTGGAGCAGCTCCGTGCAACCGCCGAAATCCAAAAGGACACGCACCTGCCCGGGCTGTGGTTCCTCAGCGACCTCGAAGGTCAAGGCGCTATCCGCCGAATGGGTCCGCATGATCGTCACGAGTATGACCCCGTCCGAGGAGAAGTTCCCCTCGTGCAGCGTGAACGACGCCGGCGCCGTCCAGGTCGGATAGGGTCGTGGCGGCTCCTTCTTGACGAGACGGCCAACGCCGTTCGAGCGCTCCCAGGCCGCGAGTTTCTTCGTGAACCGCGCAGGCGGTTTCGGTGTGCTATCGGTGTAGCGAATGAGCGCGCCCAGGGGCGCGGTATCGAGAATGGTCGTTGCAGACATGATTCCTCATCCTGAATGCATCATGTTGCATTCATCTTATTGATATTGTTATGTTTTATGTGATTGAGGGCGGGTTTCCCCGCCCTCGGATGGCGCAGATCACTCCGCGGCCATCATCGATGCCTCATTGCTCGGCAAGTCCGCTGTAAGGAAGGCGGGCAGGTCGACATCTTCGGCCTGCTCGGTGTCGGAGTCAGACGCCCCCTGCCCTTCCACACCGTCGAGTGCCTCGAGGTCGTGACGGCGAAGAACCTCCGGCAACCAGCCGCTGCCTTTCAAGAGACGCTCGGCTTCGGTCGCCATCTCGCCCTTCTTCAGATGATCGAGGAGCTGCGCCGTCCCCTCCCCTTTCGCCTCGCGCACAGCCTCGAGGATCCGCACCTTGGGCACGCGGTTCAGGTAGGTATCGGCCGTCGGCTTCCAGCCCGCCTCGACCATGTCGAGTTCGACCGCCTGTGCGACCAAGTCGGACTGGGTCATCCGCCTGGTCAAACCGCTGGCCGAGATACCAACACCATAGGGGTTCACCTTCTCGTGGAGCGCGTTGATCCCGAAGCTGAGGCAATGCGCGAGCAGGGACAGCCGGCTCACCTGATCGAGGGAGGTCAGGTAATCCCAGAGAGCGGCATCGTCCCCAAGCGGAAGGTCGGTCTCCCACTCCGCGTGGCGATCGTCCACCAGCTTGGCCACTACGCTGTCCTTCAGGTCGCTCGCCTGCGCCGACATGTAGACGTGACGCACCGAAGCCTCGAGGCAGCTGCCGGCCGAACTGGACGTCCGGAAGGTATCGTTGACGAGCTTCAGGAGCAGCAGCGTCAACGCGACGTCAGGGGAGCGACCGACAGCTTCGCGCAGTGCCAATGTCCGGTGCGCCGTCAGCTCCATGATCAGCCGCTCGGGCAAGGGCTTCAGTGCACCATCGTCCTCGTCGTCAGGCACGTTGGCACCAAGCGCCTGACCGGCAGAGGTGATCACCGTGCCGTGGCCGATACCATCCACATTGCTCCCCGCTGAAAGCTCAACGCCCTGCCCGTCTGCCGCCTGTTCACCGCTGTGGACGTCGGCATCTTCCCGAGGCTCATCCTCGGGCCGCACGAAGCCCCGATAAACGGCAAGCTCGCCATAGCGGTCAAGCGTCACGAACGCCCCTGCCCGTGCGATCTCCTCATCGTCGAAGATCAGCGGCCGGGCCTCGAGCTTCTCCATCGCGACTTCCAACTCGCCAAGTCGCGCGTCGATCTCTTCGGGGAATTCATCCTGGCCCTCGTATTGCTCTTCGAGCGCCCGGCACTCGGCAAGCAGCTTGGCATGGGCCGCGCCTTCGTCATCCGTCATCGGCGCCGGGTCTCCGCTTAGCCGCCGCAAACCGTGGCTGTAGCCATAGGGCAGGTCGAGCGAGACCTCGATCCATTTCCAACCTTCGGTCGCAATCGCTTCGGCTTCAGCCTGAAGCTTTTCGCTGACCAGACGATCGAGCAGGGCAGGATCTTCTAGCCAACCGCCGTCATCGCCTTGGAAGAGGTCATGCAACATGGTGCCGCCCGCCGCCTCGTACGCCTCGACGCCGACAAAGACGGCGCGCCGGTCCGATGCCCGCACCGAGGTTTCCGTCAGCATCCGCCGGATCTGATAGGACTCCTTGTTCCACGAAGACTTGATCGCCTCCCAGACCTGAACCTGACGCTCGTGATCCGGATTGACCGTGAAGGCCATCAGCTGCTCCAGCGTCATCTCGTCCTCGGCGTAGAGCTCGAGCAGGGCAGGGGCCACGGCGGCGAGTTTCAGGGGCATTGCCAACTTGTTTTTGCGTGATTGAGAGGCGTGAGAACTGCGGCTGGCAGGCGGTTATTTCGGCAGCGTAGACTTTCCAGAGGTCGAACGCGTCGGCCCTGGCGTGGCGATATGAGATGGCAGAGAGTTGATAGCGGCGGGGACGAAAGACGACGTTGATCTGATCATGGGCATCCAGAAATCGCTGAGCCTGTCGGGGCGATTTGAACCGCCCCATCAGCTTCTCTCGTTTGCGGGTCGGTCGATGGGAACCTTCGATGCGGTTGTTGAGCCCTTTGTGCGCCCGATGATCAGCCTTAGGCGCAAGAGCCCGGATCGGTTTGATGTAACTGCGCAATTTGTCAGTCACGACGACACGCGGTTTGCCAAAGCGGGCGATCAGCCGCGCAAGGAAACGCTTGGCGGCTTTGGCATTGCGGCGCGGCTGAACAAGGATATCCAGAACGTCCCCGTTCGTATCGACCGCCCGCCACAACCATTGCTTCACGCCGTTGATCGGAACGACAACTTCGTCCAGATGCCATTTGTCAGCCGCGGTTTGACGGTCACGCTTGATGCAATCGGCAAAATGCTTACCAAACCGGTTCACCCACTTGCGCACGGTTTCCCGGCTGACGGTTACACCGCGTTCAGCCAGCAGATCCTCGACGTCCGCCGTGCTGAGCGCGAAGCGATGATAGGCCCATACGGCATAGGCCACGACTTCACGGGGGAAACGATAGCCCTTCAGGCGCGGCATCTCGGTTGGAATTCTCATGACATAACGTTAGACGCACCAAGATGCCTCAGCAAGTTGGCAATGCCCTTTGACCGTATCGCCGGGCTTGATCTCCTTGGGGCTCATCTCTCAGCCCGCGATCCGTTTGCCGGACTTGGCCGCTTTGCGTTGCTTGGCTTCCATCGCCTTGCGCTGCTTGCGGTTCAGGGTGCGTTGCGGCTTGGCGGGTGCCATCGGAGCATGTGCGACATTGAGAGGTTCGTTGCGGGGCATGGCCGATAGCGCCGCACCTTTGAGCGGTTGAACAGGGCCGCGATCCAGCACCATCGGGGCAGGCAGGCGCGGGCCTTGGCTTTCCCATTCAGCGGCTTTGTAGATGTCCTCAAGCGTCGTACCGGAACAGGCGAGCACGAAATCTTCAGGTTTGGGTAGTGTTTCGCCAAAATCCCAGAGGAATGGCATAGGCTCGCCATCACCGACGCGGATCAGTTCGTCATCGCCGACGAAGCCGCCACCGTGTTCAATCAGGTCAGCCACAGCCCAAGATTTGCGCTCCTTGCCAGTGCCGACAAGGAAGCGCGTACCGAGGCGGATGCGGCCTTCGTCGGTTTGTTCCAATGTGCCGTCTGCTTTGCGCTTCCCAGCAATGGCGCGGACGAAGCCGTCACGCGGGCTGTCCACGGGGACATTGGTGGCCGCGCGGATCAGTGTTCCATCCTGGTGCTTGATCATGCCATCGTCGCGCAGCACGTCGATCAGCGCTTCGTATTTGTAGGATTTCTTGCTGTCCGGGCGGTAGTAGACGTGGCCGGGGGTCACGCGCGTGCCGTGGAAATCCAGCAGGATTTTGGCGTTGTTCTGGAAGGTGCGCGTTACTGGGCCGGGGACCAGGTTGCCGTCGTCGTCAAACGACACCACCAGATCGCCGACGCGGATTAGCTCTATCGGCTTCTTCCAGACCTTCGCGCGCACCGCGTCTTGATCGTAGATGCCATCTAGGCCGGGTTTGAGGTCGGGATCGAGCGGCCACATGTCGATGGGGACTTCAGGGCCGAAACAGAAATTGTCCTGAGTAATCGTATCGAAATAGTTGTCGCTTCTTGGTGGCCCGCCAAAGGTTTCACCGTTAGCGGCGTTGGTGATGGCATTATGATTTGGGGTGTCTTCCGGGTCCCCAAAAATATGTACCAATTCGTGGTTCACTATGTGCTGCAAATTGAATTCTTGATAGGTGCCATCTGCAGCACGATACAAGTCGCCGACTTGGGTAGTGTTAATGTTCACAATCGGCTGTCCCATCAGACGAGTCGCACCAGAATCTTGTCCGTTTGGGTCATTTGTGACATTGATCCAAACGATTTCACCTTGCCCTTGAATGAGGGTTGAGCCTGTCGAGGATAACGCAAACGACGTTACTGTTGTAATTACGTTGATAGCTTCTTCTGTTTGATCGTAGCTATCCGGCGTAACGTATCCAGCTTGATACCTAATTTCGAATGTGTTGCCACCAAAATTTAACGGAACATATCCGTCTGACACCAAGATATCAGCTAAAACGGCAATAGTACTGGGATCGGAGTTTGGGTCTGCCATTTGAATAGCCCTATTTAAGCCGCAGTGGTGCGTAGCACGTTGTCTATCTTGAAGAACTCAAAGGTCGCTGGACCTTCCGTTAAGCCTTCGATTATTCCCATAGCCGCTTTTGGAGAAACCCGTCCCGTGGCAGATGACGCTTCCTTCTTGAACTCAAAATTAAATTCATAGGAGGTCATTTTTTCTGCGGTACATCCGACTTCTATTTGTGCTGAGAAGCTTTGACCTTCCTCAAAAGGTACTGGCATGAGCTGAGGATCAATGCGAACAAGTGCACCTCGATTGGAAATATATGAAATAACGGTGACAGGTGATTTTTCAGTCATCTAGTCTACCTTTCTGCACTGAGATCAAATTTGTAAGCGAATATGTTCACAGACGGTCCTTCTCGTCACGCTCAATTTCCGAGCGACTTCAGCTCCAACCTACCCCACGCCCGGCACTCTCTGCAACGTTCGATAGATCGTTGGTCGGGAAACGGAAAACACCTCGGCCAGATCGCTGACGGAATAGTCGCCTGTATCGTACATCCGTCGCAACTCGCGGGATTGGCGCTCCGAGAGCTTCGGCTGTTTGCCGCGCAGTTTACCCTTTGCGCGGGCGATGGCCATGCCTTCGCGGGTGCGCATGCGGATCAGGTCGGCTTCGAATTCCGCGAAGGTGGCGAGGATGTTGAAGAACATCTTTCCCATCGGATCGCTTGGATCATAGACCGACGCGCCCAAAGCGAGGTTCACGCCACGCGCCTTCAGCTTGTCGGCGATGTCGCGTGCGTCGGGCACGGAGCGCGCCAGCCGGTCGAGTTTGGGCACGACGAGGGTATCCCCCTCGCGCACGGCGGCGAGGGCCTGGTCCAGACCGGGGCGGTCACGGTTGGTGCCGGTCAGCCCGTGGTCGGTATAGATGCGATCTGAGGCAACGCCCAGATTTTCGAGCGCCTGTTTTTGCGCCGACAGGTCCTGTCGGTCGGTCGAGCAGCGCGCGTATCCGATTTTTGTGGAAATCATGTAAGCATTGTACGGATAAGGGGCCTCTTTTGCAAATTTAATCGTACCATTTATGTGATACAGTAGGGATGCTGGTTTTATGCGAGGTACTCCGTGATGCCAAAACGTCCGCTGATCGATCCCCTTACGGACATGCGAAAGGACAGGATGATGGACGAAGCGATGCGCCGTTTTTCCGTCATTCGCCCGCATCTGGAAGACGACGTTTCACTGACGGCTGCCGCCCGCGCGGCAGAGGTGCCTATCCGGACTGCGCAGCGATGGCTGTCTCGCTACAAGACGGAAGGACTTGATGGATTGAACCGCCGTCGCCGATCCGATGGAGACAGGCGCAAGCTGCCCGACGAGTTGGTGCGGCTGATCGAGGGAATGGCCTTGCGCAAACCCCGACCGTCCTGTGCCGCGATTTACCGACGCATCGCGGCAGTGGCGACAAACCAAGACTGGCACATCCCGTCCTACAGCACAGTCTGGTCGATCATTCAGGCGCTCGATCCGGCGATGGTTACGCTCGCTCAGGAGGGTGCCGCCGCGTATCGCGACCGCTACGAACTGATCTACCGGCATCGTGCCGCTGCACCGAATGCCCTCTGGCAAGCGGACCACACGATGCTCGACATGTTGATCCTCGATGCGGATGGCACCGCTGTGCGGCCCTGGTTGACCGCGATCATGGACGATCATTCCCGCGTCATTGCCGGATATCTGGTGTTTCTGGGCGCACCCTCGGCGCTGCAAACCGCGCTGGCGCTCCGGCAGGCCATCTGGCGCAAACAAAACCCGGACTGGCCGGTCTGCGGCATTCCGGAAGTCCTCTACGTCGATCACGGCAGCGATTTCACCTCCGACCATCTCGACCAGGCGGCCGCCGCCTTGCGGTTTCGGCTGGTGTTTTCGGCCGTGGCCCGGCCGCAAGGACGTGGAAGGCATTGCCAACTTGTTTTTGCGTGATTGAGAGGCGTGAGAACTGCGGCTGGCAGGCGGTTATTTCGGCAGCGTAGACTTTCCAGAGGTCGAACGCGTCGGCCCTGGCGTGGCGATATGAGATGGCAGAGAGTTGATAGCGGCGGGGACGAAAGACGACGTTGATCTGATCATGGGCATCCAGAAATCGCTGAGCCTGTCGGGGCGATTTGAACCGCCCCATCAGCTTCTCTCGTTTGCGGGTCGGTCGATGGGAACCTTCGATGCGGTTGTTGAGCCCTTTGTGCGCCCGATGATCAGCCTTAGGCGCAAGAGCCCGGATCGGTTTGATGTAACTGCGCAATTTGTCAGTCACGACGACACGCGGTTTGCCAAAGCGGGCGATCAGCCGCGCAAGGAAACGCTTGGCGGCTTTGGCATTGCGGCGCGGCTGAACAAGGATATCCAGAACGTCCCCGTTCGTATCGACCGCCCGCCACAACCATTGCTTCACGCCGTTGATCGGAACGACAACTTCGTCCAGATGCCATTTGTCAGCCGCGGTTTGACGGTCACGCTTGATGCAATCGGCAAAATGCTTACCAAACCGGTTCACCCACTTGCGCACGGTTTCCCGGCTGACGGTTACACCGCGTTCAGCCAGCAGATCCTCGACGTCCGCCGTGCTGAGCGCGAAGCGATGATAGGCCCATACGGCATAGGCCACGACTTCACGGGGGAAACGATAGCCCTTCAGGCGCGGCATCTCGGTTGGAATTCTCATGACATAACGTTAGACGCACCAAGATGCCTCAGCAAGTTGGCAATGCCTGCGCATCTGCTCAGGAGACCCAACCATGACCATTCAGAATATTTCCCGGCGAACGCTGGCGCTGTTCTTTATAGTTGGGGCAGGCGGACCCCTACAGGCAGAAGTCCTGAACGAAGCGATCATTACAAAAGTCCGCGCGGCGGTGGTGGCCTGTGCCGGGCACCAGTTGGCGGGACAGGATTTGGGCAGTCTTGTGTCGCATGGCTTTACGGGGTCGCGCCGGAAAGACCGCTGGGGTATGAGCGTGTCAAACCCGACGATCATCGGACCTTCGACCGTCGGCGTGCTTTCGCGGAGCAACTTGTGCCGGGTAACGGTAACACCGGGCCGTATGGGGGATTTGACAAACCTCCTCAGTATTGCCGGAGATGCCTTGAAGCAGAACGGTTACGATGTGACGCTTAAGCGGATTAATTACTACGTTTCGGAGAAACAGTTCATCAAGGATGGCAAGCGACTGGATATCGACGCAGGCACGCGTATTCAGTATGGCGTGACCACAATGGAAGTGATTTTGAAGAAAGTGCGGTGACACAATGCAAGTGCGCGAGCGATTGACAATCTTTTTTTGTTATACGAGAACAACCCAAAATGGTGTGATCGCGACGATAGCGTGGGTTGGGTAGAGCGAATGACGTCTGGACAGACCGCAGGAAAAGGTAGCGCTGATGTCGGCGTCGATGCCAGCACCTTCGGCTCCGCGCTCGGACAGGCCGTCTGGCTGATGACCATGGATAAACGCTATCGCGACCTGCCGATCCGCGAGATCGAGCGCATCGTCGCAACACCGATCTTTCTGCGACAATTCAAGATCTACTCGAAAGGCAAATCGCCGGTGGCGTTCCTGAGTTGGGCACAGGTCACGGACGCGGTGAAGGCTAAGGTTGAGGTCGGAACCCCGTTGGAGTTGAAAGATTGGCGGTCAGGGGAAACCGTCGTGGTGGTGGATTGCGTGTCACCGTTCAATTCGAGGGAGGTGTTTATGGAGAAGTTTTTGAAAACGGCAGCAGACACATCAGAAGGCGCTACCCAAAGGGGTGGTGCTCGTTCAGCGGATTGAAAATGAAATCTCCGAAAGTGGATAAGAAAAATATGAAGTGGCGTTGGTTATTTGAGCGCCGTTGGAAGAATGACGGAAGTTGGGGATCTTTTATTGTTGGTGTGATAGTTGCAGTGATTTTATTCCGAAATCTCTTCGATGATCATGTTGTCATGCAACGCTATTGGTATGCAAACCTCATTGCCTTGTGTGTAGCGATTATGTCGGCGGTCAGGGATCTAGTAATAATGGTAAGGCCAAGAAATGAGTGATAGCGACGAAGGAAACACTGGCGAAATTGTATCGACTGGTATTGGATTCATCTTGGACTGGCGCAATGTTGAGCTAAAAGGCGTAGCTGGTACCGTGATCGACATTGGCGCGATTATATATGATCAGGGTTCAGACGGCGGAATAACGATAAAGGACACCTATCAAGGTGTCGGCGACTTCGTTGGGGGTATAATTGGCGGTGTTGCGGGGACTGCTGCCGGGGCTGCTAATTTAAACCCCTTCTTGGCAGCATCAATCGGAACAGCCGGTGCAGCCTCAGGCGGTAAAATGGGCCATGATGCTGGCGCCGCACTCTACGAGCACATGGTAGAACAGGGGTATTTCCAAAAGCCGGTTGAATTGATCACGATCAATCCAGACGGGTCTTGGACATACTATCAGCATGAGATTATCGGGCAGACGTGGGTGAATGGCGAGCGTGCAAATATCGTTCATTCAGTAATCATAGAATATGACAAAGACGGCAACAGGACATCGGGTACGCAAGCAAACACCGTCATTGACGGCACCCTGAAAGACGCGTTCCAATTCAATGTGTCGGAGCCTCAAGAGTGTTTTCTTGGCGACACTCCGGTACACATGTGGGACGGTTCAACCAAAGTCATCGAGGAAATCACCCCTGATGATTGCGTCCTCGCCCACGACGCCGACGGCACCCCCGTCCCCGGTCGCGTCACCAAGCTCTTCCGAAACACCACCTCCGACTTCATCCGCCTCACCTTCGAGGATCGTAATAACCTCGTCGCCACCCCCGGCCACCGGTTTCTGACCGAGACCGGCGATTACGTGGAGATCGGCCACATGTTGCGCCTCGGCGGCGGCAGGGTGCGGCTGGTGGACGCGTCGGGCGAGATCGTCGAAGCGAAGGGCGAAGTGATCGCCTATTCTGCCGCAACCGCTCATCTCTTTCCGGAATCGGCAACGAAGTCCGTAGCGTTCGAGGGCAATGCGGTTCTGAAAGAGGACGCCGCACAAGGCTGGACCACCTATAATTTCGAGGTGGAGACATATCACAACTACGTCGCCGGTGGCGTCCGGGTGCATAACGACTCGGTGCTCAGCCATATGACTCCGTACGAACTGGCCAATCTCGATTGGGACACCCTCCGGTACGACAGTGACGGCGCGCCGTATTTCGGCGTCGTGAACATTCCCGGCACCAATACGGAAATCCAGAAAACCCTGATCACCAATGCGGATGGCACACAGTCGGTGGTGCGGGAAACAACTGCCTCGAACGGGGCGGGCAACCTGATCTACATAAAGGCGGTCGAGGACGGCAACGGCAATGTCATCTCATATGAGGAGAAATATCTGACCGGACAGCAAGCCGGGGAGAGCATAGCCGGGTCGCTGACGCCGTTCCTGAGCCATGCGTTTCTGGGCGATGGTGCCAATGTGATGGAGCAGATCGCAACCGACACGATGATCGGAACCGTGCTGGAGAACCTTGGCGAGGTGATCGGCGGTGTGACGCATCGCGGTCTGATCGATTACGGCGATCTGAACTTGGGCGCTCAGATCGACACGGCCTTTGAGGTCAGTTTCGAGGATTTCGGCGGAGAACTGGTTGTCAACGGTGCCGAGACCGCGATTTCGGTGATCAACCAACTGATCCTTGCCGAGGTGTTCGAGATAACTGCGCTTGAAGATACGCCGGGAGCGATTTTCGATGCTGTCGTCAATGCCGGATTGACAGAGATTCTCGGAAACGGTTTGGAGAGCTTTCTTTCGTCGCCGCAGACCTTGCAGATCTTTGAAAACATCGGCCTTTCAGAGGCATCGATCAAGACGATCGAGAATATCGAGATCGGCGGTTTTCCGTCCGACAACCCCAGCACCACTCTTAACGAAGGCGTTGTTGGGTGGACGGGACTTGTGTTCACGGCAGTCATCAACGAGGTTTTACCCGATCTGGAAACCCTTGAGGGGCAGATTGCTTCCGCCATCACCTCAGCAGCCCTGGCGGCGTTCAACGCGTTACACGCATTGGGTGCTTTCGCCGGACCGGCGGGGGCGATTGTCGGATGGTTTGTCGGCAACCTCTTTGATTCAATTTTCGACAAAGACCCGCAAGCCTGGACCAATGTCGGGTTCGATGCGGAGACTGGACGGTTTGCGATTTTAGAGACCTGGTCGGATGACGGAGGAAATGTCGAACTGAGTCGTTCTCTTGCCGAGGCCTATGTCGAAGGCATGAACGGCTTTGTGGATGCAATCATGGCGCAATCGCACAACTACAGCGATTTGGCACAATGGTCATTCGGGCACTACGAGGATGCATTGATGAACGCGGGCGCTCAGGGCCAGACATTTGCGGATTTTCAGGACACCTATCTCAACGCTTACGTGACAGACCTTACAAATATTCAGGTAAATGATGGCCAACTGGGCGCTGTTCGGGTATTTGAGGGGATTGACGTTGCCCAGCTTCGCCTTGAACACCGATTGAAGCTTTTTGTTGATGCTCTGCATGAGAACGATGTTCTTGTAGATTCCTATGATGTAATGGTCAGACAGGGCGATGATACCATTGCGGTGCGGGAGTACGAATATGCCGTGACGTTCAGGGACAAAATCATCTATTTTTCAGAGGACGGCAGCGACATTCTTGTTCAGGAGCGGGAACCGGGTGACGGTGCCGAAGCAGTCAGCACCTCCCCATTCACGACGGTTCTTGTAAACGAAGAGCATGGGACTATCAGATTTCAGGAAACAGCTTTTGATGTCCAGACCTTGCTGGCTATCGAACAACTCACGCAATCGGACACCCTGTTTGACTTTCTCACTCAGAGCGACTTCGTCACCTATGAAGACTTTGTTGCAGCCTTTGATCTGCCAGAGGTGACCTACGATGATGAGGCGATTCACCATCTGGTAGCAAGCAACCTTCAGATTGCGCATGATTATCACACCTACCTCGAAAACCAGGATGCAATTGACGCCCTGCTCCTTTCGGCACCGGATACCGCTTTATCCGCAGGCTGGGTAGCAACGATCGCCCAAGCGCGGGCTTTGGGTCTTTCGGACCCATATGATGCGACGGGCGATGATATCGACAACGTCTTCTACACCGCCAATGGCGATGACAAAGTGCGTGGGCTAGGTGGGGATGATCTCATAAAATCTTATGGTGGCAACGACATACTTATCGGAGGCAACGGCGATGATACGTTGGATGCGGGTGATGGGGACGATATTTTAGAAGGTGCGGCTGGTAACGACAGCATCTTGGGTGGTGATGGACAGGATATAATTCGCGGCGGAGATGGTAATGACGTCCTGATTGGTGGATCAGGAGCCGATCAGTTGGTTGGGGGCGCGGGTAGAGATCGGGCACAATACAGCGGAGCTGCGGCCAGTGTCATTGCCGATCTGCAAATCGCGTCTTCGAACACCGGGGAGGCTGCGGGCGACATCTACAATTCTATCGAGAATCTATATGGATCAGAATACAATGACGATCTCCGCGGGGACGGTCAGAACAACACGATCTGGGGCTGGCATGGTAGGGATAAGCTCTTCGGACGCAATGGTAACGATACGCTATCGGGCGGGAACGGCAATGACATCCTGATTGGTGGAGCAGGCGCAGATCGACTGCTTGGCGGGAATGGCCATGACACCTTTCGCGGTGATGGCGGAAATGACTTGATGATCGGTGGAGCAGGCACGGATTTGTTTATCTTCAAAGCCGGGCATGGGGTGGATACCATCACTGACTTCGAGGCCGGGATTGATCACCTTCAGTTCGAGGGAATTCAGTATGGTGATCTAAGTATTGCAGCACAGAATGGTGATGCTCTGATCTCTTGGACTGGAGGAACCGTGCGTTTATCAGACACGGCCCTGATCGACCTGTCTTCTGATGATTTCATGTTCGTTTAAGATGGAACACGTACGAAATTCAGCCCGGCGTGATCGGCGCGCAAAACAAGAGGTAAAACAAATGATAAGTAGAAGGCTGTTTCTGGGATTTTCCCTTGCCGGTCTGGCGGCAGGATGCCAAACTACAACAGGCGACACTGCAACGTCAACCCAAACGCCTGTTACGGCTCCGACGACGGCCAATGCCAGTGGATCTGTTTCTATGTCAGATGTCAGGATCGTGGATGTCGATGTCAGTTTTGTGGACCACATCACGCAATCCGGCAGAAGTTTTGATTATCCCAAGGATGGGATTCTGGCAGAGGTCAAGAAGGCCATGCTGCAAGAGTTGACGAGGGCTAACCCGAGCGGAGGCACTCCCGTGAAAGCTGAGGTGACTGTACTGAACGTCTTTATCGCTAACGGTGCCACGGGTGTTCTTCTGGGCAGTAGTGCCAGTTCCATTACCGCCAAGACTAGGTTGTTCCGTACGGATAACGGCGCTCTGGTCGGGCGGGGCATGGATGTGAGTGGAAGTTCAGGGGCGCGACCGACAATCCTTGGTGCCGCTGCCATCAAAACGCCCGAGCAAGAAATTAAATTGGCGGCGGCAGATTTAGCAAAGAAAACCAAAAGAAGAATTTACGACCAGAAGTCATAGATCTGAAATCGCGGGGTGGTTGCGCAGATCAAACTAAAACATAGCAAAGCGATGTTCCCGCGACGCTTCAATAAATTGTTAGATTGATTGATTCGTAAGCGCCAGCTGGGCCCCACGGGCTTTTCAGCTTGACGGCCCAACAGGCCCGAGCGTGTGTGTGGACGCCTCCGGGAACGCAAGCAGAATCTTTTGGTAATTTTGGGAAATGCGGTCGAGTTCCTACGTGTGTCCGGCCTCTGGTTGCGGCGCATGTGGCCGCGGGCCCTTATGGATAGTTCGAAGATCGGATCCAAATCATATTTGCGGGGTGTTTACTCCATACACGCTCCCTGGTTTTCCCAATCCCGTCATTCTCGACTGTTCGCCCATAATCCTCCGCTAAGATCTACCGCATTCCGGCTGACAACTGGCTTGCGTCAGGCTGCCAGCTGTACTCGATATACATCGTCATTTTTCATCAGGGCCCAGGCCATTCGGGCCATCTTGTTTGCCAGAGTAACCGCCACCAACAGCTTAGGTTTACGTTTCAGCATATGATCAAGCCAAGATCCGTCGGGGGCGCCACCTTTGCGTTCTACCGACTGGATGACGGACATGGCCCCTAAGATGAGCAATCTGCGAATATCCTTCTGGCCCATTTTCGAGGTTCGCCCCAGACGCGTCTTGCCACCTGTCGAATGTTGTTTCGGTGTCAGACCAGTCCAGGCGGCAAAGTCACGACCCTTGCGAAAGCTCTCCCTGGGCGGTGCCATATTTGATCGTTTGATGGAACAAAAGGTGTACGAGCTATGGGCCTGAATGCTGCAGGTACATGGCGACGTTATCTGCGGGGAACTTGAAGCCCCTTCCATCTGAGACGCGTTCAGCACTGACTGGGTATTTCGGCCTGTTGGGATTGATGGCGACAATGCGGAACAACTCATCCTTCGACCGGAAGGTGCGGCCATAGTCTGAGGGCTCCAGCCCAAAATGAGGTGCAAGAACCTCGAACATGGCCTTGTCCGGGGAATAGATCGCGCCGTCCTGCTGCGGGATGCCGACGCGGAAGCTGATCTCAAAACTGTGGCGCAGGTCGATATCCGCGAGATAGCCCCCTTCCACTGTCAGCCCGTGGGTTTCTGCCACGGCGAGGCATGCCTTCATCATGTCCCGGCGCAGCCGATCGCAAAGCTCTGGGGTCAGGTTACGTGGTGGTGGCACCTTGACCCAAGTTTGCGCAGGTGCCTTGGGCGCGGATGGCTTTCGTTTGCGCGGGGGCTTCTTCATGCAGTTGGCACCTCTGTGATCTCGTTGACAGTCAGCATTTCAGCCTTTGCATTATAGACAGTCCCGCGCGAGATCCCCATCTCGCGGGCAATTTCCGTTGGGGAGAGGCCAGCACCGAGTTTGGTCTGAATGGCCGCCATATCGATCCTGGGCGGGCGACCCCGATAGACCCCTTTGCGTTTGGCGGCCTTGATCCCTTCGGCCTGCCGCTCGCGGCGGAGGTTGGTCTCAAACTCCGCAAAGACGCCAAGCATGTCGAAGAACGCTTTGCCCGTCGCCGTGGAGGTATCCACGGGCTGCTCGGTGGCCGCCAGATGGGCACCCTTTTCCTTCAGCCTGGCGACAATGGCCTGAAGATCCTGCATCGAGCGGGCCAGGCGGTCGATCCGTGTGACCATCAGGGTTTCACCTGGATGGATGAAGTCGAGGATCGTCTTCAGCTCGGGACGACCCTCAAGCGTGGCCCCACTGCGCTGTTCTTGGCGCACCATCCCACATCCTGCGGCTGTCAGCGCCTCGATTTGGGCATCGAGGTTCTGATCGACGGTCGATGTTCGGGCATAGCCGATTTTGGGGCTCGATCTGTTCATTTTTGGTGTGCCTATGACGATATGTGTTCAATATATAAAAATAGGCCCAAAATGAACAGGTATTCCACGGCGGTTGGTGTTCATGCGCCGCGCCGCTTTGGGTATACCCGTAATGACACCTTCATTGCACCGGTCCATGCCCCCGCGGCTCGGGTATCAGGTCTTTGGTGGCCTTGAGCAGCCAGTCGATGGCACCAGGGGTCCACTTCCAGGCAAACCCGTATTCCTCAAGTTGGCAATGCCCTCCAATCTGTCCTATAGGCGCTGACAGCATCAGATGAAGCTGACATCACCCAAGATGGTGTCGGTATTGGTAATGCCGGTGAAGGTGAGCGTGTCGCCGTTCCCGAAATTTAGCACGAGGAAGCCGTCGTCGTTTAGCGTGGAAATATCCCGGAGGTCCTCGGCATCAGGGCTGCCGCCGCCGAGCAGCGCGGCCTCAAGTGCAATCGAGTCCTCGATGCCGAAATCCGCGATCCCGTCGTTGCCCGAACTCTGGCGGAACACGAAGGTATCCGCCCCGATCCCGCCGCGCAGCACGTCATTGCCCGCGCCGCCGTCGAGCGTGTCGTTGCCTGCGCCCCCTTCGAGAACGTTGTTCGACGCGGTCCCGGTGACGCTGTCATTGCCGGAGCCGCCAATCGCGTTCTCGAAATTCGTAATGGTTTCTGAAAAGCCACCCGCGAAAGTGACGGTTTGCGTTGCAAGATTGAAGTCAGTCAGGTTCGATGCGGTGTAGGAGAAGTCGATCGTATCGACGCCGTCACCGCCATCGAATGTATCGTCGCCGAGGCTGCCAACTATCAGGTCATCTCCGCCTCCGCCGAAATGGCTGTCGTCTCCTTGTCCACCATCCAGCATGTTGGCCTGACCATTGCCAATCAGCGTGTCACTCCCGGAGCCGCCTATAGCGTTCTCAAAATTGGCGATGATTTCTGAAAACCCACCTTCGAAGGTCACCGTTTCTGTGGCCAGGTTCAGACTCGTGAGATTGGAGGAGGTGTAGGAAAAGTCGAGCGTATCGATGCCATCACCGCCATCGAATGTGTCATCACCCGTGCTGCCAAGCAATGTATCATTGCCACCGATGATATTCGCCCCGTCGTCACCGAAGATGAGGTCATCCCCACCGGTTCCAAGGACGTTTTCGATGCTGATTAGTTGCTCTACCGGCATCAGGTTGTGCCAGCTTAGGATACCCGCCCTGAGATCAACCACTGCACCAGGCGCGACGCCCAGGATATC
Source organism: Roseovarius sp. A-2 (assembly GCF_002072155.1). Taxonomy (GTDB): domain Bacteria; phylum Pseudomonadota; class Alphaproteobacteria; order Rhodobacterales; family Rhodobacteraceae; genus Roseovarius. The sequence goes on along the minus strand of NZ_BDIY01000010.1, from coordinate 97,936 downwards.
TTCTTGGTACAGCTCAATCCAATCGTCGCCTCCACCACCGTCGAACACGTCCTGACCCGCACCGCCAAGCAAGACATCATTTCCGTCACTGCCCTGAAGCGTGTCGTCGCCACCGTCGCCAATGAGCGTATCCGCCCCGTCACCACCGGAAATCGTATCGGAACCGTGATTGCCGCTCAGGTAATCATCTCCGGCATTGCCGTAGATGAGGTCATCGCCGGTGCCCGATCGGACGTCATCATCTCCCTCACCACCGAGCACAACGTGATTGCCGCCAGCGAGATTGATGTCGTCATTGCCTGCGCCACCCACAATCACATCATCGCCGCCCTCAGCGTTGATAGTGTCATGACCATCGCCTCCGATGATGACGTCTGCCTCATCAGTGCCGCCGATCAGATCGTTTTCAGATGTACCTTGGATCTGCTGCGCCGAGACATGTTGCCAAGCCGCAAGAGCGACGTCGTTCAGGATGATCGCATCGTCTGAGCCGAAGAGAATATAGGTATCACCGTTGATTTCATCGAGGGTCACATCGGTCTGCGGATCATTGGGATCGATATACACGCCATCGACCACAACGATGGAACTTGCGATGTAGAAATTCGCAACCCGGGTGGCCGCTGCTTCGTCCGGATCGGTTTCGACTGCGACAAGGTTGTTGTCGATATGGACCTGATTGGGGGCGCTGGCGACACCATCCAGCACGATGGTAAGCGACGCGGTTTTGTTCACGCCTGATGAATCTGTGGCGGAATAGGTAATAACCTGAACGGCGGTGTCGCCGTCATTGAGAGCAGCAAACGCTCCCTGCTGATTAAACTCGATCTGGCCGTTGGTCAGCACCGTAATCAGTGCGCCGTTGTCAAGCCGAATGGTGTCTCCTGGCGACACCGCGACCCCGTTGATCTCGGTCAAGCCGATTGGGTCGCCGCCGAATTCCAGGTCATTTGCCAACAGATCAATCGCGACCGTTTGACCTTCATCAACACGGAAATTGTCGTCAATCACATCGAATTCGGTTTGCAGCGGACCAGCAATGGATGCGTAAGTAAAGGTCTGGTCTGAGAACGCAATATCTTCAACATCGTCATAGATAATGACAGTACCCGTCTCCATTTCGTAGCTATAATCCGGATGTGTATCGTCTATGACGACTTTAACACCGCCATCGACATATTCGAATGTCACGGCGGTGCTGATGACATTCAGCTGCGCGGTATCGTTGCCCGTGCCGCCGAAAATGACATCATTGCCGTCGCCGCCGATCAAGGTGTCGTGGCCACCCCCACCAAGAATGGTATCGTTGCCCTGATCGCCATCAAGGACATTGCTTCCATCACTCCCACGAATGAGATCATCACCCCGACCTGTCGTCACATTCTCGATTGAAACAAGCGTGGCATGATGACCGGTCGACCCGAAATCAGCGCGATTTGCCGCCAGGTCCACGACGAGGCCGCCTTCAAAATAGACCTCGAACGTGTCGGTGCCGATTCCGCCATCGTAAGTTCCCTGGCCGCCTTGCCAGACGGTGATCCATCCCTGGCTGGGATCATAGACCAAATCGGGCGAACCATCATTGATCAGAAGATCATCTCCCGCGCCGCCCAGAACGGTATTGATACCGATGCCCGCCTTAAGCTGATCATCCCCCTCGCCACCGTCGAGAAAATCGTTGCCATCCGCGGTTTCAAGCGTGTCATTGCCTGCCTCACCATAATAGCTGTCGTCACCGCCGCCCAGAGCATAAAGCTGATCGTGGCCGTCACCGCCATGAATGACATTCGAGTTGCCATCGCCGCCGAGTGTGTCGTCAAAGGTGGACCCGGTCAGGTTTTCAATCGAGATCAACTCGTCACCGACAGCCTCACCTGACTGAAAGCTGTTGTTCAACAGGCGAACGCTAACGCCAGCGGTTGCGTTTGCATAGCTTGCCGTATCAATACCTGACCCGCCAATCAGTTGATCGGCTCCTTCGCCGCCGAAAAGAATATCCGCCCCGCCGCCGCCAAACAGCGTGTCGTCGCCTTCGAAGCCTCTCACAACGTTAGACGCCGTTGAGCCATACAGGGTATCGTCTTCGCTGCCGCCCGTGAGCGTGTCTTCCGGAATCGCTCGTTCATCCTCCAGCGCCCCCAGAGCATCGAACGCGGTGTTGCTGACCTGGCCATTGGTGATGCTACCGTTGGTGACCAGGACTGTGTTGAGGTCGAGCAGACCATCATCCAACACCAGTTCAAAAGGATTGCGGATGAATGCGGCGGGCTGAAAGCTTCCATTTCCACTCAGCTGCTGACTGAATGAGCCGGTAACGTTTTCCACCGTTATGCTGGCACCAGTCGAATTGACGATGATTTCGAGCGTGCCAACCGATTGAAATATCCCCGCTTCCACCGAACTTGGATCGAGCGTCCAGCCGAAGATCGGGTCGAAATTGGAATAGATGCTTTGCAGAAGGGTGGAGGCATACTCGTAGTTCACCGTGATGTCAGAGCTGTTAATACCCTGAAACTCAACCGTGTTCACACCTGCTGGTCCACCGGTGATCAGGTCATGGCCGAAATTGCCCGACAAAACGATGGTCAGATCATCTGTCGCGACATTACCCAAAGCCACCTGCGGAGCGACCATATAAAGATCATCATCCTCACCGCCTTCAAACACATCCGTACCACCCGAGTGCATCAGAACATCCGCCCCGGCACCGCCCTCCAGCGTATCGTTGCCTTCGCCATCATAGGCCAAGACACGGTTCAAATATTGGTTCAGGGTTTCGTTTTCCCTGATGCCGTCATCGGCACCACGATCATAGAGCCAGTCCGCCCCATCTCCGCCTTGGATGCTGTCGTTACCTTCTCCGCCGTGGATATCGTCGTGGCCAGCGCCGCCGTCGATCGTGTCGACATCCGCGCCACCCCTAAGCGTGTTGCGGTCCTTGCCACCCGTGATCGTGTCGGCGTGTTGGGTGCCGTTGACGTTGTCGAAACCGATTATTTCAAGCGATCCGCTTGTCAGCGCTACAGAACCCGAACCGCTGCCAACCTCTTCTAAAAAAACCGTCGCACCGGTTGTTGAATCAGAAAGGTCGATCAAATCCCCTTTTTCCAGACTGCCACCGCCGTCGATCCGTTGCAGCGTCGGATTTGCATCCAGGCGCAAGATGTCATCACTACGACCAAGACGCAGAGCTTCGATATTGAAAAGATGTGATACAGAATCCGAAAGCAGCTCTGCATTGAATACGCTGCCAGAATAACTGACTGATCCATTGTAGGAGCCCATTGCCTGATTGGTCAGATCGAGCAGGTACGGGTTCAAGTATGAGCCGAAGTCCACGAAATCGAAATTTTCACCGCCATCGAGTAAATCGAATCCCAATGAACCAACGATTACATCGTCGCCAGTGCCACTATGGATAACGTCTTGGGAATTTGTTCCCGTCAGCAAATCGCTGCTATTATCTTGCCGACCCACCTTAGCTGACCAAGCTACGCCAAGGACGGTTGGGGCGAAGTTGCCATAGAGGCGACTCAAAAAATCATCTGTTGCCGCGTTGGCTGCCAGGACGCTGGTTGTATTGCTTAAAAGTGTTAACGCGGAGCCCCATCCCGAACCAAGTATTGAGCCTAAACCAGCGACACCGAGAGCCTGCCCAGCCGCAAATAGGTCGTACGACGAATTGCTCGAAGACGGGATAAGATTGTCTATCAATGGTTCGTTATCACCAAGCCCGACAAACAAAACGTTACCCGACCAGACATTGAAGCCGACGTTGTGCCCGTCGTTTTGTAGAACGTTTACAACGTTCTGGGCATCTTCAGTCCGAATGTCTTCGAAAGTCGGTAGGTCGCCATTGCTAGACATGGCCTGCCAAATGGAGGAAGCGATTGCATCCGATGCATCATCTAGCGTTGCAGATGATACCGTACCGCCAGTTCGAATGCCAACCTGCGCCGCAGTGTAATCGCGTATCAGATTAGAGGGTGCACCGACACCAGCGTTTGCCTGTGCTGCGACACTGAACCATTCTCGCACATTGGGATTGGCACTGTTGCTCTGATCATCCAGATTGGCCGTGTAGTCGTAAATCTTTGAGTAGAATCGTGCCCAATCTGGATTCGGGTCTCCTGCAATACTTTCCAGCGTTTTGAAATGTGTAAAGCCTGTTTCGGGGTCGATCTGCGTGGTTGAAATCTGATACGACACACGTCATCCTCTAAAAATGCTTCCACCATATGAGCGTCAAGCGTGATTCTCCGCAAGTTTTTTCTCCCTTGGGTTGTTGTGCTAGCTTTCGTGGGTGAAAGCATAGCAGACGGCGGTCCCTACGCACCTGCGCCGCCTGCAGCGCTAAGCCAGGCTTGGTGTGAAGGCGTTTATGGTTGGTCATCAGGACTAGATAAATTTGTTCCAGACGGAGCGATTATCCCGGTCGGCCCGTATTTCTTCCGCGTCTGTCAGGATGACGGTTACACACCCTCACCAGATGATCGTCGGATGCGCATGTTCTTTAACCCGCGGCGGGTCGAGGGGCTGCGCTACGACAAATCCGTTGAACTGATCGTTACCGCTCGGGGTGGTTGGCCGGTATGGCTCGAAGCATCACTGCGCGGAACAAAGCTTGTGGGGACTCGGGAATTTGGCGGCGTTGTCTATGAAACCTATCAACATTATCGGCCGTATTGGGATCCCGTCTGGGGAAGAAAATTATACCGATATGTGCCTAAGCTTAATCCTGACAGGAAGAATTTACCTCCGCACATCATCACATGCTCGAAGGAGCTCGATCGTCACCCAACGGAGTCCATGAACTGCTTTTTGCACGTTGGCTACGATCAGATTTCGGCTCGTCTATTGTTCATTGGCGGTGGTCCAGAGCTGACACCGATACCTATTGAAGCTTTTCCAATTTTTGCACAGGATGTTCTGTTAGTTTTAAAGACGGCTGATGTGACCGGTGAAGCTGATGAATTGAAATTGACTATTCCAATGCTGGACTGACTGAGAACGGCGGTGCGAAAGTCGGCCACGGTAGCGGCGGGATGAGCCTGCTGCGGGCGGCGTAAAAGTCGTCCACCTTTACCCTTTCTGGTGACAGGGAGGGTGGGAGGATTTTCACTGTGGATTTGTATCGGAAGGTTCGGCTGGCCTGCGCTGAGGGCATGAGCCAGCGTGAGGCGGCGCGGCATTTCAACATCTCGCGCGACAGCGTAGCCAAGATGATGGCGTTTTCAGTTCCGCCTGGGTATCGGCGGTCGGCCCCGATCAAGCGACCGAAGCTGGATGCCTTCACCGGGATCATCGACAGTTGGCTGGACGGCGATCGGGAGGTCCATCGCAAGCAGCGGCACACGGCGAAGCGGGTGTTCGAACGGCTTCGCGACGAGCACGGGTTCACCGGGGGCTACACGATCGTGAAGGATTACATGCGACAGCGCGAACGGCGCGGCCGCGAGATGTTCGTGCCGCTGGCGCATCCGCCCGGTCATGCCCAGGCTGACTTCGGCGAGGCGGTGGTCGTCATCGGCGGCATCGAGCAGAAGGCGCATTTCTTTGTCATGGATCTGCCGCACAGTGATGCCTGCTTCGTGCGAACCTATCCGGCAGCCACTGCCGAGGCTTGGGTGGATGGCCACGTTCACGCCTTCGCGTTCTTCGGCAAGGTGCCGGTGTCGGTCCTCTACGACAACGACCGCTGTCTGGTTGCGAAGATCCTGCCGGATGGGACACGTCAGAGGGCCACGCTGTTCAGCGGGTTCATGTCACATTACCTGTTCCGTGACCGCTACGGGCGGCCCGGCAAGGGCAATGACAAGGGCAACGCGGAGGGGCTGGTCGGTTACTCGCGCCGCAACTTCATGGTGCCGATCCCGCGGTTTGCAACCTGGGGCGCGTTCAACGATTACCTGGAGGCACAGTGCCTCAAACGTCAGGCGGATGTCCTGCGCGGGCATTGCCAAGTTATCTGAGCGTGTGCGCGAGGGTACGTAGCCTTACCAATTACGCATTCATCTCGATCGCATAGTCGCTCCACAGGCTGAAGGCATCAGCCCGTGCCTGGCGGTATGAGGAAGCGGTGAGGCGATAGCGTCGGGGATGGAAGAGGGTGTTGATCTGGTCATGGGCAGCGAGGAACCTCTGCGCCTGTCGTTGGGACTTGAAGCGCCCCATGATCTTCTCTCGCCTTCGCGTTGGTCGGTGTGAGCCCTCGATCCGGTTGTTCAAGCCCTTGTGTGCCCGATGGTCTGCGCCGGGAGCGAGCTTGCGGATTGGCGCGAAATAGCTGCGCAGCTTGTCGGTGATCACGACACGGGGCCGCCCGAAACGCACCATGAGCCTTGTCAGGAAACGCCTTGCAGCTCTGGCGTTCCGGCGGGTTTGCACGAGGATGTCGAGCGTGTCGCCATTGGCGTCAACCGCCCGCCAGAGCCAGTGTTTCTTGCCGCGGATCGGGATGACGACCTCGTCCAGATGCCACTTGTCCGACTGCGGGGGCCGGTCACGCCGAATACAACTGGCGTAATGGGCGCCAAAGCGGTTGACCCACAGCCGGACGGTTTCGCGGCTGACGATCACGCCGCGCTCTGCCAGAAGGTCCTCGACGTTGGCAGTGCTCAGAGCGAAACGGTGGTAGGCCCAGACGGCATAAGCGATGATCTCGCGGGGGAAGCGGAAGCCCTTCAGGCGCGGCAGGGATGATGGCATTTTCATCCGAGATCCTTTAGCAGGCGCTTCACGACACAACGACTTGGCAATGCCCTATCCGGGGTTTGCGCTCTTGGAGCTTGCGCTGCGCCAAGATACGGTATACTCTGACGGTATTTAATAGGAGTGTTATCCCATGGTAGCTGCGACGAAGCGCAAGACGTCCCTGACGCTCGATGTCGAGGCGCTTGAGGGCGCAAAGGAACTTGGGATCAACGTCTCTGCGGTGGCCGAGACGGCACTTATCAAGGCCGTTGCCGAAACTCGACGCAACAAGTGGCTCACCGAGAACGCAGGCGCATTTGCGGCCCAATCGGATTGGCACGAGCGTCACGGACACCCGCTGGCTGACATCATTACAGCGCCCGGCGGGTCGTCATGGACTACCTGACCCGCTTTGATGTCGCGGAGTACAGTGGTGTGTCCATGGTCGTTGTCGAAAGCGACCTTCTGCCGCCCGATGCGTCTATCGTCGTCATCCCGCTTCTTTCCGACTATCTTGCGGTGCGACACCTGAACCCTGAACTCCAGATCGACGGCAGACGTCTGGTGCTTGCGACACGGCTGATTGCGGCGGTGCGACGCTCGAGCTTGCGCCGGACAGGGAGCGTTGCGGATCAGGGTGATCTGATTACGCGGGCGGTAGATATCCTGATGGCGGGCGTCTAGCTCGAAAAACCAAGACGATCTGCGGGCATTGGCTGGTGAGCCGTCTACCGTGGTCGGGATTAGGAAAAGCAGGCCCCCACGAATTGCAGTCGGGTGGAATTTCCTGCACCCTTGCAAGGCAAATCAATCACTGGCCCTGCCTTTCATAAATCGGAAATCCCATGCTGTCTCCCAAGATCCAGACCCTTCTGGATGCGCTGCCAAAGAACCCCGACGCGACAGGCGCGCGCCATGCATTCAAACGGGTCGCTCTTTCTCTCATGTCCGAGCCGGAACAGGCGATAGCAGTCGTTGACGCCATCGGCCGTCTCGAGACGCGCCATAATCATGATGAACGGCTTGTCTTGCTCCTGTCATCCGCTCTGGATGAGGCCCGCATGGCGCGGGAGAACGGCAAGACGGTCGGCGCAAGCTTCATCGATCAGCTCGAGGACGGCATTCAGGCGCTCAAGGCACAAGATGCCCTCACCGATCCCGGGCGCCTGTTTCTGGCATCTTGCTGGGTTCGGGCCGGCCTGCCTGCCCCGGATGCCCTGGCTGGCGAGTTCTCTGTTCCAGATGACATGGCAGAAGAGCTGGACCTTACTGACGCGCCTGACCTTGAGCCGCTCATCGACAAATTGCTGGCGGAGATTTCAGGCGATCAGATGGACAGCATCTCGGCCCTCCATTCCGGTTTTGTGGAGTTGATGGCCACCTTTCCTGCCCCCGTCAGGCAAGCCGTTGTTCGGCACGTCGTGTCGCGCCCAAAGACCGTTCTGGGAGAACTTGGCTGCGCCTTGTTACTCGATGGCAGGGCCGACATCCGCCGGGGCGCGATCAATGGCCTGGCTGATCGGATGGCCGCCAATGCGATGACATCAGACTTGATCGGGCGACTGAGCGTCATGCGCAGCTGGATCGCAGATGGCGATACGCGGGCGGGAATCGACGCACTTGTCCGAAATGCCCTGCGCCAGGGGGTCGATCGCGCGATCTCCAGCACCGCCCCAAAGGTGCATCGCGGGCTCACGAGCCTTGTGGACGGTACCGGCGCGCAGAGCATGACCATCGCGCTCCAGGACGGCGGGACGCGCGTCGTTGCCGTGGTGCTGATCAAGCAAGGGTTCGGGATCAAGGATGCCTATCTGGTCCCTTGCTCGAGTGCCAGCGAACAGCGTCGGCTGATCGACATGATTACGAACGAGGTGGAGACACGAGACGTGCCGGTCGCCTACGTTGAAGAGGCAATCGCGATCGGCCTGTCAGATAGCTTGCAGACCGGACATCCGCCCGCCGCGGGTCTTGTCGGCGTTGTACAGGCCATGGGTTGGTCAGAGTTGCGCCCGAAGCCCGCATCGGTGTTCGACATTGCTGCCCTGGCTGATCCTGAGGGGCAAGTTCCGGAGATGTCAGCGCAGGCGCGGGGCCGGATGATCAATGCCAGTTCCGAGTGGGAAACGCAGTTCCCCATGATTTCCGAAAGCTGGTTTGAAGACAGCGATGCCTTCTCGACGACGATCGAATCTGCAAAGACGCCTGCCGCGATGAAACGCGACCTGTGGCAGACGCTTGACACCCGCAGATCCCATTGGGCCCGCGTGGTCGCACGCATGGCCCATTTGCTGCATGCTACCGGCGACCCAAATGCACTGCAGTTCGTTGCCGTGGCCATGGCCCTGGAAGAGGGGCGCGCGTTGAAGAAGATCCCGATCATGGAGATGATCTTTGATCACTCCTTCCAGGTTTGGCTGCATGAAAATGTCCTGGGGAATGCATCCCCGGACACGGGTGACCATATCCCTTTTGAGATCACCAGCGGTCCCGCACCTGAGGGCATGAAAATGCCCGCCATCCGTCCGGAGAAAGCCGGCGAACTGGGCAAGCTGCTCAAACCGGCCGGACTGACGGAATGGTGGGTCGATGGCTACATGATGGGCGTTTGCACCGCGCCCGAGTTTGTTCCCCCGGGGGCCTGGGTCCAAGTCCTGTTGAACATCATCGGGCCCGAGATCGACAGCGACAAGGCACTTCAGCGGATACTCGACCTGCTGATGCTGCGCTACAATGGCGCCTTGGCAAATCTTCGTACGCCTGTCGGGCTCGCATTGATCCCCGAGGAGGGGACGCTGATCTCGATCTGGGCAGACGGCTACCTGACGGCCTGGGAGGGAAATCTGGAGTATTGGCCGAAGGCAAAGCTTGGCAAGCCCGACAAGAGCGCCCGGAAACTGCTCGAGGATGCAGCTTCCTGGCAGGCTGATGTTGTCAGCTTCACGAAAACGATTCCAAACTGGCTACGACAGAGGTTTGGCACCCGAGCGAAGGCATTTTGACGTGTTGTCGGCTCTCATGCGGCAAGTTGAAAGTTGCCCGGCAGAACGGTCGAATATCAACACGCCGCCGCGCCGAAAACCACCTTGGCTTTGCGGTGCATATTTGTCTGTTGCGCTACCCTGGTTTGGGGTGGAGCGAAGGCATCATGCCGCCAGCTGAACCCTCATCGTCTGGCTTGCAGGGCAACTTCAGATCGATGTTTGTTCTCTGGGTGAATATGCCGTCAGGCGAAATACGCGGCATGAACACCATGCCCTCGCGATGCGCCATTTGGCGTTCATCGCGTAACGCTGTGCTACACGCGCAACCGACACTCCCGGTACCGTCGTCTGCAAACAGATCGAACGCTTCTCCTCGTCCGTCCAAAGCCGCTTCGTCCAACGCGCCATGACGCCCCCATAGTGTTCACTATCTCGTGGTGGATGCGATCGACCCTCTATACGAGGCAGAGCGGTGACGCCGGACGCTTACGTTAGAGCGGCCGTTCTGGATGGAAGACTGTTGACCCGCAGCCCGAACGCCGCTTGAACCCCAGATCCTTTCCACTCCCCCAATCAGATTGGTCGATTTTGAACAGATAATGTTGCCGCCGCCGTAGAGCAACAATACCTGCATTGATGTCGAGCCTCCCAGCCTTGGCTCGCCGGACCATTTCGCGCATCAAGCCGCCCGGGTTGCGGACGGGATATGTGGGATGATCTCGCCCAGCATCGACCAGAATAAGGCAGAGCGCCAATCCGTGGTCGCCAAGGGCGCTCTGGCCCTCAAACCAGACTGATGGATGGATATCGAGCATTGGCAATAACTGCCAGGCGGCTTCGATGATGTCGCGCTCTCTGAGTGGGCGATTTTGATCTCGGCGCGCCTCGAGCATCAGGCGCAGTCCGTCGCCGGCAATGTTGTAAAGGCCCTCAGGCGACAGAGTGGGTGACGCGGGGCAGGGAGGTGATGGCGACGATTTACTCTCTGCAAATTCCTCGCGTGTTGCGGAATTATCCACAGCAGAAGGCTCCTCTACATTTTGAGAGTCTTCCTTGGTGTTCTGTATAAAAGGCCGGAAGTTTTCCGCTGGTTGGCCGGAAGAAAGGCCATGTTTTTCAAGCCAGTCATCGATGCGGCTGCACAACTCGGAACTCGCCTGCAGGTGTGCGGTAAGCTGGTCCAGACCTAAGCGGCTCAAGGCGTCGCTACGTGGCCAGCTTGCGAAACTGGCAAGAATATCTGTGACCTCCGGATCCTCAATAGCCGACAAGGGCAGGGCGGAGATGGCCCGCTTCATGTGCCGCAGACGCAGTGATCGAAGATCCCTTAAAGCGCACAAATGTTTCCGTTCCGCGCGGAGCCGGTCGCGAAGGGCTATGAACTCCTCCAGGCGCGCGATCAGCGGCGTTAGGATCAACCCGAGACCGGCGCGACCAAAGCGGGCCCCGTTCGCCGCGACACGTTTGACGATCAGGCCGAGCCTGGCCAGCGCAGCCTCATCCGTGCGCAACTGCCTCGCTGTCTTGCCCAACTCAATAGCCGCCAGGTCCTGCGCACCGAAGAACGCCGGTTCTCGGTGTGGAGAGGTCCAGTCGGACGCTCGGGTCCGCCCAATGATGTAGTTCAGCACCGCGAGGCGCGCCGGGCGCAGACCGATATGCGGGGCTATCTCCGAGAGAAGCGCCATGACAGCGCCTTTGGTCCAGCCGTCCGGCAAGGCCGGGTGGTTTCGAGTAGAGTTCATATCTCGTCCTTGTCAGTATGGGACAAGGCCGCAACAGGGCATCCGCATCCCGATAAAGGATACGTTTTTTCGTTGCCTTGACTGTCGGGACTGCTAGAACAAAATCACTGTTTGAGTTGACCTATCGGAACGCCAATTCCGTTGTTCTTTGAGCCCCTCGCATGGTTGCCGCCTTGCGGGGGTTTCTCGTTTCTGGGGTGTCGAGTCCTTCTATCGGGGTAGGGGTCAATAATTGACCTGCTCAGATCCGTAGGTGCCTTGGTGGTCTTCCCAATCGACAAAGACCGCGCGAACCCGGATGCTCGGACAGACGGTCCCAAAACCCTCGTCCCCCTCAAAAGCCGGGGGTAGCTCGCCCGGTGATGCAATACGCCACCGGAACTGCCCAGTGCTGTCGTATGAACCATGCCGGATCAGGGCCGTGCGACGGCAATGCTCGCCTTCACCGACCACGCCCTGGGACAAGGAGGCGTCGAACACATCAATGGAGCGAATGAACGCAAAGGCAGACCCGCTGACATCAATATCAGCCCCGCGCCCGACCGCTTGCGCGAGCTGGAGCGTTTCTTGCTCAGGGTGCTGGGGGACGGCTGGCCCGGGGTTGAACCCCGTCAGTCTGTGAAGGCGCGCGACTGGGTCCGGCGCTTCAAGCGCCGCGCGCATCGGGCAGCGCCAGATCTGCAGCGGTGGCTCGACCGGCCATGGTGTGATGCGGCGGATGAACTCCGCGCGTGCCCGGGCACAGGGAACCGACGCGGGCCAACCGCCGGCAAGGCACAAGAGGATCGCACAATCGATCTGATAGCCTTGCGCGGCGGCGGGTTTGAGCGCAAGCGGCACGAGGCCTATCGCGACGATCGCGGCAGTTGAGAGGAGCCGCCTCATGACAGAGCCCCGCCACTAACCCGTTGGCGCATAATGATACTTATGTTAAGTGCGTCATAATTACTGACATATTTTGCACGTCGTTTCATTGGAACATCTCCTGGTAAGCGTCAAGCACAAGACGGACTTCGGCCTGTGCAGAAGTCGATGCCGCAGCAAGGCAATTCAGATAGGTTTGCGCCTCATCGAAGTAGGCGTTGAACTCGGCTCTGATGTCGTCGCCATACTCGTTCAGGAGCGCAGGCGAGGCCGCCAGCTCCGGCCGCAACGGCGTCACGCAATCTATCGCCAGCGTTTCGGCATGTGCCGGGAGCGCAAGGACGATGAATGTGCTACATGCCAGCAACCGCGACATCTGGTGGTCTCCCGACAATCTGGGGGCGAATCGTGTGCTCGACCTATCACCGAAAAAATATTACAATCAATCAAAAGATATTTATTGACCATGTCATATGTCTTACGCTACGTCGCCGCATATCTTGCAACATGCACTGTTTGAAGCGGTGCAAAAGCAGGTTACTTCCGTAGGAACTTCTTTCCTTCGGAGGCAAAATGGCAGGAACAAAATATCCCGTGATCCTAACATCGCACATGCAAGAGGCGATCGAGGGTGGGGCATGGATAGAGGTGGAATGCGTCGAGGCCCCGGAAAAGGGCGGCAATACGCATAGGGGTGGCTGGACGGTTTTCGTCTGCTCCAATGACGGTCAAGGCGGTGTGCACCGGTCGGTCTATGTGACCAACCGGGATCTGAAACCACGCGTCTTCAAGACCGCCGCAGGGCTCATGAGCTTCTGCCTGGAGCTGGGCGCAAAGCTATTCAGCTGCCCTCTCCGAGAAGGTGAGAGAGGCACGTGGGAGTTTGAGACGACAAGGTATCCTGGCAGCGGCTAGCCTCGTTTTCTGGGGGCTTTCAAGCCCTTCCTCCCATGCACAATCTGTTATCGATCTCGATGCTCCAGACCGTGTTGGCCGTCTGACCAGCAGCGTTCTCGACTTCGCAAGACCTCAACCCGAGCACAGCGACGTTGTCGCACGTTCTCAGGCTGATCCTCTTGAGTTACAACGCCTTTCCCCGTCTCGGACCCCATCAGGCCGTCCCGTTATCGAGGCTATGATCCTCAATGTGGGGTCGGTCTATGCGGACCACCCGGCCCTGCGCCGGGCGGGCATGACCTCTCGCGACTGGGTGGCCTTTTTTCGCGCCAACATCGCTGTTGAAAGCGCGTTTGACCCAGGCGCGCGGTCGCATGTCGGTGCAATCGGGCTTGGGCAGTTGATGCCGGACACCGCGCGTGTGCTTGGCGTCGACCCGCATGATCCTGAGCAAAACCTGCATGGATCCGCCCGCTACTTGCTGACACAACTTGATCGTTTCGGCACGCCGCAGCTTGCGCTCGCGGCCTATAACGCCGGCCCCGAAGCCGTGGCGCGTCACGGCGGTGTGCCCCCCTACCGTGAAACCCAAGGCCATGTCCGCAAGGTCATGGCCGTCTATGCCCAATCCATCGGAGACCAGACATGAAACGCATCGATTATACCCCGGCAACCTTTTTGGCCGTGCTTGTGCTGGCCGCCAGCCCGGCCGTCGCGCAGGATCTCAGCCCGGTCTCCGACATGATTGACACGGTCGTTGACGCCGTGACAGGTCCCATCGGTCGTGGCCTTGGCGTGCTCGCGCTCGTGGGCTCCGGTGTCATGATGTTTTTCGGGCGCCTGAACTGGCCGATCTTCGTTGCCGTCTTTGTCGGCGTGGTTCTGATTTTTTCGGCCGAGACCATCATCGACGGCTTTGCGGCTCCTTGATCTGATCTGCGGCAGAGACCCACATGCGCGACACACCACTTTTTCTGGGGCTAACCAAGCCGCCACGGATATTCGGTCTGCCGATCGGATATTTCGTGGCACTGGTTTTCGCATCCGTGATCCCTTTCATTCTGGTTGACGACATGCGGTTCCTGCTGGTCTTCATCGTTGGCTACCCGCCGCTTTGGCTGGTCGCTGACCGCAATCCACATCTGTTTCAGATTTTGAACGTCGTGATGTCGCGCACCCCGCGAACGAGCGCGCGATCAGATGAGGGAGGCGATCTCTATGTCGCGTGAGTTTCGGGGATTTCGTGCCAGCAGTGCTGTTCGGGACGCGCTCGGGGACAAGGCCTTGAAAGCCGAGCGTCTTGGGCGCCATCTTCCCTATATCGCTGCGGTGCGGGACAGTGTCATCCTGACACGGCAGGGCGATCTGATGGCGTCGGTGACGCTCGACGGGGTCGACAGCTTCACCAGCGACGACGCGCGGATCGATGAGATCAGCGAAGGCTTTGCCCGGATCGTCGGGCAACTGGGGGAGCGCTTCGGTTTCCACATCAACAAGGTTTCGCGCCCGGACGTCTTGGACCTGGCCCCTCCAGACGGCATGCCTTTCGCGACTGCTGTAGACGCCGCCTGGCAAAGAAGCCTGCGCGCCCGCGATCTGAAAGCCCGCACCCTGATGTTGACGGTTCTTATGCGTCCGTCGATGCCGCAGGCCTTCTCGAAAGTTCTGGGCGTCCTTGGCGGCGGCCGCGATTTCCAGAAAGACATCGACACGAGGATTGTTGCCCTGGAAGAGGCCATGACGCTGCTCATGGCGATGTATTCCGGCGCGGGTGTGACGCGACTTACGGTCTCAAGCGGGGATTGGCTTGCGTTGTTGGCCGCGGTTCACGGACAGGGCTACGCCAAGATCATCGCCGCCCCCGGACAATTGCTGGCCGACACTATGAGCAATTTCGACGTCAGCTTTCAGGGCAAATCCATGCGGCTGGAATGCGGCGACAGCGCACGATACGGCGCGATTTTTGGGATGAAATCCTATCCCAGTCGCACCTGGCCAACCATGCTTGACGCACTGGAACTGCCCTATGACATCACGATCACCAACTCTTTCACGCCGCGGCGCGCCAATGAGATGGTTGAGCGCATTCAACGCACCTTTCGCCAGCGGGGTGCCTCCGAAGATGCCGGCGTCAGCTTGACTGAGCAGTTGATCGAAGCCGCCGACGCCGTGGCATCCGGCCGCTCAACCTTTGGGACACATCATGCCTCCGTGCAGGTATTCTGTGACAGCACCGAGGAACTGGAACAAGCAGCTTCCGAGATCTGGCGGGCGGGTCAAGAAACCGGTGCCGTTCTGGTCCGGGAGTCCTGGGCAGCAAAGGCGCTCTATTTCGCGCAGGCGCCCGGGAACTGGGCCTACCGGATCCGTGACGGGATCGTTTCGTCGCAGAATTTCGCGGAACTGGCGGCGTTTCACAAGACAAGGCCGGGACGCGGACCTAAGGCAAGCCCATGGGGCAAGACGATCACGGCCTTCCCGACCGTGACCTCCAGCCTCTACCGGTTCAACTTTCACGAAGCGGGGCGCCGGACCGATGAGCCAAGCGTCGGGCACACGCTGGTTCTGGGCCGCACCGGGTCTGGCAAGACCCTCGGCACGGCGTTTCTCATGGCTCAGGCGCGCAGAGCGGGCGCGCGCGTCATCGTTTTCGACAAGGACCAGGGGTTGGAGATGGCGATCCGCGCTTTGGGTGGCAGCTACAGCGAAATCAAGGTGGGCGAGCCCACCGGTTTCAATCCGATGACCACGGAGACCGATGCGCGAGGGGCCGCCTGGCTGACAGATTGGCTCGGCGACATTCTGGCCCGCCACCGTCCACTCGAGACGGTTCAGACCGTCGCACTGAATGAGGCAGTCCGTCAGATCATTGCTGCGGAGCAGGAACTCAGAACATTCGACGGCTTGGCAAGCCTCGTGGCCTCTACCGATGACGACGGTGATCTGGTGTCCCGCGTACGAGAATGGACGCAAACCGGCCGGTATGGATGGCTTTTCTCAAGGCCCAGTGCCCAATCGATTGCCATTGGCGAGGATGTCCTTGGTCTCGACATGACGGAACTTCTCGATCAGGACGCGGAACGCTCCGCCCTGCTCGCCTATCTCTTCCGCCGTATCGAGCGCGTGATCGAGGATCGCACACCAACAATCATCGTGATCGATGAAGCCTGGAAGATGTTGGCTGACGATATCTTCGTCAAGCGTCTTCACGACTGGCTGGTTACCATGCGCAAGCGCAACTGCGTGGTAATGATGCTGACCCAGACACCGGGCCATCTGGACCAAAGTTCGGTCGGCCAGATCATCGCGGAAAGTGTGGCCACCCAGATCCTGTTTCCCAATCCACGGGCGAATCCGGGGGATTACGGCATCCTGCGCCTGAACGCGCGCGAGGCGGAGTTCCTCTCAAGCCCGACAGCCGGGTTGCGGCTGGCATTGATCCGCTCAGGCGCCGACAGCGTGTTCGTCAATACCGATCTCGCAGGCCTTGGCAGTCTGGTCACTGTTCTTGGTGGCGGCAAGACCGGCGAGGAAAAAGCGCCTGCCGATTGGCGCAAGAAAGAAGACTTCTGGAAGGACATGATGTGAAGGCACGATTTTTTCTGTTGGTCGCCATGGCGGCCCTGAGCGCTTGCGAAGGTGCATCAACAGGCGTGCGCTCGCCATGTTTCGAGCGGCCTGCGATGGCGTTCTCGGCCCCTGCCCCCGACCTTGTTTCACGGAATGCGCATTGTGATTTCCAGAGCTTCTAGAATGGCGGTTCCGTTGGCTTTGGGTCTTGGCTCGCTTGCTGCCGCGCAGGGCGTGCCCGTGATCGATGGCTCCAATCTTGCCCGGGCCGTGTCTCGCGTTGAGGAACTTGCGCGCGACGCCTTGCGGCAGGGCCAGAAGCGCGACGCCCGCCAGGAACAAGCGGATATCTATCGAGAGCAGCTTGAAGCCTATGAGCGTTTCCTTGCGGAGACCACCGGTGTCACCGACCTGAGTGGGTTCGAGGCTGGTGGGCCCGGCTGGGCGAGCGCTGCAGAGACTTACCCAGCCCAGGAAGATCATCCTGATGCCGATCGCCTCTTCGGTGAGCCAAGCGACGTGGAACGCATGATCATCACGGTGGCGCGGCGCTATGAAGGTCATCCCGGTGTTGCGGCCGCCGGTCTGACGCCACTGACGTGGCGTATCCTGTTTCAGTCACTAATCAAGCAGGAAAGTCGTTTCAACAATGCAGCCGTCTCCCCCGTGGGTGCGCGCGGTTTTTGCCAGCTGATGCCGGGCACAGCATCGGATCTCGGTGTGGACCCATATGATCCTTGGGAAAACCTGGACGGTGGAGCACGCTACATTCTCACGCAACTGAACCGCTTCGGTCGGATCGATCACGCTCTGGCGGCATATAATGCCGGCCCCGGCCGTGTTCTCGAGTATGGTGGTGTGCCTCCTTTCGAGGAAACCCAGACCTACGTCCGGCGCATCAACGGTTATTACAACGACTATCTTGGCACCATCACCGGCGTCGACATGACGGGGTCACTGGCGGGCTTCGATGGTGCCTCGGCCGCCTGGGGCAACTGGGCGGATGCCTCGGTCGGCTATGGCGCCTACGTGGGCACCCAGATCGATCAGGCCATGACCCGGATCGCGGCGCTTTTGCGTAAAGATCCACCCGATAACGCAAAAGAGGTGCTGGACCGCTCCACCTATATGCTTGCTGAACGGGCGCGGCTCATGGCGCTGACGCTGCGTCTGCGCGCGGCCCATGTGAAAGTCGAAGCGGCACAAGGTTTGACCGAGGCCGCCGATCACCTGGAGCAATCCACTTTCTGGAGGTATTCCGATGAGGGCTGACACCCGCCTTGCCGCAATTATTGTCGCGGGCACGCTCATGGCGGCCCACCTCCCCCCAGCCTTCGCTCAGGGTGTGCCTGTAATCGATGGATCAAACCTCGCGCGGAATGTCGAGCAGCTGCAGGCCGCGCTGCGCGATGCGGAAAACCAGCTCCAGCAAATCGAGGAATTGCGCACCCAGATCGAGCGCCTCACTGATATTCAGGGCCTGCTTGATGACGTCCTGGGATCAATTACCGGCCTGAACGATATCGCCGCCCTTTACAACGGCGTGGAGGACCTGCGTGCCCGCGCCCAGAAGATCACCGATCTATCGGGTTTCATGGACAACCTGTCGCTCGGGGATTTTGACAGCCTGCTGGACGATCTGCTCGATGGCGACGTCACCATGGGAGAGCGCCGGGCCGCTGATGCCATGCGCGAGACGATGGCCAGTGCGGGGTTCACCTCGGAAAAACTCACCGAGCTGAACGACGCCGGGAACCCGCAAGGCGCTGCCATAGCCGATCTGGCGGCTGCCAATGCCATGGTCATCGGGCAAGCACAGATTTCCTACGAGGAAGCCGCCCAGAGCATTGAGCGTATCGATGGGCTGGTGGAAGCGATTGGCGATCAGGAAACGCTCAAGGAATCGATCGATCTCAACACGCGTATGGCCGCGGAGACGAATTTCATGTTGGGCCAGATGTGGCGCCTGAATGCCGCCCAAGGCTTGGCGCAAGGTCAAAATGGCATCGATTTCGCGGCCGAGCAGGCCCGCACACGCTCCTTCTTTGATTTTTCCGGCGCGGAGGACTGACCCTTGAACACATCACTCACAGCACTTGCCGTTTTCATCACCCTCGCAGGCAATGCCTGGGCCGAAGGCCCGCAAGACCTGCCCGACGATAAGTTGCTCGGAGAGGTCGTCATTGCCACCGAAACCGGAGAGGAAGACCGGCTTCTCAAGCTGATGCGTGAGGTAAAGGCGAGGGGGCTTTTGATGTTCCCGAAGCCGCAAGCCTGCTCGCTCACCTATCCGGACACGGAATTCTTCAGCAACGAGATTTTCCGCGGGGCGGTTCGATGGGGTTTTGGCACCGACCTGCGCGAGCTTGCCATATCGCACGGTTTCTGCGGCTGCATCTATGATCTCGGATCGCTGGACGACTACACGCAGGCACGTATCGGAAAGACCCCGGAAGAGCTTACTGCAGCAGATTTCAACGCATTGCGTCGATATCGCAGCGGCGAATGGGTCGATATCGACCAACGCCATGCGGCATTTCGCAAAGAAAGCTGCGGCGACTGATGGCCATCATTGCCGAGGTTCTTGCCATGGTGGATGCGACCGTGGCTGGTGTCGCAGCCGACACCTATGGCGATACGGTCGCCGCCGTGCGCCCTGTCGTGCGGTCCGCGTCGGTGTTGGTCGCAGCGTTCGTCGGTGCAAACCTCGTTGTGCAGACGGTCGAGCTATCGCGCGCGACTATCGTCGCTCTTGGGTTGCGGCTCGTGCTGGTGAATGTGTTCCTGACCTTCGCCAATCTCTCGGTCCCCTATGACGCTTTGACAAACGCCCCGGCCGAACTTGGCGCCGGGATCCTCGATTCCCTCTCTGGGGGCAGTGTCGAAAATCTCTACGACGGCATCGACGATCTCTATTCCCAAGCCCTGAATGTCGGACAGGCGATCAGCCAGAATGGGGGCTGGCTGGCCGGGGCCATGACCAGCGTGATCATGTTCCTCGTAGCGGCCGCCATGGCGACGATCACCATCATTGTTCTATCTGCCGCCAAGATCATGTTGGCGGTCTTGATCGCCATCGCCCCGTTGGCTGTGGCCTGCACATTGTTCAAGCAATCGGCGCCGATCTTCGAGGCCTGGGTCAAACTCGCCATCGGATTTGCCTTCGTGCCGCTATTCGTTGCTGCCATGGCCGGGTTCACCATTGCCACCGGAAATGCAGTTGCGCCAGAGGAGCTCAACAGCGTTGAAACGCTCGGGGACGCGATCTCTTTTGTCGTGGTGATGATGATCGGCACCGGTCTGATGTTGCTCGTGCCAACGTTCGCCCAAGGGCTTGCCGCCACGAACATCGGCCTCGCCTCGATCGGTGCAAATGCCGCGCGGATGCCCGGGAATGCGTTGCGCAATACCGGTGCCGCGATCCGGGGCGGCGATGACATGCGACGGGGCTTCAACGCAGGGCTTCAGGGACAGGGCGTCTCTGACCGATCGTCCAGCGCGGCCCGTGCCGGGAGCTATGCGGGCAGTGCGGTCGCGCTCGCCGGAAAGATGAAGAAAGGATAGCCATGAGTGATTTCGATATCGATTTGGTGATGGGTCCGCGTCGGGCCGCGCGCGCCGCATGGATTGTTGCGGGCTGTTCCTGCGCCGTTACCGTGCTGTTGGCCCTGACCATCACGGTCATGTTGCCCCTGCGCGAAACCGAAGTGTTTACCGTCCTCGTCGACAGCACCACAGGGGCAGCCGAACGCATCTACCAGGTGAAGCCAACCGGTATCACCGATGAGGAAGCGATCAAGGAATCCCTGCTTGTGAGCTATATCAGTGACCGCGAGAGCTATTTTCGGGCCGGTATTCAGGAACGGCTCGAAAGTGTCCAGCGGCGTTCCAGTGGGCCCGCCCGCGCCTCGCTGATCGAACTCTGGACCACGGGGTCCGAGAATTACCCGCCGCGCAGCTATGGTGCGAATGCGCAGGTCGATGTCCGCGTGCGGGCGATCACCTTCCTGCAGGACGACGTGGCCCAGATCCGGTTCGACAAGCGCCTCACCCGGCCCAACCAGACACCGGTTACGCAGACGTTCATCGCCACCGTCGGGTTTGAGTTTGCCCCCCGTCGCGAACGCTCCCTGACACGCGTCTGGGAAAATCCCCTTGGCTTCTCGGTGACAGCATACCGGGTCGACGCCGAAACACTGACACGAGAATAATTCATGAAAACCTTTCTGCTTGCCACTGCAATCGTCACCGGGTTGCTCGCAGCGCCTGCCTTGGCTGAGCGCGCGCCGGTCACCATGGGACAGGACGCCCGCGTTCGTCACGTCAACTTCAACCCCACGGATGTGATCCGGATCGACACCCACCTTCGGGTAAACACGTCAATCGAACTCGGTCCCGGCGAACGGATCAATCAAGTCCTCATCGGAGATTCCGCGTCCTATGAAGTTGAGGTCCTATCGAACCGCAATACGATCTCGATCAAGCCTGTCGAGGCACGGGCTGCGACAAACCTGACGATCTATACCAGCCGCCGCGCTGTCGCCTTCTATCTGACAGAGGGCCGCTCGCGGACACAGTCTTTCCGGATTGTCGTGAACTTTCCCGACGAGCGCCCCGCAGGGCGCCAGCTTGCGGCTGGGGGCCGTGATACCGGCTATCAATTTGCGGGAGGCGGTGCGATCCGCCCGGTGCGAGTCTGGAATGATGGGCGCTCGACCTTCTTTGAATTCCAGCCCGGCGTGCGGCCCTCGATTTTCGGCTTGAATGCCCAAGGCTACGAAATCACCCAGAACAGCCAGACCCGAGGCGCGGTCGTGCGGGTCACAGGCGTGCGGAACACCTACACCATCCGCATGGGCGACGATCATATCTGCATTATCCGCGAGGCCGGTGGGTTCACCACCGAGGCTGCCGCCGTGGGTGCCCTGCGTGGGCGGGAGTTCTGATCATGTCCGAAAAACAGACCCCGGAAAAGGAATACAGTTTTGCACCAAAGCGGCGCGCATCTCTCGGGCTCAGGCTTGGTCTGGGTGCGCTCCTCTTGGCGGGGACCGCCATCATTGCCTACCCGCTTGTGCAAGGCAGCGGGATCACTTCGGCCGTTGAGACATCGAAAGCCGATGACTTTCAGGATCAGGTCGACGGGGACGGGTTTGGCCGCATGACAGCCGAAGCGGAACCGACCGAACCACGATCGGTGCCCCGATTCGATCCCGGCCCGATCGAGGATGAACTTGCGGTGCAGCGCCTGGCGCTGGAGGAGCAGAATGCCAAGCTTGCGCGCGACGTGGTCGCCCTGCAAGCCCAGTTGGCAAGACTGGCAGAGGCCCCAGCCCCCGACAATTCCGGTGAGCTGGCTGAAGCGCTGCGCTCGGTCCAGGAACAGAACACGGCGCTCATTGCCCAACTGGAAAGCGAGATGGACACTCGATTGGCAGAAGCCGATCTGGTGGCACAAAAACGGATTACGGATGAGGTTGCCGCGCGCGCACGTGTCGCCGATGGCCGGATGGAGCAGTTGATGGAGCAAATTCTCGGCCTACAGCGCCAGAACGACGCCCTGCAACAGCAAATAGACAGCGGCATGAGTGACGCCCTGCGCGCGCAATCCGAGCGGGACCAACTCGCCGCCGAGGAAGCCGCGCGACGGGCTGAGCTGGAGCGTCGGCGAGCCGAGGCGGCGGCGCTGCGCGACACACAAATCCGGTCCGAGGGGGTGATTTTTGACACGGGCGGCAAGACGGGCAGTCCGGCATCCGACCCCGAGACGGGTCCGGCGATCGGGGATGCCGCCGCGCGCGCCTTCGTGTTGGACGGTGCCCAGCCCGTTCAAGTCGCGACTGTGGAAATCATCGCCAATCCTTCCAACACGGTTCTGCAGGGCACGCTCATCCAAGCGTCACTGGAAACCGCCATTGACTCCACATTGCCCGGACAGATCACGGCCATCGTGAACTACCCGGTCTGGAGCTTCGATCAGTCCCGCATTCTAATTCCCGAGGGCTCCCGCCTCTTCGGGACGTACAATTCGAATGTCTCTTTGGGTCAGGCCCGCATTCTGGTTGGCTGGTCACGCATCGTCACACCCGAGGGGCAATCGGTTCAGCTCGCCGCATTCGGTGCGGATGATCAGGGCCGTTCTGGCGTAACGGGCTCCGTAAACTCACGTTTCGGATTGCGCTTTGGCACAGCCGCGTTGCTGTCGATCATCGGCGCAGGACCGGCAATCGCCGCGTCGGAAGCGAGCTCCGACACCGGCACAGACGTTGCCGAGGGTGTCGCAGGCAGTTTCACCCAGACCACCGATGCCGTGATCGGCGAATACGCCAGCCTGCCGCCGATTATTTCGGTTCAACCAGGTGCCGCGATCAGTGTGATCGTTGACCGTGATCTCGAGTTCTATTGATGAACCAGGCGGCAGAAAAAACCAGTTTTCTTTCGACCTATCTGAAACCGCTGGCTGCACCGCTTTGCGATCCCGCCGTCGTCGAAATCGCCATCAATCCCGATGGAAAGGTCTGGGTGGAAACGCGGGGCGCTGAGCATATGGTTGAGCTCATGGGCGTGTACTACTCCCCTGCCCAAGCTCGGGACCTTGCAACGTCGATTGCCAGCGCCACGCACGGACAGATCAGCGAGAAAAAGCCGCTGGTCTCCGGCAAGATCGAGATGAATGGCAAGCCGATCCGGGCACAGGTCGTCTATCCACCGGTCGTGGATGGCGGGCCGTCGATCACCCTGCGCCGCTATAGTGAAGACCAACTTACCTTGGGCGACATCGGTCTGTTGCACGGTGCACTGGTGGACCTGGACGCCGAACGACAGGCAAAAGCCGAACGGGTGATCGCGCTGACCCAGGCGGGGGATATTCGAGCCGCCATGGAACTCTGCATCGACAAGCGGTTGAACATCATGATCAGCGGCGGGACATCTACCGGCAAAACGACCTTTGCCCGGGCACTTCTCGCGCTGGTGACCGAGACGGAGCGTATCGTGACCATCGAGGATGCGTTCGAGCTCTTCCCGCCACAACCCAATCGCGCGATGCTCAAGGCTGATCGCATCCCCTCAAGTGAACGCACCGCAGCCAAGTTGCTCGAGACATCCTTGCGCATGCGTCCAGACCGGATCATTCTGGGTGAGCTGCGCGGCGACGAGTGCAAGACATTCCTCGACGCGATCAACACAGGCCATTCAGGCTCATTAACCACAATTCACGCCGATACCGCTCAAAAGGCGCTCGACCGCCTCGCCCTCATGGTCATGTCCGTGGGCATCAACATGAGCTTTGAGGAGGTACGGCGCTATGCCGCGTCCAGCATCGATGTCGTGGTGCAGCTTGGTCGGAAGGACGGAAGACGTGGGGTCGAACAGGTGTGGCTGCCGGGCAGCTCAAATCCCTGAAGAGATCTGCGGGTCTGCGTCGGATGGGGCCTGCATCCGCAAATGCGTTATAGCGCAACGGCTTATTCGGTCAACGGAAAGCAATCGGTTTACCGGTTGCCACGGTCAACCCAAAATTATAGGTTTACCGAGGCAGCAATTCGGAGGCCAACATGGCGAATCTGAGCTCAGTGGCACGCTCTGCCTATGGTGATCTCTTGCGTCTTCTGAAGGACGACATGGTCGCCAATGTCCGCGGCTCGCTCGTCACAAAGGAGCGTGGCGGCAAGACCTACTGGTACGCGGCTGAGAAAATCGGCAGCGATGTGAAGTTCTGGTATATTGGTCCGGACAGCCCCGAGACGCGCTCTCGCGTGGACCGCATGAACGACCTGCGCGAACAAGCATCCGAGCGCAAGCGCGAACGCGCCCGCCTCGCGCGTCTGCTGCGCGCCGAGGGTATGACGCCGGTCGACCGGGGCACAGGCGGTCTGCTGCTTGCCATGGCCAAGGTCGGAACGTTCCGGCTCGGCGGCACCCTGGTCGGCACGAATGCCTTTCGCTTGATGGAGGGAGAGATGGGCGTCACCCTCCCCCTTGGCAGCGTGGCCAACACGGGGGATGTCGACATCGCGCAGTTCGAGCGTCTGTCCGTTGCCCTGCAAGATGCCGTCGAGCCATCCTTGGCTCAGACATTCGCGGCGCTCAAGTTTGACCCCGTTCAGGGTCTTGACCGCGACAGTGTCTGGCGCTGGCGGCAAAGCGGACAGGCCGGCATGATGATCGAATTCCTGACGCCATCTTTTGACGCGGAAGAAGGCATTCGCGACCTTCCCGCCCTGGGCGTCAAGGCGCGGGCCCTGCATCATTTGAACTACCTGATCTCCGACCCGATCCACGCCGTCGCGCTTTATCGGGACGGTATCCTTGTGCAGATCCCACGCCCCGAGAAATTCGCAATCCACAAGCTGATCGTCGCGGATCGCCGCCGCGACGGGCCCGGGTCCTTCAAGGCCGACAAGGATCGCCAGCAGGCCGCATTCATTATCGAAACCATGGCCGAGGATCGCCCGTCCGACCTCTGGGACGCTTACACCGACGCAATGGCGCGCGGCCCCGGGTGGCGCGAGAGGATTGAGCGGACGCTGGAGCGATTGCCGGGCACACGCGAACTGCTGATGTGGTGCGAAGCGGGGTAACGCGGGTACCCGCGATATGCAGGAATAGTGGTTTTTCGGTCCAGCTTCACAGATCAGGTTGCGCGTGCGTGCGCCTTGAACCAAACGCACATGTAGCCTTCAGAGACATTTTCTTTGACTTTGCCAGACATGTCGCTTATAGCTACATAATGAAGCAGATCAGCTATACGAAAGCCGCGATCAAAGCATTGCGCCGAATGCCCGTGAACACTGCCACGCTGATCCGCTCCAAGATCGAGGTCTATGCGCACGACCCAGGCTCGCAGGCCAATAATGTGAAGTCCCTCAAGGGGCGAGAGGGCGTTCGGCTACGGGTAGGCGATTGGCGCGTTATCATGGATGATCAGGGCAATGTCCTGGCTGTTCTGGATATCGGACCCCGCGGCGGCATCTATGACTGAAAGGACATGACATGAACGAGATGGTGACGATCCCCCGCGAGGAATATGACCGCCTGCAGGCTGCGGCTGAGGATCTGGCGGATTTGCAGAACTTTGACCGTGCCAAGGCAGCGCTGGCGGCGGGAGAGGAAGAGCTTGTGCCTGCGGAATTCGTAAATCGCCTGCTGAATGGCGAGCGCACCCTGCGCGTCTACCGGGATTGGCGTGGCCTGACACAGGCAGCGCTGGCCGCAAAGGCAGGCGTCAACCGGGTCACAGTGGCCGAGATCGAAACCGGACGCAAACAAGGGTCGGTCACAACCCTGCGAGCCTTGGCGGATGCCCTCAACGTTGCGCTCGACGATTTGGCGGAATAAGGCGCAGCCCTTTCCTGGCGCTATGGCGAGACCGAACTTTAGTTGGGAGCGGGCATCGCGTCCGCATCTTCCAGGGACGAGAGAAAACTTGCCAGAAGAAGAACCTGCTCGTTGGTCAGCTGTGCTGTTGCAGACAGGACAGGTGAAATCGCCTCCACTTCGGCGAGTTCCATCAGATGCTCACCGCTCTCTGCATATGCACGGATGAAACGGTAGGGGTTGAGATGCTGCTGTATGGCATCGGCGAGCGTCTCGGCCTGACCATTGTGGAAATATGGCGCGGTCAGCGTAACATTTCTCAAGGGCGGCGTCCGAAACAGAAAACGATCCTCCACCTCGCCCGTTGCGTAGTATCTGCCAAGATCCTTGTTTTCCCGGTTATCCGGCACCCCGACAGAGTGAAACCCGAAATCACTGAAGACGTCGCCGCTATGGCAGA
The DNA here is from genome assembly GCF_002072155.1 of Roseovarius sp. A-2. GTDB lineage: Bacteria > Pseudomonadota > Alphaproteobacteria > Rhodobacterales > Rhodobacteraceae > Roseovarius. The sequence continues at coordinate 71,408 of NZ_BDIY01000010.1, read as the reverse complement.
CGGCGCATTTGCCAATACCGTAAAATAGAAGGGCGCCGCGCTTCTGCTTCTCGGTCAATGCGGTCAGATCGCCTGCAAGATAGCGATCCCATGGCGTGTTCCTGGATTGAAACTCGATCTCGATATAGTGCGCGAGGGCGTTCCCGAGATGGGATGGCCGGACCCCCTCCGCCGCCGCCAGACCGTAGCTATCGCGAAACAGCCTCCGATATCCCTCGTCCGAGGCGGTCCCCTCTGCTTCTTCGGCAATGAGTAGTGGCGCGACGCGTGCCAGCACATCGTCCGGTTTCAACCCGGTGGTGGCTGTGGGTGCGAGATCGTTTGAGGGTCCAGGTTCCCCGAGCATTTCCGCCGGGATGTAGATCGGGCGCACCGATTGAAGTGCCATCAGATTCTCGAACCCGGTCGTGGAGAGACCCTCCGGCGATACGAGTCCGCCCTGATCGGTCGCCTTTGTCACCTCCAGCCGCCCATCCCAAAGCATAGTGGAGACATGATTGTGATCCCGGTTCCAGAGATCAGGCACGTTGCGCGCCGGGACCTCGGGGATCAACTCTAAGGCCACATCCAGTCGCGGCTCAAGTGCCGCGCCATCCGCGGTGGCAAGTTCTCTCCTGTGGCAGGTTGCACAGGACCGATCCGCATGTCCGCTCAGGCGCTGGTCATGGAAAAGCTCCTCTCCTAAACGGAATTTTGGGCCGCGCACATAGTCTTTTAAGGGAAGCGGGGCGAGCCCGTGCCGCTCGATCACGATGCGCAATTGGGCATCGAGTCCCTCGGCGGCAACACCGCCGTCTCGCAGATCTGGATAGGCCGGGTCGAAACTCGCCGAGAGGTGCAGCGCCGCAAGGGCATGCTGAGACGCGCCCCGCGAAAGGAGATACTCCTTCAGGGTGGCGTAGCTCTTGCAAGGAAGACGCCCGATCTCAAGAGCCTGATCCAGGCGAGACACCTGTGCCGATGACACTTGTTCCCGGGCCTCGGCGGCCGCTTCCGCTGCACGCACGGCCTGATCGCAGGCGGCGGACAGGGCCCGGTAATCCGCCTGATGCACACTGAGCAAAAGACGCGGGTGCAGTTCGGCAAGGTAGAGCCAGACCGGAAGAGACAGGCCGATGCCAATGACGGCGAGCCGAAACAGGATGTTGAGAACGGACATCGAGCGCGCCGGTTTCACTGCTCTGCCTCGGGATCGAACTCGAGCGTCGACAGAAACGCCACGAGGTCCAAGATATCCCGCTCGTTTAGCTCGACGGCATAACTCGGTTCCTGCGACCATCGCGCAATCTTCTGGTATATCTCTGCCCGCTCGAGTGGCGAGAGCTTGCTAGTATCGATCTTCGCAAGGGGATCCACATGGGCTCGGATGGCCCCGGCCAGATCCGGTTCCACCCCTGAGTGGGAAAATGGCGCAGTCTTCGTGACATTGAAGAGGGGCGGCGTTCTGAAAGCGTAACGATCTTGAGGGTCCTGGGTGAAATTATACCGCCCGTAATCGATCCCGAAGCCATTGAAACCAAAGCCGAACTGGGCGAAGGGGATCGCATGGAATCCGAAGTCCGAGAAATAAGGCCCTGAATGACAAGAGGAACACTGCCCCCGCCCATAAAAGAGCAGTCCCCCGGCCAATTCCTGACCGGTCAGTTCCTGGCCGCCGAACACGAACCGATGCAGTTTCGTGTCACGCAGCCGGAATTCGGAGCGAATGAAGGCGGCAATGGCTTCGGCGATCTGCAGGTAGGTCAGCTCCGCGACATCGAGATCGAAAGCCTCCGCCATCGAATCGGCGATCTCAGGCGTGGCTATGATGCGTCCGGCGATCTCCTGGTGAACCTGTGCCGCCGCAGTGACATTTCCCTGACGCAGCCATTCGGTTTCATCGCTTTCGCCGATCATCTCGCGGAACTCCACCGTCGGCAAATGGGCGGCCACCACCAGCGGGTCGCTGGAAGGAACCATCGCGCCGAACTGGCTCAGCACAGAGCCCGAACTTGCATCGACGCGGCCATCCCAGAAGAAGACATCGAAGCCCACTCCGCCGCGTCCCCAGAGCGCCAGCGCATTGCGGGAGAGAACTCCGGCCGGGCTCTTCATTCGCTCAATACCGGTGCCGACGCCGCCGGCACCATGGCCGAGCGGCAAACCGTCCGCGGATCCGAATTCGTCAAGATGGCAGTTGCGGCAGGAGACATTGCGGGTGAGTGAGAGTAGTTCGCTTTCGAATAGGAGCTTTCCGGCCACCGCCTTATCAGGTTCGAATTCTGGCCAGAGTTCTTCAGCGGGGCGCAGCCCGTTGTCAAGAGCCGCCTGACGCAGAACGGCTTCCCGCATGGTCTCCGCGACTGCCGGGGCGGCGCAGAAGATAGCCAGTGCGAATAGAAGTCTAATAACCGATTTCATGGATCTCGATCACTTCCTGCAAATCTTTGGCCTTCGCCTCAATGGCCTTGAGCGCCATGTATCCCAGGGCATTTTCGTCGAGCCCGAAAAGGATCAAGCGCTTCCGGAATAGATCGTAATCCTGGCAATCGATCAGGGCAATCTCGCTTGCCTCAAGGGCCCTAACGGTTTGCTCGGACGGATTGGCTTCGACCTTCTGTTTAGCCAGAAGATGTGCACGCATAGAGCGGTCACAACGATAGGTCGCCTCTTGATAGGAAGATTGGGCTAGGGAAATCACCGCCCATTTCCAGACCGGCGGGGCGATTTGTCCGACCAATACACCCCCCGCAAAGACCAGTAAAAATTTGGCCAGCTTACTTCGCAACGATATTGAGCGCATTCAGAACCTCGGGTGTGATCGTGCCGGTGATATTCAGGCCCCAGTCCTTCTGAAACTTGCTGATTGCGGCCTTGGTACCGGTGCCGACGATACCGTCGATCGCTCCGGTGTAATATCCATAGCTGTAAAGCGCGGTCTGAACACGTTTAACGATGTCCAGAAAGACTGCGCTGTTGCCCGGCAGCGTTTTTGGAGCCTCGGATGCGCGCGGCATCACAGATGCAGGGGGCGTGCTGTTACTGGACGGCGCAGACGGACGATATGTCCCACCACCTGAATAACCTCCGCCTGAAGACGAGCGATGGCTGCCATGCGAGCCGTGGCTCGAATGCGACCGGTGCCCGGCGAGCGTATACTTGTGCTCGCCACGAAGAATCTGGAACAGCGAGCTGGACTTGTCGTCGCCCCGATCCAAGAGGACGGGTGCCACTGCTGCCTGCGCGCTCTGGGGCAAATAACCGGCCGCAGCGAGCGTGATGGCAAACTTTCCAAGTCTCTTCATTGCGGATGTATCTCCATAAAGCCGTCTTCCTCCCGATACCATTCGAAGAACCCGGCGCACCGGGACTGCATGCGGCAGGTGTCACAGGCTGGTAGATATTTCTGTTTCCAATCGGATATCGACTGCGCGGCGTGCTCCCGAAATGCCGCGGGAACCGTACAGAGCGGGAAGTTGTAGAGCATGACGCTCTGGCGGCGTGCGCGCATCAGGTCGATGGCGGCACCCAGATCCTTGAAATCCACGCTACTATCAAAAAAACAACGGCACCAGTTCATCCTGCCATAGCCGATACGTTCCATCTGCATGATGGCCCATGTTGTCGCGAAGGGCAGATGGCGCGAAATGAAATCCGCCAGCCCGACAAGACCGGCGGCGTTCTGCTTCATGACGACCGTGCGCAACTCCAAACTGGCGCCGGCAAGACCCAGAAGCGCAAGGTTGCCCGATAGCCGCGCAAAGGCACCGGCCTTGCCGACGATCTCATCGTGTACGGCTGGGTCATCGGAATAGATCGGGACGCCCCAGAGCAACCGGCTCCGATGTTTGCGTAGCCATGGCAGGTCACCGATATCGAAATGCTGACCGTTGGTGAGAATGTGAAAGCTGAGATCCTCGCGCGCTGAAAGAGCCGCGTCGATGAAACCGAACAGCTCTTCCTTGTGGAGCAAAGGCTCTCCGCCAGAGAGACCTATCTGTGCACCCGGCGGCGCCAGTCGGGCCGCCGCCCGGAAATGCGTGAACATGTCCTCATGGTGCGCTTTGGGAGGCTGGGAGCACATCATGCACAGCTGGTCGCATTGCTCGGTGATCAGGAAGGTGTTGTGCTGCGAAGCCGCCCGGATCAGTCGATGAGCGATCTGCCGCTGTGGGTCAACGAGCAGAACGTCTCCCTCGATGTGTGCAGGCGCGACGTCGCGGATATGGAAATCGCCGCGTTCAGCCCGGTAGCTGAGGAGACCAGGTTTCTCTGAAGTTAGTGTGGCGTCGTCAACGCCTGGCCCCTCGCCGCTCGATATCCTGACCACGAAGGGTTCAATCGAGCGGTCACATTTCGATCTGAGGCGCAATGGGATCATGACAAGACTGGCCTCAGGGCATCCGGGAGAGTTTCAAGCCCAAGCCAGCGGCACAACGTGAAATCGACTGCCGGATCCCCGCTGTAGAGCAGTTCTATCGCAAGGTCGAACACGGCTAGGTGCCGCTGACAGAACCAGCTCTCATGCCTTGGCACGTCGATCCGGCCATTGCGCGAAAGATCGTCTATGGGGTCGGTTCCGCAGAAGGGCTGATACGGGCAGTGAATGCAGTCGGGATCGAAGTTGTTAACGTGACTCGGCGCCAGCAACGCGAGCTTTTCATGGTCCAGCCCATCAGCGACATTGCCGATCGACAGATCGACTTGCCGGACACGCGCGAGCATGCGAGCCTCGTCGCTTGGGTAGATCAGCCCGTCGAAGTCTATGACGGCATTCTCGCCAGTTGGAATGTTGGGATTTCTCAGATCAGTGTGGTTGTCGGCACCCGGCGCGAGAATCCTTCGCAGGCAATGCGCGAGATAAAATTCTTCCATCACCCTTCCCGAGCGCGCGTTGCGGACGATCAGGGTGTCAATAAAATCCCGGTAGTAGCCGGGCCAGCTTTCCGATGCTCGGGCGGAAGGATGGCTCTTGCGCGCGAACCCCTGATAATTGACCGGTCGCAAGAAGATAGATGTGAATCCAAAGTCTTCATAGGCCGATATAAGCTCCTCCGGTACCGGCGGATGCTCCATATCGATCGTTGGCAGGGCGGAAACGCGATCTGGTCCGATTAGATCAAGAACCCGAGCGAGATTTCGATGAAACACTTGCGTCAGCTCAGAAGTCCCGGTCCGGTTTCGAGTATGAACCTGATGAGGGCCGTCCAGCGAGGTGCTGATCAGAACGTCTTCGCTCGCAAGAAACGCGAGGATATCCGCATCAAGTGTCTGAAGATTGGTGCAGACCACGAAGCGCACCCGCCGAAACCTCCGTCTGGCGTATTCTGCGACAGCCCTCAGAAGATCAAGGCGCAGAAAGGGCTCTCCGCCCTGAAACTCGATCTGAATCTCGTCAACCGGCAGGTCATCAAGGAAAGTAAGTATCCTTTCGAGGGTCTGCTCGTCCCAGTCGAACCCCTTGGCCGCAACTGGTGCGCGAGAGACCTGGCAATAGGAGCATTTCAGATCACATCGCAGCGTCGGGATCAGGATGACATATGCCGACCCACCACCGATATGCTGGCGCTGCGCCCACCTCGTTAGAAATGCCGTGTGGGCGAGATCACCGGTTTTCTGAAAGGTATGCCCCCGCTGCGAAAGAAAATCAGCATCGAACCGATTGAGTTCGTCGCGGGCGTAGCGATCAACAAAAGCCCTGTCTGCCAGAAAGTAACTGCCTGTGTCATCGGCCATGAAGATGCTCCGATCAGGAAGTTCACGAAATCGCAGCGGCCATACCTGCATTACATGGCCAACATCTGATAAAGATCGCGCCGCATTGGCAGCGTCTGCTGAAAGATTTTCTCGCGATAGATATGATAGATGACTTCACGTTCGAGCCGCAGTTCGTCAATCTCATTTGTTCCGGTGAGTTTAATACCATTTTCCGTTGTCTCGATGGCAATATCTGGAAAGATATATTTCAGACGCATTATCGCAGCGGGGATGAACTCATGGAATTCAGGCGATACTGAAATATTTGCAAGGGTCTTCGGTGACACGGCTGCTGCCCTCGTATCTGCTGAAAATTTGTTTCCAGCTACCTTGCACTCACATTGCCGTGCTATTCAAGACCTGGCGAAAGGGTGTGGATTGTTATGTCGTGAACCACCCCGAATTCGACCCTGCCCGGCACCGGTAGCGGGGCGGTCCCGAGCATGCCTTTTCAACCACAAAAAAGTTGGCTACTGGAGGGTGATCATTTTCTGCTGCAGAGCTTAGAGCCAATCGAGCATAGGGCGGGAGGCAGCCTTGATGAACGGATTGCATTGCGTTCTAGGCAGCCAGAAAATTGCCAGACATAGCATTGATGGGCTTACGAAGACCTGGCCTCCACCAAATTAAGAGCCCGAAACCGACTACCAGATCGTGTTTTCTTTGGCCGCGCCTTTGCCATCTCCGCATATCCCCGCAGCGCGCCTGCATAGGTCTGCACCGCAGTCTCAAATTCCTTGTCGCCCATGGAGATCGCCGCGGGTGCTGCTGGCTCTGGTTGCTCGAGTGTGATTTTCTTCGGCCTGCTCGAGACTGGCGCAGCAGCAGGAGGATAGGGCAAGGCATGCCCCTGCCGTGCTTTGTCGATCTCCGCAAAATGCCGGTCCGCATAGTAACGGATGTGATCCGCCTTGATGGGATATTGCCCCTCGGGCAGGACAAGGACCTTGTCGAGCGGGAAACGCAGCAATTCAGCGGGAGATACCAACGCCCGTTCTTCCGAGCGGCGGCTGACATTTGCGCTCTCCGAGAGCTTGCGCACCGTTGCCTGTGATCTGGTCTTGCCCACGATCGTGTGTTTGCCGAGGGCTACGGACAGCACGTCGGCGGTGCGATCATCCTGGGGGGTCATGTAAATCTGGACACCCGCACCGGCTTGGAGCGCGCGGCGGTCGGTTTCGCCGTAGATGCCCTCAAGACCGGGGATAGACTGCGAAATAATAAAGAGCCGCCCGCCATAAGAGCGGATCGTCTTGATGCTTTGCAGGACCAGGGGTTGCTTTCCCAGTTGGTCGAATTCATCCATCAGGAACATGACGGGATGTGGCTCGTCCGCTCCGGGATGCGCGCGCTGCAAACTTGCGATCGCGTCGGCGAACAGGAGCCGGATCAATGGGGCGAGGGTTTTCAGGTGCTCCGGCTGCACGACAATATAGAGCGACTGTGGTTCTCGTCGGAACGTCCCGAAATCGAAATCGCTTGCCTGGGTCGCCCGGTCCACCGCCGGATCGAGCCAGAGCTCCAATCCGGCCCCGCGGATCACACTGACATAGGAATCGAGAATCTTGTCCACTTCGTCGGCCATGCTCAGGAAAATCTCTGCCACCACCGGGTTTGCGGTCTGCATCGCGGCCCGTTTGTAGAATTCCTTTTTATTGCCGCCGCCAGTCATGATCCGCAGCGCCTCACCGATCGTCGGCTTTCCGGTCTCGATGGCATAGAGGCAAGACGCCACGAACAGGCTGCGTCCGGCCTGGAAAAAGCTCTGCGCGTTCACGCTTTCGACGATGAGGAACAAGTCCGCCATGGTGTTGACGGCGGTGTATTGCTGCTCGGGGCTGGGCAGATCGGCAATGCGCTGGAGAGGATTGAACCGGTGCGTGCGGGTCAGGACGGGCCCGTTCTTACCCTCGGGCTGAACGTAGTCATAGGGCGAAAAATACCAGACCTGATTGTTCAGCGCCTTTTGGCGGTGGATGGATGTCTTCTCGAAATTCTCGCCCTTGACGTCGAGGATCACGGCACTGCCCTGGAAATGCAAAAGGTTCGGCAAAACGAAGCCTACCCCTTTGCCCCGGCCCGTTGGCGCGATCATCATTGCGTGTGGGAAGCGATCTGGCGTGGCCGACACGAAAGGCGCGCGGGACGCGGGTGACCCGAGCTTGCCGAACAGAAAGCCGTTCTGGGAAAGAGATGCCGACATACGGTTGCGGCGGAGCTCGGGACGCGACTGGAAATGCGCATCATCATAATCGGTGAGCGACCCGCGATGAACAGATGTCGCTCCTGTCGCCGCCAGAAGCAGGGCAGGAAGTGCAGTGATGAGCCACGCAGTATGTTCCACCGCAGGGTTTGCCTTGATCCGTTGATCAGACAGATTGAGCAGCCAAAGTTCGAAAATATCGAACCCTCCCAGGTCTTCGCCAAATCGCGCCATCAGATAAAGCGTGGCGATCGCGGCCCCGATCCAGGTGCCGACACCGAGACCGAGCAGGATGGCAATCGGATACCGCCAACGGCTTTCCATTGCATGCAGCATGTTTTGAATCCTCTAGAGGCCGTAATCGCCACTGGTATCGTCCCGGTCGCGCCCCCGTTCCTCGGCGCGCTCGAAAGCCTCGATCCGGGTCCGATAGGTGGCGGCGGGTTCGCTGTCGCGGCCGGCAATGTCATCACCCGCATCCACCGCGGCGATGAGCTTTAGCTCCGAGAACACGGCTTGTCGCAGACCGGGATCTTCGATACGGTCCATGAGCGGATCGATCCGGCCCGCTGCCAGCTGATCCATATCCCCGTCGCGCAGGTCATGCCGCACGTCGGAGATCAGCTTGTTCAGCGTGGCGATGTCGGCAAGGCGGCTGCCCTGCCCCGCGTCGAGAATGTCCTGACGCGCCAGATCCGCCAAAAGATCACGATCCATGTGCAGCCCCGCAAAAACATCACGCGCGCGCGCCTGCAGGTCGCGTTCGAGCCCAAGCCAGTCCGAGAGCTCCTGTGCGTCCACTGGGCGTGACGCTTCGAGTTGCGCCTCGCTGCGATGGGGTGCGGTGAAGCGGGCAGCAACTTCTTCGACGCTGCTGCCCGCCTCCTCGAGCCGTGCCTCCATCGGTGCCAGAACCTGCGCCAATTCCGCTCGGAAACGACCCAGTGCAGCACCGGCCTCAGCGACGAGGGGATTGCCCTCCTCTGCTGCCCGTGCAGCCAGCCCCGCAATCCCCTGCACACTGTAGGGATCGCGCTCCGGCGACACCGGTGAAGAATGATCCGCAAGAAAGTCGCGGCCCAGAAGCGTGCCCATCTCGCGGGCCTGCCCGGCAAAGAGCTGTTCCAGTTCGACCTTTTCGGCACCGGGCGCCATGTCCTGAATGGCGCTCCAGGCGGTGTCGGCTTCCGCCTGCAATGTCTCACGGGCGGCGATCAGACGACCGATCACATCCGCTCCGGCAGCGGCGATATCAACCCCTTCGGCAAACCCTTCTTTCACCGGCATTCCTTTCATCAAGTTGGTGGCGGCAAGCTCTGCGCCCTCCGCGATGCGCCCCATCCATCCATCCGGAGGGGTGTCGGCCTCCAGGCCCATCCCGGCAAGTTGTGCCAGCTGCCGATACCCCTCGGCGTGCCTGCGTATCTTGGCCTCGCGCAGAGCGCGGCTTTCAGGATCCAGCGGGGCAACCGCTGGGGCCCGTCCCTCCTTGCGGGCCGCCTGCAAATCAGTGTCCCGCGGGGCGTTTTCCATGATGCCGCGCGACAGACGGGAAGAGGCATTCAGCACCAGCCCGTGCTCGCCCGCGATCTGCGCATGCAGCTCGCGCATCATGTCATAGCTGATCTCGGAATGGCGGCTGATCGAGAGGAACTTGCCGTCCTCCATCCCGACCTTGTCGACAAGAACATGGGCATGCACATGATCTGTGTTGAAATGAAGGGCCGCCACATACCGATATCGATCCCGGTATTCCCCGCCGAACACCTCCTGCGCCCATTCGCGCGAGATGGCTTCCGCCAACTCCGCCTCGGTTCCCTTGGGAAAAGACAGAATGATGTGATCGGTGTGACCCCGTTTCGGCGCCCCGCACCAGGATGCACTCCAATGGGCAATGACATTTTCCATGCCACGCTCGCCAAAGACACGATCAATGCCGATCTGGTTCGACCAGGCTGCGACCTGCGCCTCGTCGCGCAGGATGTATTTCATCTGCCGGCGTAACTCTTTGGGTGAATGACACCCGCCCGTGCCGACCCGCTTCACCACGCTTTGCGGCACCCGCAGCGCGTTCCAGGACATTACCGCAACTGCCCCGCCGGACGTGCCACGCCGACGGCCCGAAGATACGCGCGCCTCGCCTGCCATGGCTGCAGACCGCCGCCCCACATGAGGCAGTATCTCGCCCAATACCACCTGCTGGAGGGTGCGTATTTCAGCCATCGCGCTGCCCCTCCCCAACGTCCCGAAGATCGGACACCCGGACAAAGGCCCCGCGCAGCGAGGCCGCGCGCAAAGCCTGCACAGCCCCGGCAACCTCTTCGGCCCGGTCCGCAAGCCGACCGACCATTGTCGCGTCGCGCGCGTTCCACCGAAGCTTGCCCGCATGGGCAAGCTTCAGCATCTGCGCAAGATTGCGCGCCAAGGCATTGAGCTGATTGGCCGACGCCTTGAGCGCCGTGACCTCGTCCCGGCGAAACGCGACAATGCCGGATGACAGACGGATCATGTGCCGGAGCAGACCCGACGTGGTCATGCCCGTCTCAGCCACAAGCGCCTCGAATGCTTCGGCCTCACGGGCGGACACCCGAACCTGCAGAACGCGGCCCTTTGTGGTTCGATCCGCCACCACACCGCGCACCCGCACCCGAGCGACGGTGGGGCGGGAGCAGCCAACACGCATGGCGATCTCCCCATCGCTAAGCCCTTGCGCGGCGAGCCGGAGAACCTCTTGTCGGGCTATGGTGGAGAGGCGTTTGGACATGGGCGGCAAGATTTATCATTAGATATTTTTTGTAAACACGAAAACTCTAATGAGTTGTCGTACAAGTTTTGTCATACACAATACCGTTCCTGTCAACGTCCCTTCGGTCCGTTGTCGCACCTTCGGTGATCAGCAGGCAGGGCCTTGGCCATGCCTGCTGCAAACCCCGCGCGACAATGAACAGACCGAAGGGACACCGCCTCCCCGGCGCCGCGATCCGGGACGTAGGCCCGGATCCTGAACAGGCGCGGGAATGACGTCGGCGCAGCCGACACGATATCCCTTCATGGCGTTGAATGCTCAAAGGGGTTTCCCGGAAGGAGAAGAAGACCTTGTGGGATTGGAACGCCTGCACGGCGCAGTGGTTATGCCGTTGGTGGTGACACGGATGATTGAGGATCAATTGTCAGACGCCATAAGGCCCATGAGAGCCAACGCCTCGAAGGCTTCGGGCATTGCTGGGGCATTGCTGCATCGGCGCGATGGCGCAAGTGATGCATGACAAAACGCCTCTTTGTACGCATGCTCGATTGCCCAAACGCGTACGCCGATGATTGCAGCAACAGTAGATCGCCTCAACAGCTACAGATTGTTCTGCCCCAAAAGTTGACCGCCTGTATCGCGCAAGGTGTGGACGCCATCCCGAGGCATCGCCATAACGGATCAAAATATATGTTATGGAGACAGTGAATGCTTGTTGTGACGGCCATCTCCGCGAAGGGCGGTTCGGGAAAGACAACTCTCATACAGATGCTTGCGTCCGCCATGCTGGCACGCGGCCGCCGTGTGCATGTCATGGATGCGGATGCTGACAAGCAGATCCTCGAATGGGAATCAAAAAGCGCACGCGCCGACTTCGGCGATCTGCCACGCCTTCCATGGCCCACAGGCTTGACCGTGGCCGATGCCCCCGAGACCGTTGAAGGCCTTTACCACGCGCTGGACGGCTTTGAGGCTGAAGGTGTGGATCTGGTTTTGATCGACACCCGCCCCGGCGAGCACCCCGACACCGAAACACTGGCGCTGGCCTGCGACATGGTCCTGGTGCCGGCCGTGCCGGTACAATCGGATTTCGTGGCGGCCCTGAAAACCCTGACATGGGTTATGCGCATGATCGAGACCCTTGGACCGGATGACCCCGCCCCGCTGTTTTCGGCGGTATTGATGAACGCGGACAAACGCGCGATCGATTTCGTGACCGCAGGCGATGACTTTGAGCGTGATGCGGCAAGACGCAGGGTTCACCGGCAGGACCTTGAGGTCTTCGAGGTGATTTCAACCCTGCCACTTCTGCCCACGCCGGTGCCCCATCTCACTGCGATCCAGCGCATGCCGTTGACCGGATCGCTGGGATATGTGCGGGACATTTATGAACAAGATCTTCGTCATCGGTTGCAGGCGGGGCATCTTTCCTCAGCCCTGACACTGTGCAGCGATGTCCTTTGCGACATCGAGGCCATGGTGGACGCTGCCAATGGCTAGGAAGATTCCAAACCGGTCCGGGACCGCTGTCTCGAACGAAGACAGGCTGGCGCGGTCGCGGCAGTTCGCCACGAGCGCCACGAAATATGCCGCATTCAATCAGAGTACGGCGGCAGCGGTCGCGACAGAAGGCCCAGCGGCAAATTCAGTGGACAAGAGAGAACCCCGGAAAGGGGAAAAGGCAGCCTCGGCTGAAACGGCGCGCATCAACCCAGGGGTATCCACCCAGCCGTCGGCGGATGATGCTTGGAGCAATAGCCCCGAAGCGCAGTCTCGAACCTACTACGTGCGCATCGGGGCTGAAGATCAGGCACGGATTGATGCGCTGGCAGAACGATCTAACCTTGACCCAGACTACGTTCAGCGTGCCTTGATCAAAGCGGTTCGCGCCCGCATGCAAAAACTGCGCAACACCACGACTTGGCATGAGGTTGCCTCCGCTGCACGACCACGCCTGGCCAAGTCCAAAGGCACTGGTGCCCCCTTCATGAAATCGATGATCAGGCTCGACGCAGCCCATGTGGCGGCGTTGCAGACAAGCATTGATGACCCGCTCAACGTCTATGGGGTGACGCAACTGTTGTCCGCCTTCGGCAAGGCGCTGCTGAGATCCGAGATCGAAGAACTCGCTCAAAAGATCAGCGGCATCGAAGCCCGGGCAGCGCGTCCTGATCCAGCGTAAAGGCATCGCGTGCAGTCACGACAGCGATTTGACCGCCCGCCTCGATCATGTCGATGAGCTGTGCCCATTCGGCAGGATCAGCATCGCGTTGCGTTGCGATCCCGTTCTGCACAGAAAAGGCAGCCTGCTCTCCGGTCGCCGCGAGAAGAACAACTTGTTGCGGGAATTGGTCATCGTCAAAACGCGACAAAAAGTACGCATGGCTCACGTTTGGGTTGTAGACACGGTCAGGATCGCAAACTAAGAGCAAAGTTCCGTCGTTTGCAGTCGCAGCATAGGTCTCCAGACCTCGCGACAAGCCGATCTCCCACTCGGCAGCGACAGCCGATGAAGCCGCGCCCAGAAAGAGCGCAATATGTAGAGGCCTGTAAAGCACAGTTTGTAAACTCCGTCTTGTGTTGGCCAAGCATATATAGGTACAGGCATATACCTGCCACCTGATAACTGCGGCTCCGACCAAATGGAGGTCAGGAGTTGAGCATGAAGAATTATGCGGGTTACCCGGTCGAAATTATTTTGGCGACAGTAGATGGTGAAGATGTCGAGGTCGGCGTCGTGTTCCAATGGCGCTGCGGTATGCGCCGTACTAGATGGTCCGACGGCTTCGATCAGACGGACGGCGCAAACTTGAGGTACGTGCCTTATGATGACGCGGGCTAGACCGCGATCAGCGCTACGATGCTCGTGAGCGAGCTGAGGAGGACACGATTGTGATCCGGGGGCAATAACACCGAGAGAGAGAACACGCGGGGCAGAGATCGTTGCAAATGCGACGACGGTTTGCAACGCTACCAAAGAAGACCGATAGGAGACCCATGAGATGAAAGAGATTTTCAACGTTGGCGAGACAATCTTGTTGGACGGCGCGCCGCTTGCACTGGTGACCCCCGATGGCGTCAAGGTCTGGATCGAAGACGGCGTTCAGCACAGCTTTCGCTATGACCAAGTGCGCGATCCGCTCAGCGGCCAGATGAAATACCGCTGTCTCTACGAGAAGAACGGGTCGGATATGCCGTTCGTGCTGGTAGGCAACCCTGACAGTGAAGAAGGCGCGCACGTTATTCTGTTCGACCAGAAGCCAGACGCATAGCCCTTCGGAATCTTATGCTAGGTGGCGAACACTAGAGCCCCTCGGCTTCGCCTGGCGGCTGCGTCCGCCTTGCAAGAGGGATGCAGACCCGTCAGAGCTGAAAGCGGATCGTGATGGCGACCATATGGCAAACGCCTTGGCCTGGCTCAGGATGAGACAGACCACGGCGTATTGGCGCAGGAAGGCAGCAGGGTCCGAATTCAGGGCGAAGCCTCAGCAGCCCGGTCTCGCTTGCGGGGCTTGCCCATGTCGAAACCTTCACCATTGCAGACAGTCACGCACATTGCAGGATGGAAGCCACTTTCGCAGGTGCAGCATCGTGTTTGGCCTAGACCGAACGTTCGCCCTACTTTCAGGATGTTGCGGTCGCAGCCCACATTGCTGACGTTCGCTGCAAATGCTAAAAGCCGCTGGGTGAGGACCCATTATGTAAAAAAATTCAAACGTCCCAAAATGTCAAAGTCTGATTCCGAGCGATGATATCCTACGTATCTTCAGCAAACGCAGCACAACATGCCCACCGTAGGCGAACTTCGCAGTGGTGTCTGATGTACGAACCAAAAAATAAATTAAGCCGCTAAACATTGGCTATACCGAGTAGGAGTGACGAGTACTCATGGAAACTTCAATCGTTCATCTGAGCGACCTGCATTTCAAGAACGACGTCGAAAACAGATTTCGAATTGAGAGGTTGCGGGACGATATCGCCGCACTTCCTCTCGGGCCCAACGTCGTTACGGCATTTACGGGTGATCTGGTTCAGTCGGGTGATCAAGAACAGTACGATGTCTTATTCGACCTGTTGCTAGGGCCTCTGATAGAGGCCAATCATCAGATCGCGATCGTACCTGGAAACCATGATGTTGAAAGACAGCTGACCGATAGTGAGAGCGCGGCGGCTTTCATAAAGGATCGAGCTAGCAGCTACCTTTTTTCTGGCAACTCTTTTAAACAAACCCCGTTCCGAGAAAACCCAAACGGCCCCCTGAACAATTATCGTACGCTGGAAGAATTGTTCGAGCCATATGCCGAACGGTCCTTCTATGGCTATGTGAAGCAGATTGGCGACGTATCGGTTGTCGGCATGAATTCGACTTGGTTGTCGCATGAGCGAGATAACGGCGATTCTGATCGAGGCAAGTTGCGCGTCGAGCCGCATGTTCTGTCGAAGTATGTGGAAAGTCTTCCCAAAGCCAGTTTCAAGCTTCTCTTGTTGCACCACCCGTTGGATTGGCTTGAGGAGACCACGCGAGATGCGATTACCGCTATTGCGACGAAAAACTTTGATCTTGTTCTGTTTGGGCATGTTCATACGGCGGACCTGACATCTCTGGTGCGCAACGAAAACGGTGCGACGTTCATCCAATCCCCACCGTTGCGTGCAGACTGGTCGAAAGGAACCAACGGCTACGCTGTAATCCGCTGCAACACAGTCAGCGGTGCGGCAGAAATCACATACCGGTCTTACTCAAAGAGTCGACGCACCTTTGTCTTGGGGGAAGATTTTGGCTCTGGCGGCATATCGTATCCCAAAGAAAGCGACAGGAAGTTTTTCCAGAGTTCGCCTTCGCTTTCGTCACTGGCGCAAAGGTTTCTGGCAGGCGAGCCTCACGATCTTGTCGACTGGCACCGCCGAAATGTGCGCGCGAAGTCGAACTATATCGAGAGCTTCATCACTCCACAGATTCACAAGGTCGAATATGGGGAGGAGGAGCAATGGTTGGAGGCACCTGTCGCGTTGTCCCGAATTTTCGAACCAAGCATGCGAGATCACTTTGTTATCGCTCCTGCGGACTCCGGGTTGAGCACTTGCGCATTCTTGACGCTGAAAGGGATAGCTGAGAACGTTCGGGATACGGGCATCATTCCTGCATTTTTTGATGCTGGCGATACGAGCGTCAATCGGGCTTCAATCCTCCGCTCGATGGTTCAGACGGGCCTTACCCGTTATACAACTGCAGAGATGGAACATCTCGCGGAACAAGGCTCGGTCCGTTTGATTGTAGACGGCCTGAATTTGAGCAATGCTGAGCACTTCAATAACTTCAGACAGACAATTCGCAAATTCTTTCCGAAGGTGCCCATCGTCGCTTTTGTGCGCACCGAGAAGGTGGGGCAGGCAGTTTCGAGCCTAGACTATCCGGCACTGTCACTTGTTGACGATGATGTCTATGAGCTTGCTGAGCTTGGCGTGCAGCAGATCCGTGAAGTCATCGCAATGCACCGAAAAAAGCTCAACGACAATACAATTGAAAAACTTGCCACTCATGCCATCGAGTCTCTGTCACAGATCAACGAGCCCATTTTCCCAAGTACTGTAGCTGTATTGGTTGAAACCCTTGTTCAGGACCATGACTTCCGACCGATCAACAAGGCCCGCCTCCTAGATCGCTACGTTGAATGCCTGCTAGGCCGTTTCGAGCTCGAGGATGTACGGGAGGGGACGTTTTCGTCTCACGATAAGATAGAGTTTCTCAGCTATGTCGCTCGAAAAATCCTTGAGCAAGACACAGGTGGGCTCACGGACAACGAGTGGAAAGATGCCCGCAGCTCTTATGAAGCTGGTTATCTCATGGAACTACCGCGCGGCCTCCTCAAAGAGTTTGAGGAGAAAGGTCTGCTGGTGAGTGAAGGCGGGCGGATCACCTTCAGAGCCGACTACTTGTTTTCGTACTTCATCGCACGGCAGATGAAATCGGACGCAGTATTCGCGGAAAAGATCACGACGGGAAACGGTCTATTCAAACACCACGGCGAGATAGTTTTCTATGGAGAACTAGAAGGGACAGACACCGGCTCCGTTCTTGATCAGGTCTACAGGCAGGTAGATCAGCTCGAAGAAACATTGCTTGAACAATACTCAAAGGCCGGCATCGACCTTTCAACGGAATGGCTGAATTCTGTCTCAGATGACCCCAAGGAAGTCATCGAGGTCTTTAAGGAGCTTATCGAGGTCGACAGTTCCGATCCTGACCCCGACACCGCTGACCGTCAAGACAATCAACGGCTCGCGAATGTTCTGAGACGAAGAGGGGTTGCGCGCAGGCATGAAGTGGCCGAGTCTGAGGCTCGGCTACTGGTCGCGATGAGACTATACGGCCAGTTGATCCGCAACGCGCTTCATATCCCCGCCAAGGACAAACTTCGCCACCTTGCCAAACTTTATGAAGCCGCCGAGGTTTGGGTCGGCTTCATGAGTGCCGCGCGTGAGCACATAGGATCGTCGCCTGTTACAGTGGCTGGTGGAGTACGGTTTATCAATAACGGAGCATTGTTTGATCGCGAAAAATCAATCGCCGATTTCAAGTATAATGCACCAAACTCCATGTCTCGCGTCCTCGCCGATGCAGTAAAGAATCCACAACTTTCAATCGCATTGCGATCGGTTCTTCCACAGTTGACGGAAATGGGAGCACTGTTTGCTCGAGAGGCTCTGCTCACATTGCCGTCACGCGATAACCAGGAGGCTTATCTGCAAAGCATCAAAGGCGCGCAGGACAAAACTCTGATTGCTGCCTCAATGCGAGCGCTAAAGCGCGAATACTTGGGCAGTGGCCGAAACTCCGACATGCGCAACCATTCTGAAGGTATTGTGGGCGGCATTCGTAGTGCGGTCGGGCAGAGAGCGCTTGGTGATCCAAATCGACTTGAAAAGCTAAAACTGATCAGGGACATGAAGGCTGCCGCTGCTGACAAGAAGCGCGGAACAACCTAGATGGTGCTTAAGTGTGAGCTCGATTGGCCTAGGTCCATTGTCGGCCTCTGGTCCATCGGGATGATGCTTTCCGGAGCTGGTGGGCGGGCTTATCGGCTGAAGCTGATCTACGAGGGCGGTGATTTCGCGCAGACATATCTTCTTGCCTGAACACTGACGATCAGTAAGCGTTCGCGGGAGACCACGGTCGCGTTAGCTTGACGGCGTGAAGTTCCACGGCAGCAGATCGTCGAGGCGGCTTTGCGGGTGGCTGTTGGCGATGGCTGTCAGGGTTGCCTTGAGATAGGCGAAGGGCTCGATGCCGTTGATTTTGCAGGTTTCGATCAGCGAGGCGATGCGGCCCCAGGCGACGCCGCCTTCATCGTGACCGGCGAAGAGCGCGTTCTTGCGATTGAGGGCGATGGGGCGGATCAGGTTTTCGACCCTGTTGTTGTCGATCTCGACGCGGCCGTCGGTCAGGAAGGTTTGCAACCCATCCCAGTGGTTATGGATGTAGGTCAGCTTTTCGCCCAGCCGGGATTTCGCGGATATCTTGCGGCGCTGCGCCTGAAGCCAGTCGCCGAAGGCGGCCACCAGCGGCGCGGTGCGGGCCTGACGGGCGGAGAGGCGCTGGCCGGGCGAGATGCCGCGGATGTCGGCCTCTACGGCATAGAACTCGGCGATGCGGCGCAGGCCTTCGGCGGCGATCTCGGAACCGTCGCGGTCGAAGATTTCCTTGAGTTTGCGCCGGGCATGCGCCCAGCAATGCGCCACCCGAACGGGCGCGCCGCCCTTGCGCGAGGGTTTGGTCAGGCGGTTGTAGCCGGTGTAACCGTCGATTTGCAGGATGCCATCAAAGCCGGTGAGGAAGGTCTCGGCATTCCCGCCCGCGCGGCCGGGGGCATAGAAGTAGACGATGCCGGGCGGGTCCTCGCCACCCCATGGGCGATCATCGCGGGCCAGCGCCCAAAGGTATCCGGTCTTTGTCACACCGCGCCCCGGGTCCAGCACCGGGGCTGTTGTCTCGTCCATGAACAGCTTGGATGACCGCTTCAAATGTTCAGCCATCCGGTCCACGATGGGTTTCAGGTGGAACGCAGCCTTGCCGACCCAGTCGGCCAAGACTGCGCGGTGCAGATCAACGCCCGCACGGGCGAGGATCTGGCTCTGGCGATACAACGGCAGATGATCGGCATATTTGCTGACCAGCACATGGGCCAGCGTCGCCTCGGTCGGCAGACCGCCCATGATCAGATGGCTGGGCGCAGGGGCTTGGGTCACTCCGTCGGTGCAGGCGCGGCAGGCATACTTTGGGCGCACGGTCACGATCACGCGCAACTGGGCGGGAATGATGTCCAGCCGTTCGCTGCGGTCTTCGCCGATCTTGTGCATGACACCGCAGCCGCAGGGGCAGATCAGGCTGTCGGGTTCGATGACCTCTTCTATGCGTGGAAGCCCCGCGGGCAGATTGCCGATGGTGCGCTTTAGGGCAGGCTTGGATGTCCCATCGCCCGCCTTGGCGGCCCGCGTTTCCTTCTCCGCCTCGACCTCTGCCAAGGCGATGGACAGGTCCTCGAAGGCCAGCTGCCGCTCATCTTCAGACAGCTTTTCTGACCGCTTGCCATGCAGGGCATGGTTCAATTCAGCGATCAGATGCTCTTGCCGCCGAGTGATTTCCGTCAGCGCCGCCACCGTTTCCATCAACGCCAGAACCGCCGCACGTTGCGCGGCAGGAATGGTGGAAAGGTCGATGGCGGGTGCGGTTTGCATAGGATGGAGCTACCATAAAACCCCCGCAAAAACACGCAAAACCAAGCGGTTGATTCACTCTGCCGCAGCCGGCGGGCGGGTTTCCAGCGCCTTCACTTTGCGCCAGTCGAGACCCGCAAACAGCGCCTCGAACTGGGCATGATTCAGCGCCATCACCCCGTCCGTGATGGCAGGCCAAGTGAACGTTGCATCCTCTAGCCGCTTGTAGGCCATCACCAGACCGGTGCCATCCCAGAAGAGCAGCTTCAGCCTGTCCGCCTTACGCGAGCGGAACACAAACACCGTGCCGGTAAACGGATCCTTGCGCAAAACAGACGACACCAGCGCCGCCAAGCCATCATGACCCTTACGGTTATGCAGAGCACTGCATAACCGCAATTATGTGGCGACGGTTATTATGCGGAGTCGAGTATGCCGTTTCGTTGCTGATGCCATTTTTACTGTCGGTTAGACAGACCATGCACGCATATGCACTCCGCATAACTATGCTTTCTCGCGATGGTTTCACATCGTGAGGAGATAGAAGATGGATACCCAAAATCGTAATCGCTGGTTCCTGAATCCGGGACCAGTCTTGTCTTGGATCGATCAGTTCGCTGCCGAGCTTGCTGCTCAGAGATATTCGCCGCTGACCATCGATGGCTACAGGGCTTCGGCTCGCCATTTCGTGGTTTGGCTCGAAGGCGTTTGCATCTCGATCGACGAAGTTGATGACGGCGTTCTTCGTCGCTTCGCCTCCCACCAGTGCCGATGTCCCGGTGGGCGGCGATGGCAGCATGTTTCGCAAAAATACGCGCGCCGCGCCGGAAGGTTCGTTGTTTTCCTGCGACATGCGGGCGTCGCACCACCCGCGCTGAAGGCCGCGTCAGAGTATCCCCTGCTGGACGAGTATCAGCGCTGGTTGCGTGTGCATCGGGGATTGTCGGAACGGACGATCGCCCGCCATCACCGCATCCTCCACAAGCTGTTGCCGGAACTTGGCACTGCAACTCTCGATTATGACGCCACCCGGATTCGCAGTGTTGTCCGCAAGTGGCGGGAACAAACCGGGCCGGCCGACCTGAGGACCATGACAAGCGCCTTGCGCAGCTTTCTTCGTTTCCTCGCCGGCGCAGGCCTGTGCCGGCCTGATCTTGATCACGCCATTCCGCCGATCTTGCAATGGCGCCTTTCGTCGTTGCCGCGATATCTTGCAGCAGCCGATGTCGAACGCGTCATTGCATCCTGCGATCTACTCGCCAGGGGGCGCCTGCGTGACCGGGCGATCTTGCTTCTGCTGGCGCGCCTGGGGTTGCGGGCCGGGGATGTGGCTGGCCTCAAACTAAGCGATATCGACTGGACGTCGGGTGTCCTGCACTTGAATGGCAAAGCCCGTCGCCAGGTTCGGCTGCCGTTGCCGCAAGAGGTCGGCGATGCGCTTCTGGCGTATATCGAACAGGAACGACCGCGCCTGCCTCAGGAAGCGGTCTTTCTGATGATGGTTGCCCCCTATCGGTCATTTGCGCAGTCCAGCCATGTCTCGACGATTGTAGCGCTGGCGTTGAAGCGTGCAGGCATTTCCGACCCGCCATCGGCCGGAGCTTCCTTGCTGCGCCATTCTGCGGCGACTTCGATGCTGCGATCGGGGGCCACACTCGAGGCTGTCGGCACGGTGCTGCGTCACCGTTCCCTCGATATGACTGCGCATTACGCCAAGGTCGATATCGCGATGCTGGCGCAGATCGCCCAACCCTGGCCGGGAGAACCGGCATGCTGAGTCAGCTCCTCGCCGATCATGTAGTGCTGCACCGGGCGTTGGGGTTCAAATTCCGGACACAGGGCAGTCTTCTGCGCAACTTCGTCGCCTTTGCCGAAAGCCGCGACGAGCAGGTCGTAACGACAGCCACCGTGCGCGAGTGGGCACTACAGGCACCTTCGCGGGAACAAAGACGCAACCGGCTTTTGACAGTACGCCGCTTCGCACTCTCGCTCCGTGCCGAGGACCCGCGTCATGAAGTTCCCGCCGTCGATCTATTCGGCAGCGCCAGTTATAAGCGGCGCACGCCTTACATCTACAGCCCCGTTGAGATCCAACGGCTGATCGACGCTGCGCGGCAACTTGGCCCCGACGGCTCGATCCGACCGCTCACCTACGCCACGATGTTCGGGCTAATCGCGGCCACCGGCATGCGCGTTTCGGAAGCGCTGGCCATGCGGTTGCCGGACGTGACCTCTGACGGGCTTATCATTGCCCAGACCAAGTTCAAGAAGAGCCGACAGCTGCCGCTGCATCCAACGACGCGACGCGCACTTGACGGGTATCTCGCGACGCGCCTGAAGGCGGCCAGTCCGAGCGATGCATTATTCATCTCGCATCAGGGCACGCCGCCCGCCTATCCGACCGTGATAACGGTCTTCCTGCAGGTCATACGATCGATCGGCTTGCGCGGCGCGGCAGGAACACCGGGGCCCAGGATTCACGATCTTCGCCACACGTTTGCCGTTCGCTCTCTCGAGTCCTGTGCGCACGATTCCAAGTTGGTGGCTCGGCATATCACGGCCCTCAGTACCTATTTGGGGCACGCCCATGTCACCGATACATACTGGTATCTCGAGGTGACGCCCGAACTGATGGCGCACATGGCGGCTGCCAGCGAGGCATTCCACAGCGGGGTGTCGAGATGACCGACCTTGCCAAACATCTCGCTGCCTTTCTGCGTGAGCACCTTCCCCATGAGCGCCGCGCAAGCGTTCATACTTGCGACGCCTACGCCTACAGCTTCCAATTACTGGTCACATTCGCCGCCGGTCGATTGCGCAAGCGACCGTGCTTGTTGCAAATCGAGGATATTGACGTGCCGACCATCCTCGCCTTTCTCGAACACATCGAACAGGTGCGCGACAACAAGGCCCGTTCGCGCAACGCGAGGCTCGCCGCAGTGAAGTCCTTCTTCCGCTATCTCGAGCACCGTGTGCCTGCCGTGCTGGACCAAGCGCTTCGGGTACATGCCATACCGATGAAGAAGATCGATCAGGGACTTGTGGCGTCACTTTCGCGGGCCGAAGTGCAAGCGCTGCTCGATGCGCCGGATCGACGAACAGCATCGGGCATCCGTGATCGAGCCATGCTGCATCTGGCTTTTTCCGGAGGGCTGCGCGTTTCCGAACTCGTCGGCGTCGGACTCGACCAATTCGACGGGCGATCGCCAGCCAGCATCCACATCATCGGCAAAGGACGAAGAGAACGCGTGCTGCCGCTCTGGCAGGAGACCGCTGCCGCAATGCGCGCCTGGATCGCGATCCGACCCGAAGTTGGCGACACAGCGCTCTTCCTGAACAATGCCGACAGGATGATGACGCGATCCGGTTTCGAATATATTCTCAAAAAGCACGCCGCTGCAGCGGCGGGCATCGCACCCACTCTAGCGACCAAGTCAATAACGCCCCATGTCCTGCGGCACAGCTGCGCAATGCACATGCTTCAGGCGACCCGCGACATTCGCAAGGTCGCACTGTGGCTCGGTCACGCCACGCTTCAGAGCACCGAGATCTACTTGCGCGCGGATCCAACCGAAAAACTCGAGATGCTCGACGCGCTGGCCCCGCTCGGCATCAAACCAGGCAAATTCCGGCCACCCGACAAACTGCTCGCGATACTTGCCGCGCGATAGATAGTTATGCGGAGTTGAGGGAGCCGGACCTCCCCGGCAAAGCTCAGATCAGCGCCTTCGACTCCGCATAATAACCGTCGCCACATAATTTCTGAAGTCGATCGGTTGCGTCGAGACCAGAAACCGCACCCGGTTCGAGGGGAGCATCATGACGACGGCCCAATCGCCCGCACAATCTCCGCAATCCTTGTGGCCGTCGTAGCAGCGTCCAGCCGGATTGTCACTGGGCCCACGGCAATCTCGATGGGTCCCAACGGCTGCGCTTCAGACTGGCCCGACCGCTCAGGCTGCGCTGGCACAGACACCGCATGTCCATCCGACAGCACGAGAGGCGCAAAGCAAAAGCCGTCGTCCGCCAACGCAGGCAAAACCAACTTCCCGTCCCGCGCCCGACCACGCCATTCCGACAAGTGGTTCGCCCGAAGCCCATACCGCGCCGCAACCGCGTTCACCGTCACGCCAGGCTTCAGGCTTTCTGCAACGATCTGCGCCTTGACCTCGTCCGGCCATCGCTTCTGGCCATTGGCCCGTATCTCCACCCCGTAGTCCCTGAGAAACTCCACTGTAGTCGCCATCGCGAAACTCCTGCCCCGATCTCCGTCAGGCGCGGAGTCGCAGGTCAGGCAAAAACTGGGAAGGTGCGGTCCAGGAAACGCTTACGACGATCACAAACCCGTTTTCACTCGGCCTTGCTGAACTCCCGCGCGAGAATTGCCCGCGCATGTGCGATCCCCTCTGGCGTCAAGCTCAGTGATTTCGTCTTGTTTTTCGGATCATAGATCAAGCCTTTCTCAAAAAGCCGGTCTGTGATGTTCCAATCGATCCCCTTCCAGACCCGATCACCGTCATGCAGCGTCAGGCTGAGGATCGCGAGGGCTGCGTCGTCGATCTTGTCCGTGTCGAGTGTCATCTCCCTCTCCTTACGTTGGTTTCGCGCCGTTTCGCACGCGCGCACTTCATGCATACCCCCGCCGCTTCTTCGCCGCGGCAAGCTTCATCAGCGCAGTGACGGCGCGCCCTTCATCCGGATGCTGCTCGATCATCATCTGCCCGCGCGCGCCGATGCGGCCCCATTCACGTACGAGGCTCGCCCCGCCGAAGAGATCGGGCTGAATGCTCAGCCGATAGAAGCGACGCATGTTCCGCGCCGGATCAATCCGGCGCATCTGCACGTCGGTCGGGAAGACATCGAGCTGGATCGGGCTGTGGTACATGTAGTGATCGACTGAGGTTTTCTACACAATATCAGGTGGAAGCCTCCGCTTCCACCTCGATTTCCCCGCGAGGGGAAAAGGGGGCTCATGCCCCCTTCTCGAACTTCATGACCGGAATGCCGAGCTTCTTGGCTTTGTCGGCGAGGTTTTCCTGGATGCCGGTGCCCGGGAAGACGAGGACACCGACGGGCAGCACATCCAGCATGGCGTCGTTGCGCTTGAAAGGCGCGGCCTTGGCGTGCTTGCTCCAGTCGGGCTTGAAGGCCACCTGCGTCACGCCGCGGGCCTCGGCCCATTTGGCGGCGATGAGTTCCGCGCCTTTGGGGCTTCCACCGTGGAGAAGGACCATGTCGGGATACTTGGTCCGGACCTGGTCGAGCTTTCCCCAGATCAGCCGGTGATCGTTGAAGTCGGTCCCGCCGGTGAGGGCAACCTTGGGGCCTGCGGGCAACATCACCTCGGTTTCTGCGCGGCGCTTGGCGGCGAGGAAGTCGCGGCTGTCAATGAGGGCGGCGGTCATGTGCTGACGGTTCACCATCGAGCCGGTGCGGGGGCGCCAGGTCGATCCCGTATGATGGACAAACTCGGTCGCGGCGTGATCGCGCATCATGTCCATGCAGTTCCGACGTTCGATCAGCGTCAGGCCTTCGGCCGTCAGGCGCTCGAGTTCGGTGGATTTCACCTCGGAGCCGTCCTGCTCGCGCTGGAGGCGGCGCTGCGCCTGTTCGTTTTCATCGAGCGACCGCTCGATCCGGGCCGTCGCGCGGTGGAAGAGGTTGACCTGGCCCCAGAGCACCTCTTCGAGGTCGGGTTCCATGCGGGTGTCTTCAAGGCTCGCGACGAGGGCATCGAAGATGTCGGCGACGGCGACCGCAAGGCGCTGCCCATCGGGCATCGGGCGCGGATCGGGCTCATCAAAAGGACGGAAGCCATAAAGCTGCAACTCGTCGAGCGCATGGGCGGTCTGGGATGCGGTGTGGGCGGGTTCATACGCGTCGTCGTGGGTGTGGATCGTCATCGGTTTCTTGCCTCCGGGCCTGTCTCATCCGCGCGACAACCCGCGCGGCCTTCATGGGCTGCGAAAGCTGTCACTGGGGACGCCCCTTCACCCCGCCTTTCGGGGCCGGAACGCATGTGGAGGAGGGCGGCAGGCAAGCTATTTGTTTCGCGATGCAAAGCGGGGGCTCGCCCCCCGCGGCGGAAATAGCTTGCCTGCCGCCCTTGATGGGGCGTCCCCTTTGACGGCCGCCTGCCCATCTCTTGAAGGCCGCGCGGGTGTCGGGTGGATGAGATTTACCCGGGAAGAGGCAAAGGTGATGATCCACACCCGCGACAGGACTGCAGGACCCCTACCCCCCTCTGCCCCTGACCGCCCCCTGCGCGATGCTGCTCAGCCTGACAGGCGCTGCCGATCCTCAAGCCCGATCTGCCCTGCCAGATGCTGGCGCAGCGCCTCTTTGCCGTTCTCCCGGAGATCATCGTTGAAATCCCCGAGCCCTGGCTCCAGCACCCGTACGGCTATCCCGGCATCAAGGGCTCTGGCGCTCAACCTCTCTGCCGCGCGTTGCCCGGCCGGATCGCGGTCGATCGCGATGTAAAGGCGCTGCAGCCCCTCCGGCAACTGGACCGCCCCGAGGTGACCCGACGAGAGAGCCGCCCAGACGGGAAGGCCGGAGGCCGCCTCGGACAGGGACAGCATGGTCTCGATGCCTTCGCCGACCACGAGGATGTCTTCATGCGGGGTCAGCCTGACGGCATTGCCGAGGAGGTGACCCATGGCACGCCGCTGCGTCTCGACATCCGCTTTCCCCTGACCGTCAAGAGCCAGCCAGGTTCGATGCACGCCCTGCAAGGCCCCTGCCCCATCGGTGACCGCGGCGATCAGCGCCGGTCTGAGGATGCTGCTGGTCTGGCCCTCGTCCCGATGCCAGCACTTCGGATGGAAGCGCAGCGCACTCGTCATGCCGCCTTGGGTGATGCCCCGGGCGCGAAGGTAAGTGTCGGCAAGCGTGCCTGCGACTGGCACCGAGGCTGCAAACAATCGCGCCGCCGCCGCTGGTGTGCCACCGGGGGCCTTGGGCTTCTTCGGCACTGGCGTATTCGGGGGGACCGGCTGCGGACGGCCAAGATGCGCTCGGGCCTCGGCCAGAAGATCGGGAAAGCGCGAGATCCCGGTTCGCTCGCGGATGATGTCGAGGAGATCGCCATGCAGTCCGACAGCCGCGTCCTGCCATTTGCCACGGGCTCCCGGTCCTGATGTGGGTCCAGTCAGCCGCACGAAGAGCGACCGGCCGGGGTTGTTCTGCAAATCGCCGACGATCCAGTAGGACCCTTCCCGCCGTCCGGCGGGAAGGTAGGCGCGACACACGCTCTCTGCGTTCTCCGCCAGAGCGCGGATCACATCTTCAGTCTCGGAATACATGGCTCAGCACCCTCCACGCGCATGTAGTCCTGTCACGGGACAACGTGCAAGCAGACGATCAAGCACTGCGATGCCGCTGGAGTCTGCTGGACAGAAGAGCCGCAGCTTCCAGGCGATGATCTCCGAGAAGAACCCATCTGCCTTCAGCCGGTCCTTGGCGGCACCCAAAAAGCCCGACAGCTCGATCCGGTTGACGCCCATGACGCGCGAGCGGTGCAGCTCCATCCCTTCGGCCAAGCGCACGACCGTCTTGCCCTCCAGAACAAGAGCATGGACTTGCGCCGCCGTGAGCTTCGGCGCATCGGCGGTAAGTGTGGTCGCGACCCACGACGGCGAAACGCGGCGACCGATGATGCGCTGACCGTCATCGGTCTGCAGCCGGTAGACGCGGGTTTCATCCTCGGGGAGCTGCTTCCAGATAGGCAGCAGCAGCCCCGCCACGATGTGCAGCGTGGTTTCCGAGAATTCCGGCACCTCGGCCAGTTCCGCGGTCCACGCGGCGGTGAATGCCGCGCGATCGGCTTCCAGCCAGTGGGTGTCCTCCATCATCCTGGCCGGCACCGTGCTGGCCTCCAGCGGGCGGATCAACCGCAGGCGGGGCTCGATGGTGCCATCATCCAGCATCAGGCTGGTCGCGGTCACCTGCACGGCAGACCGGCCCGAGCGGCTGTTGAACAGCAGGCGTGCCTTGGGATCGTCGAGCCAGTCGAGCGCATCGGCCAGTGACAGCGGCGTGTTGCGCTGCTTTTGCGCGATGCTCAGCAGCTGGGTTTCCGCGCCGGAGCCGGGATGGGTATAGATCACCCGGGCATCCGTGACGCGGAAGCTTTCGGCGCGCAGGGTCTCGAGCCCGAGGTCGTAGACGCCGGCAGCGATAGCGCCCTCGATTCGCTGGTCGAGGAGTTCCTCGAAGACCAAGAACAGCACGGCCTGCATGTCGATCGTCAGCGCCAGCAGGCGATTGAGGAAGGTCGTGATCGGGGGCAGATCATCCTTCAGCCCACTGTCATCGGTCAGGCTGAGACCTGTGGCATCCTCGAAAGCGCCAAGTGAGCACCCCGCGACATCGCCGCGATAGATGCGGCAGTAAAGCTGGCGCAAGGCATCGCGGGCATAAGGCGACTCGAGGTTGTCCTCGGGGCGGAACAGCCCCTGCCCGCCGGTCTGGCGCTGGCCCCGGGTGATGGCCCCCAGCGTGTCAAGTCGGCGCGCGATGGTGGAGAGGAACCGCTTCTCTGCCTTCACATCCGTGGCCACCGGCCGGAAGAGCGGCGGCTGCGCCTGATTGGTGCGGTTGGTACGCCCAAGACCCTGGATGGCCGCATCCGCCTTCCAGCCGGGTTCCAGCAGATAGTGGACCCGCAGGCGCTGGTTCTTGGCGCCGAGATCGGCGTGATAGCTGCGCCCCGTGCCGCCCGCATCCGAGAAGATCAGGATGCGCTTCTGATCATCCATGAAGGCGGCGGTTTCCGCGAGGTTGGCAGATCCCGCCCGGCTTTCGACGACGAGGTGCGCGGCAGGACCATCGCCTTTTCTCACGATGCGGCGCGAGCGGCCCGTGACCTCGGCCACAAGGTCGGTGCCGAAACGCTGGACGATCTGGTCGAGCGCCCCGGGCACCGGCGGCAGGCTGGCCAGATGCTCGATCAGCGCGTCGCGCCTCCGGGCGGCCGCGCGGCATTCGACCGGCTGGCCATCGCGCGTGACCGGGCGCGAGGAGAGGTTGCCTTCGCTATCGGTGAATGGCTCATAGAGCTGCACCGGGAAGGAATGGGCGAGGTAGTCCAGGCAAGCCTCTCTTGGCGTGATGTCCACCCGCACATCGTTCCACTCGTCCGTGGGGATCTCCGACAGGCGGCGCTCCATCAGCGCCTCGCCCGTCGAGACAATCTGGATGACGGCCGCGTGGCCTGCGGCGAGATCGGCGTCGATGGCGGCGATCAGCGTGGGAGTTTTCATCGAGGTCAGCAGATGGCCGAAGAAGCGCTGCTTGGCAGACTCGAACGCCGAGCGCGCGGCGGATTTGGCCTGCCGGTTCAGCGTGCCGCCGGATTCGCCAGTAATGTTGGCCGCTTCCAGCGCCGCGGACAGGTTCCGATGTATGACTCCGAAGGCGAGCGCATATGCATCGTAGATGCCACGTTGCTCCGGCGTCAGCGCGTGCTCGAGCAGCTCGTATTCGACGCCGTCGTAGGAAAGCGACCGGGCGGTGTAGAGGCCAAGGGATCGCAGATCGCGCGCCAGCACTTCCATGGCCGCCACGCCGCCCGCCTCAATGGCCTCGACGAATTCCGCGCGCGTCGCGAACGGAAAGTCCTCCCCGCCCCAAAGACCGAGGCGCTGCGCATAGGCGAGGTTGTGCACCGAGGTCGCCCCGGTGGCCGAGACATAGACCACACGGGCATTCGGCAGCTTATGCTGGAGACGCAGGCCCGCCCTGCCCTGCTGCGAGGCCGTGACTTCGCCGCGCTCGCCTTTCGATCCGGCGGCATTGGCCATGGCATGGCTTTCGTCAAAGAGGATCACCCCGTCGAAATCCACCCCCAGCCAGTCGACGATCTGATCGACGCGGGATTTCTTGGCGCCGCGCTCTTCCGAGCGGAGCGTGGCATAGGTGGTGAAGAGGATGCCTTCGGAAAGCGGGATGTCGCGACCCTGCGCGAACCGCGACAGGGGCGTCACCAGAAGCCGCTCCTGGCCGAGGGCAGACCAGTCGCGCTGAGCGTCCTCGAGAAGCTTGTCGCTCTTCGAAATCCAGAGCGCCTTGCGCCGCCCCTGAGCCCAGTTGTCGAGCACAATCCCGGCCGACTGGCGGCCCTTGCCCGCCCCGGTGCCGTCGCCAAGGAAGAAGCCCCGGCGGAAACGGACGGCGTCAGGGGCATCGTCCGGCGCGGCCGAGACCATGTCGCCGGTTTCATCGACAGTCCAAGACCCCGCGAGATACGCGCCATGCGCCTCGCCCGCGTAGATCACGGTCTCAAGCTGCGCGTCGGACAGAAGGCCATCGCGCAGGATGACGGCTGGAAGCTTGGGCCGGTAGCTGGGTTTCGGAGGAGCGACCGAAGCCATGGCCGCCGATTGCACCAGCTTGGTCGGGTGCGGTTCCGCTCCGGGAATGTCGATCGCCTGCAGGCGGAAGGTCTCATAAATGGCATCTGACAGGCGCGCGCTGGCCCCGTCCTCGGTTGCATCGCGCAGGGTATAGGCGAGGTCTGCGGCCTCGATCTGCGGAGCGGTGTTGGTGGCGGGTGTTGCTGGCGTGGCGCGCGATGTGCTGATGGCTGCCCGCGTGGTGCGGGCAAGATTTCCCGGAAAGTGGGAAGAGGGGCCCTGCCGGGCTGGTGCGACCTGCGCCAGCGCGAGGCGCGGGGGGACATGGGTAGTGATCAGCGACAGCAGGCTGGCGACATCAGGCGAAATCGGGCGCGCCAGATCGGCTGTGATGCCGCCCGCCTCGCCACCGAGGCATTTGTCGAAGACCGAAATCCGCGTCTCGAAGCTGGTGCCGTGCTTGGCGAAGGCCGCACCCGACACAGCACCCGTAAAGACCAGATGCGCGGTCTGGGTCAGGCGACCGAAGGTCTCAGCACAGGCGGGCGCATCGGGCGCGAAACTGGCACCGGTGATGGCGACCAACCGTCCGCCGGGGACCAGACGCGCAAGCGCCGAGCGCAGATGCCGGGCTGTCGCCTCGGTGGTGCGAGCGTCGACATTGGCCACCGCCGAGAAGGGCGGGTTCATCAGGATGACGCTCGGGCGCAGGTCCGCGTCGAGATGATCGTCGATCTGGGCTGCGTCGAAGCCCGTGACCGGAAGCCCCGGAAACAGGCGGCGCAGAAGATCGGCGCGGGTGTCGGCCAACTCGTTCAGCGCGAGGCTGCCGCCCGCGATTTCTGCGAGGACCGCCAGAAGGCCCGTCCCAGCCGATGGCTCCAGCACCAGATCGCACACGGTGATCTGTGCTGCAGCCAGTGCCGCCAGCCCCATGGGCAGCGGTGTCGAGAATTGCTGGAACCGCTCCATCTCTTCAGACCGCCGCGTATGGGTCGGCAAAAGGCCGGACACCTTGGCAAGAATCGGCAGCAGAGCCGCGGGCGAGCCCGCCCGGGCCAGGAGCGCACGGCCGAACTTCCGCAGGAACAGGACCAGCGCTGCCTCGCCCGCTTCATAGGCCAGCTTCCAGTCCCAGGCGCCGGTCGCGTCAGAGCCGCCAAAGACGCGCTCCATCTCAACGCGCAGGCGAAGCGCGTCGATCGGCGCACCCTGCGCCAGATCGGGCTGCAGCGCTTCGGCCACGCTCAAGATCGCAGCAGCCGTATCGAGGGACGGGATGGGGGCAACAGGCGCAAGCGCGCGCTCGGTCGCAAAATGGGCGAGATGGGTCATCGGGAAACTCCGGAATGAGGAACAGGATCAGGCCCAGACACCCTCTTTCGGGCACCCTCAGGCCTGACCTTCCCCGGCCATCCTCTTCCTCTCAAACCCCATGATTTCCGCAGGTGGCTTGATTTTGTTCCTGTTATGTTCTATTTTGAAACCAAGCTAAGAAGGGAGATCCCCGATGGAAAGCACCACTTACGTCCTGCCCGCGACGCCAAAGCAGATCGCCTATGCGCGCGCTCTGGCCCTGCGCAACCAGACGCTTCTGCCGTGGGAGGTTCAGCAAGATCGGCGGTCGCTGAGCGCCTGGATCGACGCACAAGCCAAGCTCACACCTGCGACAGCGCTGGACAGCCTGCCCTCGTCCAAACAGGTCGCCTTCGCAGAGCGTCTCGCCCGGATCAAACGCCGCGCCGTGCCGGATGAGTGTTTCCGCGACAAGGGGCTGATGTCGAAGTGGATCGACGGGAACAAGTGAGCACGGCACCGGCTAGCTCCGGCCTTCCGGAGCTTCTGCCATACCGTGGCTTGGCAAACCGAGCGTAGTTGCCAACCTATAGATTGGCAGATTTGCCCTTTGGGACATCAGCCTCGGTCAAGCTCCTGTCCGAAGGACCAAGGTCTGGTCGCGGCGGCAGACCGGGACGTACACCGCTGAGACCTTCGGCAACCGCTGCGAGTCGTTGCCGTCTTTCGACCCAGCGTCTTCAGATCTCCCTTCACGTGGGGCTAGTCCATCAATTCTTTGGAAATGGTGATATTGGAGCGTCCATAACGCTGGAAAAGCAACCTCATCGAAGAAAACTATAGTGGTCTCTTGGGGGCAGAGACGTCGCCTTCCTCAGCGCGTCTATAGGAAGCCCAGAAGACCGGCGGACTCAGTCCAAAGCCTCAAAGAACAACTGATGGTCACACGGCTTCAAATGCGTGACGTCCGGCCTGTTGCCGTTTGCCGGTTTCATGTCTTCGCCCCCCCCAAAAAAAGCGCATGCGCCATTACTCGTCAGCCGACGGCAGTAAGCGAGTAGTGCGGTGTCCCATCCCAAACAAGATCCCAAGACGCGCC
Organism: Roseovarius sp. A-2; assembly: GCF_002072155.1. Lineage (GTDB taxonomy): Bacteria > Pseudomonadota > Alphaproteobacteria > Rhodobacterales > Rhodobacteraceae > Roseovarius. The sequence continues at coordinate 39,255 of NZ_BDIY01000010.1, read as the reverse complement.
CGGCCGGACGTTCTGGATGGCGTGGGGCTCGAAGCAGACGAGGCAATTCCCGCCCGGCGCGGGAGCCCGAACTGAGGGGTAGATCAGGCCCCGCGATCCAGCCCGGCGAAGATGTTGGGCCAGGCTTTGGCCCTCGGGATATCCGACAGCCGGATCGGGATGCAGCGCTGGGTGTTCCGGCTCATAGGTCAGATCATCGAAGATCCCGATGAAATCCGCCAACAATTCCACATAGCGAGCGCTGTCATGGAAGCTGCCGGTAAAGCCGAGTTCACGGGTGCGGTGCCAGGCCACTTCGCTGACAGAAACCATCACCTCCCACGCGCAGTACCAGGCGCCACGATCTTCGGTGTTGAAGCGGTTCCCGCCGGCGCGGGTATAGGTGAAGGCGGCGTTGACATGACTGTCGCCGTAAATGCGCAGATCGCGGCTGCGCCGCTGCCAGGCAAGCTCGCGCGGGTCCAGATACGGGTTACGCCCGCGCTCGGCCAAAAGACGGCCGCTGGTCATGCCCTCGATCTCCGCCAGAATCTCCATCTCGTCATCGGTATCGACGAGACCCCGCAAAGATGGCGGCTTGTGGTAGGTAGCGGGCAGAAGACGGACGAGACCGCGATCGGAAATCTCGGTCTGCTTCATGCCCCACCACGCAACGCATCGAGATAGGTCCGCACCGCCAGGATCTGCGGCAAACCCCCGTCGATGGCGGTGTCGATTGGACGGTTGCCCCCGAACAGCGGACCGGTGTTCGGCCGGGTGAACCAGCTTCGCGCGAGCGGCTCGGAGAAATAGAGTTCGAGCGATTTGTAGATGCCGATGACGGCGCTCAACCGCAGAAGCTGATCCTTGGTCAGTTCCCCCGCGAAATCCGGCTTCTTGGCGCGCTTCCAGGTGCTCACCGTCATGTCGGCAAGGCTAGCCGCTTCGTTCAGGTTGAGGCCCCAGGCATCGGCCACGCGCGCATAGGCCTTCAACGCGACGGCGTTGATCTGTGCGGGTTCTCGGATTTTCTCTGCGACGTACATGGCGTCCTCCATTGGCCTGACTATAGATCATATGGCCTCATTGTAAAGATCAAATGAACTGCCCGTGCTCTCACCCGAACCGCCGCCCCCCTGCGGTGAAGGTGTATTCATTGGCGATGATGCCGTCCTCAACGGACTCGTCCGAGGTAAGGTGGTCGTATTCACTCTGAAGCTGACGGTAGAGCCAGCGGGCAAGGTCGCGCAGCGCCTCGGTCACGGTCTCTTCTGCGTCCTCGGTGGGCGGCTGCCAGGTCGGGCTGTCGCGGGTGACGTCCACCGACATCGTGTATTCGTGGTAGTAGCGACCGCGGTGGCTGACCTCGGCAGCGAGCTGGTAGAAGTTACGCCGCTGGATGGCCTGCAGCCGGTCGGCAATGCTGTGCAGCGTCGCGTCCTGCGGCGCATAGTCCCGGATGCGCGCGGCAGCGCCCTTGGTGTGGCTGAGATAACCCTCGAAGCAAGCCCCATCCCCTTGGCTCCAGAATCCGGAGAACCAGATGCAGGGCTTGGCCCGCGTCTCGCCGCCCATCAGCCGCATAGGCGTGGTTTTGAGCCGGACGCCGAGAATATCGCAGATGCGCTCGAAATCCTCGTAGACCGCGTCCCACCAATCGTCGTGGGGCCCGATCTCGCGATACCAGCTGCGCGCCTTTTCCTTGGCGACGTCGGAGAGTTCAGGGAACTGGTAGACTGTTGTGCAGATGACCTCAGGCATCGAAATCCACCCCGTTCAGCGCGGCGGCCAGCCATTCTTGCGTGCTGGTCCAGCCGATGGATTTGCGGGCACCGAGATCGATGATATGCGCACCGCCGCCGAAAGCGTCGAGGCGCGGTCGGGAACAGGTCAGCGCGTACTGGAACCCCCAGAGGCCGGTGAGGTCGAGGTCTTCTGCCAGGCGCAGCACGAAGCGGATAACCGCCTCGACATCACCTTGCTCGTCGTCATGGATCCAGAGGGTGCTGCCTTCGGGCGCGTCCTGGCGCACGAGGTCGAAGCCTGCGACCTCCGGGTCCTCGGCATCCTGATCGGCTTCGCGCAAGCTCTGGAACAGGGCGAGCGCGCGGGCAGCTTTGTCGGGGGTGCCAACGTCGAGCAGGCACGAGAAATGGGTGAAGTAATCCGCCATGGGGACCTCCTGAATGGGGAAGACCCGGCCAAATGGCCGGGCGCGATGAGGGGATGGTCGGGAGCGATCAGCTGGCAGGATCGTCGCCCGCCGCCTGTCGCGCGGCATGCGCACAAAGCATCTGCAGGTAGAAGCGCTTGCGCGCCGTCCGGAAGCTGCGCACGGCGCGCGTGTCGGGGTGAAGCGCCCGGACCGCCGCGCGCAGAACTGTCTGAGGCGATGCCGTCGGCGGCAGACCGAGGCGCAAGTATGCGGGATCAGTCATGTCAGCTGACCTCGACCACGGGCGAGGCGAGATGCGGATCGACCTGCGCCTCGATCCGCTCGGACCGGCCCATCCAGGGTTCGGGCCGGATGGCCTTCACCCAGTCGGCGAAGCTTGGGATGAAGCCGAGGTCTTCCTTGACATGCTGCTCGCCGACCCAGCGGGTCGGAATGATGCGCCCGGTCGAGAGGGTGAGGGTCGAACCGAAGATCGTCTCGGCCATGAATATGCCCTCAGCATGGTGCCGCAGGGCCCGGTGCCGAAAATCGGCGCTGATCTCCTTGCTTTGGTCGAACCATGTATGCACCGCGATGAAGTCATCGACCGTGCCGCCCCATTTCTTCACTGAAGACAGGGCGTGGTGGTAGGGATGTGCCATCGTCGCCCCCTCAGAAATCATGCGTGTAGAGTTCGGACGAGGTGAAGCGCTCGTTGAACTCGAGGTGTATACAGCGTGCGGACGCGTCGAAGCAGAACTCACCCCAAGCGCCGTCGTTGTTTTCCCAACCGCCATGGGTGTCGGAGAGGAAGTCGTAGGTGAGTTGCTCGACGACATCCTCAAGCGAGAGCTTCCGCATCTCGACCTCGGGGTCGTCCCAGGTCAGTGCCGCATAGGCGATCTCGATCGCAGGGAACTCGACGGCGGTTTCGCCAGACCATGCGCCGATGCTCTCGATCTGGCCGCTGTCCCCCGCGCCGTCGAATGTCACAGTGACATGGGTGATGCCGACGGCCAAAAGACCATCGAAGAGACGGTCTTTGTTGCCCGGGCGCAGGGCGAGGGTCCGGGCGGTACGTTCGGCATGTGCGGCAAGGATCGCCCCGAAATCGACGGTGGAAGGCCGCAGTGGTGCTGCCAGAGTGGGTTCAGTCTGGGTCATGGATATCTCCGTTCGGTGAGGACAGGTCAGACCCCCCGGGTGGCGCACTCCTCTGCCCCCGAAGGCTCAAACCCTTCCCATCCCTCCTCTGTCTCTCGGGCGTCACGCCGCGATCTGCAGCGCGCGGGCAGCAAAGGCGCGCCAGAGCGGATCGACCAGACGCGCATCCAGCAGATCGGCACGGTGACGCAGTCGCTGCGCCAATTCAGGCTCGTGCCAATCAATGGCACGGCCAGCCTGGGCGCGAAGTTGAACCGCCTCGGTCACGACGGCCCGCGCCTCAAGAGCATTGGCGACAGGGTGGCACCAAGCCACAGCGCCATGACTGGCGGCCCCGGCAAGAACCAGGCGCTGGTCGCAATCAAGGATGGCCAGAAGCTGCGGCGCTGCATCGGAGCCGTTGTCCTCGGCAAGTTCAAACGCCCCCTGCATGGCATCGGCCAAGGTCGCAAAACGCTCAACGACCACGGGTGCAGCGGTGCCCGACATCAGGGCCGCTGGCGTCCGGTGCATCCGGGTCAGCGCGAAAGGCAGGCTGGGATCAGAAGCGACAGTCCCACCATTTGTGCCAGGACCCATCGGGCGCGGGCTCGGTTGGATCGGCAGGGGAAGGTCAAACATGGCAATATCTCCAACGGCGCGGGAAGCCACTCTCCCCGCCTCATCCGTCAAAGACCAAACCGCCGCCCTCTTCCTCGAAGGGGCGACGGTGATGGATCTGGCCACAGCGTCAGAGTTTGCCGAGACCCCGCAGGCTCAGTTCCGTCCCGGCACCGACGATGATGTGGTCATGCAGCGTAAGGCCGAGATACTTGCAGCCCTTCTGGATCTCTTTTGTCATGCTGAGATCAGCCTCGGACGGCGTCGGATCACCCGACGGGTGGTTGTGGATCAGGATCAGGGCGCTGGCGTTCAGCATCAGCGCCCGCTTGATCACCTCGCGCGGATAGACCGGGACATGATCGACTGTGCCGGTCGACAAAAGCTCATCGGCGATGATGCGGTTCTTGCGGTCGAGATAGAGGACATGGAACCGCTCGATGGGACCTCGGACGGTCAGCGCGCAATAGTCCATCAGCGCTTGCCAGCTCCCGATCACCGGGTTCTGGCTGAGGTAACGGCCGAGGATATCGCGGGCCTCGAGAATGACGGTTTCTTCTTGGGGGGTCATGGGTGTCTCGTTGAAATGCGCACGCCGACGCCCCCTGTCCTTTCGGGGCATGGCCAGCGGCGTGCATATTGAGAAATAGCTACAGCGACCGCCCCGGTGTCGGGCGACCGCTGCGTGGGGGCTCTGTCAGCCGACCCGGTCGAGGAGCTTCTTGGCGCGCCCTTCCATGTCCAGACGCGCATCCTGCTGGGTCTTGTCGCGCGCGAGCCGCGTGATGCCCTGCACGAAGTCGAAGATGCTCTCGGGCAGGCGGCCTTCTTCCATCAGCACTTTCTCGATGATCTTGACGGACTCCGCCTTCGAGAAGCCCCGCTTGCGCAGAAAATCCGCGCGATCCTCGTCGCTGCGCGCCACGACCTGCTGCCGCGCCGCCTTGATGCCGTTCACGAAGCCCTGCGGCGAGGAATTGGCGAACCGCGTCAGCGCCGGCGCCGCCTCATGTGCAAAGCGCGAGGCGGCGTATTTCGAGTGACGGATCTTGATCTCCTGAAAATCCTCGACGCCCCAGAGGTTGCGGTTCTGGCACACTGCCCGCAGGTAGAAGCTCGCCATGCCGAGGGTCTTGGCGCCCACCTCCGAATTCCAGCAGTAAAAGCCCCGGAAGTAGAGGTCGGGAGAGCCGTCCGCCAACTTGCCCGCCTCGATCGGGTTGCGATCATCGACAAGAAACAGGAAGACATCGCGGTCCGAGGCATAGAGCGTGGTCGTGTCGCGGCTGATTTCGACATCGGGGTTATAGACGCCGGTCGACCAATCCAGCACGCCCGGTACCTTCCAGCGCGTGTCGCCCGTGCCATTGCCCGCGATGCGCTGCACCGCCTCGACCAGTTCATGGTCATGGATGCGGCCGTAGTCGGGGCCGGTGACCGCGCGTAGTTCGGTGCGACCGTCTTCGGTCTCGAAGGTCTTCACCTGCTCGGCCCGGTGATTGGTCAGACCGTATTGCAGGTTGATCCCCGCCAGCGGTGCGGGCAACTGGCGCAGGTAGGACGCCGGAGCGCCGACGATGCTGGCAAGCTGGCCAAAGGCCCAATGCGTGGGCGCGACGGGTTCATGCGCTTTCGGCAGGACCAGGTGCAGCCGTTCGGGGTTGTCGCGCCCGGCCTCGACGCGGATATCCGCCGTCTGCACCACACGGCTGCGGCTGCGCTCGGACCGACCTTTCACATTGGCCCAGAGATCGTCGAGCGAGAGATACCGCTCGTCATCCGGCCGGTTGAACCATTCGGACGACACCCGCCCGTTACGCTCACCTCGGCTCACGTCGACTTTCCAGCCTCCCGCTCGTACCGGCTGAACCGGATCCAGAACTTCTACAACGCCCATCGGCAATCTCCCGTGACAGGCGCCGGGAGCCACTCTCCCAGCCTTCAACCCGTCGCGAAAGCAACCAGCCCTTCTCTGACTCTAGAAATCTTGGCGTAATCGGCAGAAATGCGGGACGAAGCGGACTGTCGCGTCATTGTCGTATGACCGTTTTTAACGGCCCAATCACCGGGTCGAATCTTTAAGCCGGAAGTCCGTCTATCCTTTCGATGGAGGCTAGGTCGTTGTCCCAGTCCGCGCGGCTGGAAAAGCAGATATGCGCATTGGGCCGAATGTCGAGCCGGCTATCAAGTGATCCCGCAGGCACGACAAGCAAACCAAGGTCCGCTTGAAAAACTGGCAGCGCGGAACCGCAATCTTTGCAAAAGCTCTTGATGTGTCGTGAGCCGGAAAGCCGGAATGTCTTGATATTGCTCTCGCCCGACCCCCAGTTCACCTTTGCCGTTGATGAAAACAGGTTTGCCGAATGAGCCGAGCCACTGTCCTTACGGCAGCGGGCGCAGTGGCAAAGAAAGAAGCTCTCGAACTCTCCTGATATGCAGAACTGAACTGAGCCACATAGGCATTGTCCAGTATTCCGATTGTCGTCCATGCACACACCTTCCAATATGCAAGCACCCTGCCAGCAGTCCAATGTCGTTTCATCGATTCCTTGTATCGCGCGTAGGAGCGGGGTTAAACTGGGCTAGAAGCTGCCTCGCCATCACCGCAGTGAACCCGGCGGGTTACCCCGCCGGACCCGAGGGGGAGACCCCGTTCCTCAGAACGGGATCTCGTCGTCGCGGTCGACCAGCTCGGGGTTTTCATTCTCGGCCGACTTCGGGCGGCTGAGGAAGTCGACCTTCTCGGCGATGATCTCGCAGCCGTAGCGGTCGTTGCCCATGCTGTCGATCCACTTGCTGTAGTGGATGCGGCCGTGGACGAGGACCTTCATGCCCTTTTCGCAATGCTCCGCGACCGTCTTGCCGAGACCGTTGAAGCAGGTGATGCGGTGCCATTCGGTGTCCATGACCCGGTAGCCGTTCTCGTCGCGCAGGACGCGACCTTCCGAGAGGCGGGGGCGTGAGGTGGCGAGGCTGAAGTTGGTGATGTTGGTCCCGCCCTGGGTGGTGCGGGTTTCGGGTTTCTGACCGATGTTGCCGGCGAGGATGACGATGTTCTGCATGATTAGCTCCTGTGTTTCCTGTCTTCGGGACCGTCCCTTCGACAAGACCCTGAAAAAGCCCGTCGGGTGACGCGTGCACGGTGGACAGCATGGACACCGGAAACCCCCAAAGGACCGGGGTGGAGCGGGCAGGACGCCATAGGCGGCCAACACGGCCCGGACTGACGCGGGGTTGCGCGCGAGAGCCCGAACGGGATTAGGGGATTGTCAGTCGAAGGGATGGACCAGAAGCCAGAGAGGCGCGGGGAGCCTATGCCAGACACTGTCACCCTTCACATCGGGACAGCCTGACCCTCAGTTCAGCACCTCCCTGGCGGCAAAAACGACGATCACGGGCCTTTGCCACCCCTGCCCTTGCCTTGCGGGAGTTGCGGCACCCTGCCGCGACGGGCTCTCGATACTGGGACATTCAGGACACGGACCGCATCAATGGCTGATTTCGATCTCGAGGCGCTGTCGCTCAGCGAGCTGAACAAAATGCAGAAGGACGTCGCCAAGGCGATCTCCACCTTTGAGGATCGGCAAAAGGCGGAAGCGCGCGCCAAAGTGGAAGCTCTTGCCCGGGATCTGGGCTACTCCCTTGCCGAACTTGTTGGGACTGAGACGAAATCCTCCCGTGCGCCAGCCGCGGCAAAATATCGGCACCCTGAGAACCCGTCGCTCAATTGGTCTGGCCGCGGTCGCAAACCGCAGTGGTTCCTAGAGGCGTTAGCTGCTGGGAAGACGACAGGGGATTTAGCCATCAATCAATAAATCGGATTGGAGCGGTCACGGCTATGGGTTTGACCTGTGAACTGGTCCGCATGATTTTTTGCGCTGTGCTCAAGACGAGCGCTGAACATTTCGCGCACACTTCGATTTTGGGCGAGTTCGAAAACGGGAGTATCGCAGCTATTCCTTCGGTGTGCCCTTTGCTTCAGACGGGCGGCGTCCGACGACCAAGGCGCTCGCCAATCCCTGAACCGCCAGGATGGCGATCATCAGCATCAGAAATGCGACCGGCATTGCAAGACCTGGAGTCAAATACTCGACGGCGCGCAGGACGGCATCGCGTGACCACAAGACAAACAGGCCCAATCCGACCCCCGTTGCGACGAGTGCGCCCGCCGGGATCGGCGCGGGCCCGGTGAGGTAACCATGGACCCGGTTTTCCCGGAAGAGCAGTGTCGCATAGACCGTGATGCCCACTGATGTCGCAAGGGCAAGCCCGACCGCGCCGAGCATCGGGGCAAGCACGATCTTCAGTGCAATGTTGACGAGCGTTGCCGCAACGAGCAGGCGAAGCGGAGTTCGGGTATCCCCACGCCCGTGGAATCCGGCGACGAGGGAGCGCAGCGCGAGTGCCGGAACCAGACCAAGGGCGTAAGCGGCGAGGATGGCCCCCGATGCTTCCGCCGCCGCAAGATCGAAGGCGCCGCGAACGAACAGGATGCGGATAGCCCAGTCGCCCAGGGTCGCCATGGTCACCGCGACAGGCACCCCCACGACAAGACAGATCACGAGCGCCCGGTCGAGCACGCGGCGCATGCCGACCTCGTCACCGAGGCCCGCGCGGCGCCCGATGTCGGGCAGGATGACCGTTCCGAGCGCAACACCGATCAGGCCGATGGGCAGTTGGTAGAGCCGGTCGGCGTAGTAGAGGTGCGAGAGTGATCCGGCCGGCAGGAACGTGGCGATGATCGTGTCGGCGAAGATCGCGACCTGCAGCGCGCCCGATGTCAGGATCGCGGGACCGAGGCGGCGGAACACCTGCCTTGTATCGGGCGACAGGCCCAGCCGGGGACGCGGCAGGGGCAGGCCCGCGCGCCACGCAGCTACGACCAGCAACGCAACCTGCGCCACGCCTGATGCCATCACGCCCCAGGCGGCGGCATGGGCGGCGCTCGGGAACTGCGCGGCCATAAGCAGCGCGCCGATCATGAACAGGTTGAGCAGGATCGGGGCGGACGCCGGCGCCGCGAAGCGGTCGCGCCCGTTCAACATGGCCGAAAGGAAGGCCACCAGCGACATGCAGAACAGGTATGGAAAGGTGATCCGCGTGAGCGTGACGACAAGCGGCCAGGTCTCGTCGGCGGGCGACAGGCCGGGTGCGAGCACCGCCAGCATCCAGCCGGTCGCACCAAGCGCGAGCGCCAGAAGCGCGAGGTTGGCCAGCGTGAGCCAGCCCAGAACCTCTGCGCCAAGGCGCGAGCTGTCGTGCCTGCTTGCGTCCGCGGCAGCCCATGTCGGCAGGAAGGCGGCGTTGAACGCACCCTCGGCCAGGATCGCGCGAAAATGGTTCGGCAGGCGAAAAGCCAGCATGAAGGCATCCGCCACCGGCCCGGCACCCAGCGTTGCGGCCAGCACGACATCGCGCAGGAAGCCGAGGATGCGACTGACCAGGGTGAGGCCTGAGACGGTGCCGAGCTTGCGCAGCATGTGATCGGCTGATCCTGAGGAGCGATCTGCCGCGTCCCGTCGGTTTCGGGCCATCCGGACAGATTGCGATTGAAAACACGAGTAGCTTTATCGTTTATTGTGGGAAAGTGCCACTGCCTTGAGAGAGTACCCGCCCATGAGTCTCGACCAGCTCTTCGTTCTCGCTCTTGTGGGCGTTGTCTTCCTGAGCTTCATCCGGGAAATTTACCCGCCCGAGGTGACCGCGCTTGCGGCTTCGGCGGCGCTTCTCGCGACGGGGATTATAGAAACGCGGGACTTCTTGTCGGTGTTCAGTTCGTCGGCGCCTATCACCATCGCGATGATGTTCATCATCTCGGCGGCGCTGGAGCGGACGGGTGTGCTGACGATCATCGGCGACGTTCTGAAACAACAGGCGCGCGGCTCGTTCCTACGGGCAATGCTGCTGATGATGGTCGGCACGATGGGCGCTTCCGCCTTCATGAACAACACGCCCGTGGTGATCCTCCTGACGCCGATCATGATCTCGGTCGCGGCTTCGGTGGGCGTGGCACCCTCACGCATGTTGATCCCTTTGTCCTTTGCCGCAATCTTTGGCGGCACGCTGACGCTGGTCGGCACCTCGACCAACATCCTGATGAGCGGCGTGGCGCAGGAGGCCGGACAACCCCCCATCACTATGTTCGAGATGACGCTGCCCGGGCTGATCCTGGCGGCCGTGGGCATGGCGTACATGATGTTCGCCGGACGCTACCTGTTGCCCGACCGTGCCTCTCTGTCGAGCCTTCTCGGACAGGAGGGCAAGCGTCGGTTCCTTGCGCGCCTTCTTATTCCGAACGGATCCAAATACGTTGGTAAGCAGCTTGCCGATCTACCCTTCAACACCACCGAGACGCGCATCCTCGACGTGGTCCGCGGCGAGGTTTCGATGCGCCGCACGATGAACGATCTGGTCCTTGAAGCCGGAGATCGGCTGGTCCTCAAGACCGGCACGGGTGAGATACTCGGGCTAAAGGAAGACGGGCAGATCGCATTTCGGGATCGCGAAGATCACGATGTCGAGCCGGTGACCGCCGACCAGACCATCACGATGGAGGCCAGTGTCGGACCGAAATCGCACCTGCGCGGGCGGCCGATCAAGGACCTTAAGCTGCGTCGGAAGTACGGCGTCTACCTCATGGCCGTACATCGACAGGAACAGAACATCAGCCAGGAATTGCAGGACCTGCGCCTGCAATTCGCTGACACGTTGCTGCTCGAGGGCCCGCCCGAGGGACTTCAACGGATGATGGAGGATGGCGGTATCGTCAACCTGTCGACCCCGACCGAACGCCCGCAGCGTCGCGCCAAGGCACCCATCGCCATCGCCACGATCTTCGGTGTGATGGGGCTGGCCGCGCTGAACGTCATGCCCATCGCGGGCCTCGCGGTGATCGGCGCGGTCGTGGTGATGATGACCCGCTGCGTCGATCCCGAGGAGGCGTTCGACGCTATTGACTGGCGCATCCTGTTCCTGATCTTCGGGATGCTTGGTCTGTCCCTTGGCATGGAGGAAACTGGCACCGCCCGCGTGATTGTCGAGGCGGTGGTCGGGGCCGTGGGCGGGATCGGGCCAATTGCTATCCTCGCCGCCGTCTACGTTCTGACCAGCGCGCTGACCGAGATGGTCTCGAACAACGCGGTCGCGGTGCTGATCGGGCCGATCGTCATCGCGCTGGCCATCGAACTGGGTTTCGACCCACGCCCCTTCATCATGGCGGTGATGTTCGCCGCATCGGCGAGCTTCGCCACGCCCATCGGCTACCAGACCAACACCTTCGTTTACGGCGCGGGCGGCTACAAGTTCACTGACTTCATCAAGGTGGGCCTGCCGCTTAACGTCATCTTTGCCGTGGTCGCGGTGCTTATCATTCCGATCTTCTTCCCGTTCTGAAACACTTCATCATGACATTCGCGCCGATATCGGCGCGATCCTCTCGACGAGGCGACGCTCCGCGCGCTCGAGCCAGTAGTGTTGCCCCGAACCTTTGATCCATTCAGGGGCCACCGGGAGGCGAGCGCGGCCGGCAAGATCGACGAGGACTGCTTCGTACTCCATAGATGACAGACCGCAATCGCGATGCGGCAGAACGAGGATCCGAGGCGCCGTGTCGGGCGAGAGACGATTGCGCCACATGATGAAGTATCGGGGGCCCGCAAGCCGGACATACCACCCAAGTGCTTGGGCATTGCGGACCCACCCCTCTGGAAGGAACGGCTGAGCCCGCCGGGTCGGCGCCGTTGTTGTGATACGGGAGAGAGCCCGGATCACCCACTGCCACTGCATCCCATCGCCGACCATGGCGAGCTCACGCTGCGGTGAACGACCGCACGAAGTCGGTGGCGGGCTTCGCACGGATCTCGGCAGGTTTGCCGACTTGCTCGATACGGCCCATCGACATGACAACGACGAGGTCGGCCAGTTCCATCGCCTCCTCCTGGTCATGCGTCACGAAGACAGTCGTAAGGCCCGTGCGGTCGTGAATCTCGCGCAGGCCCTGGCGCAGTTCCTTACGGACCTTCGCGTCAAGCGCGCCGAAGGGTTCATCAAGCAGAAGCATCCGAGGTTCGATGGCCAACGCGCGGGCCAGGGCCACCCGCTGCCTCTGACCGCCCGAGAGCTGGTTGGGATAGCGGGTGCCGATGTCGGGGAGTTGGATCAGGTCCAGCAGCTTGTTGACCCGGCGGCCGATTTCCGCCTCCGCCGGGCGTTCGTGCCGTTTGCGGGCCCGCAGTCCGTAGGCAATGTTCTCGAACACGGTCATGTGCTTGAAGAGCGCATAGGACTGAAAGACAAAGCCCGCTCGACGTTCCTGCACCGACAGCCCGGTCGCATCCTGCCCGCCGAAGAGCACCCGGCCCGAGGTCGGGAATTCGAGGCCCCCGAGGATTCGCAACAGCGTGGTCTTTCCCGACCCCGACGGCCCCAGCAGCGCCACCAGGGCACCCGAGGGGATCGACAACGACACCGGATGCAGCGCCCGCGTGGTGCCGAATTCCTTGGCCAGTTCCTCAATCTCGATGTTCATGGATTTGGTCCTTTCTCAATGACGTCGCGTGGCTGCCAGCAGGTCCGCATGGCGCCATTCGAGCAGGGATTTCAACAGGAGGGTCAGAAGCGCCAGCATCGCCAGCACGGCGGCCAGCGTGAAGGCCGCGACCGAGAGGTACTCGTTGTAGAACATCTCGACCATCGTCGGCATCGTCGCCGTTTCGCCCCGGATCTTGCCCGAGACGACGGCGACCGCACCGAATTCGCCCATGGCCCGCGCGTTGCACAGCAGCACACCATAAAGCAGCGCCCAGCGGATATTGGGCAGCGTCACCGTGAAGAAGGTGCGCCAGCCCGACGCACCCAGCGTCAGCGCCGCCTCTTCCTCGGCCCGGCCCTGTTCGATCATCACCGGGATCAGTTCGCGTGCGACGAAGGGGAAGGTCACGAAAAGCGTCGCCAGCAGGATGCCGGGGAAGGCGAAGACGATGGGCATGTCGTTGGCGATGAGCCAGCCGCCCAGCGTGGAATTCGCACCGAAAAGCAGGACCAGCATCAGGCCTGCGACAACGGGCGAGACGGAAAACGGCAGGTCGATCAGGGTGATGAGGAACGCCTTGCCCGGAAAGTCGAACTTGGTGATCGCCCAGGCTGCTGCGATGCCGAAGACGGCGTTGATCGGCACGGCGATGGCCGCGATGGTCAGCGTCATGCGGATCGCGGCCTGCGCATCGGGCAGGCGGAGCGCGTCGAGGGCTGCGACCCAGCCTTGCCGGAGCGCCTCGACAAAGACGGTGACAAGAGGCGCGAAGAGGAAGAGCGCCACGAAAGCGAGCGAGAGGCCGATCAGCAGGCTGCGGATCAGCACCGGCTCGGTGGTGACGGGCACGGGAGATGTCAGAGCGATGTCAGACATGCCTCGCCCCCCTGTTCGGTCGCGGCGCCAGATACGGCAGCAAGGCGAAGATCAGCGCCAGCACGGGTCCGCCGACAAACCACAGGACCAGGACGGACCAAAGAGGTTTCCCGGTCAGGATCGCGGCGCAGATCAGCGGCAGCGCCGACATCATGCCGAGCGCCACAGCGGCCATGCCCGAGCGCTCGGGCGCGTAATCATCGTGTCGGGGGCGGTTGATGTGCATGTCAGACAAGTCCGATCCTCCGTCTGCTCCAGGTCTGGATGGCGTTGATGGCAAGCAGCATCGCGAAGGAGATGACCAGCATGGCGATGCCGATAGCGGCGGCGGCGTCGTAGTTGTATTCTTCAAGCCGGATCACGATCAGCAGCGGCGCGATCTCGGTCAGGTTCGGGATGTTGCCCGCGATGAAGATGACCGAGCCGTATTCACCGACCGACCGCGCCAGCGCGAGCGCGAAGCCCGTCAGCAGCGCGGGCGTCAGCGTGGGCAGGATCACCCGGCGCAGCGTGTAGGCGCGGCGGGCACCGAGCGTAGCGGAAACCTCCTCGAGATCCGCCTCCAGCTCCTCGATGACCGGCTGGACGGTGCGCACAACAAAGGGCAGCCCGATGAAGACAAGGGCGACCCAGATGCCCACCTCGGTGTAGGCGACCTGGAGGCCGAGCGGCGCCAGCGCCTGCCCGAAGACGCCGTTCGGGGCGTAAAGCGCGGTCAGCGCGATACCCGCCACTGCCGTGGGCAGCGCGAAAGGCAGGTCCACCGCCGCATCGATGAAGCGGCGGCCCCAGAAACGATAGCGCACCAGCACCCAGGCCAGCATGAGCCCGAAGACGAGGTTGAACAGCGACGCAATCAGCGCCGCACGGAAGGAAAGCGACAGCGCGGACCAGATCCGGCGCGAATTCAGCATCTCCCACAGATCGGCCGGGCCGATCATCAGACCGCGGCCCAGAAGCGCCCCGATGGGAAGAAGGACCACGATGGATAGCACCGTCATCATGATCCCGAAGCTCAGCCCAAACCCCGGAAGGGGTGAGGGCGAGCGGAGAATACCCGCCCTCATGTCTTACTCCTCGTAGATCTGATCGAAGATTCCGCCTTCGCCGAAATACTCGGGCTGCACCACGGGCCAGCCGCCGAAATCCGCGATGGTGACCAGCTCAACCTCGGGAAACCGCGCAGCGTCCTCGGGGGCGGCCTGCGACGTGTCCCAGGCGCGGTAGTAGTGGCTGAGTGCGAGCGCCTGCGCCTCGGGGCTGTAGAGATGCTGGAGATAGGCCTCGGCTGCCGCCCGCAGCGCGTCGGAGGTGATGTTGCCATCCACCAGCGTCACCGGCGGCTCGGCCAGGATCGAGACCGAAGGCACGACGATGTCGAAGGCATCCTCGCCCAGTTCCGCCAACGCGAGGAAGGCCTCGTTCTCCCAAGCCAGCAGCACGTCGCCGATGCCCCGCTGGGTGAATGTCGTGGTCGACCCGCGCGCCCCGGTGTCCAGCACCGGCACGTTCCGATACATTGCGCCGACGAACTCGGCCGGATCCAGGTCGTTCCGCTCGGCATAGGCCCAGGCTGCAAGGAAATTCCAGCGCGCGCCGCCGCTCGTCTTGGGGTTCGGGGTTATGACCTGCACGCCATCGGCGACGAGGTCGTCCCAATCCTCGATGCCGCGCGGATTGCCTTCGCGCACCAGGAACACGATGGTCGAGGTGTAGGGTGAGGAGTTGTGCGGCAGCCGCGACTGCCAGTCGGCCGGGAAAAGACCCGTGCGTTCCGAAATCGCGTCGATATCGGCTGATAAGGCCAACGTCACGACGGTCGCCTCCAGCCCGTCGATCACGGCACGCGCCTGTGCGCCTGCCCCGCCATGGGATTGCCGGATGGTAACCGGCGCGTTGCCCTGCGCGGTCCACCACACGTTGAAGAGCTCGTTATATTCCCGGTAGAACTCGCGGGTCGGGTCGTAGGAGACGTTCAGGATCTCGATACTATCTTGCGCTGCCGCGGGGGTCGTGCCGCCAAAGGCGAGCACCAGACCCGTCAATCCTGCCAGCAGACCGCCGCGCAGATGACCGCCGGTCAGGGCCTTGCGGAACGCAGAGTGAAAACTGACCGTCTCGCTCGACCTTGGGGTCGCGACTGGATGCCCCGACCGGCGCGCATGGCCTGCGTCGATTTCAATCCGGCCATCGCCGAGACTTCGGAGGAAGATGCCCTGGGCGAGCGTGTGCCCGCCGATCTGGATGGTGCGATACATAGCCTGTCCTTTTGCTGATCCCTGTCGAACTCTGGTGCCAGGTCGCCGGGGAAGCGGTCCGGGAGGGATCATCCCTGCCTCGAACACGCCACCAGCGCCGCCTGACACCTAAATAACGACAGACTTAATCGTGATTAGCAAAGGAAGAATCACGCTCTTTTTGGTCGTGATTTTAGAAGATCATTCTCCGGCGGCGGGTTCAGGCAAGCCGAAGCTTTCCAAGGTCCTCGCATCCTTCTGGAGATCGGCGACAGTAAGCGATTCGATCATCAGGATGTAGGTGGCGTAGAAGCTACCGAAGACAGCGCGTACCCGGCAGGTCTGTTCGTCGGTGCAATCCTCGCAGCGCTGGTAAGCTTTGCGCGACAGGCAAGGCAGCGGGGCCATCGGGCCGTCGATCAGGCGCAGCACTTCGGCCAGCGAGACGCGTCTGGGTTCCTTGATCATCTCGTATCCGCCCTTGCGACCCCGGCGGCTCCCGATCAGACCGGCGCGCTTGAGATCGAGCAAGATGTGCTCGAGGAACCGTTTCGGCGCGCCGGAGCGTTCCGCGATCTCCTCGATGCGCAGGGCTGTGCCTTCACCAGCCTTTTCATCGGCGAGCACCATGAGGGCTTTGAGCGCGTACTTGGTCTTGTGGGTGATCATCGGTCGTAAGTGGCTCTCAAAACTGCGACTAACAAGATCAACATTATCAGGTTTTGTGCACAAAGCGAGGGCGAACACATAAACACGATAAAGATGATCGACATTTAAGAGAATTGTGGCATCCTTGCCCCGACTCGAAGGTGACAGCCTGTAACGGCCAGAGAGGAGGCGCGATGACATTCGACCGGATCGATCTGAAGATTCTCGACATCCTGCAGCGGGATGCGACCGTTCCGGTCGCCCGCATCGCCGACAAGGTGGGTCTGACGCAGACGCCCTGCTGGAAGCGCATCCAGAAGCATGAAGAGGCTGGTGTCATCCGCGCCCGCGTGGCCTTGCTGAACCCTGACGCGCTTGGGCTTTCGTTGACAGCCTTCGTGATGGTCGAAGCCATCGATCATACGGCAGAATGGCGCACAGAGTTCCTTACCGTCACTGAGACGCTCGAGCCGGTTCGCGACATCTATCGTCTCGCCGGAACCCATGACTTCATGCTGCGAGTGGTCGTGCCCGACATGCCGGCATTTGACGCATTCTACGACACCCTGACATCAAGCATCAGGTTGCGGAGCGTGAGTTCGGTTTTCGCCCTCGAACAGGTGAAAGCCAGCACGGCGCTGCCGTTGTCGGGACTGTTTCCAAGTCCGAACTAGCTCAGTTGCTTCGTGGGCCTTTTTGCACACAAGGAGTGTCGTGGCCTCGCAACACGTTCACACCCGATTGTCTTCTAGCCTACGGCGACCCCGAACAGCGCACCGACCCCGGCTGTCGCCGCCATTGCAAGCGCTCCCCATAGCGTGACCCGCGCGGCCCCACGGACGACGCCTGCGCCGCCGGCGGAAGCACCCAATCCACCAAGAACCGCAAGGCCAAGGATCGTCGATCCCGCTACCAGGGGAGCGATCTGCGCCTCCGAGACCAGCAAAACGACGATCAGGGGTAGCACCGCCCCAGCTGCGAAGGTCAGTGCGGATACCAGAGCCGCCTGGATAGGGCGGGCCGTCACGGTTTCCGAAATGCCGAGCTCATCGCGCGCATGCGATCCGAGCGCGTCGCGTTCAGTCAGTTGCACGGCAACCTTTTCCGCCAGGTCGCGGTCCAGCCCTCTTTCAACATAAATCCGGGTTAGTTCCTCGAGCTCGGCCTCGGGCGTTTCCTCGAGTTCACGGCTCTCTCGGGCGAGGTCCGCCTGTTCGGCGTCAGTTTGCGAGCTGACCGAGACATACTCCCCCGCCGCCATGGACATCGCGCCAGCCATAAGCCCGGCCAGCCCAGCGATCATGACCTCGGGCTTGCCGGAGCCCGCTGCGGCGACGCCGACGACGAGGCTCGCGGTCGAGACAAGACCGTCGTTGGCGCCAAGAACGGCGGCCCGCAGCCAGCCGATGCGATGCACCATATGGATTTCAGAATGTGATAGACGGCTCATGGCGTGGCTCCTTGAACGATGTCAGCTTGCTCTGACATGATGGCCTGCGGTTTGCCCGTAGCTGGCTCATGGGGAGCGATACGCAGGGCGCGGAGGGCATTCAGGATCACGGCAACGTCGATCACTTCTTGCAGGAGCGCACCCTGGACCGGGGTGAGGTAACCGAAAGCGGCCGCGATCATGCCCATGACAGACAGGCCGATCCCGGCGACAACGCTTTCGACCGCGATCCGGCGTGAGGCGCGTGCGATCTCGATGCCGGGCCCCAGCCGGTCGATCCGGTCGACGAGCAGGACCACGTCGGCGGCCTCGGCCGAGGCCGCGGCGCCCCGTGCCCCCATCGCCACGCCGACATCCGCAGCGGCGAGGGCGGGCGCGTCGTTGACGCCATCACCCACCATCATCACCGGCCCGTGTTTACGCTCGGAGAGCACCAGCAACACCTTTTGATCCGGCGTCAGACCGGCCCGCAGCCCGTCGAGGCCCAGCCCCTCGGTCACGCGCTCGGCCACGTCCGCGCGGTCGCCAGTGGCCAGCAGGATGCGCGAGATCCCTTGGCGGCGCAGACCGTCCAGCATGGCACCCGCTCCCTCGCGCAGCGGGTCGGACATGACGAGGTGCCCGGCCATGTGACCGTCAACTGCCACTGCGACAAGGACCGATCCGGCGCCCTTGGCGGGGTGATCGCCCACCATCCGCCCGACCCGGGACGCCACGAAGCTGTCGCCGCCGACGATCACCTCGCGGCCCTCCACACGCCCCAAGACCCCTTCGCCCGGGATCTCAGCCACCTCTGTCGGAACGGTCAGCGTCAAGCCCTGTGCCTTTGCGGCGGCAACGATGGCCTGCGCGACAGGGTGCTTGGAGGCCTGATCGAGCGCGGCAGCGAGGCGCAGGATGTCGTCCTCGGTCATGCCATCGTGGCTGTCTATCGAGATGATCTGCGGACGGCCATCCGTCAGCGTCCCCGTTTTGTCGAGGATTAGCGTGCGGATCCGCGCCATCGTCTCGAGCGGCCCTGCGCCCTTGATCAGCACGCCAAAATGCGTCGCACGCGATAGGCCGGCCACGAGCGCAACCGGCACGGCAAGGATCAGCGGACAGGGCGTGGCGACCACCAGCACGGCGACCGCGCGGATCGGATCGCCTGTGAACCACCAGGCCGCGAAGGCGATACTGACGGTGACGACCAGAAAGCCCAGCGACCAGCGGTCGGCCAGCCGGGACATCGGCGCTTTGGACGCCTGCGCTTCCTCGACTAGACGGACGATCCCGGCATAAGTGCTGTCCTTGGCCTCGCGCGTCGCCGTCAGGTCGAAGGCCTCGCCCGCGTTGGTCGAGCCGCTCATCGCGTCGGCCCCGCGCGCCAGCCGGACTGGCAGGGACTCGCCGGTCAGCGCCGCGGTGTCGAGGAAGGCGGTGTCGGACGCCACCGTGCCGTCCACGGGAACGACATCGCCCTGCCGGATCAGCAGGCGATCGCCCGGTACGATCTCTTCGAGAGGCACATCCTCAAGACCGTCGTTCCGGTGCCGCGTCGCGGTCCGGGGTACGCGAGATAAAAGATCCTTCATCGAACGACGAGCACGGCCCTCAGCGAAGGCTTCGAGGAAGGTGCCTCCAGAATACATGACTGCGACGACAGCCGCAGCCAATGTCTCGCCGAAGACAAGCGCCGCCGACATTGACAGCGCGGCAACGATATCGAGGCCCACCTCGCCACGCCCAATGCTCCGGACGATTTCGACCACAAGCGCTGCGAGCGCGGGAACAACTCCTGCAATCCAGATCAGGTTCGCGATCTCTGGTTGGCCCGCAAGGTAGAATGCGAGTCCCACGATCAGCCCGGTTGCGGCCATCAGCAGGAGCGCGGTCTTGAAGCGATCGGTACGAGTCTGTTCCATGCGGCTCATCTTCCCCCGCCTGAGGCGATTGCCGCTGGTTCTTCGGAAAAAAGCTGCCCGACTCCCACGCCCCTTGCACTCCCGTCATCATCGCGCAGAAGAAACAGGGCGTCGAGTCCACGTTGTCTTGCGAGGACCGCACCCCTCTCTGCACCGAGCACCATCAGCGCCGTCGCCCAGGCGTCGGCCTCGGCACAGGTGCGGGCCACGACGGTGACGGAGGCGGGCGACGCGATCAGCGGCGCGCCACGTCTCGGATCCATAGTATGCGACAGGCGTCGTCCCTGAACCTCGACGCAGTGGCGGTAGTCACCGGAGGTCGCGACGGCAGCATCCTGAAGTGCCAGGATCGCATGCGGCGTCCGGCGATCAGGGTCCGGTGCTTCTACTGCGATGATCCACGCCTCGCCATCCTGCCGGACGCCCATTGCACGCATCTCACCATCGATGCCGACAAGGGCATTGCCAATTCCGTGTTCGCGCAGGGTTTCTGCCAGCCGGTCCACGCCATGACCCTTGGCAATGCCGTTCAGATCCAGCGCGATGGGCGCGGTCTTGCGCAGCTGCATCCCCTCGATCTCCAGCACCTCCTGCGCCGGGCGGCGGAGGGCGTCCATCGCGGCGCGGATACCCTCGGGCGCGGCGGCCCCGGGCCCGAAACCCCAAGCCATCACCGCATCGCCCATGCCGATATCGAAGGCCCCGCCCGAGGCGCGCCCGATCTCGAGCCCGAGGCGCAGGACCGACCGCAGTTGCTCCGGCACCATCACCCAATCGCCCACCGGCGCCGCGTTGATCCGCATCAGGTCGCTGTCTGGTTTCCAGATCGACATCTGTGTGTCCACCTCGTCGACAGCCGCCTGAAGTACTGCGCGAATTGCATCCGTGTCGCGGCCCGCTTCCGCGTAGAACAATGCCGTCCAACGTGTGCCCATCGTCGGGCCATTCAGGGCGATGCGCGCACTTTCAGTAGACATCTTCGACATACCGCCCCTCCGCCTTCAGAACTGCGGGCGTCAGCCCGACTGGTGAGAGAATTTCGGTCAGCGCATCGGTCACACCCATGGCCATGTCGCGCCCGCCACAAACCATTACGCGCGCCCCATTCCGGATGAGGTCCGCAACCTGACCAGCCTCTCCGCGCAGGGCGTCTTGCACATAACTGCGCCGCGCCCCGCGGGAAACCGCGGTGATGGCCCGTGTCAACCGCCCCTCGGCCTGCCAGTCGGGCATTTCTTCGCCATAGAAGAAATCGCTGTCGGCATGTCGCATACCGAAGAACAGGTGCACGGACCTGTGTCGCGCATTGCCGCGGATGAAGCCCGCCAGCGGCCCGATGCCGGTGCCCGCCCCGATCAGGATCAGCGGCGTGCGACCGCGACCGGCGTGAAAGCCGGGATTGCGCCGCAGGAAAGCCGTGACGGTATCGCCCGGCTCCAAAGCGGTCAGCTGGCCCGAGGCAAGACCACCCGGATGCTTGCGCACAACGATCTCGACGAACCCGTCGCGTCGGCCCGAGGCCAGCGAATAGAGGCGTGGCACGGCGCTGCCCTGCGGCAGGACACCGATCAGGTCGCCCGCCTGGAACCGCGCGAAACCCGCGCCCGTCAGCCGCTGCCACAGCGGCGTGCGCGGCAGGGCGAAGCGCAGGATCGCGGCCGCTGCCTGCGTCTCGGCCCCGTAGTTGCGCCGCGAGACGAGGGTCAATGTTTCGGTGCGCGGCGAGACGGGCTGGTGAGAAAGTTCGAGAGAGATGCCAAGCACCTCGCCAAGCGCGCGGCCCCAGCGCGCGAAATCCTGTGGCGATTGGCGGTCGATCGTGTCCAGCGGCATGAGTTCGGCCCAACCCTTGGCCTGCGCCGCTGCCGTGACGGCCTTGGCAAAGGCGCAATAGGCCGGAAAGCTGCGGTCCCCGAAGCCGAGCACGGCCATCTGGATATCAGGCGCAGGGGCCGACGCGTTCATCCGGTCAAGGAACCCCTTGGCCGAGGCGGGTGCTGCACCATCGCCATAGGTCGCGGCGAGCAGGATGATCCGTTGGGCCGCGGCGTAGCGCTTCGGTGCGAAGCCCGACATCGGGCCAACATGGACGCTCCGCCCCGCTGCCGTCAGCGCAGCATGCAGGGTCGCGGCGAAGCCCCAGGTGCTGCCCCCCTCGCTGCCGACAAGAAGGATCGTCTCGGAACGGCCTGCGGGCTGGTTGCCGCGGATGCGCGGCCGCCCGCGCCGCCCGGCAAGCCAGATCAGGACGCCGGTCACGCCCATCGCCGGTACTCCGAGCGCCGTCATCCCGAGCACAAGGCCGAGCGTCGCCGCCCCCTGCCCCGTGTGCAGCATGTAGATGGTTTCCGAGACGCGCTCCCATCCGGTCAAGTCGGCCCATGCCAGTAGCGCGCCGGTTCCCTGGTCGAGATAGCCGGTGCCCCGGTCGGACTTCAGCGTGAACACGTCCGTCGCGTCACCGGGATAGGGAAAGCTCAGCTCGCGCAGCTCGGCGACGGGCGTTTGCAGCAGCGTGGCCATCTGATCGAGAGGAAACCCCGTCTCTCCGCTTACCTCGGTCGGCATGGCCGGGATGGCACCTCCGTCCGGCAGAAGATCGAAGGTGGACGCCGTCATCCAGAGGGCAGTCAGGGAAGACAGAACGAGGCCGACGACGGCGATCCGGGCGATCTCGACATGCAGCCTGCCCGCGAGCGGACCGCGCAAGGGCGCGAACCAGTGCCCCCATCCGCCCGCCCGTCGCGCGACCAGCACAGCACCCGAGAGCGAGAGGACCAGCATCGCCGCGGCCCCGGCGGCCATGGCGATGCGCCCGCCATCCCCGAGGAAGAGCGAGCGATGAAGGTTGGTCAGCCAACGAAGGGCCTGGTTCGGGTCGGCCGAGGCCACGCCCGCGCCCGTCGCCGGGTCGATCACGGCAGCACCCGGCGCGCCCTGATCGAACCAATAGGCGGTGATCCGACCGGAGGGCGACCGCCGGATCTGCTCGACGCCCGGATAGACGGCCTGGATGCGGTCCGCGAGGGTGGCGACTGTCAGGCCAGTCTCCACCTGCGGCGCGGTGATGCGCTCGACTGCCGGAAAGACCGAGAGCGCAGCACCGCTTAGGCTCAGGATTGTGACGAGCGCGAGGGCCAGAAGACCCGGCCAGCGATGCAGTGTACGGATCATGGCCCTGCCCCTCACATGTCGTAGGAGAAGTTGGCGATGTAGCGCCGCCCGGTCACCGGCGTACCCGCGCCCGCCGTCGTCAGCGGCACGGCCACCTCGTTCGGGCTGTCGCGCATATCCTCGACCGCCGCGTCGATGTGCAGCGTGTAGCCCGCATCGAACAGCGCGTCGGCCAGATCGAGCGTGATTTCCAGCGCGCGGCCCGCGCCGACGCTGGCCCCGGTAATGCCGTTGACCTGCGCGGTATCGCCGCCCGTGGCACGGTACCAGTCGCTCAGATGCTCGTAGTACTTGGACTTGTCGCCGGCCATCCAGAGACTGCCGACATAGGCGCCCGAGACGTCGGTAACGTAAAGCGCGAGGTAGGCGCCGTCGCCGCCGTAATTGTTGAGGGTGGTGGTCAGCGTCACCGGCCGCGCCATGGCGAGGCCGGGAAGCGTCAGCGCTGTGGTAAGCGCGAGCGTTGCGAGAAGTGATTTCATGGGAATGATCCTTGTTCAGGGTGCTTCGGAGCTGTTCAGTTCACCTGAACCTGCGGAGGGGCGCCGTTTCCGAAGAGGCCGTTCTGAGGAGGAGCGACCGTTCCAGCGGGCGCGGGATTGCGGGCGCCGCCCCGACAATCGTCGTCGTCATCATCGTCGTCGCAGTCATCATCATCATCGTCTTCGTCATCATCGTCGTCGTGTCCGCGACGCGAACCGTCCCGCCAGCGGTCGTCGTCGTCTTCGTCGCTTGCGAGAATGAGAGGCATGTCTTGTGAGGCGTCATCAAAGAGCGCGGCAACGCGCCGAAGCATGCTGTCGGCCGGGTCCTCCATTGCGCTCCAGGCAGGAACGCCGATGGCGGCGGTCAGCGCCGTTGTCGCTGCGAGAAGGGTCAGGGTCTTTTTCATGGCAAGGTCTCCTTTCGTCTGATGAGACCAATCTGGCGCGTCGACCTGAGGGCTTCCTGACGCCCCAGCGATTCCTGCTTCAGCTTGCCGTCAGGAAAAAAAATGGCCCCGCCGATAATGGCGGGGCCAAAAAGATGCGAGCGCAGGCTACAGGGCTGGCATGGCTATGCGCCCTGCCCCGCGTTCAGGCGAATTCAAACTGCTCGAAGCGGACACGGCGAGGCGTTTGGCCTTGTGCTTTCAAGCCCTTGAGAATCCCATCCTTCAGACCCGTTGGGCCGCAGAACCACAAATCGGCTTGCCGGATCGCGAAAGGGACCGCGCCGATCAGGCGCTCGGCCGTGAGCCTGCCATCGCGCGTCGTGACGACCACCTCGAAACTGAACCTCGGGTTGCGGGCAACCGCAGCGCGCAGCGTCTCTACGCCAATCGCTTCTTCTTGTGTCGGAACGCAGTAGATGAGGTGAATGTCGCGACTCTCCGCCTCTGTCAGGCTTTCCGCCCAGGCGAGGAACGGCGTGATACCGATGCCGCCGGCAAGCCATATTTGGCGCGCACCGCCCTTGCGGAAATTGAACCGTCCATATGGCCCTTCGACCTGCACACGCGTTCCGGTCCGCAAGATGGCGGGCAGGCTTCGTGTCCAGCCACCCAAGCCCCGGATGGAGAACGTCAGGGTGCCGTCAGGGCGCGGGGCGCTGGCGATCGTGAAGGGGTGCGGCTCGGACAGTCCCGCCTCTGGCGCGCGGAAGAAGGCGAATTGCCCCGGCCGCCACCGCATGGCCCGCCCCTCGGGGCGGAGGGTCAGCGTGGTGGTGTCCTTGGTCTGGCTGATCTCTGTGACGGTGAATTCTCTACGCCGCAGGTACGGGGCGACCAGCTCGGTAAATATCCACGCGACCACTCCGGCAATGCCGAAGGAATTCAGCACCAACATGAATGTCGGGTCCACCCCGGCAGGCATATCGACGAAGAATTGGTGAAAGACCACGATGGCAAAAAGGGCCCCCATGAAACGATGGCTGAACCGCCAGAGCTGATATGGAATCTCGAGCCCGATGAAGGGCAATCTCCGGAACCAGCTGACAACAACAAGTGCGAGAAGCGCGTTGAAGGCGAGTTCGCCTGCCTCTTCGCCAAGTTCACCAAGGGAAGTTTCACGCACCAAACGCTCGAAGTCCGGCTCAATCTGCTGGTGCAAGATCATCAGGACCATCGCGGAAATACCGAGCCACTTGTGGACCCGGTACATGCGATCGAGACCGCCGAACAATGGTTCAACCAGTGGCGGTCGTGTGGCGAGGATCAGGGTCAGTGCCATCGCGACAACTGCCGCGGCCCCGACGGCAATGCCAAGTGCCGCTTCCGCGCCAAAGGGCGCATAAGTGTTGAACCCGAGCAGAGCCGCCAGAAGGCATGGCAGCGCCACCAGCACCGGGCCCGTCAGGGCCAGAGGAGAGTTTAGGGTAAGCCGAGGAAGTAGAGGAAGGCCCGGCACCGGGACATTACCGTCGCGACGCGCTGCATCAGTCATCGTCGCGTCTCTCGTGATCCCGCTCGCGGCGATCATCCTCGTCGTCCTCGTATTCGAACTCGACTACCTCCAGCGTGGCCGGGTGGACAGTCACCTCGATCGCACGCCCCTCGGCATCCCTCCCGTCGATCTCGTAGCAGCCGTCATCGATCTTGATCCGGCGCACCGTCCAACCATTTTCCTCGGCCAGCATGGCAACAGCATCGCGCGGCTGCCAGTCGGCCATCGGCACGAAGCAATCGTCGTCAGCCAGCGCCGCGCCGGCCGGAAAGACCGCGAGAAAGCCGATAATTGTCAATGTCTTCTTCATGGGGCACACTCCTAGTGGCTCGCCTCTTGATGCCATTCATGCGCCGCGAAGCTGACGGCAGCCTGAAGGGGCTCGACCCACAAGCTTCAGCTTCGTGTCAGCCAGACGGATCATGGAGGGACATCAGGAAAGAACGGGTACGACCATGCGCATATTGCTGATCGAAGACGACACGACTCTCGGCGCGGCAGTGCGCGACCAGATCGCAGCTGATGGCCAGTCAGTAGACTGGGTCACGCGGCTCGACGCGGCGGGCGACGCGATGAGCGCAACCTCCTACGACCTTGTCCTGCTCGACCTCATGCTGCCGGACGGACGCGGTATCGGGTTCCTCAAGGGCCTCCGGACGCGTCGGGACGTGACGCCAGTGATCATCCTGACAGCGCTCGACCAGATATCAGACCGGATAGAGGGACTGAAGGCAGGCGCTGACGACTATCTTGTGAAGCCTTTCGACCTGTCGGAACTGTCGGCACGGATTGGCTCGGTCGCGCGGCGCTACAGCGGCAACCCCAACCCGATCGTGACCCACGGACCGCTCGACATCGACCTTGCCGCGCGAAGCGTCCATCGGGATGGCAGACATGTGCCGCTGACGGCGCGGGAATGGGCGCTCTTCGAGGCCTTCCTGGCGCGTCCTGGGCAGCTCCTGTCCAAGGCGCAGTTGGAGGAGAAGCTCTACGCTTTCGACGCCGAGGTCGAGAGCAACACCATCGAGGTGCACGTGAGCCGCCTGCGCAAGAAACTGGGGAGCGCCATCATTGAGACCGAGCGCGGCATGGGCTACCGACTGGGCAAGCCATGATGTGGCCATCCAGCCTTCAGGTACGGCTCGGCTTGTCACTCGGCCTTGTGCTGACGATCCTCTGGCTCGCCGCCGCCACGGTTACCGCGGTGATCGTTCGGGGCGAGATGGACGAGGTCTTTGACAGCGCCCTGCGTGAAACCGCCGAGCGCATCCTGCCGCTGGCCGTGACCGACATCGTCGGGCGGGAAGATCAGGGTGTGACGCAGCGCCTCGCGCCGATCCGTGAGCATGACGAGTTCTTCACCTACATCGTACGCGATGCCGAGGGACGCATCCTGCTGCAATCCCATGCGGCGGACCCTGCCGTGTTCCCTCCATACGATGGGCCGGGATTTAGGCAGAACGCCACACATCGCCTCTACAGCGACGCCGCACTCCAGGGGACGATCAGCATCACCGTGGCCGAACCGTTGGCGCATCGCGCATCGGTTGCTCGGGAAATCCAGATGGGCCTCGGCCTGCCGCTGCTGGTCGTGCTGCCGTTGGCGCTCGCGTCGATTATTCTCGCTGTGCGCTTTAGCCTCGCCCCTCTCCATCGGTTTCGTACGCGGCTTGAAGCGCGCGGCGTGCGCGACCTGTCAGAAGTACCCGCGGCCGACCTGCCGACGGAAATCGGACCGCTGGCCGCAACCTTGAACAACCTTTTGGCTCGGTTGCGCGACGCGTTCGAGGCTGAGCGAAGTTTTGCAGCTAATGCAGCTCATGAACTAAGGACACCATTGGCGGGCGCTATCGCCCAGGCGCAGCGACTGCGGTCAGAGACCAAAGATCCGACCATCGACGCGCGCGCCGCCGAGATCGAGGCGACGCTCAAGCGTCTCACACGGCTGTCCGAGCGTCTCCTGCAGCTTGCGCGGGCGGAAGGCGGTAGACTTCGGATGGACCAGAGCGCTGATGTCAGAACCATCACTCGGGTCGTGGTGGAAGATATTGCGCGCAGCACAGAGAACGGGCGCCTTATGTTGAACTTGCCGGACACGCCTGTCTTGTCTGATATCGACCCCGACGCATTGGGAATTCTGTGCCGGAATCTGGTGGAAAACGCCCTACGCCACGGGGCGCAGAATGCCCCAGTCGCGGTTACACTCACGAGCGAGGGGCAGTTGATCGTGGCAAACGAGGGCCCCGCGGTAGCAGCCGAAACACTCAAACGCCTGACAGGGCGCTTCGAGAGGGCAGATGCAAAAACTGATGGTAGCGGGCTTGGCCTCGCTATCGTCTCAGCCATCGCAGAACGGATCGAAACCTCTCTCTTGCTCCAGTCACCACGTCCCGGTGAAACTTCTGGATTTCAGGCATCCGTCAGATTGCCAACAGATGCTCCTAATGCCCGTGTGAAAGATCGGGAGCATTGGCCTTGAAGTCTGACGCATCACCGGCGACGTCATAGTTTGAAGAAAATCGCAGAAACGTAGGAAAGCTTTCTGATAGGAGAGCTATTTTCTTATATTTTTTATGTACTTAGGGCTGCTCTGTAGAGCAGGCCATCTATCGGCGATAGCCGTTTTTGCGCCAAGCCCTCGGGAAGTGAGGCCGAAGCCTCACCCGAAGGGATCGTATTCCGAGACGATCACGACCTCGTCGCCGTCGATTTCATCGGCGGGGACGGCGCCGAAGGTTCCATCCCCAGCCTGGAAGACGACGATCGAGACCATGAGCGTGGTAGCGAGGGAGGCGGCGAAGGCGTGTGCATCTTTGCGGGACATCTGTTTGGCTCCTGTCTGGGAGGCGGGGGACCATCCCCCGCGCGACAGGACCTCGAAGGCCCGAATACTGGCTGACATCACCGGGTGCGTTCGGCTTGTCCGAATCCGCCCGGCGGCACGGGCTTGCCCGTAGTCCGACCCCTCGCGGGTTGATCTCGAAGACAGGATTCGGGCCAAGGAAGGGAATGGCGAGCGGGGGATGGTGCCCTGCCGACTGGAGCCGGTTATCCCGCTGATGCTTCTAACGCCGCCAGCCTCCCGGGCAGGCTCTTGGTTGAAGACGTCCTTCCTTGGGGATGGTTCCTTTGGCGCCCCGCGAACTCAAAGGACAAGGTTGTGATGGTTGAGAGGCCCGCGCTTGGACGGGCCCCTCGGTTTCAGTTGGGCTCAGGCGGCCAGGTCCGCGCCCCCTGCCCTTTCGCTATTTTCATCGCCGACGATTTCGAGCCGCGCATTGCTGTATCCTTCCTTGGCGATCCAAAGCTCTGCCGCGGTGATGGATTCCGCCAGATGCAGCAGCTCCGTGTTGCCGCCGAAGTCGAGAAGCACGCGCACTTGGCCGGGCTTCGGTTCTTCGGCCACCTCGAAGACGAGGGCGCTGTCAGCAGAATGGCTGCGCATGATGGTGACGAGGATCACCCCGTCCGAGGAGAAGTTGCCCTCATGTAGCGTGAAGGAGGCTGGTGCCGTCCAGGTCGTATAGACCCGGGGAGGCTCCTTCTTCACGAGACGGCCGACGCCGTTCGATCGCTCCCAGGCGGCAAGCTTCTTGGTGAACCGTGCCGGTGGCTTCGGACTGCCGTCGGTGTAGCGAATGAGCGCCCCAAGGGGCGCGGTGTCGATGATGGTTGTTGCAGACATGATTCCTCATTCCGAATGCGAGTAATCGCATTCATCTTATTGATATTGTTACGTTATAGGGTGATTGGGGGCGGAATCTCCGCCCCCCGCTGGATCACGTTATTCCGCGGCCAGCATCGACGCGCCTTGAGCAGGCAGGTCATCCGTCAGGAATGCAGGAAGGTCAGCCTCACTGACGCTGTCAGCCAGTTCGGCATCGACATCCGGCCCCTGCCCTTCGGCACGGTCCTCATCGTCCAGCGCCACGAGATCGTTCCGGCGCAGGACCTCGGGCAACCAGCCGCTGCCCTTCAGCAAGCGCTCGGCTTCACTGGCCATCTCGCCTTTCTTCAGGTGATCGAGGAGCTGGGCAGTCCCCTCCCCTTTCGCTTCGCGCACGGCCTCGAGGATGCGGGCCTTGGGCACGCGGTTGAGATAGGTGTCGACCGTCGGCTCCCAGCCCGCCTCGACCATGTCGAGATCTGTGGCACGCGCCACGAAATCGGAATGCGCCATCCGCCGGGTCAGACCGCCTGCGGAGATGCCTGCCCCGTATGGGTTCACCTTCTCATGCAGCGCGTTGACGCCGAAGCTGAGGCAATGCGCCAGCAAGGCCAGCCGACTGCTTTGGTCGAGGACCGTCAGATAGGCCCAAAGTGCCGCATCATCGCCAAGCGGCAGATCGGCTTCCCATTCCGCATGACGCTCGTCGACCAGCTTCGCCACCACGCTATCCTTGAGATCGGGCGCCTGCGCCGACATGTAGACCGGACGCACGGATGCCTCGAGACAGCTGCCCGAAGCAGAGGAGGTGCGGAAGGTGTCCGTCACCAGCTTCAGAAGCAGCAGCGTCAGCGCGACATCCGGCGAGCGCCCGATCGCTTCACGTAGCGCCAGCGTCCGATGGGCCGTCAACTCCATGACCAACCGCTCGGGCAGTGGCTTCAGCGCTCCGTCATCCTCATCCTCAGGCAAGTCGCCATCAATTGGCTGGCCACCCGACGTGATGACGGTGCCGCCATGAGCAGCACTGCCAAGGCCATCGGTGAGATCACGACCATCCCCCTGCCCCGCCGCCGCAGGATCAGTACCATCCTGGACCGCGGTCTCCTCAACGGGCTCATCCTCTGGGCGCACATAGCCGCGATAGACTGCCAGCGCGCCGTAGCGGTCGAGCGTGACGAACGACCCTGCCCGTCCGATTTCCAAGGGATCGAAGATCAATGGCCGGGTCTCGATCTTTTCCATCTCCGTTTCCAACACGCCAAGCCGCGTGTCGACCTCGTCGGGGATTTCATCCTGACCCGCGTATTCCTCTTCCAGCGCCCTATACTCGGCGAGCAGCTTGGCATGGGCCGCACCTTCGTCATCCGTCATCGGCGCCGGATCGCCAGACAAGGACCGCAGACCGTGGCTGTAGCCGTAGGGCAGGTCAAGCGCGACATCGATCCACTTCCAGCCCTCAACCGCAACCGTCTCAGCCTCGGCCTGGAGTTTTTCCGTCACCAGCCGATCGAGCAGGGCAGGGTCCTCGAGCCAGCCACCGTCATCGCCTTGGAAGAGGTCATGCAGCATCGTGCCGCCCGCCGCTTCATAGGCCTCAACACCCACAAAGGCCGCGCGTCGGTCGGACGCTCGGACCGAGGTCTCGGTCAACATGCGCCGGATCTGGAATGGCTCCTTGTTCCAGGATGAATGAATCACATCCCAAACCTGAACCTGACGCGCGTGATCGGGGTTCACGGTGAAGGCCATGAGTTGCTCCAGCGTCATGCCATCCTCGGCATAGACCTCAAGCAGGGCAGGGGCGACGGAGGCGAGTTTCAGGCGCTGCTTCACGATCTGCGGCGTTACGAAGAAGGCCGCAGCGATCTCTGCATCGCTCTGACCCTTGTCGCGCAGGGACACAAACGCGCGGAACTGGTCGAGCGGGTGCAGGGCGACGCGCTGCATGTTTTCCGCAAGGGAATCGTCCTCGGCGAGGATGTCGGACGCAGCATCGCGGACGATGCAGGGAATGGGCGTGGTCTTCGCCAAGCGTTTCTGCTTCACCAGTAAAGACAAGGCTTGGAACCGCCGTCCACCGGCCGGGATTTCGAACTTGCCGGTCTCGGTACCATCGTCAGCCACGACGGGCCGCACGCTCAGGCTTTGCAAGAGACCGCGGCGGGCGATATCTTCGGCCAGTTCCTCGACCGACACGCCAGCCTTGATGCGCCGCACGTTGGACTGGCTGAGCACCAGCTTGTCGAAAGGGATATCCCGTGAAGGGGACAGGGTGATTTTCTGGACAGCTTTGGTCATCAGATCTTCTCCACGACGGGCGTCGGAAGCCACTCTCCCGATCTCACTTCCCGTCACCCTCAAACCAACACTCCTTTCCCTCTCACGATCGTTCTTGACCGCGGTCAAGAAGTTCATGTGGGAGCAAGTTGTGTGCGTAGGATCGTTTCGAAATAGGCGTCAGGGTGTTTGATCGTGTCTGCTCTTGCTATCAGGTAGTCGAAGACGAGAAGCAGTTTTCCCGCGCCAGCTTTCTGGATGCCATACCGAAGTTCGTCTTGGCTTATTCTAAGCAATCGACCGAGGTCGTATAGAATGCGGGTAAGGGCTTCTCCTGTCCGTGGCGGTTCTGGGAAAAATCCTGCAACATGGGTGAAATCTTCCCATGCCATGCGTGCTGGGTCTCGGTTCATCGTCGGTTTGGTTTTTGTGGTTTGTTCACTGCGATTGACCGTAGAGTGAGCAATCTTTTTAATATCTTTTTTTATAGACTCTATGTGCCGGACATTTTGTCCGTTTGTGGCGGGCAGATCGTTGGATTCTGGTGCATAAGGTCGGTGTTCGATAGCTTGTAAATTATCTTCGGAACCAGCTTTTTCTGCAGCATGGTGTTCACCGTAGCTTGCGTCAGTATCGGCTCCGAGGGCTCTAAGTTCCGAGATAACGCTCAGGACTGCATCAACGGTTAATGTTGCTCGACGCAGGACATTTCTGATCATGTTGAGGGTAGAGAGCTTTGCTTCGTCGAAGCGTGTCTGTTGGAGTAGCGAAGCTCGTAGGGCCAACGCCTCAGCCTTCAGTGAGCGCAAGCGCTCGCGTTCTTCGGTGAGTTGCAAGGCTTGCGTCGCGAGCGAGCCGTACCTCTGGATCAAGGGCTTCAGGTCGATGCCAAAGGCATCTCTGATAACGCCTCCATACCGCAGCGGAAAGCGTTTGCCATTTGCTGAGTTCTTGCGTTCGATTAG
Source organism: Roseovarius sp. A-2 (assembly GCF_002072155.1). Classification (GTDB taxonomy): domain Bacteria; phylum Pseudomonadota; class Alphaproteobacteria; order Rhodobacterales; family Rhodobacteraceae; genus Roseovarius. Next base: position 7,200 of record NZ_BDIY01000010.1, on the reverse strand, counting down.
TTCAGCAGCTGAGAGGCGTCCCAAGCTGCGTCGAAGTGTTCTCTCATCGAGTCCATTTGCGCGCTCTGACAGAGAAGCGTTCGACGGGAACACGACAGTGAGCGTAAGTCGCTGGCTGTCCTGAATCTCACGTTCTTTGCGGGGTAGGAAGCTAATGAGCGCGGTCAGAACGGCGAGGTCATTGGTTGTGAGACCGAGCTCCTTCCTCAGTACGCGAACTGGGCCCAGAAGCTCGTAGGGGTTAGGGCAGGGCAGAGATATCCGTTCCGCCAGGGCGGTCGTTGTTTCAGTTGCATGTCTCATGGTGTTTCGGAAGAAAAAGCTTCCCCGTTCACCGCGAGCGGTGTTGAAATCGATTCGTTTTTGGGGTATCAATCAGATGTCGAGACTGATTGAGGCCCTTCGGAAGCATCGCTTTCGGGGGGTCTTTCTTTTTCTAGCCGGTCCTCCTTTCGTTTTCTGCTCGTTGCTTTTGATGTCTTGACCGCGGTCAAGACACGGGGTCGTCACTCTGGCCCGTCTTGACCGCGGTCAAGAAGCTCCATGACCAGCTTCCGGACTGCCTCCTCAACACGAGGGACAAGATCAGCGTCCACATCGATGGTGATGCGGTTGCCCTTTCGGCCGATCTTCACGCGCTCACTCGGATGTGTCTTCTGCGTCGATGGTTTGGTGGCTGTCAGCAAGGCAACCGCCGCTTCGAGACGGTCGGGGCCCGGGATGTTGCGAGGGATTTCGCCGGCAACTTCTCGGGCTCTCGCGACGTCTTTCTCGCACAGCCTGAAAAGCTTTTCCCAAACCCGTCGGCCAACGCCGTGTGCAGGTCCGATAGCCTGGATCAGTTCCATCGGGATGCCCGTAGCGATACGGTTCATCCGCGAGACGAGCGATTCATCGATCTGAAGTGCCCGATACGCGATCGTTTGAGCGTTCTTGCGCGTTTCGTCGGTTTTCCCAAGTTCTCGAATGATCCCGGCGACAAACAGAGCCCTTTCGATGAACGATGGGTCTTGGCGCGCATTATTCTCTACGCCTTGGGCAATGAGAGCTTCCTCGTCGGTCATCTCCATGACCGTGGCGCGCACTTTCTGACCAAGTTGGCGACAAGCTAAAAGCCGACGGCGTCCGTAGACGATCTCAAGCGCACCGTCCTGGGTTCGGCGAACCAGCACTGGAACCTTTTGACCGTGCTCGCGGATCGACGAGACAAGCTCATCCAGACCATCGCTTGGATCGATGCGGTCCATGACCGCGGACATCCGTATGGCGGTCGGGTCGATCAGCCGCGTGGCGTGTTTATCCTCTTCGAGCACGGATGCTTGTGCGCGAGCTACAGTCGGGCTCGTTCGCTTCACATCCAGATTCTCGTCCGAAGGCGGCGTTTTGCCCATCGCGTTCTTGAGTGAGTCCCCGAAGACCTTACGCGCCATGGCTACGCCCCCATGCTTTCAGGATTTCGCGTTCGACTTCGTCGGTCACGCGCGAGACGGACTCGATCGCGCGCTCGTAAGTTCTGCGATTCACGTCGCGAGGTTCGACCTCGAAGATGCTCTGCTGGGTGTTCGCAGCATCACCTACGGCTGTTGATTTCAGAAACTCGGCAGACAGCACGGCATCCCCGAGGACTGTCCGAAGCAGAGATGAAATCTGCACCTGCGGACCATCCGTATTTTCGTAGCGGGTGATCAGAACTCGCACGAAGTTCAGTCCATGTTCCGGGGCGTGTGCCTCGACGACGCCCATCAGGTTGCTCGCCATGCCCAGAAAGCTCGCCAGCGACATGACATCGAGCATCGACGCGTTGAGCGGGATCAGGACCCCGGTCGATGCAAAGAGGGCAGAGATCACCGAGAAGTTCAGCTGCGGTGGGGTGTCAAATATCACCACATCATATCGGTTGAGGACGGGCTCAAGCGCTTCCCGGATGCGGCTATGGAACGTGGTGGCGCCGTGTCTGAAGCTCAGGGCGACCTCGAACTCGTACTCCATGATGTCCATGGATGCCGGGATCAGATCCACAGTCGGGAAGTTCGTTTTGCGAATGATATCTGCTGCGGGCAATGGATCGTCGGATCGGATAAGATCGTATGAAGTCGGCATCTCCGGATCGAGCTCGGGAGTAACCCCGAACAGGTTTGTCAGACTTGCCTGGCTGTCGAGGTCGATCAGCAAGACCCGGTAGCCGCGCAGACCCAGTAGTTGTCCTACATGGGCAACAGATGACGTCTTTGCCGAACCACCCTTCAGGTTGAAGATCGTCAAGACCTGACAAGCCTCTCCCGGTCTTCTGTGCGGGTGTTCTTCTGGCTTGATCCTTCCAGTCTCGAGAAGTACGCGTTGTGCCTCGACCATCTCCTCTGCAGAGAAGCTACGGCGGTTGCCGCCCTCCAGGACACCTTCGGGAAAGCCTTCGAGGTTTGACACATGATGGCGAAAGGTATTCTGATTAATGCGAAGCAGTTCAGCCGCTTCCCGCATGGCGAAGCGTCGGAGGCCCTTCTGAGCGTCCGGTGGGAAGGTTTCCTGCGCATGTTCACGCAACCGACTACCAAGCCGCTTGGACATGACTTCAAATCTCTGGGAGGCCCGTATCCCGTTCATCACTGCCCTCAAGTCTTTATTGTTTTGCAAAGCTTAACAGATATTGTGGATAAATCCAGACCAAACCGTTGAGCGGCCTGGGGGTGTTGAAGGCACCGATTTCTGTCGACGGTAAACTGTTAAAAATCAGCGTCTTGGGCGACTGCGCTCTCGCTCTACTTCAACACCTCGTTGCCAACTACGTAGTGACCACAAGATGTATTGTGAGTGCGTACAGAAATCAGTCGGCAGAATCGGATGGGCGATTCTCGGGAATCTCAATCGAGCAGCCCCAGCCTCTCGGCTCGCTCCAACAGCATCTTGACCGATGAGGGCTGCCATCTCGTTCGGCCACGGGGCGTGCGTTCGCGCATCGCTTCCAGCCGGGTGCAGATCGCCTGAAGCGTGATCTCGGGATCCGCGCCCTTGATGGCGGCAATAATGGCGGGCAGGCGATCGTCCCTTTCGCGGCGGCCGGCGCGGGCCAGAACCTCGTTGGGTAGGAACCCATCGCGGACATAGGCCTTCACGGCGCGCAAAAGACGGCTTTGGGTCCAGCGACGCGCCTCGGGCAAGGGGCCGTTGACGATGCGCAACACATCCTCCCAGGCCAAGTCGGGGCGCAACCGGCGCACATGGGGCACCCAATCTTGTGCCGTCTCGTTCAGACGCTCAATGTAGCCGTCCTGTCGCGCCAGCCGCACCTTGCGAAGAGCAGCAGGGTCTTTGGCCCGCAGCCCAGGGTTCCCGCCCACGCGGCCTTTTGTGCGCGCGCTGGCGAGGCCGGCCTTGGTGCGTTCCCGGATCAGGGCGCGCTCGAACTCGGCCGCAGCGCCCAGGACCTGCAGCGTGAACTTGCCTTGCGGGGATCCGGTGTCGATCGGGTCCTGAATGGAACGAAAGAACGCACCCTTGGCCTCCAGCCGCTCGATCACCTCCAGCAGATGCGACAGCGACCGCGCCAGTCGGTCGATCCGAACGACGACCAGCGTGTCGCCCTTGCCGATGCGTTCCAACACCCGCGCAAGCACTGGCCGCGCACGATTGCCGCCCGAGGCCTGTTCCTCATGGATCTCGGCGCAACCCGCGGATTTCAGGGCCTGCGACTGGGGCAGGGGGGTCTGATCCTCGGTTGAGACGCGCGCATAGCCGATCAGGGGCATCAAAACAGGCCGTTTGCAGTTTCATGTACCACTAATAAACGATCGTTTGAAAACGCGTGCAATAGGTATTTCTCTCGTCGCGCTGAATTCGGGAAGCCTTGTAACTATGGGCTGACGGCCACGAGAGGCGCTCCAGCGCTCTCGAGAAGGCACGATCCTCGAACGCCTCTATAGTAGAGGAAAACGCAGTCCCTCAAACTCCATCGCCAAACGCGCAAAATAGCTTTATAATGCGCGCATGAGCCGATTTCGCCCTACACACATGGACTATGACGAGATGCCTCTCGAAGACTTGGAGGCGTCCGAGGACAAGGATGACGCCGACCTCTGGTTCCTGCCCGGGCCGATCGAGGACGAACCGGATTACCTGCCTCCCGGACCTAGGTCTGAGGCGAAGGAATCCGAGATCGTCGATGCCTGGCGCGGGGCCGAGGCCGGGCAGGCGGCGCAGCTCGCCCGTGTTGCGGCGCGCCTGGGGATCCTCGATGAACGCCTGCGTCGGGGCCCTGCAGGCTGGCGGCAGCGGCTCGCCCTGATCGAGGCTGCGGACCTGAGCTGGTTGACGCAGGACCGGATCGGACTCGACCGGCTGTCACTCTACATGGCGCTGCGGGTTTCGACCGTAACGGATGATGCGCAGGCCTTGTACCGGATCGGCTGGACCGTGCGTCGGCTGACCGGTGGACCCGCGCCGCTGATGCGTCGGTCGGGTGTCGGCGATCTCGAGACCTTCCTTGATCGGCGCGACCGCCCGGGGCATGGGGAGCGGTTCGAAGATGCCAATGCTCCCTCGCGCGTGGTCGAGATGGCAGAGCGTGAAGCCTTCGAGGACCGGGCTGCCGGATGGCTTGCGATGATGAATCAGGCCGAAAACCTCCACCCCGTGACGCGGGCCTGCATGGGCTTTCATCTCTGGCATGTCGCGGAGCTCTCGCCGATCGACGATCCGCTCGAGGCCGCGGTGACGGCGTCGCGTGTTGCGATCACCGAACTCGCACCGTCAGGGAGCATGCCCGGCGCGATCTTCGCACCGACCGCCATGGGCGGGGGAGGGGGCTTTCGCGCGATCGGGGACCCGCCCGCCCGGTTAGCGCGCTGGCTGAACGCGATGGAGAGCGCGACATTCGCAGCCCTGCGCAGGCTCGAGGAGATCGAGGCTTGGGCGGCTGCCGCAGAGCGCGCGATGACTCCCCTCTCGGGCAAGACGCCGCCGATGCTGCGGAACCTCTTCGCAAGCTGGCCGCTGGTCTCAGTACAGATGGCCGAGAAACTGACAGGTACGCATCGGGCAACGGTTCAGCGCAACATCGACTGGATGGACGAGCAGGGCCTCATCCGGGAAGTTACGGGGCAGGGACGATACCGAATGTGGCGGATCGTTGAGCCGCGCTCAACAGAGGCAAATTCGATGCCCGAAAGGCATGATGAGCTGCTGGCTGAAGATTTCTTCGATGTGCTGGCCGCGCGCCAGTGATCTCCGGATTTTTTCCCTTCAGGTTTCCGCGTCCCGCAGCTCTCGCAGAGCAGCCAGATAGCGGTTCATGCGGCGCATGTCCTTTTCGGTCAGTGCCGACAGTCGCGACGCGTTCAGATTGTCGAGGATGTCTGCCGTTTTGACCCGGCGCGCGATCTTGTTGCCCTTGGCGCGTCGGACGAAGGCCACGTAGACGGCCTCGCTGTCGCCTTCATCCTCGGGCCTCTTCGTGACAAGGCGTAAAGCGTCGAGCACAGTCGGCGAGAACCCTTCTTCCTCAAGGCGCTTGAATGTCCAGCCAGGGCCGTCTTCGACCACGTCATGCAGGACGCCAACGATCCGTTCGTCGTCGGTCTCTAATGACATCATCACCCGGAGCGGATGTAGCAGATACGGCGCGCCGGCCTTGTCGGTTTGTCCCCGATGGGCTTCCGCAGCGATTTCAATGGCGCGATGAAGGTTCAATAGCTTCTCCTGGTGTATGAATATGATCGTGACCATTCGGTTGGTATTTTTGGAACTTCACATCACTCCCATGGCGCAAAGTTTGGCGTGGATACAATGATACGGTTCCTAAGAGCTTCGAGTTCTGGGGAAATTGCTGCGTGGGTTCCCTGATGCGGCAAAACTTCCCCGTGTAATTGTGCACGCAGCTCCATCCACCGCTCCTTCAGGACCTGCCAGTTGTGATCATCATAGGTCCCGCTGACAACGACAGGATGAATGCGTATACGTGGTGGGTCGCCCTCGGCGTGCCCATACCAATTTTCCAAGTCTTGGAGCCAACGGCTGCCCTTGCGGTCCACGCGACCGATCTGTTGTTCGACAATACCCGGGTTCCATTCTGCATGCAGTATGACCACAGTGCGGCAGGCTTCATGCAGGTTTAACCCCTCCCGCCCAACACGGGATTGAGCGAGAAGTACCATTGGCCAGCTGGAGGCGCGGTTGAATGCGGACTGCAGCAAGCGGCGTGTTTGAGGTGGGGTTGCACCAGACATCATCCGGGCAAAATTGCCCTCGCGCCCGGAAAAGTCCTGAAGATACGATGCCAGCCTAGACCGCAAGACACTGTCGTGTTCTTGCTCTTCATCGGTTGATAGGTCATCCAGCAGCCCTTTGAACAGCGCCAGCATTTCGTCGCCGGACCACGGTACGTCAGCACTCTCGCGCCTGTCGTCAAGCGCCTCCAGTAGTGCCCCGATATCGCCTTGCAGCTCTTCATCATCGTCATCTTGGCGCAAATAGCCTACCAACAGCGCGGCGGTATCATCCTGCGGTGCCAAGGCTTCGAGTTCACGATGCAGCCTTGCAAGCTCTGTGCGGCGCGCACTGGACCATTTCCGATATCGTTCGGTCAGCATCTGGTTGATCGAAGTGATACCGCCTGTCGTCACACAGAGATCAGGGTCGTTCATGGCGGCAAGAACGGCGGGTTCGCTCTCATCCCGTACTTTCGAGGCTGGCCAGTTGTCGCGTAGCCCTTAATTGGGTTCTGCCTCACTTTGTGTGGCGCAACTATCCTGAAACTGGAAAATTCAGGAGGTATAGTTGTGAGTTCGAAGAAGCACTGGTCGCCCGGGAGCGATGTTGCCGTTCAAAGCGTTGAGCGAAGTGAAAGAGGCGGGTGGATTGTATCTGGCGTCTTGGCTCCCAACGGCATTTGCCCAGACTGTGGATTGCATTCACGCCGACGTCACGGCTGGCGGCGTCGGCGGCTGCAGGATTATCCCGCGCATGGAGACGAGGTAACGGTTGATCTCGCAATTTGCCGTTGGCGATGTCAGGCACCCGCTTGCCCACGCCGAACATTCTCAGACCAAATCGCCTCGATTGCGCGTCCATTTGCACGTCGTTGTAGCGCGACAATCTGGGTGAGAAGAGCGCGTCAATCAGGATGAGAATCCTTGGTCGCGACGTTTGTGACGATGGCGGTCTTTTCAGCCGCGATCAAGTGGTTTGTGTTTTTGATTGTCGCGGCGC
>NZ_BDIY01000009.1 GCF_002072155.1 Roseovarius sp. A-2 | reverse complement strand
TTCGAGGGCCTGCCTCGAAATATCTCGAGGGGTATCTCGATTGGTTCGTGGCGCGGGTCAGTAAAGTGCAGCCAGAGGATGTTCTGCGGGCTCTGTGAGCTTACCAACACAAAATGCGGACACTACTAAAGCTGTAGCGTAAACCATTGGCGAGGTCGCCCTTTCAAACGACCTCGCTGCCATAGACAACGAGGACCCAAGGCCTCTTTGAACTTGAAGTAAACTCCCATGAAATCCATCGCGCTTTTGTCGCGCGGCTCGGTCGTGTCCGAGCTTGCGCCCGGTATCCTTTTGGCCATGGTTGTCGCGGCGGCGGCTGGTTATATCACCGATCATTACGGCGGACCGCTCATGCTCATTACGCTCTTGTTGGGCATGGCGCTTGTGTCCCTGAGCGATGAGGGTGCGCGAACCGCGCCGGGGATCAAGTTCGCCTCAAAACGCATTCTCAGGGCCGGTGTTGCTCTGCTCGGCCTTCGGATTTCGCTCAGTGACGTGACCGATCTCGGCCTTGCCAGCTTTGTTTTGATTGTCGCGGCCATCGGTCTGTCCATCGGTACCGGTGTCATCCTGGCTCGGATGACCGGGCGCGATTCGATTTTCGGAATTCTTGCCGGTGGTGCCGTCGGGATTTGTGGCGCGTCTGCGGCTCTTGCGATCTCGTCCGTTCTGCAGCAAGGCAAGGACAGGGAAACGGATACGATTTTTACAGTTGTGTCGGTGACATTACTCTCCACGATCGCAATGGTGCTATATCCCGTGATTGCTGGAAAATTTGGCCTCGATGATCGTCTTACGGGGATTTTTCTCGGCGCGACGATCCATGATGTCGCGCAGGTCGTGGGTGCGGGCTATTTGGTGTCCGATGAAGCCGGAGACACGGCCACAGTTATCAAGCTTATGCGTGTCATGATGCTGATGCCGGTTGTCCTGAGCCTTGCATTCTTCATGCGAAGCCGGGACGGCGAGGCTGGTCACAAGAGGCCGCTGCCGATCTTTGCCTTCGTTTTTGCTGCGCTCGTGCTGGCGAATTCCTTCAATCTCGTTCCCGAGGATCTGCGCCTCGCGCTGGTGGAAGCATCACGCTGGTGTTTGATCATCGCCATCGGGGCACTCGGCATGAGCACCCGTCTCGAAAACTTTCGGAAGGTCGGTCCGCGCGCCGCCACGATCGTAACTGGAACAACTCTGGTGCTTCTTGTGTTCGTGATGGCGGCGCTCAAACTGACACCGTATTTCATCCAGTGAGGAAGAACTTCATCTGATGGATAGAGGGCACTGAGGCGGATAGCAAATTCGCGACATCCCGCAGTTTCGTAGCAAAAGACGCATCGTCTCTTGTTGCGATATCCGCGCTGGCGGCCGTGGAAACAAGGCAGCCAAGCACACGACCGCGATACTGAATGGGGGCCCCATACGCCACAATGCCGTTGAATGCCTCCTCGCGCGAAATGCAATATCTGGTCTCGCGTATTTCGATCAGATGGCGGTCAAGGTCATCCCGCGTTGTGGGTGTGAATTCGGTGTATTTAGGGAGCGGCTCGCCTCCAAGGACTTCGTCAACTATGCCCGCAGGCAAGCTGGCCAGAAGAATTTTCCCTGACGCGGACCCATGCACGGGAGATGAAAGTTGCACATCGTAATACGAACTCAGGGTCAGCTGGCCATGAATGGCATCCATGACGACACGCTGCGTGCCCAGAAACAGGATCAGGGCGGAGGTTTCACGGGTCTGTTCGTGAAGCTGTTTGAGAAATGGATAGCTTTCCCTGCGGAAATTGTGAACCGGGTGCCAGGGGTCGAAATTGTTCATCAAGAGGGGTCCGACGGTATACTCAGCCCCGTCATAGACGCGAGAGACCCAACCGTCGTCCTGTAGCGATTGCAAAAGGCGATGAAGATTGCCGGCATCCACCTCCAGTGTCTTGGCAATCTTCGTGAGCGATAGCGGGGTTGGGGCTTCGCACAACATCCGCATCAAACGCAAGGCGCGGTTCAGAGTGTTGGAGCTGTTCGATTTCGAAGATTGACTTGGTGCCATACTGCCTAAAAAACCCGACGTTATTTTTCGATGATCCGCCCATGAGACCCTCGTCTGACAATGAGGGTTTGCGGTCGCTCGTTCAAGTATCATGATCGGTTCGAGCAGTCACTAGGCACTGAACAACTACGGGCTTCTTTGGTTGCCGCCCGTGATGCAAGAACCTTTTGACCTTGTGGGCGTGTGATCGGGTCGTCTAATCGCAGCCAGAATTGCAAGCATTTTCTTTGCACCACCGGGCGTTGGACGGCGGGAGGTCGGTCTTCAGGGCATGCGCGAGACCAATGCGTCTGAGGCTCCGAGTGCGCGTCGTCGAAACGTTTGCCGGGTCAGGGTCGTCTTCGCGGTCGACACTTCGGTCGCCGCATGATGGGTCTTCGCGGAGGAGCCTTCCAATGTGCGAAACGCACTCGGCTGTTTTAGCTGGTGCAACTCGATCAGCGGAATGGCTCGACCTACGTCCCGGCAGGGACGCCTTCGCGCGCTCGCGACTTGAGCGCTATTGGTGAAGTGTCAGGTTGCGGCCTTTGCAACCCGCGCGAACGGGGTGTCATCCCAGAGCATTGCATGCATTATGACTGCAAGTTTTCGGGCCACCGCGACGGCAGCGCGTTTGAAGCCGATGCGCCCCTTGAGTTTCAGCCCCCATGTCCGCAGATCGCTGTCGGCAAGGCTGCGGGTCAGAATGACCGTTGCCGCCTCATAGAGAAGGCTTCTCACATGGCGGTCGCCGCGCCGGGATATGTGACCATCGTAGTCGACTTCCCCGGATTGGTATCGCCGGGTGGTCAGGCCCAGCCAAGCCCCGACAGAGCGGGACCTTCGGAAGTTGTCAGGGTTTTCGATGGCCGTTACGAATGCGGTTGCCGTGATCGCTCCAACGCCAGGGATCGACATAAGAAGCTGGCATGCTTTCTCCTGGCGCGCCTGCGCGACGAGCTGCCGGCCAAGCTCGACGGACTGAAGGCGCGTTGTGCGCCAAGCCTCCAAAAGCGGTAGCATGATTTCGGAAAGCCCGGGATGATCAGCAAGCAGCCGACAGACATTTCTTTCGAAGTTGCTGCCCTTACCGGCAGGAACAACCAATCCGAAAGTCTTCATCAAACCCCTGATCTGGTTGGAGAGTGCGGTCGTGATCCGGACCAGCTGGCGCCGAGCCGCCACCAGCGTCCGGGTCAACATGTTGTCGAAGCCTTTCACTCGCACCTCGCGGAAAAAACCGACTTCCGCAAGATGGGCCAAGCCATCAGCGTCATTCGCATCAGTCTTGTTTGGCGCCATGTCGAGCGCGGCCTTGGCGTGGCGCGCATCGATGCAGATCGCAGGCAAGCCTTCCGAGCAAAGCGCATGGTAGAACCACACTGACAAGGGGCCGGTTTCGAACACAACGCGTTTGGCGAACGGCGCACGCTTGCGCACCAGCTGGGCAATGACCGCCGGATCCGAGACGCATTTCCCGCGCCAGATACGCTGCCCATCGCGTCGGATCGAAACTGAAGTCTCTATCATCGACACGTCAAGACCGATATATTCTTCCATGACTGTTCTCCATCAGATGCTTGGGCCCGGCGTCCAGTCGTGAGCCCGTATTTCAATCTTATCGGGGAACAGCCATCCTCCAAGTCTGACCGGTCGTTAGGGTGACTCGCTCCCGCGATTACCCCATGTGCGAACTTCTTTCAGGCCTCGCTGTGCGGCACTTCCAGAAGCCGCGGGCCGAGATGGTGATCAGCGGATCGGGTCCAAATCTGACGCGCGAGCTTTTTGCTCTGCCGGTAGTACTGGTTTTCCCAATCCGGATCTGTTCGATCGTTTTGCCCATTCAGGCCGTCGTCTTCTCACACCCCCTTGGCACCGTCGCTAACGGTTCGACATGAACATCATGCCGCGACTGCCAGCGCCGGATCTCTATAATTTTCGTTCTTCGTCAGCATCGCCCAGATCTGCCGGGCCATCTTGTTGGCCAGCGCGATCGCGACCAGCATCTTGGGCTTGCGCGCCAACATGCGTGACAGCCAACTGCCCTCTACAATTGTCCGCTGCCCAAGCCAGCCCAGCCGCGACATTGCCCCAATGATCAGGAGACGTCGGATATCGGCCTGACCGGCCTTGGTCATGCGACCCAAGCGCTCCTTGCCGCCAGAGGAATGCTGTCTCGGTACCAAACCCAACCAAGCCGCAAAGTCACGCCCGGTCTTGAACTGCGCCATGTCAGGTCCGAACGCTTCCACCGCGATGGCCGTCAGCGGTCCAACACCCGGCATAGTCTGGAGCCGGCGCGCCCTGTCCGACTGGGAGGCCAGCGCCTTGAGTTTCGTGGTGCGCTCGGCAATACGCGCCGCGTTCTCTGCAATCTGCGCCAGCATGTCCTGGCACTCCTCCCGGATCAATACGGGCAATTCGGAGGTCTCATCCTCAACAAGTACCGTCATGCGATCGAGGTAGCGTATTCCCACGGGAAACACGTGGCCATGCTCATACAGCAGCGCCCGTAAGGCGTTCACATCCGCGGTGCGCTGATGAACCAGTCGCTCCCGGCCGCGAAACACGGCCGCGCGGGACTGTTGCTCGACCGTCTTGGGCTCCACGAAGCGCATCTCGGGCTGGCGGGCCGCAATAACGATCGCCTCGGCATCTGCGGCATCATTTTTTTGACGCTTGACGAACGGGTGCACGTATTGCGGTGCGATCAGCTTCACCTCGTGCCCAAGCGCTTCCATCTCACGCGCCCAATAGTGTGCGCTGCCGCAGGCTTCAAAGATGATCAGGCAGGGGGCCTGCCGGGCCATGACTGCGGGGAACTGCTTTCGCGTGAGCTTTTTGCGAAACTGTACCTCTCCTGTCCGCAGGGCACCGTGGACCTGAAAAACATTCTTTGCCAGATCCACCCCAATCATCATATCCTTCATCTCGCCGTCCTCCTCGTTGTGTGGCTTTTAACACCACAACCTTGGCACAAATTGATGCCGTCATGGGAGGGCGGCAACCACTCCATCTGACGCCGGTAGGATCAGCGATGTGATTTTCCAGGTACTGAAGTACGATGTCTTCCGTGATGGCACCGTTGGTGGTTGAAAAATACCCCCTACCCCAAAACCGGCAGCCCCAGTAGCGTTTACGGATATGCGGGAATTCCCGCTGCGCCCGGTAAGACGAACGGCCCTTCATCTTGCGCACCAGATCGGAAATGGCGAGCTTCGGCGGCACCGACACGAACATGTGGACGTGATCGCTCGACAATACCCCGCGCAAGATGTCGACCTCGTTCTCGCGGCAGACCTGACGGCAGATGTCGCGCACCCGCAGGCGCAGCGCCCCGGTCAGCACCTTGTAGCGGTACTTGGTCGACCAGACGATGTGGTAGCGGTGATAGTAAATGCAGTGTTTGCCAGTGTCATATTGCATGATCGTACCCTCGGAAAAATGAGCCTCCGACCCGGCTGCGGCTCATTTTTCCGAGGGTACGATCATAACACGATTCTTTCACGCTGAAGCGGGTCCGACTGGAAGTCGGAGGGTTTGCTCCAGGGCGTGGATACTAAAACGCCAGACCGGACCGCTGCACCGATCCCCAGAGCGAAGTCGGCGGCCGTCCAGACGGCACAATCGATCTGCATATCCGCCCTCGCGCCCTCCACCCCGGTCCCGCGCCAAAACCACAATCGCCATAGCTCCAAAGGCCTTGCAGGATTGTTTAATCCGGCTTCAATGAGGTCGGCTGCGCACCCGAGCGGCAGCATCAGCGTTGCGCCCGCAGGCCTCACAGAACCGTAACCGTTCGGTTGAACCGCGGTTTCAGGGCTTTTGGGGCCGCCAGTTCCACGGCATGAGTTCGTCCATGCGATTGATCTTGTGATCAGGCAGGCGCTGGAGGACCCGTGTGAGCCACGCTTCGGGATCAACGTCGTTCGTCTTGGCGGTTTATGCTGATCGCCTAACTATGCCGAATGGGCGTGGAAGCAAACCCCGGTTTGCGTGCACCTGCGGTTCCTTTGGCGGATGCGGTTCCGGTTCCATTCGGTGTTGACATAGGGTCTGGCGCACGTCAGTGGCGGTAACATTCTTGGGGGCAGCACCTCCGTCTCTGGGTTGATGTTCGCGAGGTGACGCGCGAAACCGCGTACGTCAGTCAGCCGCAAGGCCCAAGAAGCGTGGCGATCGACTGGCAATGTCGCCCAGGTTAAAGCCAACTTCGTGGTGATGGTCCTGGCGTTATTTTGCTCCATTAACGCGACGAAGTCGCGTGAGCCGCTGCGGTCACGTCCGTCAAGATGGTGTAAATTCCCAGATGTGTTCAAACACATCTGTGTCCAGCTCGAGATGCCCGTCGTCGAGATAGCCACGGGCTTTCGGCTTTCGGCATGCGGTTCAGCGCATAGCGGATGGCTTCGACCAGTTCGGTTTTACCGAAGATCTTGCATAGCTGCGCCTGCAGCCAGAGTTCCAACGCGTCGAAGATCGGCTGCCTTGGCCTGCCGCAGGGTGACGCGCTCGTCCGGGGATTTCTCCCGCGCCTCCTTCTCCACCGCGTAAAGCTCTGCGATCTGCTTGATCGCCTGTTGGACAATGGAAAAACCGGTGCGCTCGACCTTGTCGATAAATTTTCGGCGCACATGGACTATGCATCTCTCTTCGGCCGCACGTCAACACATCAAAATTTGGGTTCCCAAGGACTCCCAGTGTAAATACAAAAATATCTCCTTTTGTTACAAATTTTTTTGTAATATTAGCAAGCATTGGCTTCAGGAGGAGGTTTTGCTTGGCACACAAGGATTTGGAAATAACTCCAGGGTGGCCAGTGGACGCGTCATGCGGCGCGTTGCTACGATGTCTGGCAGTCGCCGCCCCCGCTTTCACCCGGTGCCAATCTAGCTGAACGGGTTCGCCGAAAACCTCAGTCTCGACGCCAAAGTTGACGCGACGGGACGGTTCGCGTGTTCCCCGAACAGTACCTCCAATCTCAAACTATGGCAGAACCCCTCCGATGAACTATAGGTATGCAGGACCGAGCATCGAGACCCCGTATGGTTGGGTGGTCGTGGGAGCCAGCTTGGCCATGACGTCACTCAGTTTCGGCGCGGCCACCTTCGTGCCGATACTTATGCGCCCCATGGGCGAAGATCTCGGCTGGGACCGTGCGACACTTTCGCTTGGCCACTCGTTGGCAATGGTCGCTGCGGGAACGGGTGGCCTCGCAATTGGCTATCTCTCGGATCGGGTCAACTTCACGATTCTCTGTGTAGTCGCAGCGCTGGCGATCAGCGGAGGCCTTCTTTTGTGTGCGCAAGCAACGACTCCGTTCGAACTCTATGCCGGTTATGCACTGCTCGTCGGTGCCGTTGGCCAGGCAACTTTTTTTGGTCCAATCACCGCTATTGTCAGCCACTGGTTCGACCGTAACCGTGGCGTGGCCATGGCGATTGTCCTGTCCGGCCAGAGCGTCGGCGGCTTGGTGGTGCCTGTTGCCTTGCGTAACCTCGCTGTCTGGTGGGGCTGGCGCGACGCGGTGATCGCTTACGGTCTGTTTTGTCTAGTGACGATCGGTCTGGCGTCACTGGTTTTTTGCCGTAGACCCGGCGTGTTGGAAATGGAGAAACGTATAGCGGCGGAGTCCCCGAAAGACGCGCAGGATCAATTGAGGATCTTCTGGGGATTGGTATTCATGCTGGTACTAGTCAATAGCGGTACGTTCATCATAATCGCTCATTTGGTTGCTCTTGCGGAGGAACAGGGTTTTTCGCCGAGCCTCGCATCTGGCCTGCTGACGGTGTTATTGGGCTCTTCATTGATTTCGCGGTTAATGAGCGGTGGATGGGCCGATCGGGGAAACGCTATCCCGTCGCTGCTGGCCTGCACTTTCCTCATTCCGCTCGGCGGCGCGTTATTGCTGTTCGGAAGCGGCTCCTCGGCACTGTTGATAGCGGGCGGCTGCGTGACCATTGGTCTCGGCTACGGTGGCGTCTTTCCGGCCTACGTGCATCTGGTCCGGAAAGCCTTTTCAGGCGCGGTCGCTGGGACATCAATCTCGGTCATGTTCTTCTTCGCATTTCTGGCTGCCGCCGTGGGAAGCTGGATAGGTGGCGTTACTCGAGACCTCTACGGTGGCTACGAAGTTGCCCTGTCAATTTCGATCACGCTTTCGGCAACGAGTTTCCTCGCAGGAATGTTGATCTTGCGGCGTCAGTCACCGTCCCCTACTTAGCCAGTATCTGACATAAATTAATCATGCAAAATCAATGATGACTTGGGGAGTGGAAAGGATCTTCAAAGGTCAGTTTCCTGCCAAAGGCAGAGCGCATTTTCGCAGTTCGTTGCGCTCGCGGGATAACTGCGCGAGGGACATTACCATGTGTGGACGGTTCCTGTTTAATATCCACGCCCTGGAGCAAACCCTCCGACTTCCAGTCGGACCCGCTTCAGCGTGAGAGAATCGTGTTATGATCGTACCCTCGGAAAAATGAGCCGCAGCCGGGTCGGAGGCTCATTTTTCCGAGGGTACGATCATGCAATATGAATCGCCCCGAGTTTGTCGGAGACTTCGCCGCCCTCGCAGGATAAATGTGTCCAGCGCCTACACACATTTATGCAGTACGAAACTTTGCGACAGAACCATCAGATTTCAGGCTTCGACAGATGATTGCTTTGCGTGAATGTAACGGTCTCTCAGTACATTCTTTTGTACTTTGCCCATCGTGTTTCGCGGCAAATCTGTGATCAGCAGTATATCCTGCGGATGTTTGAACCGCGCCAGCTTGCGGCGGCATAACTCTTGCAGCAAGGCTGGATCCGGCGGGCTGTCTGCGGTGGGAACAACATAAGCCACCACCGCTTCTCCGAAATCGGCATGTGGAACACCCACAACGGCGCTTTCTACGACGTTCGGGTTTTCATCTAACAACAGTTCGATCTCCTTAGGGTAAATGTTATAGCCCCCGGAAATGATAAGATCTTTTTGACGCCCAACGATCTGAAGATAACCATCCTCGTCAAATTGTCCCAGGTCGCCTGTGATGAAAAACCCGTCAGGCCAAAGTTCTTCGGCTGTTTTTTCCGGCATGTTCCAGTAACCACAGAACACATTGGGCCCCCGTACCACGATCTGGCCGATTTCGCCTTGGGGCAATTCGGTGTCAGTGTCGGTGTCCATAATCTTGATCGCGATGCCGGGTAGGGGTCTACCCACCGTTCCGGCACGACGGTCGCCATCATATGGGTTAGAGGCGTTCATATTCGTTTCCGTCATACCATAGCGCTCCAATATCCGGTGCCCTGTACGCTGTTGGAATGCGATATGGGTTTCGGCCAGCAATGGCGCCGACCCTGAAATGAACAAACGCATTTCGGCCGACACATCCTTGTTTAGGCGCACGTCGTCCAGAAGCCGGGTATAGAAAGTGGGCACACCCATGAGCACGGAGGCTCCGGGCATTTCGGCAAGCAATACATCTATATCGAACTTTGGCATGAAAATCATTGAGCTGCCGGCCGCGAGCGTGACATTGATTGCAACGAACAACCCGTGTGTGTGAAAGATCGGCAAGGCGTGCAGCAGCACATCGTCAGAGGTAAATCGCCAATATTCCGCAAGGGTTTCGGCATTGGACACGAGGTTGTCGTGCGTCAGCATGGCCCCCTTTGAACGCCCTGTCGTGCCAGACGTGTACAGTAAGGCGGCAAGATCATTGCCTTGAACCTCTGCAGTGGGCGCGATGGGCGATTGCGAATTGGCGGCGCGGCTGAGTGAGCCTGCGCCGTCCACCCCGAGGGTTTCCAGCTTCGCCCGGTGACGGCGCGCTACCGGGTCAAGTGCTTCTGCATTCGCGGGATCACAGATAAAGAGTTTGGCGCCGCTGTCTTTGACGAAATAGCTGAGCTCATCAGCGGTGTAGCCAGTGTTGAGCGGCAAAAAGACCGTACCCGTCTGGGCGCAGGCACCATAAAGTGCCAGTGCATCTGGCGATTTCTCGATCTGAACGGCAACCCGGTCGCCGGGATGAAGCCCCCATGCCAGCAGGGTGTTTGCGATCTGCCCAACCCGATCACGAAATTCCGCATAGGTGAGCGCAGTGCCGTCCGCGAGTTTGAGGAACACGCTCTTGTTGTCGCGGTGAGGGGCAAAGAAACGATCATAGAGCGGGTTCATTGTGCGGCTTCCTTCTCGAATACGGCTTTGGCTTGGGCTGCCTGATCAAGTATGTTTCGGGTGGCCGCGATTTGGCCTGCGGTCGCAAATGCTTCGTGGTTTGCCGAGACCTGACTGAGGTCATAGAGATAGTTCACCATGAAACCATGGGACTGCGACTGTCCCTTGGCCGAAGTATCTGCGTTTTCGTGAAGGGCGTAGATTTGAGCCCCGTTGCCCAGATGAAACCGCGACACAGGGTCAAGCGGCAGGCCGTCGCTGCGTTTGGCCATTGTCAGGTAATAAGCTGCCAGCGTCACAACCGAGCCGTCCGGCTTTGTTTCAGTAGAGTGAAGCCAGCGCGCAAACCCGGGGAGAGGCGACAAGGTGACAAAGGTCTTTAGCGTCGGCAACTCGTGGCTTAGGTCTTCGGCAACCTGTTTGATAAGGGATTGGCCAAAGGAAATGCCTGATAGCCCCGGCTGGCAATTGGAAATGGAATAAAACACGGCCGTGTCCGCCTGAGTTTGATCTAGTGCTTCCGCGCTGTCATCCAATAGGTTCTGAACCGAACCCGGTATACCTTTGGTCAGGGCGACTTCGACAAAAATAAGCGGCTCGTCTGGCATGGCCGGATGGAAAAAGGCATAACAGCGCCGATCACCCGGTTGCAGCCTGCGGCGCAGCGCATCCCAGCTATCAATGGCGTGCACCGCCTCATAGGCAATGACCTTTTCAAGAATATGGGCGGGGCTTTCCCAACTGATCCGCCGCAACACAAGAAAGCCGCGGTTGAACCAACTGGCAAAAAGATGTTTGAAATCCAAGTCCAGCGCTAGAAGGGCCTCATTCTCGCGCCCAAAGCGCAACAGGTCCTCTCGCATACGCACAAGAGAATTGGTGGCGTCCGGCACTTGATTGAGCCGCCGGATCAACTCCTGCCGAGGCGGTTCGCTCGCGGTCTGGAATGCGAGATAGCTGGATTTCGATTTGGTTTTTTCATAGGCCTCAAGCCCCTGCCGGACCTTCCCGGCATCCACATCCATTTCGCACGCCAAATACTCGAAAAAGTCACGCTTCTCAGAGTCTTCGAAGCGATTGATGTATCTGTTGAGAATTTCCTGCCCGAGGGTCCGCCCCGAGATTTCGCCGCGCGTCCCTACCAGATCAGAGATTAGGTGGGCGATTGAGCGATCATCGGGCTGGGGGTTTGGCATTGGCTGTCGCCGATCGAACGCATTGGCAAGAAGTTGGGCGAACATGCTCGTCTCTGTGCTCCTGTTGGATAGTGGTCGAGCGGTAAAATGGCGGTGCAAATCTTAAGCCACCGGGGGAGTTGCGGCCTCAGCCTGTTCTGGCTGGCTGAGCGTCTCGGGTTGAGGGGAGGGCGCAGGCATATCGGTGAAGCTCACCGGTGCTGTACGGCAGCGGGTCACACCCATCTCGAATATGTCAAAGCGATTATAGCCTGCTGCAAGATCGTGGAACCGCTTTGGCTCAATACCATCTGACAAGTTGAACTCAGCATAGATCAAACCCTCGTCCTTTGTGGTCCCTCCGATGAGCTGGCCAGTCGGATCGACAAAAAAGCTTGGCGCGCGGCTGCATTTATCGATCAGTTCGATCAAGGCAGGGTCGTTGCCGGCGGCAAGTTCCGTCGCACGCGTGTCAAAGGGCGAGGCCACGACGATGCCAAAGCATTTGGCTTCGAAACAATGCCCGGCTGCACGAATATGGTTGGCTGCGCGATTGTCATAATTTGCAACGTCTTCGGGTGGGCGCGTTGGCCAGATTGGAGGATAGGATGAAATATGCACCTGCTCCCCTTGAGCGATCAGGCTATAGCGCGACAAAGGGTTGGTGTTCTCGCCGCAGATCAACATGCCAACGCGGCCGCAACTTGAATCGCTGACTTTTAAACCGGCACCGTCGCCCGGATCCCAGACCAGTTTTTCGAAGAAGGTAGGCACCAGTTTTCTGTGATGATTCACAACCTTCCCGGTCTCGCCGATCAACAGGTTTGAGTTCCAAAGCCCGCCGATGGACACGGGGTTGCGTTCAGATATTCCGAGGGACACCATTATGTTGTGCCGTTTCGCGGCCTGCCTGATCAGGCCCACCTCAGGGCCATCAGCATAGACCGAAGCCGACACATACTCGACAAAATGACCATGCGACTGGATTGGGGTGTGCAAAGCTGCCCAGATCGGGAAGCCTGGAAGGAACGCTTCGGCGAAGGCCACGATGGCGGCACCGTTTCGGGCCGCCTCTTCGATGACAGAGACAGCTTTCTGCGCACTGGCGGCTGGATCTTGATAGACCGGCGCGACATGGGCAGCTGCCACTTTGAAACGATGTGTTTCGAACATTCTCACTCTCCCTGTGTTGGTACAATCTTCAGGGAAAGTGAGGCTGAACCCAATTGCCATTTACGAACGCCACTGTGCTGTTTTTGGCGTCCGTCAGGTCACGAGACGCCGATCAGGTAACTGGCGTCTTCTTCAAACAGATTTGCGAGGAATTTTTTCAGGGCAATGATATGCGGCAATTGTCGCAAATCTTGGTGAACCGTGAGCCACAGGGTGCGCTGCACTGACAATTCAGGCATGATCCTTGTCAGATTGTCATGCTCGGCCAGGGCGAAGTGGGGCAAGGCAACGATCCCCAACCCGCCTCGCGCGGCATTGCGCTGCGCGATCATGCTGTTGCTCCAAAACACGATCTGGGGGTGGTTGACCATCTCTTCGAGCCATCGGACGGCATCCAGTTCGACAAATTGATCGAGATATCCAACATAGTGATGCTGGCTGAGGTCGGCCTTGGTCTGCGGTGTTCCATGCGCCTCTAGATAGGGATCGGCGGCATAGAGCCCAATCCCGAACGTGCCGATCTTCTGAGTCGCCATTTTATCGCCCTGTGGCTTGAAAAAGCTCAGAAACATATCCGCTTCGCGATGACTGATCTGAACCTGCCGCGATGTGGTCAAAAGCTCCAGTCGGACGCCTGGAAAAGTCGACTGAAAGCGGATCAGCCGAGACGACAGATATAGTGAGGCTATCCCCTCCATCGTGGCAAAGCGGATGATGCCGTTGGTGCCGTCATCGCCCAAAAGATCGCCGCGCAAGTTGTTGACACCGCCGGCCATTTCTTCTGCCCTGCGAAAGACCATATGCCCGAAGGTGGTCAGCACAAGCCCATCACGGTTGCGTTCAAACAGCGCAGCGTCCAGCGTGTATTCTAGGCGTGACAACCTGCGCGAAACAGTGGAATGGCTGATAGATAATTCGCGGGACGCCGCGCTGACGCTCTGACATCGCGCAGACACAAGAAAAACCTTCAGATCGTCCCAGTCCAGCTTTGCAAGAGGATCCGCCATGATCTTTTTCCTTTCGGGAAAATCTAGATGATCTCTTGGCAGGGGGCAATATCGCGTGAAATATGCACAGACGAACCGCGGGTTGCCCCGCGGTTCGCTTGGGTGCCTGTCGCAGGTCGGCGTCAGGCAGTATGGGGCTGCCGCCGGGTTTCGGGGAACCTTTCGGCCATGTCGTCTTGAAACTCGCTCCGGCGTGCCGGATCAACCGGATCGTCCCGCAGCAAAGACCCGCCAAAAAAGACAACCGCGCTGACCAGAAGGCCCCAGAGCGGTGGCCCCAGAACGCCGGGGTTGGGCAGAAGGCCGAATTGCATGGCCACCATCAGGCCCCAGCCCAGCAACATGCCCCAGAAAGCGGCGGGCTCAGAGGCTTTGTTCCAAAACAAGGCGCCGATCAGCGGCAATAGGAAGGACAGGGCCATCCCAACCCCGATTGACGCGAGGGGTGCGATCAGAGACCGCCCCTGCGGGGAGAAGGAAAAGGCCACAAGTGCCAGCACAAAGGCGATTTCAAAATACCGCGCCAGGCGCATCCTTTGTCGATCGTCGACTTTGCTCACGCTGGGAACAAGATCCTGCGTAAAACTGGATGTTGCCGAAATCATCTGGCTGTCGAGAGTCGACATCCCCGCCGCAAAGACGGCAATGACCAGCACAACCCCCATGGCGGGCAGATATTGGGCATAGAATTCGGGCACCAGCGCGTCAGAGGTCTGGCCTTCGGCGAGGGTCACATCCATGCCCAGTGACATCATTCCGATGACTGCGCCGGTGAAGGTGACGACAAACAGAGCAAGGAAGGATGTTATAGCGGCCCCCTTTACCAATGTCTGCGGGCTATCCGCCATATAGAGCCGTTGCCAAAGGTGCGGTGTCAGCACCCAGCCAAAGGTCCAGAGCGTCATCAGCGTGATGTAACGCCCCCCGCCTCCATCAAAGGCGAAAAGTTCAGGACGAGCCGCAGTGGCCGAAGTCCAGCCTTCCGTCCAACCGCCTGCCCAACGGATCACCAGCAACATGGTGGCAATCAACAGCGCGGCAAAGATCAATCCCTGCACGACATCTGTCCAGACCACCGCGCGGCTGCCCCCGACGAAGGAATAGACCCCCACACAAATCGCGATCAGCAGCACACCGGCGTTAAAGGCGATCAATCCGCCTGAAATCGAGTTGAGCGCAATGGCAATGCCAGTGATCTGGATGGCGGAATAGGGAAACAACACCGCGATGCAGATCAGGCCTGTCAGGATGCGGATGCGTCTGCTGCTGTTGTAAAAGGTGGACAGAAGATCACCAGGGGTGATGAAATTATATTTCTTCCCAAGCGCCCAGATGCGCGGCCCAAGGATCAACACCACCACCGGCCCCATGGCATTAAAGAAGCCAAAAAGCAGCCAGTTCACCCCGGTCTTGTAAAAAAATCCGGGACCGCCAAGGAAGGCAAAGGTCGAAAACCAGGTGGCAAACATTGTGCCCACAAGCATCAGGGTGTTCGCGCTGCGCCCCATCAGAAACCAGTCTTCAGGGTCGTCATGCTTGTTGGTCTGGAAGGCCCGATAGGCAATGTAGAACATTAAAACAAGATAAAGCGCGATGCCAAGTAGGGTTACGATTGTGGTCATTGCGCGGCCCTCTCTTCAAGTGACTTTTCAATGTCAACCCAAGCGCGGCCGCGGAGGGCGTAATACACCGCACCCAGAATGCAGTTCAGCGAAAAGACGGCGTAGCAATAGAAAACAGTCAGCGGCATGGCCAGGGGGCCGGGTTCGGCGCCGTTTCCCAGAATGTCGAAGACAGGCAGCAGCGCCAGAACAATATTCACGATCGCCCAGCCGAAAAACAACCTACCCAGGTTGCTTTTGGGGATGATCCCGAGTGTTGGATAGCGATCAGGGTCACCGACCCCGGCAGCCCCGGGAGAATAGGACAGGTTTGACATATTTTTTCCCTCACTGGATTATTTTGATCTGTATTGGTCCACCAAACTGCGGGGTTCAGGCCGGGCAGATGGCTTTCATTTAAAAAGCGTTGCACAGGTCAGGCCGTTTCGACGGCTATTGATTACACACAGGGCTGTGCAAAATTCGTCGCCCGGTGGCCTATGGTGAACGTTTTGCAACGAAAGAGGCCAATTGGATAGGGTTTCGTGTGCTTGGAAGTGGAGCTCACAGCCTGTGCGACGGATGCATCCCACGAAGTTCATGCGTCGCCGCTCAGGGCAGGCTTGGGCAGGGCAGGTGTTCTGCCAAGGGTCAGCTGCCCGACAGCTCGACAGATCGCTCTTGCGCCGCCTTTAGGGTTGCACGCACCAGGGCACCAAGGCGATCCTCTGACGCCAGCGCCGCCAACCCAGCAGCCGTGGTTCCGTTGGGGCTTGTCACCCTGCGGCGCAAATCTTCGGGCGCGGGGGTTTCGACCAAGAGGCGACCCGCCGAGATGAGCGTACCCACAGACAGGCTGTGCGCCGCCTCTGCAGATAATCCCAGATCGATTGCCGCATCACGCATCGCCTCGCAGATGGGAGCGGGCAAAACTTGGGGGTGTCTGTGTATGCTAGTGGTTCATTGAGGGGGGAACTACCATGGACGTGCGGATTATTGTCGAGACGACCTTCGAGAATGGAACCACAAAGAGGCATCGTCTCGGCCGTCTATCCCGCCCATCTCGGCGCGCGCAGCCTGAGGGGTTTGGGTTGTTGCTCGAAAATGCGAAGACGATCCTGGGGCAATTGCAGAATGTGATCCTGCGCGACCAGATCGAGGAAACTTCCGAAGCCAGCCGGATCTGTCCGGACTGTGACGGGATCCGGGCTATACATGATTATCGGTCGCGGGTGCTCGACACACTTTTCGGCAAGTTCGAGGTCAAAGCGCCGCGCATTCGCCGTTGCGCCTGCAATGCAAAATCCGATGTTGTCTTGGGCGGACCGCTTTCGCCTCTCGCTCACTTTTTTCCAGATCGGTCGACCCCGGAACTACGACGCCTTCGGGCCGAACTTGGGGCGCGTCATTCCTTCCGGGAAGCGGCGCGTATCCTGGAAACCTTCCTGCCTTGCGCGAAACAGGTGAATACATCGGTCCGGAACCGTCTTGGCAAAGTCGCCAGAGACATCGACGGCATGGAGCAGACTGAACCGTTAGGTGCGACGGCCGTCGAAGATCCGCCTGCGTTGACGGTTTTCCTGGATGGCGCGCATATCCGATGCAGGCCGGAATACCAGAAGCGAGACCTCGATGTTGTGGTCGGCAAGATCGAAAGCCACGATAGGTGCCGCCGCTTCGGCCTAGTACAACAGGCGGTCCTGTCACCTGCCAGTCAACTTCGCCAGGACTTGAGGGCTCTCGGTTGGGATTACGAACAAACTGTCACGGTAATTTCGGACGGGGAACCAGCCCTGCCAAACCTCGTCCGCAATGCCGTCGATGGAAAGGTCCGCCACATCCTCGACTGGTGGCATATCTCGATGCGTATTCAGCACGTCGAGAACGCCGTAAAAGGCCTGCTGCAGAGCAGGGGCTTCTCCGGCATTCCAGTGCTGTTCAAACGTCCGGCTGAAACGCTGCGATGGTACCTTTGGCATGGAAAAGTTCTGACGGCCACGACCAGTCTGCAATGGTTGATGGTCGATTGCGCGCGGCTGGTTACAGATGACCGCGTGGTGACTGAAGCGGCTCGGCGAGTGCAAGCTCGCTGCCGAGATCTCTATTCATACCTTGCGAACAATATGGACAACCTGACGAACTACGGCCAACGACATCGAAGAGGTCTTCCGGTCTCTTCATCCCGAGCAGAGGGCTGCGTGGACGACATCGGGAACACCCGCATGGGCAAGCGCCGCCGCATGAGATGGTCGCCCAATGGAGCCCACCGCGTGGCTGTTGTCCGCGCCGCCGTTCTCGACGGTCGGCTAACCGGCGCCTACCAAAGAGCAGCCGCATAACCCCCAAGTTTTGCCCACTCCCCAACATTTCAGGATGGCCGGGCCTCAATCTGCTCACCACCATCATCATTTACTGATGGTGTGGATACCTCACCCCGCAACGGCATCGCGATGTGCCAATATGGTGACGTTCAAAGCACCAGAATGGAGGAGGTCTCCATGAACGAGGTTACAATCATCGGCATTGATTTGGCAAAAACAGCTTTTCATCTTCACGGAGCGACGGCGTCGGGCGAGCCGGTGTTTCGTAAGAAACTGTCGCGTGCTCAGGTTTTGAAATTTCTGGAAGCTTCACCCCCTGCCTCGTTGCATTGGAAGCTTGCGCTTCGTCGCACTATTGGGGTCGTGAGATTTCAAAATTGGGCCATGAGATACGCCTGATCCCGCCAATCTATGTAAAGCCATTTGTCAAACGGCAAAAGAACGACGCGAATGATGCGGAGGCGATCACAGAGGCTGCGATGCGCCCAACCATGCGGTTTGTGCCGGTGAAAACAGCTGAGCAACAATCTCGCTCGATGGTCTTTAAGACGCGTGATCTCCTTGTGCGCCAACGTAACGCGACCATCAATGCGTTGCGTGGTCACCTTATGGAATATGGGATTGTTGCCCCTGCAGGCCGTCTCAACGTCAAGAAGTTGGTTGCCAATATCGAAGCGCCAGATCATGGGCTGCCGCCGCTCGTGGTCGAATGCTGTCAAGTCCACCTTGATCAACTCGAAACTTTGACGAAGAAAATCACTGAGATTGAAAAACACCTGCGGGAGGCCGCAAAGAGCGACCCGGACAGCATCCGTATGCAAACGGCACCGGGGATCGGGCCGATCACTGCTATGGCAATCAAAGCCTATGCACCCGATTTTGGAGGCTTCAAACGCGGCAGAGACTTCGCGGCCTGGCTCGGATTGGTTCCCGTTCAATACTCGACCGGAGGCAAGCAGGTCCTTGGCCGAACCTCCAAAATGGGGCAACGCGATATCCGACGACTATTGATTATCGGTGCCATGGGGCGGGTCCGTTGGGCTTTGAAAAACGGGGCCCCCAAAGGGTCCTGGTTGGCGAAGATGCTTGAACGCAAGCCTCGCATGCTGGTCGCCATCGCTCTGGCAAACAAAACTGCACGGGTCATCTGGGCCATGGTGAGCCGAAACGAAGATTACCGAGATCCCTGCGCAGCATAATTGGCGGCAAAGGGTAACGATGTGAGAAGGACCCTGAGACAGTAAGGACAAATTGATCGGCCAGATCGAGGTTGGGAAAACCAGGGTGTTCCAGAGAGCTTCGCGCTCGTTTTATTGATTTGGACCCGGCCTTCGCATCGCCATACCGGCCCTCGGCATGTGAAACGCCGAACTTCAGAGGCCTGACACATGACCGTACCCGATCACATGCCCGAACCGATCAAGAAAGCTCTTGCATCAAACGAGGTATCCACACATGGAATACCAAGCACCTCGGTCAGGCTGTCGCCGCGCGGCAGCGGGCCAGTCTGAACTGTGCGCCCGATCTGCTCGCGCATATCTCGCCGCTCGGATGGGCCCACATCCTGTTCACTGGCGAATACAAGTGGCGGCGGCAAACCAGGGCCAGCCTGTGAAATAATCAGCCCTATTTCTTGCCGCCGTCACAGCCACCAAACGAACGCACCACGCTCATCGCCGCAACGAAAGCGACCACAAAGTTCAAAATGGAGGAAAGAAGGGAATGCCTGGGCCTTGTGATACGATCCTGCCCCCTACCGGAATCTACCCCTCACATGTGAGTTGAAGGCCGCTTGACCAGGGCTGTGGGGCTCCTTTTCGGCAAAATCCGATAAGTTGACGATGCCGTTCGCCTTCCGAATTCAGGAAACGGAACGAAAACCAAATCGACGCGTTACATTGCTGAAGTCGCGACTTCGGCGACATTTAGGAGGGCTATGACCATGACTAATATTCTGAAAGGCATAATCGCCGGTCTTGTGGCAACTGTTGTACTTACACTGATGATGTTTGCGAAGGGCGCAATGGGTCTGATGCCCGCGCTAGACCCGGTCGCTATGATCGCGGGGATGATGGGGGTGGCTACAATGATCGCATGGGGCGTTCACTTCATGATCGGCACGGTGATCTGGGGCGGTGGCTTTGCGATTCTGGAACCGCGCCTGCCAGGAGAGACTTACTGGGGCAAGGGCGTCGTCTTCGGCGTTGGTGCCTGGCTCATCATGATGGTGGCGATGATGCCGATGGCGGGGGCCGGATTTTTCGGCATGCAGCTCGGCATGATGGCACCCGTGATGACGCTGGTGATGCATCTCGTATTTGGTGCCGTTCTTGGTACTGTTTATGGCAAGTTGTTGCATCGCGGTTCCCTGCAGAAGGCATGACGCGCAACGAAGCATTTCACGATATGGTCGGATAAGGTGCGCTCCTGTCGCAATGCCCCAAACACCTGAGATGCGGAAGCTCCAATGGCCCGTCTCTAGCTTGCGAACAGCAGGCATATCCGGCCCGACACTCTAAACAGCGACGCGCTGACGAAGAATTAACGCATCGCTTACCGCAAATAAGACAAGGAGATGACGATGACTGACAAAATCAAATCCGGCGAACGCCTTCCTGAAGTTATCGTGTCGCGCCTCGGCGGCGGCACTTTGCGGCTCGGCGAGCCGGTGGATGATCATGACTGGCAGATGGTGGTGGTCTATCGCGGCAAGCACTGCCCGCTTTGCAAGACCTACCTTGCAGAGCTTGAGCGCAGCGCACCCGATTTCGCCAAGGCGGGCGTCGGTATCATCGCAGTGTCCGGGGATCCCGAAGATCGGGCCCGCAGCTTCACTGAAGAGATCGGCGTGACATTTCCCGTCGGTTACGGCCTGACTGTGGATCAGATGCAGGACCTCGGTCTTTATGTCTCGGAGCCACGCTCGGAGAAGGAAACCGACCGGCCCTTCGCAGAGCCCGGAGTGTTCGTCATCAACGCCGATGGCCTGCTGCATATCCT
This sequence comes from Roseovarius sp. A-2, assembly GCF_002072155.1. Taxonomy (GTDB): domain Bacteria; phylum Pseudomonadota; class Alphaproteobacteria; order Rhodobacterales; family Rhodobacteraceae; genus Roseovarius. The sequence continues at coordinate 127,418 of NZ_BDIY01000009.1, read as the reverse complement.
CGACATCTCGAACGCGCCCTTCGCCCGGCCGGACCTCGCGGGCCTCGCCAAGGGGCTGAAGTTCATCCGTGACAACGACTATCCGATCCGCGGCCGACTGGCGGCCTGAAGGGTGCCACCGCAAGCCGATGCGCGCCGGGGGCTGACACGGAACACGAGCAATAAGGGTGAAAGACGAATGGAACTCAACGGCAAGATCTGCATCGTCACCGGCGGCGCGAACGGCATCGGCTTGAAGACCGCCATCCTCGGGCTCGCGCAGACCATTGCCAAGGAAGGCGGTGAAAAAGGCGTCCGCACCAACGTGATCTGTCCGGGCTTTGTGAAGACGCCACTGGTGGAAAAGCAGATCCCCGAACAGGCGAAGGATCTTGGCATCTCCGAGGAGGATGTCGTGAACAAGGTCATGCTGGGTGAGACGGTCGACAAGGAATTCACCACAATCGAGGATGTGCCGCACACCGCGCTGTTTCTTGCCAGCGTCCCAAGCAACGCGCTGACCGGCCAAAGCATCGTGGTCGGCCACGGCTGGAGGATGGATTGATGCCCATGCGCGAGGTTGATGTTGCCATTATCGGGGCCGGCACGGCGGGCATGGGGGCGTATCGCGCCGCGTGCAAGCACACCGACAATCTGGTCCTGATTGAAGGCGGGCCTTACGGCACCACCTGCGCACGGGTTGGTTGCATGCCGTCCAAACTGTTGATCGCGGCGTCCGAGGCCGCCGAGACTGTGCGCGAGGCCGCCGGATTCGGTGTTCACGCGGCTGCACCTCGCGTAGACGGCACCGAAGTCATGGCAAGGGTCAGGCGCGAGCGTGATCGGTTCGTGGGCTTTGTGCTGGAAGCCGTCGAAGCCATCGACCCAGCCCACCGCCTGAAGGGGTGTGCTCGGTTTGAGGATCCGCACATCTTGCGGCTTGATACCGGCGACTCCCTGCGCGCTGCACGCATCGTCGTCGCCACTGGTTCGGTTCCGGTGCGGCCGAAGGCGTTCGACGCGGCGGGCGACCGGCTGATCGTCAATGATGACGTGTTCGACTGGACCGATCTGCCAAAGTCTGTCGCGGTATTCGGCGGTGGTGTGTTGGGACTGGAGATGGCACAGGCGCTGCACCGGCTTGGCGTGCGCGTCCGCCTGTTCGGTAAGGGTGGCGGCGTGGGCCAGTTGAGCGATCCCGCGATGCGCAAGGCTGCCGCCGCCGTGATCGGCGCGGGTCTGCCGTTTGATCCGGATGCAGACGTGCAGGACATCGCGCGCGAGGGTGACGGCGTGATTGTGCGGTTCAGCGAAGATGGCGAAAGTCGCGAAGAGCGGTTCGACTGGCTTTTGGCCGCAACAGGGCGCAAGCCCGCGCTCGACGGGCTGAACCTCGGCGCATCGGCCCTGACGCTCGATGATCGCGGAATGCCAGAGGTTGATCCGCTGACGATGCAGGCCGAGGCGGGGCATATCTTTTTCGCAGGCGATGTCGCCGCCCGTATTCCGTTGCTGCACGAGGCAGCAGACGACGGGCGTATCGCGGGCGATAACGCCGGAAGGTTCCCCGAGGTCGAAACCCATCCGCGGCGCACGCCGTTGGCCATTGCGTTCACAGAACCCAACATTGCCACTGTTGGCGCATCGTTTGCCGAATTATCGGATACCTCCTGCGATTTTGCCATCGGCGAGGTGGATTTCTCCGATCAGGGCCGTGCCCGCGTGTTGCGTCAGAATCGCGGGCGGCTACGGGTTTACGCCGAGCGAAGCACCGGCCGTCTGCTTGGCGCCGAGATGGCAGCCCCGAGAGGAGAGCATCTGGCGCATCTGCTGGCCTGGGCGGTGCAGGCCGGAATGGATGTGGAAACCGCGCTGGCCATGCCCTTCTACCACCCGGTGATCGAGGAGGGCCTGCGCACCGCCTTGCGCGATCTCAGCCTGAACCTGGGCCACAGCTGCGAAAACTCTCCGCGCAGCATCGACTGCGGCCCCGGTGCCTGACGCGGCACGAACAGCGGGCCGCGTTCATGGCCGCCGTGGATGGGGCCCGTCACTGTATGTCTCTGACAATAGAAAGGCTGGCGAAAGAAGAGCAAGACACTGTCAGAACGGCTGATTGGCGATCACATCACCGAGGACGAGATGAAACCCGGCACGCGGATCGGGCTGAAGGTCGACCCGACGCTGACCCGGGACGCGACCGGAACAGCGGCTAAATTGGCGTTGGAAGCCATGAAAACCAGCCCTCGGTGATCACTGACAGTGCGCATGATCTGTTAAAATCGTGATGTCTTCTAGCGGCCTTTTGGAACTAAACAGGGGCTCGCGGGTTACATGATGTGGAGGTATGCCATGTCAGATTTTCGCCGCGACTATCTTACCAAACCAATTTATCGTTGGGCCAAAGATGCGCTGCCAGCCCTGTCCGACACCGAATCTGAAGCACTGAACGCCGGTGAGGTATGGTGGGAGAAGGATCTTTTCTCGGGTAATCCTGATTGGTCCCGCATGCTTGAAATCAAAGCACCGAAACTGAGTGATGCCGAACAGGCATTCATTGATGGGCCATGTCGCGAGTTGTGCGAAATGATCGACGACTGGCAGATCAATCAGCAAGATGCCGACCTTTCGCCAGCGGTCTGGCAGCATCTGCGCGACAAGGGTTTTTTCGGCATCATCATCCCAAAATCCTATGGGGGTCTGGAATTTTCCGCCTACGCGCATTCCGAGATTGTGCGGTATGTTGCCACGCGATCCATCGCCGCCGCCGTTACGGTGATGGTTCCCAATTCACTGGGGCCCGGCGAGTTGTTGATGCAATTCGGCACCGAGGCGCAGCGCGATCACTGGCTGCCCCGCTTGGCTGACGGGCGCGAATTGCCGGCCTTCGGGCTGACCAGCGCCGACGCGGGTTCGGACGCCTCGGCGATGCTCGACGAAGGCGTGGTTTGCAAGGGGAAATGGAAAGGCAATGAGGTGTTGGGCATCCGGCTCAACTGGGCCAAGCGCTATATCACGCTGGCCCCTGTCTGCACGGTGCTGGGCCTAGCGTTCAAGCTCCGCGATCCCGATGGCCATCTGGGCGGCGAAGAGGATATCGGCATCACCTGCGCCCTGGTGCCGACTGACCTTAAGGGCGTGGAAACCGGGCGTCGTCACATCCCGTCCTCGACGATGTTCATGAACGGACCGACAACCGGCAAGGACGTATTTATTCCGCTCGATCACATCATTGGCGGCAAGGACTATGCCGGGCGCGGCTGGATGATGCTGATGAGCGCGCTGGCCGCAGGGCGCGGCATATCCCTGCCGTCAATGAGTTGTGCCGCCATTGCGCTTTCGGCCCATACGACCGGGGCCTATTCCCGCATCCGCCAGCAATTCGGCCTGCCAATCGGAAAGTTCGGCGGGGTGCAGGCTCGGGTGGGCCGGCTGGCCGCAGATATATATTCGATGGATGCCGCGCGTCGATTCACCTGTGCCGGGCTTGATGAGGGCCGCGCCCTTTCCGTAATCTCGGCAATCATGAAGGCGCATGCCACCTTCCGGATGCGCGAGGCGCTGAATGATGCGATGGATGTGCATTCCGGCAAAGCGGTGATTGACGGGCCGTCGAATTACCTGTTGAACCTCTACCGCGCCGTGCCCATCGGCATCACGGTCGAGGGCGCCAATATCGTCACCCGCAACCTGATCATCTTTGGCCAGGGGTCAATCCGCGCCCACCCTCATATGCTCGACCACATGATGGCGCTTCAGGAAGAGGACGGTGAGACGTCGCTGGAGAAATTCGACAAAAGCCTCTGGGCGCATGTCCGCCACACCTCGGGTCTGGCCTTCCGCGCGCTTGGCCGGGCCTGGTCGGGCGGGCGTTTTGGGCCGATGCCCGATGTCGGCGAGGCAAAGCCGCTTTACCGGCGGCTGGCGCGCTGGTCGGCGGCCTATGCGCTGATTGCTGATCTGTGTTTCCTGACGCTGGGCGGTGCGCTAAAGCGGCGCGAGATGATCTCGGCCCGGATGGGCGATGTCCTGTCAGAGCTTTACATCGCCTCTGCCACGCTGAAACGCTGGGGTGACGAAGGTCGGCAAAAGGCTGACCTTCCGGTCTTGCGCTATACGATTGACCGGGCCGAGGCTCGGATCTCGGACGCGCTGGACGGGGTGCTGACCAATCTTCCAACTTGGTGGGCCGCTTGGTTTGCCCGCGCCGTGACCCTGCCGCGTGTTGCCACACGGGGACCGGATGATGATCTGGTCAAAGCCTGTAGTGATCTGATCTATGAGCGCTCCGCAGCAAGAGACCGGATACTGGGACGGATTTACGGCGGGTGCGAGCGGGATGGTATCCGCGTGCTGAACGATGCCTATGACAGCGTCATCCGAACCGAGCCACTGATGAAGCGGCTCCGCGAGCTGAAGAAAACACCGCAAGAGGCGCGCGAGGCCGGTGTGTTGAGCGATGCCGAGGTCGACGCGATACGCGCGATGGAAAAGATCGTGAGCGAAGTGGTCGCGGTGGATGAGTTTAGCCCCAAAGACCTGAGGCGCTATTTTCCAAGCCTGGCCGACAGCTCTGATACTCGTAAGGAGGCCGCTGAATGAAGACCGCAAAATCCGACCGACCTGTCTATTTGGTAGATGGCGCCCGCACACCGTTTCTGAAAGCCCGCGGCAAGCCCGGCCCGTTCACGCCCGTCGATCTGGCGGTGCAGGCCGGTCGGCCGCTGCTTTTGCGCCAGCCTTTTGGTCCGCAGGCGATTGATCTGGTGATCTTGGGCTGCGTGAATGTCATTCAGGATGAGATGAACCCCGCCCGTGTCGCCGCGCTTCGCCTTGGGCTGGGCGAGGAAATGGTGGCCTTCACCATGCAGATCAACTGTGGGTCGGGGATGCAATCCATCGACACTGCCTATCGCTACATCCGCGATGGCAGCCACCAGATGATCCTGGCAGGCGGGGCCGAGGCGCTGAGCCATGCGCCGCTTGTGTTGCGTCAGAGCGCCGTCGAATGGTTCGGCAACATGGCAAAAGCGAAAGACCCTCTGGCCACCGCCCGGGCGATGGCCGGTCTCAGGCCGGAATTTTTCAAACCGATTATCGGGCTCGAACGTGGCCTGACTGACCCGATTACCGAGTTGAACATGGGCCAGACAGCCGAAGTGCTGGCACATCGTTTCGATATCGACCGCAAAACCGCCGATGCCTATGCGATGGATAGCCATCACCGACTGGCAGAAGCGCAAGGGCAAGGCCACTTGAAGGGCGAGGTTTTGCCCGTGTTTGATCGCGACGGCAACGCTTACGATCAAGATGACGGGGTGCGCCCCGATAGCGACATGGACAGCCTCGCCAAGCTCGATCCTGTGTTCGAGAGGCCCTATGGCAAATTGACCGCTGGCAATTCCAGCCAGATCACCGATGGCGCAAGCTGGGTGATCCTGGCCTCGGAAGCAGCGGTGGAAGAACATGGGCTGACGCCGCTGGCCCGGATCGTCGACAGCGAATGGGCAGCGCTTGATCCCTCGATCATGGGGCTGGGGCCGGTCATGGCCGCGACGCCGATCACCAAACGTCAGGGACTGAGTGTTGAGGATGTGGGCCTTTGGGAAATCAATGAGGCGTTTGCCGCGCAGGTTCTGGCCTGTCTCGCCGCCTGGGGGGACGAGGCGTTCTGCAAGACGGTTCTGGGGCTAAACGGCGCGTTCGGGCGGATTGACCGCGGTCGGCTGAACGTTGATGGCGGCGCGATTTCGCTGGGCCACCCGGTGGGCACCAGCGGCAACCGGATCGTCCTGCATCTGGCAAACGCTATGAAACGCAACGGTGCCAAAACCGGTATCGCCACAGAATGCATCGGTGGCGGACTGGGCGGCGCGATGATGCTGGAGGCTGTGTGATGCCAGGCAAAGTGTTGAAACATCTGGAAGCTACCGAAATGGAGTTCGGCCCCGCAACACAGGCCGGACAAGGCCATTGGCGTCTGGCGCGGGGCGAAGACGGAATTGCCTGGCTGGTTTTCGACCGCAAGGACAGCACCACCAACACCGTATCGCAGGAGGTGATCCACGAGCTCGACCGCCACGTGGCCACGCTTGAGAAGGACGTGCCTGAGGCGCTGGTTATCCGGTCGGCCAAGCGGGTCGGCTTTGCGGCCGGGGCCGATATATCTGGGTTTGACGAGATATCCGACGACGGCGCAGCAAAGTTGCTGCAGCAAGGGCACGGGGTTTTGGATCGGATCGCGGCGCTTACCTGCCCGACGATCTGCGTGGTCCATGGTGCGGCCCTTGGTGCCGGGTTCGAGATCGCGCTGGCCTGCGATTACCGGATTGCGGTCGAGGGTGCGTCGTTCGCTTTTCCCGAGGTCATGCTGGGTCTGCACCCGGGGCTGGGCGGCACTTTACGGTTGACCGGGCTGATTGATCCGGTCGAGGCGATGACCCTGATGCTGACCGGCAAGACTGCCCATACCAAAAAGGCGAAAGAACTGGGCATTGTCGATCTGATCTGCCCGGAACGCCATGTGCCTGCTGCCGTGCGTGCGGTTGTTGCGGGCAAGGTCGAGAAGCATGAACAGGGCCTGATTTCGAACTCTTATCGGTTGAGAGCGGCCCGCAGCTTTGCCGCGCGACAGATGCGTTCAAAAGCCGCCGAGAACGCGCCCGAGAAACACTATCCCGCCCCTCACGCGCTGATTGCGCTTTGGGAAGACCATGGCGATGACCGCGAGGCCATGCAGGAGGCCGAGATCGCATCTTTTGCCAGACTGCTTGACACCGAAACCTCCAAAAACCTGCGCCGCGTATTTTTCCTGCGCCAGGGGCTGAAAGACAATGCCAAAGGCGAGGACGAGATCACCCATGTCCATGTTGTGGGTGCTGGCGCGATGGGCCGCGAGATTGCCGCCTGGGTTGCAATCAAAGGCAAAAAGGTGACGCTTGGCGATCTTGAACTGGGCCCACTGGCGCAGGCCGTGAAACAGGCAAAGACGATCTGCGAGGCGCAGCACCTGAGCGGGATCGAGACCCGCAATGCGCTGGACCGTTTAATCCCCGACCCCGAAGGCTATGGCGTGGCACAGGCCGATCTGGTGATCGAGGCGGTGCCGGAAAGCCCCGATCTCAAGGGCGATATCTATGCCGATCTCGGTAAGCGGATGAAGGCGGGCGCGATCCTGGCAAGCAACACTTCCAGTCTGGAGCTGACCGAACTTGCAGGAAAGGTGCGCGCGCCAACCCGCTTTGCGGGCCTGCATTTCTTCAACCCGGTCTCGAAGATGCAACTGGTCGAGGTCGTGGCGCATCCCAAGACCTCAAAGGTAGTCGTCGACCGCCTCGCGGCGTTTTGCGGGTCGATCAACCGGCTCCCGGCGCTGGTGCAGGATTATCCGGGCTTTCTGGTGAACCGTGCGCTGACCCCGTTTCTGATGGAAGCAATGGTCCTGATGGACGAAGGCGTGACGAAAGAGGTGATCGACAGCGCTGCCACGGAGTTTGGAATGCCGATGGGTCCGGTGGCGCTGGCCGATCAGGTAGGCCTCGATATCTGCCTGGACGTGGCCGAAAGTCTGCGTGGCAAGCTGGAAAAGCCGATGGCCGATATTTCGGATAGCCTGCGCGAGAAAGTCGAGGCGGGGCAGACGGGCAGGAAATCCGGCTCCGGCTTTTATGAGTGGAAAGACGGCACGCCGGAGCCTGACACCGAAGGCACTGGCCCCGCCGATTTGACCGACCGACTGATCCTGCCGATGCTGGATGCCTGTGTTGAATGCCTGCGCCGCGATGTGGCGCGGACTGAAAACGAAATCGACGGCGCGATGATCTTTGCCACCGGATTTCCGCCTTTCCGGGGTGGTCCTATGCACTATGCCCGAACGCGGGGCATCGGCGAGATCAAAGGCCGCCTGACGGAATTGGCCGACACACTCGGCCCCCGCTTTACCCCTGATCGTGGCTGGGATGATCTTGGTTGAGAGACCGCACATACGAACCGATGATCCGACCGACATAGTCAATCGGATCATAGATTACACGGGCGGCGACATTCGGCTGGCGCTGCCACTCGGCTTGGGTAAGCCGGTGACGATCCTGAACGCGCTAACCCAGGCGGCGGTGGATGATCCGTCGGTCAGCCTGTCGATTTTCACCGCACTGACGCTGGAGCGGCCCGTCCCATCATCCGATATGGAACGTTGTTTTCTTGAGCCTGCAATGGACCGCCTCTTTGGGCGCTATCCAAAGATCGGGTATGCACGGATGCTGCATGAGGGAACGCTGCCGCCCAATATCACCGTGAACGAGTTTTTCTTCCTTGCCGGTCGCTGGCTGGGCGTCGATGCGGCGCAGCAATCTTATATTTCGGCCAATTACACCCATGCCCGCGATGTGTTGGTCGGGCAATCGCCGAATGTAATGATGCAGCTTCTGGCCAAAGACAAAGGCCGCTTCAGCCTGTCGTCAAATACCGATATTTCCGCCGATCTCCTGCGCTTCAGGGCCGAGGGAAGTTTGGATTTTCTGTTCGTCGGCGAAGTGTCGGGCGAATTGCCCTTCATGCCTGGCCCGGCCGAGGTGGTCCCTAGCGAGGTTGCGCTGGTTCTGGACGGTCATCCACAGTTCGAGCTTTTCTCGGCCGTCAGACGGCCCGTGTCAGAGGTTGATCACGCCATTGGCCTGCATGTGGCCCCGCTGGTGCCCGATGGCGGGACGCTACAGGTGGGAATCGGCTCAATCGGCGATGCGGTCTCCCATGCGCTTTTGCTGCGCCATCGCGGCAAGATAGCGCCGCTCATCGACGACAGCCCGTTTCTCGCTCTGGGTGACGAAACGGCACCATTCACCCAAGGGCTTTATGCCGCGACCGAGATGCTGGTGGGTGGGTTGCTGGCGCTTTTTGAAAAGGGCGTAATCCGCCGCGAGGTCAACGGTGCGGCGATCCATGCCGGGTTCTTTGTCGAAACGACAGATTTCTATCGTCGCTTGCGTGAAATGCCAGCTGAACGGCGGGCAAAGATCCAGATGATGCCGGTCAGCTTTACCAACGCGCTTTACGGAGATGAAGGTGCCAAGCGCACCGCGCGCGTTGGCGCGCGCTTTGTCAACGGTGCGATGAAGGCCGGCATTCTGGGCGACGTGATGTCGGACATGGTGAAGGACGGCCAGGTTGTAAGCGGCGTTGGCGGCCAGTTTGATTTCGTGTCTCAGGCCTTTGCGCTGGAGGGCGCGCGGTCAGTCATCACCCTGCCCGCAACCCGGATGAGCGGTGGCAAAGCGGAATCGAACATTCTCTGGCACCTGCCCGCCGTGACCGTTCCGCGCCATATGCGCGATATCGTGGTCACCGAATATGGGATCGCCGATCTGCGGGGGCAGCCCGATGCCGAAGTGGTGGCGCGAATGATTGCCATCGCCGACAGCCGCTTTCAGGAGGAGTTACTTGATCAAGCCAAATCCGCCGGAAAAATTCCTGCCAATTACGAGATTCGCGCCGCCCATCGCAGAAACAGCCCTCATACGCTGTCCGGCTGGCTTCGACCGCATCGTGATCTCTTGCCCGATTTCCCCCTCGGAACCGATTTCGACGATATCGAACGGCAACTGTTGCCTGCACTGGCAATCCTGAAGAACAATTCGCAAAGCTGGCAGGGAAGACTGAGGCTGTTCTGGTCATCGCTTGCACTTCCACGACATGACCGGGAAGGCGAGGCGATGAAGCGCATGGGCTATACCGCCGACCCCTATCTGGGCGAGGAATTAGAAGCCCGAGCACTGCGTGGTGCGCTGCGCATGATCGCTGGAAAAACATCTGGAAATTGATGCTCCTGGTCCGCGCAAAACCGTCATCTACGATGGGAAGCAAGGGTTTCTGAACTGCGAAAAAGTGGTTTCGTCGGCAAATTCTTCCTTCTCGTGATCCCTGACTGTGCCAGTAAAAGACATAAGTCACGACAAGGCCCAGATATCTGAAGTTGCGACGATATCCAGGATGCACTTCACCCAAGTTATCCAAACCGAGCCTTGACCAATTGCTTGCCGATTTTCCAGTCCACAGGAATGTGAAAGCAGTTTTTGTAGATCTTGTCGGCTCCAGGCATCGTCAACTTATCGGATTTTGCCGAAAAGGAGCCCCACAGCCCTGGTCAAGCGGCCTTCAACTCACATGTGATGTCGCCCCAAATGCTGTGAGCATCTGAGCGAGATTGTCGATAGGCAGGGGCGGATAGTTTGTGGCGGCGAGGGCGAAATACGGTTTGGACTTGATCGTGGACAGACAAAAAGAGCTGCACTTGGCCGGGCGATTTGAAGCGGCCCATGATCTTTTCTCGTCGCCTTGTGTGTCGATGCGAAGCTTCTGACCGGTTGTTCAGATGGGGTGGTTGCCGTCCTCCCCAAACGGCATCGCAATGTGCCAAGGTCGTGGTGTTCAAAGCCACAAGAAGGAAAGGACGGCGAATGATAGATACAATGATCGGAGTGGACCTGGCGAAGAATGTTTTCCATCTTCATGGGGCCAGCATGACCGGGCAGTTGAAATTTCGCAAGAAGCTGTCCCGGCCACAGTTTCGCGCGTTTCTTTCTACGCAACCGCCTGCCGTGATCGTCATGGAGGCCTGCGGCAGTGCCAGCTACTGGGCGCGAGTGTTGTCCGGGGTGGGTCACGAGGTGAAACTGATCGCGCCGCAGTATGTGAAACCATTTGTGAAACGCCAGAAGAATGATGCTGCGGATGCTGAAGCTATCGTCATCGCCGCGCAGCGGTCGGAGATGAGGTTTGTTCCGCCCAAGACCAAGGACCAACAGGCCCGTGCGATCCTGTTCCGGAACCGGGAGCGTTTAGTGAACCAGCGCACCGAGCTGGTAAAAGGCCTGCGATCAATCCTCTACGAGTTCGGACACACTATCCCGCAGGGCATCGGGAATGTGAGCCGCGGGTATGAGATCCTTGAGGATCCAAATTGCGATCTTCCGGACCTGGTTCGCCAGGAATGTCGAGACCTTTTGGAACTGATCGAAGAGACCACGGTACGGATCGCGGCCAAGTTAAAGCGGATCAAAGCGTTGTCCACGGAGACGGAAACGGCCAAACGTCTTCAGACGATGCCGGGGGTTGGCCCTCTAAGCGCCCTCGCCATTGAGGCGTTTGCTCCACCACTGGAGACATTCGCCCGGGGCCGCGACTTTGCGGCTTGGTTGGGCCTCGTGCCGCGACAGCATTCATCAGGCGGCAAACCCCGTCTGGGGCGCATGTCGAAGGCAGGACAGTCTGACATCCGGCGCCTTCTGATCATCGGCGCGATGTCACGCTTGAGCAGGTTAGGCCGCAAATCCATACCCAAAGGGTCCTGGCTGGAACGCATGGAGACCGTTCAATTGTCTGGGGTCATGCCGCTTTGAGGAGCGGTGGCGTTGGGTTTAGCAGACTTGCCACATAAGGCGATCCCTCAGTCTCGGGCGGGTCATAGCGGGTTCGCTCCGAGAGGTCACCGTTCAGTATAGCCGCGCGCACTTTCAGCAGATACTGCGCTCCGGTTCGCGACCATCGCATCTGCTGTTTCTTGACGAACCGCTTGGCGACGAGAGAATTCACGCTTGCTTCTGTCGGCGATGTCGCAAGGCGTTGTCCTGCTTGATGGCGCTCGCCATAGTTGATCACTGATCGGCCATTTCGACTGCTATATGTGTTGAGCTTCTCAAGGAGCTTGTCTGCGCGGCGCGCCCAGAGACAGTGGCCTGTCTTGGAGGAGAGCGGCTTTCTTACGAGCGCAATTAGATCCAACGCTCGCCTCGACTGCCCGTTCCAAAGTCTCCACTTGATGCGATCAATATCTTGTTCAAACAGCCCGTAACCTTGGGGCGCGGTCAGCGCCATCTGGGCAAGCGGCTGAAGTTTCATCGAAATGTGAAACCAATCTAGAATGTGGGTCGCTGGCTGCGGCAACATGCCCGCCAAGCGCTTGAGGCATTCTTCGCCGTCGGAGATCACCGTAATGTCCCCCCAACCGACAAAACCCTGATTCATCAAAGCCAGTGAAGCGGTCGCGTCCAGTTCAGCCAATCGCGTGCCCTCGAACGCGAAGAGCGGTTCCCTCCACTTTACATCAAAAGTCGAAGCCTCCCATGGCCCAATGAGAATTGCACGCCAGACAATTGAACGGTCTCCTATAACGCCGTCGATCTGATCAATGCCCTGATCGCGGAGCAGGCTGAGGGAAACACCGGAAAGATCATCAAGCAACTGACAGCGCTGGATTGCGTGATCATCGACGAGCTTGGCTATATTCCGTTTCCAAAATCCGGCGGGTCGCTGCTGTTTCATCTGATCAGCAAACTGTATGAAACCACCAGTGTCATCATCACGACCAACCTTGAGTTCGGCGAGTGGGTGTCTGTATTCGATGACGCCAAGATGACGACTGCCCTGCTTGATCGCGTCACGCACCACTGCAGCATCATCGAGACGGGCAATACGTATTACCGCTTCGCCCAAAGCAAATCACGCCAGAAAACCTGAACCGGCCAACGCAAAGCCCATAGACGAGCCTGCTATGTGGGGGCCGCTCGTCTGCGGGCTTTGCCACCTCAGGGGCGGGTCATTTTCAAATGATCAAACCGGGTCAGTTTTGAATGCACATTGACAGCTCACAGCATTTGGGACGACATCACATGTGAGTTGAAGGCCGTTTGACCAGGGCTGTGGGGCTCCTTTTCGGCAAGATCCGATAAGTTGACGATGCCCCGACAAGTTCGATCTTTGTCATCGGTCTTTTCCATTTTTTCGCGCCTCATTCTGCCGCGATCTCTGGACCGTCAGACCCGCCGCCATGCCAAGCGCAATCGGCGACTGTTGATCGATCAAGCTCGGACATGAATGCATTGCGCGCGGCGGCCAGCCGGGGCTTCAATTGGCATCGTGGCCGCAACACGCACGAGCCGCCATCCTCCCGGAAACACTCTACGATGGCGAAGCGCTGTTCGAGGTGGCGCACGACTTCACCCAGCGTGATGGTTTGCGCCGGCCTGGTGAGCTGCAACCCGCCGCTTCGGCCGCGTCGACTGCTGACGAAGCCGCCACGACCTAGATCCCGGACGACCTTGGCCAGATGATGCTGCGAAATCTCGAATTCGTCAGCGATCTGACCGGTTGAAACAGCCTCGTCAGGTGTTCCGGCCAGACGCATCAAAACCCGCAACCCATAATCGGTGAAAGAGGCAAGGCGCATGCGTGTTCCTTTAATTGGTATTGACAATACGAAATATGCCAGAGAATATTTGGCCATGCAAATACCAAATATGTGACGGGGTCGCAGTTGGCGTTGAACTGCCGCTCACGGCTAATTTTGAAACCTACCGAAAGAGGCTGCCATGAGCGAAGCGATGCTGAACCAGGACCACGGCCGCCGCAGCTTTTTCACGCGCTGGTTCATGTCGACCAATCACAAGGATATCGGCCTCCTCTACCTGTTCACCTCCGCCGCCGTCGGTCTGGTCGCGGTGCTGTTCTCGGTCTTCATGCGGCTAGAGCTTATGGAGCCTGGGGTACAGTACATGTGCCTGGAGGGCCTACGTTTCTGGCCCTCAGCCGCGGAATGTACGCCCAACGGGCACATGTGGAACATCCTCGTCACGTATCATGGCGTGCTGATGATGTTCTTCGTAGTGATCCCGGCCCTTTTCGGTGGGTTCGGAAACTACTTCATGCCGCTGATGATCGGTGCGCCCGACATGGCGTTTCCGAGGCTCAACAATCTCAGTTATTGGCTCTTCGTTGCTGGGACCGCCCTTGCCTCCGCGTCTTTCTTTGCACCGGGCGGGGATGGGTCGCACGGGGCCGGCGTGGGCTGGACGTTTTATGCGCCGCTTTCGGTGCGCGATGGCGGCATGTCGATGGATCTGGCGATCTTCGCGATCCACGTCTCGGGTGCCAGCTCGATCCTGGGTGCGATCAACATGATTACAACGTTTCTGAACATGCGCGCACCGGGTATGACGCTGTTCAAGGTGCCGCTCTTCGCCTGGTCGATCTTCATAACCGCCTGGATGCTGCTCATGGCGGTGCCGGTGCTGGCAGGCGCGGTCACTATGCTGCTGACTGATCGCAACTTCGCAACGACCTTTTTCGATCCTTCTGGCGGCGGGGATCCGAACCTTTATCAGCACCTTTTCTGGTTCTTCGGGCATCCCGAGGTTTACATCGTAATCTTGCCGGGGTTCGGTATTGTCAGCCATGTCATCGCGACATTCTCGAGAAAACCGATCTTCGGTTACTTGCCGATGGTCTGGGCATTAATCGCGATCGGCACGCTGGGGTTTCTCGTCTGGGCGCACCACATGTTCACCGTCGGTATGTCGATCACGCAGCAGAGCTACTTTCAGATCGCCTCAATGACCATCGCCGTGCCGACCGGTATCAAGGTGTTTTCCTGGCTCGCGACAATGTGGCAGGGATCGATCCAGTTCAGGACGCCCATGCTGTTCGCGATCGGCTTCATCTTCCTTTTCACGATCGGCGGCGTTACGGGCGTTGTTGTAGCACAGGCGGGCGTGGATCGGATCTATCACGACACCTACTACATAGTCGCGCATTTCCACTATGTGATGAGCGTCGGCGCAATCTTTGCTCTCTTTGCCGGTATCTACTACTGGCTCGCAAAAATGTCTGGTCGGCAATACCCGGAAAGGGCAGGCCAACTGCATTTCTGGATGTTCTTCGTCGGCGCCAACCTGACATTCTTCCCGCAACACTTCCTAGGTCGCCAGGGCATGCCGCGCCGATACATCGACTATCCCGAGGCATTCGGTTTCTGGAACGCGGTATCAAGCTGGGGTGCGCTCCTCTCCTTCGCGTCGTTCCTTCTGTTCATCGGGATCATCTTCTACACGCTGCTGGCCGGTAGGCGCGAGACCCGCGCAAGTTACTGGAACGAATACGCCGATACTTTGGAGTGGACGCTGCCTTCGCCGGTGCCGGAACACACGTTTGAGGAGCTGCCAAAGCCCGAGGATTGGGAACACCATCCGGCTAAATGAGGATGTCAGTGAACCGGGCTTGCATCGAGCACAGCGCAACAGGAGTGCAATTCGATGAGCACGATGTTGTTCCCGTCGGAAGCAACCAGAACCCTTACTCACTCCCGTTGTGCTCTCAGGACCGTGGACGTTCTCGGTGAAGCTGGGCGTTGTTGCAGGGATCGCCCCCGAGCTGATATCGGTTGCGATCTGTTCTCTTGCGCCAAGGTCCGCTGTTCGAATTATGCGCTAAAGTACCCGATTAAGAAATTCGATTTGCGTGCTTACGGCTTTCAAGAAGTTCGGACTATCCTCCCACAAAAGACCAAAGTGTCCGCCGTCGATAATGACTTTCTCTTTCGGTCCCCCAATCCTATCGAACACCGCGTCTTGTAGCTCTGAGTTGCAATGGACCATTTCATCGTTCTTCCCGTTCATCATCAGGACTGGCATTTTGAGGTGAGGAGCCGTCACCAACGGGGAAAAAGGAACTGGCGTCTTGGGGATAACCCGCGTCGCCTTGTTCTCCCAACCGCTGCCATGCCGACCGCCATACTCCAGAAACCATCGAAACGCTTGTGGCGGCGCAAGCAAGGAAGGGGCGTTAATCTGGTCGAGCGAGACAACAGGCATAGGACCAACTACATCCTCTGGTTCACCGCGCAAATCTGCGCTGTAAAACAGGTCGCGAAGGGTATCAAAGGCCGGGCCATCTGTCGGACCCTCAGGCCATGTTGCGCCGCAAACGGGTATTTGAGCCACGATGGCCGAAACATTTTCAATGAGAGCGCCTGCAACCAGTACAAGACCACCAGTATAGCTATCCCCCCAAAGAGCAACACGGTCCGTCTGCAGGTGCTCCCTCGCAAACGCCACGGCGTCACGATATCCGCGCGCCTGCACCCAAGGGTTTATCTCTTGTCTTGGTTCACCACCGCT
The DNA here is from genome assembly GCF_002072155.1 of Roseovarius sp. A-2. Classification (GTDB taxonomy): domain Bacteria; phylum Pseudomonadota; class Alphaproteobacteria; order Rhodobacterales; family Rhodobacteraceae; genus Roseovarius. The sequence goes on along the minus strand of NZ_BDIY01000009.1, from coordinate 111,495 downwards.
TAGACCGAAATTCCTGTGATCATATAGGAGAACATCAAACCCAGCCTTAAAGATAGCTTCAGCGTAACAATCGATTGCCATCGTAATCGTGGCGCTGGTGCCGTGTGTCATGACAATTGTGGGTCTTGCGCTCCCTGCTGAGCGGTACTGCCTGCCTTGTAAAGTCGCGCCCTCCGACGTAAATTCGATATCCCTGTACATGTGCCGTTCCCATCTGTGATTGATGGAAGCAATCAACCACCCAGATAAAAATTCCGCATGAGGCGAATGTCCCTGTAGCGCGCCATTGATGCGCAAATCCTTGGGGCCAACGTCCTATCCGTCAGAAAGAAGCTTGACGATCAATTCTGATCTGCTGCGCACACCGACTTTATCGAGTGCCACAGTGATCTGATTACGCACCGTTTTTTCGGATTTCCCTAGAACATTGGCAATTTCGTGGTTCCCCATTCCTTTGGCCACCAGTGCAACAACATCTTCTTCGGCATTGGTCAGATGGTAAGTGGCGCGGACAGAACGAAGTGTCTTTGTCTCAGGCAAGAACGCACGGAGCGTTTTGAGGAACACCTCCCAGGCGGGTTCATTTTCGAGCAAGATATGGTTTGAGGTGTCCAGCGCAACAAACTGAGCGCCAGCAATGACGGCGGCCAGCTTGCGGCCTTCATCAAAGGGAATGCGCGCATCGTCGTTTGCATGAAAAATGAGGGTAGGCACATCGAGCTTCGCTGCATCTGCCAAGACATCAATCTTATGCAGGACCTCCAATGTGCGGAGCGCGATTTCTGGCGATGCACTCTCCCGTTCAAGACGTCGCCACCAACTATGCTGTTCCGGCGTACCAGATGGAACAAAGAGGTGGGTAAACACCTGATTGAAGGCCGGGACCTCTTTGCCCCATCCAAGTTGGACCAAGTTTGCGAGGGTATCCGCCTCAAGTCGTGCATTTGGAGTGTCGCTACGAGCCAGCATGCCCTGAGCATATGATCCAACCAGAATGAGCCGTTCCACCTTTTCGGGATGCCGCAAGGCGAATGCTATCGACAGTGCACACCCCTGTGACAGGCCCAGAAGCGTAACTGGTCCGTCAATGGCGTCTGCCACCGCTTTCAGATCGAACAACCAAGCATCAAAACTAATGTCTTCGACGTCACGATCCGATAGCCCGCAACCGCGTAAATCATATCTGATGAACTGGTGGTCCCGGGAAAGCTCTTGCAGCCAGTGCCGCCAGATAGGGCTTTCTTCATCATGGGTCGCATGGCTTAGCCAATTGCCAGCCTTAAGAATGGTCGGGCCCTTACCCATTCTTGCCACTGCAATTCGGACCCCGTCGTGTGCTGTGACAAACGAGAGCTTCTGATGTGCAGGTTTGTATGCATTGCTCATATTCTGAGACTATCAGAAGCAATTCCCTCAGTCAGTACAACTGCTCGGGCAACGCGACATGAGGAGATCAGAACAGTTCGAAACGCAGAACCAGAAGCGTCGGTTTTTCTTGATCATGATTTCGAGGAACAGGACCCCTGCTGAATCCCCTATGAGAGAGGCTCACCCATAGCTTACAACAGCGGCCACGCAGTTGGCTTTGGCAGTGGTGAATGCAATCACGTGGCAAAAGCGATAACTTTCGCCGGTTGCCAAAATCACCTCGCCGCTGACAGCGCTGGTCTTGCCGTGTGAGATTGCGTGTTCGACAATGATTTTGTCCGGATTTCTTTTCGCGTTAATCGCCGCAATTAGGGCGTCACGCCCCCTGATGTGCTCTTCTGAGGAACGCGTCCAAACAGCTTTGGCGTCAAATTGTTCGGGCTTATCCGCGCCGACTTCCAGAGCAATCGCGATGTCCTGGGCAAATTTGTTCCTGGGCGAGTTGCCGCAATCGGGACTACCAATGATCTCTGCCATCTCTTCATCCAGCATCAGGTTCGCGCTATCATTCTTCAGCGGTCGCGATCCGGTTTGCAATCAAGGGTGCCAGCCAATCCGGGCGTGACATGATCGACATATGTGTCGTATCGGGCAGTACGGCCAACTGCGCTCTGATCTTCCCGGCCATCTGCGCGGCATGGTCAACAGGCGTGAAATCGTTGTCCCCCAGCAACAACAGCGTGGGCACCCCGATCGCCGCTAGTTCTTCATCGGACCAGCCCCAATCACTGACGATCAGTGTGTGAAGCTGTTGCATCGTGCGCTCGAATTGCTCGGGGCCGTCCGGATTGTCTGCATACTCGTCCTTCATCCCGGCAAAGTCCTCTTCTGTCGGCATCAGTTCCAACGCCTCAGGTGATGGGGCCGCGCCGGGGTTGAGGTTCATTTCCACAATGGCCGGGTGCATACACTCATGGTTCTGGCTAACCGAGATCGCAGAGAGGGTTTCAAGCCGCTCCGGCGCTGTCACGCCCAACTCCATCGCCAGCATGCCACCCATGGAAAAGCCCACCACATGCACACGATCCACCTCTAGTGCATCAAGTACCGCCAGCGTGTCGTCGCGCATGACTTCCAAAGAGACCTGTGCATCGCGGCCCCCAGTGTGCCCGTGGCCCTGCTGTTCGATCCCGATTACGGGGCGTTGTTCGGCCAGAACGGGCAGTAAATCGCCAAAGTCGCTGCTGATTGTCCCCATACCGCCATGCAGGACGAGAAATGGTGTCACGTCCGATGCAAGGTCACCGTAAACCTCATAGTAGACACCAAGATCGCCGGACATGACCCGACCCGAAGCGTGCTCCGCGGTAGCGGGCAGCGCCATTGCAGAGAAAAGTGCAACGGCGGGCAAAAGGGTATTGAGGGATTTGGTGCTGGTTTGGGTATTCATAACAGGTCTTTCAAAGAGTTTTACGTTTCAGCGGCGCGCATTGCGTCTGCCGCGGCGAAATGCGCCATTTGGTCGGCAAGAGCCTTTTCAAAGGCGGGGCGGGCACAGATCCGGGCCACATAGGCATCTGTTGCTGGATAGCTGCCAAGCCCACGAACCCAAGGCAGGCGCAGAACGTCCGCCATGATCAGATCGGCGGCGGTGAACCGCTCATCGACCAGCCAGGCGCGCGCGGCAAACACACCCTCCAGCACGTCAAGACGCGAGCGGAGCCAGCCGTCAAGCTGGTTCTCTGGCGGGTTCGATAGGCCGACAAACCACCACGGCAGGCTGACCATCTCGACCGAGTTCAACGCAGAAATGACCCACGAGAGCGTTTCTGCTTTTGTCACTGCGTCCTGTGGCATCAAGACCTCGCTCTTCTCAGCAAGATGCAACAGGCATGCGCCGCTTTCGAAAAGGCGCAGGTCGCCATCCGTCAGAAACGGCACTTGCCCGAACGGTTGCTGTTTCAGGTGGTCGGCGTTGCGGTCGTCGAAGGGGACGGAGCGAACCTGATAGTCCAACCCCGCCTCTTCACAAGCCCACCGCAGTCGCAAGTCCCGCACATAACCGCGAGGGCCATCGGGCACCCAATCAAAGGTCCAGATAGTAAGTTCTGATCGAGTACCGTCATTCATAGTTTAAGCCTTTTCCTCAACGATCGGGGTAAACCCGCCCCACATCATCCGCTTGCCATCAAAAGGCATATCCATGTCCTGCCAGCGCGGATCGCTCTCCATACTTGCGCCGCATTTGTCGTGGGATTCCTTGTCGGGCCAGATGATCCAGGAAAAACAGACGGTTTCACCATCCTTCAGCGCCACGGCGCTTTTGAAATCGGTGTGTTCGCCTTCGGGGATATAATCGCCCCAGGCCTCCACCATCTGCAAGGCTCCATAGTCCTTGAACAATGGCCAAGCCTTGCGGACGCTTGCGATATAGGCCTCTTTGTTTTCATTCGGGACGGGGGTCAGGATCCCGGCAACATAGGTCATCAATTGTCTCCTCTTAGCGTCTTGGCATGCGCCAATCATTGATCACGACAGGGCGGCCTATCGTCTTTGACTATGGCCCCTCGGCAGCGCCATTTACGAACTTGGATATTGCATGTGCTGTGACATGGGATTTCTCGCGATTCGTATGGCCGATATGGACAAGCTAATGGGTATCGGTTATTAAAGGCAACCATGAAGTTACAAAAAGATACCACATCGGCAGAATCCCCCCATGGGCGCTGGTACGCAGATGCCTGCGGCGCGGCATTTGGGTTGGAGCTGCTGGGCGAGCGCTGGTCCATGTTAATCGTGCGCGAGCTGATGTTCGGGCCGCGCCGTTTCAGTGATATTCGCACCAGCCTTCCCGGCTTAAGCGCCAAAGTATTGACCGAACGGCTCGCCGGGCTTGAGGCGAATGGCGTGATCGTGCGTTCAACTGCGCCGGACCCCGCGCCCGCGCAACTTTATGGTCTGACGGACTGGGGCTATGCGGCTGAACCGATCATAAGCGAGCTCGGACGTTGGGCCGCCGCCTCGCCATTGCATGACCCGACGTTGCCCCTGTCGCCGGTGTCTTTTATGCTATCGCTGAGAACGATGCTCAAAACCGACGCCGCGCAAGGGATGAAGGTTGTTGTTCAGTTTACCATCGGCAAGGCGCGCTTTACGGCCCGCCTTGAAGACGGTGCCATGCCTGTGACACGCGGGGAAACTAACGCCTCCGACCTGCACTTCACGGCTCCCGCCGCCCCGCCATTAGCTGCGGTGTTTTATGGTAACATGGCCCCCGAAACGGTTGGCGTTGAGATCACTGGAGTTGCGGGCCTGTGTCACAGGTTCGTCGACCTGTTCGAACTCCCCACGCAATGCACGACATAGCGCCGCCTTCAGGCCCCCTGCCGGCTTTGTCAGGTTGTTGACCCGACCCAGCTGCATGCATAGCCCTCTGTCATGATCAGCAAAGTTTCACAGCCTCGCCTGAAGGGCTTCCGCTTCCCCCGTTCCGTCATCTCTTACGCCGTCTGGGCGTATCACCGCTTTGCACTGAGCCTGCGCGATGTCGAAAGATCTGCTGGCCGAGCGAGGTGTGATCGTCTCCTACGAAAGCATCCGTGTTTGGTGCCAACGGTTCGGTGCGCAGGTCGCCGCGAGTATCCGTCGCGACCGCCCGGCCCCGACCGACAAATGGCACCTCGACGAGGTCGTGATCTCGATCCGAGGCCAGAAGCACTGGCTTTGGCGGGCGGACGATACGAATGGCGACGTGCTGGAGATCCTGGTCCAAAGTCGTAGGAATGCCCATGCTGCCAAGCGATTTCTTCGAAAACTGGTGCGGCGATGGGGCGTACCGCGGGTCATTGTGACCGACAAGCTCCGCAGCTGTGGCGTCGCCGTCCGGGGGCTTTGCCCAAGCGTCGAGCACCGCTCGCACAAGGGGTTGAACAACCGGTCAGAGGCTTCGCATCGACACACAAGGCGACGAGAAAAGATCATGGGCCGCTTCAAATCTTCGCGCCAAGTGGAGAGATTTCTTTCCGTTCACGATCAGACCGCAACCTTGTTCCGTCCGAAGCGCCATTGCCTCTCCGCAGTATCCTATCGCCAATCTCGGGCTGATGCGTTCAGCCTGTGGAACGATTATGCGGCTGAAATGACCGCATAATGATGGTGCCGGTCTTGGTCACGTCGCGGTAAAACAACCTGACAAAGCCCGCGCGAGTTCAGAAAGGCCAAAACCGAAATCGCTTAGGTGTCCCGTGAAACAAGGGCCGGATCACTCTGCTTCTCCGAGGCCAATTTCATAAAGCTTTTCGACCACTTCAGTATGACATATTAGTTACGTATTACTTGCATATTGACCGTCGATCAAAAGTCGTTTACGAGTCTCCGATGCAGCTCTCCGGCGCCGACAAACGTCCGTCTCCGTCGACGATACCTAAGAAGAATGACGGTTTGGAAGGGAAGAGCCTGCAAGAAACCGAATAGGGAGGAAATCTTATGTCACCGTGGAAGAAAGGCATCGCGACCGTTGCGCTGGCCGCCAGCATGACCGGCGCTCTGTTGAGCAGCGCGGCGCTCGCCGCCGAACACGAATGGAAAATGGCCACTACCGTCACCGGCGGTCCGCTGATGGAACTGGGCGCCGAAGCCTTCGCTGAGCGCGTGTCGCAAATGACCGAAGGCCGTGTCGAGATCGAGGTGTTTCCCGCCGGTACGCTGGGCAAGGCGCTCGACGTCTCCACCACTGTGAAACGGGGCGTGGCCGAGGTCGGCCACACATGGATGGGGTACGACTGGGGTAGGGACAAGACCACCGTGCTCTTCGGCGGTTTCGCCGGCTCGATGGACAGCGAGCGCATGCTGCACTGGCTCTATCAGGGCGGCGGCCAGGAACTCTGGACCGAATTCCGCCGGGATCGCTTCGGCATCGTCTCCATGCCGCTCTTTATGCGCCCCGCCGAGGTTTTCCTGCATTCCAAGAAACCCGTCTCGACGCTCGAGGACCTGCAAGGTCTCAAGATGCGCACCGCCGGGGCGTGGCTGGAGATTTCCAACGAGCTGGGTGCCTCGCCCGTCACCATGGCCGGTGGCGAGGTCTACACCTCACTCGAACGCGGCACCATCGACGCGACCGAATGGGGCTCGCTCTATGAAAACGTTTCGCCCGGCTTTTACCAGATCGCCAAATACGTGGTTATCCCTGGCGTGCACCAGCCCGTCGGGCCGTATGAGCTGATCATTAACGACGCCGCCTTCGAGGCCCTGTCGGGCCATGACAAGGAAATGGTTAAGCTCGCCGCCATGCTGGTGACGTTCGAAAGCTGGATGCGCCTCGGAAACGAGGACGCCAAGGCGTTGGAATTCTACCGCGAGAACGGCAACGAGATCATCGTCCTGGAGGACGAGGTAAAGGACGCCGCCAAGCGCCTCGGCATGGAATGGGCCGACCGCCAGGCCGAGGGCAACGAATGGTTCGAGCGCGTGCTCGCCTCCCAGCGTGAGTTCGAGTCCGCATGGTCGGAGGCCGACAGCTATCGCAAGATGGCCCTGCCGCCGCAGGACAGCTCGTCCAACTGAACGCCCAACCGGACAGGCGCAGCCCCGACCCGCTGAGGGGCCGGGGCTGCTTCGCCGTTCATAGGAAACTCTGACATGATTACATCCATTCGCCGCTTCATCGGAGCGATCAGTGGTGTCCTGGGCTATTTCTCGGCCCTGATCCTCGTCCCTCTGATCCTCGCCTCGGTCTACGAGGTCATCTCTCGCTACGTCTTCAACCAGCCGACCATCTGGGCCTACGAAATCGGCTACATGGCAATGGGCGCCTCCTTCCTGCTGGGCTCCGCCTACGCCCTGCGCGACGGCCAGCATGTGCGCATCGACGTCCTCGCCTGCCGCTTCTCGCCGCGTCTCAAGGCCATTCTGGATCTCGCGGGATACCTGCTTCTGTTCCTGCCGATCGGCATCTGGCTGACCTTCGCGCTCTATCACTACATGATCGAGGCCTATGAATGGGGCGAACGCTCCGGTGAAAGCGCCTGGAACCCTGTCGTCTGGCCCTATCACCTCGTATTCTTCACGGCCTTCGTGGCGATGGTGCTCCAGGCCATCGCCGAAGCGCTCGGCTGCCTCCAGGTCCTGTTTGCCCCCGACGCGAAGGAGGTCTGAGCCATGGAATATCTCGCACTCTGGATGTTCCCGGTCTTGCTGCTGATCCTTCTGACCGGCTTTCCGATCGCCTTCTCGCTGATGGGCGTCGCCACGATCTTCGGCTACATCACCTTCGGCGACACCGTCATCTACCAGTTCATCGACAAGATCGACGAGGTCGCGGGCAACTTCGTGCTCGCCGCCGTGCCGCTCTTCGTCTTCATGGGCACCATGCTGGAAAAATCCGGCATCGCGGAACGCCTCTTCGACGCGGTCCATATCTGGACCCGCCGCCTGCCTGGCGGGCTGGGGGTCGGTACGATCTTCATGTGCGTCATCTTCGCCGCTTCCACAGGCGTGATCGGCGCGACAGAAACCGTGGTGGGGCTTCTGGCTATCCCGGTCATGATGAAACACAACTACAACAAGGGACTCATCTCGGGCACGATCTGCGCCGGCGGCTCGCTGGGCACCATAATCCCGCCCTCGGTTGTGGTCATCATCATGGGGCCGATCGCGGACGTATCGGTCGGCGATCTCTTCATCGGCATGATCATCCCCGGCCTGACCATGGCAACGCTTTACGTCATCTACATCATAGGCCGCTGCTACCTGCGCCCGCAGGACGGCTCGCTCGTCTCGGATGACGAGTATCTGCCAACGCTGGGCGAGCGGCTCTGGATCACGGTGACGGCCTTCCTGCCGGCGGCGCTGATGATCTTCGCGGTGCTGGGTTCGATCATGATGGGTCTCGCCTCTCCGACAGAGGCGGCGGCGATGGGCGCCTTCGGGGCCGTGATCCTGGCGGCGGTCTACCGCACGCTTACCTGGACGACACTGCGCCTTGCCTTGCTGAACACGGTCAAGGTCACGTCGATGATCCTCATGATCCTGCTGGCAGGCTCGATGTTTTCGGGCGTCTTCGTCGGTGCGGGCGGCACCCGTGTCACGACCGAACTGATCGCCGCCTCCGATCTCAGCCCCTGGGCCACGCTGGCGGTGTTCCTGATCATCGTCTTCATCGCTGGCTTCGCACTGGAATGGATCTCGATCCTTCTGATCTTCCTGCCGGTCTTCATTCCGATCGTCACGCAGCTCGGCTTCGACCCGGTTTGGTTCTGCATCCTCTTCCTGATCGTGATACAAACCAGCTACCTATCGCCGCCGATGGCCCCGGCCATCTTCTACCTGCGCGGCATCGCACCGCCGGAGATCACCATGCCCGACATGTTCAAGGGGGTCGTGCCCTTCATCATCCTTCAACTCTTCACGCTGGCGCTGGTGATGGCCTTCCCGCAGATGGTTCTCTGGCTGCCGGAGAAAGTCCTTGGCTTCTAGACAAAAGCTCCTTGTCGTCGGCGGCGGGTATGTCGGCTGCGACGTGGCCCGCCGGCTCGACCGGGTGATGGACGTCACCCTGGTCGAGCCGAAACCGGCCTTCCTCCACGCTCCCGCCATGATCCGCGCATTGGTCGAACCCGACCTGCTGACGGCCGCGACGATCCCCTATGACGGCCTGCTGCGCGAAGGCCGGTTTGTTCGGGGCCGTGTCGACGCCCTTCATTCCAAAGGCGTAACCCTTGAGGATGGCACGGAGATAGCGAGCGACTTCACCCTTGTTGCCACTGGCTCCTCCTATAACCTGCCCTTCAAATCCTCAGCGGAAGACATTGAAGTTTTCCTCGACGCGCACAGAACACTCTCGGACCGCATCGCGCAGGCCCGACATATCGCCATTGTCGGTGCGGGTCCGGTCGGCACCGAACTCGCGGGCGAAATCGCGACGGCCCGGCCCGACGTGCAGATCACCCTGATCGCCGCCGGCCCGAATCCGATGCCTGACCAGCCGGAGCGGCTGGGCCGCGCACTCATGAACCGGCTGCACAGGCTGGGGGTCAAAGTCATCACGCATCGCACCGCGCCCGGCATTGCTGCCGGCATGGATGCGCAGGACGGCCCTCTGGGTCTTTCGGATGGGCAAGACGTCGCGGCAGACCTCGTGCTCCCCGCGCTCGGCGCGATTCCCTGCACCGACCTTCTCTCCGCGCTGCCCTCAGTGCGCCTCGACGGCGCGGGGCGCGTGGTGACAGACGCATGGTTGCGACCCGCACCGGGCGCTCTGCCGGGGCTGCTCGCGGGCGGCGACATGGCCGCCACCGGCGACGCAATGACCATCGTCGGCACGCTCCGCCAAACCCCTTACCTGACGAAAACCCTCCGCGCGGCCGCCAAGGGCAAGCCGATCGACACCCAGACGCCCTATCGGCCCTGGCGCGATGCCCCCATGCTCGTGCCTGTCGGCCCACGCCTCGGCGCCACCCACCTGCCCCTGCCGGGCCTATTGGCTTTGGCCGGTACCATGCGCGGCCCCGGCGACACGCTGACACGCCTTACAAAAGGCCGCGACCTCTTTGTGGGAAAATACCGCCGGCTGCTCGGCGCGCAGCGCTTCAAAGGGTCGCGCGGGTGAACTCGTAGATATAGTCCATCAGCTTATCCGATGCCTCGCCCGCTGCCGCCCGGTCACCCTCGGCGATCTTGCGCGCAACATCGGCGTGAAGGTTTGCACAGCGTTCCAGGTCGAGCGCCACGCGGTAATTCTGGAACCAGAACCGTCGCGACAGTCCCTGCATACGACGCATCGACCGTTCAATAAACTCGTTGCGGCAAGCGGCCAGGACAGCCCGGTTGAACTCAAGGTCAAGTTGCATGAACGCGTCGTAATCTATTGCGTCCGCCGAGGCGGCCAGCTTGGCGGCCAGTTCCGTGAAATGCTCTCGCTCTGCCTCGGTGGCTCGCTGCGCTGCCTTGCAGGCACATAACCGTTCCACTTCGCGCCGCAGTTCCAGCAGCAGCAATTGCTTGGCTATGTTGATCTCGGACACCATGACCCCGCGTCGTGGCATCACCACAACCAGACCCTCGGCCGCCAGCCGCTGCAACGCCTCGCGCACAGGGGTGCGGCCTATGCCCAGTTCCTCGACAAGTTGCGATTCAGACAGCACCTGCCCCGGCTCCAGATCCAGCACCACAATCCGCATCTCGATCATCTCGTAGGCCCGGTCGGTCAGCGTCACATTGTCGATCCTTCGGGCGCGCGCAGAAGCATTATCTAACACGTTCTCTGAGTCATTGTTCATAATTTGCCTGTCTGTGACCTTAACTGCGACCGTCCGAGGTGGATACTTTGTTGCCATGTCAAAATCTACGGTGCTTCGGCCCGTGCTGCAAGACTTGGGCGCGTTCCCGGCGGGTCACGACGCCACGGCGGCGCAGCATCCCGAGGCGAAAGCGGCCAGCGTCTCGGCAAGGGCTCCGGGCTGCTCTGCCATCGGCACATGCCCGCACCCCTGCCATAACTCCAGCCTCGAAGTGGCCAGACCAGCCGCAAGCGCGTTGCCATGATCCGGCGGGCACTCGGGGTCGGCGGTGCCGTGCAAAACCAGCACCGGCACGTCGATGCTGTCCAGAGCCGGGCGATAATCGACCTGCGCTGCGCTCAACCACGCCCCGGCCACCGCGATATCCGCCGCCGTGTCCGTCAGCTTCAATCGGCGCGCCCGGACCCGCGCCTCCTCGACGAGTGTATCGGGCGTGTTCCCGTGGAACCAGACCGCCGGTTCAAGCCCCTCGGCGTGCAAGCAGGCGCTGGTGCTGAGCAGCGCAAGCCCTGCCATCCGGTCCGACCCGCGCCTCTGCAAATGTTCCAGCGCGACGAGCCCGCCCATGCTCCAGCCAACGAGCACAACGTTGCCCGCGATACCGTCCATCACTTCGGCCAAGTCGTCTGCGAAATCCGTCATGCGATAGTGCTCGGCATTGTTTACCACGAAAGACCCGCCCCGGCCCCGCAGGTTCGGCGCAATCACGTGCCAGTCCTGTGCAAGCACCGGGATCACGGCATCCCACACTGCCTGCGTGCCCTGTATCCCGTGCACCAGTACCAGTGTGGGCCGGTCGGCGACAACGCGTCCCGCGACAGCCGCCTCGATCGGACCCTGCGGCGTCTCGACCCACACCTTTCGAATGCCGCTCATGGTCCGAATTCGATCACGCTGCGGATGCTCTGGCCCCGGCGCAGCTTCTCGAAACCGGCATTGATCTCGTCAAGGGTGATCCGGTCGGTGATCAGCCCGTCGAGGTCCAGTTTACCTTCCAGGTATTTCCGGCATAGCATCGGGAAATCCCTCCGGGGCCGCGTGTCACCATAGCTCGACCGGCGGATACGCTTCTCCTGCATAAGCGAGCCCCAGCGGAAACCGACATCCTTCTCGACATCCACCTTGCCCAGCCAGATCACCTCGCCGCCCGGGCGCACCGCTTCGACGCTCAGGCGAAAGGCCGGCTCGTTTCCGGCGCTTTCCAACACGACGTCCGCGCCCCGGCCGTCTGTCAGGGACCGGACGAGTTCTTCCACGCTATCCGTCTTCGGGTTGATCCGGTGCGTCGCCCCCATCCCGCAGGCCGCATCCAGCCTCGCCTCGTTCAAGTCGACGGCAATGACGTTCTGCGCCCCGCCAATCACCGCGCCCTGCACAGCCGCAAGGCCCACCGCGCCACAGCCTATCACCATCGCGGTGCTTCCAGGGCGGATATCCGCCACATTCAGCGCAGCACCGACGCCGGTCATCACCCCGCACCCGATCAACGCGGCCCGGTCGAATGGCATTTCCTTGGGTATCGGAATCGCCTGCTGGTCCTCGACCACGCAATATTCCCCAAAAGTCCCGAGATACATCAGCTGGTGCAGGTCCTGTCCACCAGCCAGCCGCGCCCTCGGTTGCCCGTCAAAGGCGAACCCCGCAGGGCCGTTGGCCAGGAAGGTCTCGCAAAGGATCGGCAGGCTCTGGTCGCAGTAGAAACAGTCACCGCACTTGGGGTTCCACGACAGGATAACATGATCTCCCACCGCGACGCCCTTCGCTTCGGGGCCGCAGGCCGTGACCACACCGGCTGCCTCGTGGCCCAGCACGGCGGGCATTCCCAGCCGCAGCGAGCCGTCGATCACTTCCAAGTCCGTATGACAAAGCCCCGCGGCGCGGATCTTGACCATCACATCGCGCGTCCTAAGCGCGCCGGGTTCGACATCCTCGATCGTCATCGCCTCGCCCGGAGAGCGCAGCACGGCGGCCCGGAAGGTCTTCGGTATCCCGGGGTCATCCGCCGCGTGCACCGTCTTCGAGTCGTCCAGTGGGGCCATCATGCCTGCTCCGGCTGAACCTGGGCCACGGCAGCGCGTACATCCGCCTCGGTCATTTCCCAGTCGTTGCCGAAATTCGCGGTGACCTCGCGCATGAACGGCTCGGCCAGGCGCTTGGCAAGGCCCGCATCGCCGGTCACGTCATAGATCAGCGCAAAGGCCAGCTGCGTCGCCGCCACCCCCTCGAAGCTCCATTCGAAGCCCGCGTTGGTGAACTTGCAGACCTCCGCATAGTCCGGCAGGTCCTTTCCGTCGACGGTCACGATAACGCCGTCGATCGTCCTGTCTCCAAGATACGTCTTCATGATGTCCTCCGCGCATCGGCCTTGGACCGCATCACTTCGGGGAAGATCCACAGCGACCCGACGCTGAACGGTCCAAGAAAGGCAATGGCCCATTGCGGTCCGGTCTGTCCCAGGTGTCCCATGTAAAACCATCCCCCGATGGCCGCGAGCGCCACCAGCGTGGACAGCGCGATTTTGATAATGACGGGCATCTCAGCCTCCTCCTTCTGATAGTGTTTGCCGGGTCAATCGGACCCGCGATCTTGGCTCAGGCCATACCTGCCAGCGCCCATACCGAGACGCCCAGGCCGGCCATGACCACCGTCAGGCCCACGGTCCCGTCGCGCCAGCGGCTCGGCCACACGTTGAACAGGCCCGGCATGAACAGCAGGGCGAACCCAGTGATGATGACCACGCTGGTCCAACGCAGCTCGGCCAGGCCGAAGCCAAAGCTCATGTACAGCACCGCGCCCAGAAGGACGCAGTTCGCCACCACCAGGGCAAAGCCCAACGGCCGCTTCAGTTCGGGCCGCGTCGACAGCGGGAAGACGCCGGTCAACACGATGGCGGCCAGGCTGGCCACACAGGCGAACAGCGCAAAGATGAAGGCAGCGGTGATATTCGGCTCGATATTGGCCATGAGGTGGCTCCGTCTTTTCCGGGATGTCTTGGTAGTGCCCGGCCCTGTCATGCGGGGCCGGGCAGAAGTCACTTACTCGGCGGGAGTGGCGTTCGTCGTCTCGTCCGGGCCGCGGACCGGTGTGCGGGACACCTTGCGCATATCCTTGCGGAGGTGCTTGGTGTCATAGCCGTTGAACAGGTGTCCGATCAGGCCGCGATTCAAGTCCGACGTTCCGAACAGCCAGTCCATGATCGGGAACGTGAGATTCATGTTGCGCTCCATCATCAGCGACTGGTCGTGATGCGCTGTGTGGTGACGGCGATTGGTGTTGATGAAGGGCATGTTGCGCACGAACCAGTTATCCTCGACGTGGCAACAGAAATGCATGAACTCGTAGATCATGTAGATTGAGGTCGTGGTGGCGATGAACAGCCAGCCCACATTGGGCGTAAACAGCCAACCCATCACGATCGCACCTGGGATCGACATCAGAGTGAAAGCCGCCAGCGCATAAGGCGGGAAAAACGTCACGCGGTAATCTTTCTGATCCGCGAAGCGCATCTCCACCTCGGTGAAAAACTGGTGATGCTGCAGTGTGTGCCGGTTGTAGACTGCGCGGGCGACAGGGTTCTTCGAAGGCCGGTGCATTACGTAGCGGTGCAGCCACCACTCGAAGAAGTTGCAGAACAGGAAGACCAGCGGCACCGTCAGCCATTCCAGCGGCGTCACCTGGTTGAGGTTTGCGGTATAGATATAAAGCGCGGTCAGCCCGATCGTGTAGATGATCACGATATGCAGGAAACCATTGTACCAACCCGCCACTCGCTGCCGGTAGTTGGCCCGGTACTGGCGCTGGCGTTCGGTCATGTTGGTGTCTTGAAGTTCCATGGTCAGCCTCCGATATACCATTTCTCGATGTCTGATATATTAGAAATATGTTTATGTCAAGAACAGTAATCGGACCGTGATGGTGTGGATACCCCCACTCAACGGCATCGCATTGTGCCAGAATGGTGACGTAGGTATTGCCAAATTGATGACCGGATCTGATCAATCTATGTCAGCATCATGAACAGTCCGACCCAAATGCCGCGCCTGAAGGGCTTCTGCTATCCCCGAGAGATCATCGCCTACGCGGTTTGGGCGTACCACCGTTTCGCACTGAGCACGGCTGATGTTGAAGACCTGTTGGCCGCGCGGGGCGTGATTGTCAGCCGAGAAGCGATCCGGCTTTGGGTCAATCGCTTTGGTCAACACTTTGCAAATTGCATTCGCCGGGATCGACCACGGCCGAACGATAAGTGGCACATGGATGAAGTCGTGATCACGATCCGTGGCAAGAAACACTGGCTGTGGCGTGCGATCGACGCGGATGGAGACGTCCTCGAAATTCTCGTGCAAACACGCCGCAATGCCAAAGCAGCAAAGCGCTTTTTCCAAAGATTGGTTTCACAGTTTGGCGAGCCGAGGGTGGTCATTACTGACAAATTGCGCAGCTATATCAAGCCGGTCAAAGCACTGGCCCCGAACGCTGACCATCGCGCGCACAAGGGCTTGAATAACGCGATCGAAGTGTCGCACCGGCCGACACGTAAACGAGAGAAGATCTTCGGCAAATTCAAATCCCACCGGCAGGCACAGAGGTTTTTGGCCGCACATGACCAGATCAACTTGCTCTTCCGTCCCCGCCGATATCAACTGAACGCAACTTCAAACCGCCACGCCCGCTCCGATGCTTTCAGCCTCTGGGCAGATTACACCGCGGAAATGGTGGCATGATCCTGCCTTTGCCAAGCTTCGCAAGCTGATGCCAACAACTTGGCAATACCGGATGAACTCTTCCGTCGTGTTACGGAAAAGCTTGGTCACCTCGCCGGGGACGGAGGAGCCATCGGGCGTGTGCGCAAGGACGGCATCACCGATCTGGACGTCCTCAATCGGTTTCTCGGTTCCGTTTTCGAGGGCGATGGGAGTGCCGGCGGGGAAGCACTCGATGCCTCCTTCTCGCAAGAAATCGAGCATCGATTTTATCGACGATATCTGCGCCTTTAGTTCTTCCAAACGCCCCGTGCCAACTACACCTAGAATGGGCAGAATGACTGAAGCAGGTCCAACTTCTTTTTTGATAAGATCGTGAGCAATCGCCAACAAAGTGGCTGCAAGCGCAGGGTTCTCCAACGGGTCTCCGCCGGAAAAAATATCGAAAGTCGCAATTTTTTCCATGCCCGGAACTTGCGCTTCCAGGTATTCTGCGAATGCTTTCAGATCCTCAACGGTGGTTGGCCCCCGATATTCCCCACCATGTCCGGGTTGGTAACTATTTTCAAACCACAAAACAGGGTCGAAAGCGCGGTTGTCGACGAGGTTTAATTCATCCAGAAGGTTTGGATTACCAATAACCGTTTTATTGTCGAGGATATGCGTCATTAAGTCTTCTGGCGACATCACTATTACCCTATTTTCTTGAAGAATTTCCAAATCACGTAGGCAGTATATAAAACGATCAATCCTACAATTACGCGTTCGAACGTGTCTGGGTATTCACCCCGGAAAAGACGAAATAGATGGATCGCACTGAAAAAGCCTGAAACCAAAACTAACAGCAAATCTGGCAAGAGGTTTTTCATCTTCACCGCAGTCATGGTTCGCGAGCTTGTGTGGTTTCTTCTCGCGCAGCATTCGCCCCATCTAGGAAACGGTCCCGCACCCCCTCCGCCTCTGCAAACGGCGACACCACATCCACCACCACCAAATTCTCCCCCGACCGCCAGTCCTCCAGCGCCAGCGGCTCACCGGCCTCGACCTTGGCCTTGACCACGTCCGAGACGCTGGCCCAAGTCAGAAACGCGACAGGCTGTTTGTCCTTGGAATAAAGCTTGAAACTCCGCAACAGGATGGGCGTGGCGACCAGCGCCTCGATCTCGCGGATGGGGCGATCGCGATAGCGCTTGTCCATCGTCATCAGCCAAACGGCATTACCCATGGTCGAGCCAAAGGTTTGCGGATCCAGCGTTTGTGTCTTGGTTTCTGTCATAGCCCCCCCCCCCCAGGACTCGCACTACCCCGACAGGAATACTTCGGGTATTGCCAAGTTGTTGGCATCAGCTTGCGAAGCTTGGCAAAGGCAGGATCATGCCACCATTTCCGCGGTGTAATCTGCCCAGAGGCTGAAAGCATCGGAGCGGGCGTGGCGGTATGAAGTTGCGTTCATTTGATATCGGCGGGGACGGAAGAGCAAGTTGATCTGGTCATGTGCGGCCAAAAACCTCTGTGCCTACCGGTGGGATTTGAATTTGCCGAAGATCTTCTCTCGTTTACGTGTCGGCCGGTGCGACACTTCGATCGCGTTATTCAAGCCCTTGTACGCGCGATGGTCAGCGTTCGGGGCCAGTGCTTTGACCGGCTTGATATAGCTGCGCAATTTGTCAGTAATGACCACCCTCGGCTCGCCAAACTGTGAAACCAATCTTTGGAAAAAGCGCTTTGCTGCTTTGGCATTGCGGCGTGTTTGCACGAGAATTTCGAGGACGTCTCCATCCGCGTCGATCGCACGCCACAGCCAGTGTTTCTTGCCACGGATCGTGATCACGACTTCATCCATGTGCCACTTATCGTTCGGCCGTGGTCGATCCCGGCGAATGCAATTTGCAAAGTTTTGACCAAAGCGATTGACCCAAAGCCGGATCGCTTCTCGGCTGACAATCACGCCCCGCGCGGCCAACCGGTCTTCAACATCAGCCGTGCTCAGAGCTAACCGATGGTACGCCCAAACAGCGTAACCAATAATCTCACGAGGATAACGAAACCCCTTCAGACGTGGCAAATCAATTGGAATATTCATTGGGTCCACATACCTTTAGCAAACCCAGTCAACAACTTGGCAATACCGTTGACGAGTGGTGCCCAGGAGAGGACTCGAACCTCCACGGCCTTGCGGCCACTGGCACCTGAAGCCAGCGCGTCTACCATTCCGCCACCTGGGCAGGTGTCGTGAGGCAGGCGTTTAGACGCCGACCGATCCCATGTCAACGGCGTTTTTGCGCGATCCGTCGCAATCGCCTTATCATCTTGTTCAACGCGGTGTTGGGAGATAGGAAAGGGTTTGAACGCGCGCATTCTGGAGGCTTCTCATGTCCAAGCTCGTCACCATATATGGCGGATCAGGTTTCGTCGGCCGTTACATCGCGCGCCGCATGGCGCAGGCGGGATGGCGGGTGCGGGTCGCGGTGAGGCGCCCGAATGAAGCGATGCATGTCAAGCCCTATGGCAATGTCGGCCAGGTCGAGCCGGTTTTCTGCAACATCCGCGACGATGACAGCGTGCGCGCGGTGATGCACGGGGCGGATGCGGTGGTGAATTGCGTGGGCACGTTCGACCGCAAGGGGCGTAACAATTTTCAGGCCGTTCAGGCCGAGGGGGCAACGCGCATCGCGCGGCTCGCCGCCGAAGAAGGTGTGAGCCATCTCGTGCATCTGTCGGCCATCGGTGCCGATCCGCAGTCCGACAGCGAATATGCCCAGAGCAAGGCCGCCGGAGAGGCCGGGATTCTCGCGCATTTCCCGCAGGCCATGATCCTGCGCCCGTCCGTCGTGTTTGGCCCCGAAGACCAGTTTTTCAACCGCTTCGCCGCCATGACGCGATTCGGGCCTGTCCTGCCTGTGGTGGGCGGCGACACGAAGTTTCAGCCGGTCTATGCCGATGACGTGGCGCATGCTGCAGCCCTGGGGGCCGAGGACCGCGCCGCGCCTGGCATCTACGAGCTTGGCGGGCCGGAGGTGGCGACGTTTCGCGATCTAATGCGCGTGATGCTGAGGATCGTCCGCCGGCGGCGGATGATCGTGAATATTCCGTTTGGCATTGCCGCAGTTATGGCCTGGGCGATGGAACTCGTGCAGACGGTGACATTCGGTCTGATTCCGCCTCAGATCACCCGCGACCAGGTGCGCAGCCTGAAAGCGGATAACGTGGTGAGCGAGGGTGCCAGGGGCTTTGCCGATCTGGGTATCACGCCTGTGGCGATTGAGGCCGTGCTGCCTGATTATCTCTGGCGCTTCCGGCCAGCGGGGCAATATGAGGCGATCAAGGAATCGGCCCGGAACCTGCGCAGTCTCTGACCGTCAGCTATAGGCTATTCCCAGCAGGAAAACGCCAAGCACGAGCCGATAGATCACGTAGGGTGTGAAGCTGACACTCTGCAAGAGCCGCATCATCAGGCCGAGCGCCGCGAGCGCCGCGACAAAGGCGAAGGCGGCGGCGGTCGCGGCGCTGATCAGGACAGACGGATCGGCCTCTATTGCAGCTTCGGTCCCGAGCAGAACGGCGCTTGCAACAATGGTCGGAATAGACATCAGCATCGAGATGCGCGCTGCTTCCTGTCGCCGATAGCCGAGGAAACGCGCCCCGGTGATGGTGATGCCAGAGCGCGACGTGCCCGGGATGAGGGCGATGGCCTGCCAGACTCCGATCACCATCGCATCGGTGATATTCCAGTCCTCGGTGGTTTTCTTGCGTCGACCGATCTTGTCTGCCCAGTAGAGCACCAGCCCGAAGATGATCGTGGCCCAGCCGATCACCTCGATCGAGCGCAGGCTTTCATCATAACCGGAGAGCTTGAGCAGGGCACCAAAGGCGATTACCGGGATCGAGGCGATGAGCAAGAGCTGCGCCAGCCGTGCGCCGGGCGTGTCGGCTCGTCCGGCGATCGCGTCTGGCAGGCCGATCACGGCACCGCGCACGTCGGACCAGAAATACAGGGTCACGGCGAAGAGCGTGCCGACATGCACGGCCACATCGATGACCAGACCCTGATCGGCCATACCGGTGAGTTTCGGCAGGAGGATGAGATGTCCGGAGGAGGAGATCGGCAGAAACTCGGTGATTCCCTGAATGACGGCGACGAGTAAGATGTGAAACAACGTCATTACTGGAGTCCTGTTTACGACATTTTCAGCTATAAACCTTTGTGTTTTCGGTGCAATCGGCAATGTGGGTCCGAATCGGACGTAATATTCATGAGATTTCTAATTCTACCGCAGCCGATACGAAAAATTTCTGCATATAGGTCAAACCTTCTGACTTTTAATCCAAAGGCCGTTGGAGTAAAGACGTGCGGTGCAAAGATTTCGGGAGGGCACGTAGTGGCTAAGCAACCCATGCTGAAATTCGTGACGGTCGGGCGGGACATGCCTGAGAAACGGACGGCAGAGGCACGCAGGCAGGATTTCCATGAGATCTATGCGGAGTATGCCGATGCCAAGGCCAAGGAACAGGCCGGGCGGTGCAGTCAGTGTGGCGTGCCCTATTGCCAGACGCATTGCCCGCTGCACAACAATATTCCTGACTGGTTGCGCCTCACCGCCGAAGGGCGGCTAAAGGAAGCCTATGAAATCAGTCAGTTGACCAATACCTTCCCCGAGATTTGCGGGCGCATCTGCCCGCAGGACCGGCTGTGCGAGGGCAATTGCGTGATCGAGCAATCGGGGCATGGCACAGTCACCATCGGCGCGGTGGAGAAATACATCACTGATACCGCCTGGGAAGAAGGCTGGGTCGAGCCGATCAAGCCTGCGGCGGAACGCATTGAATCCGTTGGGATAATCGGTGCCGGCCCCGGAGGTCTTGCCGCCGCTGACGTGCTGCGGCGGGCGGGTGTTCAGGTGACGGTCTATGACCGTTATGACCGGGGTGGCGGGCTGATGACCTATGGCATTCCGGGCTTCAAGCTGGAGAAGGACGTGGTTATGCGCCGGGTCGAGCAGCTGGAGCAGGGGGGCGTCGAATTCGTGCTGAACTGTGACGTTGGCACGGATATCACGTTCGAGGAAATTCGTAACAAACACAACGCGGTAATGATCGCCACCGGGGTCTACAAGAGCCGCGACCTGCAAGGGCCGGGATCGGGTGCCCAAGGCATCGTGCGGGCGATTGATTACCTGACGGCGAGCAATCGTGTGGGCTTTGGCGACAGCGTGCCGGACTATGACAGCGGCGAGTTGAATGCCTCGGGCAAGCGAATTGTTGTGGTCGGCGGTGGTGATACCGCAATGGATTGTGTGCGCACCGCCATTCGTCAAGGGGCCAAATCGGTGACCTGCCTTTACCGCCGCGACCGTGAGAACATGCCCGGCAGCCAACGTGAGGTGACCAATGCCGAGGAAGAAGGCGTTAAGTTTGAATGGCTTAGCGCGCCGATTGGCTTTGCCGGTGATCCGGTGACGAGCGTAAAAGTGCAGAAAATGCGCCTTGGCGCGCCGGATGCGACGGGCCGTCAAATCCCGGAACCCATCGAGGGTGCCGAGCATGACGCGCCTGCCGATCTGGTGATCAAGGCGCTAGGGTTTGAGGCCGAAAACCTGCCAACCCTTTGGAATCAAGAGGAATTGGAGGTCACCCGCTGGGGCACTGTCAAGGCAGAGTTCACCACCGGGCAGACCGCGATGGAGGGCGTTTACGCCGTCGGTGACATCGTGCGGGGGGCGTCCCTTGTGGTGTGGGCGATCCGTGACGGGCGCGACTCGGCAGCAGCGATTCTCGACTATCTTGGGGAAGCGCAGGCTGTCGCGGCGGAATAGCGGTAAAGCGTCGGTATTACGTCGGTATTGCGGCGGTCCCCCGGAAGAGCGCTTTGAGGCGATAAGACAGACAATCTGACCCACCGGGTAAAGGAAGGGTGAAGACCAATGACGAAATTCGATCAGGACTGGATGGCCAAGGAAGAGGCCAAGCGCAACTGGATGGCCGAGAACGGCATGTATACCCACGCAGAGGAGCACTCCTCTTGCGGTGTCGGCCTAGTCGTGTCGGTGGATGGAAAACCGTCGCGCCGGGTGGTCGAGGCGGGGATCAATGCGCTCAAGGCGATCTGGCACCGGGGTGCTGTCGATGCCGATGGCAAGACCGGCGACGGCGCGGGCATCCATGTGCAGATCCCGGTGTCGTTCATCTATGACCAGATTCGCCGCACCGGGCATGAGCCGGATGAAAGCAGTCTGGTCGCTGTCGGTCAGGTGTTTCTGCCGCGCACCAATTTCGGCGCGCAGGAGCAGTGCCGGACCATCGTGGAAACCGAAGTGCTGCGCATGGGCCATACGATCTATGGCTGGCGGCATGTGCCGGTCGATATTACCTGTCTGGGTGAAAAGGCCAATGCGACCCGGCCCGAGATCGAGCAGATCCTGATTTCCGATGCCAAGGGGCTGGAGGAAGAAGAGTTTGAGCGCGAACTGTACGTGATCCGCCGCCGGATCGAAAAGGCGGTGGCGGCTGCCGGGATCAACGGTCTTTATATCGCGAGCCTGTCCTGCCGGAGCATCATCTACAAGGGCATGATGCTGGCCGAGCAGGTGGCGGTGTTCTATCCCGACCTGATGGACGAACGGTTCAAGAGCGCGTTTGCGATCTATCACCAGCGCTATTCGACCAACACCTTTCCGCAATGGTGGCTGGCGCAGCCGTTCCGCATGCTGGCGCATAACGGCGAAATCAACACGCTCAAGGGCAACACCAACTGGATGAAGAGCCACGAAATCCGCATGGCATCTTCGGCGTTTGGCGAGCGGGCCGAGGATATCAAGCCGATCATCCCGCAAGGTTCCTCGGACAGTGCGGCACTCGATGCGGTGTTCGAGGTGCTGGTGCGGGCGGGGCGCAATGCGCCGATGGCGAAAACCATGCTGGTGCCGGAATCCTGGTCGAAGCAGCGCGAGGAGCTGCCGCAGGCGTGGCGCGACATGTATTCCTATTGCAACTCGGTGATGGAGCCGTGGGACGGGCCCGCAGCACTTGCGATGACCGATGGCCGTTGGGTCTGCGCCGGGCTGGACCGCAACGGGCTGCGCCCGATGCGCTATGTGGTGACGGGTGACGGGCTGCTGATTGCGGGTTCCGAGGCCGGGATGGTGCCGATTGACGAGGCCAAGGTGAATGAAAAGGGTGCGCTTGGCCCCGGTCAGTTGCTGGCCGTGGATATGGTCGAAGGCAAGCTCTATCACGATGCCGATATGAAGGATAAGCTGGCCAATGCGCAGCCCTTTGGCGAGTGGGTCGGCAAGATCAACGAGCTGGATGACAAGCTGGCCGCCGTGACCGAGGTGCCGATCTACAAGGCGGGCGAGTTGCGCAAGCGGCAGATCGCGGCCGGGTATACCCTGGAGGAGCTGGAGCAGATCCTTGCGCCGATGGCCGAGGACGGCAAGGAAGCGATTGCCAGCATGGGCGACGACACGCCGAGTGCTGTGCTGTCCAAGCAGTACCGCCCGCTGAGCCATTATTTCCGGCAGAATTTCAGCCAGGTGACGAACCCACCGATTGACAGTTTGCGCGAATACCGGGTGATGAGTCTCAAGACGCGGTTCGGCAACCTCAAGAACGTGCTGGATGAGTCGAGCGCGCAGACCGAGATCCTGGTGCTGGAAAGCCCGTTTGTCGGCAATGCGCAATGGGATGAGATGATCCGGCAGTTCAATGCCGATGTGGCGGTGATCGACTGCACCTTTGGCGCGGGCAAGAACGCCCTGCAACAGGGGTTGGAGCGGATCCGGGCCGAGGCGGAGGATGCCGTGCGCTCGGGCACCGGGCATCTGATCCTGACTGATCAAAATCTTGGCGAGACCCGCGTCGGCATGCCGATGATTCTGGCCACCTCGGCGGTGCACAGCCATCTGACGCAAAAGGGGTTGCGGACTTTCTCCAGCCTCAACGTGCGCTCGGCTGAATGTATCGACCCGCATTATTTCGCCGTGCTGATTGGCGCGGGGGCGACCGTGGTCAACGCCTATCTGGCCGAGGACAGCATTGCCGACCGGATCGACCGGGGCTTGATCGAGGGCAGCCTGACCGAGGCGGTGGCGCGGTATCGTTTGGCGATTGATCAGGGTCTGTTGAAGATCATGTCGAAGATGGGGATCTCGGTGGTTTCGTCCTATCGCGGAGGTCTGAACTTCGAGGCGGTGGGGCTGTCCCGTGCCATGTGCGCGGAGTATTTCCCGGGGCTGACGAGCCGGATCAGCGGAATCGGTGTGTCGGGCATACAGGCCAAGCTGGAAGAGGTGCATGGCCGGGCCTTCAAGGGGGGGCAGGATATCCTGCCGATCGGCGGGTTTTACAAGGCGCGCAAATCGGGTGAGACCCATGCCTGGGGCGCGCAAACCATGCATATGATGCAGATGGCCTGCAACAAGGCGAGTTACGAGCTGTGGAAGCGCTATTCGGCGGCGATGCAGAACAACCCGCCGACGCATCTGCGCGACCTGATGGCGATCAAGCCGATGGGCGAGGCGATCCCGCTGGAGGAGGTGGAGAGCGTGACCGCGATCCGCAAGCGGTTTGTCACGCCGGGCATGTCGCTGGGGGCGCTGAGCCCCGAGGCGCACAAGACGCTGAACGTGGCGATGAACCGGATTGGCGCGCGCTCGGACAGTGGCGAGGGCGGCGAGGACCCGGCGCATTTCACGCCGGAGGCCAATGGCGACAACCCGAGTGCCAAGATCAAGCAGGTCGCCTCTGGCCGGTTTGGCGTGACGGCGGAATACCTCAACCATTGCGAGGAGTTGGAGATCAAGGTCGCGCAAGGCGCCAAGCCCGGTGAGGGCGGGCAGTTGCCGGGGATGAAGGTGACCAAGCTGATCGCGCGGTTGCGGCATTCCACCGAGGGTGTGACACTGATTTCGCCGCCGCCGCATCACGATATCTATTCCATCGAGGATCTGGCGCAGCTGATCTATGACCTCAAGCAGATCAACCCGACCGTGAAGGTGACGGTCAAGCTGGTGGCGCAGTCGGGAGTCGGCACGATCGCCGCCGGTGTGGCCAAGGCCAAGGCGGATGTGATCCTGATTTCCGGGCATAATGGCGGCACCGGGGCGAGCCCGGCGACGTCGATCAAATATGCCGGGCTGCCCTGGGAGATGGGCCTCACGGAGGCGCATCAGGTGCTGAGCATGAACAACCTGCGCGAGCGGATCACGCTGCGCACTGACGGGGGTTTGCGCACCGGGCGCGATATCGTCATGGCGGCGATGATGGGGGCCGAGGAATACGGCATCGGCACGGCGGCGCTGATCTCGATGGGCTGCATCATGGTGCGGCAGTGTCAGAGCAACACCTGCCCCGTCGGGGTCTGCACGCAGGACGAGGACTTGCGCGCCAAGTTCACCGGCAATGCCGAGAAGGTGGTAAACCTCATCACCTTCTACGCACAGGAGGTGCGGGAGTTGCTGGCGAGCATTGGCGCGCGCAGCCTCGACGAGGTGATCGGGCGAGCGGATCTCTTGACGCAGGTCAGCCGTGGATCGGCGCATCTGGATGATCTCGACCTCAACCCGATGCTGATCACCGTGGATGGGGCAAAGGACATTCGCTATGACCGCAACCGCCCGCGCAACGAGGTGCCCGACACGCTGGATGCGGAAATCGTGCGCGACGCGCAGCGGTTCCTGAATGACGGCGAGAAGATGCAGTTGCATTACGCGGTGCAAAACACCGACCGGACGGTGGGCGCGCGGGTCTCAAGCCATATCGTGCGGAAGTTCGGGATGCGCAACAGCCTGCAACCCGATCACCTGACGGTGAAACTGACCGGCAGTGCCGGGCAGTCGCTGGGCGCGTTTGCCGCGCCGGGGCTGAAGATCGAGGTCAGCGGTGACGCCAATGACTATGTCGGCAAGGGCCTGTCGGGTGGCACCATCGTGGTGCGTCCGCCGATGGCGAGCCCGCTGGTGGCGGCCGAGAACACGATCATCGGCAACACGGTGCTTTATGGCGCGACCGATGGTTATCTCTTTGCCGCCGGGCGTGCCGGTGAACGTTTTGCTGTGCGCAATTCGGGGGCCAAGGTGGTGATCGAGGGCTGCGGTTCCAACGGGTGTGAATACATGACCGGCGGTGCGGCGGTGATTCTGGGCGAGATCGGGGCCAATTTCGGCGCAGGCATGACCGGCGGCATGGCCTATGTCTATGACCCCGACAACCGGGCGGAAACGCTGGTCAACGGTGAGACATTGGTGAGTTGCCCTGTATCAGAGCCGCATTGGGAGACCGAACTCAAGGGTATGATCGAGCGGCATGTGGCCGAGACCGGATCGCAGCGCGGGCAGGATATCCTGCAATACTGGGATATCGAGAAGGACCGCTTCGTGCAGTTCTGCCCGAAGGAAATGCTCGACAAGCTGGAGCATCCGGTGGGCACGCGGCCCGAGGCTGTTCCGGCGGAATAGGCTCTGACAAGACCGAATCCTTGCAAAGGGTTCGGTTCGTTTTCTTTTCAAGAAAACGGGCGTGTGTGTGTCAAACCTGTTTTGCCGCATGGATTGGACGGCTATAGCTGGGCCATGGCACGGGCGCGCACATCCTCTCGCTCCTCAAAGCGGGCACGCATCCGACCGCTGCGCTGGCTGCGGCGGTGGGTGGCGTATTACGTGCTGCTATCGGCGCTGATCGTGGTCGGTTTGATCGCGGCCCATCGGGTGCTGGAGCCGCCGCGCACCTATTTCATGGGGCAGGAAGAGCGGCGGCTGGGGCAGATCCGCCGTGACTGGGTGCCGATGGCGCGGATCGCGCCGGTGATGGCACGCTCGCTGGTGGCGGCGGAGGATGCCAATTTCTGCCAGCACTGGGGCTTTGACATGGGGGCGATTCGCACCGCGATTGCCGAAGGATCCGGGCGCGGAGCCTCGACGCTGAGCCAGCAGGTGGTGAAGAATGTCTATCTCTGGCACGGGCGCAACTGGGCGCGCAAGGCACTGGAGGCGGTGATGACCCCGGTGGTCGAGACGCTGTGGCCGAAGCGGCGGATCGTCGAGGTCTATCTCAACGTGGCCGAGTTCGACGAGGGCGTGTTCGGTGTAGAGGCCGCGGCGCGGCGCTATTTCGACGTGAGCGCTGCCGATCTGAGCGCGGTGCAGGCCGCAAGGCTGGCTGCTGTGCTGCCCAACCCCAAGGATCGTTCCGCAAAATCGCCGAGTGCCGCGTTGCGCAATCGCGCCGCCAGCATCATGGACGGGGCGGCGACGATTGACCGGGACGGGCGTGCGGCCTGTTTCGAGGATTGAAAATCACCCGCAAAGGGGGCATGGAGGGGCGGTTCCCGTTTCCCGAGGTAGTCTGACGATGGCCAAGCTCTATCACGTCCCGCTTTCCCCGTTCTGTCGCAAGGTCCGGCTGAGCCTTGCGGAGAAGAAAATCGAATGCGAACTGGCCGAGGAACGCTATTGGGAACAGGACCCGGATTTCCTGCGCCGTAATCCGGCGGGCAAGGTGCCGGTGCTGAAGATCGATGGCAGGACCATGGCCGAAAGCGCGGCGATCTGCGAATATCTGGAAGAGAAATATCCCGAACCGGCGCTGATGCCGAAAGGCGCCGAGTCGCGTTACGAGGTGCGGCGGCTGGTGGCGTGGTTCGATGACAAGTTTCATCACGAGGTGACCTCGAAACTGCTTTACGAGCGGGTCAACAAGAAGGTGATGAAGCAGGGCTTTCCCGACAGTCGGAACGTCAAGGACGGGGCGCGGGCGATCAAGTATCACCTCGATTACATGGCGTGGCTGCTGGATCACCGGCGCTGGCTGGCGGGGGATGTGATGACGCTGGCGGATTTCGCGGCGGCCGCGCATCTGTCGGCGCTGGATTATATCAGTGATGTGGACTGGCATCGCAGCGAGGCGGTCAAGGACTGGTATGCCAAGATCAAGTCGCGCCCGGCGTTCCGGGGGATTCTGGCGGATCAGGTTTCGGGATTTCCGCCGCCGGCGCATTATGCCGATCTGGACTTCTAGTTCAGGGGCGCTGCCCCTCTTGGCCTTTGGCCAATTCACCCGGGAGTATTTGCCGGAACAATGAAAGATCAGCTGAAACAGAGACTGATGGCGCAGGCACGGGCCGAGGGGTTCGACGCCTGTCGGCTGTGTCGTCCGTGGGATGTGGGCCACGTGCCGGAGCGGCTGGCGGCGTTTTTGGAGCGGGGCTATCACGGGCAGATGGGCTGGCTGGAGGCGCGCGCCCATTGGCGGGGTGCGCCGCAGCTGCTCTGGCCCGAGGCGCGCACGGTGATCGTACTGGGCGAGAGTTATACGCCCGAAGAGGATCCGCTGGCGGGGCTGGCGCGGCGGGAGTGTGGCAATGTCTCGGTTTATGCGCGAAACAGGGATTATCACGATACGGTCAAGAAGCGGCTGAAGCGGCTGGCGCGTTGGCTGATTGCCGAGGGCGGTGGCGAGGTTAAGGTGTTTGTCGATACCGCCCCCGTGCCCGAAAAGCCGCTGGGCGAAGCGGCCGGGCTCGGCTGGCAAGGCAAGCATACCAACCTGGTGAGCCGGGACCTGGGCAGCTGGTTCTTTATCGGGTCGGTGTTCACAACGCTGGACTTAGAGACTGATACGGCGGAAGTGGATCATTGCGGGTCTTGCCGGGCCTGTCTGGATATTTGTCCGACCGATGCCTTTCCAGCCCCCTATCAACTGGATGCGCGGCGTTGCATTTCCTATCTCACGATCGAGCATAAAGGGCCGGTCGATGAGGCGCTGCGGCCCATGTTGGGTAATCGGATCTATGGCTGTGACGATTGTCTGGCGGTCTGTCCGTGGAACAAGTTCGCGGCGGAGGCGCGGGAGGTGAAGTATCACGCGCGCGCGGATCTGGTGGTGCCAAAGCTGGCGGAGTTGGCAAGCCTGGACGATTCCGGTTTTCGGGCGCGGTTTTCGGGCAGTCCGATCAAGCGGATCGGGCACGAGCGGTTGTTGCGCAACGTGCTCTATGCGATTGGCAATTCGGGGGATATGTCGTTGCGCGCGGTGGCGCGCGGGCATTGCGAGGATACCGATTCGACGGTGGCGGATGCGGCGCGTTGGGCGGTCAAACGACTGGATCGTGACGCAAACGGGATGGCATAGCGCGCGAAAGCCGCTACACCGTTGGCAAGGCGGAACGGGAGTGCGGACGCATGGCAGTAGCACTGGGCGTGGACACGGGCGGCACCTATACGGATGCCGTGCTCATCCGGGATGAGCGCGAGGTGGTGGCTGGTGCCAAGGCGCTGACCACGCGGCAGGATCTGGCGGTGGGGATTGGTGCTGCGGTGGAGGCGGTGCTGGCCGAGAGCGATTTGGATGTGGCCGAGATCGGGCTGGCGTCACTGTCGACGACGCTGGCCACCAATGCGCTGGTCGAGGGGCAGGGCGGGCGCGCCGGGCTGGTCTATATCGGGTTTCGCGCGGCGGATTTGCAGGCGCATGGGCTGGCCGAAGCGCTGGGCGGTGATCCGGCCCTGGTGATCGCGGGGGGGCATAACCATGCCGGGGGCGAGGCTGCAGCACTGGATCGAGATGCGCTTTTGGCGTGGTTGGAGACTGATCCCGGCGCGTCTGCCTATGCGGTGGCGTCGCTGTTCGCCACCCGCAACCCTGCGCATGAGCTGGAGGCGGCGGAGATGATCCGCGAGCTCACCGGCAAGCCGGTGAGCCTGTCGCATCATCTGTCGGCCAAGCTCAATGGGCCGAAGCGGGCGCTGACGGCGCTCTTGAACGCGCGGTTGATCGCGATGATCGCGCGGTTGATTGATCGGGCAGAGGGCAAGTTGCGCGATCTGGGCATCTCCGCGCCGTTGATGGTGGTGCGCGGCGACGGGGCCCTGATCAGTGCCGATCAGGCGCGCGAACGGCCGATCGAGACGATCCTGAGCGGTCCTGCGGCGAGCATCGTGGGGGCGCGCTGGATGACCGGGGCGGATCATGCGCTGGTGTCGGATATCGGCGGTACGACGACCGATGTGGCGGTGTTGACCGACGGGCGGCCTGCGATTGATCCGCAAGGCGCGCGGGTGGGGCCGTGGCGCACCATGGTCGAGGCAGTGGCGATGCGCACCTTCGGCCTTGGCGGTGACAGCGAGGTGCATGTGAGCGATGCCGGGCTGCAGGGCGGTGTGATCCTGGGCCCGCGCCGGGTTGTGCCGGTGAGCCTGATTGCGATGGAGGCGGGCGCGGCGGTGCATACCGCGCTGGAGGATCAGTTGCGCGCGAGCGCGCCCGGCGAGCATGACGCGCGGTTCGTGAGAGCGGTGCCGGGGATCGAGGCCGGGGGGCTGGGCGAGCGCGAAATGGTACTTTTGGGCCGGATCAGGGACGATGTTCTGCCTGTGGGTAAGGTGCTGCACTCGCGGATGGACAATGCGGCGCTGGCGCGGCTGGTGCGGCGCGGGCTGGTGCAGGTGGCGGGGGTCACGCCGTCGGATGCAAGCCATGTTCTGGGGCGGCAGGCGGGCTGGGACAGCGAGGCGGCGCGCATGGCGCTGGACCTGGTGGCACGCAAGCGGACGGGATCAGGCAACCGACTGGCGGAAGGGCCGGAGGTGCTGGCGCGGATGATCGTGGACCGGCTGACGCATCAGACGAGCTTGGCCTTGTTAGAGACTGCTTTTGCCGAGGATGACATGGAATTCGGTCTGCCGCCCGAGGTTTTGGCGGGGCATGTGCTGATGCAGAAGGGGCTGGACCGGCATCACGGGCTGGTGCGGCTTGATGCCGGGTTGGGCGTGCCGGTGGTTGGGCTGGGGGCCTCGGCGGCGTGCTATTACCCGGCGGTGGGGGAGCGGCTGGGCTGCGGGATGATCCTGCCCGAGCATGCCGGGGTTGCCAATGCCATCGGTGCTGTCGTGGGGCGGGTGACGATCCGGCGCGGCGGCACGGTCACCTCGCCATCCGAGGGTAAATACCGTGTGCATCTGGAGAGTGGGCCGGAGGATTATGCGGCCTCTGACGCGGCGATGGCGGCGCTGGAGGCGGCACTGCGCGTGGAGGCGCGCGCCGAGGCCGAGGCGGCGGGGGCGGTGGATATCCATGTCACCGCCGCGCGCCACGTCAAAGAGGCGCAGGCCGAGGCACGGCGGGTGTTTCTGGAAGCGGAGATTGTGGTAGAGGCAAGTGGACGGCCACGGATTGCCGTCTGAAAGAGGCGGCGCACGCCCCGGAGGATTTCGGGAACGGTGAATTGGAGGGGATCATGACGGCACGGGATCGGTTTGATGCGGATATGGCCGGGCGGCTGGATGGGCTGCGGGAGGACGGGCTTTACAAGACTGAGCGGGTGATCGCCTCGATGCAATCCGGCGAGGTGCGGCTTGCGGGTGGGGCTGAGGTGGTGAACCTTTGCGCCAACAATTACCTTGGGCTGGCGGATGACCGCCAAGTGATCGCGGCGGCGCATGACGCGCTCGACCGCTACGGGTTCGGCATGGCGAGCGTCCGGTTCATCTGCGGCACGCAGGAAGAGCATAAGGCGCTGGAGGCGCGGATTGCCGGGTTTTTGGGGCAAGAGGATGCGATCCTCTATGCTGCCGCGTTTGATGCCAATACCGGTTTGTTCGAGACGATATTGGGGCCGGAGGATGCGATTATCTCGGATGCGCTCAACCATGCGAGCATCATCGACGGGGTGCGGCTATGCAAGGCGCAGCGGTATCGCTACGGCAATCGCGACATGGCGGATCTGGAGCGGTGTTTGCAGGAGGCGACGGGGGCGCGACATCGACTGATCGCCACTGACGGCGTGTTCTCGATGGATGGGTATTACGCGCCCCTGGATGAGATCTGTGACCTGGCGGAGCGGTATGACGCCATGGTGATGGTGGATGATTGCCATGCCACGGGGTTCGTGGGTGCAACAGGGCGTGGCACGCCTGAGCATTTCGGGGTGATGGACCGGGTGGATATCCTGACCGGCACGCTGGGCAAGGCGCTGGGCGGGGCCTCGGGCGGGTATACGGCGGCCTCGGCGCGGGTTGTGGACTGGTTGAGGCAACGCTCGCGGCCTTATCTCTTTTCCAACACGCTGGCACCGGTGATTGCAGGCGCGTCGCTCAAGGTCTTTGATATGCTGGAGGACGGCGCGGTGCTGCGGGCGCGACTGTGGGAGAATGCGGCGTATTTTCGGGAGCGGATGGGCGCGCTGGGGTTTGAGTTGCTGCCCGGTGAGCACGCGATCATCCCGGTGATGCTGCGCGACCCGAAACTGGCGCAGGCGATGGCAGCCAAGCTGAACGCGCGGGGCGTCTACGTGACGGCGTTTTCCTTCCCGGTGGTGCCGAAGGGACAGGACCGGATCCGCACGCAGATGAGTGCCGCGCTGAACCGCGACATGCTGGACCGAGCGATTGATGCTTTTGAGTCGGTCGGGCGCGAGTTGGGGGTCATTGCATGACGCCGCTGCCGTCGGTGATCGAGGCGATTGGCGACACGCCGCTGGTCGAGTTACGCCGGATCAGTGCCGCTTTGGGTCTGGACGGCTGTCTGCTGGCCAAGCTCGATTATCTTACCCCCGGGTTTTCCAAGAAGGACCGTGCGGCGCGGGCGATCATCGAGGCGGCGCGCGCGAGCGGCGAGTTGAGCGACGGGCAGGTGGTGGTCGAACTGACCTCGGGCAACATGGGCACCGGGCTGGCGATTGTCTGTGCGGTGCTGGGGCATCCCTTTGTCGCGGTGATGAGCGTTGGCAATTCCGAGGAGCGGGCGCGGATGATGCGCGGCCTTGGCGCGGAGGTGGTGCTGGTTCGCCAAGCCGAGGGCGCAAAGCCCGGCGAGGTGTCGGGGGCGGATCTGGCGCTGGTCGAGGAGGCGGCGCGGCGGATCACGACGGACCGTGCCGCGTTTCGGGCGGATCAGTTCGCGCGAGAGGGCAACCCCGAAGCGCACGCGCGCGGCACCGCGCCCGAAATCTGGGAGCAGTCGGGCCATACGGTGACGGCGTTCTGCGATTTCGTCGGCTCTGGCGGCACTATCGGCGGCGCGGCGCGGTTCTTTGCGCCGCTTGGCGTGCGCTGTTACGCGGTGCATCCTGATCGGGCGGATCATCCGATACAGGGCGGTGGATACTCGATGCCGGACCTCACGCACCTGCGCGGGGTCGATCTGGCGGGGGATGTGACGATCACGGGAGCCGAGGCGGCGGAGCATGCGCGGCTGCTGGCCCGGACCGAGGGAATTTTTGGCGGTTACTCTGCCGGGGCCAATCTGGCGGCGGCGATCGGGCTGTTGCGGGGGCCGGAGCGGGGTGGCTGTGTCACCTTCGTGGTTTGCGACAGTGGTTTGAAATATCTGAGCACCGATTTGTGGAGGCAGGGCAATGCGGAATGAGATGAAGGCGCTGGTCAAGGCGCGCCCCGAGCCGGGGCTGTGGATGGAATACGTCCCGGTGCCCGAGCCGGGGCCGACGGATGTGCTGATCAAGGTGAAGAAATCTGCGATTTGCGGCACCGATGTGCATATCTGGAAATGGGATGAATTCAGCGCCAAGACGGTGCCGGTGCCGATGGTGGTTGGGCATGAATTCGTCGGCGAGATCGTCGATTGCGGGGCTGCGGCGGTGAAATACCAGATCGGGCAGCGCGTTTCGGGCGAGGGGCATATCGTCTGTGGGGCGTGCCGCAACTGCCGCGCGGGGCGGGGGCATCTGTGCCGCAATACCAAGGGTGTGGGGGTGAACCGGCCCGGAAGTTTTGCCGAATATGTCTGTATTCCCGAAATGAACGTGGTGCCTATTCCCGAGGACATCCCCGACGAGGTCGCGGCGATTTTTGATCCCTTCGGCAATGCGGTGCATACCGCGCTGAGTTTCGATCTGGTGGGGGAGGATGTGCTGGTAACAGGTGCCGGACCGATCGGGATCATGGGCGCGCTGGTGGCGCAGAAGG
This sequence comes from Roseovarius sp. A-2, assembly GCF_002072155.1. Lineage (GTDB taxonomy): Bacteria > Pseudomonadota > Alphaproteobacteria > Rhodobacterales > Rhodobacteraceae > Roseovarius. The sequence continues at coordinate 78,210 of NZ_BDIY01000009.1, read as the reverse complement.
CGGGGGCGCGCAAGGTGGTGATCACCGATATCAACCCTTACCGGCTCGATCTGGCGCGCCGGATGGGGGTGCAGCATGTGGTCGATGTGGGCAATCGGCAGTTGCGCGACGTGATGGACGAGATCGGTATGACCGAGGGGTTCGACGTAGGGCTGGAGATGTCGGGGGCCTCGGCGGCGATGCAGCAGATGATCGCGCGGATGAACAATGGCGGGAAGGTCGCGCTCTTGGGCATTGCCCCTACGGAATTCGCGGTGGATTGGAACGCGGTGATCTTCAAGATGCTGCATATCAAGGGTATCTACGGCCGCGAGATGTTCGAGACCTGGTACAAGATGATAGCACTTGTGCAGTCCGGTCTCGATGTGCGCGGGCTGATCACCCACCGGATCGGGATCGACGATTTCGAGGCCGGGTTTGCCGCGATGATCTCGGGCAATTCCGGCAAGGTGGTGATGGATTGGTGAGGCGTCAGGCCGGGCGCAGACCGGTCTCGACCAGCAGCCCCTTGCGCTTGGCCTCGTAGTAATAGCCGCGCGCGTACCAGCCGATGGCCTCATCCGGGTCACCGTCGGCCACCAGATAGGCGCCGCGCAGGTATTTGAGGCCGTATTTCAGGTTGGTTTCAGCATCCAGCAACGCCTCGGGCGGGCCGCGATGGCCCATGGTGTGCGCGGTCTGTGGCAGGATTTGCAAGAGGCCGTAATACGGCCCGTTGCGCGCCCAGGGGCGGTGCGAGCTCTCGCGGATCGCAAGCCGGTGCACGAGGCGGCGCGGCAGCTCGTAGTGATCGGCGTAGCGGTTGATCAGGTGGCGCAGCTCCGGTGTCTCGTTGGGATGAAGCGGCAGCTCGGAGGGGGCGCTGCGGCTGACCTCCTGCGGTGTGGCGCAGGCGGCGAGCGGGGCTGCGAGGAGGAGGCCGAGGACAAGGCGGCGCGTGGGAGGGGGCATGGCGGCTCCGGTATGGGTTTGCGAGAACAATGCCTGCGCGCGCCGCGCCATACCAGAGGCTTCACCCGACACCGGCGAAACCTTGCCATTCCGGATGGCGCGCGCCATGTAATGGGCATGAACAAGGTTCTTTTCTCCTTCGGCCACGGCTATTGCGCCCGCGCCCTCGCTGCGCGGCTCTTGCCGCAGGGCTGGCGCATCTATGGCACCACCCGCGATGCCGACAAGGCAGAGGTCTTGCGCGCTGAGGGGGTCATCCCGGTTCTGTGGGATGGGGACGATCTGACAGCCGCCCTGCACGAGGCCACCCATCTGCTGAGTTCCGCAGGCCCGTCCGAGGCGGGTGACCCGGTTCTGGCGCGCTGGCGCGAGGAGATCGCCGCCATCGCGCAGCACCTCACATGGGCCGGATACCTCTCGACCACCGGGGTCTATGGCGATCATCAGGGGGGATGGGTGAATGAGGACACGCCCCTCACCCCCTCCACCAAGCGCGGCCAACTGCGCGTCAAGGCCGAGGCCGAATGGCAGGCGATCCCCGGCCTGCCGCTGCATATCTTTCGCCTTGCGGGCATTTACGGCCCCGGGCGCGGCCCGTTTGAAAAGGTGCGGCAGGGCAACGCGCGGCGCATCATAAAGTCGGGGCAGGTGTTCAGCCGCATCCATGTCGACGATATCGCGCAGGCGCTGGAGGCTTCGTTCACCTCGCCGTCTCCCGGCAGCGCCTACAACATCTGCGATGACGACCCGGCCCCGCCGCAGGACGTCATCGCCCATGCTGCCGAATTGCTGGGCGTGGCCGTGCCCGAAGCGATCCCCTTCGAGGATGCCGAAATGAGCCCGATGGCGCGCTCCTTTTACGCGGAATCGAAACGTGTCTCGAACCGACGGATCAAGGAGGATCTGGGCCTACGCCTGATCCATCCCGATTATCGCCACGGGTTGCGCGCACTTCTGGCCGAAGAAGGCTGACGCCACCTCTTCATCTTTCCAGAAATACTCAAAACCACGACCTTCAACGCAAAAGGGCCGCGCACCGCGCGACCCTTTCCTTGGCTGTAAAGGCCGGGGGGATGATTTACATCATGCCGCCCATGCCGCCCATGTCGGGCATGCCGCCGCCGCTAGCGGCGCCTTCTTTCTGGGGCTTGTCAGCCACCATCGCCTCGGTGGTGATCAGCAGGCCAGCGATCGAGGAGGCATCCTCGAGCGCGGTGCGGACAACCTTGGCCGGGTCGATCACGCCGAACTTGAACATGTCGCCATATTCGTCGGTCTGCGCGTTGTAGCCGAACTTGAGATCTTCGCTCTCGCGGATCTTGCCCGCAACGACCGAACCATCGACACCGGCATTCTCGGCGATCTGGCGCAGCGGCGCTTCGAGCGCGCGACGCACGATCATGATGCCCGCGTTCTGGTCGCTGTTGTCGCCGGTCAGACCTTCGAGCGACTTGGCACCCTGCACGAGGCTGACACCGCCGCCGACGACGATACCTTCCTGCACGGCAGCCCGGGTGGCGTTCAGCGCGTCATCGACGCGGTCCTTGCGCTCTTTCACCTCGGTTTCGGTCATGCCGCCAACGCGGATCACGGCCACACCACCGGCCAGCTTGGCCACACGTTCCTGCAGCTTTTCGCGGTCGTAATCCGAGGTGGTGTCCTCGATCTGCTGACGGATCTGCGCGACACGTGCTTCGATTTCCGCCTTCTCGCCATGGCCGTCCACGATGGTGGTTTCGTCCTTGGTGATGTTGACGGTCTTGGCGCTGCCCAGCATATCCATGGTCACGGATTCAAGCTTCATGCCCAGATCTTCCGAGATCACCTGACCACCGGTCAGGATCGCGATATCCTGCAGCATGGCCTTGCGACGGTCGCCAAAGCCCGGTGCCTTGACAGCCGCGATCTTGAGGCCGCCGCGCAGCTTGTTCACCACGAGAGTTGCGAGGGCTTCGCCTTCGACGTCTTCGGCAATGATCAGCAGCGGCTTCTGGCTCTGGATCACCTGCTCGAGCAGCGGCACCATCGGCTGGAGGCTCGAGAGTTTCTTCTCGTGCAGCAGGATGAGGCAGTCATCAAGCTCGGCGATCATCTTGTCGGAGTTGGTCACGAAATAGGGGCTCAGATAGCCGCGGTCGAACTGCATGCCCTCGACCACGTCGGTCTCGGTCTCGAGGCCCTTGTTCTCTTCGACGGTGATCACACCCTCGTTGCCGACCTTCTGCATCGCATCCGCGATCTGACGGCCGATTTCGACTTCGCCATTGGCCGAGATCGTGCCGACCTGAGCAACTTCGTCGGAGTTTTCGACCTTGCGAGCCGCAGCCTTGATGTGCTCGACGACCTTGGTGGTCGCGAGATCGATGCCGCGCTTGAGATCCATCGGGTTCATGCCAGCGGATACGGCCTTGACGCCCTCTTTCACGATGGCCTGGGCCAGCACGGTGGCGGTGGTGGTGCCGTCGCCGGCCTCGTCATTGGTGCGGCTGGCGACTTCTTTCACCATCTGCGCGCCCATGTTCTCGAACTTGTCTTCCAGCTCGATTTCTTTGGCGACAGACACACCGTCCTTGGTGATGCGCGGCGAGCCGAAGCTCTTTTCCAGCACCACGTTGCGGCCCTTGGGGCCGAGCGTTACCTTGACCGCGTCGGCCAGGGTGTTGACGCCGCGCAGCATGCGGTTGCGGGCGTCGGTATCAAATCGTACGTCTTTAGCAGCCATGTTCGGATACTCCTGATATCTTGTTGTTCCGGGTCAGACGAATCGCGGCGTTCAGGCGGCCTTGGCGGCCTGATCAGCGTCGATGATGCCCAGAATGTCGCTTTCTTTCATGATCAGCAGCTCTTCGCCGTCGATCGTGACTTCGGTCCCGGACCATTTGCCGAACAGAATGGTGTCGCCAGCCTTCACGGCCATCTCGATCAGCTCGCCATTGTCCTTGCGCGCGCCGTCACCGACGGAAACCACCTGGCCCTGCTGGGGCTTTTCCTTGGCGGTCTCGGGGATGATCAGGCCCCCGGCGGTTTTCTCTTCGCTTTCAACGCGGCGGACAAGCACGCGGTCATGCAGCGGTTTAAATGCCATCTCTGAGGCTCCTTGGCTCAAAGTTACTCCCTATTGATCCCTACTCGGGGATCGTTAGCACTCCCCTTGGGTCAGTGCTAACGGCGCATAGGTAGGGATCGCGCATAGCCGAGTCAACACCCATGGGCGCGAAAATCCTCACCATCGGATCAAGGCGTTCAATTTCGCCCGTGCCCGAGCTGTAATCCAAGGTCGGGATCTGGTCTGGAAGCGGACTTTCGCATCTGGCACCAATGCGCGGAATCGAGGTGCCGCAGGCACCGCCGCGCAGTGGTCATGCCCGAGGCATGCCTGTGGCATGACCCGCCCTACCTGCTGTGATCGACTCGCCTGTGCCTCTCTGCCCGTCATCCTCTGGCTTGACCAGTGGATCTCCGCCGCCAGAGACCCTCGGATCAAATCCGAGGGTGACGGCGGAGCGCCTCGATTGCCGCAGTGCAGCATCAATGGGTGACAAACCTCGCGCGCACGCCTATAAGGCGCGCCGAAGCCTTTCACGATCATTAAGGACACGCATCATGACCACCCTTGTTTTCGGCCACAAATCCCCCGACACCGATTCCACCGGATCGCCCATCCTCTGGGCGTGGTATCTCAACGAGTTGAAAGGCGGCGACGCCGAGGCCGTCCTGCTGGGCGAGCCGAACACCGAAGCCGCCTTCCTGCTGACCAAATGGGACCTGCCCAAGCCGCGCATCATCTCGAATGTCGAGGACGGTCAGGCTTGCGTCGTGGTGGACACCAACAACCCGGCTGAACTGCCCGCCAATATCAACGGCGCCGACGTGCAGGCGATCATCGACCATCACAAGCTGGTCGGCGGCCTGGAAACCAAGGGTCCGATCGACATCACCATCCGCCCGCTCGCGTGCACCGCGACGATCATGGTCGACCTGATGGGCGACGATGCCGCGAAGATGCCCGACTGGGCCAAGGGCGCGGCACTGACCTGCATCCTCAGCGACACGCTGGAATTCCGCTCGCCCACCACGACCGACCATGACCGCGCCGTGGCCGAGCGCCTCGCCGCCGATCTCGGGATTTCAATCCCCGATTATGCCGCCGAGATGTTTGCCGCGAAATCCGACGTGTCGGCCTTTTCCGACGCCGAACTGCTGCGAATGGATTCCAAGGAATACGCGGTCGGCGGCAAGAAATTCCGCGTCAGCGTGCTTGAGACGACCGCCCCCGCCACTGTGCTCGACCGCAAGACGAGCCTGATGGACAGCATGACCACCGTCGCTGCCGAGGATGGCGTCGATCAGGTGCTCTTGTTCGTGGTGGATATCCTGAATGAAGAGGCGACGCTGCTGGTGCCGAACGATCTGGTCAAGACCTTGGCCGAGAAAAGCTTTGGCGCGAGCGTGGCGGGCGATGCCGTGGTGCTGCCCGGCGTGATGTCCCGCAAAAAGCAGATCATCCCCAATCTCGCGCTCTGAGGTCAGAACGACCCACAAAAAAGGCCCGCGGTGGACACCTCCCGCGGGCCTTTTCATTGGCGGTGGGGATGCTTAGCCCCGACCGGCCTCGATCACGTCCTCGACCGTGCGCAGCCCGGTGCGCGGGGCCTGAACCAGCACCGCCATATTTCCGGGCTTGTGTTCGTTGTTCAGCATCTTGGTATGCGCCTGCGGAATCTCGTTCCAAGGGAACACCTCGGACATGCAGGGATCGAGCCGCCGCTCGACCATCAGCTTGTTGGCCGCCGCCGCCTGCTTGAGATGGGCGAAGTGGCTGCCTTGCAGGCGCTTCTGGTGCATCCACATGTAGCGCACGTCGAAGGTGCAGTTGAACCCGCTGGTGCCCGCACAGATCACCACCATGCCGCCCTTCTTGCACACGAGCGACGAAACTGGAAAGGTCGCCTCGCCGGGATGCTCGAACACCATGTCGACGCTGACGCCCTTGCCGGTGATGTCCCAGATTGCCTTGCCGAATTTCCGCGCTTCCTTGAGCCATTCATTGTATTCCGGCGTGTTCACCTTGGGCAGCTGACCCCAGCAGTTGAACTCCTTGCGATTGATGACGCCCTTGGCACCCTGGTCCAGAACGAACTGCCGCTTGCTCTCGTCCGAGATGACGCCGATGGCATTTGCCCCGGCGGTATTGGCAAGTTGGATCGCATAGGAGCCGAGGCCACCCGAGGCACCCCACACGAGCACGTTCTGCCCCGGCTTGAGGTCATGCGGCGCGTGACCGAAGAGCATCCGGTAGGCGGTGGCGAGCGTCAGCGTGTAGCAGGCACTTTCCTCCCATGTCAGGTGCTTGGGGCGCGGCATCAACTGCTGCGCCTGCACGCGGGTGAATTGCGAGAACGAGCCGTCCGGCGTCTCGTAACCCCAGATCCGCTGCGTGGGCGAGAACATCGGGTCGCCGCCGTTGCACTCTTCGTCGTCGCCATCGTCTTGATTGCAATGGATCACTACCTCGTCGCCGACCTTCCAGCGCTTGACCTTCTCGCCCACTTTCCAGACGATGCCCGCCGCGTCGGATCCGGCGATGTGATAGTCCGCGCCGTGGCCGTCAAACGGGCTGATCGGCTGCCCGAGACCAGCCCAGACGCCGTTATAGTTGACGCCCGCCGCCATCACCAGAACCAGCACCTCGTGGCTGTCGATCTCCCATGTATCGACCACCTCTTGCTGGAATGAGGTTTCCGGCTCGCCATGCCGTTCGCGGCGGATCGCCCAGGCATACATATGCTTGGGCACATAGCCGAGCGGGGGCATTTCACCGACCTCGTAAAGGTCCTTTTCCGGTGCGTCATAGGGCGCGATGCCCGTTTCGTTATCCAAAGCCATGCTAGCCTCCTGTGATCTCTGCCGCAGCGCAGAATCGCGGCGCTCTGACCTTGGGGTACTGAGGAATAAGTAATATTGCAATAGCTGTGGTTCGATTTTTGTAATTTTATGACCGAGCGAGTGCAGAAAAATCGCTCAATCCGCGCTGCACCCGCGAAAAAGATGGGCGATTGAGGACGCATAATACGTCAGCAGTGGGCGCTCGGTCTCGTTGACAACGAACGCTCCGTGATGCTCCCTGATCATCCCCCGCTTGCGCAGCACCGTGAGCCCGAACCGGATCGCGTATTCCAGATCGTCGCGCGGCAGGTGCAGATGGGCGCGCGGTGCCGCCGCCAGCATCTCCGCCACGCGGGCATCTAGCGCCGCGCGGCTCAGCGGCTCTTTGGCCAGCAACAGCGCGCGCGCCACCAGCGGCACCGGCAGCACCGGCACCTCGGCCCCGATCCGCGTCATCAGCGCCTGCGCCAGCCCCTCGACCCCGCCCGCCGGGTGATCCGCCTGATAGGCCCGCAGCGACATCGGCGCGCCAAAACTGACGGCGGCATATCCGTGTCGGTGGTATTTGCCCCGCAGCTTGAGCCAGCCCTGATGCAGAATGAACCGCGCGATCACGCTGATCCGTGCCGGAAAGCGCCGCCCGCCCGCCTGATCTGCGGCGACCAGCAGCCGATCCTCGAACACCCGGTCGTAATTGAGCGCCACGGGGACAAAGACCACATCGCGCGCGTCAGGTTCGCGCTCCTCGACAAGATATTTCAGCAGCCCCAAGCGCGGTTCCTGCAAGCCGCCATTCAGGCTCAGCCCGCCCTCGGGGAACAACGCCTGAGTGACGCCGCCATCGGTGGCCATGCCTACATAGCGCGCCAGCACCCGGCGATAGAGCGCGCCGCGCGATTTGCGGCGGATAAAGTAGGCCCCCATAGCCTTGATCAGTCGGCTGAGCGGCCACACCCGCGCCCATTCCCCCACAGCGTAAGAGAGCGCCGAGCGTTCGGCGGCGAGCCACGTGACCAGAACGTAATCCATGTTGGAGCGATGGTTCATCACGAAGACCACCGTCGCGTCGCGGTCGATGCCGGTCAGCGTCTTGTCGAAATGCCCGAGCCGCACGCGGTAGAGCGCGCGGCTGAGCCATTTGGCAAGCTTGATTGCGATGCCGAAATAGGCTGTAGCCGAAAAACTCGGCACGATCTCGCGCGCATAGCCTTTGGCCTGCTCGAACGCCACGTTCTCGGGGATGCCTTCCTTGCGGGCATGCTCGGCGATGGCGCGGCTGATCTCGGGGTCATAGATCAGGCGCTGGATCATGTCATAGCGGCGCGCCAGCTTGAACGGCTCGATGGGTCTCTCCAGCCGCTCGTTGAGCCGAGCAACGGCGCGCTCCATCCGGCGGCGAAAGAACCAGCGGACGGAGGGGAAGAGGAAATGCGACGCAAATGTCACGCCCGCGAAGGCGATCAACAAGAGTAGCGCCCAGAGGGGCATGTCCACCGTTTGTGTCATTGCGCCAGATAAGCAGGGAACGCAGGCACGGTAAATGGCCCCTCTTCGTCATTCTCTGACTTGATCCGAGGATCTCTGGGCGAGGAGACCCTCGGATCAAGTCAGAGGGTGAGGGGTGAATGAACGAGGGGATAGCCCGGCGCATATGCCGCGATGCAGCGAATTGACAGCGCCAGTTTGTTGCCGTTAAATTGCGACTAACGTAAGAAAATTGCGCAACCTGATTCACGAGGCTCGTACATGACGCAGATGCAGAAAGACACGCAGTTCGGTAAGTCCGATCGCCAAGCCGATCGTCCATGGCTCATCCGTACCTATGCGGGCCATTCGACGGCGCAGGCCTCGAACGCGCTTTACCGCTCGAACCTCGCGCGCGGGCAGACCGGGCTGTCGGTGGCCTTCGATCTGCCGACGCAAACGGGCTATGACAGCGATCACGTGCTGGCGCGGGGCGAGGTCGGCAAGGTCGGCGTGCCGGTCTGTCATCTGGGCGACATGCGCGCGCTCTTCGATCAGATTCCGCTTGATCAGATGAACACCTCGATGACGATCAATGCCACGGCGCCGTGGCTGCTGTCGCTCTATATTGCCGTGGCCGAGGAGCAGGGCGCCGACACCACCGCCCTGCAAGGCACGGTGCAGAACGACCTGATCAAGGAATACCTGTCCCGCGGCACATATATCTGCCCGCCGAAACCCAGCCTGAAGATGATCGGCGACGTGGCCGAATACTGCTACAAGCATGTGCCCAAATGGAACCCGATGAATGTCTGTTCCTACCACCTGCAAGAGGCCGGGGCCACGCCCGAGCAGGAGCTGGCCTTTGCGCTCGCTACCGCCGTGGCGGTGCTGGACGAGTTGCAGCCGCGCGTGCCGGAAGAAGATTTCCCGATCCTCGCCGGGCGGATTTCGTTCTTTGTCAACGCGGGCATCCGGTTCGTCACCGAAATGTGCAAGATGCGCGCCTTTGTCGATCTGTGGGACGAGATTTTGCAAGAGCGCTACGGCGTCGAGGACCCCAAGTTCCGCCGCTTCCGCTACGGCGTGCAGGTCAACTCGCTTGGCCTGACCGAACAGCAACCCGAGAACAACGTCTACCGCATCCTGATCGAGATGCTGGCGGTGACGCTGTCAAAAAAGGCACGTGCGCGGGCGGTGCAGCTACCGGCATGGAACGAGGCGCTCGGCCTGCCGCGCCCCTGGGATCAGCAATGGTCGATGCGGATGCAGCAGATCCTGGCCTATGAGACGGACCTTCTGGAATTCGACGACCTTTTCGAGGGGAACCTGGCGGTGGATGCCAAGGTCGAGGCGCTGAAAGACGGCGCGCGGCATGAATTGGCGGGTCTCGACAGCATGGGCGGCGCGGTCTCGGCCATCGAGTACATGAAATCGCGGCTCGTGGACAGCAATGCCGAGCGGCTTGGCCGGATCGAGCGCAACGAGACGGTGGTTGTCGGCGTGAACAAGTGGCAGGAGGGCGAGCCCTCGCCATTGCAGACCGAGGATGGCGGGATCATGGTGGTCGATCCGGCCGTCGAGGCCGAGCAGATCGGACGGCTGGAGGAGTGGCGGCAGGCACGCGACACAGGCGCGGTCAGGGCGGCGCTTGCGGATTTGCGGGCGGCGGCAGAGGCCGGGGAGAACATCATGCCCGCCTCCATCGCGGCGGCGAAGGCGGGCGTGACGACGGGGGAATGGGCCGAGCAGATGCGCGCCATTCACGGCGAGTATCGCGGGCCCACCGGCGTCTCGCGCAGCCCGTCGAACATGACCGAGGGGCTGGATGAGATCCGCGATGCCGTGGACGCGGTGAGCGACAGCCTCGGGCGGCGCCTGAAATTCCTTGTTGGCAAGCCGGGGCTCGACGGCCATTCCAACGGGGCCGAGCAGATCGCCTTCCGTGCGCGGGATTGCGGGATGGATATCGGCTATGAGGGCATCCGCCTGACGCCCGAACAGGTCGTCAGCGCCGCGCAGGACGAGGGCGCGCATGTGGTCGGGCTGTCGATCCTGTCGGGATCGCACATCCCGCTGATGGAAGACCTGATGGAGCGGATGCGCAACGCGGGGCTTGCCCATGTGCCGGTGATCGTCGGCGGTATCATCCCCGAGGACGATGCCCGCCGGTTGCGCGAAATGGGCGTGGCGCGGGTCTATACGCCCAAGGATTTCGAGCTCAACACCATCATGATGGATATCGTGGCGCTGGCCGATCCGCGCGCGGTGGCGGCGGAGTGATCCGCCGCCACCGCGCGCGTCACTCTTCGCGCAGTTCGGTGATGCGGGCGATGATGCGCTGATTGAGCGTCTCGTCTTCACCGGCGGCGTTGGCAATGGCGATATAGCTGTCGATATCCATATTCTCGACCTCGCCCACAGCGGAGAAGGCGGCCTCGTTCGCCTCTTCCACGAGGTCCTTTTGCGCGGCCTCGTCTGCGGCGGCCTCGATCTGCGGGGTGTATTCGTCGCGCACCTGCTCGACCGCGAGGATCGCTTCGACAAAGGCCTCGACCTGGGTGTCGGAGACGTCTTCGGCCGCGATTTCCGGCACATCTGTCGATTGCGCCTGTTGCGCGGCGAGTGGGGTTGTGAAGGCGAGGGCGGCGGCGCCGAGCAGCGTGGCAAGCTTGGTCTTGAAGGTCAAATCGGTCTCCTGTTGAGTGGTCTGATGTCCTGCGGCGAGCGCGGGACGCCTGCAGCAACGTGGGGGAGCGGGGCGAGGGTGACAACCCGATCGGCGAAAAAATGCCGGGAAGGCGTGCGGATCGGCTCTGGTCTTGCCAGCCCGGGTCGCGCAAGATGGCGCGCGTCGATCACTGAGGAGAGAGACCATGGCGTTGACCGTCCGCCCAATCGAGACCGGCGACAAGCCCGCATGGGCCCCGCTCTGGCGGGCCTATCTGGCATTCTACGAGACCTCCTTGCCCGATGCCATCTATGACGTCACCTTCGACCGGCTGACATCGGCGGCGCATCCCGATCAGAACGGGTTGATCGCCGTGCAGGATGGGGGCGCGGTGGGGCTGGTGCATACCATCTATCATCCGCATAACTGGCGGGTCGAGAAGGTCTGTTACCTGCAGGATCTCTTTGTCGCCCCGGAGGCACGCGGCCTGGGCGTGGGGCGGGCGTTGATCGAGGCGGTCTATGCGCGCGCGGATGTCGATGGTTGCCCGTCGGTCTATTGGCTGACGCAGGACTTCAACGCGCAGGCACGCCAGCTTTACGACCGGGTGGGCACGCTGACGCCGTTCATCAAGTACAGCCGCTAGGGCAGGCGCCACACCACCGCTAGCCGTTGCCGATTAACACGCCTGCGGCAAAGACAAGTGCCCCCCCGAGAACGACCTGGAACGCGGCGCGAAAGAACGGGGTTTCCATGTACTTGTTCTGGATCCAGGCAATCGCCCAAAGCTCTATGAACACGACGACAAAGGCGATGATCGTGGCGGTCCAAAAATCGGGGATGAGATAGGGCAGGGCATGGCCCAACCCGCCCACGGTGGTCATCACGCCCGAGGAGAGCCCCCGCTTGAACGGGCTACCGCGGCCCGAAAGCTCTCCGTCATCGCTGGCAGCCTCGGTGAAGCCCATCGAGATCCCCGCCCCGATGCTGGCTGCCAGACCGACGAGAAAGGTGGTCCAGGTGTCCTGCGTGGCAAAGGCGGTGGCAAAGATAGGGGCCAGCGTCGAAACTGAGCCGTCCATCAGACCGGCAAGGCCCGGTTGCACCCATGTCAACACGAATTGCCGTTTGGCGGTGCGATCCTCGGCATCGCGGGCGTCGTCGCCCAGATGCTGGTGCTGTAACTCCTCGGCGCGGGTCTGGTGGCCCGCCTCGGCGGCGGCAAGATCGCCCAACAGCTTGCGGGTGGCGGCGTCGCTGCTGTGCTGCGCTGCCTTGAGGTAGAAGGCTTCGGCGTCGCGCTCCATCGCCTCGGCCTCGTCGCGGATACGCTCTATCCCGAGATTTTCCACCAGCCAGATCGGGCGGCGGGCATAGAAGCCAGCCACATGTTCGCGGCGGATCAGCGGAATTACCTCACCAAAGCGAGAGCGGTGCAACTCGATCAGGCGTTGGCGGTGGCCGTCTTCCTCGCGCGCCATGCCGTCGAACATGGCGGCGCTGTCGGGATAGTCGGCGCGCAGCATCTCGGCATAGGAGCGGTAGATGCGCGCGTCGTCTTCCTCGGACGAGATCGCGAGGGCGAGGATTTCCTGCTCGGACAGGTCCCTGAAGCGGCGGCGGGAAGAGAAACCGGGAATCATGTTTGGCCTCTAATTAGAATAATTCTAACTTACGCCATGGAGGATGATATTCAACCGGGATTTGCCATGCGAAAAAAGTGAACGGAAGTGTTTAGTTGCATCTTGATAAGTGAACTAAACTGTTTAGATAGAAACTGAACAGATTAGTTCAATTGTGGAGTTGACCATGAAAAAGACCCTAGCCGTCGTCGCCCTGTCGCTGTCGCTTGTCGCGGCCCCCGCGTTGGCCTTCAGCGTGAACACCAGCACGCTCACCCCGACATTGACCTATCCCGACCCCGCACCGCAGCCGGTCACCAAGGATCAGGGCGGGATCGCCAAGTAAACCCTGCCGGGCTGCCGGTCTGGCGGCCCGCACATCCAGCGCGAACGCGGATCTGCTTGCGAACCTCCGCCCGGCCCGACTACACTGTCCGGACCTGTCTGGAGGGGTGGAATGTCGGCACCGGTGGCGGAGATCAAGAAGGGGCGCAAGTTCGATCAAGTGCTTGACGGGGCGCGGCGCATCTTCATGCGGGATGGGTTCGAGGGGGCCAGCGTCGACGAGATCGCGCGTGAGGCGCAGGTCTCGAAGGCGACGCTCTACAGCTATTTCCCGGACAAGCGGCTGCTGTTTTCCGAAGTGGCCCGGATCGAATGCAACCGGCAGGCCGAAGAGGCGCTGCAAGTGATCGGCAAGGGTGCCCCGATCGAGCATGTGCTGCACGAGGCGGCAAACCGGATCGTGCGGTTCTTCATGTCGGATTTCGGCCAGCAGGTGTTTCGCATCTGCGTGTCGGAATCGCACCGCTTTCCAGAGTTGGGCAAGCGATTCTATGCCTCGGGCCCGGCGCTGGTGCGCGAACGCATGAGCAAGGTTCTGACACCCTATGTCGAGGCGGGGGTGCTGCGGATCGAGGACATGGATATGGCCGCCAACCAGTTCAGTGAACTGTGCAAGGGTGATCTCTTCACCCGCTCGCTTTGCGGCATGTGCGGCGAGGTGCGCGAGGCCGATATCGAGCGGGTGGTCAATGGCACGGTCGAGATGTTCCTGGCGCGTTACCGGGCCTGACCTTCGGGCCTGCGCCCGGTCATGTCCCCGGCGATTTTTTCGGCGATCATGACGGTGGGTGCGTTGGTGTTGCCGCCGACAAGGCGCGGCATGATCGAGGCATCCACGACGCGGAGTCCCGCGATACCGTGCACGCGCCCCTGGTGGTCGGCCACCGCCATCGCGTCCCGTCCCATCGCGCAGGTGCCCACCGGGTGATAGATCGTGTCGGCACGCGCGCGGATGTCAGCCTCCAATGCCGCCGCGCTCCCGTCATGCGGATAGAGCCGTTGCTTGCGCCACGTATCGAGCGGCGGGGCGCGCAGGATCTCGTCCATCCGCCGCGCGCCGCGCTTGAGCAGGTCGAGATCGCGCGGATCGCTGAGAAAGGCGGGGTCGATCAGCGGCATGTCTACGGCGCGCGCCGAGCGCAGAGTGACGCGCCCCCGGCTATGGGGCCGCAGCACGCAGACATGGCAGGAATAGCCGGGCCGGACATGCAGCTTGCGCATGTGATCATCCACCACGCCAATCACGAAATGCAATTGCAGATCGGGCCGGTCAAGGCCCGGTTTCGAGCGCAGGAACGCCCCCGCCTCGCCATAGGGGGTGGTGAAATGGCCCTGCCCTGTCTTGCGCCAGTCGAGGCCTGCGCGCGCCATCCGCCACAGCCCCTTTGGGTCTAGGCTGATCACATCATCGTTGATCGACTGTTCCAGCAGGGTGTAATCGAGATGATCCTGAAGGTTCTCGCCCACGCCGGGCAGGTCATGGAGGGGCGTGATCCCATGGGCCTGCAATTCCTCTGCCGGACCGATCCCTGAGAGTTTCAACAGATGCGGCGAGCCGAAGGCGCCGCTGCTGAGGATCACCTCGCGCGTGGCCTGCATCTGTTGCACGCGACCTTTGTGGCGATAGCGCAGGCCGGTGGCGCGCTTGCCGTCGAGGAGCACACGCTCGGCCATGGCATTGCGGATCACGGTCAGGTTTGTGCGCCCGCGTGCGGGAAAGAGATAGGCCGCCGCGACCGAGCAGCGTTCGCCCCGGTGGGGGCCATCGAAATACTGCGTCACCTGAAAAAGACCCGCGCCTTCCTGCCGGGCACCGTTGAAATCGGTGTTGCGGGGGATTTGCAGGCTTTCGCACGCGTCGATGAAGGCCTGCGAAACGGCGCGCGGCGCGTTCTGGTCCGTCACCTGCAACGGGCCGTCCTGCCCGTGCAGATCATCCGACAGGCGGGCGTTGCGCTCGGCCCGGCGGAACCACGGCAGCACGCTATCCCAGTCCCAGCCGTCACAGCCCAGATCGGCCCATTCGTCATAGTCGCGCGCATGCCCGCGCACATAGAGCATGGCGTTGATCGCGCTCGACCCGCCAAGCGCGCGACCGCGCGGCTGATAGCCGCGCCGCCCATTGAGGCCTGGCTGTGGCACCGTCTTGAGCGCCCAGTTGTTGATGCGGGGCCGCCCGGACACCATCGCCGCCATCAGCGCGGGGGCGCGGATCAGGATGTCGCGGCCAGAGCCGCCCGCCTCGATCAGGCAAACCGTGACCGCGGGGTCTTCGCTCAGCCGTGCCGCCAGAACGCAGCCGGCAGAGCCGCCGCCGACGATGATGTAATCATAGCGCATGCGCCCATCCTCCTGCGGCAGAGCCTATGCCGAAAGCCCGCGAACGCAAAAGCCCGACGCAACGTCATGCGCCGGGCCTTGGCTGTGTGTATCGCAGGGCGTCTTAGCCCGGGCTCATCCCGCGCAAACGCTCGGACCGGCGGCGCAGCATTTCAAGCGTGGCGAGAAGGATGATCGAGATTACCACGAGGATTGTTGCCACCGCCAGAATGGTCGGACTAATCTGCTCGCGCAATCCGGTGAACATGCGCCACGGCAGGGTCTGCTGATTGGCCGAGCCGACGAAGAGCACCACCACAACCTCGTCGAACGAGGTGATGAAGGCGAAGAGGCCGCCCGAGATCACGCCGGGCAGGATGAGCGGCATCTGCACCCGGAAGAACGTCGTCACCGGGTCAGCGCCCATATTGGCCGCCGCGCGGGTGAGCGAACGGTCAAAGCCCACCAGCGTGGCCGTCACGGTGATGATCACAAAGGGGATGCCAAGCGCGGCATGCGCCAGCACCACGCCGAAATAGGTGCCTTGCAATCCGATCCGGCTATAGAAGAAATACATCCCCGCCGCCGAGATGATCAGCGGCACGATCATCGGCGAAATCAGGATCGCCATGATCGCGCGGCGGAACGGCACATGCTCGGAACTGAGGCCGATGGCGGCCAGCGTGCCGAAACTGACTGACATAAGCGTCGCCACCGGAGCGATGGCCAGCGAGTTGCGCAGCGCCTGCTGCCAGCCGCTGGAGGTGAAGAAATCATGGTAATGCTTGAGACTGTAGCCCGCCGGATCAAAACGCAGCATTTCCGGCGTGAAGGTAAAGAAGTTCTGCGCGTTGAAGCTGAGCGGCATGACCACGAGGATGGGCGTGATCAGGAAGATGAAGATCGCGCCGCAGAGCACGCGAAAGGCATAATGCCACAGCACCTGACCGCCGGTCAGGTAGGGGGCGAGATTGGCGCGATACCGCCCCTCGCCGATCCAGTAGATGAACCAAGAAAAGAACCACCCAGACAGGACCCCGAGCACAAAGCCCGGCAAGCCCGCCAGCAGGACACCGACAACGGTAAAGAGGACGATGATGCCCCAGCGGACAGGCTTTTCCTTGTTCAGCCCGAGGATCTGCAAGGCGACGAAGCCAAGCGCCATCAGCGCCACCGCGCCGATCACGATGCCCATAAGGCCCGAGCCATGCGCGGTGCCGACAAAAAGCCCGGCAAAGCCGCCCGCCGCACCGATTACCGGCAAAGCGAAGGAGAGCGGTTTCTTTTCGATCGGTGTGAGTGTCATAGCGCTCATGGCTCAGCCCCCCAGCTTCACGTTGTCGATGCCGACAATCTTGTCATAGGCCCAGTAGAGGATCAGAACCACGGCCAGCAGGATCGAGCCGAGCGCCGCCGCCAGACCCCAGTTGAGCGAGGTCGAGATGTGATAGGCGATCCGGTTCGAGATGAAGGTGCCGGTGGTGCCGCCGACGATCTCGGGCGTGATATAGTAACCGATGGCAAGGATGAATACGAGGATCGACCCCGCCCCGATGCCCGGCACCGATTGCGGGAAATAGACCCGCCAGAACGCCGTCCAGTTGGTGGCCCCCAGGGATTTCGCCGCGCGCAGATAGCTGGGCGGGATGGTCTGCATCACCGAATACATCGGCAGGATCATGAAGGGCAGCAGGATATGCGTCATCGCCACGATGGTACCGAACTGGTTGTTGATCATCACCAGACGGCTTTCATCCGCGACGAGGCCCAGCCAGACCAGCGTGTCGTTGATTACCCCCTGTTGTTGCAGCATGATTTTCCACGCGCTGGTACGAACCAGAAGCGAGGTCCAGAATGGCAACAGCACGAGGATCATCAGCAGATTCGCGGTGCGGGCGGGCAGGTTCGCGAGAATCCACGCGACCGGATAGCCCAGTGCGATGCAGCTGCAGGTGATGACCATCGACATGAACATCGTCCGCTTGAAGAGGATGCCATAGATGCGCTCGTCCTCGTCGCGCAGGGCGATGCCCTCGGCGGTCTTTTCCATGTCCACGGCATTGAGGAAATAGCCAGTGGTGTAGGGCGGTGAGTAGGTCTTGATCACCTTCCAATATTCGATACGGTTCCAGTCCTTGTTGGACTCGATGAAGGCCGATTTCATATCGACCTTTGGCATGTCCGTTGCTGCGGCCTGCCGTAGCAAATCGGCGCCGGGGCCGTCGTAGTTGGCCAATGCCGCCGCGGTGCCGGGATCCTCGAGATCGAGCGCAAGCGCGGCATAGACCGCCTCCCACGGCTCTTCTTCGGCGACGACATCCTCATCGACGAAATGAGTGAAGGCGGCAAAGGCGGAATAGGCCCGCGCGGTGTTGGGCAGGATATCGGAGATCGCGGAGCCGGGGACAAAGCCCACATCGCCGCTATAGGTCTCGGTTTCGAGTTGCTCCAGGCGACCGACCTGATTGGACAGCAGGCGCTCGTTACCCTCGACCCCATCGCCGCCCGACATCATGTCATACCAGACCTGCGCCTCTTCGAAGTCGGAGCTGATCTCTTCAAATGCGTCCTGAAAGACCTCGCCCATGTCGTCCACGTCGCGGCCCGTGGTTCGAAAGAGCGACGACACGCCGCTTTCCTCATAGTTCAGGCGGCTGCCCAGCTTGGTGTGCTCCTTGGCCTCGGCGGCGAGGAAGAGATCGAAATACATGGCGCGAAAGACCTGCTCATCCGGCACCGCTTCGCCGTCCCAGTCGCGCAACTCCTCGACCGTCATGGGTACCGTATTGCCGACGATCTGGTTCTCGACGGAACGGAACAGCATGTCCGCAATGGGTGCGATGAACGCGACCAGCACGAAGATCAGCAATGGCGCGATCAATGCGAGCGCCCGTATCTTCTGCGCGCGCAGGGCGCGTCTCAGGCTACGCTTTAGCGGTGTGCCGTCTGCGGCAAGCACCGGGCCGGTGTCGGTGGTATCGCTCATGTCATTCCCGTCGAACAAATTTGATTATTGAACCCTGGGTCTTGCGCCCGGTGGTCAGGTGTCGAAGGGGGCCGCGCGGGCCCCCTTCGGATCGTATCGCCGCGCTTATTGCGCCAGCCACGCCTGGAACTTGGCGTCCAGATCATCGCGGTTATCCGCCCACCACTCGTAGTCGTAGATGTGGACGTTGGTCGCGTTGGCCGGATCGGTCGGCATATGCGGGGCCATGTCGATGCCCAGCTCCGCATGCTTGCCCACCAGCGGTGCGGACGAGTCGCGCGCCGGACCGTAGGAGATGTAGGCGGCCTGATCGGCCAGACGCTGCGTGTCGGTCGCAAACTTCAAGAAGTCCAAGACGCGGGCCAGACGATCTTCGGGCAGACCGGCGGGAACGATCCAGCCGTCGAGATCGAATGACTGCAGGTCCCACATCATGCCGATCGGCTGATCCTGCTCGGCGATGGCCGAGAACAGACGCCCGTTATAAGTCGAGCCAATGAAGACCTCGCCATCGGCCAGAAGCTGCGGGGTTTCCGCACCAGCGGACCACCAGACAACCTGATCCTTGATCGTGTCCAGCTTGGCGAGCGCGCGATCCACGCCTTCGTCGGTGCTCAGGACGTCGTAGAGCTCGTCCTTGGCGACACCGTCGCAGTAGAGCGCCCACTCCATGTTGTCGATCGGACGTTTTTGCAGTGACCGCTTGCCGGGATAGGTTTCCAGGTCGAACACGTCACAGATGCTGTCGGGCGCATCGACGCCTTCGGGCACCATGTCGGTGCGATAGCCGAAGGTGGTCGAATAGACGATCTGCGGCACGAAGCAATCGCTGACGATCAGGTCGCCAAAGTCGTCGCTGGCGTCGGTGCCATCGGGCGCGGCGGCCAGAACCTCGTCGTGATCGAGCTCCATCGCGAGGCCCTCGTCACACAGGCGCATCGCATCAGAGGCCACCGCATCGACCAGATCCCAAGTGACGTTGCCGGCCTCGGTCATGGCGCGCAGCTTGGCCACGGCCTCGGCCGAGCTTTCGTCCCAGGTAACGCTGACGCCGGGATTGGCGGCAAGATAGGGCTCGACATAGGCTTTCTGCTGGCTGTCCTGATAGGCTCCGCCCCAGGAAACGAGCGTCATGCTGTCAGCCATGTCCTGCGCGGTGGCGGACGCGCCTGCTGCAACGGTCAGTGCCGTTGTCGCAAGCAGGGTTTTCGTGAGTCTCATGAATAGTCTCCCAATTTCATTTCCCGTTTTTTGGTGAATGGACCCCGGGTTACGGGTGGAAACATCCGAGGTCTCTTTCAATCCGCGCCGACGTGAGTGCCATTGCGGACGTGATCGAATCTATGTCGCGTCGAGCGCGCGGCAATCCTCGGGCAGCCAGCCGATCTCGATCTGCTCGCCGGGTTGCAGGCGGCGTTGGTCGGGGGCGTTGCGTGTCTTGATGATGAATTCATCGGTTCCGGCGACACGCAGTCGGGTGCGGAAGATGTCGCCCATGTAGATGAACTCGACCACTTCGGCCTTGAGCGTATGGGCATCCGGGCTCAGGCGCTCGCGGTTGAATTCCACCCGCTCGGGGCGGATCGAGATCAGCGTGCGGTCACCCGGCTTTTCCACGTTCACCGGCTTGGCGTCGATCAGCCCGCCATCGTCGAGTTGTACAAGCGCAAGCCCATTGTTGATTTCCTTGACGGTGCCTTCGAGCGTGTTGTTCTCGCCGATGAACTGCGCGACGAAACTGTTCTGCGGGCTTTCATAAAGCTCATCCGGCGGCGCGATCTGTTGGATTTTGCCATCGTTAAACACCGCGACCCGGTCCGACATGGTTAGCGCCTCAGTCTGGTCGTGGGTCACATAGACTGTGGTGATCCCCAACTCATGCGCGAGATGCGTGATCTCGAACTGCATCTTCTCGCGCAGCTGCTTGTCGAGCGCGCCGAGCGGTTCGTCCATCAGCACCAGTTCCGGCTCGAACACCAGAGCGCGGGCCAGTGCCACGCGCTGCTGCTGACCACCCGAGAGCTGCGCCGGGCGGCGTCCGCCGAATGCGCCCATCTCGACCATCTCCAGCGCGCGCTTGACCTTGGCCTCGCGGTCCGACTTGCCGATCTTGCGCACCTCGAGCGGAAAGCTGAGGTTCTCGGCAATGGTCATGTGGGGGAACAGGGCATAGTTCTGAAACACCATGCCGATGCCGCGTTTGTGCGGGGGGATGTTGTTGATGCTGACCCCGTCGAGCTTGATCTCGCCATGGGTCGCAGTCTCAAAGCCCGCGAGCATCATCAGGCAGGTGGTCTTGCCGGAGCCCGAGGGCCCGAGCATGGTCAGAAACTCGCCCTTGGGCAACGAGAGGTTGAGGTCTTTTACGACAAGCGTTTCGCCGTCGTAACTCTTCTGCACGCGTTCAAATGCAACGAACGCGTCGTTGTGTCCGGTCTCGGCCAATGCAGGCTCCCTGTTGTTTATGTGTCGTGAATTTTTCCACGTTCGGCAAAGACTAAAACGCCAAATTTCCAGTGATGCAAGTGAACAGCGACCCTTTTTGCAAGATTCCCGGCGTCGCAGGTCAAATTGACTGCAGGATCGTCAGATTCAGTCGAATGTCCTTCAATCTCATGCATAAAAAAGGGCCGTCAGAGTGATCTCTGCCGGCCCTTTCGCGCGGATTGTATTTTATCCGAGGATGGTTTTCACCGCTTTTGCAGTTTTCTCCACCACCTCGTCGGCCTCGGCCTTGGTCAGACAGAAGGGCGGGGCGAATCCCAGGATATCACCCTGTGGCATGGCGCGCGCAATGACGTGATCGGCGGCGAGCGCGGCGGAAATCTGCGGCCCCACCTTGTCAGCCGCGTCAAAGAAGGTGCGGCTGTCACGGTCCTTGACGAACTCCACCGCGCAGAGCATCCCCTCGCCGCGGATCTCGCCCACATTCGGGTGATGCCCGAGGGCCTCGGTCATGGTCTTGTTGAGATAGCCGCCCACCTCGCGGTTATTGGCGATCAGGTCCAACTCATCCAGCAGCTTGAGGTTGGCTACCCCCGCCGCTGCCCCGATGGGATGGGCCGAATAGGTCCAGCCGTGGCCGATCGGCCCATTCTCGTCGGTGCCCTGCTCCAGCACCTTCCACATCTTGTCGCTGACAATGCTGCCCGAAAGCGGCGCATAGGCCGAGGTCAGGCCCTTGGCGATGGTGATGAGATCGGGCTTGAGCCCGTAATGCTCGGAGCCGAACATCGTGCCGAGACGGCCAAAGCCGGTGACGACCTCGTCGGCAACCAGCAGGATGTCGTGCTTCTCCAAAATCGGCTGGATCGCCTCCCAATACCCGGTGGGCGGTGGCACGATGCCCCCGGTGCCCAGAACCGGCTCGCCGATGAAGGCGGCGATGGTGTCGGCCCCCTCGCGCGCGATCAGCCCTTCCAACTCTGCCGCGCAATGGGCGACGAACTGTTCCTCGGTCATGTTCACATCGTCGCGGCGATAATAATAGGGGGCCTCGGTGTGGAGCACCTGCGCCAGCGGCAGGTCGAATTTCTGATGGAAGAGATGCAGCCCCGTGAGCGAGCCGGTCATCAGGCCAGAGCCGTGATAGCCGCGCCAGCGCGAGATGATCTTCTTCTTCTCGGGGCGGCCGAGGATGTTGTTGTAATACCAGATCAGCTTGATGTTGGTCTCGTTGGCGTCCGACCCCGAGAGGCCGAAATAGACCTTGGACATGTGATCCGGTGCGCGGTCGAGGACCATCTTGGCGAGCGTGATCGACGCCTCGGTGCCGTGGCCCACATAGGCGTGGTAATAGGCAAGTTCCTTGGCCTGATCGGCGATGGCGTCGGCGATGTCCTGACGGCCATAGCCGACATTGACACAATAAAGCCCGGCGAAGGCGTCGAGCAGCTTGTTGCCCTCGCGGTCCTCGATATGGCTGCCGGTGCCGCCGGTGATGATCCGGTTCGGGGTCTCGCCTCGCGCGAATTGCGCCAGATGCGTCGAAGGGTGGAAGAAGTTTTCGCGATCCCATTGATCGAGTTGGTCGTTACGCAGCATTTTTTGTTCCTTTCGTTTTTCACGGGCACCGGAATTTTCAAAAATATTCCGGGCCGAAATCTATTCAATATTTCATCGGCTCACGCCCAATCGCGGCAGACATACTTGATCTCCATAAACTCCTCCATACCGCGCCTTGCCCCTTCACGGCCGAGCCCCGATTGCTTGACCCCGCCAAAGGGAATTGGCGCGCCGGTGACCTTGGTGCGGTTCACCGCCACCATGCCGAACTGCAACGCGCGCGTCATCCGGTAGATGCGGCGCGGGTCGTGGCTGTGCAGATAGGCGATCAGGCCGAATTCGGTCGCGTTGGCGCGGCGCACCACCTCGTCCTCGGTGTCGAAGGGTGCGATGGCGGCCACCGGGCCGAAGGTCTCGTCGCACATGATCGCCGCTGTATCGGGTACATCGGTCAGAACCGTGGGCTGATAGAAGAGCGGACCGAGATCATCGCGCTGCCCGCCGCAGGCCAGTTTCGCGCCGTGCTTGAGCGCATCGGCCACGTGTTCTTCCTGCTTCTGCACCGCACTCTCGTTCATCAGCGGGCCGATATCGGGGTCGTCCATGCCGCGCCCGAGGGTCAGTTTCTGCGTCTCCTCGGTGAAGCGGCGGCAGAATTCGTCATAAATCGCGCGCTCCACGTAGATGCGGTTGGCGCCCAGACAATCCTGCCCGGAGGTGGCGAATTTCGCCTTGATCGATTCCTCCACCGAGGTTTCAAGATCGGCGTTCCTGAACACAATCACCGGCGCGTGGCCACCCAGTTCCATGACCAGTTTCTTCACCGTGCCCGCGCATTGGCGGTAGAGCAATTGCCCGATATTGGTCGAGCCGGTGAAGCTGAGCGCGCGCACGCGCGTATCTTGCGTCCAGGGCTCCACCACGGTCGAAGCGCGCCCCGTGACCACGTTGAACACGCCTGCCGGGATGCCTGCCCGTTCGGCCAGTTCGGCCAGCGCCAGCGCCGAATAGGGCGTTTCGCCAGACGGGTGCGCCACCACGGTGCAGCCAGCCGCCATCGCCGCCGCCGCCTTTCGCGTCAGCATCGCGGCGGGGAAATTCCACGGCGTGATGAGGGCGGCGACGCCGACCGGCTCAAGCCACAATTCAACCTCTGCATCGGGCAGGTGGCTGGTCACACCCTCGATATTGGGGCGCTTTGACTCCTCGGCGTAATATTCCACGAAACTCGCCGCATAGTCGATCTCGCCGCGCGCTTCCGACAGGGGCTTGCCCTGTTCCAGCACCATGATCCGCGCGAGGTCTTCCCTGTGCTCGATCATAAGGTCGAACCAGCGGCGCAGGATGGCGGACCGGTCCTGCGGCAGGGTCATCGCCCAGTCGTCAAAGGCGACTTGGGCGGCATCCACCGCCGCGCGCGACTGATCGGCGCTGAGCGAGGCCACAGCGCCAAGCGCCGCCCCGTCGCCGGGGTTGCGCACGGCGATGGTCTCGCCGTCTTCGCCGGCCACCCATTTGCCACCCAGATAGGCGAAGTTGCGCACGAGGCGCGTGTCGGTGATCCCGTTGCGGGTCCAGATTGCTGAATCAGACATTTGGCCCTCCTTTCCCACAGAAGAATACACTGTGCGGGCAGAGGGTGGGGCTGACATTGCGGTTGGTTGAAGATTTTTCTAGCGAAAAACCTTATGCTAAAAGACGATTCATCTGAAAAACATATCCAGCGGTGGCAGCCGCGGGGATTTGACCGGCTTGGTCACGATATAGGTAAAATAGCGCGCCAGTCCGATCCGGGCCTCCAGCATCTCGTCGATAAGCCGCTGATAGGCGTCGATGTCACGGGTCACGATCTGCATCAGGTAGTCGAACCCGCCGCCCAAGGCCCAACAGGCCGTTACCTCACCGTAATGCTGTACGCTGTCCTCGAAGGCGCGGAAGCTGGCCGGGGTGTGGTCAGCCAGTTCCACCGCCACAAAAACCGTGACATGCGGCCCCAGCTTCTTGAGGCTGATGCGGGCGTGATATCCCTCGATCAGCCCGGCCCCTTCCAGCCGTTTCAACCGCTCCCAGCAGGGGCTCGCCGACAGGCCGACGCGGGTGGCCAATTGCGCCTTGGTGATGCGCCCCTCATCGGCCAGCACCCGCAGAATATCGAGATCGCGTGCGTCGAGTTTCAGCATGGCATCACAACCGCGCGCAATCGCGCAGATAGGGCAGGCGGGCTCGCGCGGCGGTCGCCGCGTCGCGGCTCAGTTCCGCCTCGATCACTGTTTCGGCCTGTCCCGCATCGGCCAGCACGTGACCAAGAGGATCGGCGATGCGGCTGCCGCCGTAGTAGCGCGCACCGTTTTCCTCGCCTGCGTGCCCGGCATAGGCCAGCCACAGCCCGTTCTCGAAGGCACGGGTCGGCACCACCTGCTCTGCCACAACGCCCCAATCGGCCCCTAGCGCCGTGGGCACGATCACCAGATCGGCCCCGCCCAATGCGGCCTGTCGCAGGCTCTCGGGAAACTCGACCTCGTAGCAGATCAGCATCGCCAGTCGCCACCCACCCAGATCGGCGAAGGTGACCGCTTCGCCATTGGCAAAGGCGCTTTCTTCGAAACTGCCCGGCGAAGGCAGGCGCTTGCGGTGATTGGCCAGCAACGCGCCGCGCGCATCGACCAGCGCCGCCGCATTGAAGAGCACGCCGTCGCCGCGCTCGGGATAGCCATATGCGATGGCGGTGCTGTGCCGCTTGGCCAGCGCCTTGATGCCGGACGCGAATGGCCCGGTTTCAGGTTCCTCGGCCAGACGTTCATGCGCCTCACCCGCGTCATAGCCCGACAGGAACAGTTCCGGGCAGACCAGCAGATCGAGGCTGCGCCCGGTCAGCAGACGATCCAGCACCGTCAACCGCGCCTCGGGGGTGCGCCCGGCGGCATCGCATTGATAGACACCCAGCCTCATGTATGGATCACCGTGCCCACCTCACGGCCCGCGAGGCGTGCCATGACATGGGTGGCGATCGCCGTGTCCTGCGCGCCGGTGCCGGTGAGGTCGCAGATCGTGACCTCGGATGCGTGACGCCGCCCGCGCGCGCGATGCCGGATCACATCGCCCAGTTCGACCGGACTATCCCCGGCCCAGAGCCCGGCCTCCAATGCGGCGCGCAATTCGCCCAGCGATTGCGCCTGCGGGGCGCGGTCGGCGACGTAGAGATCGGCCTGCACCAGCGCCTGCGGGTCGATCTCGTTCTTGCCGGCCTGATCCGACCCCATCGCGGTGATGTGCAATTCGGGGTGCAGCCACTCAGCCTTGATCACCGGCGCCTTGGCGGGGGTGGTGGTGATCACCAATTGGCTATCGCGCACCAGATGGGCGGGGGTGTCGACCACCTGAATATCGCAATTCAGATCGGACAAGTCACCGGCACACGCACGCGCCTTTTCTGCGTCCCGCCCCCAGATCAGCAGCCGCTCAAAGGGCCGCACCAGACAGGCCGCCCGCGCCTGAAGCCGGGCCTGCACGCCGGTGCCGATCACGCCTGCCGTCTGCACCGTCTCGGGGGCGAGGTATTGTGCCGCGACAGCCCCGGCCGCTGCGGTCCGCAGATCGGTCAGGTAGCCGTTGTCGAGAAACACCGCCTCGACCAGCCCGGTTTTGGCCGAGAACAGGATCATCAACCCGTTGAGACTGGGCAGGCCCAGCTTGGGATTGTCAAAAAATCCGGGGCTGACCTTGATTGCGAACCCGTCGAATCCCGGGATATAGGCGGATTTCACATCCACCTCGCCATGCGCCTCGGCGAGGTCCATCGACATCACCGGCGGCATTACCACCCCGCCATCCGAGAGCGCACCGAACGCCTGTTCGATCACCTTCACGGTGTCGCGGTCGAGCGTCACAGCGGTGCGCAATTCCGCCTCGGTCACGATCCGGATGTCATGTGCCATATGCTTTGCCCTCGATCACCATGTCGCCCAGTTTCACGTCCTGCCCGGTGATGACCCGGGTGAACATCTCCATATCCAGATTGCGGCCGGTGATGATGGTGGCGGTCGGGGCACCCACGCTCAGCTTGCCCGACAGCACCGCCGCCAGCCCCACCACGCAGGCCCCCTCGGCCACGATCCGATCCTCGTAATAGAGCACCTGCATGGCGTGGTAGATTTCATCCTCGGTGACGAGCACAACCTCGTCCAGCAGATCGCGGCACATTGGAAAGCTCAGCCGGTTCTGCATGCCGATGCCCCCACCGAGAGAATCGGCGAGGCTCGCCACCTCCTCGACCTCGACGGGGTGGCCCGCGCGCAGGCTCTCGTGCATCGCGGCCCCCCGGTCCATGCTGATGCCCACCACGCGGAGCGACGGCTTGATTGCCTTCGCGGCCATCGCCACGCCCGCCGCCAGCCCGCCGCCCGAGAGAGGCACCAGAAGAACCTCGATATCAGGCCGGGCGGCCATGATCTCCAGCCCGATAGTGCCCTGGCCCGCGATCACCTTCGGGTCATCGAAAGGCGAGATTTCCGTCAGCCCCTCCTCGGCCACCAGCCGCTCGGCCTCGGCCTGCGCCGCGTCCTGACTGCGCCCGATGATGCAGACCTCGGCCCCCAGGGCACGGATGCCGTCGACCTTGGCCTGCGGTACCAGTTCCGACATGCAGATGACGGCGCGAATGCCCCTCTCTCGGGCCGCGTATGCCACGCCGCGCCCGTGATTGCCGGTGGAGCAGCAGGTGACGCCCGCAGCCTCGTGCACCCCGGCCACGGCAGTCAACGCCCCACGCAGCTTGAACGCGCCGATGGGCTGCATGTTCTCCAGTTTGAGCAGGAAATCATGGCCGCAAATCGCGCTCATATGCGGCGACGGCACCAGCGGCGTGGCATCGGCCACCCCGGCGATCACCTTTGCGGCGGCGTGAACATCGGCCAGAACCGGGCGCATCGCTGTCTCCTTTTAGCAATTTGTGCGCAATCTGCGCGCGGTGCAGCCTACCGTCAACTCTGCGTCATCACATGGCCTGAAAACGACATGCAGTGGCGTATTTCTTGGGGCAGCCCGGCTAAAAACCTCTTAACCGAGCCGAATATCCAACCGACGGGCCCTGCAATGATCGAAAAAGACCTTCCCTTCTCTGACCAGGAATATCAGCGCCGCCTCGAGAAAACCCGCGCCGCCATGGCCGCGCGCGATCTCGACGTGATCTTCGTCACTGATCCCTCGAACCAACATTGGCTGACCGGCTATGACGGATGGTCCTTCTATGTGCATCAGGGCGTGCTGGTCTTTCCCGATGCAGATCCGATCTGGTGGGGCCGCAATCAGGATGCCAATGGCGGCGTGCGCACGGTCTGGATGACCGATGACCGGGTGATCGGGTATCCCGACAACTACGTGCAATCCACCGACCGCCATCCGATGCAGGATTTGGCAGAACGCCTGACCGGCATGGGGCTGGCGGACAAGCGGATCGGCGTCGAGATGGACAATTACTATTTCTCCGCCAAGGCCATGCAGACCCTGCGCGAGGAGCTGCCCGGTGCGACGTTTCTCGATGTGACAAGCCTTGTGAACTGGCAGCGCGGGGTGAAATCGGACGAGGAACTGACCTTCATTCGCAAGGCCGCCGCGATCTCGGAAAAGATCACCGATGGCCTGTTCGAGCGGGTCGAGCCGGGGGTTGCCAAGAACGAAATCGTCGCCGAGATTTTCCGTGACGCGATCCGCGGCGTCGAGGGCGCGTGGGGCGATTATCCGGCGATCGTACCGCTGTTGCCGTCGGGCTCAGACGCTGCCGCCCCACACCTGACATGGGACGGGCGTGAGTTTGCCACCGGCGAGGCGACCTTCTTCGAGATTTCAGGCTGCTACCGTCGCTATCACGCGCCGCTCTGCCGGACGCTTTTCCTCGGCAAGCCGCCGCAGTTCCTGCTCGACGCGGAAAATGCGCTGGTCGAGGGGCTGGAGGCCGGGCTCGAGGCCGCAAAGGCCGGCAATCGTGCCTGTGATGTGGCCAATGCGCTGGCCGCCCCGCTGGAACGCGCGGGCATCGAGCGCGGTGCGCGCTGCGGCTATCCCATCGGGCTCAGCTATCCGCCCGACTGGGGTGAGCGCACCATCAGCTTGCGCGCCGAGGACGAGAGCGTTCTGGAACCGGGCATGACCTTTCACTTCATGCCGGGGCTGTGGATGTCCGACTGGGGGTTGGAAATCACCGAGTCGATCCTCATCAAGGAGAGCGGACCGGCGGAAACCTTCTGCAACCGCCCTCGCAAGATGTATGTGAAAGACTGAAACCCCTGGCTTCATTGTTCCGGACATACTCCGGGGAGTGTGAGGGGCTGGCCCCTCACGTCGCCGCTTGCATCAATCCCTCGGCCCGGATCTGGCGCTCGGCCTCGTCGAGCGATTGCCATGCGCGCTCGATCAGCGTGTCGATCTCGGACTTGGAAATCACCAGCGGCGGCGAGATGATCATCCGGTCGCCGACATGGCGCATCACCAGATTGTTGGCGAAACAGCGTTCGCGGCAGATATACCCGGCGGTGCCCGGCTCCGAGGCGAACTTGGCCCGGCTGTCCTTGTGCGGGGTGAGCGCGATGGAGCCCATCATGCCGACGATCTGCGCCTCGCCTACTAGCGGGTGTTCGGCAAGGCCGCGCCATTTTTCCTGCAAGTAGGGACCGGTGTCTTTTGCCACGCGCTCGACGATCTTTTCCTCTTCGAGGATGCGCAGGTTTTCCAGCGCCACGGCGCAGGATACCGGATGCCCGGAATAGGTGTAGCCGTGGTTGAATTCGCAAGCGTTCATCACCTGCGCCACCTTGTCCGAGACGATCGAGCCGCCGATGGGCGCATAGCCTGAGCTAAGCCCCTTGGCGATGGTCATGATGTCGGGGCGGATCGCGAAGGTCTGGCTGCCGAACCAGTTGCCGGTGCGACCGAATCCGCAGATCACCTCGTCGGCGATGAGAAGGATGCCGTATTTGTCGCAAATCCGCTGGATTTCCGGCCAGTAGCTGTCGGGCGGCACGATCACGCCGCCCGCGCCCTGCACCGGCTCGGCGATGAAGGCCGCGACGCGGTGCGCGCCCAACTCCTCGATCCTGGCCTCAAGCTGGCGGGCGCGTTCCAGACCGAATTCATCGGGGTCGGTGTCGTCGCCTTCGGCATACCAGTTGGGCTGGTCGATATAGTGAATGTCGGGAATCGGCATGCCGCCCTGCGCGTGCATGCCGGTCATGCCGCCGAGGCTGCCGCTGCCGACCGAGGAGCCGTGATAGGCGTTCTTGCGGCTGATGATCACGGTGCGCTCGGGCTCGCCCATCTCGGCCCAATAGGTGCGTACCATGCGGATATTGGTGTCGTTCGCCTCGGATCCCGACCCGGCGTAGAAGATGTGGTTGAGATCGCCCGGCGCCAGTTCCGCGAGCTTGGCCGAGAGGGCGATGGCGGGCACGTGGCTGGTCTGGAAGAAAGTGTTGTAATAGGGCAGTTCGCGCATCTGGCGGGCGGCGACATCGGCCAGTTCCTCGCGTCCGTAGCCGATATTGACGCACCAGAGCCCGCCCATCGCATCGAGGATTTCGTTACCCTCGCTGTCGGTCAGGGTGACGCCACGGGCGCGAGTGATAATACGCGCGCCCTTGGTCCTGAGTTCGTCGCCATGGGTGAAGGGGTGCATGTGATGCGCGGCATCCAGCGCCTGAAGCTCGGCTGTGGGCATGTGGTTGGTGATCGTGCTCATGGCAGTACCTCTCGCGAATGACTGGCCCGACGCAGAGGCGCGGGCGTTTTCCCAAGAATATGATCAAATTTTCCGCTGTCAATCGAATCAGTACGCGCGGCCCTGAGGGGCGATGGATTGGCGCACCTGCTCCATTCCCTGTGTCACGTCCTCGCGGATTGCGCGCGCGGCGGCCTCGGCATCGCCCGCGTGCATCGCGGCGAGCATGTCCTTGTGCTTGTCCGGCAGGTTCTGCGTTCCCATGCGCCCGCAGACCACGCGCAGCGAGGGGCCGAATCGCAGCCAAAGCCCATCCGCCACATCGGCGAGGATTGGGGCCCCTGCCAACTCGTAGATCCGTGTGTGAAAGCGGTAGTTAAGTTCGAGATAGGCGCGCAGATCGCCCAGCGCGATGGCCTGATCCAATTCGTTGTCGAGAGTTGTCAGTCGGGCCAGGTCCTCGTGCGATGCGCACTCGGTGGCGCGGGCCGTCAGGTGAGGGTCAAGCCATTGACGTGCAACGATCAATTCGCTGATATTGTCTGGTGTCAGAAGCGGCACGCTGACCCGTCTGTTGCCCTGGAATTCCAGCGCGCCGCCCGAGATGAGACGGCGGATCGCCTCGCGCACCGGGGTCATGCCCGCTCCGAGCCGCTCGCTGAGCCCCTGGATGGTCACTGCCTGCCCGGGTGCAAGATCACCGAAAAGCACCAGCGCACGCAACTGCCGATAGATCAACTCATGCGCCGGCATGCGCGGTTCTGGGTTGGTGGTGGTGCTGAATTTCTGTGCGGCTTTAGGCATGGAGGGGGTACCCCGATCACTGCTCTCAATCTCTGACCTTGCGAGTTTAACGACTGCGTGAAAACATTACCATATTGCCAGGCGTGGTATTTTTTGATCAAATCCGTGCCAAGGCAGAGAACATGCCGAAACCAACGGGAGAAGATAATGCGAAACCTCATGCTGACCACCACTGCGACGCTTGCGCTTGCGGCGTCCGCCGCCTCTGCGCAGGAGGTCCGTGTCTATAACTGGTCCGACTATATCGACGAGGACCTGTTGACACAGTTCGAAGAGGAGACCGGGCTTGACCTGACCTATGACGTGTTCGACAGCAACGAATTGCTCGAGACGAAGATGCTGGCAGGCGGCTCAGGATATGATGTGGTTGTCCCAACTGGCAGTTTCCTGCTGCGGCAGATTCAGGCGGGTGCGTTCCAGAAGCTCGACTATGACAAGTTGCCCAACTCCGACAACCTGTGGGACGTGATCAAAGAGCGCCTCAAAGGCTATGGGTCCGACGTGAAGATCAGCGATTATGCGATCAACTACATGTGGGGCACGACCGGGCTTGGTGTGAACACCGGCAAGGTCGAGGAGGCCCTGGGTGCGGATGCGCCGATCGACAGTCTTGCACTGATCTTTGAGCCGGAGAACATGGAAAAGCTGGCCGAATGCGGGGTGCATTTCCTCGATGCGCCGGACGAGGTGATACCTGCCGCGCTGACCTATCTGGGTTTTGATCCCAATAGCACCGACGCCGACGAGCTGGAGAAGGCGGGTGAGCTTTTGATGTCGGTCCGTCCCTATGTGCAGAAGTTCCACAGCTCGGAGTATATCAACGGGCTGGCCAATGGTGATATCTGTGTTGCGATCGGTTGGTCGGGCGACGTGTTGCAGGCGCGCGACCGGGCCGATGAGGCCGATAACGGTGTTGAGATCGCCTACAACGCCCCCAAGGAGGGTGCTGTTATGTGGTTTGACATGATGGCGATTCCGGTTGATGCGCCCAATCCCGACGGCGCGCACAAGTTCCTGAATTTCATCATGGATGCGCAGAACATGGCCGCGGCGTCGAACTATGTCTATTACGCCAATGGTAACAAGGCCTCGCAGGAATATCTCAATGAGGACGTGATCACCGATCCGGCGATTTATCCCTCGGAAGAGGCGCTCGACAATACCTACATCAAAACGCCCTATGATGCGCGGGTGCAGCGGACGGTGACCCGTCTGTGGACCAAGATCAAGTCCGGCACCTGATCGGGTGACATGACCGAGCCGCGCAAGGCCAGTCCTTGCGCGGGTCTTTTGGAAGCCAGGCAGGGACAGGCATGTCACAAATCGCATTTGAGCCGTGGAACGATCCGAACGCCAAGCCGCTGATACAATTCAAGAACGTCACCAAGCGGTTCGGCGAATTCGTAGCGATCGACAATCAGAGCTTTGACATCTACGAAAAGGAGTTCTTCGCGTTGTTGGGGCCCTCGGGCTGCGGCAAGACGACGATGATGCGGATGCTCGCGGGGTTCGAGGCGCCGACCGAGGGCACGATCCTGCTGGGCGGGCAGGATATCGCGCCGTTTCCACCCAACAAGCGGGCGGTGAACATGATGTTCCAGTCCTACGCGCTGTTTCCGCATCTGTCGGTGTGGGACAATATCGCCTTTGGCCTGAAGCGCGACGGCAAATCAAAAGACCAGATCGCCGCGCGGGTGGAGGAAATGCTCAAGCTGACGCGGCTGGAGCAATTCGCGCGCCGCAAGCCGCATCAGATCTCCGGCGGGCAGCGGCAGCGGGTGGCGCTGGCGCGAAGTCTTGCCAAGGCGCCGAAGCTGTTGTTGCTGGACGAGCCGCTGGGCGCACTCGACGCCAAGCTGCGGCAGGCGACGCAGTTCGAATTGATGGATATCCAGGAAAAGACCGGCACCACATTCGTGATCGTCACCCATGATCAGGAAGAGGCGATGACGGTGGCGAGCCGTGTCGCGGTGATGGACAACGGCAAGATCATTCAGGCCGACACGCCGCAGGTGATCTACGAGGCTCCGGCCTCGCGCTATGTGGCTGATTTCATTGGCGACGTGAACCTGATTGACGGGGTGGCGGAGGCGCGGAAGGGTGCGCAGGAGACCGCGCCCGCAGAGCCGGAGGCGGCCAAGCAGGCAGAGCCCGAGGCGGCCAAGCTGTCGGAACACGAGGCCCCCGCCGCAGCATCTGAACGCCGCGTGCCGCAACCCAACGCGCGCGGCAAGTGGTTGCATGACAAGCTCTTCAGATACATTCTCGGCGCGCGCGAGGACGCCCCCAAGCAATTGCCCCCGCCGACACCTGGGGAAAGCGAAGCAGCCGCGACCGCGTCGCGGCCTGATGTGATCGCTCCGGGCGGGATCACCATTCACTGGGCGGAGGGGCAGCCGCCGCTTATCGTCAGCAATGGTGATCCGGCGTTGGCCGGGCAGCGCGTGACCTTGGCGCTGCGGCCTGAAAAGCTGGGTATTTCCAAGGACAGGCCGGAGTCGGCGAACGCCCTTAAGGGCAAGGTGATCGACATCGCCTATCTGGGCAACCTGTCGACCTATCATGTCGAATTGGCCAATGGCCTTATGGTCAAGGCGCAGTTGGCCAACACCCGCCGTGTCGCGCAACGTGACATCACCTGGGAAGACGAGGTCTGGATCAGTTTCCGCGAGACCGCCGGTGTGGTGCTGAGCGAATGAGACGCGCGACGCTCATCCTTCTGCCCTATCTCTGGCTACTGGCGCTGTTTCTGGTGCCGTTCGTCATCGTGCTCAAGATATCATTGTCGGATATCGCGCTGGCGATTCCCCCCTATACGCCGACGCTCGATTTCTCGGCGGGCTGGCAGGGGATCAGGAATTTTTTCGCTGGGCTCGATTTCGAGAATTTCGTGTTTTTGACCACGGACGATCTTTACTGGAAAGCCTATCTCTCGTCGCTGAAGATCGCGTCCATCGCCACGTTCTGCACGCTGCTGGTGGGGTATCCAATTGCCTATGGCATGGCCAACGCGCCCGATCACTGGCGTCCCACGCTGATGATGCTGGTGATCCTGCCGTTTTGGACCTCGTTCCTGATCCGGGTCTATTCGTGGATGGGGATCCTGTCGACCGAGGGCTATCTGAACCAGCTCTTGCTTGGCATGGGGCTGATTTCGGAGCCTCTGACGATCCTCAACACGCCCGTGGCGGTCTATATCGGCATCGTCTACACCTATCTGCCCTTCATGATCCTGCCGATCTATTCGGCGCTGGAGCGGATGGACGGATCCCTGCTGGAGGCGGCCGAGGATCTGGGCTGTTCGCGGGTCAAGGCGTTCTGGCTGATCACCGTGCCGCTGTCCAAGACCGGCATCATCGCCGGCTGTTTTCTGGTGTTTATCCCGACCATCGGCGAATTCGTGATCCCGTCGCTTCTGGGCGGGTCGCAGACGCTGATGATCGGCAAGGTGTTGTGGGAAGAGTTCTTCAACAACCGCGACTGGCCGGTCGCGAGTGCCGTGGCGGTGGTGCTCTTGCTCATTCTGATCATCCCCATCGTGCTCTTTCAGCGCAACGAGCAGAAACAGCGGGAGGCCGAAGGATGACGCGACGTTGGCCGCCGAAATCTTCAAGAGATTTCGATCTGATTTCTTCTCAAGAAATCGGCACCCGGGAGGGCTGTGCATGAGACGGTTGACATGGTTCAACGCCACTTCGCTGACGCTCGGCTTTGCCTTTCTCTACCTGCCGATGCTGATCCTGATCGTCTACAGCTTCAACGAATCGAAACTGGTGACAGTCTGGGCCGGGTTCTCGACCAAGTGGTATGGCACGCTGATCCAGAACGACGCGTTTCTTGACGCGGCGTGGGTGACGCTTCAGGTGGCGGTCGTGTCCTCGACCATCGCGACGGTGCTGGGCACGATGGCTGCGCTGGTGCTGGTGCGAGCGGGGCGGTTTTATGGGCGCACGCTGTTTTCCGGCATGATCTATGCGCCGCTGGTGATGCCCGAGGTGATTACCGGCCTGTCGCTGCTATTGCTCTTTATCGGGATCGGGCTGGACCGGGGTATCCTGACCATCATCCTCGCGCATACCACCTTTTCGATGGCCTTCGTCTCGGTCGTGGTGTCCTCGCGGTTGGTGACCTTTGACCGTTCGCTCGAGGAGGCGGCGCTTGACCTGGGGTGCTCGCATTTCGATGCGTTCCGCCTCGTGACCCTGCCGATCATCGCACCGGCGGTGATTTCCGGCTGGTTGCTGGCCTTCACGCTGTCGCTTGACGATCTGGTGATTGCGTCCTTTACCGCCGGGCCGTCGGCCACGACGCTGCCGATCAAAATCTGGTCGTCGATCCGGCTGGGCGTCAGCCCCGAGATCAACGCACTTTCGACCATCATGATCGCCATCGTCGCGGTGGGGGTGATCACCGCGTCGCTGATCACCAAGCGTGCCAGCCTGCGTCAACAGGCCGACGAACGCGCTGCCGTGCACGTATGAGCCGGGTCTATCCGGCGTATGCCTATGGCGAGGGGCCGCGCGCGCAGTGTTACTGGCCCATCACTGTCACGCCGCCCCACTACCCGGCGGCGGAGGGGCGGATCACCTGCGATGTGGC
Organism: Roseovarius sp. A-2; assembly: GCF_002072155.1. Lineage (GTDB taxonomy): Bacteria > Pseudomonadota > Alphaproteobacteria > Rhodobacterales > Rhodobacteraceae > Roseovarius. The sequence continues at coordinate 42,850 of NZ_BDIY01000009.1, read as the reverse complement.
GGTAATCGGTGCAGGGGTCACCGGGTTGTCGGCCGCGCTGCATCTGGCGGAGGCGGGGCAGGATGTGCGGGTGTTCGAGGCGCAGACGCCCGGCTGGGGGGCGTCCGGGCGTAATGGCGGGTTCTGCTGTCTGGGGGGCTCTGCCGCGTCTGACACGATCCTGCGCAAGACCCATGGCGAGGACGCGCGGCGGGAGTATCGCACTGCCGAGGTCGAAGCGGCGCGGTTTGCCCGCGACCTCATTGCGCGGTATGGAATTGAGGCCGACCTGCATTCCGAGGGCGAGACGCTGCTGGCGCATACGCCGCGTGCGGCGCAGGGGTTTGGCGCGCGGGCCAAGCGGATCGAGGCCGATTATGGCGTGGTGCCGGAGTTCATCGCCGGGTCTGAACTGGCGCGGGTGGGCATGCGCGGCCCATTCCACGCGGCGCTCACCACGCCCATCGGCGTGGCTCTCAATCCGATGAAGTATACGGTCGGGCTTGCGCAGGCCGCGGTAAGCGTCGGCGCGCGTCTTCATGGCGGTTGCCCGGTAACTGCGATCCGGCAGAACGGCGCGTTTTACCTGACCACACCACAGGCGCAGGTCACCGCGCGGCGGCTGATCGTGGCGACCAACGGATATTCGTCCGATGACCTGCCGGGGTGGATGCGGGCGCGCTATCTGCCGACGCAATCCAACGTTATCGTGACGCGGGTGATGAGTGATGATGAACTGGCCGCCCAAGGCTGGACCACGCGGCAGATGTGTTATGACGACCGGTTTTTTCTGCATTATTTCCGGCTGATGCCGGATAACCGGATGCTGTTCGGCATGCGCGGTGGGCTGTTTTCCTCGGCCCGGTTCGATGCGCGGATGCATCGCACGATCCGGGCGCATTTCGAGCGGATGTTCCCGGCGTGGGCCCATGTCGAGACGCCGCACAGCTGGAATGGGCTACTGTCGCTGTCGCCCGATTTGACGCCCTATGCCGGGCCTATCCCGGGCATGCCGGGGGCGTTCACCGGGCTGAGTTATCATGGCAACGGGGTTTCCATGGGGAGTTACGCCGGGGCGCTGCTGGCCGATCTGGCGATGGACCAGGTGCCGGGGCGTCTCTATCCGGAGATCCTGCGCAAGCCGCCGGGGCGCTGGCCTTTGGGGCGGATGCGCCGCGCGATGCTCTGGCCGCCTTATGCATTGGCGACGTTGACCGGGGGATAGGCGGGGGTGTTTTGGCTTGGAGCGGTCGTTGCCGTGAGCCGCGCATCGACGGGCCGCGGTGCGGCGATCCGACCTCAGTTTTGTAGTGCTTTATATCAACCAAATCCGAATAACATCAGAGCGCAGAGCAGGTTGTGGCCAAATCGCCGTGCCGGGGGACGGCCCGGCGATGCGCGGCGGCCTTCGGCCGCGTTTCGCGCAGGTGCTTCAATCTGATGTCCGCTCCAGACCAAGCCCAACCCTATTCCGGCGATCGCGCTGACCTTGCCCGGTTACGTCTGATCCCCAGCTGACGCTCGCGCCAGATGATGATGATTCCGGCCAGGATGACCAGCGACGCGCCGGTGAGCATCGCGCGCGTCGGCACCTCGTCGAAGATGAAATAGCCGATTCCGAGGGCGAAGAGGATCGAGGCGTAATCGAACGGGGCCACCACGCTGGCATCGGCGAAGCGGTAGGAGGAGGTGAGGAAAATCTGCCCCAGACCGCCGAGAAGCCCGGCGAGGACCAGAAGGCCGAATTCCGGCCCCGAGGGCAGCACCCAGCCGAACGGGATGGTGAGCAGGGACAGGCCGGTCGAGGTGATCGAGAAATAGAAGACGATGGCGCTGGTTTCCTCGCTCTGCACCAGCTTGCGCACGTAGATCTGCGCGAGTGCTGCGCAGATCGCACCGGTGAGGGCGAGCATCGCGCCCACGGCCTGCATCGTCTCGACCGTCGGGCCGCTCAGCGCCGTGAGGCGCGGGGCGAGGACGATCAGGACGCCGACAAGCCCGAGGGCAACGGCGCTGATGCGGAACACGCCCACCTCTTCGTTGAGGAACATCGCGGCGAAGATCACCACGAGGAGCGGCGCGGCATAGGTCAGCGCCGTCACCTCGGGTAGGGGCAAGAGGCCGAGCGCGGCAAAGCCCAGACCCATCGCCGCCGTTCCCACGACCCCGCGCCAGACATGGCCCATCGGCGCGCGCACTTTCAAGCCGGTCCGCAGGTCGCCGCGCAGGGTCAGCCATAGCAGAATGACCGGGATGGCAAAGAAGGACCGGAAGAACACCGATTCGCCAGGTGGTACATGGTCCGACACCGCCTTGATCAGCGAAGACATGGTGATGAACAGCATCACCGAACACAGCTTGAGCAGGATGCCGGTCAGGGGGCGCGTGTGTTTGGGTGCATCGCCCCTCTGGTGTGTCATGTCGGTCTCGGGTCCGGCTCAGGCGTCGGTGTCTGCCTCGGTGCGGGGCAGCACCCAATCGGCGCGCGGGAAGTGACAGGTATAGCCCTGCGGAAAGCGTTTCAGGTAATCCTGATGCTCCGGCTCCGCCTCCCAGAAATCGCCAACGGGTTCGACCTCGGTCACCACCTTGCCGGGCCAGAGGCCGCTGGCTTCGACATCGGCGATGGTGCGCAGTGCCTCGGCCTTCTGCGCGTCGGAGCAATAATAGATTGCCGAGCGATAGCTCATCCCCACATCATTGCCCTGCCGGTTATAGGTGGTGGGGTCGTGGATCTGGAAGAACACCTCAAGGATGCGCCGATAGCTGAGTTTCGCGGGGTCGAAGATGATCTCGATCCCTTCGGCATGGGTGCCGTGATTGCGATAGGTGGCATGGGGCACATCGCCGCCGGTATAGCCCACCCGCGTCGAGATCACGCCGGGCAGCGCGCGAATCAGATCCTGCATGCCCCAAAAACAACCGCCTGCCAGAACTGCACGTTCGCTCATGTCACATCCTCCACCTGATCGAGATACGCGCCGTATCCCTGCGCGTCCATGTCGTCGCGATGAATGAATCGCAGGCTTGCCGAGTTGATGCAATAGCGCAGGCCGCCCCGATCGCGGGGGCCATCGGGAAAGACATGGCCCAAGTGGCTGTCGCCATCGCGGCTGCGCACCTCGGTGCGGATCATGCCCATGGTTAAATCCTTGATTTCGGCCACATGCGCGGGTTCGATCGGCTTGGTGAAGCTAGGCCAGCCGCAGCCCGACTCGTACTTGTCGGAACTGGCGAATAACGGCTCGCCGCTGACGATATCGACGTAGATGCCCGGCTCCTTGTTGTTGAGGTATTTACCCGAGCCGGGTCGTTCGGTGCCGCTTTTCTGGGTCACCCGGTATTCCTCGGGTGAGAGGGCGGCGATCCTGTCGGGGTCTTTGCGGTATTCGGTCACGTCTCGCGCCTCCTGTGCTATGTTCCAGAGTATCAGATGGGGTGCGGGCTGGAAAATGAAATAGGGCGCGGGGGTGATCCGCAGCGGTCTTGCCTGCGTAAGCCTGTCAGACACATGGAGAATAGAATGCGCCTGATCACAGGTCTTATCGCCCTGATTTTCGCCCTGCCCGCAGCCGCGCTCGATCTCGATGCGCCGTTCGGCAATATCGACGGGGGCGAGTTGCGCCTCAGTGATTGGCGCGGGCAGCCGGTGTTGGTGGTCAATACCGCCTCGCGTTGCGGCTTTACCGGTCAGTATGACGGATTGCAGGCGCTTTACGATGCTTGCCGCGACCGGGGTCTTGTGGTTCTGGCGGTGCCTTCCGATGATTTCCGGCAGGAATTGTCGAGCGAGGCAGAGGTCAAGGAATTCTGCGAGGTCAATTTCGGCCTCGATATCCCGATGACCACGATTACCCCGGTGCGCGGATCACAGGCACACCCGTTCTACGCCTCGTTGGCGCAAGAGACGGGATTTGCGCCCTCGTGGAATTTCAACAAGGTGCTGATCGCGCCCGATGGCGTGGTTGCGGCCACATGGGGATCGGGCGCGCGCCCGACCTCGCGCGAAATCACCGGGCTGATCGAGGCGCTGCTGCGATAGCAAACGCCCCGATCGAAGCGCCTCAGCTTGCGTAATCCGAGCCTTCGGCGTCGAGCAGCGCCTTGATCTCGGTCAGGTGCCGGTCGGCCTGTTCGGGGTAGTTCTCGATCTCCTCGGCGGTTTTGGCCGCGACCTCGTGCGACAGCACCCGCAGGGGCCGCCCGGTCTGGAGCGCGCGAATGTAAGTTTCTGCCGCGCGCTCGAAATAGTAGAGCCGGTTGAACGTGTCCGCGACCGTGTCACCGATCACCATCACACCGTGATTGCCCATGATCATGACCTTCTGTTTCGGATCATGGAAGAGCCGCGCGCAGCGTTCGCCCTCATCCTCGAAGGCGAGCCCGCCATAGCCCTCATCTACCACGTGGCGGCCGTAGAACATCGCGCCGTTCTGGTCGATGGGCGGCAGGCGGCTGTCGGCAAGCGAGGCGAGCACGGTGGCGTGGGTCGAATGTACATGCATCGCGCAGCGCGCATGGGCGCAATGCCGGTGCAGCCCGCCATGCAGGCCCCAGGCGGTAGGGTCGGGGGCGCCCGGTTCGTTCAGCGTCTCGGGGTCGTTGGCATCGACAACGATCAGGTCGCTGGCGCGGATGCGGGCGAAATGCATCTGGTTGGGGTTCATCAGAAAGCGCGTGCCGTCCTCGTTGATCGAGAGGCTGAAGTGATTGGCCACGGCCTCGTGCATATTGAGCCGCGCGGTCCAGCGGAATGCGGCGGCAAGGTCGACCCGTTCTTGCCAATGCTCGATGTTGGGTTTCAGGTTGGTCACGCTCATGTCGTTGTCCTTTCATCATCGGTGAGGGGTCGCGAGGCGACCCAGGCATAGCCGTTTTCGCACAGGATGCAGCATTCGCGCAGCCCGTGCGGTTTGTTGGCGGGGGATTGCAGGATCACCCCGTTCGCATCTTCGGCGCGCGCGGCGGCGTCATCGGGGTCGCTGTCGAACATGTGCAGAGACGCGCCCGCGCCGCGCGGCGGGCTCTCGGGCACAAGACCGAGCAGCGGATGGCTGCCATAGGTGTGATCGGCATGCAGTTGCATCAGGTGGCCGTGATAGGCGATGATCGCGAAATCGTTGCTCAGCCGATGCGGCACCGCGCCAAAGACGTGGCTGAGAAAGGCCGCCTGCGCGCGCACGTCGCGCACGAGGATGTTGAGGCCAAAGCCCCGCAGACTGGCCCCGAACTCCTCTGGGGTGACGGTTTCGTAATCCATGGCGCGCCTCGCTTGGCCTCGCAGCTTGATCGCTCGCTTGGCCCGTGTCAACGTGTCCCCTCTGACCGAGCACAGGACGCGCGCATGAGCCATTCCGATCCCGACGCACCGATCTTTCCGCCCGACTTGCCGGGGCCCGAGGCGTTCACCGATGTGCGCGCGGCGGTGGACCGGCTGTGCCTGCTCTACGATGGCGCGACGCAGCATCTGTGCGCCGCCTTCGCGCGCGCCCTCACGGGCGATGTCCCGGCGCGGCGGGTACGGGCATTCTACCCCGAGATTCGCCTGACCACGACCACCTATGCCAAGATCGACAGCCGGTTGAGTTTCGGCCATGTCTCCTATCCCGGCACCTATGGAGCGACGATCTCAAGGCCCGATCTGTTTCGTGTCTATCTCGAACAGCAGATCGGGTTGCTGATGGAAAACCACGGCGTGCCGGTGTCGATCGGCATTTCGGACACGCCGATGCCAGTGCATTTCGCGGTGGCGAATGATGCTGCGCTGAGCGTGCCGCAAGAGGGAGCGGCGGAGTTCACCCTGCGCGATTATTTCGACGTGCCGGATCTTTCGACCACCAATGACGATATCGTCAACGGCACCTGGGAGCGGGGGGCGGATGGTCTCGCACCGCTGGCACCGTTCACCGCGCAACGGGTGGATTACTCATTGGCGCGGCTGACGCATTACACGGCCACCGATCCGGAGCATTTCCAGAATTACGTGCTGTTCACCAACTACCAGTTCTATGTTTCGGAATTCGAGGGGTTCGCGCGGCGGATGCTGGCTGATGAGACGAGCGGCTACACCGCCTTTGTCAGCACCGGCAATGCCGAGATCACCGCGCCCGACGCGCCCTTGCCCATGCCGGCCCGGTTGCCGCAGATGCCGACCTATCACCTCAAGCGTGCCGATGGGTCGGGGATCACGCTGGTCAATATCGGGGTAGGGCCCTCCAATGCGAAAACCGCGACCGATCATATCGCGGTGCTGCGCCCGCATGCCTGGGTGATGGTCGGCCATTGTGCGGGGCTGCGCAATTCGCAGAGCCTTGGCGATTTCGTGCTGGCGCATGCATATCTGCGCGAGGATCGCGTGCTCGACGCCGATCTGCCCGCCTGGGTGCCGATCCCGGCGCTGGCGGAAATCCAGATCGCGTTGCAGGAGGCGGTGGCGGAGGAGACCCAGCTTGATGGGTTCGATCTCAAGCGGGTGATGCGCACCGGCACCGTGGCCAGTGTCGATAACCGCAACTGGGAGTTGCGCGACCAGTCCGGTCCGGTGCAGCGCTTGAGCCAGTCGCGGGCCATCGCGCTCGACATGGAAAGTGCCACGATTGCGGCCAACGGATTTCGCTTTCGGGTGCCTTATGGCACGCTGCTTTGCGTCTCGGACAAGCCACTTCAGGGCGAGTTGAAGCTGCCCGGCATGGCCTCGGATTTCTACAGATCCCAGGTTTCACGGCACCTGATGATCGGGATTCGTGCGATGGAATCATTGCGCCAGATGCCGCTCTCGCGCATCCACAGCCGCAAATTACGCTCCTTCGAGGAGACGGCGTTCCTGTAAACCGACAGAAATCCGCACAAAACCCGCCAAAAATGCTTGCTTTTGCCCACCAGACATTGTGTTTGACCACATCATAGCGTTAACTCGCGCCCATGAGGCCCCAGAGACGGGCAGTTGAAGGAGACCAAGAAATGGCAAAACCCATGACCAAAACCCAACTCGTCGCCGCTCTGGCCGAGGAAATGGGCAGTGACAAGAAATCCGCGAGCACCGCGCTTGACGCCGTGGTCAACGTGATCACCAAGGAAGTGTCCGGCGGCGGTGCCGTGACCTTGCCGGGCGTCGGCAAGATCTACTGCCGCGAGCGCCCCGAGCGCATGGTGCGTAACCCCGCCACCGGTGAGCAGATGAAGAAAGAGGCCGACAAGGTCGTCAAGATGACCATCGCCAAGGCGCTCAAGGACAGCGTCAACGGCTGATCCGCTCTTTCGAGTTTTTGCAAAGGGTCGCCTGTCGGGCGACCCTTTCGCGTTTCGGGACCGGTGATGCCGGGTTGCACCCGCCCGCGAAATCCACAATGGTCGCGGCAAAACGAGGCAGGCGGGACAGGGCATGGATATTCGAGCGATTTTGATGGGGCTGGCCTTTGCGGTGATGTGGTCCTCGGCCTTCACCTCGGCGCGGATCATCGTCGCCTCGGCCCCGCCGCTCACCGCGCTGTGCCTGCGGTTCCTGATCTCGGGGCTTCTGGGGGTTATGATCGCCCGCATACTTGGGCAAACCTGGAAGCTGACGCGCGGGCAGTGGCGCGCGACGATCATTTTCGGGGTCTGTCAGAACGCGCTCTATCTCGGGCTGAACTTTGTCGCCATGCAGACCATCGAGGCCGGGCTGGCCGCGATCATCGCCTCGACCATGCCGCTTCTGGTGGGGCTGGCGGGCTGGCTGATCTTCGGTGAGCGGATCGGGGCAATGGGGATGCTGGGCCTCGTCGCGGGGGTGATCGGGGTGGCGATCATCATGGGGGCGCGGCTTGAGGGCGGTGTCGATCTGTTTGGGTTAAGCCTCTGCGTGGTGGGCGTGATCGCATTGACCTTTGCCACGCTGGCGGTGCGCGGGGCTACGTCGGGCGGCAATTTCCTAATGGTCGTGGGCTTGCAGATGCTGGTGGGCAGTGCGGTGCTGGGGGTCGCGGCGGCGGGGCTCGAGACCATCGAAATCGCCTGGTCCTGGACGCTGGTCGCGGCCTTTATCTATACCACGCTGGTGCCTGGGCTGGCGGCGACGCTGGTTTGGTTCCTGCTGGTTAATCGGATCGGGGCGATCAAGGCCGCGACCTTCCATTTTCTCAACCCGTTTCTTGGGGTGGCCATCGCCGCGGTGATTCTGAGCGAGACACTGAGCGCGCAGGATCTGATCGGCGTGGCGGTGATCATGGGCGGCATTCTGGCGGTGCAACTGTCCCGGCAGAAGCGCGTTTGAGGTGGCCGGAATTTTGAAAAATTCCGGTTCGTTTTCTTTCCAAGAAAATGGTGTCAGCCGATGGTGCCGCGCGGCCCTTCGCCCACCTGTCCGCGATGCAGCAGCAGGTGATCGAGGATCACACAGGCCATCATCGCCTCGCCCACCGGCACCGCGCGGATGCCGACGCAGGGATCGTGGCGGCCCTTGGTGACGACCTCGATAGGGTCGCCGTCGACGGTGATCGAACGGCGCGGCGTCAGGATTGAGGAGGTCGGCTTGACCGCGAAGCGCACCACGACCTCCTGCCCGGTGGAGATGCCGCCCAGGATGCCGCCCGCGTGGTTGGAGGCGAATTCGGGGCCGGTCTTACCCATGAAGATCTCGTCGGCATTGGCGCTGCCGGTGAGGGTGGCCGCCGCCATGCCCTCGCCGATCTCGACGCCCTTGACCGCGTTGATCGACATCATCGCCGAGGCCAGATCGGTGTCGAGCTTGCCATAGACCGGCGCGCCGAGACCGGCGGGCACGCCGCGCGCCACCACCTCGATCACGGCCCCTACTGAATCGTGGGACTTGCGCAGGGCTTGCAGATAGGCCTCCCACTCGGGCGCGGCGCTGGCATCGGGCAGCCAGAAATCGTTGCTGTCGATGGCATCCCGGTCAAAGCGCGCGCGGTCCAGTTGCATCTCGCCCATGGCGACCATGTAGCCCTTGACCTCGAGCCCCGGCACCAGCGCGGCCAGGGCCGCGCGCGCGACGCCGCCTGCTGCTACCCGCGCCGCCGTCTCGCGGGCCGAGGAGCGCCCGCCGCCACGTGGATCGCGGATGCCATATTTAAGGTGATAGGTGATATCGGCATGGCCGGGGCGGAAGGTGCGGGCGATGTCGCCGTAATCGCGCGAGCGCTGATCGGTGTTCTCGATCATCAGCTGGATCGGCGTGCCGGTGGTCTGGCCATCATAGACGCCCGAGAGGATACGCACTGCGTCTGGTTCCTGCCGCTGGGTGGTGTTCTTGTTCTGGCCGGGCCGCCGCTTGTCGAGCCAGTGCTGCAACATCGCCTCATCGAGGCACACGCCCGGCGGGCAGCCGTCCACCGTGGCACCCAGGGCCGGGCCGTGGCTTTCGCCCCAGGTGGTGAACCGAAAGAGATGACCGAAAGTGTTGAGGCTCATGCGCTTGGCTCCTTTGCCGCTCATCTAGCCGTGGGCCGCGCCCGCCTCAAGCCATTTTGGCCGGCATTTGTCGCAAACAGGCGATATGGGTGGGGGAATCGCTATACTCTCTTGCCTTGGACCGGACGTGAAAAGGTGCAAAAACGACATCTGTCCGGCCTTAAAAAACACTGGCGCGGGAGGCAAACCCTGCTAACACTGGCACCGGAGCTGTCGAAAAACGACACCGGTCGACCCGGCCAAAGGCCAACACGGAGGAACAACATGACCCACTCACTTCCCGAAGAGAACGTGCGCCCGATCGTGCGCAAACTGGCCAAGGACACGAAGGCCGGCAAGATGGACCGCCGCGAATTCATCGCGCTCGCCTCGACTTTCGGGGCCTCATCGGCTGCGGCGTATGGCCTCCTGGGCCTGGCCGTGCCGACCCCGGCGCAGGCCCAGGAGGGCAAGAAAGGCGGTGTGCTGCGTGTCGCCTCCCGCGTGCTCGAGATCACCGACCCGCGCAAGTTCGCTTGGACTGAACCGGGCAATATCAGCCGTCAGTTCTGCGAGCCGATGGTGCGCTGGGCGTCGGATTTCAGCTTTCAGCCGATGCTGCTGGAGGGCTGGGAGGTCAGCGATGACGCGCAAACCTACACGCTCAAGGTGCGTCAGGGTGCTGTCTGGACCAATGGCGATGAGTTCAATGCCGACGACATCATTCACAACCTCAACCGCTGGTGCGACAAGGCGGTCGAGGGCAATTCGATGGCCGCGCGCATGAGCACGCTGATCGACCCCGACACCAACAAGGCCATCGAGGGGGCCATCGAGAAGGTCGATGATTTCACCGTGCAGCTGAACCTGCCGCGCCCCGATATCACGCTGATCGCCGGCATGTCGGATTATCCCGCGCTCTGCGTGCATCGCAGCCATGGCGATGACAGCGATCTGGCACAATCCCCTATCGGCACCGGCCCGTTCGAGCTTGTTTCCATCGAGATCGGCACCATGGCCGAGGTCAAGCGCCGCGAGGACGGAAAGTGGTGGGGCGGTGATGTCTATCTCGACGGTATCCGCTTCCTTGATTTCGGAACCGACAACGCCTCGATCGTGGCGGCGTTTGACGGGGACGAGATCGACATCAACGACGAATCCACCGCCGATTTCATCGAGGCCTATGATGCGCTCGGGCTGGTCAAATCCTCCAAACCCACCGCCAACACCATCGTCGCGCGGATGCGCGCCGACACACCGCCCTATGACAGCAAGGAGCTGCGCAACGCCATTCAGCTCGCGTGCGACAACGAGGTGCTGCTGGCGATCTCGATCAACAACGAGGGGATCCCGGCGGAGAACCACCATGTCGCGCCGTTCCACCCGGAATATGCCGAACTGCCGAAAATCGCGCCCGATCCGGCAAAGGCCATGGAAATGGCCACGGCGGCGGGCCATGCCGAGACCGAGATCGACATCATCTCGATCGACGGCGATTGGCGCACTACCACCACAGATGCCATCGGTGCGCAGCTGCGGCAGGCGGGATTCAACGTCAAGCGCACGGTGATGCCGGGCAACACGTTCTGGAACGACTGGACGAAGTACCCGTTCTCGACCACCAACTGGGGTCCGCGTCCGCTGGGGGTGCAGGTGCTGGCGCTGGCCTATCGTTCGGGCGAGGCGTGGAACGAGAGCGGCCACTCGAACCCGGAATTCGATGCGCTTCTGGATGAGGCTCTGGGCGTGTTTGACGCCGATGAGCGGCGGGACTATTCGGCCAAGCTGCAGGCGATGTTGCAGGATAGCGGGGCGATCATTCAGCCGTTCTGGCGCAATCAGGCGCTGCATCACACCGACAAGGTGAAGAATGTGAGCGCGCATCAGTTCCGCGAGATGCATTACGAGAAGGTCTGGCTCGACGCCTGATCGCTTATACTTGAAAAGACGGGCCGCCCTTGCGAGGGTGGCCCGTTCGCGTTTCATGGCGCGGGGCACTGGTGTATTATTGGCCTTGAACTGCCGTCACCGCATCCCGCGTGAAACGCACCGACGGTGTCGCGCGATTGTCATGCCAGAGGCATGCCTCCGGCATGACGCCGTCCGGCGGCCTGGCGATTTGAGAGGCCGCGCAACGTGTTGAATTACGACTGATACCAACGGCCCAAGCCTTTGACTCTCGGAGGGTTCCTTTCGACGTGGGAATCTGAATCACTGACCTCAAACGGTGGAGGTGTTGGTGGCGGTTGAAATCGCACGGAAGGAGCTGTCGGCGAGCGACGTTTGGGCGTCGTCGTCGCGAACGAAGGATGCACGACGTCTCCTGCCGACCCAATATTCTTGGGCTTTTTGGTCTGAATGGGAAATCATGGCTGGGGTGGTAGGACTATCTTATAAGTAATTGACTTACATTATAAAAATATGGAATATAAGTATATGGTGTCAATGCTCAGTGCGAAAAAACAATAATGTGCACCAGATCGTGTTTCAGCTTCGCAGAGGTCGAGAAGATCGCGGCAAATTAAGCTGCGTGCTTGGCGCTTTTTGAGCGCTTGCGCTTTCCAAATGTCCTTCATTGCGCTGGGCGATGACCGGCGCAAGCGGGGCTGTTGCGAGATCGAGCACCGGCGCTCCCACGACGCGGGGCTGGCTGATAAAACGTAGGCTACAAGCTCTGAGGCAATGCTCGCAAGGCGCACGCTTGACGCGGCTCAGGCGCGGGCGCGCATCTCCTCCACGACAACCTTCCCCGACAGCGGCACCACGACCCGGAAATGCCGCGCCTGGAGCACGTCGCGCACTTGGCCCGGCCGGTAGGACACCCAGTTGACGCCGCCGGCATGACGCACGCTGTCATAGGCAATCCCGGCATGCTGGCTCGCCCTGATGGCTCGGCCGAAGACCTGGCTGGTCGGATAGTGCGCAGGGTCCGGATCGTGCAGGTCGGGGCGCGTGCCGCGGATATCGACGAAGGCGCCCTCAAGGCGCGCGGTGTATTCGCGCAGTTCCTCGGTCTTCTGCTGCAGCGCGCTCAGCGCGATCTCGCGGCGGATGCCGTTCACAACCTCCAGAACCGAGGTCTCGAGCGCGCTCGCGGCATACCAGGCACCGAGCTCGGGCCCGGCAAATCGGGTGCCCTGCGGTGCGCCGTGCAGAAACGCGGCCATGACGACGCCGGCATTGGCGCGACCGTAGACCCATTCGGATTTCGCAAGCCGCCGGAGACGCGGCGCCACCAGACGGTCATTGGTCCAGCCCTCGAGCTCGAGGACGGGCTCGAGGTCGTCCGGGCGCGTCACCGTCTCGAACGCGTTGATCGGCGGGAAGCGCGACGGGATCATGCGGTACGTGCGCTCCGGCGCATGGGACAGGCGCGTCACGTGAAAACGAGGTCCGTCTCAGACACCGGCTCGATATCCGCGCCGTCTCCGGGGCCACCGCGCAGCCCGCCACGCCAGCCATCGAGGTAGCGCCGCACGGTGAGAATGCCGTCGAGACCACCCTCGATCATCACCGCAAGCGGGGCCTGCCCGCCGAAGACCTCGCCGCGATGCGATCCCTTGAGCCAGGTCATCGCCTCCGCCTCGACCGGAAACAGGATGCCCAAGGCCTTGTGAATCCCGAGGATGCCCGAAATTCGGGTCAGCGTGTCGAGCGGCAGCGCCAGGGGCGCCTCCGCGCGGGCCTTTTTGACCCACTCGTGATAGGTCGAGCTCGAGGGTTCGCCCAGGAGGGTCACCCGGTCGCGTGTCGGGATGCCGTAGCGATCGGCGATCGCGAGGAAGGTCCGCAGACCCGGGCCACTTACACGGCGGCGCGCGGCGGTGTCGATCTGTTGTGGGACGGGCTCCGCGCCGGCCGTCTCGGGAAGCTGAAGAATGGTCATATCGAGTCTCCGTTGTTATTTGGAAATATAGTCCATATCTGGACTTTGAGCAACGGCAGCACGGAGGTTGGGCATATTTTGGCGTCGTTAAGGCGGAATCCCTCAAGCAGTATCAGTCTGGGCCTTCCAGGTGACGAATTCGAACTTGTGAGAATGGGAAGCCGACATCTATGCGCAGAGGGGCTTGATAAGATTCAACATACTCGATTTAAGCTCGGCCGAGCTGTCGAGAAACTCTTATGGAAAGGTTGGTAGGTTTTCTTTGTATTTTGCGTAAGCAAAATTTACCGATCCGTTATCCCTTCCAGCTTTGAACAATCAAATCAGCAAACCCACATTACAAGATCGCCTCAAGCCAACATCTTGCGCAAATGAAAGAACGGTAGTGGTAGCGGAACCATTGGATGTCACGCACCGTATCTTCGAGGAATACGATCTTCATGCGCTGTCGGGCGTGGTGTCCGCTTTCGGGGTGGAAACCTCATCGGCATTGTCCCAGGAATCGATCCAGTCATTCATCGCCACGGCGGAAATGAACGTCCCCGAGTCTGCCTGCGCGATAGCGGCCTCAATGGCTGTGCGCTTCGCAGCCTTCCCGCCGTTCGCTTCGAGCGCTCGGTTTCGCCGCGACCGCCAAGTCTCTCAGGCTGAGTCGGCGGCATTCCGGAAGTTCGCCGCAACTGCGAGTGGCTCGTATCAGAGAGGAACAAGCAGTCATTCACTGCCCCTTTGATCATTGCAACGATGCAGCACTATTCGTCAAGGGCAGCAATGCGCAGGAAACGGGCTTTGCAAAGTTGGGTCAAGGCCAAGTTTTCACCGTAGGCAAGCGGCACGCACCTGACGAACACGTTCTGCATTGTCTTGCGCAAGGCGCCCATCGGCATTCCACAACGAGTTTTCGAACCCAACCCGCAGCTTGCCGCCCCGCCGGTGCGCCTCGCAAAGGCAATCGGTTTCGCCCCGACCAAAGGCACAGACCGCCCAATCAGGCATCACTTGCGCGCAAGGAAGGGCGTCAGATCGTCGGGCGCACTATCCTGATCCTTGCTGTAGCGGCCAAGAACAAAGATCAATTGCAGGCCCGGGTCACAGAGCAACTCATCGGGCAATAACCGCGCCAAGAGATCAATTTCCGCTGCACCATACAGGATATGTTGCACAAAAATGTCTCGTGAGTGGCATTCCATGTAAAACGCCCTCGCCACAGCATCTTCGGTGTCCTGAACCATTTCGCGTAGCGCAACCGAAACCAAGCCCGCCCCCGGCTCCAGCGCCACCGCGCGTTGATGCGGGGCAGCATAAGGGCCCGCCGCCTCGGTCGTAATCTGGAGCGCCATCTGTGGCACCGTCACATGCAGTTCAGCTAACGCCTCGCGGTACAGACCGGCATCCAGCACATGGCGCCCTTCGTCATCGCGCAGATGCAGGTGCAACCCATCCGCCCCCGCCGCCGCACAGTCTCTCGCCGTCTGGACAATCTCAGGCAAGGCCATCGGTTAGGCCGGGTGATCGGCCTTCGTACGGCGGGCGCCGTTCGGTGCGACCATCAGGTGCGGCAAATCAATCATGACAAGGCCACCTTCAGGGCTGTCTCAAGCTTGCCAACAAGCTCGTCAACCTGTCCCTCTGTCAAGATGAAGGGCGGTGCCAGAAGAACGTGGTCCCCTTGCCGCCCATCGATCGTGCCGCCCATCGGGTAGCACATCAACCCGGCGTCCATTGCCGCCGCCTTAACCCGCTTGTGCAGTTTGAGCGATGGATCAAATGGCGCTTTGGTTTCCCTGTCGCGCACCAGCTCCAGCCCTTGAAACAGCCCCCGGCCCCGAATGTCGCCAACGTTGGGGTGTTGGCCGAACGCATCGGTCAAACGATCCTTGAGCACGGCACCTGTGGACAGAACGCCCGGCAATACCTTTCCATCGGTCAAGCGGTCCAGAACCGCCCCGGCGGCAGCCATGGCCATCGGGTGCCCGATATAGGTATGCCCGTGTTGAAAAAAGCCCGTTCCCCCTGCAATCGTGTCATGGATTTGCGCTGAACACAGCATCGCGCCGACGGGCTGATACCCGGCCCCCAGCCCTTTGGCGATGGTGGCGATGTCGGGCACGATATCCTCCTGCTCGCAGGCAAACAACGTTCCGGTCCGGCCCATCCCACACATCACCTCATCCAAGATCAACAGGACGCCATGCCGGTCGCAAATCTCGCGCACCTGCTTGAAATACCCCGGCACCGAGGGCACCGCGCCCAGCGTGGCCCCGACCACTGGCTCGGCGACGAAGGCAATCACCGTTTCGGGGCCAACGCGCTGCAACTCGGCCTCAAGCTCATCGGCCACCCGCAGTCCGTAGGCTTCGGGCGTTTCACCCTCTTGTCGCCCGCGGTATTCATAGCAAGGTGAAATATGGCTGGTCTCGATCATCAAAGGTGCGAAGGGCTCTCGCCGCCAGGCATTGCCCCCCGTTGAAAGCGCGCCAAGGGTATTGCCGTGATAGCTTTGCAGCCGGGCAATGAAACGCGTCCGCTGGGGTTCGCCACGTTCAAGAAAATACTGACGCGCGAGCTTGAGCGCGGCCTCGATCGCCTCGGACCCGCCGGACACCGGATAGACCCGGTCCAGCCCCTTTGGCGCATTGGCCGCCAAGGTGTCGGCAAATGATTCGGCGGCCTCAGTCGTGAAAAAACCGGTGTGGGCAAAAGGCAGTTTTTCAAGCTGCGTCGCGATCGCGGACTTTATCCCCAGATCGGAATGCCCAAGGCAGGACACAGCCGCCCCGCCGCAGGCGTCAATATAACGTTTTCCATTGCGATCAACGATATAACACCCTTCGCCCTGATCTGCCCAAGGCAGGGCAGCGTTGCACGAACGATGAAAAAGCGCCGACATGATGGGGTCCTCCGGCTGATGAAAATTTGCCTCGTCAAATGGAGATTTGCATTTCATGGCACGATGTGCAAATTATTTTGCAGCGCGAAAATAAAATGCGCGATCTATTTGCAATCAATCAACTGGGAGCTGACATGAACACGCTAATGAAACTTGCCGCCACAGCGGCTCTGGCCTTCGGCGCCACCACAGCCCAAGCCGAGGACATCGTCGTGGCCACCGACACCGCTTTTGTTCCGTTTGAATTCAAGCAAGATGGCGAATACACAGGGTTCGACATCGAAATGTGGCAAGCCATCTCAGAGGAACTGGGCGTTGAGTACGAACTGCGCCCGATGGATTTCTCGGGCATCATTCCTGCGCTTCAGACTGGTCAGGTGGATGTGGCGCTGGCCGGGATCACCATCAAACCCGAGCGCGAAGAAGTCATCGACTTCTCTGACGGATACTATGACAGCGGCTTTCGCCTGATGGTCCCGTCCGACAGTGATATCACCACATGGGACGATCTGGCCGACAAGACACTGGCGGTAAAAACCGGCACCTCCGCTTCTGACTGGGCCGAGGAAAACCTGCCCGACACCGAGTTGCGCAAATTCCCCAACATCGACAACGCCTATCTTGAATTGCGCACCGGCCGCGTGGACGCCGCAATGCATGACACACCCAACGTGCTTTATTACATCGCCACTGCGGGCGACGGAGATGTGAAAGCCGTGGGCGATCAGCAAATGGCACACCAATACGGCATCGGTTTCCCCAAGGGTAGCGAACTGGTGGGCCCGGTAAACGAGGCACTGGCCAAGATGCGCGAAGACGGTCGCTATGACGCGATCTACGCCAAATGGTTTGGCGATAACAACTGATCCGCTTGACCAGGTCGGGCCGCTTTTGGTCCGACCATCCCTTCCCCTATTTTGACACCCAATAACGGAGGCCTTCCATGGATACGGACTGGTCCGTCATCGTCGAATTCATGCCCCAACTTCTTGAGGGCGCGAAAACGACGGTTTACATCACAGTGGTCGGGCTGATCGGCGGCCTCGTACTGGGCACGCTTGCCGGGCTGATGCGTGCCTACGGCGGGCGCATCCTGAACGCCATCGCCTTCGCCTATATCGAGGTCATCCGCGGCACGCCCATCGTGGTGCAGGTCATGTTCTTGTATTTTGCCCTGCCCGTCCTAGCCGACTTGCGCATTGACCCAATGAGTGCGGCCGTCCTTGCCATCGTCGTCAACGCAGGCGCCTATATCGCGGAAATCGTCCGCGGTGCCTTTTTGTCGATAAGCAAGGGCTTGACCGAGGCGGGCCTGGCCATCGGCCTGCCGCATTGGAAGGTCCTGACGTATATCGTTGGGCCGCTGGCCTTTCGCCGGCTGATCCCACCTTTGGGCAACCAGTTCATCGTAAGCCTCAAGGACACCTCGCTGTTCATCGTCATCGGCGTGGGTGAGTTGACCCGTACCGGACAGGAGATCATGGCCTCGAACTTTCGCGCAGTCGAAATCTGGACGGCGGTCGCGATCATCTATCTTGTCATGACCGGCACGCTGAGCCTGATCCTGCGCACCATCGAAAAACGTATGAGGATCCTATGAGCATCATCGACTTCAAGAACACCTCCAAGCATTTCGGCCCGCTCAAGGTTCTCGACGGGGTCGACCTGTCAATTGATGCGGGCGAGGTCGTGGTTCTCGTGGGCCCCTCCGGCTCGGGCAAGTCCACCTTGCTGCGCTGTATCAACGGGCTGGAGACCATCACCGGCGGTGACCTGATCGTTGACGGGCTAAGCGTGACCGGCAGTTCCAAGCAACTGCGCGAAATCCGGCAGGAGGCCGGGATGGTCTTCCAGCAATTCAACCTGTTTCCGCAACTCAGCGCACTGGAAAACGTGGCCTTAGGGCCGTCTAAGGTACGCGGACTGAGCAAGACACAGGCACGGGAAACGGCGCTGGACTTGTTGGAAAAGGTCGGACTGCGCGACAAGGCCGGGCATTACCCATCGGAACTATCGGGTGGTCAGCAACAGCGGGTGGCAATTGCCCGCGCACTGGCGGTCAAACCCAAGGTGATGCTGTTCGACGAGCCCACCTCGGCGCTGGATCCCGAACTCAAGCAGGAAGTGCTGAACGTCATGCGCGCGCTTGCCGAAGACGGCATGACCATGGTCGTCGTCACCCATGAGATGGGCTTCGCCAAACAAGTGGGCACCCGGCTGATCTTCATGGAGCACGGGCATATCGCCGTCGATGGCAACCCGCGCGAGGTGATCGATACACCGGCTAACGACAGGATGAAGGACTTTCTACAACATGTCTGACAGCACTGTATCCGAATTGCGGCAGGTTATGGCCCGGGGCACCCCGCGCAAAATAGGCCGGACCTTGGGCGAAGCAGGCCGCGACGCGGTGCATGATGTACTGACTAAAGTCGATTATTGGCTGGCGGTGACCGACCCGGCCCATGCCGACAATGTGCAGGTCATGGCGGAAAACCTTCGAACCCTGTTTCCTGCCATCTGGGAAGAGTTGCAGGGATTGGCCGAAGGGCTGAACCTGCCGCTGGAACAGGTGGTTGCGTGGAACTGCCGGGGCGACCTGATGTCGAACGTGCCCGATGGCTGCACCACGGTACAAATACCTGGCGATGTTCCAGTGATCGGCCATAACGAGGACGGCCTGCCCGATTTCCGGGGGCATGCCATGCTGGCCAAAGTCGCCCCCGATGACGGCCCGGCCTTCCTGTCGTTCTGCTATCCCGGGTCAATTCCCGGCCATACCTTTTCCACCAATGCCGCCGGACTGGTGCAAGCGGTCAACAACCTGCGCCTACGGAGCGTTGATGCCAGCCTGCCCCGTATGGGGGTGGGCCGGGCCCTTCTGACCTGCACGACACTGGACGACGCCCTGCGATTGTTGGCACGCAATAATGCCTGCGGCGGGTTTCACATGACACTTGCACAGGTGGGCGACCCCCGCCTGATGAGCATTGAGTTCGGCGGGGGCGATTGTTCGACCAAAGAAATTGACACGCCATCAGTTCACGCAAACCACGCCCTTCACATGGGCAACGGCGCCAAGGACCAATTGGTTACGGCCTCGTCCCGCGACCGTCAGGCGCGTGGCACCGATATGTTGGCCGAAGGTGTGAGGAATCCCTTGCACATTCTGCGCGATACCGGCGGCGCCGGCCTTCCGGTTCACAGATGCCACGCCAAGGACCCCGACAACGAGAATACCCTTGCGTCCGCCGTATTCCGCGTAGGATCATCCACTGTGGATTGGAGCGTTTATGACCAAACTTCGGACACCCCGGTATTTGCAAACCCCTGACAGTGCCCGTGGGGGGCAGACCTTCCCCCCGCGCAATGTACAAGAGATGCGCGACCTCATGTTGCGCATCTCGCGCGGGGACACCCATCTGTCACTGGGGCCGAAAGCGCAGACGGCGTTGGCCAACATCATTGACCTACGCGGCGATCCCGCGCTTTTGTCAATTACAGCTCTTGCTGAAAAACTGTCGGTCAACCCTTCCACCCTGACCCGGCTGGCGCGTACTCTTGGCTATTCCGGTTTCGGTGCCTTTCAGCAGGTCCTGCTTGATGCCTCCATGTCGGCCCCCGGGGATTTCTATACCCGACAGGCAGAAACTGCACTGGCCGGTGAAGATGCTACCGGAATGGGCGGTATCGCCCGCTTGTGCCGGGAGAATCAGGCCAATATCGAACGCTTCATCGAAGGTTGCGACGTTGGACAATTCCAACAGGCAACCGCCCTGATCACCTCAGCCCCGCGTATCATGGTCCACGGAATTCGCCAATTCCACGCCTTTGCCAGCTTTCTGGTCTACGGCCTGCGTATGATCCGCTCGGATGTGCATATGCTGGATTCCAGCAACCTCGGCATTGCCGAGGGCCTCGCTTCAATGGGGCCGAGGGACGTTTTGATCACGGCCTCCTGCGCACCATATTCGACACAGGTCGCGGCCACAGCCCGCGCAGCTGCCGACCACGACATCAACATTGTCGCCGTCACCGACCGGGCCAGTTCCCCACTCGCCGCAGTTTCGCAGGCGGCCATCCTTGTACCGCATGAAACCAGTTTCCTGTCGAATTCCCTGACCACCTTCACCCTGGCTGCCGAATGCCTGATAAACGGCTGCGCGGCGGCCTTGCCGGAAGAGGCGAAGCAGGCCCTCACGGCCCGGGACGACATGATCAAGAAACTCGACATCGAGATATCATAGAGCACTTTGGCAGGTTGCGCAGTACACTGAACCACTGCTGACTGGCGCCTGTAGGATCGGCTGTGAGTCGGCGCCCAATCTTGACCCCGGCGACTTTCCGCACAAGTGGCTGAATTCAAATAAGAAATATCCGGTTGGGTGGGGATCACGCCCGGCGCCGATTGTGACCCCTCCGAAACTCTGGATAACAACACAATTTCAGTCCTTTAGGCCAACATCAAAGTGGGTCACGTATCGGAGCCGTTTCACAATCAGATGCCGGGAATGAAAACTTAGGCCTTGTCCTGCAAATGCAAATAGGTCTCATCAAACCGCTTTTGCAGGTGATCAACCGCGCGAATGGTCCGGTGCGAGCCGATGGGCGCAACATTGGTGTCGTGGTTGGGGTTGAAGAAGAGCACCACAGATATGCGCTCGTCGCTGCTGCCAATGACCCGGTGCGGCGTGGCCACGACCCGGCCACTTGTCCACATTTCAAGCATCTCGCCGAAATTGATGATGAACTCTCCGGGCTGCGTATTCACGGCAAGCCAATCGCCGTCGCGCGTGCGCACCTCAAGCCCGGGTGTGCCATCGGTGGCCAGCAACGTGAGGCAGCCATAGTCGGTATGCGCAGCGATGCCGAAATCATGCTCCCCCGCCCATTCGGGCCGCTCAGGGTAATAATTGCCCCGCAGGAGCGCCATGGGTCGGTCGAACTTGTCGGCGAAATAGCTCTCGTCCTCGCCAATCGCCCCCGCGATCGCCCCCAGCACGTCCACAGAGAACGCGCACGCCTCGTTGTAATAGCCCTCGATGGTCTGGCGGAAGCGCTCGGGCTGATCCGGCCAGAGGTTGGGCGCGTAGGTGCGGAGGCCCGTTTCCGGCGCCTCGAAACCGCAATCGAAGACCTCCTTGTAATCGGGGTGGGCGTCTGGGTCGACCTGTTCGGACTGCGCCCCGCCCCAACCCCGGTTGGCCTTCGTCCGGGCCATGTCGGCCTGCGCCTTCTGATCGGCGGGTAGCTTGAAGAAGGCGCGGTAGGTTTTGATCACATCGCGCACATGCGACTCGGAGATCGGCGTGTTGTAGAGTGTTATGAAGCCTATTTCCGGCGCCCATCGGCGCACGGCATCGACCGCGTAAGGGTCGCCCGCCAAAAGGGCTTTTGCATCAACTCTCGGGATCATCTGCTCGCCTTTCACGCAGGTCTTCGGGCCAATATGGCTGGGCTGGTCAGCCAAGCCGAAGGGCAACCGTGCTCATCGAGCGCCAGCGTTGCCACATCTGATGACATTCTTGAGGCTTCTCAATGCGGCTCAGTGTCACGAAAGCGCTCAAACTTGAAGGGGGAGGATATCCCGGACGTGGCGGAAATTTCCTCTGCGGCCTGATTTTTCCCGGCAAACCCAAAAGCCCTCTGCAAGAGCCAGTGGGGCAACAAGTACGCAGGCAGGCTGGTCAGGGGTGAGAGTGGATTTGTAACGAAGGCGAATGCTGGTCTCGGGCGAGTGTTTGCGCTTCTGCCAAAGCCAGCGATTGCAGCGTTTCTTCAGGTGACAAACCCTTGGCGGGGGACTTCGCCTAGAAACGCCGCGCCGAAGCTGGAGACCACGGAAGAGCAGCTTCCGACAGCCATTGCCTTAAAGGCGAAGGCAAGTTGCCATACTCGGCCATTGCGTCGCTACAGCGCTTTTTTCGGCGCAGGCTGCTGCGCCCGAGATTCCGGTTCATGCTTCAACTTCCGGGTCAGATACCGGGTCAAGCACAAGAACGAGGCGGGTTTCCCTCATCAAGTCGCTTCAGGGCCGCCTTCCTTGCGGAAGGATGGGTGTTCCTTGTCTGTCAGGCTTTTCCGAACTCTGTGCCGTCCACCCAAATCCGGTGCATGATGACGGCTAATTTCCTCGCGAGGGCAATCTTGGCGCACTTTGCGCCACGCCGAGCGGCAAGCCGTCGTTCCCTACTACATATTCGAAGCGTCGGCTAAGGGCCGTTCGTGACGGTCCCGCAGTCACGGCGGATTCCGGGCATTCGCTGCGCGTACCATTGGTTGATCGCAGATATCCAGAGCGGACATCCATGCTTTGACAAGATGTAGCTCGACACTACCCAATCAATTGGAACTCGAGGTGACGGAGTACTATGTTGTCACAAACGGGAGTGGTAGTTGACATTGAGGTGAGCTTGATCACGGCCTTGTCACCTGACCCCAAAGTTCGCTGCATAGGGGTTTCTGCGCGCGTTGGCAGAACCTTTTGACTGCGGCGAGGATATCGTCGGCAGATTTTACCCATTTGTGGGCTTCGATGAATGCCGTTCGCGAGATACCAGAGAGCCTCCGCTTAAATTTTCACCTCTTGGCGCGTTCAATCTGATACAGGGCAAAGCTGAAACATTTCCTACCGGGAGCGGCGTATCAAAGGTACAGTGCAGCAATGCGGCGGAACGAAGAGAACGGCATGAAATGGTTGACACGGCGCGCGGCGATCATGATGGGAGGGGTCGCATTGGCGACGCTGCCGATGCGCAGTGTCGCTCAAACCCCGTTCAGGCTGGGCCTTACGCCGGTCTTTCTCGACAATGACGCGGTGATCATCGACCGGCTGCGGCAGGCGTTGGCGGGCGCGATGGGGCGCGAGATCGAGCTTGTGCAGCGGCGTACCTACGAGGAGGTGACGGGGCTGTTGCTGGAGCGCTCGCTCGATGCGGCATGGCTGTGCGGATATCCGTATCTGCAGCATCGAGATGCGCTCGATCTGGTGGCGGTGCCGGTCTGGCGCGGCAAGCCGCTTTACCAATCCTACCTGATCGTGGGAGCGCGCGCCGAGGCCGCGAGCCTCGCCGATCTGCGCGGGGCGACGCATGCGTTTTCCGATCCCGACAGCAATTCCGGCTATCTGGTCACAGCGAGCGATCTGATTGCCATGGGTGCGCGGCCCGAGCAGTGGTTTTCGCGCGCGATCTTTACCTACGGGCACCGTAACGTGGTGCGCGCGGTGGCTGACGGGCTGGTGCAATCGGGCAGCGTGGACGGCTATGTCTGGGAGGCACTGGAAAAGGTGGAGCCGGACCTGACCGCGCGCACCCGCGTCATCGGCAAGTCGGAATGGCTGGGCTTTCCACCTGTCTGCGCACGCAAGGATGTCGCGGACGCGGAGCCGGTTCGGGCGCTGCGGGGCGCTCTGATGGGGCTTTCGCGGTCCGAGCCGGGGCGCGCGGCGCTGGCAGCCTTGCAACTGGACGGGTTCCAGGAGGCCCCCAAGGGCATATTCGACGGCATTGCGGCCCGCATGCGCCTGTTGGACACGTGAATGCCCCGGATTTTGCGTCGTCTGCCGCTGTCGCTCAGGCTGCCTCTGCTCGGGGCGGCGATGATGGTGCTGGTCGGGGTTGTCGCGTCGCAACAGGTATTGTCGGCGTTGGGGCGTGTGCAGGACGCACGGTTGCGCGAATTGGCGGCGCTGCATGTCGAGGGGCTGTCGGTGGCGCTCGGCCCACTGGTCCTGCGCCGGGACGTCTGGGAGGTCTATGACACGCTGGAGCGCGCGTCGAGCGAGAGCGAGGGGCGGCGCATGATCCTGACGGCGGTGGCCGACGATGCCGGTCGGGTTCTGGCCGCGACGGATCCTCGGCGGGTGCCGGTGGATAGCGCGATCGACCGGGTCGCCGAAGAGGCGGTGCCGCTTGACGAGTTGTCGGTGGGCACGTCCGAAAGCATCGTTCGCCTGATTGCGCCGCTCGAGTACCAGGGGCGCACGGTGGGCCGCATCGTCACCGAACTGGATGTATCCGACCTGCAGCGTGAGCGGTTGCGCGCGGTGTGGCTGCTGCTGGCGGGCAACGCACTTGCGACTACCATTCTTGCGGGGCTGGGATACATCGCGATGCGCCAGATGCTGCGACCCGTGTCCACTCTGGCGCAGCAGATGGCAGGGGCCGAGGGAGAGCCGCAGCCCATTGCCGAACGCGACGTGCCGCCCGGCGATGGTGAGTTTGCCCGCTTGGCCCGCACGTACAATAGCATGGTGCATGACGTGGCCGCGAAATCGCAGATCGAGCGGCGTCTGGCCGAGCGGGAACGCTTTGTGGCGTTGGGGCGGCTGTCGTCGTCGCTGGCGCATGAGATCAATAACCCGCTTGGCGGGCTGTTGAACGCGACGGACACGATCCGGAAATTTTCCGACAGGCCAGAGGTCGTCGAGAAATCCGCCGAGTTGCTGGAGCGCGGGTTGCGACACCTGCGGGACGTGGCGCGGGTCACTCTGGACCAGAACCGTCTTGAGCCGGACGGAACTCTGCTCTCGGTCGATGATTTCGAGGACGTTCGCCTGCTGATCCTGCCCGAACTCAAGCGGATGGAACAGCGGATCGACTGGTGTGCGCCGGAGAACCTCATACCCTCGCCAGAGCTGCCCGCTGCACCGGTCCGGCAGATCATGCTCAACCTGTTGCTCAATGCCTCTGCGGCGACCGGACCCGAAGGGCTCATCATGTTTCGAACGCAGGTGTATGACGACGGACTCGAGATTGCCATTTCCAATAGCGGCCCGCCGATGTCCGACGCTGCGCAGGCGCGGCTGCTGAGCGATGTGGCACTCGCACCGGGCGGTGGCGTCGGCCTGCGCCTGGTCCGCGATCTCGTTCAGGAGTTGGGGGGAAGGATAGAGCTTGCACGCGCGGACGGTCTTACGACGGTGCGCGTTTTCCTAACGGCGCGGAAAGGGGGTGCCGATGCTTGATGGGTGCCGGATCGTTCTGGTCGAGGATGACGAGATCATGGGCGGTTCGCTCTTGCAGCGGCTGGAGCTGGAGGGCGCACAGGTGCTGTGGCTCAAGCAGATGAACCGCGCGGTGGGCGCGATCCGCACGCCGCAAAGCAGGATCGACGCGGTGATCTGCGATATCGCGCTGCCGGATGGGACCGGCGAAGAGCTATTTACCACGCTGTGTCGCACGACAACGCCGCCGCCGTTCCTGTTCATCACCGGTCAGGGGGGCATCGAGCAAGCGGTGCGGCTGATCAAATCCGGTGCGGCGGATTACATCACCAAGCCGTTCGACATGTCGGTTTTCCTGGACCGTCTCGCTCAGCTTCTGGCACATGGCGAGGCGCAGGAATTCCCACCGGTACTGGGCGTGTCGGCGGCGGCGCAGCAGGTGGAGGCGCTGATCGCCCATGCGGCCAAAAGTGACGCGCCAGTGCTGATCCGGGGCGGGCCGGGATTGGGTAAGGACCTCGTCGCGCGGCGCATCCATGAGATGTCCGAGCGGCGGGCCGCACCGTTCCTGGAGGTGAACCTTGCGCGCGAGGGTACTCCGGAGGACGCGCTCTTTGGGGAAAGCGGCGCGTTACGGCAGCTGTGTGAGGGGACGCTTTTCGTGAATGCGGTCAGCCGCCTGCCGCTGTCGCTTCAGCACCGGCTCGTGGAAGAGATCGAGCGCGGTCTTGACGGACGCCTCGTGACCGCCTGCGGCCCCGATCTTGAGCGGCTGGTGCAAGACGGCGGGTTTGCGCCGGAACTCCATTACCGAATGGCGCAGATGGAGATCCCGATACCGCCGCTTGGCACCCGCCCAGAGGACGCGGTGTGGCTGCTTGAGCAGCTTTTTTACATGTTTGCGCCAGAGAAAGCGTCTTCTGTGACCGGCATCGGCGCCCTGTGCCTTGAGGCGGCGCGTGATCACGACTGGCCGGGCGGCGGGCGCGAGGTGCGCGCGCGGCTGGTGCGCGGGTTATCGTTGACGCAGGGTGACCTGCTGCAGCCCGCTGATCTGTTTCCAGAACGTCAGGCCGGAGAGGCGGGTATCAAGAGCCTTGCCGAGGTGCGCGAGGTGGCCGAGCGCGCGCAGATCATTGCCGCGCTGGAGCGGAGCGGTGGGCAGGTGGGCGCGGCGGCGCGGATGCTGGGCATCGCTCGGACCACGCTCTGGGAGAAGATGCAGCGATACGGGCTATCCTGAGACCGCCTGCGCCGCGCGGCATGTTCGGATTTCCGAACATCTGAATTTCTGCATGTTTTTCAGGGTTTAGCTGCGCTGCAGAATGCACGTTAACCCTGTCGTGGCACGCGGACGGAGGCTCTATCCTTGCCGTCATAGCAAGGGAGGAGCCAAGCCAATGAAATGTAATCGACTGGTCGATGCGGGCCGTCGTCAGTTCCTGCGCGGGGGCCTTGGGGCCACGGCGGGGGCTGCGGCGAGCGTTGTCATGGGAACGAGCGAAGCCCGCGCGCAAGCGGCGCTCGCACGGGTGGAGTATCCGGCAAACCGGCTGGCCAATGTGGCCGATCTGGCCGTCAACGAGGCGATGGATGTGGCCTATCCGGATGCCGACAGCCCCGGGGTTCTGCTCAAGCTGGGGCAGGCGGTCGAGGGGGGTGTGGGTCCTGATGGCGATATCGTCGCCTTTTCGATCCTGTGCCCGCACAAGGGCTGGTATCTGAGCTACAATGGCGAAGACCGCACGTTCAACTGCCCGGGGCACCATTCACGTTTCGATGCCGAGGCGGGCGGGCAACAGGTCTGGGGTCATGCCACCAACAACCTGCCGCAATTCGTGCTGCGCGTCGACGACACGGGCGACATCTATGCCGAGGGCGTGGACGAGCTGATCTACGGCCGCCTGTCAAACACGCTCTGAGGGAGGAAAATCAATGGCTTACAAAAGACAAGTGGACCGTCTGCCGATCGTTCCCGCAGACGCAAAGGAATTCAACGTCACCTGCCATTACTGCATCGTCGGATGCGGCTACAAGGCCTATACATGGCCGATGAACAAGCAGGGCGGCACGGCCCCTGAACAGAACAAGTTCGGCGTCGATCTCAGCGAACAACAGTTTCAGGATAGCGCGGCCTGGTACGCGCCATCAATGTACAACATCGTCAAGCAGGACGGGAAGGACGTGCACCTCGTGGTCAAGCCCGATGAAAATTGCGTGGTTAATTCCGGTCTTGGCTCCATCCGCGGTGCGCGCATGGCCGAAAACCGGCCCTCGCGGGTGACCGGCACACAGCTGCAAAGGCTCAGTGACCCGCTGGTATGGCGCAACGGGACATGGCAGCCGACGTCGTGGGACGACGCGCTCGATCTTGTCGCGCGGGTGACCGCGCAGGTCGTGACCGAAGGGTCCGAGGACGATCTTGTCGTGTCGATGTTCGACCATGGCGGCAGTGCGGGGGGGTACGAGAATACCTGGGGCACAGGCAAGCTCTATTTCGACAGCATGAAGGTCAAGAACTGCCGCATCCACAACCGTCCGGCCTATAATTCCGAGGTGCATTCGACCCGCGACATGGGCGTGGGCGAGCTCAACAACAGCTATTCCGATTACGAGATCACCGACACGATCTTCATGGTCGGCGCCAATTCGATGGAGACGCAGACTAACCTTTATCTCAATCACATGGTGCCCGGGCTCCAGAATGGTGCGAAGTTCATCATGGTCGACCCGCGCCGCACCGTCACCGTGCATTCCGCCGAGCAGTGGGCGGGCAAGGAAAATGTCCTGCATCTCGCGATCAACGAAGGTACGGATATGGCGCTTTTTAACGCCATCCTGACCCATATCGTCGATCAGGGCTGGACCGATGACGACTTCATCGCCGCCTCCGCCTTTCAAGGCGGCGAAGCGGTGGCACAGGATAGTGCGCATCCCGCCAGCCTGGGCAGTCTCGACCATGCGATGCAAGATTGCCGGACATCGCTGGAGCAGGCGGCGGAAATCTGCGGCGTGCCCGTGGCCGACATTCGGCAGGCCGCCGAATGGATCGCCAAGCCACATGACGACGGCAGCCGTCGGAAATGCGCAACGGCCTATGAAAAGGGGATAATCTGGGGCAATGACAACTATCGCACCATCGGTGCGTTGGTGAACATTTCACTCGCCACCGGCAATGTAGGGCGCGAAGGCGGCGGGGTCTGCCGCCTCGGCGGGCATCAAGAGGGTTACTACCGTCCGAATGAAGGCCATGTGGGGCGACCCGCGGAATACGTCGATCAGTTCCTGATCCGGGGTCTTGGGGGTGTTCATCACATCTGGGCCTGCGACCACCATAAGACCACGCTCAACGCCGCCGAATTCAAGCGCGTGCACAAGCGCCGGGCGGACATGGTGAAGGACGCGATCGACGCCGCCGCAGGCGGCACGCGCGAACAGCTGGTCGATGCCATCGTCTCGGCGATCAATGCGGGTGGGCTCTTTGTCGTGGATGTCGACATCATCCATACCCAGATCGGTCAGAACGCGCATGTGATCCTGCCGGCCTGCGAGTCGAACGAGATGAACCTCACCTCGATGAACGGCGAACGTCGGCTGCGACTCAGCGAGCGCTATATGGACCCCTACGGCAACTCCAGGCCCGACTGCCTGATCGCCGCCGGTGTTGCGCAGCACATGGAGCGCGCATTGCGCGAGATGGGCCAGGACGCCTATGCCGATCAGTTCCAGGGCTACGACTGGGAGACCGAGGAGGACGCCTTCATGGACGGCTTCCACCAGGGCAACCCGGAGGTGACCTATGAGCGGCTGCGCGCGGCGGGCAATAACGGCGTGCAAGAGCCGGTGACTGGCTATGAGAACGGTCAGCTTGTCGGCACCGAGCGGCTCTATGCCGATGGCACCTTCGACCGCCACGGGCGCGAGGACGGAAAGGCGCTGTTCTGTGCCGCCGGATGGCGGGGCTGGCAGGCACCGGGCAAGGCCCGCGAGAAGGCTGCGCACAAGTACTGGATCAACAATGTACGTGCCAATATCTTCTGGCAGAACCAGTTCCTCGACCAGAAGAACGAGTTCGTGCAGGATCGTTTTCCCTATCCGTTCATCGAGATGAACCCGGACGACATGGTCGATGAGGGTCTGAACCCCGGCGACCTCATCGAGATCATCAACGATAACGGCGTGACGCAGGGCATGGCCTATCCCACGGCCACCGCCAAGCGGGGGCAGGTTGCGATGGTCTTCGGGTCACCGGCGGGCAGCCAGGGCAATGTGATTAACCCGGGTGTCAACGAGCTGGTGCTGCCGAACTACAAGCACTGCTGGGGTGATATCCGCAAGATCTCGAACGCCACCCATGAAACAGCGGGGATCACCTTCAAGTCGAAAGAAGTCACGCTCTGATCTGGCGAGACAGGACAGACCCGCCCCGCAATATGGGGCGGGGCCCAAGCGTCAGGGAGGGCGCCATGGGACAACCAGCAACCTGCTCGGCCGGCAAGCCGGGCGCGCCGATGTCGGTTGATGCAGCGCGGCTTCGGGCCGAAGCGGTGGCCGTCACCGTCTCCGAGACCGAAACGCTCCCCCTCTACATGGCGCTCGACCGGGTGCTTGCGGACGCGACTGCGGCGCACTCCGCGTTGCCGCCATTCGACAATTCCGCCATGGACGGCTACGCGCTCGACAGCGCGGCGCTGCGCGGCAAGGGGCCGTGGTCGCTGACCGTGGCGGGCCGGATTGCCGCGGGCGACACAGGGGGCACCGCGCTTGCCCCGGGCTGTGCTGCGCGCATTTTCACCGGCGCACCGGTGCCTGCAGGGGCCGATTGCGTGTTGATGCAGGAGGCGGTGCACCGCCAGGGCGGACGGATCATTCTGGACACCCTGCCAGCACCGGGCGCCAACATCCGCCGTCGCGGTGAGGACGTGGCCGAGGGGGCCAGATGTCTTGCGGCAGGCGTTGCGCTGACACCGCCGCGTCTGGCCCTTCTGGCGGGTTGTGGACTGTCCGCGGCGATCGTGCGTCGCCGGGTGCGTATTGCGATCCTGTCCACCGGCGATGAGCTGGTGGAGCCGGGGGGTATTCTGGCCCATGGGCAGATCTACAATTCCAACCGGGTCATGCTGCGCGCACTTCTGGCTGCATCGTGGGCCGAGGTCACCGATCTGGGTATACTGCCCGATGATCCCGCCTCTATTCGGGGCGCGATCCGCGAGGCCGCGCGCGGCCATGACGTGGTGATTTCCTCGGGAGGCGTTTCGGCGGGCGAGGAGGATCACATTCTTGATGCGCTTCGGGCCGAGAATGCCGCGCTTGATGTGCTCAAGGTGGCGATCCGCCCTGGCAAACCGCTGACCGTGGGCCGCGTGGCGGGAGCGCTTTTCTTTGGCCTGCCGGGAAACCCATATGCCGCGGCAGTCACCTTTTCGCAGATCGTGCGCCCCACCTTGCGCCGGGTGGCTGGGTTGCGCGAGGTGCCGGACACATGGATTCCCGCCGTTGCGGCCTTTGCCTATGCCCGCCGGACCGGCCGCTGCGAATATGTGCCGGTCACTTAGTCGGCGCGGGCGCGATGATCCTCGACCGCCGCTTCCGAGGCGATCACGGTGGCCCCTTGGACCTTCCAATACCCGTTGCCCAGCCAGCGGTGGTCCTGTCCGCCGGTATTGATGACGTATTTCACCGGCTGGTCGGTGACGGTGCGGATGGCCGCGTGCAGCATCTCGGCACCCTGCCATGACCCGCCCGGATCCATCAGCACCGCCCCCTCGGGCGTCACGACCAGTCCGAAGGTGGCGTTGTTGCCGAAGTTTTCCGGACTGCGCTGCTCCAGTGGGCCGACGATCGCCCAGACATCATCCGTGACCGGCTGGGCCTCGAGGACATCCGCCAGGGCGACGGTTGGAAAAGCGAGGACGGCAACGGCGGCGACCAGAGCGCGGATCATGCGCGGAGCCAGCCTTCGAGCTTCCCCGCATCCGGCAGGCCACCGGCATGGACGAGCTTGCCGTCGACCGAGATGCCCGGCGTGGACATGACGCCAGCCATCGCGATGGATCGCGCATCGGTGACCTTTTCGACCTCGACCGCAACGCCGATCTTTGCGGCGGCCTCCTTGACCATGGCTTCGGTCGTCTCGCAGCGCTTGCAGCCGGGGCCGTATACCTTGACGGTTTTCATGTGCTTGTCCTTTCAGAGAATTGCGTCGACCCGGAGGATCGCTCACAGCAGGAAGTTGAAGAGAGAGCCGGTGGCGAGGATCCCGGCCGCGACAACCGCGATAAAGATCGCGATGAGGCGAAGTTTCAGCACCTGCTTCAGGATGATCATCTCGGGTAGGCTCAGCGCGATCACCGACATCATGAAGGCCAGCGTCGTGCCAAGCGCGGCACCCTTGCCCAACAGCGCCTCCACGATGGGAATAACGCCGGCCGCATTGGTGTACATCGGCACACCCACGACGACGGCGGCGGGAACCGACCACCAGGCCTCGCCGCCCATGATCCGCAGCATCATCTCTTCAGGGACGTAGCCGTGAATCGCCGCGCCGATGCCGATGCCGACCAGCACCCAGATCCAGACCTTGCCGACGATCTCGCGCACCTGTTCGACACCGATCTTCAACCGGTCCACCAGCGTCAGCCGTTCTTCAGGCAGATCGCCGACGGGGCCCGCGTTCAGTTCGCGCACCCAGTCCTGAAGGTAGCGTTCCAGCCCCATGCGGCCGAGGATGAACCCCGCCACGGTGGCAATGGTGAAACCGAAGACAAGGTAGATCGTCGCGATCTCCCATCCGACGAGGCCGTAGAGCAGCCCGAGGCCCACCGGCCCCACCATCGGCCCCGCGATCAGGAAGGAGAAGGTCACGCCGAGCGGGATGCCCGCCGAGACGAAGCCGATGAAGAGTGGCACCGAGGAGCACGAGCAAAATGGCGTCAGCACGCCCAGAAGCGAGGCCAGCGGATAGCCCCAGATCTGGTTCTTGCCCGCCAAGATCGCGCGGGTCTTTTCCGGGCTGAACCAGCTACGAAGCACGCCGGTGACAAAGACGATGCCCGTGAGCAGCAGCAGTACCTTCGGCACGTCATAGACGAAGAAGGCGATGGCCTCGCCCGTGTGGCTGTCGCGCGCCACTGGAAACAGCGCCGTCACCCATTCCGAGATCGGGATCAGCTGACCATAGAGCAGGTAGAGGACCACGCCCACGGAGGGCACGCCGATATACCAAAGCCAGTCGGGCGCGCCGCGATGCGGGGCCGGGTCATGTGTTTGAGCGGTCATGCGACCTTCCTTCCAAGATTGAATTCGGCAGCCAGCACAGCGTCGATCACTGCCGAGAATTCCAGCGCAAGGTCGGGGTTCCGGCGGTAGCGCACCCATTGCGCGTCGCGTCTGTCCAGCACGAGGCCGGCCTCACGCAGCACCTTCATGTGCCGTGACATCCGGCTCTGGCTCACGTCGAGGCGCGCCATCAATTCGCAAACGCAGTGCTCGCCACTATCACAAAGAATGGCAAGGGCTGCACGACGGGTCGGATCACACAGGGCCGTCAGAATCTCTTGCATTGTGCTCCACATGTTTCTTGTATCCAGATCAAAGGCCGTCATTGGCCGCAGCTCATATTGGTCACTGCACATATGCGTATGTGCGCATATGTGAAGTGACCAATTCTTTGATCGAGATCAATCAAGGAGTGTTTTCTTTAACGGAGATCAAATAATCGCGTGGCGCACCCTTCCGGGATGAGCTTCTGAACGGTGAGGTCTTCTACTCGCTACGCGAGGCCCAGATTCTGATCGAGAAGTGGCGCCGCCACTACAACACAGTCAGACCGTACAGTGCTCTGGGATACCGCCCACCAGCGCCCGAAAGCATCGTTCCGATAGACCAAAGGCCGACCATGCACTAGCATTTACACCGGATCACTCAGTGGGGGCAGACCACAGCATCAGGCATTTTCGACGCACAACCACCAATAAAGTAACAAGCTACATCAGAGGAGCGGCATCAAACCGCGACAGGTCCAGGCTTGTCCACGCCCGTCGGGCATACCAAGCTGCACTTGCTGACAATCCTGCAATGGCTCACAGTGCCGTCACTTGCATTGCAGAATGCATCTAGCCATAGTCTCAATCTAATGGAGGATTCCATTTCATGAAAGTCGAGGCTGTCGACCCCGAGACCGGGAAAACCATCGAGATGGATTGCGTGGCTGAGAGTCATGACGAAATCCGCGACCTACTTTCCTTTGATCTTTCCGAAGAAGCGTTGAAGAGGCGACTGGACAACCTCGCCATCTCGGCTGATGCCAAGTCGATCTTGTTCACAATCGCCAAGACCACGATCAAGGTCGGCGACTTCATCATCAGGATCGGCAGGAAGGTTCTGGACGTGATCATCTCTCTGCTTGGCGAATTTCCCATGACCAGCATGGGGACGGTATTCGGCGCGATATTCGGCTACCTTGTCACATCCGTCCCGCTCATCGGCTTTATTTTCGGTCCCTTCGTGGGAACGCTGGCGATCGCCTTCGGATTCGCGGCTGGAGCGATGCAAGATCTTGGAAACAAAGCACTTGAGCGCCGGATCAGGACTTCGATGGCGTCTTTCGAAAACCTGAAGTCGGCGGGGTGATATGAGCGAGAGTTGGTTCGAAGGTGTCAATGATGTTGTCGAGGACGAACTTCGCTTCAAGGTGAAGCTCGGCATCGGGGAAGACGCCTACACATCAACTCGCCTGAAGAAAGCGGTCTTCGAAGCTTGGGACGTCGCAGGCGTGGCGGCCACGGGCGCTCAGCTTGCAAGCTCTGCCCTTGTTGCACAGAAGTTCTTTGCGGCACCCAGCCTGCTGGCATCCATCGGAATTGGAACTGCAACCGCAGCCACACCCATTGGCTGGGTCGTTGCCGCGAGTGTCATCTCGGGCGGGGCTTGGCTTGGTATCACCCGGTATCTGAAGGACGACGGCGGCAAGGTCAAAGTGATCCCGGAGTTCATCAACACTCCCCTAGATGTGCTCGGATTGGGGCTCTTTGACCTGATAGCACCTCTGGCGATCAAGGTGGCAGCCGTGGATGGGCACGTGGACGACAGTGAACTTGCCGCAATCAAAAAATACTTTGTGCGGACGTGGGGGTATTCCGAGCCATTCGTGGAGCGGGGTCTTGCTTTTGTGAGCGCGAAACATGGCGACTACCACATCAAGACCGCCGCTGCGGCCCTTGGGGCGTTTGCCCGTGACAACCCCGACTGCAGGGCGGACAGGATGCTTGCCGACATCCTGGCTTTCCTCCGTGAAGTCATGGAAGCGGACGGCAGAATCGACGAGCGTGAAGAAATGGCGATCGAGCGCATCGAAAAGGTATTGAATGACGAAATGCGGTTCTCAGTGTCGCGGACGGTTGCCCCTGTTGGAACTGCAGCCTCGCAGGTGGCGAGCGGTGTTGGAGCTGGAATCAAGTCGGCCTCACGCGCAGCCACGACGGCAGTAAAGACAGCTTCTCAAGTTGCGGGCGGGGTAGTCTCTGGCATCACATCAGCGATCCGTAAACCCCTGAAGCGCGACAAGGAGCAGTGATGCAAGGTCTTTTCTGGTTTATCGGTAAGGGTCTGAAGTGGGTGCTGATGCTGACCTTCATACGGGGAGTGTTTGCTCTCAGGGGCGATGCCAGACGAGCACGTGGCAACAAAGATAAGAAGGTCGGCGAGAACCCGGACTAGGACAAAAACGCCTCTCTAAAGCGACGCAACACTCGATCCAAGCCACTCCAAACCTGGGGCAGCGCATGGGGCATCTTCGGGGGATTAAGTCGGGAAAGATCCTTGCAGCGCAAGACGTCACGAGCTCTGCGAGTGACTGGCTGGGGTGGTAGGATTCGAACCTACGGTACACGGTACCAAAAACCGCTGCCTTACCACTTGGCTACACCCCAACGTGCCGCGCTAATTACTCTGGAGCCTCGCGCGGTTCAAGAGCGGAAAGTAAAAAATATGCGGCTTTCGTGGGGCGGGATGAATCAGTCGAGCGTTTCCTCCGCTTCGATCCCCCAAAGTGCCGTCTTCGGGGCCCAGCCGTCATAGCCTTGCGCGGAGATCTCGCACCAGTCCGGGCCACATTCGGAGAGGCGCGTTATCACACCCTGTTCCAGTCTTGCGACCACCATCGCACCGGGTTCGGGCCGGGCCAGCATGTCGAGCATTTCGGCCTCGACGATGGCCGTGCGTACGCCGGACAGAAGCGAGTAATGCATCCAGCCTCCCGCACCGTCGCGATCCTGTACGCGCCGCCAATGGCCGTATTCGGCGGTGATCATCAGCGGCATGTCGCGTCGCTTGAAGACCCAGTCGATCCGGTGCGTCAGGCTGGGTCCGCGCCGCACATTGGCCTCGGATGCCTTCATCGACACGTAGCGCGGAAGTGGCAGGTTGGTCACCGGGCCGCGATCCGCAGCCCCGGCAAAAAACGGCCAGAACGCCAGCGCAAGCGTCGCCAAGCCACGTGATTTCATCACTGCCATTCGATTTCTGCCCGTCAAACTGCAAGCGGGTTCTTGTGCCTCGCTCTTTCCTGCGCCACTCTGGCAGCAACGCGCGAGAAATGAAAGCTTGAGGAGGCGTTTCATGCCATCTGCCCGCCTGAGTGTTGTCGTGACGCGACGCCTGCCCGAGCCGGTCGAGACGCGGATGCGCGAATTGTTCGATGTTGCGCTGCGTGAGGATGACGCGCCGATGAGCCGCGAAGAGCTTGCCCGCGCCATGCGCGAGGCCGATGTGATCGTGCCGACGCTGTCGGACCGGATCGACGCCGGGCTGATCGCGCAAGCGAGCGACCGGCTGAAACTGATCGCCAATTACGGCGCGGGGGTGGATCATATCGACGTGAACACAGCGCGCCAGCATGGCATTCTGGTGTCGAACACGCCCGGCGTGTTGACCGATGACACCGCCGACATGACCATGGCGCTCATTCTCAGTGTCACCCGCCGCCTGCCTGAAGGGCTGGCGCGGATGCAATCGGGGGAGTGGCTGGGCTGGTCGCCCACGGCGCTCTTGGGCGGGAGGGTCGCGGGGCGGCGTCTGGGGATCCTTGGAATGGGCCGAATCGGTCAGGCGGTGGCGCGGCGCGCGGCCGCCTTCGGCATGCAGGTGCACTACCACAACCGCCGCCGCCTGCGCCCCGAGATCGAGCAGGAACTGGAAGCCACCTATTGGGAGAGCCTCGATCAGATGGTGGCGCGGATGGATGTGCTGAGCATCAACTGTCCGCACACACCCTCGACTTTTCACCTGATGAACGCGCGGCGGTTGAAACTGATGAAGCCCGACGCGGTGATCGTGAACACAAGCCGGGGTGAGGTGATCGACGAGAACGCGCTGACCCGTATGCTGCGCGCCGGAGAAATCGCGGGGGCGGGGCTCGATGTCTACGAGCACGGCGCGGCGATAAACCCACGCCTGCGGGAGCTCAAGAACGTGGTGCTATTGCCGCATATGGGATCGGCCACGGTCGAGGGTCGTATCGAGATGGGCGAGAAGGTGATCATCAATATCAAGACCTTTGACGACGGCCACCGCCCGCCTGATCAGGTCGTGCCAGCCATGCTGTGACCTTGCATTGAGCCAGCCCACGCCTTTCGAGATTTTCCTCGCCGCCCCGCCGGGGCATGAAGCCGTCCTTGCCGAGGAGGCGCGCGAGGCGGGCTTTGGCGCGGTCACCGCGCTGCCCGGCGGGGTGAGTGTCATGGGCACATGGCCCGACGTGTGGCGCGCCAATCTTGAGTTGCGCGGGGCCGGGCGGGTGCTGGCGCGGATCGGCTCTTTTCGGGCGTTTCACCTTGCTCAGCTCGACAAGCGGGCGCGCAAGTTCGATTGGGCCGCGCATTTGCGTGCCGATGTTCCGGTGCGGGTCGAGGTGACCTGCCGCAAATCAAAAATCTACCATGCCGGGGCGGCGACGCAGCGGATCACCGGCGCACTCACCGAGGTGCTCGGGGTCGAGGTGCGTGACGATGCGGCGCTGCGCCTGATGGCCCGGATCGAGGATGATCTGGTGACGTTCAGCCTTGATACCTCGGGTGCGCCGTTGCATCGGCGCGGTTACAAGGAGGCCGTGGGCAAGGCCCCGATGCGCGAGACGCTGGCGGCGCTTTTCCTGCGGCAATGCGGGTATGACGGGTCGGAGCCGGTGCTTGATCCGATGTGCGGCTCGGGCACCTTTCCCATCGAGGCGGCGGAAATCGCGACGGGTCTGAAGCCCGGACGGGCGCGGCGTTTCGCTTTCGAGGATCTGGCGGGGTTCGATGCGCAGGCCTGGGAGGCGATGAAAGCCGGGCCTGATCCGCGCGAGACGCCCCTGCGGTTCCACGGCTTTGACCGTGACGCGGGTGCGGTGCGCATGGCGAGCGACAATGCCGCCCGCGCCGGGGTGGGAGGGATCACGCGATTCGCCTGTCAGCCGATTTCGGCGCTCACCCGCCCCGAAGGCCCGCCGGGTCTGGTGATGATCAACCCGCCCTACGGCGCACGAATCGGCAATCGCAAGCTGCTGTTTGGCCTCTATGCCAGCCTTGGTGAGGTGTTGCGGCGCGAGATGACGGGCTGGCGGGTGGGGCTTGTGACCAGCGACGGAGGATTGGCGAAATCCACCGGCTTGCGGTTCTTGCCAGCCGGGCCGCCGGTGGCGCATGGTGGGCTTAAGGTGACGCTCTGGCGCACCGATCCGCTTTAGGAGGGTTTGGCACATGCGCGTGCTGTTTCTAGCCTTGGGGATTGGTCTGTGCGCTCCGCTTCACGCGCAGCAAGCGGCGGATACCGTCGCCCCGGAAGGGGCCGGGACAGGGGCCTTGCAGGTGCCCGCCCTTCTGGCGGACGCGCAGGTGGCCAAGGATGCGGGCCGCCCGGTAGAGGCCGAAAACTGGATGATCGCGGCGGCGCACCCTTTGGCGGTCGAGGCCGGTGCGAAGGTGCTGCGCGTGGGCGGGACGGCGGCGGACGCCATGGTGGCGGTGCAGGCGGTGCTGGGGCTGGTGGAGCCGCAAAGCTCTGGCCTGGGCGGCGGTGCCTTCCTTGTCTGGCATGACGGAACAAGCGGCGAGATCACCACGCTCGACGGGCGCGAGACCGCGCCGCTGGATGCCACGCCGACACTCTTTCAGGATGGAACGGGCCAGCCGCTGGAGTTCTTCGACGCGGTGGTGGGCGGGCGCTCGGTGGGCACGCCGGGCACGCCCGCGCTGCTGAAGGCGGCGCATGACCGGTGGGGGCAGGCGCCGTGGCCGGGGCTTTTCGCGGATGCGATCCGGTTGGCCGAGGAGGGATTTCCGGTCAGTCCGCGTTTGGCCGCGCTGGTCGAAGGCGATGCCGAACGGCTTGCCCGCTTTCCTGCGACGCGCGACTATTTCTTGCCCGGTGGCGTGCCGCTCGCCGTGGGCGACCGGCTACGCAACCCGGCCTATGCCGAGACACTGCGTGCCCTCGCCGCACATGGCCCGCGCGCCTTTTATACTGGTAAGATCGCGGCGGATATCGTGACCACGGTGCAGGGTGCGGCGGGTAATCCGGGTGTGCTGAGCGAGACCGATCTGGCGATCTACCGGGTCAAGGAGCGGCCTGCGCTCTGCGTGCCCTATCGCGGCTATGAGGTCTGCGGGATGGGCCCGCCCTCGTCAGGCGCCTCGACCGTCGGGCAGATCCTCGGTTTGCTCTCGCCGTTCGATCTGGCCGGGCTTGGCCCCGATGATCCGCAGGCGTGGCGGTTGATTGGCGAGGCCAGCCGTCTGGCCTTTGCCGACCGGGGGCGTTACCTCGCCGACAGCGATTTCGTGCCGGTGCCGCTCAAGGGGCTGCTGGCCCCGGATTACCTGAAATCGCGCTCGGAATTGTTGCGCGGCGACGACGCGCTGCCGCAGGTCGCGCCGGGCCGACCGGAGTTCGAACATGCGCTCAATTGGGCCGACGACCAATCCATCGAGTTGCCCTCAACCTCGCATATCTCGATTGTCGATGGTTATGGCAACGCGCTCGGCATGACCACGACCATCGAGAACGGGTTCGGCTCACGGCTCATGGTGCGGGGCTTCCTGCTCAACAATGAGCTGACGGATTTCTCCTTTGCCAGCCATGACGAGGGGCGCACCATCGCCAACCGGGTGGAGCCGGGCAAGCGCCCGCGCTCCTCCATGGCGCCCACCATCCTGCGCCGGGACGGCGCGCCGGTGCTGGTTCTGGGCAGTCCGGGGGGAAGCATGATCATCGGCTACGTGGCCAAGACCATCATCGCCTGGGCCGATTGGGGGATGAATGTGCAAGAGGCCGTGGCCTTGCCGCATCTGGTCAACCGCTTCGGGCCCTATGTTCTGGAAGAGTCGCGCCTTGCCGCGCCGCTGCGGGACATGGGCTACGAGGTGACGCTGCGCGATCTCACTTCGGGGCTGCACATGATCGAGATTGGCGAGACCCTGCAAGGCGGGGCCGATCCCCGCCGTGAGGGGATTGCCTATGGTGAGTGAAGGATTTGAGTATTTTCACCAAGAAGAAATCCATCATGTTTCCTCTGGCTTCAAGTATCCCGGAGGTCCGGGGTGGGCAGCGCCCCCGGGGCTCGGCCCGTGGCTAGATCGCTCAGGATCGGGCAATCGGGCCGGTTGTCGCCCGCGCATTCCCTGACCAGATGCTGCAAGGTCGCCCGCATGGATTGCAGCTGTGTGATCTTGTCCTCAATCTTGTCCAGATGGTCTTGCGCCACCCGCTTGACATTGGCGCTTGCGCGGTCCTGATCCTCGTAGAGCGCGAGAAGTGTGCGGCAATCCTCGATGGAAAAGCCGAGCGCGCGGGCGCGGCCGAGAAAGGCCAGCTTGTGGACATCGCTGTCACGGAACACGCGATAGCCGTTTTCGCCGCGCATCGGGCGGATCAGGCCGATGTCCTCGTAGTAGCGGATTGTCTTGGGCGGCAGCCCGGTCTTTTTCGCGACATTCGAGATGTTCATGCGTGCCCCTCCATCACAGGGCGCAGCCCGCGCAGGCGCAGCGCGTTTGACAAAACAAAGACCGAGGACAGCGCCATCGCACCCGCCGCCAGCATCGGCGAGAGCATGAGCCCTGTCACCGGGTAAAGCAGCCCCGCCGCCACCGGAATGAGCGCCGTGTTGTAGGCGAAGGCCCAAAAGAGGTTTTGCCGGATGTTGCGCAGGGTGCGATGTGACAGGTCGAGCGCGTTGACCACTCCGGCCAGATCGCCGGACATCAGCACCACGTCGGCCGATTCGATGGCCACGTCGGTGCCGGTGCCCACGGCAATGCCGATATCGGCTTGTGCAAGGGCCGGTGCGTCATTGATCCCGTCGCCGACGAAGGCGGTGGCGCCAAAACGGTTCTGCAGGCCGCGCAGCGCATCGACCTTGCCCTCGGGCAGTACCTCGGCCTCGACATGGTCGATGCCAAGCTCATCGGCGATGGCCTGCGCCGCCGCGCAGCTGTCGCCGGTGATCATCGCGGTCCTGAGGCCGCGCGCATGCAGCGCCTCGATCACCGCCCGACTGGAGGGTTTGGCCGCATCGGCGATACCCAGAATGGCCGCGTATTCTCCGTCGATGGCGACGTGAATCGCGGTTTGCCCTTTATCGGCCAGATCCTGCGCCGCAGACTCAAACCTGCCGATTTCGATCCCCTCGCGGGTCATCAGGCGGGCCGCGCCGATCAGTAGCTTGTAGCCATCGACCTCGGCCTCGATCCCGTGTCCGGCGATGGCGTTGAAGCTCTGGACCTTGGGCAGGGCCAGCTCCTGCCGCGTCGCTGCATCTTCCATCGCGCGGGCGATCGGGTGTTCGGATTTGCCCTGCGCCGCCGCCGCGATGCGCAGCACCGTCGCCTCGTCCCAGTTATCGCTCACCGTGATCTGTGTGACGGCGGGCTTGCCTTGGGTGAGCGTCCCGGTCTTGTCAAAGGCGACCACGCGTGCCTCATCGAGCCGTTGCAGCGCCTCGCCCTTGCGAAAGAGCACCCCGATTTCGGCGGCGCGCCCGGTGCCCACCATGATCGAGGTGGGGGTGGCCAGCCCCATGGCGCAGGGGCAGGCGATGATCAGTACAGAAACCCCTGCGATCAACGCATGGGGCAGGGCCGGGGCAGGGCCGACCATCAGCCAGACCGCCACCGACACCAGCGCCACGGCAATGACGATGGGCACGAAGACACGCACCACTCGGTCGGCCAACGCCTGCACCGGCAGTTTCGCGCCCTGCGCCTCTTCGACCATCGCGACGATCCGCGCCAGCACCGTGTCGCGCCCCACTGCCGTCGCGCGAAAGCTGAGCGCGCCGTCACCGTTGATGGTGCCGCCCACGACCGTGTCGCCGGGGCCCTTGGCCTCCGGCGCGGGCTCGCCAGTGATCATCGATTCGTCGATATACGAGTTGCCCTCGGTCACCTCGCCGTCGATTGCCACCTGTTCGCCGGGGCGCAGGTGGAGCAGGTCGCCGACCGCCACCTCCTCGACGGCCAGTTCGCGGATCTCGCCGTTTCGTTCGACTCGTGCGGTCCTGGGCTGCAATCCGATCAGGCGCTGAATCGCGGCCCCCGTGCGCCCCTTGGCCCGCGCCTCAAGCCAGCGGCCTGTGAGAATCAGCGTGACGATCACCGCCGCTGCCTCGAAATACACCGCGCGGGTGCCCTCGGGCAAAAGCCCGGAGGCAAAAAGCGCGACCGTGGAATAGGCCCAGGCGGCGCTTGCGCCCAGAGCCACGAGGCTGTTCATGTCCGGCGCGCCCTTGAGCAGCGCAGGCACGCCCAGTCGGTAGAATTTCCGCCCCGGCCAAATGAGAACAGCCGTGGTCAGCACGAATTGCACCAGCCAGGACGTGCCCATGCCGATCGTGCCGGCAATCAACCCGTTGAGGCCCGGGATGACATGGCTACCCATTTCCAGCGCGAAGACCGGCAGGGTCAGAAGGCCCGCGATCCAGACTTTCCTGCGGGCCTCGTCGACCTCGGCAGCCCGCCGGGCGGCCTGATCCTCGCCCTCCTCGTCCTTTACCCGTGCCGGATAGCCCGCCTCGCTCAGCCTGCGCGCCAGGTCCAGGGCATCAGTGCCGCCGGGCAGGAAGCGCACCTGTGCGGTCTCAGTGGCCAGATTGGCGCGGGCCTCGATCACGGCAGGCAGCGCTTTGAGAGCGGCCTCGACCCGGTTGATGCATGAGGCACAACTCATGCTCGAGACGCTCAGGGTCACCGTTGCCTCGCGCGCCGGATAGTTGACGGCCTTGAGGGCCTCGGCCACGTCGCTGGCCTGCGTGCCCTGCACCACCATGCGCGCCTGACCACTGGCAAAATTGACCGAAACATCGTGGAGTCCGGGCAGCGCGCCGAGTGCGCGTTCAGCCCGCCCGGCACAGGCCGCACAGTTCATCCCCTGAACCTCGATTCTCAATGTGGTTTCGGCGGTCATGACCTCTCCTTGCGTATTTCCCTGCCAGATAGGCCCTCCAGTCACTGGAGGGTCAAGGGGTGCAAGAGGCTACCTGCGCGAAAACCGGGCTTTTCGAGGAAAAATCCGGCGGGAGAAAGAAAATTGCAGTTTTGTGAAAAAAACCTCTTGCGACTCTTTGGGGCTAACCGTAAAAGCCCCTTCACCGGCGGCGCTGATGTGCTTCTGGGACGCGGACCGGACTGAGGCGGATGTCTTGAGAGGGGAAGCGGTTAGAAATATCTGAGGTATGATTGGCGGGTTGCGCTAGGTAGATTGGCGCTTCCGGTTGGTTTTGCTTCGA
>NZ_BDIY01000008.1 GCF_002072155.1 Roseovarius sp. A-2 | reverse complement strand
CGATAACCTGAAGTTCACCGTCGACCTGATCGCGCCCATTGCGATGGAAGACGGGCTGCGCTTCGCCATCCGCGAAGGCGGCCGCACCGTCGGCGCAGGCGTCGTCAGCAAAATCCTCGAGTAACACCTATCACGCCCCGGGGCACGATCCCGGGGCAGGGTTCGAAGAGGGAGGCCGGGTGGTCCGGCCTCCCTCCTATCAACTCCAATGCCGCGAAAGGCTAGACCAATGCAAAGCCAGAATATTCGCATTCGGCTCAAGGCGTTTGACTACCGTGTGCTGGATGCCAGCACGCAGGAAATCGTCAACACCGCCAAACGGACCGGTGCCCAGGTGCGCGGGCCGATCCCGCTGCCGAACAAGATCGAGAAATTCACCGTTCTGCGTGGCCCCCACGTGAACAAGAAATCCCGCGACCAGTTCGAGATCAGGACGCATAAGCGTCTTCTCGACATCGTCGACCCCACGCCGCAGACGGTGGACGCGCTGATGAAGCTCGACCTCGCCGCTGGCGTGGACGTGCAGATTTCGGTTTAAGGAGGGCAAGACATGTTGCGCTCTGGTGTGATCGCGAAAAAAGTCGGCATGACCCGGCTTTTCATGGAAGACGGCAAGCAGATTCCTGTGACCGTTCTTCAACTGGACAAACTTCAGGTGGTGGCACAGCGCACCCCTGAGAAAGACGGCTACAGTGCCGTGCAACTCGGTGCAGGCACCGCCAAGGCCAAGCGCACGACGCAGGCCATGCGTGGGCATTTTGCCGTGGCCAAGGTGGAGCCCAAGCGTAAGGTCGCGGAATTCCGCGTGGCGCCTGAGAACCTGATCAATGTAGGCGAGGAAATCACCGCTGACCATTACTTTGAAGGTCAGTTCGTGGACGTCTCGGGCACCTCGATCGGTAAGGGCTTTGCCGGTGCGATGAAGCGCCACAACTTTGGCGGTCTGCGGGCCAGCCACGGTGTGTCGATCAGCCACCGCTCGCACGGCTCGACGGGTCAGTGTCAGGATCCCGGCAAGGTCTTCAAAGGCAAGAAGATGGCCGGTCACATGGGTGCCGCCAAGGTCACCACGCAGAACCTGCAGGTCGTCAAGACCGACGCGGATCGTGGCCTGATCATGATCAAGGGCGCCGTGCCCGGATCGAAAGGTGGCTGGGTGACGATCAAGGATGCGGTGAAAAAGCCGTTCCCCGAGAATGCCATTCTGCCCGCCGCGCTGAAATCGGCCGCTGAAGAGGCTGCGAAAGCTGCCGAGGAAGCCGCCGCACAGGCCGCTGCCGAGGAAGAAGCAGAAGCCAAGCGTCTGGCCGAAGAGCAGGCCGCTGCGGAAGAAGCAGCCCTGAAAGAGGCCGAGGCTGACATCGAGGCCGAGAAGAAGGACAGCGAAGAATGAAACTCGACGTGATCAAACTGGACGGCGGCACGGCCGGCTCGGTCGATCTGGGCGAAGACATCTTCGGCCTGGAACCGCGCGCGGACATTCTGCACCGCGTCGTCCGCTGGC
This sequence comes from Roseovarius sp. A-2, assembly GCF_002072155.1. Taxonomy (GTDB): domain Bacteria; phylum Pseudomonadota; class Alphaproteobacteria; order Rhodobacterales; family Rhodobacteraceae; genus Roseovarius. The sequence continues at coordinate 159,463 of NZ_BDIY01000008.1, read as the reverse complement.
AGCGCAACAAGGCGCAGGCCGGCACGCACAAGGTCAAGACCCGGTCGGAAACCAGCTATTCCACCAAGAAGATCTACCGCCAGAAGGGCACCGGTGGCGCACGCCACGGCGACCGTAACGCGCCGATTTTCCGCAAGGGGGGTATCTACAAGGGTCCGACCCCGCGCAGCCACGCGCATGACCTGCCCAAGAAGGTGCGTCAGCTCGGTCTGAGGCACGCGCTCTCGGCCAAGGTCAAGGCGGGCGAGCTGGTGGTGATCGAGAACACCGAGAGCGACGGCAAGACCAAGACCCTGGCCAAGCTGGTCAAGGACATGGGCTGGAAGCGTGCGCTGATCATCGACGGGGCGCAGGTGAATGCAGATTTCGCCCGTGCCGCGGCCAATATCGAGGGACTCGATGTGCTGCCGTCGATGGGCGCAAACGTCTATGACATCCTCAAGCGCGACACGCTCGTGCTGACCAAGGCGGGTGTCGAAGCACTGGAGGCTCGGTTGAAATGAGCGCGAAACCTGAACATTACGATGTGATCCGAAAGCCGGTGATCACCGAAAAGGCGACTATGGCCTCCGAGAACGGGGCGGTTGTCTTCGAGGTGGCGATCGACGCCAACAAGCCGCAGATCAAGGAGGCCGTCGAGGCGCTCTTTGGTGTGAAGGTCAAGGCCGTCAACACCACGATCACCAAGGGCAAGCAAAAGCGCTTCCGTGGCCAGATGGGCCGCCGGAATGACGTCAAGAAAGCCTATGTGACGCTGGTCGAAGGCAACACGATCGACGTGACCACCGGTCTTTGATCGGGTGGTGGGTTAGCACCCACCCTACGAAAAAGAAAACCCCGGCTGCCGTGAGGTGGCCGGGGTTTTTCGTGAGAAATTTCTACTTGGGAGTCCAGCCGTAGCTTGCGGTATTGGGCAAAAAGGGTGTTACTTGCTTGGTGGAGTGCGGTCACGTCCACGGGTAGGTCGGCTGGTTCTTGTGGATGAGTAACGTTTCAATCGAGATTCGCGCTGATGGCGACCTGAACGACATCCTAGACCCGGATGAGCGGGTGTTGTGGACGGGAAGACCCGAATATGGACGTGGACTGTGCCAACCGATCGGGGCCGAACGGGTCTATCTAATCTCCATGTTGGTTGGTGTCTTGGTTATGTGGAGTACGGTTCCGTTCATCGGGCCTGCGTCTTCCTCAATCCGCTTTACGGCCTGCATGGTGTATGGTGCAGCTTCGCTCGCGTTCATGGCTGCGGCATTTATGATGGCAAGCAACCGGCAGTACGTCCTCTGGAATGTGGTGTATTTCGTAACGAACAAGCGAGCAATCGTTTGCCGCCGCGGACCAAACTGGCGATTCGCGGTCCGGCTCTATGTTGTGTCCAACGTGCACTCCGCCACTTATCCCTACGAGATTGTACCGACGCGCCCAAATCCATCACTGAAGATCGGCACGTTGCTTGATGAACAGGAGCTTCAGCCGATCGGACATGGGTTATCTCATCCGGGACAGCCGGTCACTTGGGGAATGTTGACGATGCCTGTCGCCTTCGAGCAGGTTCCAAACGCCCCCGAGCTACTTGAGATGATTAAATCGAATCTGCGCTCTTAGATGCAATATGGTACGGCGGCATCCGCTTGCCGGAGGTGCCAGGCGCGGGTTTTCAAACATCACACGGCTCGACACGGACCTGCCCGAGCGCGGGACAGGGGCGCGGGTCGTCTTGTCGGGCGATCCCGAATTTTTATGCTTAGCCCCGCACCCGTTGCCCACTGTCAAAGCGGCACGTCGTCATACCCCCGCTTGGTGCCGGTCTTGGCGTCCTTGACCGTGTCGCCCGTGGCCTCAGTCATGATGTCAAACAGGCGCTGCGCCTCCGAACTGTATTGCTCCATCGCCTTGCGAAAGAAATCGGACTGCACCTGCACCAGATCGGCCGGGCTCTGGCAGCGCAGCATTGCCCTTTGGGTCTCGAGATCGTTCTGCAGGCGCTCGGATACGAAGCGGGTGCTTTCGGCCATGATGTCGAGCCACATCCGGGCGGCAGGGCTCCCTGCGGCCATGGCGGAGGTAAGGGCCGTGGTGTCGGGTTTGGCGGTGGTTTTCTTTGCGGATTTGGTCATGGTCGGTCTCCTTTGTTCGGATCGGTTGCGCGCGGGTTTGGGCGGCGCGTGCTATTGTCGACATGCTATTCTAAGGCTGCATTTTAAACCGGGGGGACCGGGCGCGCCTTGATCTGTGTCTAATGGCGCGATTATGTGCTCACCCCCTTGACCGGGCAGGGACACTCCCCTATCAGACCCCATCCGCAAGGCCCCGGATTCGTCCGGGGCTTCGCTGTTGTTCGCAAGGGCAACGAAGAGCCGGGCACCTTCGGGGGCCTATAACCACGGTGGGCTTCAAACCCATCCTACATAGCGGGCCTTCGGGCACGCGTTTGCTAAACGGAAGACAGAAAGCATGGCACTCAAGTCGTATAAGCCGACGACGCCGGGCCAGCGCGGGCTGGTGCTGATCGACCGTTCGGAGCTGTGGAAAGGACGTCCGGTCAAATCCCTCACTGAGGGTTTGACCAAGCATGGCGGCCGGAACAATACCGGACGGATCACGATGCGTCGCAAGGGCGGCGGGGCGAAACGCCTCTACCGCATCGTCGATTTCAAGCGTACCAAACTCGACATCCCGGCGGTCGTGGAACGGATCGAATATGACCCGAACCGCACCGCGTTCATCGCGCTGATCCGCTACGAGGATGGCGAACAGGCCTATATCCTGGCGCCGCAGCGTCTGGCGATTGGCGATAAGGTGCTCGCAAGCGCCAAGGCCGATATCAAGCCGGGCAACGCGATGCCGTTCTCGGGCATGCCGATCGGCACGATCATTCACAACATCGAGCTGAAGGCCGGCAAGGGCGGGCAGATCGCACGCGCCGCTGGTACCTATGCGCAATTTGTGGGCCGCGATGGCGGCTATGCGCAGATCCGCCTCAGCTCGGGCGAGCTGCGTCTGGTGCGCCAGGAATGCATGGCCACCGTCGGTGCCGTCAGCAATCCCGACAACAGCAACCAGAATTACGGTAAAGCGGGCCGCATGCGCCACAAGGGCATTCGCCCGTCGGTGCGCGGCGTCGTGATGAACCCGATCGACCACCCCCATGGTGGTGGTGAGGGCCGGACCTCGGGTGGTCGTCACCCGGTCACGCCCTCGGGCAAGCCCACCAAGGGCGCGCGCACCCGCAACAAGAACAAGGCGTCGCAGAAGCTTATCCTGCGCTCGCGTCACGCCAAGAAGAAGGGCCGCTAACACATGGCACGTTCTGTATGGAAAGGCCCCTTCGTCGATGCCTATGTCTTGAAAAAGGCAGAGGCAGCGCGCGAGTCGGGGCGCAACGAAGTGATCAAGATCTGGTCGCGCCGCTCGACGATCCTGCCGCAATTCGTGGGTCTCACGTTCGGCGTCTACAATGGCCACAAGCACATTCCGGTGAATGTGAGCGAGGACATGATCGGCCAGAAATTCGGTGAATATTCGCCGACCCGCACCTATTACGGGCATGCGGCGGACAAGAAAGCGAAGAGGAAATAAGCCATGGGCAAGGATAAAAATCCCCGCCGCGTGGCGGATAACGAGGCGATGGCCAAGCTGCGCATGCTGCGCACGAGCCCGCAGAAACTCAACCTCGTCGCCGCGATGATCCGTGGCAAGAAGGTGGACCGGGCGCTGACCGATCTGACCTTCTCGAACAAGCGGATCGCCGAGGACGTCAAGAAGTGCCTGCAATCGGCGATCGCCAATGCCGAGAACAACCACAATCTCGACGTCGACGAGCTGATCGTGGCCGAGGCCTATGTCGGCAAGAACCTTGTGATGAAGCGTGGCCGTCCGCGGGCGCGTGGCCGGTTCGGGGCGCTGAAAAAGCCGTTCTCGGAACTGACGATCAAGGTGCGTGAAATTGAGGAGCAAGCCTAATGGGTAACAAAGTCAATCCGATTGGCATGCGCCTGCAGGTGAATCGCACCTGGGACAGCCGCTGGTATGCCGACACCAAGGATTACGGTGATCTTCTGCTCGAGGATCTCGCGATCCGCGACTTCATCAACACCGAGTGCAAGCAGGCCGGCATCAGCCGTGTGATCATCGAGCGTCCGCACAAGAAGTGCCGCGTCACGATCCACACCGCGCGCCCGGGCGTGATCATCGGCAAGAAAGGCGCGGATATCGAGACGCTGCGCAAGAAGCTGGCCCGGATCACCGACAGCGAACTGCATCTGAACATCGTCGAGGTGCGCAAGCCCGAGCTCGATGCCGCCCTGGTGGGCGACAGCATCGCGCAGCAGCTGGAGCGTCGGGTGTCCTTCCGTCGCGCGATGAAGCGCGCCGTGCAGAACGCCATGCGGATGGGGGCCCTGGGGATCCGGGTCAACGTCGCGGGGCGTCTTGGCGGCGCCGAAATCGCCCGGACCGAATGGTATCGCGAGGGGCGTGTGCCGCTGCACACTCTGCGCGCCGATATCGACTATGCCAATGTCGAGGCGACAACCGCCTATGGCATCATCGGCATCAAGGTCTGGATCTTCAAGGGTGAGATCATGGAGCACGATCCCGGTGCGCGTGATCGCAAGGCCCAGGAACTCCAGGATGGTCCCGCGCCCCGTGGCGCCGGCGGCCGCCGTTAAGGAGGAATGACAGATGCTACAACCAAAGCGCACGAAATTCCGCAAGCAGTTCAAGGGTCGGATCAAGGGCGAGGCCAAGGGCGGCTCTGATCTGAACTTCGGCTCCTTCGGTCTCAAGGCCACGCAGCCCGAACGCGTCACCGCACGCCAGATCGAGGCGGCACGCCGTGCCATGACGCGTCACATGAAACGTCAGGGCCGGGTCTGGATCCGGATCTTCCCGGATGTTCCGGTGACGGCAAAGCCGATCGAGGTCCGCATGGGCAAGGGTAAAGGCTCGGTGGACCGGTGGGTCTGCAAGGTCAAACCCGGCCGCGTGATGTTCGAGATCGACGGCGTCGGCGAAGCGGTCGCGATGGAGGCCCTGCGCCTCGCCGCGATGAAGCTGCCGGTCAAGACCCGGGTCGTGGTCCGCGAGGACTGGTAACCCGCGCGGTCAAAGTCGTTGAGCGACATCCACTCCCGGCCAAGCGATTGGCCGGGAGTTTCTCATTTTGGCCGGGCGGCATCGTCTGACCCTGCGGTCGCTTCGATGTCCCTGACCGGATCGGGCCTAATGCGCGAGCGCCGGAAGGATTCCGGCTTGTGATCGTTCGCGGGGAGGGCTAAAGGCGCGCCGTGCTCAGTGCATTCTGCGGGCATTTGCTTTTCTGACTCAGGAGAACGATATGCGTGTAATTATGTTTGTGGTCATTGGTCTTGCCATATCGGCGTGCAGTGCACCGGACCCGCAAACCGCCTATGATCGACGCCAGGCGGTGATGGCCGATCTCATGCCAGATCCGGCAGATCGTGCCGGTCTTGACTTAGTTTTCCCGATCTATAGCCGGAATGACATCAAGAGCTTCATTGTGGAGTATTTCCCGAACCAGGTCAGCGCAGACACGGTCGTCGCGCGGCTGGCAAAGGTTTGCGGGGCGCGCAACCAGTTTATCGGCGCAGATGGACAAGCCTTCATCGACGACGCGCCGGAAGACACGACGATCGGGCGGCCCGACGGCACGCGGATGCCGGGTAAGAAGATGGTCGTGGACTGCGGTTCGCCGTCTTGATCCATGTCCGGGCGGACTGCTCCCGGCACGGTCGGACCATACCCCGCGCGTAATCGCGCGGGGTTTTTCGTTCGGTAGGCGGAGGCGGGCGGATGTGTCCGTCCCGGCTCGGCTGATCCGCCGAGGATGGCGCCCACCGCGCTTCGGTAGCCGTCATGGCTCAGCACCGCGCGGTTCCCGGCCACGCCGTGATAATAGCTGTGCCCCGTGGCGGTGGGCAGTCCGGCCCAGACGCGGGCGAGGTTGAGCCGGAACGCCGCGCAGGCGATCGCACCCTCGCGCACCGCCGTCAGGCCCGCATTGTTGAGTAGCATGTCGGCCAGCCGGTCCTGCAGCGTCGGGCCGAACCGCGTGGCCGGGTCGAGCCCCGCGCGTGCCAACAGCCGCCGGGGGGGGGCTGGGATGATCTGCTAGGGCCCGATGGCGTGATGCTGCCCGGTGGCCCGCGCGGAGAGCGGCGCGCCCGTCGGCGCGAACATCGGACCCCAGTCGGCGAACCGGTCGGCCCGGCCAGGCCCGGTCATGATCGCCACCACAAGGACGACCAGCGACAGTAGGACGGTCGATCGAAGCACGATATGGAGCACCCGCAAGACAAGGGCTCCAGCCTGACGCGTAACCGTTTAGCAACCCTTGCGCGCGGCCTGAGTTGCGATATTAAGCGGGTATGTCCCAGATCAGCTCTCTCTTTGTGACCCGCCTCTACCGTGCCGCCCTGAGCGAGCACGACCCCGCCATTGATGCCAAGGAGTTGGAGGCCTCGTGCTATTCAATCGCCGAGGATGACGAGGCCGGGCAGGAGTGGTGCGAGACGGAAGGTTATCCCGGCTACACCTCCTATGCCTCGCTGACCGACCTGCCGTGGCGGTTTCCGATCTTTGCCGATCTGGTCAGGGCGTTGGATGCGCATGTCGCGGCGTTTGCCGAGGATCTCGAGTTTGACCTCGACGGGCGCGCGCTCAAGCTGGAGGATATCTGGATCAACATCCTGCCCGAGGGTGGCAGCCATGGCAGCCACATCCACCCGCATTCGGTGATCTCCGGCACCGCCTATGTGGCGATGCCCGAGGATGCCAGCGCGCTCAAGCTGGAAGACCCGCGCTCTGCCCGGATGATGGCCGCGCCGACCCGCCGCAAAGGCGCGCGGGAGGAGTTGCAGACCTTCGTTTATGCCAGGCCGCAGGTGGGCGATGTGCTGCTGTGGGAATCATGGCTGCGCCACGAGGTGCCGATGAACATGTCCGAGGAGGACCGGATCAGCGTCAGCTTCAACTACGCTTGGGCTTGATTCCGCCGTTTGAGGCGCAAAACCTCTCAAAAATCAGTAATTTGAACTTGGCTCTTGCAAATTGAGTCGTTCGCGCGCATATGAATGCTGCTAACGTTATTCTTTTTCGATACCTGTCTCCTCTAAACCGGCGGTCAGTTTCTCGATCCAGACCGACCACGCCGCGGCTGCCGCACTTAAGCGGGCAGCACCACACTAGGAGACTACACCATGGCCAATGGCACCGTAAAATGGTTCAATTCCACTAAAGGCTTCGGCTTTATCGCGCCCGACAATGGCGGCAAGGACGTGTTCGTCCACATCAGCGCCGTCGAGCGCGCCGGCCTCACCGGCCTGGCCGACGACCAGAAAGTGACCTTCGACATCGAATCCGGCCGTGACGGCCGCGAGAGCGCGTCGAACCTGCAGCTCGCATAAGCGATCTGACCGGACTTTGGGACGGCCTCGGGGGAACCCGGGGCCGTTTCTTTTTGCTGCGGCACCGACGCGCTGCGGGCAGGTCGGACGATTTCCCAAACTCCCTCTTGCCCTGCGCGACCGCCTCCCTTATAGAGCGCCAATCTGCGACCCTTGGGCCTGCCCGGGGATTCGCGTGTTTAGCAATTCATCCACCGGGTTTCGGGTGACCCTGAAGCAACCGTCAGGGGCCGTCCGGTGTTTTGAGAAAGGAAAAGGCGATGAACGCCAAGGAACTGCGTGACAAGACCCCGGACCAACTCCGGGAGGACCTCACCACTCTGAAGAAGCAGCAGTTCAACCTGCGCTTTCAGGCGGCTACCGGCCAGCTTGAGAACCCCGCTCAGATGCGCAAGGCCCGTCGCGACGCGGCGCGTGTCAAGACCATTCTGAACGAAAAAGCCCAAGCGGCGGCAGAGTAAGGAGCCCCTGAGATGCCCAAACGTATTCTTCAAGGTGTCGTGACCTCTGACGCCAACGCCCAGACCGTGACCGTGTCGGTCGAGCGCCGCTTCAAGCATCCGGTGATGCAGAAGACCATCCGTAAGTCCAAGACGTACCGGGCTCACGACGAGAATAACACCTACAAGGTCGGCGATGCCGTTCGGATCATCGAATGCGCGCCGAAGTCGAAAACGAAACGCTGGGAGGTGCTGGAGGCGTAAGCCGACAGCGCCTTTCGGCATTGTCGAAACCCTGGGGACCAGGCATTGCATCGCCCCCCATAGGTCGGGAGAAACCAAATGATCCAGATGCAGACCAATCTGGATGTTGCTGACAACTCCGGCGCACGCCGAGTTCAGTGCATCAAGGTTCTGGGTGGTTCCAAGCGTAAATACGCATCCGTAGGCGACATCATTGTCGTCTCGGTCAAGGAAGCCATCCCGCGCGGTCGCGTGAAGAAGGGCGACGTCCGCAAGGCCGTCGTCGTGCGCACCGCCAAGGAGGTTCGTCGCGAAGACGGCACCGCCATCAAGTTCGACCGTAACGCCGCCGTCATCCTGAACAATGCGGGCGAGCCTGTCGGCACCCGTATCTTCGGGCCGGTCGTGCGCGAATTGCGCTCCAAGAACTTCATGAAAATCATCTCGCTCGCCCCGGAGGTGCTGTAAGATGGCTGCCAAACTGAAAAAAGGCGACAGCGTGATCGTTCTGGCCGGCAAGGACAAGGGCCAGAAAGGCACGATCACCAGCGTTGATCCGAAATCCGGCAAGGCCGTGGTCGAGGGTGTCAACATGGCGATCCGCCATACCCGTCAAAGCCAGACCAGTCAGGGGGGCCGCCTGCCCAAGGCGATGCCTATCGACCTGAGCAACCTGGCGATTGTCGACAAGAACGGCAAACCGACCCGCGTCGGCTTCAAGATCGAAGGCGACAAGAAGGTGCGTTTTGCCAAGACCACGGGGGACGTGATCGATGCTTGATACAGCAACCTATACCCCGCGTCTGCGCACGCAGTTCCGTGAGGTGATCAAGCCCGCTCTGAAGGAAGAGTTCGGCTATACCAACGACATGCAGATCCCGCGTCTGGACAAGATCGTCCTGAACATCGGCTGCGGTGCCGAGGCTGTGCGCGACTCCAAGAAGGCGAAATCCGCTCAGGAAGACCTGAGCCTGATCGCCGGTCAGCGCGCCGTCGTCACCAAGGCCCGCAACTCGATCGCCGGGTTCCGCGTTCGCGAGGACATGCCCTTGGGTGCCAAGGTCACGCTGCGCGGCGACCGCATGTATGATTTCCTTGATCGCCTGATCACCATCGCCATGCCCCGTATCCGTGACTTCCGCGGTGTGCCGGGCAAGTCGTTCGATGGGCGTGGCAACTACGCCATGGGCCTCAAGGAACATATCGTTTTCCCCGAAATCAACTTCGACAAGGTCGACGAAGTCTGGGGTATGGACATCATCATCACAACCACGGCGAAGACCGACGCTGAAGCCAAGGCGCTGTTGAAGCATTTCAACATGCCCTTCAACAGCTGAGCCGGGGGAGGATAGATATATGGCTAAGAAAGCAATGATCGAGCGCGAGAAGAAGCGCCAGAAGCTGGTGGACCGGTTCGCCAAGAAGCGCGCTGCCCTGAAAGCGGTCATCAACGATCAGGACAAGCCGATGGAAGAGCGGTTCCGCGCCTCCCTCGCGCTTGCGCAACTGCCGCGCAACAGCTCTGCCACCCGGCTGCACAATCGCTGCCAGCTGACGGGCCGTCCGCACGCGTATTACCGCAAACTCAAGATTTCCCGTATCGCGCTGCGCGATCTGGGCTCTGCTGGGCAACTGCCCGGCGTTGTGAAATCGAGCTGGTAAGGAGGGCAGAGATATGAACGATCCTATCGGCGATATGCTCACCCGTATCCGCAACAGCCAGATGCGCGGCAAGTCCACGGTGCTGACCCCGGCCTCGAAGATGCGCGTGCGTGTTCTCGACGTGTTGGCGGCAGAGGGCTACATCCGCGGCTATGAGCAGATCACGGGCGAAAACGGTCACCCGGCGATCGAAATCAGCCTGAAGTATTTCGAGGGCACCCCTGTCATTCGCGAAATGAAACGGGTCTCCAAACCCGGTCGTCGCGTCTATATGGGCGTCAAGGACATTCCGCAGGTCCGTCAGGGCCTCGGCGTGTCGATTGTCTCCACCCCCAAGGGTGTGATGTCGGATGCAGCCGCGCGCGCAGCCAATGTTGGCGGCGAAGTGCTCTGCACGGTATTCTAAGGAGACCCGGACATGTCTCGTATCGGAAAACAACCCGTGGCTCTGCCCAATGGTGTCACCGCGACCCTGTCGGGCCAGACCATCGAAGTGAAGGGCCCGAAGGCCACCAAATCCTTCACGGCGACCGACGATGTGACCATCACCATCGAGGATGGCCAGATCAGCGTCACGCCGCGTGGCAAATCCAAGCGCGCGCGCCAGCAGTGGGGCATGACCCGCACGGTCATCGCCAACCTGGTTCATGGTTCCAATGAAACCTTCAAGAAAGAGCTGGAAATCCGCGGCGTCGGGTATCGCGCGCAGATGGCGGGCAACGTCCTCAAGCTGAACCTCGGTCTCAGCCATGACGTCGACTTCGCCGTTCCGGAAGGTGTGACTGTCACCGCGCCCAAGCCTACCGAACTGGTGGTCGAAGGCACGGACAAGCAGCTCGTCGGTCAGGTTGCGGCGAATATCCGCGACTGGCGGCGGCCCGAGCCCTACAAGGGCAAAGGGATCCGCTACAAGGACGAGTACATCTTCCAGAAGGAAGGCAAGAAGAAGTAAGGACGCGAGCTATGGCATACAGCAAAAGAAAACTGTTCCTCAAACGCCGCCTGCGCGTTCGGAACAAACTCCGCAAGGTCAATGCCGGGCGTCCGCGCCTGAGCGTTCACCGCTCCAACAAGAACATCAGCGTGCAGCTGATCGACGACGTCAACGGTGTGACGCTCGCCGCCGCCTCGACCCTCGAAAAGGATCTCGGGCTGGTGGGCAAGTGCAATGTCGAGGCCGCTACCAAGATCGGGGCCACGATTGCCGAACGCGCGCAAAAGGCGGGTGTCACCGAGGCCTATTTCGACCGGGGCGGGTTCCTGTTTCATGGTCGGGTCAAGGCCGTGGCCGACGCCGCGCGTGACGCCGGTCTGAAAATCTAAGGCGCAGGCGGCCCCTCGGGGCCGCCTCGATGATCCGGGAGCTTCGGCTCACCTGGATTGAGCAATATCAGGCACCACGCCGTGCCGCATGGAAAGGACGCCGAGAATGGCAAGAGATGACAACCGGGGGCGCGGGCGTGACCGCGACGAAACCCCTGAATTCGCCGATCGCCTGGTTGCGATCAACCGGGTTTCGAAAACCGTAAAAGGGGGCAAGCGCTTCGGCTTTGCCGCTCTGGTCGTTGTTGGCGATCAAAAGGGCCGTGTCGGCTTTGGCAAGGGTAAAGCCAAAGAAGTCCCCGAAGCGATCCGCAAGGCCACCGAAGCCGCCAAGCGCGCGATGATCCGCGTACCGCTGCGTGAGGGCCGGACGCTGCACCACGATATGGAAGGCCGTCATGGCGCGGGCAAGGTCGTGATGCGTACCGCCCCGCAGGGTACAGGTATCATCGCCGGTGGTCCGATGCGCGCCGTGTTCGAGATGCTGGGCGTTCAGGACGTGGTCGCCAAGTCGAACGGGTCGCAGAACCCCTATAACATGATCCGCGCCACGCTGAACGGTCTCCAGAAAGAGACCAGCCCGCGCATGGTCGCGCAGCGTCGTGGCAAGAAGGTCGCCGACATCCTGAAACGCGGTGACGAAGCGCCGGCTGCTGCCGATGCGGCAGAAGCGTAAGGAGACCGGAACATGGCAAAAACCATCGTCGTCAAGCAGATCGGCTCGCCGATCCGCCGCCCCGAAAAGCAGCGCCAGACCCTGATCGGTCTGGGCCTCAACAAGATGCACAAGACGCGCGAGCTGGAAGACACGCCCGCCGTCCGTGGCATGATCGCCAAGGTCTCGCACATGGTCGAGATCGTCGAGGAAAAGGGCTGAGCCCGTTTTCTTGAATTGAAAACGGTTCGGAAACTTTTGAAGTTTCCGGCAGGTTTTGAAGGAATTCGCCCCGGTCAGAGATGGCCGGGGCGAATTTCGTTACACCATCACGCGGGTTTTTTGTCTCTCTGCCATCCGGGCTGGGGGGGGCGTGGTCTTCTTCCCTTGCGCCTGGTCGGCGGTCCGCCCCCGGGCGCGCATTCATTAAGGGGGGACACCATGTCTCATAAATATTCCGGCGGTTTCGCTCATATCCACACGCATGCCGATCACGACTCGATCGACAATCACACCTGCCACTGTTTCGTCTGCAAGGGCGTCACCGGGCAGGCTACCACCCAACGCGTGTTCTTCAAGTATGGCTATGGGGCGGTGGATAACGAGGCCGGTCTGAAACGCCAGCCGTTCTACGCCAACAATCCCGACGGCCCGCTCGATCTGTGCACCTATGGCGACTGCGGTGCGCCGATCTTAGTGGACGACAAGCACAACCGCATCCGCGCCATCGTGCCCAGCCTGATGGGCTATGGTGACAAGATCGCGCCAGCCCCGTATCACGCCTTTTACGATCCGGTGAGCGGCGCGCCGAAGCCCAGCGACGGCCGCCCGATCTATAAGGCGCTGCGCCCCGATTTCGAGTGGCCCACCCCATCGTAAGCACTGTTGCGCCGACGGATCAGACCGGCAAATGCGGGGTGATCCGCCGGGACGCTTCGCCCACCACCAGGCATCCAAGCGTGACGCGGAGCGCGTCGGCCAGTTCGTCCACCGTTTCGGTCGAGACGAACAGCCCGCCGGTCGCCTCGGCGAGGCATTTGGCCACGGTCTGGCCGTCATAGTCGCCGGCCTCGGGGCTGTTCCACGAGAACGGATCATAGACCACGCGAAAGCCGATGACATGCACGGTCAGCCCCGGCGCGGTGTCGGCGAGATGTGCGCTGAGCGCGCAGGGCGTGCCGCCGCAGGTTTCGTTGCCATCGGTGACCAGCACGACGATGCCGTCCTTTCCCAGAACCTCGACCGCCGCTGTGACCGAGGTCGCAAGCGGGGTGAGGCCGCCGGGTGACAGGCTGTCGATGCCCGCCACCACCGCCGCGCCTGCATCGGCGCGCGGGGCAAAGCGCAGGTCGATCCCCGAACAGGCATGCGCCCCGCCGGGGCCGTAGGTGAGCAGGCCGACGCGGCGATGGGGGGCGATGTCGGGCATCGCCGCGCGCACCGCGCGACGGGCGTCGATGATCCGGGTCGGCGCGGTTGCGTCATGGCCCACCTCGTCCATCGAGCCCGAGCCATCGAAGACCAGCATCGCATCGCGCGCGCAGCCCGTGGCGGCCTGCGGCGCGGGGCCGGGCAGGGTGGCGAGGGCGAGGGCAAGGCAAAGGGCGCGCATTGGGGCTCCTGTTTGGGTTCCTCCAGCGTAGCGCGGGCCGGGAACTTGTCCAGAGGTGCGATGGCTTTCACCGTCATCCTCGGGCTTGACCCGAGGATCTGTTGCCCGAGAGATCGTCCGGTCAGGCCGGACGATGACGGGGGAGCCGTGCGACGCGCCGCTTGCAGCGCCGCGCTGCACGGCCTAGCATGATCGCATGCAGAGCATCGATTATATCTACTCCGCCCATTCCGCCTTTGCCTGGCTCGGCTCTGCCTGCCTGTCGGAGATCTGCGCGCGCCACGGCGTGCGACTGCTGCACAGGCCGATTGACCTGTCGCCGGTGGTCGAGGCGGCGGGCGGGCTGTCCTTTGCGGCGCGCACGCAGGCGCATGTGGATTATTTCTTTGGCCGTGATATCGAGCACTGGGCAGAGTATCGCGGCGTGGAGGTGATCCGCCACCGCCCGACGTATCACGACAATCCGCTGACCCTGCCCAATGGCGCGATCATCGCGGCGCAGGAGGCAGGAACGGGGGCTGATGCGCTGGCGCATGCCATCCTTGGCGCGCATTGGCGTGACGATGCCGATATCGCCGACCCCGCCACGCTGGCGCCGTTGATCGCGGGTTGTGGGCTCGATCCGGATGCGATCCTGACCGCTGCGCTTTCGGACGAGATACAGGCCGTCCACCGCGCCAATACGGCGGAGGCCATCGCATTGAATGTCTTCGGTTCGCCCACCTATATCGTCGACGGCGACCCGTTCTATGGGCAGGACCGGCTCGATCTGGTCGAGCGCGCGCTGACCCGGTCCTTTGCGCCCTCGACATGGCGCAACCCGCCGGTTGGCTGATAACTCCGCCCTTGATCCCGCTGCGGGCCGGGTCTATACGCCCACGGTGGCCCGAGGGGCCCGACTCAACCTTTCACGCAAGCCGCGTTCGGCCGCTCCCGTCGCTGGGGGCCGCATCCGGCAAGGAGATAGCGACAATGAAACTGCACGAACTTCGTGACAACGACGGCGCGACCAAGCGCAAGAAACGCATCGGCCGTGGCCCCGGTTCCGGCATGGGCAAGATGGGTGGCCGTGGTATCAAAGGTCAGAAATCCCGCTCGGGTGTGGCCATCAAGGGCTACGAGGGTGGCCAGATGCCGCTCTATCAGCGTCTGCCCAAGCGCGGCTTCAACAAGCCGAACCGCAAATCCTTTGCGGTGGTGAACCTCGGCCTGATCCAGAAATTCATCGAGGCCGGCAAGATCGACGGCGCGGCCCAGATCACCGAGGACGTGCTCGTGGCCTCGGGCCTGGTGCGGCGCAAGCTGGATGGTGTGCGCGTTCTGGCCAAGGGTGAGGTGACCGCGAAACTCGATATCGCTGTGACCGGCGCCTCCAAGTCAGCCATCGACGCCGTCGAGAAAGCCGGGGGCAAGCTTTCGGTCACAACAGCGCAGGCCGCTGAATAAGAGGTTGTGAGCGGGCCTGCGCCCGCTTACATAGTCCTCACGTTTTCCTTTTGACGCCGCCTGAGCTGGAAAACAGCCCTAGGCGGCGTTGTCATATGAAAGAGACCCGCGAATGGTATCTGCAGCAGAGCAAATGGCGGCCAACACAAGCTGGTCCGCGCTTGGCAAGGCCACCGAGTTGCGCAAGCGCATCCTCTTCACGCTGGGGCTTTTGATCGTCTATCGGCTTGGCACCTTCATCCCGGTGCCGGGCATCGACGGCGCGGCACTGCGCGAATTCATGGAAGGCGCGCAGGCGACGATCGGCGGAATGCTCAGCATGTTCACCGGCGGCGCGCTTGGGCGGATGGGCATCTTTGCCCTCGGTATCATGCCCTATATCTCGGCCTCGATCATCGTGCAGCTCTTGACCGCGATGGTGCCGCAGCTCCAGCAGCTCAAGAAAGAGGGCGAGCAGGGCCGCAAGAAGATCAACCAGTATACGCGCTATGGCACGGTTGGTCTGGCCACGGTGCAAAGCTACGGTCTCGCCGTCAGCCTGCAATCGGGCGACATGGTCACCAATCCGGGGCTGTTCTTCATCGCCAGCTGCATGATAACGCTGGTCGGCGGCACGATGTTCCTGATGTGGCTGGGCGAGCAGATCACAGCGCGCGGCGTCGGCAACGGCATTTCGCTGATCATCTTTGTCGGCATCATCGCCGAAGTCCCGGCGGCCCTGGCGCAGTTCTTCGCCTCGGGGCGCTCGGGCGCGATCAGCCCGGCGGTGATCATCGGGGTGATGCTCATGGTGGTCGCGGTGATCGCCTTCGTGGTGTTCATGGAACGCTCTCTGCGCAAAATCCATATCCAGTATCCGAAACGCCAGGTCGGGATGAAGGTCTATGACGGCGGCTCGTCGCATCTGCCGGTCAAGGTCAACCCGGCGGGCGTGATCCCGGCAATCTTTGCCTCGTCGCTCTTGTTGCTGCCCGCCACCATCGGCACGTTTTCGGGCAATCAGACCAATCCGGTCATGTCCACCATCATGGCCTATTTCGGCCCCGGTCAGCCGCTCTATCTGCTGTTCTTCACGGTGATGATCGTATTTTTCACCTACTTTTACACGTTTAACGTGGCCTTCAAGCCCGATGACGTGGCCGAAAACCTGAAGAACCAGAACGGCTTTATTCCGGGCGTGCGCCCGGGCAAGCGGACCGAGGAATATATCGAATACGTGGTCAACCGCATTCTCGTGCTGGGCTCGATGTATCTGGTCGCGGTCATGCTTCTGCCGGAGATCTTGCGCAACCAGTTCGCGATTCCGTTCTATTTCGGCGGCACCTCGGTGCTGATCGTGGTCTCGGTGACGATGGACACGATCCAGCAAGTGCAAAGCCACCTGCTCGCGCATCAATACGAAGGGCTGATCGAGAGATCGCAGCTCAGCGGCAAAGGTCGCAAGAAAGGCCGTCGCAAGGGAGGGGCACGTCGATGAACATCATACTTCTGGGGCCGCCGGGGGCGGGCAAGGGCACGCAGGCACAGATGCTGGTAGAGAGCCGCGACATGATCCAGCTCAGCACCGGCGACATGCTGCGCGCGGCCAAGGACAGCGGGACCGAGATGGGCAACATTGTCGCTGACGTTATGGCGCGCGGCGATCTGGTGACCGATGACATCGTGATTGGCCTCATTCGCGAAAAGCTTCAGGGGGACAAGCGCGGCGGTTTCATCTTTGACGGCTTCCCGCGCACGCTGGCGCAGGCCGATGCACTGGCTACCCTGCTGGACGAACAGGGCGAGACACTGGACGCCGTGGTCGAGATGCGCGTCGATGACGAGACCCTGGTCAAGCGCATCGTTGGCCGTGCCGCCGATGCCGCGGCTGCCGGACAGCCCGTGCGCGCCGACGACAACGAGGACAGCGTGCGCCACCGGCTGATGGAATATTACAAGAAGACCGCGCCGCTCATCGGCTATTATCATGCCAACGGGCAGCTCGCCTCGGTCGATGGCATGGGCAGCATGGACGAGGTCAAGGCGGCGATTGCGGCGGCGATTGACAAATGACGGAACGGGGGCTTGACGCCCCATTAATTTCCCCATAACCAGCCCTATCTCGACTGCGAGATTGATTCTCGCCGGGTCGCCCCCGGCCCCGGATCTACAATCAGAAATCAGCTGCGGCCCGGAGCGAAAAAGCGCCTCGGGCTTACGTTGTGAAAAAAGGTTCTGGAGCTACGGAACCGCAACGAAAAGGAAAAGACACTTGGCACGTATCGCCGGCGTTAATATCCCGACCTCCAAACGGGTCCCGATCGCCCTTACCTACATCACCGGAATCGGCCAGTCCTCGGCCAAGGCCATCTGCGAAGCCGTGAACATCGACGCGTCGCGTCGCGTCAACGAGCTGTCGGATGCCGAAGCCTTGGCCCTGCGCGAGCATATCGACGCGAATTACACCGTCGAAGGCGACCTGCGTCGCGAGACGCAGATGAACGTCAAGCGCCTGATGGATCTCGGCTGCTACCGTGGCCTGCGTCACCGCCGCAACCTGCCGGTGCGTGGCCAGCGAACCCACACCAATGCCCGCACCCGCAAGGGCCCGGCAAAAGCCATTGCCGGCAAGAAGAAATAAGGGAGGGCATTCGAGATGGCACGCGACACCAAACGCACCAAGAAGAAGGTTTCCAAGAACATCGCCACCGGCGTTGCTCATGTGAACTCGTCCTTCAACAACACCAAGATCCTGATTTCCGACGTGCAAGGCAACGCGATTGCGTGGTCCTCTGCCGGGACCATGGGCTTCAAGGGCTCGCGCAAGTCGACACCCTATGCCGCGCAGATGGCCGCAGAAGACGCGGGCAAGAAGGCGCAGGAGCATGGCATGCGCTCGCTCGAGGTCGAGGTTCAGGGGCCCGGTTCGGGCCGTGAATCGGCGCTGCGCGCGCTGGCTGCCGTCGGCTTTAACATCACGTCGATCCGCGACGTGACACCGATCGCCCATAACGGCTGCCGCCCGCCGAAACGTCGCCGGGTCTGATCCGACATCTATCAAAGCGGGGCTGCGCAAGGGCGCGGTCCCCTTTTCGCCATTTTACATCCTCGGGCGTTCTTGACCTTTGGACATGAGGGCAGAACAGGAATGGAGGGACGCATGATCCACAAGAATTGGGCTGAACTGATCAAGCCGACACAGCTTGACGTGAAACCGGGCAACGACCCGCTGCGTCAGGCCGTGCTGGTCGCCGAACCGCTGGAGCGCGGCTTTGGTCTGACCCTTGGCAACGCGCTGCGCCGCGTGCTGTTGTCGTCGCTGCAAGGTGCGGCGATTACTGCCGTGCAGATTGACAACGTTCTGCACGAGTTTTCCTCGGTCGCCGGTGTGCGCGAGGACGTGACGGATATCGTTCTCAACCTAAAGGGCGTCGCCGTCCGCATGGAAGTCGAAGGGCCGAAGCGCCTGTCGATCAATGCCAAGGGCCCGGGTGCCGTGACCGCTGCTGACATTTCCGACAGCGCGGGCATAGAGGTACTGAACAAGGATCACGTGATCTGCCACCTCGACGAAGGTGCGGACCTCTACGTGGAGCTGACGGTCAATACCGGCAAGGGCTATGTCTCGGCTGACAAGAATAAACCCGAGGACGCGCCCATCGGTCTGATCCCGATCGACGCGATCTATTCGCCGATCACCCGGGTCAGCTATGACGTGCAGCCGACCCGCGAGGGGCAGGTGCTGGATTATGACAAGCTGACCATGAAGATCGAGACCGACGGCTCGATCACGCCCGATGACGCCGTAGCCTTTGCCGCGCGCATCCTTCAGGACCAGCTGTCGATCTTTGTCAACTTCGACGAGCCGGAATCGGCAGGCCGCGAGGCTGAGGATGACGGGCTCGAGTTCAACCCGCTGCTGCTGAAGAAAGTGGACGAGCTGGAGCTCAGCGTGCGGTCCGCCAACTGCCTCAAGAACGACAATATCGTCTATATCGGCGATCTGATCCAGAAGACCGAGGCGGAAATGCTGCGCACGCCGAACTTTGGCCGCAAGTCGCTCAACGAGATCAAAGAAGTGCTCTCGGGCATGGGCCTGCATCTCGGCATGGATGTCGAAGACTGGCCGCCCGACGATATCGAGGACCTCGCCAAGAAATTCGACGAGGCGTTCTGAGATAAAGGGACGGAAACTTGAAAAAGTTTCCGGTCCGATTTCCTTGCAAGAAATCGGTTTTACCCACCACCTGGGCAATCCCGCCCCAAGGAGAGCGGCTGACACGCATCAGACCGCCGGACAAAGCAAAACGCTAAGGAGATAGAAAATGCGTCACGCCAGAGGATACCGCCGCCTGAACCGCACCCACGAGCACCGCAAGGCGCTGTGGGCGAACATGGCCGGCTCGCTCATCGAACATGAGCAGATCAAAACCACCCTGCCCAAGGCCAAGGAACTGCGCCGGATCATCGAGAAGATGGTCACGCTTGGCAAGCGCGGCGATCTGCACGCGCGCCGTCAGGCCGCGGCCCAGCTCAAGCAGGACATCCACGTCGCCAAGCTCTTTGACGTGCTGGGGCCCCGCTACAAGGACCGTCAGGGCGGTTATGTCCGCGTGCTCAAGGCCGGGTTCCGCTATGGCGACATGGCCCCGATGGCGATCATCGAGTTCGTCGACCGTGACGTTGATGCCAAGGGGGCGGCTGACCGCGCCCGCGTCGCCGCCGAAGAGGCCGCAGAAGAATAAGCCACGCCAGATTTGGCCGGCCCTGACCCCCGCCCTCACCGGCGGGGGTTTTGCGTCTGTACGATTAAGTATTTGGACCAGGAAGAATCCCGGCGGGCTTGCATTGCTGCGGCGTGCCGCGCATATCTCGGGCGACCCGCCGACATGCAAGGAGGCCGCTCTTGATCCGCATCCTGTCTCTCGTCCTGATCCTTTACGCCGCGCCGCTGGCCGCCGAGATGCGCGTGCCGATGTCGCAGGCCGAGATTCAGACCGGCTTTGTGCCAGTTGTGCGGCAGGCCGCGCCTGCCGTGGTCAACATCTATGCCAGTCGCATCGTCGAAGGCCGCCGCAGCCCGTTCCGGAATGATCCGTTCTTCGGGCGGTTCTTCAACGATTTCGGCGCTTCGCGGCCACGCGTGCAGAACTCGCTCGGCTCGGGCGTGGTGCTGGGTGCGGATGGCATCGTGGTGTCGAATTACCACGTGGTCGGCGAGGCGACGGATATCCGCGTTGTTCTCAATGACGGTCGCGAATATGCTGCGCGGGTTCTGCTGGGCGATGAAGAGGCGGATCTTGCGGTGTTGCAGGTCGAGGACGCCCCCGACCTGCCCGCGCTGCGGCTGCGCGACAGTGACAGCGTGCAAGTTGGCGAATTGGTGCTGGCCATCGGCAATCCGTTCGGCGTGGGCCAGACGGTGAGCAGCGGCATCGTCTCGGGGCTGGCGCGCTCTGGCACGGCGTCGGGCAATGCGCGGGGCTATTTCATTCAGACCGACGCACCGATCAACCCGGGCAATTCGGGCGGTGCGCTGGTCGATGTGAATGGTGATCTGATCGGGATCAACACGGCCATATTGTCGCGCTCGGGCGGCTCGAACGGGATCGGCTTTGCTATACCGTCGGCCCTGGTGGCGCAATTCGTCGAACAGGCGCGCGCCGGGCAGAACGCGTTTGTTCGGCCTTGGGCCGGGCTAGGCGGTCAGCCGGTGACGCCCGACATGGCCGAGGGCTTGGGCCTCTCGCGGCCCGAGGGGATCGTGATATCGCAGGTGCATCCCGCCAGCAGTTTTGCCGGTGCGGTGGTGCCGGGCGACGTGATCGCCGCAGTCGACGGGCAACCGGTGAATAGCCCCGCCGAGATGGTGTTTCGCATGTCGCTTGCCGGAATCGGTGACACTGCGCGGATCACCCGGCAGCGCGATGGGGATGCGGAAGAGATCGACGTGCCGATGATCGCCGCCCCCGAAGTGCCGCCCCGCAACCCAACCCGGACGGGCGACCGCGCCGCGCTGCCGGAGATGGTGCTTTCAACGATCAACCCGGCGGTGATTGACGCTTACGGCTTGCCGTTGATGGCCGATGGGGTGATCGTGGAAGACCCTGGGCCATACGGTGCGAGGGCGGGGCTTCGCCCCGGAGACATCCTGCGCGAGATCAATGGCGTCGCGGTTTCCGACAGCACAACAGCAGTGCAGGCGCTGGAGGAGGCCACACAGACGCTGAGCATCGAGGTGATGCGCAACGGGCGGCGCATGGCGCTGCGGCTGCGGCTGTGAGTGATCTTTTCGACACCGGCGACACGCCTGCGCCCAAGGGGGCGCCGCGCCCGCTGGCGGACCGGCTGCGCCCGCGTGCCCTGTCGGAGGTGATCGGACAGGATCAGGTGTTGGGCCCTGACGCGCCGCTTGGCGTGATGCTGGCCTCGGGCAGTCTGACGTCGTTGATTTTCTGGGGGCCGCCCGGTGTGGGCAAGACCACCATCGCGCGGCTGCTGGCGGATGAGACGGACCTGCATTTCGTGCAGATCAGCGCGATATTCACCGGCGTGCCGGAATTGCGCAAGGTCTTCGAGCAGGCCAAGCACCGGCGCGCGAACGGTCAGGGTACGCTGCTTTTCGTCGACGAGATCCACCGCTTCAACAAGGCGCAGCAGGACGGGTTCCTGCCGCATATGGAGGATGGCACGATCCTGCTGGTGGGGGCGACGACCGAGAACCCGTCGTTTGAGTTGAACGCGGCGCTGCTCAGCCGGTCGCAGGTGCTGGTGCTGACGCGGCTGGATCTGGCGGATCTCGAACGTCTTGCACAGCGGGCCGAGAAGGATCTGGGCCGGGCCCTGCCGCTTGACGGCCCGGCGCGTGAGAGCCTGCTGGAAATGGCCGATGGCGACGGGCGCGCGCTGCTCAATCTGATCGAACAGGCGGCGGCGTGGACGACCGATGGCAAGCTCGGGCGCGACGCGCTGGCCGCGCGGCTGATGAAGCGGGCGGCGAAATACGACAAGTCGGGCGATGAGCATTACAACCTCATCTCGGCGCTGCACAAGTCGGTGCGCGGCTCTGATCCTGATGCCGCGCTCTACTGGCTGGCGCGGATGCTGACCGGGGGCGAAGACCCGCGATACCTTGCCCGGCGCATCACCCGGATGGCGGTGGAGGATATCGGGCTGGCCGACAGCCATGCCCAAACGGTCTGCCTGCATGCCTGGGAGATCTATGAGCGTCTGGGCAGCCCCGAGGGCGAGTTGGCGTTGGCGCAGGCGGTGACATATCTTGCGCTGGCGCCGAAATCGAACGCGGGCTATGCCGCCTACAAGGCCGCGATGCGCGAAGCCAAGAAAACCGGCAGCGAGCCGCCGCCCAAGCATATCCTGAACGCGCCGACCAAGCTCATGCGCGAGGAGGGGTACGGCGCGGGCTATGCCTATGACCACGATGCCGAAGACGGGTTTTCGGGTCAGAACTACTTTCCCGAGACGATGAAACGCCCGGTTCTCTATCAACCGGTAGAGCGCGGATTCGAGCGCGAACTCAAGAAGAGACTCGATTACTTCTCGCGTCTGCGCGAGCGTCGCGGGGGGTGAAGGCGGGCGTCTTCAGGAAAAAACCTCAGGATTGCTGACCTTTAAAACTTGCGGGTTTTTCGGATTAGAGTCTGGAAAGCCGAGGAATTTCGTGTTTTGTTTTCATCATGTCGTATTTAAGCATCCTGACCGAGGGTCAGCAACGGAAGCTTTCGGAGAGGACCAAGACAGGGGCCTCTCCAGTGACAGATCAACAACAAAACAGGGAAGTCTCATGACAAAGAAAACCGACAAGGTCTTAATGGACAGGCTGGCAAATGCCGCGCGCACCGGCGATATCTCGCGCCGGTCGTTCATGCATTTCGCCGCTGCCGCCGGCATGACCGTCTCTGCCGCGACCGGCCTTTGGGGCACATCGGCCGCCGCACAGCCAAGCCGCGGCGGTACGTTCCGCTGGGGCGTGCATGACGGCAACAGTTCCGACACGCATGATCCGGGCACCTATGTGACCCGGCAGATGATCTTTCTGGCACACACGCATCGCAGCTATCTGACGCTGATCGAGCCGGACAATTCGCTCGGCCCGGATCTTGCGACAAGCTGGGAGGCGACGCCGGACGCCAAGGAGTGGACCTTCGAGCTCAATCCCGATGCGTCCTTCCACAGCGGCAAGCCGGTGACGGCGCACGATGTGATCGACAGCCTCAACCACCATCGTGGCGACGCGTCCACCTCGGCGGCCAAGGCGCTCTTGACGGATGTGACCGATATCAAGGCCGATGGCGAGAATGCGATTGTCATCTCTCTGGCGCGCGGCAATGCCGATCTGCCCTGGCTGATGACCGACTATCACTTTGCGATCTGTCCTTCGAATGGCGATGGCTCGATCGACTGGAAATCCGGCGACGGCTCTGGCCCCTACAAGATCGAGTCAGGCGAGTTCGGCATTCAATGGGCGCTGAGCCGGCATGATGGCTGGCACGGCGAGGGGGCCTATTTCGACAAGGTCGAGATGCTCATTCTGAACGATCCCAATGCGCGTCAGACGGCACTTGTGACGGGTGATGTGAACTGCGTTTCGCTGATCGAGCTCAAGACACTCGCGCTGCTGGAGCGCAACCCCGACATCAAGGTCGACAACATCCCCTCGGGTGGCGCGATCACGATGCCGATGCATTGCGACACGGCGCCGTTTGATGACGTCAACGTGCGCAACGCGCTGAAACTGGCGATGAACCGCGACGAGATCATCGAGAAGATCTCGTTCGGGGCGGCGACCAAGGGCAACGATTTCCACCTCTCGCCGGTGCAGCCTTACTGGCCCGACGATATCCCGCAGCGCGAATACGACCCGGACCAGGCGAAATCGCTGCTCAAGAAGGCCGGGCAGGAGGGCCTCACGGTCAATCTTTCGGTCGCGGACAGCGTCTATACCGGTGCCGTGGACATGTGCGTCCTTTATGCCGAGCAGGCAAAGGCGGCGGGCATCAACATCAAGGTCGTGCGCGAGCCGAACGATGGCTACTATTCGGACGTGTGGCTGAAAAAGCCGTACTCGGCCGTGTCCTGGGGTGCGCGCCCGACGCCGGACGTGATGTTCACGCTGGCCTACAAGGACGACGCCGCCTGGAACGAGAGCCGCTGGCAGAACGAGCGCTTCAACGAGTTGCTGCTTCAGGCCAAGGGCGAGCTTGACGACAGCCTGCGCGCCGAGATGTATCGCGAGATGTGCCTGCTGATGCGCGACGATGGCGGCACGCTGATCCCGTTCTTCAACAACTGGGTCTATGCCCGTGGCAAGGGCGTGGAGCGCAATGAGGATGTCGCGGCCAGCTGGAGCTGTGACGGCGCCCGGGCTGCGAGCCGCTGGTGGTTCTCGTCCTGATGCCTTGATTTGGCCCGGTCCCCGAAAGGGGGCCGGGTCTTTCATTGCCGGTGGCGGGTCTGTCCTGCCTCCGGTTTCGCCAATCCGGTCGCACCGGCCAATACAAAAACACAAAGCGCGACCGCAAACACAGAACACTGTGCGCCTGAGCCGAAAACGGCCCGCCGGAACAAGGCGGCAGGCAGAAACAGCAGGAGGGAAAGATGGGGGACATCCTTGGGCTTGTTGCAAAACGGCTCGGTCTCGGACTGATCATCCTATTGGTCATATCCGTCATCATATTTTTCATGGTCGAGCTTTTGCCCGGTGACATCGCCGAGGCGGTGCTGGGGCAGGGCGCGACGCCCGAGAACCTGGCCGCATTGCGCCGCGAGATGGGTCTCGATCAACCGGCCATCGTGCGCTACCTCGATTGGTTGTCGGGTGCGGTGATGCTCGATTTCGGCAATTCCATCGTGACCGGTGCAAGCGTGTCGCAGACGATCGGCGAACGCTTTGCCAACACGCTGTTCCTCGCGACCTATGCGGCGGCCATCGCGGTGCCGATCTCGATCACTCTGGGGATCGTCGTGGCACTGCTGCGCAATTCGATCTTCGACCGGGTCGCCAATGTGGCCACGCTCACCTCGATCTCGAGTCCTGAATTCTTCCTGGGCTATATCCTGATCCTCTATCTGGCGGTCAAGACGAGCATGTTCCCGGCGATTGCCAGCCTGAGTTCGGACATGGATTTCGGTGATCTGCTCTATCGCACCTTCCTGCCGGCGCTGACGCTGGTGCTGGTGGTGACGGCGCATATGATGCGCATGACGCGCGCGGCGATCATCAACCTTCTGGCCTCGCCCTATATCGAGATGGCCCGGCTCAAGGGCGCACCGCCCTGGAAGGTGATCGTCAAGCACGCCCTGCCCAATGCCTGGGCCCCGATCATCAACGTGGTGGCGCTGAACCTGGCCTATCTGATCACCGGCGTGGTGCTGGTCGAGGTGGTGTTCGTCTACCCCGGCATCGGACAGGCGCTCGTGGACGCGGTCAGCAAACGCGACTTCCCGGTGGTTCAGGCCTGCTGCCTGATCTTCGCGGCGACCTTCATCCTGCTGAACCTTGCGGCGGATGTGGGCGCGATCCTGACCAATCCGCGCCTGCGGCATCCGAAATAAGGGGGCAGAGACATGAGTGTTTTCGTCATTATCTACTATACTCTGCTACTCGGCGCGTCCTGCCTTGCGGCGTATTTCAACAAACGATCGGCATTCCTGCTGATTTTCTCGCTGACGCTGGTGTCGTTCATTCTGGGCATCGTCGGCGGGGTGGGTGCGCTGCGCGGCGTGGCGATCGCAGCGGGGCTTCTTGCGCTGGCGGCGATGGTGTCCTACGCCTTCCGCGAGTTCCTGATTGCCATCGCCTCGGTCAACCTGGCCAAGGAGTTGCGCACGGCACCGCTGACGGCGGCGTTCGGGATGTTCGTGATCTTCACCTACGCGATCGCGGGCATCTTCGCGCCGGTGATCGCGCCCTTCGGCGAGGCCGAGATCATTTCCTCGGCCTTTGCGCCTGCGGATGAAAATATGCTTCTCGGGGCAGATCAGCTGGGCCGCGACATGTTCAGCCGGATCATCTATGGCGCGCGCAATACCGTGGCGCTGGCGCTTGCCGGGACGGTGCTGGCCTTCCTTCTAGGTGCGCTCGCGGGTTTGCTGGCGGCGGTCAATGGCGGTTGGTTCGATCAGATCATCGCCCGCACCTCGGACGTGATCATGTCGATTCCGTCGCTGATCTTTGCGCTCTTGATGCTGTCGATCTTCGGTGGCGAACTGGCCAATGACACCACAAGTTTCTGGTTGCTGACCGGGTTCGCGGTGGTCACCGGGCTCTTGGTGGTGACGGCGGTGTTCGAGAACAACATTCTCGGCTGGGCCGTCGGGCTGGCGGCGCTGATCGTGGTGGCGGTGGCCTTTGCCGGGTTCATGCTGATCATCTTCAACCCGTCCGAGATCATCCTCGTGCTGGTAGTGGCGGTGATCTACAGCCCGCGCGTCTTCCGCCTGACACGGGCGGTGGCAGGCAATGTGGTGGTGATGGACTATATCGAGGCCGCCAAGCTGCGCGGCGAGAAGACATGGTACCTGATCCGCCGGGAAATTCTGCCCAACTCCACAGCACCTCTGGTGGCGGAGTTCGGGCTGGAATTCTGCTTTGTGTTCCTGCTGATCGCGGGCCTGTCATTCCTCGGCCTCGGCATTCAGCCGCCGACGGCGGATTGGGGCTCGATGGTGCGCGAAAACGCGACGCTGGTCTCGTTCGGTGAGATCACCCCGCTCATCCCTGCGGCGGCCATCGCGCTTCTGACTGTCGCGGTCAACTTCGTGGTGGACTGGATGCTCTACCGCTCCTCTGGACTGAAGGTGTAATCGTCATGATCAAGAAAAACGACGTATTGCTGAAGATCCGTGACCTGAAGATCCAAGGGTATTCGGATGAAACATGGGTCGACATCATCAAGGGTGTCGACCTGACCCTGCACCGGGGCGAGGTGATGGGATTGATCGGCGAATCGGGTGCGGGCAAATCCACCATCGGGGCGGCCTGTATGGGCTATGCCCGCGACGGCACGCGGATTGTCGACAGCTCGATCGAGTTCGACGGGATGGAGTTGACCACTGCCACCGAGGCGGATCGGCGCATGCTGCGCGGCTCTCGTATTGCTTATGTGGCGCAATCGGCGGCGGCGTCGTTCAACCCGGCGCACAAGATCATCGACCAGCACACCGAAGCGCCGCTGCAATACCGTCTCAAGAAGCGGATGGAGGCGCAGGAGGACGCGATGGAGCTTTATGAAAAGCTCCGCCTGCCCAACCCCGGTGAAATCGGCTTTCGCTATCCGCACCAGGTGTCCGGCGGGCAGTTACAGCGCGCGATGACGGCGATGGCGATGTCCTGCCGCCCGGATCTGATCATCTTTGACGAACCGACGACGGCGCTCGATGTGACCACGCAGATCGAGGTTCTGGCCGCGATCCGCGACATCGTGGACGAGTTCAACACCGCCGCGATCTACATCACTCATGACCTTGCGGTGGTGGCGCAGATGGCCGACACGATCAAGGTTCTGTTGAAGGGCGAGGAGGTCGAGGAGGCGGCGACCAAGGAGATGCTCGACAATCCCAAGGAGGATTACACCAAATCGCTCTGGGCGGTGCGCAGTTTCGAGAGCCCGCAGCGGCGCAGGCCGACCGACGGCACCCCGCCGCTGATTTCGGTCAAGAACGTGGATGCCTCCTACACCGGGGGCGAAAAGGTGCTCGATGATGTGAGTTTCGACATATACGAGGGCATGACCGTCGCCGTGGTGGGGGAATCCGGTTCGGGAAAATCGACCACCGCGCGGGTGATCACCGGCCTGTTGCCGCCCTCAAAGGGCGAGGTGCTGTTCAAAGGCGAGCCTTTCCCGCCCAGCTTTCGAAACCGCAGCAAGGACCAGTTGCGCCAGTGCCAGATGATCTACCAGATGGCCGACACGGCGCTCAACCCCAAGGTGCGCATATCGGAGATCATCGCGCGCCCGGCGGCATTCTATGGTGGTCTCAAGGGAGTCGCGCTCAAGAATCGGGTGGATGAGCTGCTCGACCTGATCGAGCTTGAACCGGCGCAGTATTACTACCGCTATCCGCCGGAGCTGTCGGGCGGGCAAAAACAACGCATCGGCATTGCCCGCGCGCTCGCGGCGGAGCCCACGTTCATCGTGTGCGACGAGGTGACATCGGCGCTCGATCAACTGGTGGCCGAGGGGATTCTGCGGCTTCTCGACCGGCTCCAGAACGAGCTGAACCTCGCCTATATGTTCATCACCCATGACCTTGCGACGGTGCGCTCCATCGCCGACGAGGTGGTGGTGATGCAGCACGGCAAGGTGGTCGATCAGGGGCCGAAGGACGAGATGTTCACGCCGCCGCACCATCCCTATACCGATCTGCTGCTCAGTTCGGTGCCCGAGATGGACCCCGATTGGCTGACCACGCTTCTGGAAGAGCGCGGCGTCGACAATGTGGGCGATGCGGCAGCGGCCAGAATAGATTCGAAAGACGCCAAGGTCACTTGACGTCTGGCTAAGCGACGAACAACGGCGGGGGGCAACCTCCGCCGTTTGTCATGTCGGGATCTGCGTTGTCTGGGGTGCTTAGAGGACCGCCATGGCCGACAGCACGAATGTGCCGATGATCGCGCCATAGACGATCAGCACGGCCTGCCAGGAGGCAGAATGCATACGCAGTTCGCGGTTCAGTTCGTCGCGTGTCATGGGCTTGCCTCCTGCCTCGGGGTTGCGTTCGCGAATGGCGCGCCGCTCACAACTCGCACATAAGCGATAAACATGGCGGCGCAATGGTAAAAGCGGTGGAAATCCATGCGATTTCGACAACCCACGTGGTCGCTTTCGACATATCGAACGAATGCGAAGATCCGGCGTCTGAAAGCGACGTCGTTTTTGGCGGGTGCCTGGGGGTCCGTCACACCGCCGTGTCGCGTCCGAAATCTTGAAAAGATTTCGGTCCGATTTCTTTTGAAGAAATCGGGGGTGGCGTGAGCCAGCGCACCGGCGCGCGGTTGCAGAAGATGACGATCTGGCCGGAGTTTTCAATCGCCTGATAGCCGCGCCGGTGGATTTCACGCAGGAACAGGTCCATCCCCGCGAAGCGCTCAATGTCACGCGCCTTACGCCGGATCACGGTGCCCTGTTGGACCGCGCGAGAGGTGAAGAGGTCATGCAGCCAGACCTCGGGCGTGAGGGGAGAGTTGCGGTTTTGCATGTGTCGAGCATGCGGGAGGGTTGGTTAAGGGGAGGTTAACCTTGAAGTGTTTTGCGGGCGCGGAATCGAGGTGCGCAGCGCCGCCGCGCCAAAGCCGACGCGCCCCCACGCGGCGGCTTTGGCGCTTTGCATTAATCGCCTATTCGCGGTTGGTGCCCTTTAAGACTCGATAACCTGAGAATTTGGGAGTTAGCACCGGACAACAAAAATTTTGCGTGTTTACACAAAAGGATTAGAAAAAAGAAGCATCAGCATTGTTTCATAAGCAAATTTGGCGTCTCTTTCTAAGCTAGGTGTGTAAGCGTCACTGTAACAGGAAAATTCTTTTTGACCGTTTGCCTGTAACGAGTGAACCCAACTGTTTCGTAACTTTCTTAGCTTGTGAATTCGGTTCTTCAGTTCGTCGTCAAGTTCATATTTTTCGATTAAAATGTAAAGTTTAGCGTCATAGTCTGATTGCTCTGTTTTAAGGTAAGCCTCACACGTGCTGGCGCAAAGAATGATAGTTGATATGTCGGCACCTGCAACAAAGCAGGTGTGGGCCTCATATGACATAAGCGTAGCCCATTCAGAAAAGGATGCACCGCCTTGCAGAAGGTGCTCTTCCAAGTCTAAAGCCCATTGGTCGCGCTCAAAAGAATCGGAACGCATCAAAACTACCGCCCCCGCCGCTTCACATTCCCCCCGCGCTGCCCCGGCCTCCCTGCCGTTGACCGCCCGCGCGACCCCACCGCCGCCTCGGAGGCCTTCTCAACCGCCTGCTGCCGCGCCAAGGGATCGTCGGCCACGGCCAAATCCACCGCCTCCAGCCGCTTGACCTCGTCGCGCAGGCGGGCGGCCTCTTCGAATTCCAGGTTCTCGGCGGCCTTGCGCATGTCGGTGCGCAGCCCCTCCAGCACCGCCTGCAAATTCGCCCCGGCCATCGGCTTGTCGACCTTGGCGGTGACGCGGTTCATGTCCACGTCGCCCTTGTAGAGCCCTTGCAGGATGTCATCGACATTCTTGCGGATCGTGGCGGGGGTGATGCCGTGTTCCTCGTTATAGGCGATCTGCTTGGCGCGGCGGCGGTCGGTTTCATCCATCGCGCGCTGCATCGAGCCGGTGATGCGGTCGGCATACATGATGACCCGGCCATCGGCATTGCGCGCGGCGCGGCCGATGGTCTGAATCAGCGAGGTTTCGGAGCGCAGAAAACCTTCCTTGTCGGCGTCCAGAATGGCAACCAGCCCGCATTCGGGGATATCCAGCCCCTCGCGCAAAAGGTTGATCCCGATCAGCACGTCGAAGGCGCCAAGGCGCAGGTCGCGCAGGATCTCGATCCGCTCGATCGTGTCGATGTCGGAATGCATGTAGCGTACGCGGATGCCCTGTTCGTGCAGGTATTCGGTGAGGTCCTCGGCCATGCGCTTGGTCAGCGTGGTGCACAGCGTGCGATAGCCCGCCTGCGCAACGCGGCGCACCTCGTCTAGCAAGTCATCGACCTGTGTGTCGACGGGGCGGATTTCGACCTGTGGATCGAGGAGCCCGGTGGGGCGGATCACCTGTTCGGTAAAGACGCCGCCGGTCTGCTCGATCTCCCATTTGGCGGGGGTGGCCGAGACGAAGATCGATTGCGGGCGCATCGCGTCCCATTCCTCGAACTTGAGGGGGCGATTGTCCATGCAGGAGGGCAGGCGAAAGCCGTGCTCGGCCAGGGTGAACTTGCGCCGGTAGTCGCCCTTGTACATGCCGCCGATCTGCGGGACCGAGACGTGGGATTCGTCGGCGAAGACGATGGCATTGTCGGGGATGAACTCGAAGAGGGTCGGGGGCGGCTCGCCGGGGGCGCGGCCGGTGAGGTAGCGTGAATAGTTCTCGATGCCGTTGCAGACGCCGGTTGCCTCCAGCATCTCCAGATCGAACTGGGTGCGCTGCTCCAGCCGCTGCGCCTCCAAGAGCTTACCGTCGCCGACCAGTTGATCGAGGCGCTGGCGCAACTCCTTCTTTATGCCGATGATGGCTTGCTGCATCGTCGGCTTGGGGGTCACGTAGTGGCTGTTGGCGTAGACCCGGATCTGTTGATACGTGTCAGTCTTTTCGCCGGTCAGCGGGTCGAATTCGGTGATGCTCTCCAACTCCTCGCCAAAGAAGCTGAGCCGCCAGGCGCGGTCCTCGAGGTGGGCGGGGAAGATTTCGAGGCTGTCGCCGCGCACCCGAAAGCTGCCGCGCTGGAATGCCTGATCGTTGCGCTTGTATTGCTGCGCCACCAGATCGGCCATGATCTTGCGCTGATCATAGCTGTCCCCCACCTTCAGATCCTGGGTCATCGCGCCATACGTCTCGACCGAACCGATGCCGTAGATGCAACTGACCGAGGCGACAATGATCACGTCGTCGCGTTCCAGAAGGGCGCGGGTGGCCGAGTGGCGCATCCGGTCGATCTGTTCGTTGATCTGGGATTCCTTCTCGATATAGGTGTCGCTGCGCGCGACATAGGCCTCGGGCTGGTAGTAATCATAATAGCTGACGAAGTATTCGACCGCGTTCTCGGGAAAGAAGCTCTTGAATTCCCCATAGAGCTGAGCCGCCAGCGTCTTGTTCGGCGCAAGGATGATCGCGGGGCGCTGCGTCTCCTCTATGATCTTGGCCATTGTGAAGGTCTTGCCCGTGCCGGTCGCCCCCAACAGCACCTGGTCGCGCTCGCCCTCGCGCACGCCCTCGCTCAGCTCCGCGATGGCGGTGGGCTGGTCGCCCGCGGGCTCGAACGTGGTCGCAAGAATGAAGCGTTTGCCGCCTTCGAGCTTTTCGCGGGTTTTTACATCCGGCGCGGGATGGGCGAGGACCGCTTCGGAGCTGTCGGAATGGGCATAGGGCATCGCGGGTCTCCTTTATGCCAAAGATGGCGTGTCTCGCGGCGGGTGCAAGCCCAATCCTGCAGCCGGTGCCCTGCGGCGCGAATCGTTGGCGGCGGTTGTGACGCCGCGTCACTTCAACGCCTTGCGGCAGAGTGCCGCAGTTGCGTTGGTGCCGGGCTTTTGTTGTCGGGATGCGGCAGCGCACCGTGGCCCACGCGTATAAATTGTGACGCCGGGTGCTAAAAAACCTTAGAGAAAGTCAAATAGTAAAATAATTTACAAAAAACTCAGAGAGGAAGTTAGATCTTTTCACATAATTCGTAATGTTTACGGCAGACGTGTTAATTTTTTACGCATTTCTGGGTATAGTTTCCCATGGAGCACAACACCGCATGACCGGCTGTCATATGGTGTCAGGGATGGAGGATTTAAAGCCATGGATGATGTCATTAAAGCTGCAGGTGCGAACGCGCGTGGATATCACATCGACGCCGAAGCCTATGATCGCATGTACACGCAGTCAATTCAGGATCCGCAAGGTTTCTGGGGCGAGCACGGCAAGCGGCTCGATTGGATCAAGCCCTACACCAAGGTTAAGAACACATCTTTCGCCTATGATGACGTGTCGATCAAGTGGTTCGAGGATGGCACGCTCAACGTTGCGGCCAATTGCATTGACCGGCATCTGGCGACGCGCGGCGACCAGACCGCGATCATCTGGGAACCGGACGAGCCCACCGACGAGGCGCTGCATATCACCTATGCTGAGTTGCACGCGCAGGTCGGCAAGATGGCCAATGTGCTGAAATCGCTCGGTGTAGAAAAGGGCGACCGGGTGGTGATCTACCTGCCGATGATCCCCGAGGCGGCCTATGCAATGCTGGCCTGTGCCCGTATCGGCGCCATCCATTCCATCGTTTTCGCGGGCTTTTCGCCCGACGCATTGGGTGCGCGGATCAACGGCTGTGACGCCAAGGTTGTCATCACCGCCGATCACGCGCCCCGCGGCGGACGCAAGACCAAGCTCAAGGATAACGTCAATCAGGCGCTGCTGCATGACACCGATGACGTCAAGTGCCTCGTGGTGCAGCGCACCGGCGATCAGGTGGCGTGGCGCAATGGCCTTGATTTTTGGTGGCATGAAGAGGCCGAGAAGGTCGGTGCTGACTGCGCACCCGAGGAAATGAAGGCCGAAGACCCGCTCTTCATTCTCTACACCTCCGGCTCCACCGGCATGCCCAAGGGCGTGGTGCATACAACCGGCGGCTATCTGACCTATGCGTCGATGACGCATGAGTACATTTTTGATTATCACGAGGGCGATGTCTACTGGTGCACCGCCGATGTGGGCTGGGTCACGGGGCACAGCTATATCGTCTATGGGCCGCTGGCCAATGGTGCCACGACCGTGATGTTCGAGGGCGTGCCGACTTATCCCGATGCGGGCCGGTTCTGGCAAGTCTGCGAGCGCCACAAGGTCACGCAGTTCTACACCGCCCCCACCGCCATCCGCGCGCTGATGGGCAAGGGCACCGCGCCTGTTGAGGGCAGTGACCTCAGCAGCCTGCGTTTGCTGGGTTCGGTCGGTGAGCCGATCAACCCCGAGGCGTGGAACTGGTATAACGAGAATGTCGGCAAGGGCCGCTGCCCCATCGTTGACACGTGGTGGCAGACTGAAACGGGGGGCATTCTCATCACCCCGCTGCCCGGTGTCGCGGGCACGCCCAAGCCCGGCTCGGCGACCAAGCCGTTCTTTGGCGTGGCCCCCGTCGTGCTCGACGATCAGGGTAATGAGCTGGACGGTGCAACCGAGGGCGTGCTTGCGCTAAAGGACAGCTGGCCCGGTCAGATGCGCACGATCTGGGGCGACCATTCGCGCTTTGTCTCGACCTATTTCGAGTTGTTCAAGGGTTACTATTTCTCCGGCGACGGCTGCCGCCGCGACGAGGACGGCGATTACTGGATCACCGGGCGCGTCGATGACGTGATCAACGTCTCGGGGCACCGGATGGGCACGGCAGAGGTGGAAAGCGCGCTGGTCGCGCATGCAACCGTGAGCGAGGCGGCGGTCGTGGGCTATCCACATGATATCAAGGGGCAGGGCATCTATTGCTATGTCACGCTGATGGACGGGGTCGAGGCCACGGACGATCTGCGCACACAGCTTGCCAACTGGGTGCGTCAGGAAATCGGCCCGATCGCCAAGCCGGATGTCATTCAATGGGCGCCGGGCCTGCCCAAGACGCGCTCGGGCAAGATCATGCGCCGCATCTTGCGCAAGATCGCCGAGAATGACTTCGATAGTCTTGGCGATACCTCGACGCTGGCCGATCCTTCGGTGGTCGATGATCTGATCACCAACCGCGCCGGCGCATGAGGGGGCTGTGACAATGGACGGAACCAAGACAGCGCAAACCCCCGCCAATCTGGTCCTGCTCGGGCCGCCGGGCGCGGGCAAGGGCACGCAGGCGCGCAAGCTGGAGGACGCGTTCGGGCTGGTGCAGCTTTCCACCGGGGACCTGCTGCGCGCCGCCGTAAAGGCGGGCACCGAAGCAGGCAGGCAGGCCAAGGCGGTGATGGAGGCGGGCGATCTGGTGTCTGACGAAATCGTCATCGCGATCCTGCGCGACCGGCTGGCCGAGCCTGATTGTGCCAATGGCGTCATTCTCGACGGATTTCCGCGCACCACGGTGCAGGCCGAGGCGCTGGATGGGCTGATGGCCGATCTGGGTGCGGGCATCCGGGCGGCGATCAGCCTGGAGGTGGACGACGCCGCGATGGTGACGCGGATTTCCGGGCGCTACACCTGCGCGGGCTGTGGCGAGGGCTATCACGACACGTTCAAGACCCCCGCCGTGGAGGGCACCTGCGACAAGTGCGGCGGCACCCAAATGACCCGCCGTGCCGATGACAACGCCGAGACGGTGGAGCAACGCCTACGCGCCTATCACGCGCAGACCGCGCCGCTGATCGACTATTACGACGGCAAGGGCGTGCTCGTCCGGGTCGATGCCATGGCCGCGATCGGCACCGTGGCACAAGAGCTGAACACGATCGTCAGACAGGCGACCGCGTAAGGGAAGGCCCGCGCCGGGATGGTCCCGATGCGGGCAGGAGGAAACCTTTGACAAAAGGGAGGACACGCTTTGTCCGATAAGGAAGCCGCAAAGGCATATTGGAAAACCAATGTGCGCATCATTCTCTGGAGCCTGGTGATCTGGGCTCTGGTTTCGTTCGGGTTCGGCATTCTGTTGCGCCCCATGTTGTCGGGCATCGCAGTGGGCGGCACCGACCTTGGGTTCTGGTTCGCACAGCAAGGCTCGATCCTGGTCTTTCTGGCGCTGATCTTCTTCTACGCCTGGCGGATGAACAAACTCGATGCCGAACACGGCGTCGGTGAAGAATAAGGGAGCCGGGGACAATGGATCAGTTTACACTCAACCTGCTGTTCGTGAGCGCGTCCTTCGCGCTCTATATCGGCATCGCGATCTGGGCACGCGCCGGATCGACCTCTGAATTCTATGCGGCGGGCCGTGGGGTGCACCCCGTGACCAACGGCATGGCCACCGCCGCCGACTGGATGTCGGCTGCCTCGTTCATCTCGATGGCGGGCCTCATCGCCTTTACCGGTTATGACAACTCGACCTTCCTGATGGGCTGGACCGGTGGATACGTGCTGCTGGCGTTGCTGCTGGCACCGTACCTGCGCAAGTTCGGCAAGTTCACCGTCTCCGAGTTCATCGGCGACCGGTTCTATAGCCCGACCGCTCGCATGGTGGCGGTGATCTGTCTGATCGTCGCATCGCTGACTTACGTGATCGGTCAGATGACCGGTGTCGGCGTGGCCTTTGGCCGCTTTCTGGAGATTTCCAACACCGCCGGTCTGCTGATCGGGGCCTGTGTGGTTTTCGCCTACGCGGTGTTCGGCGGCATGAAGGGCGTGACCTACACGCAGGTGGCGCAATATGTCGTGCTGATCATGGCCTACACCATTCCGGCAATCTTCATCTCGCTGCAACTGACCGGCAATCCGATCCCGGCACTGGGTCTTTTCGGTGATCACGTCGCCTCGGGCGAGCCGCTTCTGACCAAGCTTGATCAGATCGTGCGCGAACTGGGCTTCAACGAATATACCGCCCATCATGGCGATACGTTCAACATGGTGCTGTTCACGCTGTCGCTGATGATCGGCACCGCCGGTCTGCCGCATGTGATCATGCGCTTTTTCACCGTTCCCCGCGTGGCCGATGCCCGCTGGTCGGCGGGCTGGGCGCTGGTCTTCATCGCGCTGCTGTATCTCACGGCCCCGGCTGTGGGTGCGATGGCACGGCTCAACATCACTGAGCTGATGTGGCCCAACGGCACCGATGCGCAGGCGGTTTCTGTCGAGCAGATCGAGACCGATGCCAAGTATGACTGGATGGCCACATGGCAGAAAACCGGCCTGCTGGGCTGGGAAGACAAGAACGGCGACGGGCGTATCCAATACTACAACGACGCCAATGCCGAGATGCAGGCGAAGGCTGCGCAAGAAGGCTGGGCCGGAAACGAGCTCACGAACTTCAACCGCGACATCCTTGTTCTGGCCAACCCCGAGATCGCCAA
Organism: Roseovarius sp. A-2; assembly: GCF_002072155.1. GTDB lineage: Bacteria > Pseudomonadota > Alphaproteobacteria > Rhodobacterales > Rhodobacteraceae > Roseovarius. Next base: position 123,017 of record NZ_BDIY01000008.1, on the reverse strand, counting down.
CCTTCCGGGCTGGGTGATCGGTCTGGTCGCGGCCGGTGGTCTTGCCGCAGCACTCTCGACCGCTGCCGGTCTTCTGCTCGCGATCTCCTCGGCGGTGAGCCACGATCTGATCAAGGGGCAGCTCAATCCGGGGATCTCGGAAAAGGGCGAGCTTTTGTCGGCGCGTGTCGCGATGGCGGCGGCGATCGTGGTGGCCACCTATCTGGGCCTCAATCCGCCGGGCTTTGCGGCGCAAACCGTGGCGCTGGCCTTTGGTCTGGCGGCGGCCTCGATCTTCCCGGCGCTGATGATGGGCATCTTTACCAAGGTGAACAACAAGGGCGCCGTGGCGGGCATGATCTCGGGTCTTGCGATCACGCTGATCTACATCTTCCTGCACAAGGGTTGGCTGTTCATTCCTGACACCAACAGCTTTACCGACGCCGATCCGCTGCTTGGCACGATCAAGTCGACCTCCTTCGGGGCTGTGGGGGCTGTGATCAACTTCGCGGTGGCCTTTACCGTGTCGAAGATGACCGCCCCGATCCCGCAAGAGATCGAAGATCTGGTCGAAAGCGTGCGCGTGCCCAAAGGTGCGGCGGCAGCGGCTGCCGATCACTAAGCAAGCCGGGCTGGGGCGGCGCAGGACGCCGCCCCCGTCTTTTCCGCCCGCCGATATTTACGGCACGCATGGGCGCTTTTAGACTATTTCCAGACATCCCCAGAAAGGCCCGGCAATGCCCGAGAGCGACCCCGCCCTGATCGACAAGCTCTGCGCGCAGCCGCCTTTTGACGCGCTCACGGGTGCGATGCGCGCGCGGCTTACCCCCGGTCTGACGGTCGTGGATCTGGCGCAGGGTGAGACGCTCTTTGCCAAGGGCGCGCCGCTCAAGGGGCTTTACGTGGTCGTATCCGGCGCGTTCGACATTCAGACCGGGGCCCATGACATCGTGTCTCATCGCGGTCCCGGCGATATCATGGGCGAGCGCGGCCTGCTGCGTGACGGCACAGCACAACTGACCGCCCGCGCGTCAGAGGCGGCCCGCCTGATCCTCATCCCCGGGGCAGAGTTCCTGGCGCTGATGGAGGAGTGCGACGGCATCGCCCGCTGGTTCGCCCGCGCGCGTGCCACCGACCCTGCCGATACCGGCCCCTATGCCACCGGCCTCACCGCGCTTCAGGTTTCGGACCTGATGGCGAAACATCCTGTCACCTGCGGGCCGGAGGCGACGATCACCCAAGTGGCGCGGTTGATGCGAGACAACGTGATTTCGTCTGTCGTGGTGATGGAGGCGGGACATCTGGCGGGCATCATCACCGCCCATGACCTGACCAACAAGGTACTGGCCGAAGGGCTGGACGGGCAGATCAGGGTGGCGGAGGTGATGACGCCCGACCCGGTGACCATCGCGCCGAATCGTCTTGGCCTCGATGCGCTGATGCTGCTGTCGGAGATCAAGGTCAATCACCTGCCGGTGGCGCAGGGCGGCCGCGTGGTGGGGATGATCGGCAAGACTGACCTCTTCCGCCAGCAGGCCGCCACCGCCAGCCATATGGTCGCCGATATCGCCCATGCCGAGAGCGCGCAGGACATGGCCCATGTGATGGAGCGGGTGCCGGGCCTTCTGGCGCAACTGGTGCAGGCGGGGGTCAAGCCCGCGTCGATCACCCGGCGGATCACCGATATCACCGATGCGATCACAAGGCGGCTCTTGCGGCTGGCCGAGGCGCGGTTGGGCCCGCCGCCAGTTCCTTACCTCTGGACCGCCTGCGGCTCTCAGGGGCGGCGCGAGCAAACGGGCGTTAGCGATCAGGACAATTGCCTGATCCTAGACGACGCGTTTGATCCCGCGCGCCACGACGCCTATTTCGCCGATCTCGCCAAATTCGTCAGCGACGGGCTGGATACCTGCGGGTTCTTCTACTGCCCCGGCGACATGATGGCGACCAATCCGCGCTGGCGACAGCCGCGCCGTGTATGGCGCGAGTATTTCGCGGGCTGGATCGCGCAGCCCGACAACGAGGCGCAGATGCTGGCCTCGGTCATGTTTGACCTGCGCGCCATCGCGGGCAAGACGGCGCTCTTTGAGAACCTGCAGGCCGAGGTGCTGGCGCAGGCCCGCAAGAATTCGATCTTCGTGGCGCATATGATCTCGAACGCGCTCAAGCATACCGTGCCGCTGGGCCTCTTGCGGGGGTTTGCGCTGATCCGTTCGGGTGAGCACAAGAACACCATCGACCTCAAGCATTCGGGCGTCGTTCCGGTGGTCGATCTGGGGCGGATCTATGCGCTGCTGGGATCACTGGAAGAAGCGGGCACCCGCGACCGGATCGAGGGTGCGCGCGGGGGGGGCGTGATCTCGGAAAGCGGCGCGCATGATCTGCTCGACGCCTATGACCTGATCGCAGAGACCCGGCTGCGCCATCAGGCGGCGCAGATCGCGGGCGGCAAGGTGCCGGATAATTTCATGAACCCGTCCGATCTGTCGGATCTGGAGCGCAATCACCTGCGCGATGCCTTCATGGTGGTCAAGACAATGCAATCGGCCATCGGGCAGTCGCGCGGGGCAAGAGGATAAATCATGTTCTTTGAACTCGTCGCCACATTCGCCGCAGGCGCGGTTGCCGCCGGTCTCGCCCTCATCTTGGGGCATCTGAGCGGCGGACGTCTGCCCAAATGGATTACGCCGGTGATGGCCGGGGCGGCCATGCTGGGCTATGCGATCTGGTCGGAATATAGCTGGGCGGGGCGCACCACCCAAGGGCTGCCCGAGGGGGTGGAGGTTTTGGTCACCGTCGAGGAGACGCGGTTCTGGAAGCCGTGGACCTATGTCATCCCGCAGACCACGCGGATCATGGCGCTTGATCGCGAGAGCGTGCAGACCAATCCGGATGCCCCCGGTATCCTGCTGGCCGATCTCTATTTCTTTGCACGCTGGACACCGCCCGCGAAACGCCCGCAACTTGTGAACTGCGCGCAAGGCGCGCGTGCCGATGTGAGTGGTGCGGCGCTGGCCGACCCGTCCGAGGCCACGTGGAGGAGCATGGCCGAGAACGACCCGCTGAGCGAGGCGCTCTGCCAGACTTGAATGCGCCGGACATGACCGGGAGAGGAGGCCCGCAATGTCGCAAAAAACCGTTCTGCTCGTCGAGGACGAGGACAATATCGCGCTGGCGCTCACCCATCTGATCGGGCGGGCGGGCTATGCCCTGCGCCGGGTGGCGAGCGGAAATGCGGCGCTGGATGCGCTGGCCGAGGAGCGGCCCGATCTGGTGGTGCTCGACGTGATGCTGCCGGAGCGTTCGGGCTACGAGATTTGCCAGATCATTCGCAGGGACGCCGCCCTCAAGGGCATCAAGGTGCTGATGATCACCGCTGGTGGCGGCGAGGTGGAGCGGCGCAAGGGCATGGCGGTGGGGGCCGATGCCTTCATGACCAAGCCTTTCGCGGCCGCGGATTTGACCGCGCAGATCAACGCGCTCTTGGCGGGGGAGGGGGCATGATCGAGCGTCTGACCAAGCGGCTTGGCCTGCGGCTGCGCTTTGCGCTCTTCTTTGCCGTCCTCGGTCTGGGTGGTGCGTCGTTGATCGCGGGGGCGCTGATCTTTGGCCACGCGCGCGCGGGCGGGCCGCCCGATGGTTACGTGATCGCGGGGCTGATCGGGGCGCTCGGGCTGCTGGGGCTGGCTGCGTGGATCGGGCTATTGTTCGATGAGAACGTCGCCAAGCCGATCCTCGCGCTCGCCTCTGATCTGACCACTCGCGCCCGTGCGGATGTCGATTTGCAGATCGACGAGGGGCAGGCCAAACATCTCGGCACGCTCGCCCCCGCCGCCAACGCGATCAACGCCGCGCTCTCGGAGGCGCGCGCCGCGCGGCAACGCGCGGTCGAGCGTGAGACCGCCCGCATCGCCCGGGAAAAGGCACTCTTCGAGGCGCTGTTTCGCGATCTGGGCGAGGGGGCGGTGGTGGCCACGCCCGACAATCGGGTGATGCTCTATAACCGCATGGCGCAGGAGTTGCTGGGCGAGATCGGCCTTGATCGCCCGCTCTCGGCCTTCCTGCGGCCAGAGCCGGTGATGGATGCGCTGGCGCGGATGCAAAAGGCGCGGGTGCGCGGTGAAATTGCCGCTGAGACCTTTCTCGCCGCTTCTGCCGATGGCAATCGCTTTCTGTTGGGTCGCGTGAGCCCCATCCTGTCGGATGAGGAACTGTCGGGCCATGTCCTCATTTTCCGCGACGCCACCGAGGATCTGAGCGCCCATGCCGCCCATGATCACCTCTTCACCGCGCTGATGGAGGGGGTGCGCCGCCCCGCAGGCACCATCGGCGCGCTGCTGGAGGTGCTGCAATCCACCGATGATCTCGCCCCCGAAGAGCGTGCGCAGATGCGACAGGGGATCGAGGACGAAGTGGCGCGGCTGTTCTCCTGTCTCGACGATCTGAGCGCCCGCCATGCCGCGATCAAGTCGCGCCGCTGGCCGATGTCGCCGGTCGCGGTCAGCCATGTGTTCGACGGGGTGCGCGCCCATTCCAACGCCGATGTCAGGATCACCCGCAGCGAGGCGATGCTGGCCTGCGACGGCTTTGCCGTGACAACGCTGCTCGCGCGGCTCTCATGCCACTTGACCGAGAATGGCACCCGAGACGCGCTCACCCTCTCGGCCGAGGTCGAGGGAGCCGAGACCCGGCTGATCCTCGGCTGGCAGGGCGAGGCGGTGACCGACGGACAGATGACCGGCTGGCTGCGCGCGCCGCTGTCGGAGGCTTACGGCGCCTATTCCGGGCGCGACGCGCTGGCCGCGCATCAGACTGACCTCTGGGCCGAAACGGCTGCTGGCGGCTACCGGATCGTGCTGCCCCTGTCCTCTGCCGCGCCGCGCCTTGCCCCCGGCGATGCGCGGCCCGAGTTTTACGATTTCAACCTGCCCGATGCGCCGGGCACCGATCTGGCCGAGACGCCGCTCTCGGATCTGAGTTTCGTGGTCTTCGACACCGAGACCACCGGCCTCTCGCCGCGCGGCGGCGACGAGATCGTGCAGATCGCGGGGCTGCGCATCGTCAATGGCCGCATCCTGCGCGGTGAAAGCTTTGACACGCTAGTCAATCCGGGCCGCGCCATCCCGCCTGCCTCGACCCGCGTGCATCACATCAACGACGCGATGGTCGAGGGTGCACCCGACATCGCCGAGGCCGGGCAGCGGTTTCACGAGTTCTGCCGGGGCGCGGTTCTGGTCGCGCATAACGCGCCGTTCGATCTGGCCTTCCTGCGGCTCAAGGAGCAGGTGATCGGGCGGCGGTTTGACAATCCGGTACTGTGCACCGTGCTGATGTCGGCGGGGCTGTTCGATCATACCGGGCAGCACACGCTCGATGCGCTCTGCGACCGATTCGGCGTGCGCATCCCGCCCGAGGCGCGCCATACCGCCATGGGCGACACGGTGGCCACGGCCGAGGTCTTCATCCGCATGCTGGCACTCTTGCAGGCCAAGGGCGTGACAACGCTTGGCGGCGCGGTCACCGAAGAGGGGCGGATGACCCGCATTCGCAAGGCACAGAACTACTGAGCGCCGCTTGGCGTCTTGACCCTCGCCGCAGGCTCTACTAACAACGGGGCCGTTGAGCGGGCGTTGTGTAATGGTAAGACCTCAGCCTTCCAAGCTGATGATACGGGTTCGATTCCCGTCGCCCGCTCCAAATCTACAATATACCGCAGCGACGCCAAAACCCGGAATTTGTCGTAGTTGATGACCCGGAAGTTGTCTGACACCTGCTCTTGGCTTGGATAGTGCCGATTGTGTGTCACGTGTTGGTGCATGACGGCCCACAGCCTTTCTATCGGGTTCAGATGTGGGCAGTAGGGCGGCAGCTGGATCAGATGGATGCGACACTCTGGTCTGGCCAGGAATGTCCCTGACATCCGGTCCTTTGTGATAGGCTGCATTATCCCAGATCACATGGATCAATCGCTTGTCAGGATTGCGCTCTTCGATCTTCGCCAGAAGCTGTGCGGCTCGTGAAGAGACCCTGAAAGACCTTCTGTCAGGGCTGTAATCCGCAATCAGTCAGGGCGCGCGTTGAGAACGTGCCCAGATATCGATGAAAGTGAGATCGAGAGATGAACGCGCCAGACCCGCTTGCCAACTGGAAGATGTGATTGCCCGGTCGCGTGCCGCGCAGGCGTGCTACGAGGCGGAGGGCAGTCAACTGCGCTATGACCGCGCGGCGCAGGCCGTGGCATGGGCCATCATGGAGCCCGCGCGCAACGCGGCGCTTGCCGAACTGGCGGTCGAGACAACCGGGCTTGGCAATGTCGATGACAAGATCATCAAGAACCACCGCAAGACGCTGGGCCTGATGCGGGATATCATGGATGCGGTGACCTATGGCGTGATGTCAGATGATCCCGAGACCGGGATCACCGAGATTGCACGCCCCTTGGGGGTTGTGGGCGCGATCGTGCATCGACCAACCCGGTGGCGACCCCCGCGAACAATATCATCAACGCGCTGAAATGCGGCAATTCGATTGTCGTGGCCCCTTCGCCCAAGAGCGTGCCCAGTTGCGAGACGCTGATCGAGTATATCCATGCGGAGTTCGCCAGGATCGGCGAAGACTCGGATCTGGTGCGGATGGTGCCGGCCCCGGGCTCCAAGGTGAAGACACAGGCCCTGATGGAGGGGTGTGACAAGATCGTCTGCACCGGCAGCCAGAACAATGTGCATCGCGCCCAGATGGCGGGCCTCCCCGCAGTGGCCGTGGGGGCAGGGAACGTGACGGTAATCGTCGATGAGACCGCCGACCTTGCGGCGGCAGAGAAAATTCGCGCGTCCAAGTGCTTTGACAACGCCACCTCCTGTTCGTCTGAGAATGCGCTCGTGGTTGTGGATGCGGTCTATGATGGCTTTGTTGCGGCGATGGCCGTTGCGGGCGGTGCGGTGACCGACGACGAGGCCGCCGTGGTCGCGGCGTTGTGGCCCGACGGGCATCTGAGCCGCGAGGTGATCGCGCAGGACGCGGACCGAATGATCGCCGCGCTGGGGCTGGCGGGCAGGGTGCCCGACGGGACCGAATATATCGCCGTGCCGACGACCGGCATCGGCCCCGATCATCCACTGAACGGCGAGAAGCTGAGCCGGCTTCTGGCGCTCTATCGCGCCGCCGATTTCGACGCGGCAATCACGACCACGCGCACCATTCAGCTGCATCAGGGCGCGGGCCATTCCGTGGGGCTGCACAGCACGGATGCCGACCGTCCTATGATCCTCGCCAGGGCGATTCCGACCAGCCGGGTGATCGACAATCAGGCGCATACCTTTGCCACCGGCGGGTCGTTCACCAACGGGATGCCGTTTTCGCTATCGATGGGCTGCGGCTCTTGGGGCGGCAATGCAACCCACGAGAACCTGCATTGGCGGCATTTTTTGCAATCCACCAAGATCGTGCGGGAAATTCCGCCGCGCGAGCCGAGCCTTGAGGATATTTTTGCGGAGTACTGGAACGAGGCCGGACGATGACGCTGGACCCGAACAGCCTGCCGGGCGGGACGATCCGTGACTGGCTGGATTTGCGGGCCGGGGCCGGTGGCGTCTCGGTCGTGTTTCCAGAAACCGGGACGCGGATGACATGGGCCGAGTTGCGCGAGGCGACCATGGGGCTTGCCCGGATGCTGACTGCGAGCGGTGCGGCCAAAGACGAAGGCGTGGCGGTCATGGCTCCCAACAGCCGAAGATGCGCTCTGCGCCTTTTACGGGGCGGCCTATGGCGGGTGCCGGACGGTGATGATCAACCTCGATGCCGGGCGTGACGCCATAGCGTATGCGCTCGACCATTCCGAGGCGCGGTTTGCCTGTGCGCATCCCGCCTGCGCCGATCTGTTCGCGGCGGCCTTTGCCCGGACCTGCGCGTGCTAGGGCGAAACGGTCGAGGCGGCGGTGCGGCTGTGCGACGGCTCGACGCTGGAGCCCGCGCAACTGATCGAGATTTGCCGTGATCGGCTGGGTTCGTTCAAATCGCCTGACCGGGTGCATTTCATTGCCGAACTGCCCAAGGGGCCATCGGGCAAGATCCAACGCCTGAAACCGGCCGACATCCTGCCGCCGGGATAGGGCGTGCCGCCTTTGACCCCGACGCGGGCATGCCCGCGTGCCGGGCCGGGCATTGGCACCGGCACATCCATGTCATCCCGATCATCGGACCGCACGAAACCCCGAACGCCTGCCATTTGACCAAATGGAGGTAAAACGCGCATTTGCAGGGCAGTTTCCCGGATGTGCCGTGAGATCGGCCGCCGCGTTTCGGTCCGCAACTTGACTTGCGTCAGGGCCTTTCCTTTCGTTCAGGCACGTTCAATCCCGGGGGCAACACATGGACAAGACCAACTTCATGCGCAGGGCGATCGAGATCAGTCGTCGCGAGATGCTGGAGCATGGCGCCGCGCCGTTCGGGGCGGTTGTGGTCAAGGATGGCAAGATCGTCGGCGAGGGCTGCAACCACGTCGTGAACCGCCACGATCCGACCTCGCATGGCGAGATCGAGGCCATTCGCGACGCGGGCCGAAACCTGGGCACATGGGATCTGTCGGGCTGCGATCTCTACACCACCTGCGAGCCCTGCGAGATGTGCGTGGCCGCCATGTTCTGGGCCGGGATCGACACGCTTTATTATGCCAACACGCTGGCGGATGCCGAGGCGCTGGGCTTTGACCTGCAACCGTTGCGCGACATGGTGCGGGCCGATCTGCACGAGCGCGCGCTGCCCACGGAGCGGCTGCTGGCCGCCGAGGCGCGCGAGGTTCTCGACCTTTGGACGACACAGCCCAACTTCGACACATTTCAGGGCTGACCGCAGATAAAATCAAAAACGGGGAGACCAAGACATGACCGATTTCAGAAGATATGCAGGGCTGCGCAAGGGGCTGAACCGCCGGACCGTGCTGAGGGGCCTCGGCGCAAGCGCCGCACTGCCATTGCTGTCCAGCCCCTATGTGGCGCGGGCGCAGGAGAACACGCTCAACCTTCTGTGCTGGCCCGGGCACAACGACCCCGAGGTCGTAGGCCCTTTTGAGGAAAAGCACGGCGTGCGGGTTGTGGCCAAGGAGTATGTCGGCGGCGATAACATGATGGCGCTGGTGAGCCAGTCGCCGGTGGGGGCCTATGACGTGATCCTTGCGGATGCGGAATATGTCGTGCAGCTGCGCGATGCGGAGTTCATCAACCCGCTGAGCCCCGAGGATTACCCGTTCGAGGATTTCTTTCCCGAGTTCCAGAAATTCGAAGGCCACTGGCTGGACGGTGACCTCTATTCGGTGATCATTCGCTACGGGTTCCTCGGGGTATCCTACCGAACCGACGTGTTCACCCGTGACGAGGTGGATACCTATCAGGCCATGTGGGATCCCAAGGTCACCGGCAAGGTGGGGTACTTTGACTGGTATCTGCCCTCGATGGGTTGCGTGGGACTGGCGGGCGGCAATGACAATCCCTTCGATATCGACGATGCCGGTTTCCAAAGGATGTCCGAGACCCTGATGTCGCTGAAGCCACAGACCTCGGGCTTCTATTCGATGGCCAATACCTTTTCGTCCCTGACCAACGGCGATGCCGCGATCATTCCCGGCGTGGGCGACTGGATCACGCTGCTTTTGTCGGCTGATGGCGTCCCGGTGGACAGCTGGGTCCCGCGCGAAGGCGGGTTGCAATGGACGGAATCGCTCTCCATCGCCCGGGGCACGCCGAAGCCGGATCTCGCAAAGGCGTTCATCCAGTACATGGCCTCACCCGAAGGTCAGAGCCGCAGCGCGCGCATGCCCGCCTATAACGCCTCGATCCCGTCGCGCGCCGGTTGGGTTCAACTCAACAAGGACGCGCCCGAGCACGCCCGCCTCCTTCGGCATACCTTCGAGGACCGCAACGTGATGGACGAATTCGCGGATGGCAAGATCCACATTCGCAAGACCCCCGTGCAGCAACCGGTCGAGGATTGGACGGATGTCTGGACCGACTTCAAGTCCTGACGCCGCATCACGACCGGCGGGGGCGCAAGGTTCCTCGCGCCCCCGAACCAAAGGCTGATCCATGCCAGACACCATTACCACCTCGCGTCGTCGCCCCCAGATCGACGGGTTCGCCGCCTTCTGGGCGGCCCCTGCATTGATCTGGAACGGCCTGTTTTTCCTGGCTCCGCTGGGGTTTCTGGTCGGGATGACCTTCTGGGTCGTGCGCAACTACCGGCTGACCCCGGATTTCGTGCTCTCCAACTGGGAACGGATGTTCACGCGCGGCTTTTTCTGGGAGAGTTTCCTCTACACCGTGCAGATCGGCGCGGTGACCGCCATGGTGGCCAGCCTGCTGGCCTTTCCGGTGGCCTATTTTCTCGCCTTCCGTGCGCGCCCGTCAGCGCGAAGGCTGGCGATCTTCCTGCTGATCACCCCGTTTTTCACCAGCTATCTTGTCCGGGTCTATGCCTGGATGGTCATTCTCGCGCAGGAAGGCGTGGTGAACGCGGTACTGGGCGGGATTGGCATTGCGGCGGTCTCCATGCTCAACACCTCCTTTGCCACGGTGATCGGCTATCTGACGCTGTGCCTGCCGCTGGTCATCCTGATCCAGTTCTTCGCCCTGTCCAATGTCGACCGCGACCTTGTGGGGGCGTCGCACAACCTGGGCTGTGGGCCGGTGCGGACGGTGCTGACCGTCGTGATACCCTCGGCGCGGATCGGGCTGATCCTGGCGGCGGCCTTTGCGTTCATCCTGTCCTTCGGCGACTATGTGAGCCCGGTCTTCCTGGGTGGGTCGAGTCCACCCACCATGTCGATCCTGATCGTGGATCAGACGAAATCCGGCAATAACTGGCCGCGCGCCGCCGTTGTGGCCGTGGTGATGATCGCCACGCTGGTCACGGTGCTGTTCTCGGCGCTGGCGCTGGCCTATGGTCGCGGGAGGGCGCGGGCATGAGAGGCGTCTGGACTGATCGCCTTCTCGGCGGTGTCACGATCGTGGTTTTCCTGTTCATCCTCGCCCCGGTGGCGTCGATCATCGTCTTTTCGTTCAATGCCGACCGCTATCCCAGCCTGCCCTGGGGTGGCTTCAGCCTGGATTGGTACCGCGCGATCCTGACGGATGAGACCGTGCGCCGCGGCTTTGGGCGCAGCCTGCAGGTGGCGGCGATCGTGTCGGTTCTGGCCACCTTCATCGGGTTTGCCACGGCCTATGTCGATTACCGGTTTCGCTTTACCGGCAAGCTGGCCTTTCTGGCGCTGGCCGCCCTGCCGCCCACGGTGCCTGTGCTGATCCTTGGACTGGCGATGCTGTCCTTCTTTTCACTGATCGACCTCGTCGGCACGCTGACCGGGGTGATCGCGGGGCATGTCGTGCTGTGTTCGCCCTTCGCCATGGCGTTGATCCGGATGCGGCTGGCGGAAATGAGCCCCGATCTGGAGGGCGCGGCGTGGAATCTCGGCGCGACCCGCTGGTCGTGCATGCGCAGCGTCGTGCTGCCGTTCTGCAAGCCCGCGATCTTCTCGGCGCTGGCGATCACCGCTGCGGTGTCGTTCGACGAGTTCATGATCGCATGGTTCGTCTCCGGTCTGAACGAAACGCTGCCGGTGCGTATCCTCGCGATGTTGCAGGGGCAAGTCAGCCCGCGCATCAATGCCATCGGCACCATCGTTTTCGTAATCACGATCGCGCTGGTGTTCCTTGCGCAGTTTCTCACAACACGCAAAGCCGACAAGGAGGCTCCGTGATGGCCGCGCCCAATCCCATTCTCTTGCTGAACCAGGTGACCAAATCCTTTGGTGACACGGTTGCGCTGCACCCTACGGATCTCGCTATCGAGAAGGGCGAATTTATCGCGCTGATGGGGCCGTCGGGCTGCGGCAAGACCACGACGCTGCGGCTGATCGCGGGGATGGACTATGCCAGCGCGGGCCAGTTGCTGATGTGGGGGGCCGACGATATTACCGCGACGCCGCCCTGGGAACGCGACATGCCGATGGTCTGGCAGAGCTACGCTCTCTTTCCGTTCCTGTCGGTGCGGGAAAACGTGGAATTCGGCCTCAGACAGAAGCGTCGCCTGCTGAGCCCGGAGCGGCGCAAGCGCGCGCTCGAATGGCTCGACCGGCTGGGCATCGCCGATCTGGCGGAGCGCTCGATCCACCAGCTTTCGGGCGGTCAGCGTCAGCGCGTTGCGATCGCGCGGGCGCTGGCGCTGCATCCCGAAATCTTGCTTCTGGACGAGCCGCTATCGGCGCTCGATGCCAATCTGCGCCTGCACATGCAATCCGAATTGAAGCGGCTGCACAGCGAATTGGGGATCACCTTCCTTTATGTCACGCATAATCAGTCCGAGGCCTTTGCCATGGCCGATCGGGTGGTCATCCTGTCCGATGGGCGGGTGCAGCAGATCGGCGCGCCTAAGGAGGTTCACCGCGCCCCGGCCAATCGTTTCGTGGCCCGGTTCGTTGGCGCGAACACCATTCTCGACGGCAGAATGACCGGTGCCGGGACCATCGAGACGCCGGTGGGCACCTTCGGCATCGCGCGTGGCACGCCGCCGCCCGCCCATGCGGCGGCAAGCCTGCTTGTGCCGGCCGATCGCGTCACCCTCTCGACCGAGGCAACAGGCGCGAGCAACGAGGTCGCCGCCGAGGTGCTGACCGAGGAATTCACCGGGTCGTTCGTGACCGTGATGCTGCGCCTCGCGGATGGGACGGAAATGAAGGTGCAGAAACAGCAAAGCGAAATCGACGGTCTCGATCTCAGGCCCGGTGCCCGGCTTTTTGCAGGCTGGCCCGGCGAGGTCGGATACGTCCTGCCAGGGGAGGCGTGCTGACATGTCGATTCTTATCACCGGGGCCCGCGTCATCACCATGGCACCAGAGCAGGGCGCGCGCCCGATCAGCGCGGACATTCTGATCGAAGCGGATCGCATCACGGCAATCGGAGACATCGGCGCAGGACGCGCAGATACCGTGATCGACGGGCGCGGCAAGCTGGTGATGCCCGGTCTGGTGAACGCCCACATGCACTCGCCCGAGGCGCTCTACAAGGGGCGTTACGACAACATGCCGCTTGAACTGTGGATGCTCTACGCCTACCCGATCCTCGGCGCGCAGACCCTTTCGCCCCGGCTGGTCTATCTGCGCACCGCGCTCTGCGCGATGGAATCGCTCAAGACGGGCACGACCTGCGTCACCGACGACGTTTATGAAAGCCCCTGCCAGACGCCGGATCAGCTGGACGCCGTTTTCCAGGCCTACGAAGATGTCGGGCTGCGCGCCACCGTGTCGGGCCATGTGGTGGACCGGCCGTTTCTCGACACGATCCCCTTTGCCCGCGATCTCGTCCCGCCGGATCTGTGTGCGCAGGCGGATGCGCAGGGCGCAGCGGACGGCGCCCAATGGCTGTCGCATTGCCGCGATGCCCTGGCACGGCATCATGGTCGTGCGGGGCGGCTGAACTTCATGGTCGCGCCATCGGCACCGCAACGCTGCACCCCCGATCTGATGCAGGCCGCGATGGAACTGGCGCAGGCCCATGACACGCCGTTCCATACCCATATCCTCGAGACCAGGGTGCAGGCGGTTACCGGGCAAGAGTTTTACGGCGAAACGCTGATCGCCTACATGAAGCGGCTTGGTCTGCTGCGGCAACGGACCACGATCGCGCATTCGATCTGGGTCACCGATGCCGACATCGACCTGATGGGCGAGGCGGGCGTCTCGATCGTGCATAACGTGATCTCGAACCAGAAGCTGGGGGCTGGAGTCGCGCCGGTCAAGCGAATGCTGCGGGCCGGGGTGAACGTGGCGCTTGGCTCGGATGGTGTCTCGACCTCGGACACGACGCGGATGTTCGCGGTGATGCACGCTGCGGGGCTGATCCACAACGTGCAGACCCCGGATACCGATCTGTGGCTCTCGGCCGAGGAGGTGTTGCAGTGCGCCACGCTCGGCGGCGCGCGCAGCGCCTGCCTCGGGGCACAGACCGGCAGCCTGGAGCCGGGCAAGAAGGCCGACATGATCGTTCTCGATCTCGATGCCATCCCCTTTACGCCGATGAACGATCCGGCCAATCACCTCGTCTATTGCGAGACCGGCAGCTCCGTCACCCATGCCATCGTCAATGGCGAGATCATGGCCGAGGCCGGAACCTGCCTGCGCGTGAACGAAGCCGAACTGCTGGCCGAACTGCGCGCGGAATTGCCCGCCTTTTTCGCCGCCCATGAAAAGACCGAGGCGCTGAACCGGCAATTCGAGCCGTGGTTTCGCGAGATCCACAAGCGTTGCCATGCGCGCGACGTGGGCGTGATGCGTCTTGGGCATGAACCGGCATGGGGGCGGGCATGACCGTCCATCTCGACGAACTCACCTGGGTCGAGCTTGACCAAAGGGTCCGCGATGGCCCGCCGGTCGTGATCCTGCCTGCGGGATCGCTGGAGCAGCACGGGCCGCACCTGCCGCTGGGCACCGACCGGTTCATGCCCGCGCGCCTCGCGGAACGGATCGCCGAGCGGATCGGCGCGCTGGTCGCCCCGGCGCTGCCGTACGGGTACAAATCGCAGCCGAAATCGGGCGGCGGTAATCACTTTCCCGGCTGTGCGAGCCTCGACGCCACGACCTATATCCACATGGTGCGCGATATAATCTGCGATCTCGCGCGCCACGGGCTGACCCGGATCGTGCTGTTCGACGGGCATATGGAAAATCAGTGGTTCCTTACAGAAGCCTCCGATCTTGCCCTGCGTGCGCTGCGGGCCGAAGGGGTCGAGGGCACCCGCATCGTCAAGCTTGGTTACTGGACCTTCATCACCCCCGAGACCGAGGCGGCGCTGTTTCCCGACGGGCTGCTGAGCTGGGAGCTGGAACATGCGGCGGTGATGGAGACCTCGTGCATGCTGCATCTCTGCCCCGACCTCGTGCGGCGCGACTTGATACCCGATGGCCCGCCGGCCGATTTTCCGCCCTATGATGTCTATCCGGCGGATACCGGGTCGATTCCGCCAACAGGCGTGCTATCCTCCGCTACCGGGGCCAGTGCCGAAAAGGGGCGCATCGTGGTCGCGCAGGTCGTCCCGGACATCGCGGCGGCGTTAGACACCGCCTTTCAATCCGACCAACAAGGATAACCCGCCAATGACATTCGATCTTGTGATCCGCAACGCCGCCTTGCCCGATGGCCGCACCGGCCTCGACATCGCCGTCAGGGCGGGCAAGATTGCCGAGATCGCACCCGCACTCGGGCCCGGTGCGCAAGAGATCGACGCCGGTGGCCAACTGGTGACGCCCCCTTTCGTGGATGCGCATTTTCATATCGACGCAACCCTCAGCCTGGGCACCGACGGGCATTATAACGAAAGCGGGACGCTGGCCGAGGGGATCGCGCTCTGGCGGCGGATATCGCCGGGGCTGACCGCCGAGAATTACCGCGCGCGCGCGCTGCGATATTGCGACATGGCGGTCTCGAAAGGGGTGTTGGCGATCCGCAGCCATGTCGATATCACCAGCCCCGACCTGCTCGCCGCCGAAGTCATCGCCGAGGTGCGCCGCGAGGTCAGCCCTTATCTCGACCTGCAACTGGTCGCCTTTCCGCAGATGGGGTTTCATTCCCGCCCGGACATGGCCGACAGCGTGCGGCGGGTTCTCGACATGGGGTTCGAGGTGGTGGGCGGCATTCCGCATCTCGAACCCACGGCGGAACTGGGCCGATCCTCGATCACGGCGCTGTGCGAGATCGCGGCCGAGCGCGGCGCGATGGTGGACATGCATTGCGATGAGAACGACGACCCCAATTCCCGCATGATCGAGACGCTGGTCTACGAGACCAAGCGGCTGGGGTTGCAGGGGCGGGTGACCGGATCGCACCTGACCTCGATGCATTCGATGGACAATTTCTATGCCAATCGCCTGATCGGGATGATGGCCGATGCCGGGCTGCATGTGATGGCGAACCCGCCTGCCAACCTGCATCTACAGGCGCGCTTCGACAGCTATCCCAAGCGGCGCGGGCTGGCGCGGGTGCCAGAGTTGCGCGCAGCGGGCTGTGTCGTGGGCTTTGCGCAGGATTCGGTGCTCGACCCGTGGTATCCGCTTGGGCATGGCGATCTGCTCGATGTCGCATGGATCGCGGCGCATGCCTGCCACATGACCGACCGCGCCGGGCTGCGCGCCTGCTTTGACGCCGTGACCCGCGATCCGGCGCATA
This sequence comes from Roseovarius sp. A-2, assembly GCF_002072155.1. Classification (GTDB taxonomy): domain Bacteria; phylum Pseudomonadota; class Alphaproteobacteria; order Rhodobacterales; family Rhodobacteraceae; genus Roseovarius. The sequence goes on along the minus strand of NZ_BDIY01000008.1, from coordinate 106,833 downwards.
TCATGGGCCTCGATGGGGGCGATCTGACGCCCGGTGCGCCAGCGGATCTGGTGCTGCTCGATGCGGCGGACCCGATAGATGCGATCCGGACCCGGGCCACCCGAACCCACGTCATCCGGCGCGGCAAGGTCATCTGCGAGACCGCCCCGCCCGCGCCACGGCTGTCGCTGGACGGCAGGCCGACGACACCGGCACGACACTAGGGCGCGGGCATCGCTCCGGGCGGGTCGGTTTCCACGGCTCTCAACTCGGCGACAAAGGCCTGCCGCAGGGCCGCCCCCTCGCGGCGCGGATCGAAGGCGGCGAAAAAGCGAGAATTGAACGACCAGTCGTTCGGCTTGACCGCGCGCATCCGGCCCTGAGCCTGCCACAGCGCGCCGCGATGTGCGGGCAGAAAGCCCAGATAGGCCCCCGACAGTACGAGAATCTCCTGCGCCTCCATGCTGCCCACCGTGGCCCGGGCTGTGACGCGGCCAAGGCGATAGGTGTCGTCGAAATGCATGTAGTTGCGCACCGAAAACGCCGCCTTCAGAAAATCCTCCTGTGACAGGTCCGCATCGGGGCGGGTGAACCACGGATGTGCCTGACCGCAGTAAAGATGATGTAGTTCGGTGGCGAGCTCGGCGTAATCGAGCCCGGGCAAGGGTTGCAGCGACGCCCCGATCACCACATCGCGTGTGGCCGACAGAAGGCTTTTCTGAAGCCCGGCGGGCGTGTCGGTATCCACCTCGAGCCGCGCCTCGGGATGGGCAGCGGCAAAGCGCGCGACGCAGCCGGGCAGGTCGAGAGCGTCAAACGTGGTCAGCGAATCGATCAGCCCAATGCGCAGCCGCGCAACCTGCCGCCCGTGTACCCGGTCCATCGTCGCCTCGAATCGCTCCAGATCGTTGAGCAGGCCCTGCGCGGCGGCATAGGTATCCTCGCCCGCCGCCGTCAGGCGAAACCCGCCCCGCCCGCGCTGGCACAGCTTGGAGCCAAGCTTGGCTTCGAGGTTGGCAAGATGGGTGCTCAGCGTCGATTGCGCCATGTTGAGCGCGATCTGCGCATCGTGAAAGCCTTTGCAATCGACGATGGTGCAAAAGATCCGGATCAGTCTCAGATCGACATCGGAGAGGTGGCGCATGGGGGTTCACTTCGGGTTTTCTCGATCTAATAGGCGCAAACTCGGTTATTTATGCCCGCATGGCAAGGCGTCTACTGTGACATCACGTGGTTTCACATCGAAGGAGACTGATAAATGCCCTCTCGAGCCCTCTTATGCGCCACGGCGCTTGCCGCCCTCACCGCGCTGCCCGCAGCCGCGCAGGATAACCATATCCGCATTCTTGCGCCGACATGGGTCGGTTTCGCGCCTGCACTCGTGGCGCAGGATCTCGGGTGTTACGAGGCGGAGGGCGTGTCGCTCGACTTTCGCTTCGAGGACGACCGCGCCAATGTCATGGCCGCGATGGAGCGGGGCGATATCGACGCCGACATGCGCACCGTCGGCGAGCATCAGGGCCGCCCCCGCGTGCCCGAAACGCCGGGCACGATCATCGGCACCATCGACATTTCGGTCGGCGGCGACGGCGTGCTGGTGGACGGCACCATTGACAGCGTGGCCGATCTAAAGGGCAAGACCATCGCCATCGAGCCCAATATCCCAGCCCGCCTGCTGTTGCAGATGGAGCTGGCCAAGGTCGGCCTGTCGATCAACGATGTGGAACTGCGCGAGATCGCGACCGCCGATACGATTGCGGTGTTCGCCGATTCCTCGATTGCCGCAGTGGGGACCTATGAGCCGTTCCTGTCGCAGGCGTCCGGCATCCTCACGGAGCGCGCGCCGCGCGTGCTGGTGTCGTCACGAGACGAGCCCGACATCATCGTCGATATCATCACCGCCCGCGACGAGGCGTTGGCGGCCAATCCCGCCAAGTTCGAGAGCCTGCTGCGCTGCGTCTATCGCGCGGTGGACTTCCAACGCGAGAACCCCGATCAGTTCGCCGATTACGCGGCTCCCTATTTCGGCCTGACCCCGGCGGATGTGACCGAGATTGTCGAGACCTCGCTGGCCTACACCACCTATGAAGAGGCGGTCGAGTTTCTGGGCAGCGATGGCGGCACAGGCAAGCTACACGGCGTGTTCGACGAGGTGATGCAACTCAATATCGACTACGGTGCCGCCGACACGGTGCTCGACCCTGCCGGCGAGATCGACAATTCGCTGCTCACCGGCCTGTTCGACGGTCAGGACCGCTAAGCGCCGCGATGCCCGGACAGAAAGCCATCATCGGCACGGCGAGCACACTGGCATTGCTGCTGGTGTGGGAACTGGTGTCGCGCAGCGGGATGGTGCAGGACAAATTCCTGCCCGCACCCTCGACCGTGCTCTACACGCTCGGCTCGATGATTTACGGGCGCGATCTGCTCTATCATGCGGGCATCTCGACGCTGCGGGTCTGGTCGGCCTTTCTGATGGCCGCCGCGATGGCCGTGCCCATCGGTATCCTGGTGGGCTCGTTCAGGCCGGTTGGCGCGGCGCTTGAGCCGATCGTCGATTTCATCCGCTATCTGCCGGTGCCCGCGCTGGTGCCGTTGTCGATCATCTGGTTCGGCGTCGGTGAGGGGACCAAGATTTTTCTGCTCTGGCTTGGGACGTTCTTCCAATTGGTCCTGCTGGTGGCTGACGATGTGCGCCGGGTTCCGGTGGAATATCACGAGGCGGCGATGACGGTGGGCGCGCCCGGCTGGCGGCGGCTGACCGATGTGTCGCTGCCCGCGATGCTGCCCACGCTGGTTGACAACATGCGCATCACTCTGGGCTGGTGCTGGACCTATCTCATCATCGCCGAGATCGTGGCCGCCAATAGCGGGCTGGGCTTCGTGATCTGGCAGGCGCGGCGGTTTTTCCAGACGCCCGAGGTGATGGCCGGGGTCGTCACCATCGGCATCATCGGGCTGGCGACCGACCAGCTTGCCCGCGCCCTGCATCGCCGCTGGTTCGGGTATCTGACGCGATGACCTATCTTTCCTTCGACACGGTAACCAAACGCTATGGCAAGACCGAGGTTGTCCAACCCTTCGATCTCGACGTGGCCGAGGGCGAACTGGTCGCCTTCCTCGGCCCCTCGGGCTGCGGCAAGACCACGTTGATGCGCATGGTCGGCGGGCTCGAGGCCCCGTCCTCGGGCTGCATCATGCTGCGCGGCGAGGCGCTGACCCGACCCGACCGGCGGCGCGGCATGGTGTTTCAGTCCTATTCCGCCTTTCCCTGGCTGACGGTGGCGGGCAACGTCGCCTACGGTATGCGCTATCGGAGCGATCTCTCGGCGGCGGAAAAGCGCGATCAGGTGGCGCATTTCCTCGATCTCGTCGGGCTGACCGCCTTTGCCGATGAATGGCCCAACCGGATTTCGGGGGGCATGCGCCAGCGCGTGGCCATCGCCCGCACGCTGGCCGCCGGATCTGATATCCTGCTGATGGACGAACCCTTTGGCGCGCTCGACGCGCAGCGGCGCGAGTTCCTGCAACTGGAATTGCGGCGCATCCAGATCGACGAGGGCAAGACGGTGATCTTCGTCACGCATGACGTGGAAGAGGCCGCGTTTCTGGCCGACCGGGTGATCGTGTTCACCCGCCGCCCCGCGCGCATCCTTGCCGAGGTGGACGTCACCGCCCGGATCGGCGCGTCTCGCACGCTGGAGATGCGCGAAGGGTCAGGGTTCTTTGCGCTGCGCAACGAGCTGCTGCACCATGTCCGCTCCACCGCATCGCAAGAGGAGGACGCCGTATGAACGCATCGAACGGGCTGACCGGCAGCCGGGTGCTGGTGACGGGGGCGAGCCGCGGCATCGGTCTTGGCGTCGCCACCGCGATGGTCGGGGCCGGTGCGCAGGTCTGGGCGCTTGCCGAAGACGAGGTCGTGACCGAGGCCGCTGCGCGGATCGGGGCCACCGGATTGCAGGCTGATGTGACCGATCCGCAGGCGGTTGCCGCCGCCCTGGCGCGCATCGGTGCATTGGATGTGCTGGTCAACAATGCCGGGCTGGAGCGTCTGACCCCGGTCGACGATTCCTCGCCCGAGGCCGTGGCGCTGTTTCGTCAGATCATGGATATCAATGTGACCGGCATGGCCATCGTCACCGGTCAGGCCATTGCGCGGATGGGTCCGGGGGCGCGGATCGTGAACACCGCTTCGATCTGGGGCCGCGTGGGCGAGCCGCTCTTTGCCGCCTATGTCGCGTCGAAACATGCGGTGATCGGGCTGACCAAGACCTGGGCGAAAGAGCTTGGCCCGCGCGGCATCCGTGTGAACGCGGTCGCCCCCGGCTGGGTGCGCACCGAAGCAGCCGTGCGGTCAGCCCGCGTGCTGGCCGCGCGCTCGGGTCAGTCCGAGGGCGAGATCATCGACGCGGTCGCCGCCGCACAACCCCTAAGCGGCGGGTTGATGGAGCCTGCGGATATCGCCGGGGCCTTCGTCTTTCTGGCGTCGCCCGCCTCGGCCAACATCACCGGCCAGACTCTGGGCATCGACCGGGGAGAGGTGCCATGGTGAAGCTGGCCATTGTCACCGGCGCGGCGCGCGGCATCGGGGCGGCGACCTGCGCGGCGCTGCGTGCGGACGGGTTTGAGGTGCACGGGCTCGATCTTGACGGCACCGATCTCCGGGCCGATGTAACCGATGCCGCCTCGGTTGCTGCCGCCCTGGCATCACTGCCCCGGATAGACGTGCTGGTGAACAATGCCGGCATCCAGATCGAGGGTTGGCTGGCGGATATGCCTTTGGCGGATTTTGACCGTCAGATCGCCGTCAACCTGCGCGGGCCGTTCGTGGTCGCGCAAACCGCGCTGCCGAAGATCCCGCGCGGCGGACGGATCGTCAACGTCGCCTCGGAACTGGCCTATCTGGGGCGCGCGGGGTCTTCGGCCTATGCCGCCACCAAGGGCGCGATCCTGACGATGACGCGTTCCTGGGCGCGCGAACTGGCCCCCGATATCCTGGTCAACGCGGTCGCCCCCGGCCCGGTGGACACGTCGCTTCTGGGCTATGACGGGATGAGCGCGGCGCAGAAGGCGCTCGAGGCCGACAACCCGCTCGGGCGCATCGGGCGGCCCGAAGAAATCGCCGGGCTGATCGCCTGGCTCGCTTCCGACCGCGCCAGTTTCGTGACCGGTCAATGCTACTCCGCCGATGGCGGCGCGGCCATGCACTAGAAGGACAAACGCCCATGCTCTTGCACCCTCTTCCCTGGCCAGATGGCAAGCGGCTCGCCGCTGCAATCACCTTTGACGTCGACGCCGACAGCCTGATCCGCAACGCGCGCCCCGAGGATGGGCATCTGCGGCTGGCACCGGTCTCGATGGGCCGCTACGGCCCCACGGTGGCGGTGCCGCGCATCCTTGACACCTACCGGCGGCTGGGACTGACCCAGACGTTTTTCATGCCCGGCTGGGTGATGGAGGCCTATCCGGCCACCGTCGAGGCGATCCTGGAAGGCGGCCACGAGATCGGCCATCATTCCTGGCGTCACGAGGATCCGATGGGCCATTCGGACGCGCGCGAGGCTGAGCTGTTTCACCGCGCGCTCGAGGTGCATGAGCGGATGACCGGACGCCGCCCGCGTGGCTACCGCGCGCCGGTCTACAATGCCACACCCGGCATCATCGACCGGCTGATCGACGAAGGCTTTGTCTATGACAGCTCGCTGATGGCCGATGAAATGCCCTATCTTCTCAAGGCCCCGCGCGGTGAGTTGATCGAACTGCCGCCGCATTGGGGGGCCGATGACTGGCCGCCCTTCGCGCATTTCGAGGAGATCGGCTATCTGATGCCGGTGCGCGCGCCCTCGGACGGGTTGCGCGCCTTTTTCGAGGAATACGAGGCGGCGCGCGAGGTCGGCGGGTTCTGGATGCCGGTACTGCACCCGTTCCTGACCGGACGCCTGGCCCGTTGGACGCAGATGGAGCGGTGGCTGGAACAGGTGCTGGCGCAGGGCGACGCCTGGTTCGCGCCGCTCGAAGAGATCGCCGCCCACGCCAACGCGCATCGCGACGCACTGCGCACCGACATCATAGGAGAGCCCGCATGATCACTGCCGCCGCCATCAACCCGACCGCCGCCGCCCTGCCGGAGGGTCGGCCATGAGCCACGCTTATGAGACCGGCCGACTCGACCTGCCCTTCGTCGGCATTGCCACCTTTGCCAAGTCGCCTTATGTCGCCGACTGGTCCGCCATCGACGCCGATGTGGCGGTGCTGGGCGCGCCGTTCGATTTCGGCACCCAGTGGCGGGCGGGGGCGCGGTTTGGCCCGCGCTCGATCCGCGATGCCTCGACGCTGTTCTCGTTCGGCCATGCCGGGGCCTATGACCACGAGGACGACGTGACCTATCTGGAGGGCGCGCGGATCGTGGACATGGGCGATGCCGACATCATCCATACCGACACCGAAGCCAGCCACGCCAATATCGAGGCCGGGGTACGCGCGGCGCTTGCGGCGGGCGCGCTGCCGGTGGTGATGGGGGGCGATCATTCGGTCAACATCCCCTGCATCCGCGCCTTTGCGGACCATGGCCCGATCCACCTTGTGCAAATCGACGCGCATCTGGATTTCGTGGACGAGCGCCACGGCGTACGCCACGGTCACGGCAACCCGATGCGCCGCGCCGCCGAACAGCCGCATGTGACCGGCCTGTCAAATTTCGGCATCCGCAACGTGTCGTCCACCGCGAAGGAAGGCTATACGGCCGCGCGCGAGATGGGCGGCGACATCCTGTCGGTCCGACAGATCCGAAAACTCGGGCTGGAGGCGACGCTTGCCCGCATCCCCGAGGGGGTGGATTACTACATCACAATAGATATCGACGCGTTCGATCCGTCCATCGCACCGGGCACCGGCACGCCGTCACATGGCGGGTTTCTCTATTACGAGGTGCTGGAGTTGCTTGCGGGGCTGGCACAGCGCGGGCGCGTCGTCGGCATGGATCTGGTCGAGGTGGCCCCGGACTACGACCGCACGGGCACCACCTCGATCCTCGCTGCGCAATTGCTGCTGAACGTCATCGGGCGAATTCTGCACGCCCGGGGATGAGCGCAAGCGACGTGTCGCTTGCCGGTCCGACGGGACCCGCGCCTATTGCGCTTTTCAGGCCCGACGTGTCAGGTCAGGGGGCCCGGCTCGACCCGTTGGCGGCCAGGCGCGAGATGGCGTCGCCGCTGATCTCCTGGCGCCCGGCGGCCCATGTGCCGCGCGCCCGCATCGCGACGCGGTCCAGAATGTCCTGCGCCGGACGACGGGTGGCCGCGGGGCTGATCCCGTCCTCGTGGAACAGGTAGAGGCGCGAGGCGAAGGTCTCGAAGGGTAGCGAGGCCTCGCCGAACCGCTCGCCCGCCCCATGAGTCGAGACCACCGCGCCATCGCCCCAATCCTGCCCCGAATCGTTGTTGGGATTGTAGAAATAGACCCGCATTTCACCCTCGCGATCGGGGGCGACCCGCAGGATGGTGATGGCGTGCCAGCCGACGAAACGCGCGGCGGCATCGGTGGCCGCGATCCCGGCGGGCTGTGGGTGGATCACCGGTTCGCCGCCATTGTAGTCGGGGTGATAGGCGGTGTGAAAGCGGGCGATGAAATCCTCGATCCCCGCGAGTGCCCCGGTGGGCACATCGACCGCCACGGCACAGGCGCGGCCCACCCACCAGCCGTGAAATTCCGGGTTGATCCAGATATGCGGATCGTCATTTCGGTCGGCACATAGTCGGCCCATCTCGGCATAGATCCGGTCGAGATGCGGCACCAACACGACCGAGACCGGATCGGCATCGAGCGGCGCACCGAGGGCCAGCCCTGCGGGCAGATCGGCGGCGTTTATCGCCCCCCCCTCGAAATGCATTATCACCGTGTCGACGCGCGCCGCCTGCGCCACCAGATGCAGCAGGTAGTCGGGATCGTTCTGCGCCCACATCGCGATGGCGCGGGCCGATTGGCAGGTCGGGTTGGCACCTTGCCCCACGCCCAGAGGCAGGCCGAGAACCTGAATGCAGCCCGCCAGCAGCAGATCGGCCGGTGCCGCCGCATGCAGCCCGGCCATCGAAAGCCGCTCGGCCACGGCGGGGCAGGGGGCAAGCTCCAGTTGGCGGCGCAGCGCCGGGGCGATCGGGGCGTGATGCAGGATACCCCGGTCGAGCATCAGCGACATGCCGTAAAGCGCCTGCGCGGTTTCGGGCCGCACCGCGCGGCGGATCAGCTCAATGATCAGTCCCCGGTGCTGCTGCATGCAGTCGCGCCCGGTCGTTCCCAGACCAAGCGTGTCCGCGACCATGCCGTCATGCTCGGTCTCCAACACCCATGTAAGAAACGCGGCGTGATAATCCGAGACGAGGCCGGTGTCGTGCATGGCGCGCGCCAGCCCCTGCGCCTCGTGGCGCAGATCGGTTTCGTCCATCACCGCGAGCCGCGCGTGATAGGTGTCAAGGCCCGGATCACCCATGCAGGCCGATGTCGGGCCGAACAGCGCCGAAACGAGTCTGTCCGCCCCAAGCCGCCTGTCGCCAATTTCGTGGCCGCGCTCGCTGAGGGTGATGGCGATCTGTGCGATCATGTCCTTGGCATGGGCCACCTGAATGGGCCGTTGCCGCAGGATGCGCCAAATTTCGTCGACCAATTCGCCCAAAACGTCCTGAAAGCCGACATGTTCGGCCAGATATTGAAACAGCGCGTCGGTGGTGGCCTTCTGCGCGCCCGCCGCGCGCGCCGCCTCATCCGTGGCCCCGAAGAAACGCCGCATGTTGAGCGCGAGAACTTGGGTCAGAAAGCGCCGGGCGGCGGCGGCATGGATATGCGGGTGCTCGGCCTCCCCCTTGGCCACGGCAAGCAGGCGCAGCAGGCTTACCGTCTCGGCGGCGACCGAGGCGGGCGCACCCTGTTCCAGCGTACCTGCCACGAGGCCCGGCAGCAGATTGGCGGGCGCATCCCAGTCGGACCCGGCAAAGAGCCCGGCCGCATCCATCCTCGGGGCAAGCACGTGCAGTCGCTCCAGCCCGCCGGGCACGGTCAGCAGTCGCCCCGCCACGTCCAGTACCTGCGCCTGAAAGCGGGGCTTGGCGAAGGGCCGGGCATCTTGCAGATGCGTCAGGGGCCCCTCGAGCGTGGCGGCGAGACGCTCCGCCTGGCCGCCCTGATCCGTGCCCGCCATCAGAGATACCTCTCGGTGTGATCAAACATAGAAATCAAGATCTTCCTGTGTCTTGAGCAGGTCGCGCAAACGGTGTGGATCTTCACCGAAGAAATAGACCAGCCCCCAATGGGTACCGAAAGCGGTGCGCTTTGTCACCTTCTGCTCCATGGGCTGCGCAAGTTCGTGGAACTCAAAATAGGGGTTCTTGGCGGTTTCTTCGGGGATCTCCATCCGCTCCACGACCCGTCGCCGCGGATAGGCCCCGAAACAGCCAGCGTGGCCCTTGGCATCCTTGACCGGGGTCGGGAAGAAGGCGTCAAGCTCGTCCTGCGTGGTCTTGGGATCAAACGCCAGCACGATGCCCTGATAGCCGTTGAAACCGTAGGCCCGCTCGATCAGTTCCAGCGCGTTGAATCCCGGCGGGCGATAGGCGACCTCGCCGAAATACATCGTGCCGTCACTGGTCACGAAATATTCCGGGTGGATGAAGCCGAAGTCGATATCGAACGCCTTGATCAGCTTGTTGATCTCCTCTTCGATCTTGGGTCGCCAGGATTCGAGCTCCGGCGTCGCGGGCACAAAAACCGAATAGCCAAGCGTTACGTATTCCGAGATGTTGAGAAACTGGATCTTGCCATCCTTGATCCACGCCTCCACCGCGAATTCCCAGCCGTCCAGATGGCTTTCGAGCAGCGCCGGAAACTCGTCATTCGAAATCGAATCGACGTCTTCGACCGTGCGGATGGTGCGGTGTCCGAGGCAGCCCGCCTTGTCGAAGGCCTTGAAGTGGATGGGATCGTCGGGATCACCGTCCAGCTTGAGCAAAGTCTGGTTCACCCGCTTGAGAAAGCGCACCACATCGGCGTGATTGTCGGCCTCCTCGAAAATGCCGACGCGAATACCTGCGAGCTGCGCGCGGCGCTTCATCAGCGACTTGTCGCGGAACAGCATGGATTGCCCGAGCAGGCGCGCGTTATCGAGCAAGACGGAGTTGATCGCCCCCGCCCATTCGACGGTCTCCTCATAGAGCGGGATCGCCACGTCACAGCCCTCGTCCTTGAGGATCTGCGCGATCTCGTGCGAGCGTTCGTTGAGCCGGTCGAAATCCCAGGCGATGAAGGGGATGTCATTGGCCTTGGCATACTCCTCGGCCCAAGAGGGCGCGACGATCACGTAGCGCCTGTCAAAGCGGTCGATGGCGTCGATCGCGTTCAGCGACCAGCCCAGGATCGCTACATAGCCTTTGTCTGGATTTTTTTCGGTCATGGTTCGCCTTTCGTTAATGTTTGGAAGGGAAGCGCGTGCCGCGGCGCGCAGGCCGGCCCCGATTACCCGGTGCCGCAGGCGGCACTCGCGCCCGGCAGGCAAGGCTGCGCAGATAGCGCAGGGGGGGCGGTTCATGTCATGCAATATAATTAGCATAACTAAGCAAAATTGCAATCGTCGTGATGGTGAGGTCTCGTTTGGGTGTTTACGAGTAGATGCGCAATATAGGGGCTTTCACCGAAATATATCAGAGTCTATGGGGTCGGGAATGCGACGAGTGAGGCTAGAAATCACGCTCAAGTTGATTTGATGATACTAAATATATACCTGCACCACGTCATCGCCCCACACGGCTATTGGGGCCGCCGTCCCGCCTCAGAACATCCCCATCGCCAGACCGGCGGCCAGCGCTTGACCGATCTCGCGGCACTGTGCCAGGTCCGCGTCGGGGATCGACTTCGGGGCTAGGATCGCGTCCGGGGTCTGGGCGTGTGTGCAGATGATCAGCGGCTCCTGAACCGCGCGCAGCCGCCAGCCCTGCGCGATGCGAGCGGTCTGGCGTGCGGCGCTCTCGCCATCCGACCCGGCGCAGACCATCTGCGCATAGGCGCGCCCCTCGATCCGGCCCAGCACGGGATAGTAGCATCGGTCGAAAAAGTCCTTCATCACGCCGGACAGCGCGGCCAGATTTTCCGGCGCGCAGAAGAGATAACCATCGGCATCCAGCAGATCATCCGGCCCAGCCTGCTCGGCGGGCACGAGGCAGGTCTGAATTTCCTCTCGGGCGGCTTGGAATGCGGCCTCTGCCATCTGTTGACTGCCGCCGGTGCGCGAGTGGTAGACGATGAGAAATTTGGCCATGCAACGCAGGTTAACCGTGATTGAGGCAGGTGACCACAGGTAGTGCCGGGCGCGCTTTGGCGTCACGGTTCAGGGCAAGGCATCACATCTTTTCCGGGAACAGCCATCCCGAGACCGGAACGATCGCCCGGTTGACAAGCGGGATCAGCGCCAGCCCGGTGGCCAGCCCGATGATGCCGTCCAGCCCGGCTGTCACACCCCATGTCACGAACCCGCCGGCGGTGCCGACCGCCTCCGCCGCCCATGTTGCGGCATGCTTGATCTGCTCATAGGGCAGGTGCCAGCCCAGATCGTGCAGCCCGTGCACGAGGATGCTGCCCCCGACCCAGAGCATCGCCACCGTGCCGATTGTGGCGATCCCCACCATCACGGAGGGCATCGACTTGACGATGCCGCGCCCCATTGCCCGTGTCGCGGCGAGACGGCCTTTCGCGCGCAGAAAAATTCCCAGATCGTCAGCCTTTACCAACAGCGCCACCGCGCCATAGACCAGCGCCGTGATCCCGATGGCCACCACCGCCAGCGCCAGCCCCTGAACCCAGAAACTGTCGATGTCGATCTGCGACAGCGAAATGGTCATGATCTCGGCCGACAGAATGAAATCGGTCTTGATCGCGCCCTTGACCCGCTGCTCCTCGAGATGCGCGGCGTCGAGCGTCTTGGCCTGCTGCGGCCCCTTGTCCTTGTGCGGCACGATCAGGTGCCAGACCTTTTCCGCACCCTCGAAAGACAAATACGCCCCGCCGATCATCAGAAGCGGCGTCAGCATCCATGGCAGAAACGCCTGCAACACCAGTGCCACGGGCAAAAGGATCACCAGCTTGTTGAAAAACGACGCGCGGGCGATCTTCCAGACGATGGGCAGTTCGCGCGCGGCGGGCAGCCCGGTTACGTATTTTGGTGTCACGGCGGCATCGTCGATGACCACGCCAGCCGCCTTGGTCCCGGCCTTGCTGGCTTGTGCTGCCACATCGTCGAGCTGTGTCGCCGCCAGCTTGGCAATCGCCGCCACGTCGTCGAAAAGGGCCAGTAATCCGCTCATGACAGTCCTTGGCTTGGTTCGTTGCTCCGACAGCCGACCTTTTCGCAAGAACCCGGACTGCGCGCCAACGATGTCGCAGTTTTGCGCAACGTTCAAGGTGCCTGCCTGTCGAGTGATTGCGCGCGGGGTGCACTCGTTTCGAGCAGGTACGGTCGGGTACCAGCGGCACCCGACCGCGCGCTCAGTTCAGCGCCTTGTCGGTGATCTCATGCGTCCAGGCCCCGTCGCCCGGATGCGCGGTGATCACTGGATCCGACCCGCCCGACAGCAGCGACTCGACCGTACGTTCGAAATCCTCTGGATCGAGCGCGCCGTTTGATCCGGAGGTCAGCTTGGCGATCTCCTGCATCATCCGTGTCTGATGCTTTTCGGTCTGCGCGCCGGTGGCATCGTTGTCGAGCACGATGAGCGCGGCCTCCTCGGGATTCTGCTCGGCCCATTTCCAGCCCTTCATCGAGGCCCGCACGAAGCGCACCAGCTTGTCCACTTCCGCCGGATCGGACAGCTTGTCCTCATGCACATAGAGCCCGTCTTCCAGCGTTGCCGAGCCCTGATCTTCGTATTTGAAGGTGATAAGCTCGTCGGGTGTGATCCCTGCGTCGATCACCTGCCAGTACTCATTATAGGTCATGGTCGAGATGCAATCGGCCTGGTTCTGCAACAACGGATCGACGTTGAAGCCCTGCTTGAGCACGGACACGCCATCCTCGCCCCCGTCTGTGGGGATGCCCAGCTGGCTCATCCAGCTCAGGAACGGAAACTCGTTGCCGAAGAACCAAACGCCCAGGGTGCGCCCGGGGAAATCCTCGGGGCTCTTGACGCCGGTGCTCTTGAGGCAGATCAGCATCATCCCGGAAGATTTGAACGGCTGCGCGATATTGACCAGCGGCAGCCCCTTTTCGCGCGCCGAGAGTGCGGCGGGCATCCATTCCACGGTCACATCCGCGCCGCCGCCCGCGATCACCTGCGTGGGTGCGATATCGGGGCCGCCGGGCTTGATCGTGATGTTGAGGTCTTCGTCCTCGTAAAAGCCCTTATCCTGCGCCACGTAATAGCCCGCAAACTGCGCCTGCGTGACCCATTTGAGTTGCAGCGTCAGGTCATCGGCAGCCTGTGCCATCCCCGCCCACAGCCCCGCCGCGGCGAGGCCAATCGTTGTTGCCAATGTTTTCATGTCGGTCTCCCTTGTTGTGGTTTTCGTTTACGTCATGAACGGCCCTGTTGCGATGGGTGCCAGAATGTCACGCGTTTCTCCAATAGCGCAACCGCGCCATAGAAGGCCGAACCGGCAACCGCCGCAACGACGATCTCGGCCCACACGAGATCGAGCGCCAGTTGGCCCACCGAGGTCGAGATGCGAAAGCCCATGCCCTTGATCGGAGATCCGAAGAACTCGGCCACGATGGCCCCGATCAGTGCCAGCGTCGAGGCGATCTTGAGCCCGTTGAAGATGAAGGGCATCGCCGCCGGAAGGCGCAGCTTGAGCAGGGTCTGGCCATAGCCTGCCGCATAGGTGCGCATCAGGTCGCGCTGCATCGCGCCTGCCTCCTGCAAACCCTGCACGGTGTTCACCAGCATCGGGAAGAAAACCATCACCACGACCACCGCCGCCTTGGACTGCCAGTCGAAGCCGAACCACATCACCAGAATGGGGGCCATGCCGATGATCGGTAGGGCGGCGACGAAATTGCCCACCGGCAACAGGCCCCGCTTGAGAAACGGAAAGCGATCAATCGCCACCGCCGTCAGAAACGCCGTGCCGCACCCCAGTACATAGCCGGTGAGCGCGCCCTTGATGACGGTCTGCACGAAATCCTGCCACAGGATGTCGGATTTCGCCGCGAAGGTCACCGCGATCTGTGTGGGCGGCGGCAGCAGCACCGGAGAAATCTCGAGCCCGCGCACCAGCGCCTCCCAGATCAGAATGATGGTGATCCCAAAGATTGTCGGCACGGCCAGCCGGGTGGCGCGCGTCGCGGGTCGGTCCGACAGGCGGTGATTGATCCACCAGCCGAACGCCCAGGCCAACAGACCGAAGATCAGCCAGCCCATCACGCCATCCCCATGCGTCTGAGGGTCATGCGCTGCACCAGCCCGATCAGCCCGACCAGAACGGCCGCCAGCGTCGCCGCCATGATCAGTGCGCTCCAGATCTGGATGGTCTGGCCGTAATAGCTGCCCGCCAGCAGGCGTGCACCCAGTCCCGCCACAGCCCCGGTCGGCAACTCACCCACGATCGCGCCCACCACGCTCGCCGCCATGCCGATCTTGAGCGAGGTGAAGAGATAGGGCATCGACGAGGGCAGCCGCAGTTTCCAGAAGGTCTGCGCCGGGCTGGCATTCCAGGTCCGCATCTGGTCGAGCTGCATGGTAGCGGGGCTGCGCAACCCCTTCACCATGCCGACGACCACGGGAAAGAAACTCAGATACATCGAGATCATCGCCTTGGGCAGCAGCCCCGAAATGCCCACCGCATTGAGCACCACGATGATCATCGGTGCGATGGCGAGTATCGGGATGGTCTGGGATGCGATCACCCAGGGCATCACCGACATGTCCATCGTTCGGTTGTAGACGATGCCGATGGCCAGCGCGACCCCGAGCGCGGTTCCGAGAAGAAAGCCGAGCGCGGTGGAACTGAAGGTGATCCAGCTGTGATAGAACAGCGAGCGCTTGGAAAAGCCCCGCCCGGCCAGCACCATCGCACCGGTGGTCTGCCAGATCTCGACCGCCACCTGATGCGGCGCGGGCAGTTTTGGCTTGTCCTGGCTCCAGGTTGCCTCAACCAGCGCAGGTAGGCTCAGTTCGTGTCCCGCCCGCGTCGCCTGATCGCGCACCCATTGGGCATTGAGCGCCACGGCGGCAGCATACCAGATCACGAGAATCGCCGTGACAATGGTCAGAACCGGCAGGAGATTGCGCATCACGCCCCCCCTGCCTTCACCGTTCTCAAAATACTCAAATCCCGGCGCTGAGATTGAGCGCGAAAATTGAGTATTTTTAGAACAATGAAAGGAATTGGTGGTCTTTTGGGGGCACGGAACAGGCTGGAGAGCCGATGACCGTGAACGGTGAAAGTCCCTCTCCCCGGAGGCGGGGAGGGGGCATTATCCGGGCGTGCGCTCTCAGACCTCATCGCCATGCCCCGCGCGCAGCCCGTCCCGTACCCGGTGGGCGATCTCCAGGAATTCGGGCGTCTCGCGAATGTCGAGCGGGCGCTCTTTCGGCAGCGGGCTTTCGATCACATCGGTGATCCGCCCGGGGCGCGGGCTCATCACCACGATGCGGGTGCTCAGATAAACCGCCTCGGGGATCGAATGGGTGACGAAACAGATGGTCTTGTCGGTGCGGTCCCAAAGCTGCAACAGCTGCTCGTTCAGGTGATCCCGAACGATCTCGTCAAGCGCGCCGAAGGGTTCGTCCATCAGCAGGATGTCGGCGTCGAACGCGAGCGCGCGGGCGATCGAGGCGCGCTGCTGCATACCGCCCGACAACTGCCAGGGGAATTTCTTCTCAAACCCGGCGAGATCGACCAGTTCGAGCACCTCACTGACGCGCCGGGCCTGTTCCGCCTTGTCATAGCCCATGATCTCCAGTGGCAGGCGGATATTTCCGCCGATCGTGCGCCAGGGATAAAGCCCCGCCGCCTGAAACACATAGCCATAGGCACGGTTGCGCCGCGCCTCTTCGGCGCTCACCCCGTTGACGGTGATGCTGCCGCCGGTGGGATGCTCGAGATCGGCCATGCAGCGCAGAAAGGTGGTCTTGCCACAGCCCGAGGGGCCGATGAAGCTGACGAAATCGCCCTTGCCGACATCAAGGCTCACATCCTTGAGGGCATGCACTGGCCCGTCGCCCGTCTGAAAGGTCAGCGACAGGTCTTGCGCGCTGATCACTGTGTTGCTGCTCAAATTTCATCCCCTGCTGGCCCGGATGCCACTGCGCCCGGCTGGCCTGTCATTGTCAAGTGGGGCGCCCCGGGATCGCCGCGGCACGCGCCGGTTTTTTCAGATCCCTGCCGGAATGTTCAGCGGATCGCGATGGATCATCTTGGGTGCGGTCAGCGCCTTCCACTTCGACAGCGCCTTGTGCGCCGAGGGGAAAGCCGGACGCGGCACAAACCGGCCCCGTCCCGGCTGCGGTTGCGAATTCTGGCCCCAGGCCCAGATCACCTCGCCCCGGCTGAGGGTATAGCGCGGCTGCGCTGTCACCTTGAACCCCTCGAAGACGTTGTAATCAAGGATCGAATGGTGGTTGGCGGGGCTGATCGTCTTGCTGATCTTCGGGTCCCAGACCACGATATCGGCATCCGCCCCTTCTACGAGCGCGCCCTTCTTGGGATAGATGTTGAGGATCTTGGCGACATTGGACGAGGTGACGGCGACAAATTCGTTCATCGTCAACCGGCCCGTCTCGACCCCATGCGTCCAGAGCACCGCCAGCCGCTCCTCCAGCCCGTTCGAGCCGTTGGGGATGAGGCGGAAATCCTCCCGCCCGGCGCGTTTCTGCTCGGTGGAAAATGCCGCGTGATCGGTGGCCACCACCTGCAACGACCCGGCCTGCAACCCGGCCCAGAGCCCGTCCTGATGCTCCTTGGAGCGAAACGGCGGCGACATCACGCGGCGCGCGGCATGGTCCCAGTCGGTGTTGAAATACTCGGATTCGTCTAGCGTGAGAAACTGCGCCAGCGGCTCGCCATAGACGCGCATGCCCTTCTGCCGGGCGCGCCGGATCGCCTCATGCGCCTGCTCGCAACTGACATGCACGATATAGAGCGGCACGCCCGCCGCATCGGCTATGCAGATCGCCCGATTGGCGGCCTCGCCCTCGAACTCGGGCGGGCGCGAATAGGCGTGGCCCTCGGGCCCGGTGATGCCCTGGTTGAAATATTTCTCCTGCATCTCGGCTACCAGATCGCCATTCTCGGCATGCACCATCGGCAGCGCGCCCAGTTCGGCGCAGCGCTTGAAGGAGGCGAACATCTCGTCATCCTCGATCATCAGCGCGCCTTTATAGGCCATGAAATGCTTGAAGGAATTGACGCCCATGTCGACGGCATCCTTCATCTCGTTGAAAATGGTCTCGTTCCAGCCGGTGATCGCCATGTGATAGCCGATGTCGGAACAGATCTGCGGTGCGGATTTGCGGTGCCATTCGCCTATTGCGTTCTTGATGCTGCCATCGGCCCCCGGCAGGCAGAAATCGACGATCATCGTGGTGCCGCCACAGGCGGCCGCCCATGTGCCGGTCTCGAAGGTCTCGGCGGCAGTGGTGCCCATGAAGGGCATTTCCAGATGGGTATGCGGGTCGATCCCGCCGGGGATGACATAGGCGTCGGTCGCGTCGATCGTCTGGTCGCCCTTGAGGTCAGGGCCGATCTGCTTGATCGTCTCGCCCTCGATCAGCACATCGGCCTTCCAGGTGCGGTCGGCGGTGACGACGGTGCCGTTCTTTATGACTTTGGTGGCCATTGCGTGTCTCCCTGTCTATCTGCCTTCCCGGGGTTTCATCGTTCCGACAATACTCCGGGGGTTTGGGGGCTGGCCCCCAATCACTCCACGATCTCCGCCGTCTCCAGCACCGCGTGCAGCAGCACATCCGCCCCTGCGCGCGCCCAGTCGGGGGTGATCTCCTCGGCCTCGTTATGGCTCAGCCCGTCCTTGCAGGGGCACATCACCATGGTGGTGGGATAGACCTTGTTGATCCAGCAGGCATCGTGCCCGGCCCCCGAGACGATGTCCATATGGCTGTAGCCCAGCCGATCCGCTGCCTCGCGGACGCGCCCCACCAGCGTTTCGTCAAAGGCGGGCGGGTCGAAGAAACCCACCACCTCGGATCTGAAATTGACGCCCACATCGGCACAGAGCCCCGGCGCGGTCTCGTTCAGTTCCGTGACCATCGCCTCCAGCGTCTCTAGCACGTGAGAGCGGAAATCGACGGTAAACACCACCTTTTCGGGGATTATGTTGCGGCTGTTGGGGTAAACGTCGATCTGACCGATCGCACCCACGGCATTGGGCTGATATTGCAGGGCTATCTCGTGCACCAGTTCGGTCACCCGCGCCAGTGCGCGGCCCGCGTTGCGGCGCATATACATCGGTGTCGATCCGGTATGCTGGCCCTTGCCGGTGACCGTGCATTCGATCCATCGCAGGCCCTGACCGTGGGTCACGACGCCAACCTGTTTGTTTTCGGCCTCCAGGATGGGCCCCTGTTCGATATGCAGTTCGAAAAAGGCGTGCATCTTGCGGTCGCCCACCTTCTCGGGGCCTTTCCAGCCGATCCGCTCCAGCTCGTCGCCAAAGCGTTTGCCCTCCGCATCGACCCGGTCATAGGCCCAGTCCTGACCCAGCACCCCGGCGAACACGCCCGAGGCCAGCATCGCGGGGGCAAAGCGCGTGCCCTCCTCGTTGGTCCAGTTGGTGACGACGATGGGATGCCTGGTCCTGATATCCAGGTCGTTCAGCGTTCGGACGATCTCCAGCCCCGCCAGCACACCTAGCACCCCGTCATATTTGCCGCCCGTCGGCTGCGTGTCGAGGTGAGAGCCCACATAGATCGGCAGCGCCTCCGGGTCGGTGCCCTCGCGCCGCGCAAACATGTTGCCCATCTCGTCGACGCCCATGGTCAGCCCCGCCGCCTCGCACCAGGACTGGAACAGCGCGCGCCCTTGGGCATCCTCGTCGGTCA
Organism: Roseovarius sp. A-2; assembly: GCF_002072155.1. Classification (GTDB taxonomy): domain Bacteria; phylum Pseudomonadota; class Alphaproteobacteria; order Rhodobacterales; family Rhodobacteraceae; genus Roseovarius. The sequence goes on along the minus strand of NZ_BDIY01000008.1, from coordinate 87,820 downwards.
GGGTCTGGCGGTTGTTGCCGCCCGCCACACCGGGACCGATCTGAGCCATCTCCATGATGCTGTCCCACAGGCGATCGCCATTCACGTTCAGATTCGGTCCCGGTGCGGTCACATTTCGTCTCCCTTGTCGGTCGCCGCTCCGGGGGCTTTTGAGGGCCCTCTTGCCAACGGCTGCATCCTGACCATATGGTCAAAAACCAGAGCATCACAGGCTGACCAACCGGTCAAGAATTTTTTAGGGTTTTCGCCCATGCCGCAGGCCAATCGCCCAAGCCGCAAGCACGACATCCGCCAGGAGAACGAGCGGCAGATCCTCGACGCTGCCGAGAAGGTCTTTGCCGAAGCCGGATTCGGCGGGGCGACGATGCAGCTCATTGCCGATCTGGCAGGGCTGCCCAAGGCCAACCTGCATTACTATTTCGCCACCAAGGAGGCGCTCTATCGCCAAGTGGTCCAGAGCATCTTTCAAGATTGGCTGAAGGCCGCGGACAGCTTCGATGCGGCGCCCGGTCCGGTCGAGGGGATCGGGGCCTATATCGACGCCAAGATGGAGATCAGTCGACGCCACCCGGCAGGATCGAAAGTCTGGGCCTCCGAGGTCATGCACCGTGCGCCGGTCATTCAGGACTATCTCGAGACGACGCTGGTCGAATGGACCGAGGGCCGGATTCGGGTGATTCGTCGCTGGATCGACGAGGGCAAGATGGATGCGATCGACCCGCACCATCTGCTCTATATGCTGTGGGCCACCACCCAGCATTATGCCGATTTCGGTCATCAGATCGAAACCCTTAATGGCGGTAACCCTCTTAGCGAGGCGCAATGGCAAGCGGCGAAGGCGTCGGTCACGTCGATCATCCTGAGGGGGATTGGTGCGACGAAAAGAGAGGCATGATCCGGTCCGCGCCCGGATCCGCGACTTTCCCCAGCCCGGAAAATGCCGCACTGTGGCAGGATTGCCCTGAATGGAGCCTTCGATGACAGACGCCCGCCCGGATCGAAAACCCAGCCGAATTCAGCAAAGAAACCGCAAGCGCATTCTGGAAGCGGCGCTCGATGTGTTCTCGCAGCAAGGCTATCGCGGCGCGACGCTGGACCAGATCGCGACGCGATCGGGGCTCAGCAAACCCAACATCCTCTATTACTTCAGCGGCAAGGAAGAGATTCATGTCACCCTGCTCAACCAGCTCATGGAGACATGGCTGGATCCGATGCGCGATATCGACCCTATGGGCGACCCGTGCGAAGAATTGCTGCGATACGTGCATCGCAAACTGGAGATGAGCAGGAAATACCCCCGCGAAAGTCGGCTATTCGCCAATGAAATCTTGCAAGGCGCGCCGCGCATCCGGCCGCATCTGGAACGCGAGTTAAAACCGCTGGTCGACAGCACGTCGGCGCAAATCGAGCGATGGATCGACGAGGGCAGGCTCGCTGCGGTCGATCCGATGCATCTGATCTTCTCGATTTGGGCCACGACGCAGCATTACGCGGATTTCGAGGCGCAGGTGCAGCTTCTGATGCGCGACCGGCCGCATCGTGATGGCGCAGCGGATTATCTGGATATGCTTTACCGGCGGTTGCTAACCCCGCATTAGCCAACAGCGGCGCAGGATCGGCACATGCAGATGATGACCCGGAAAACGCCGCCGGAGGACTGGCTCAACCAAATGTTCGCGGCCAAGGCCGCCCGAAAGGATACCGGGGTGCGGAGCTCGATTCCCTGGGTGGATCGCGAGGTCGGGCGCGACCGCTTCCAGCGCGAGGTACGACAGCGCGGCTTTCACCTGATCGAGACGGCGGATCAGTATATCGTGGTCTGCCACAACGGCCCGGTCCGTATTCTTGTCTGAGAAAATTCACGAATTTTCTCAGTTCAGATTCTTCGACGAAAAATCTCCCGCCTCATTCCGCGGCGCAGGTCCCGGGATTGTTCGGATGTGTCGTCCAGTTGGCATAGGTCTCGTCGACCACCTTGCCGGTGCGCGCATCCAACGTGCCTGGTGCCAACTCTTCCATGGTGATGCAGCCCTCGACTGGGCACACATTCACACACAGATTGCAGGCCACGCATTCGCTGTCATCGACGTCGAACACGCGGTCCTCCGACATGGTGATCGCCTGATGCGAGGTATCCTCGCAGGCTGCATAGCAGCGCCCGCATTTGATGCAGAGCGCCTGATCGATCCGCGCCTTGGTGACATAATTGAGGTTGAGATCCTTCCAGTCGCAGAGATTGGGCACGGCCCGGCCCACCAGTTCGTCCACCGATGAAAAGCCCTTTTCATCCATGTACTGGCTCAGTCCCGATACCATCTCCTGCACCACCTTGAAGCCATAGGTCATGGCTGCGGTACAGACCTGCACGTTGCCCGCGCCAAGCGCCATGAACTCGGCGGCATCGCGCCAGGTGGTGATCCCGCCGATCCCGCTGATCGGCAAACCGGCAGTGGCCGGGTCGCGCGCGATCTCTGCCACCATGTTGAGCGCGATCGGCTTGACCGCCGGGCCACAATAACCGCCATGCGCGCCCTTGCCATCGATCGTGGGTTGCGGTGCGAAACTGTCGAGATCGACCCCGGTGATCGAATTGATCGTGTTGATCAGGCTGACCGCGTCGGCCCCGCCGGCCTGCGCGGCCTGCGCGGGCTTGCGGATGTCGGCGATATTGGGGGTCAGTTTGACGATTACCGGCAGGTCAGAATGCGTCTTGCACCATTCTGTGACCTGCTGGACGTACTCCGGCACCTGACCCACGGCGCTGCCCATGCCGCGCTCGCTCATCCCGTGCGGACAGCCGAAGTTCAGCTCGACCCCGTCACAGCCGGTTTCCAGCACTTTATCGAGGATGGCTTTCCAGCTTTCCTCGTTCACCGGCACCATCAGACTGGCGACCAGCGCGCGGTCGGGCCAGTCGCGCTTGACGCGGGTCATTTCCTCGAGATTGACCTCCAGCGGGCGGTCGGTGATCAGCTCGATATTGTTGAGCCCGAGCAACCGCCGATCCGCCCCCCAGATCGCGCCGTAACGGGGGCCGTTCACGTTGACGACTGGCGGCCCCGCCTCGCCGAGGGTCTTCCAGACGACCCCGCCCCAGCCCGCCTCGAAGGCGCGGCGCACGTTGTATTCCTTGTCCGTGGGCGGTGCCGAGGCGAGCCAGAACGGGTTGGGGGACGTGATCCCCGCGAAGGTCGTTGTGAGGTCTGCCATGTGTTATATCCGATCAATATGGCCGGTCTTTTGGTGATGAGTGTGATGACTTCCCCAAGTCGAGCAGGTCCTCGTGCAGAAAGACACACACATCCCAGCGGAGTCTGTATCAAACCGCCACATCGTCTCTACAGCGGCGGTCTGTCCCCTTTTCTCAACGACCGATTTCAGAATGCGTTGATCGACATCCGTATACTCAACTAGGCATTCATCCGCAGCCAGATCGAAATGACGATGCAATAGGTTCACGCCGAACTTATGAAGCTTTCCATGCTTAATCAGAATATCGCGTATCTCTGACAGAACTGCCTCATCTTCCGGTACCAGCATCTCCACATCGTTGATGTCACCCAAGCTGTTATATTGAAATGCGTGCATTTGATCCTCCCTTATGAGGTTAAGAGTGATATATGAATATCCTCGGCGGCATCGCGCCCTTCGGCCACCGCCGTGACGGTCAGATCATCGCCGCCTGCCGCGCAGTCGCCCCCGGCCCAGACCCGGTCGAGGCTGGTACGGCCTGTGCCGCTCACCCTGATCTTGCCGCCTTCAAGCTCGGGCAGTCCGTCGCCCTCCAGCCTCTGGCCGATGGCGCGCAACACCTGATCGGCCGACAGCCGGAACCTGTGGCCGGTCGGGGTCAGGTCGTCACCGGTGAACTCGAACTCGACCTCGCGAACCGCTCCATTCCCATGGATCGCGACGGGCTGCGCGTTGGTGATGATGCGCACGCCTTTCGAGGTTGCCAGATCCTGCTCGAATACACTGGCATTCATCCGGTCGCGGCCGCGCCGATAGACTAGCGTAACGTTGAGCGCGCCCAGAAGCCGGGCCTGCACTGCGGCGTCGATGGCAGTCATGCCGCCGCCGATCACCACCACGTCGCGGCCCACCGGCAGGCGCGACAGGTCGTCGGTCTGGCGCAGGTCGGCGATGAAGTCGACCGCGTCGCTCAGCCCTTCGCGCTTCTCAGCGTCAAGCCCGAGCGCGTTGACCCCGCCGAGCCCCAGCCCGAGAAAGACCGCGTCATGATCCGCGCGCAGCGCCTCCAGTGACAGCTCGCGCCCGAGGCGCTGGCCGGTTTCGATGGTGATCCCGCCGATCCCGAGCAGCCAGGCGACCTCGCGCTCGGCGAAGCTGTCCACCGTCTTGTAGGCGGCAATGCCGAATTCATTAAGCCCGCCGGGCTTGGCGCGCCCGTCGAACACCGTCACGTCATGGCCCTTCATCGCCAGCCGGTGCGCGCAGGACAGCCCCGCCGGACCCGCCCCCACAACCGCGACCCGTTTGCCCGTCGGGGCCGCGCGGGTGAAGGGATGCACGTCGTTCGCCATCAACGCGTCGGTGGCGTAGCGTTGCAATTGCCCGATCCGCACCGGCGCGCCCTCGGCGGCCTCGCGTACGCAGGCCTGTTCGCACAGCGTCTCAGTGGGGCAGACCCGGGCACACATGCCGCCAAGGATGTTCTGCGACAGGATGGTTTGCGCCGCAGCCTCGGGCGTCCCGGTGGCGATCTGCCGGATGAAGAGAGGGATGTCGATATCCGTCGGGCAGGCGGTGATACAGGGCGCATCGTGGCAGAAATAACATCGGTCTGCGGCGACAAGCGCCTCGTGCCCTTCGAGCGGCGCGTGCAGGTCGGAGAAATTCTCGTGATATTGCTGTGGATCCAGCCGGGCGGGCTGAACTCCGGGGGCGAGCGTGCGGTCACGCATGGCGTCCTCCACTGATTGCAGTTCCGGACCAGTATCTCACGTTCTGTTTTTTTATCAATTGGTAAAATTAATGGGGAAATAATTGCATTGCAGGGATCAGCGCGCACGGCCCCTGCCACGCGGGGCTCACGCCGTCCGCGCTTGCCCCTTGGCCTGTGGCGATACCCGCAGTATAGAGCGGCCAAGCAGCAGCGGAGGCCCCATGCGCAACGCCACCATCACGCGAAAGACCGCAGAGACCGAAATCACCGTCGAGATCGCCGTCGACGGCTCTGGACAATATGACAATCAGACCGGTGTCGGCTTTTTCGATCACATGCTGGATCAGCTGGCCCGGCACTCGCTGATCGACATGACGGTAACTTGTGCGGGCGATCTGCATATCGACGATCACCACACGGTCGAGGATGTGGGCATCGCGCTTGGGCAGGCGCTGAGCCACGCCATCGGCGACAAGCGCGGCATCCGCCGCTATGGCGCGTGTTTGTTGCCCATGGATGACGCGCTGGTGCGTGCAGCGCTCGATCTGTCGGGCCGGCCTTATCTGGTGTGGAATATGGACCTGCCCACCGCCAAGATCGGCACGTTCGATTCGGAGCTGGTGCGGGAGTTCTTTCAGGCATTCAGCACCCATGGCGGCATTACTCTGCACGTTGATGCGCTGCACGGGATCAACAGCCATCACATGGCCGAGGCCGCGTTCAAGGCGGTGGCGCGCGCCTTGCGTGAGGCGCTGGAAAGCGATCCGCGCAAATCCGATGCGATCCCGTCGACCAAGGGCAGCTTGTAGAAAATGACCACCGTCATCGTCGATTACGAGAGCGGCAACCTGCACTCGGCTGAAAAGGCGTTTCAGCGCATGGCGCGCGAGACCGATGCCGGTCAGGTGATCGTCACCTCCGACCCCGAGGTGATCCGGCATGCGAGCCGCATCGTGCTGCCCGGCGACGGGGCTTTTCCGGCTTGCCGCACTGAACTTTACGATCATCGCGGTGTCTTTGAGGCCATCGAGGAGGCGGTGATCGGGGGCGGTCGTCCGTTCATGGGCATATGCATCGGGATGCAGATGCTGGCGACGCGCGGGATGGAATACGAGGAAACCGCCGGTTTTGACTGGATTGGCGGCACGGTCGAGCATATCTCGCCCTCTGATCCAGCGCTCAAGGTGCCGCATATGGGCTGGAACGATCTGATGATCGACCAACCGCACGCCATTTTCGACGGGATCGAGACCGGTGATCACGCCTATTTCGTGCATTCCTTTCATTTTCGGGTGGATGATCCGGCGCATCTGTTGGCCCATGCCGAATATGGCGCGCCCGTCACCGCCGTGGTCGGGCGCGACACCATTGTCGGCACGCAGTTCCACCCCGAGAAGAGCCAGGCCACGGGGCTGCGCCTGATCGCCAATTTCCTGACCTGGACCCCCTGAATGGCGGTCGATCCGTTGCAGGGCATTCTGGATGAGATCGCGGCAGAGGCATGCGACAGCACCGAGCGTGGCAAAGTTGCCGATTACATCCCCGAACTGGCCTGCATCGACCCCGATCAATTCGCCATCGCCATCGCGCGGCCCGGACAGCCGACCCTGACGGCAGGTGATGCGGGCGTTCCCTTTTCGATCCAGTCGGTGTCCAAGCTCTTCATGCTGGCCCTCGCCCTCGGACGGCTGGGCGACCGGCTCTGGAATCGCGTCGGGCGCGAGCCGTCGGGGCAGGCCTTCGATTCGATGCTGCTACTGGAGCTGGAAAAGGGCCGCCCGCGTAACCCCTTCATCAACGCAGGCGCCATCGTCACCACCGATGCGGTGCTCGAAGGGGCCAGCCCGCGCGAAGCGCTCGGTGCGCTCTTGCGCTTCATCCGGGCAGCGGCGGGGGACGAGGCCATCCATATCAACGACCGGGTCGCCGCGTCCGAGACGGCGACCGGCCACCGCAATATGGCGCTGGCGCATTACCTGCGGTCACATGGCAACCTGAGCAACCCGCCCGAGATGACGCTGGGCACCTATTTCCACCAATGCGCGGTAGAGATGAGTTGCGCGCAACTGGCCAATGCGGGGCTCTTTCTGGTGGGTGGACCGCAGGCACCGCGCCTTGTGTCACAGGCCCGTATCCGGCGGATCAACGCGCTGATGATGACCTGCGGGCATTATGACGGATCGGGTGATTACGCGTTTCGTGTGGGCCTGCCCGGCAAGAGCGGCGTGGGCGGCGGGATACTGTCGATCGTGCCGGGGGTGGCGTCGGTGGCGGTGTGGTCACCGGGGCTCAATCACTACGGCAATTCCAAGCTTGGCACAGAGGCGATGGAACGGCTGGCGGTGCGCACCGGATGGTCGGTCTTCGGGCCGGAGGGGAAGAGCGGCTGAGGGGGTCATCTGCTACGACCGCTCGTGAAGCTGCGATCGCGCGGCACCTTCGGTGCGTTTCGCGCGGGATGCGGCAAGGGCAACTCAAGACCAAAACCCACCCACCTGACAGCCTACCGCGCCCACAATCGCGGCTCTGCCATTTCCAGCGAGTTCCCCGCCGGATCGCGGAAATAGATCGAGCGGGCACCGTTCGGCCAATGGAAATCCGCCTCGATTTCCACCCCCGCCGCGTCCAGCCGCGCGCGCCAGTCGTCCAGCGCCGTGCCCTCTACCGCGAAGCAGAAATGCCCCGGCCCCTGCGCGCCATGTGGTGGCACCGGCAGGCCCGGGTTGCCCGGCGGCTTGCATGTCTCAGATGGGTTGAAGATCAGCAGCACACCGCCGCCCACGCGGTAGAACACGTGCCGTGCGTTCACCCGAACGATCCGCGCCAACCCCAGCACACCGCCATAGAAACCCTCTGCAGCGTCGAGATCATCGACATAGAGCGCGGCTTCGAGAATGGCGGCGGGCGGGGCGGCGTGAGGCAGGATGTGGTCAGTCATGGGGTACGGTAACGCATCGGGCGGGCCGACAAAACAGCGCCGCCCGATGCGACCGTGCCGCTTATTGCACTTTTTTCCACGTCCCCCCATCGCGGCAGATGAACATCACGCAGCCGCTGACCTTGAGCCGGTCGCCCTGTAATTCCAGCTTGGAATTGTAGGTCTTGTCGCGATCCGGGGAATAGACCTTGCCCTCATACTCGCCACCGCCCACCGGCACGGTTTCGGAAATGATGTTCCGCCCGATATTGTCGCTCGCCATTTCCTGACCGTTCTCGTCAAAGGATTTCACCAGTTCGCCGCAGAGCGCGTTGCCGCAGGGCTTGACCTCGATCAGCCCGGAATGGCCGTTGTCATCCTTGGCCGTTTGCCACGTGCCCAGAAGCGGCTCGGCCATCGCCATGCCGCCCATCAGGCTCAGTGCCGCGCTCATCATCACCAGTTTACGCATGTCTCGTCCTCCCTGAGATATACTGCGGAGCCTGAGCCAACCCGGTGCGCCAAATCAAGTCTGACGTCGGGTCGCGTTGCATTTCGCGCAGTCGCATGCCAAACGGCACGCGTCACAGCCAGCACGGAGTCCGGCCCATGATCCTCTACCCCGCCATCGACCTTAAGGACGGCAAGGCCGTGCGCCTGCTGCGCGGTGACATGGGGGCCGCCACTGTGTTCAACGACGACCCGGCGGCGCAGGCAATGGAGTTTGTCGCGGCGGGCTGCGACTGGCTGCACCTGGTCGATCTCAATGGGGCTTTTGCCGGCGCACCGGTCAATGCCGCCCCGGTCGAGGCGATTCTGAAGCAGTGCAAGATCCCCGCGCAACTGGGCGGCGGCATCCGCGACATGGCCACCATCGAAGCGTGGCTGTCAAAGGGGCTGGCGCGGGTGATCCTGGGCACCGTGGCGGTGGAAAACCCTGCGCTGGTGCGCGAGGCCGCGCGCGCCTTTCCCGGGCAGGTGGCGGTGGGGATCGATGCACGAAATGGTCTGGTCGCGACCAAGGGCTGGGCCGAAGAGACGGATGTGGATGCCACGGATCTGGCAAGATCCTTCGAGGATGCGGGCGTGGCCGCGATCATCTACACCGACATCAACCGCGACGGCGCGATGCAGGGGCCGAATGTCGAGGCCACGGCGGCGCTTGCCCGCGCCGTCTCGATCCCCGTAATCGCCTCGGGTGGGGTATCGTCGCTGGTTGATCTGCTCGCGCTCAGGGATTGTGGTGCGTCGCTGAACGGTGCGATCTCGGGCCGGGCGCTTTACGACGGGGCGCTCGACCTCGCCGAGGCGCTCGCGGCGCTGCGCGACTGACGCCCAGCCCTCGCGTGTCATGCCCCGGCTTGACCGGGGCATCTCTGCTCTGGCCTGAGTTTGCGACGAGATTGCCCGGCCAAACCGGGCAATGACGCAGGTCTCGTGGCCGCGCCTTACTGCCCTGCGGCCTTGCCCGTCAGCTTGCCGAGCGCGCCACGCATCATCTTGAGATACTCCGCGTCATCCGAGATCGCGAGATCGTCGAACATTTCCTTGGGATCCTCGTAGGCGAGCCAAGTCTGCCCCGCGCCATCGCGGTAGACCAGCACCTTCATCGGCAGGAACAGACCCGCCAGCGGGTCGTCCAGCATCGCCTGCGTGCCGACCTTGGGGTTGCCGAAGATCAGCACCTGTGTCGGGTCCAGGTCCATGTCCACCGAGGCGGCCCCTGCCGCGTGATCGACGCGGGCAAAGACATTGGCCCCCGCACCGGTCACCGCCGCTTCAAGGCGATCCATGGTGGTGGCGACATCGGCGGAGGACTTGACCTTGACGATATCGTCATTGCTGGCGAATGTCGGCATCGCGGCCAGGGTAATCGCGGCTGCGACAAGAAAACGTTTCATAGTAAACTCCTCGATTCATGAACAGATAATGGCTGCATCCTCTGGCATATTGATCTGAAAGCCCATAAACAACGCCGTAAAATTCCTGTAACAGCGACAATATGCTCAAGACCCGTATCATCCCCTGTCTCGATGTCGCCGACGGCCGCGTGGTCAAAGGCGTGAATTTTGTCGATTTGCGCGACGCGGGCGATCCGGTCGACGCAGCGCGCGCCTATGATTCGGCGGGGGCGGATGAGCTGTGTTTCCTCGACATCCACGCCACGCACGAGAACCGGGGCACCATGTTCGACGTGGTGCGCCGCACCGCCGAGCAATGCTTTATCCCGCTGACAGTGGGCGGCGGGGTGCGCAGCCCGGAGGACGTGCGCGCGTTGCTGCTGGCCGGGGCGGACAAGGTCAGCTTCAACTCCGCCGCCGTGGCCGACCCGGATGTGGTGGCCCGTGCCGCCGACCGGTTCGGCAGTCAGTGCATCGTGGTGGCGATCGACGCCAAGACCGTCAGCCCCCCCGCGCCTCTCCGGGGCGACCCCGGAAAATGGGAGATTTTTACCCATGGCGGACGCAAACCCACCGGCATCGATGCGGTGAATTTCGCGCGGCTGGTGGCCCAGAAGGGCGCAGGCGAGATCCTGCTCACCTCGATGGATCGCGACGGCACCAAGGCGGGGTTCAACCTGCCCCTCACCCGCGCCATCGCCGATGCGGTGGACATCCCGGTGATCGCGAGCGGTGGTGTCGGCACGCTCGATCATCTGGTCGAGGGCGTGACCGAGGGCCATGCCTCGGCGGTGCTCGCAGCCTCGATCTTTCATTTCGGCACCTACACCATTGCCGAGGCCAAGGCGCATATGGCCGCCGCAGGCATTCCGATGCGGGTGGCGGCATGACGCTCGATGATCTCGCCCGCACCATCGCCGCCCGCGCGAGCGCCGACCCTGACAGCAGTTGGACCGCCAAGCTGCTCGCCAAGGGCCCCGAGAAATGCGCCGAAAAATTCGGAGAAGAGGCCGTTGAGGCGATCATCGAGGCGGTGAAGGGCGACCGCGCACGCCTGACATCAGAGGCGGCGGATGTGATTTTTCATCTGCTGGTCATGCTGCAATCGCGGGGTGTCGCGCTAGATGATGTGATGGCTGAACTGGCCCGCCGACAGGGCAAATCTGGCCTTTCTGAAAAAGCCTCCCGTTCGAAAGACTAGAACATGATCCGCCATATCGTTTTCTTTTCCGCCGCCAATCCCGAGGATGTGGATCGCATCTGCGAGGGTCTGATGATGCTCGCCGCTATCCCGCATTCCAGCCATTTCGAAGTCGGGCGCAACCTGCAAAGCGATGCGATTACGCAAGAGCGGGTCGATCTTGTGGTCTACGGCGAGTTTGCCGATGAAGCGGCGCTCGCCGCCTACAAGGCACATCCCATCTATGCCGAATGCATCGCGTTGGTGCGACCAATGCGCGAATTGCGAATCGCCGCCGATTTCAAGGCTGGCTGAGCCACCGACCCCGGATTCTTTTCGCAGAAAAAACTGAAGCCCAAGAAAATTCGCGAATTTTCTTGGGTCTGGCTCTCAATCCGCGGACACAAGCACGTCTTCGACCGCTTTCGCCACCCGGAGCATACGCTCCTCCTGAAACGGCGTGCCGCACAACATGATCCCACATGACGCAACGCCCGTGGGCAGCGTCACGGCGCAGAGACCCATCAGGTTGCCCACTCGGGTGTTGCGAAGCGTCAACAGGTTCTCGGTCACGTAATAGTCCTCATCCTCCATCAACCGGGCATGATCGGGAGGCAGGTTCGGGGCGGTCGGCATCAGCACTGCGTCATAGCCCGCGACCCGCGCCTGCCAGGTGGCGCGCAGCCGCTCCAGCGTCTGCCAGCCCGACACGTAATCCGCCGCCGAGATTGCCTTGCCGCCCCGGAACCGCTCGCGGATGGGAGCGAACATCTTGTCGGGGTCGGCCTCGATCACGTCGCGCCACAACCCGTAAGCCTCGCCGGAAAAGAGCGCGGGCGAGAGCGGCATCGCCTCGGCCACTTCGGGGGCCTCGATTTCCTCAATCACGGCACCGGCGTCGCGCAGCCGGGCGCAGGCTGCGGCATAGCCCGCCTCGGGGGCTTCGCGCAGATCATCCATCACCACCGTTTGCAGCGCGGCAAACCGCATCCCCGCCAGCGACGCGCCCCGCAAATCCGCCGCCTTGCCGCCTTCGAGGGCGGCCAGCATCAGGGCGCAATCCTCGACCGAGCGCGCCAGCGGGCCGACCGTGTCGAATCGCAGGCATAACGGCACCACCCCTTGCAGCGAAACCCGACCCGAGGTGGTCTTGAGCCCGACCAGATCATTCCAGGCCGCTGGAATACGCACCGACCCGCCGGTATCCGACCCGATTCCGCAGGCTGCCAGATCGAAGGCCACGCTCGTCGCTGCCCCTGAGGAGGAGCCGCCCGGCACCGCGTCTGCATTGTTCACGCAGGGCGGTGTCGCAGTCACCGGATTGAGGCCGAGACCGGAGAAGGCCAATTCGCTCATATGCGTCTTGCCGAGGCACACGAGCCCCGCCGCCGTGCCATTTTGCAGCACTTCGGCATCGCGCCCGGGCACGCGGCCCTTGAGCAGCGCCGATCCTGCCTCGGTCGCCACGCCCACGCTGTCGAAAAGATCCTTCCAGCTGACCGGCACGCCATCGAGCAGCCCCAACCGCTGCCCGGCCTTGGCCCGCGCCGCCGCTGCCGCCGCCTCGGCGCGGGCGCGGGTCTCGGTCACGACGCTGTAGATGCGGTCGCGCAGCGGGTGGGCGTTGATCGCGGAAAGGTAGGTATCGCAGAGCGCCTCGGGATCGATTTCGCCACGTCCAATGCCGCGCCCCAGATCGCCCGCCGTCATTTTAAGCCAGTCCTGCATTGTGCCGTCCCCTCTCATTATGCTGAAAACAGTGCTAGCGGCAGAGCGGCGCATGGACAATCCCGCGTGCACGGACATATTGAAGGTCATGGAACATGACAGCGATATCCTGATCGTCGGCGGAGGGCTGAACGGCCCGGCACTGGCGCTCGCCGCCGCGCGGGCGGGGCTTTCCTCTACGGTGATCGACGCCCTGCCGGAGCCCACCCGCAAGAACGCCGCCTTCGATGGTCGCGCCTATGCGCTGGCGCTGGCCTCGGTGCGACTTTTGCGCAATCTCGGCCTCTGGGAGCGGGTGGCGGAGAACGCGCAGCCGATGCTGGAGATCAAGGTCTCGGACGGGCGCGCGGGCGAAGGTCCGTCGCCGTTCTTCCTGCATTTCGATCATGCCGAGATCGAGGAAGGGCCGATGGGCCACATGCTCGAAGACCGATTCCTGCGCCGGGCGCTGATCGAGGCGATGTCCGGGGAGCCGCTGATTGCGCAGGTCTCGAACGACATGGTGACCGCGCAGGAGATGGGTGCGACCGGCGTCTCTGTCACGCTCGCCTCGGGCAAGGCGCTTGCCGGGCGCTTGCTTGTCGGGGCCGACGGGCGGGGTTCGGGCACCGCGGTGCGGGCAGGTATCAGCCGCACGGGGTGGGGCTATGGCCAGACTGCGCTTGTCGCAGCCATCGAACATGCCCTGCCGCATCACGGCATCGCGCATCAATTCTTCATGCCGTCCGGCCCGCTGGCCATTCTGCCGCTGCCGGGCAATGTCAGCTCTATCGTGTGGAGCGAGACAGACGCCACCGCCGCGCGCTTCGCCGCGCTGCCGGATGCCGAGTTCATGGAGGTACTGCGGCCGCGATTCGGTGATTTTCTGGGGGATATCAAGCTGCGCGGCAGGCGCTACACCTATCCGCTCAGCCTGACGGTGGCGAACAGCTTTGTGGCCCTCCGCCTCGCGCTGATCGGCGACGCCGCCCACGGAATGCACCCGATCGCGGGGCAGGGGCTCAATGCCGGGCTGCGCGATGTAGCGGCACTGGCGCAGGTGATAACCGAGGCCGCGCGCCGGGGCGAGGATATCGCCGCGGCGGATGTGCTTGGCCGATACCAGCAATGGCGGCGGTTTGATACCGCCACGCTGGCCATGGCCACCGATCTCACCAACCGGCTTTTCTCCAACGACAACGCGTTCTTGCGCGCCGCGCGCGATCTCGGCATGGGGGCACTGGGCCAATTGCCCGCTCTGCGCCGGGGCTTTATCCGCGAGGCGGCGGGGCTCACCGGCGAGTTGCCTGCGCTGATGAAAGGCTGACAGCAACGGCTGCTGCACACGCGCGCCTCACCCCATCTTGACGCTGCGCGACCGCTTCGTTCATTGCGCCAGACAGCATCCGCCCCGATCTTGGTTCCAGAGAAAAACTCAAAAGGACCAGACAGATGCGCACCAAAATCCGACTTCTTGCCGCCACCTCAACGGCGCTTCTTTTCGCCAGCCCGGTCTTTGCCGAGAGCGGTAGCGCGCTTCCCCCGCTTATCCCCAATAGCCCGGAATTGAGCTTCGACGCGCCGGGCGAGAGCCGCACCTCCACCCTCTCATCCCAGAGCCGTCCGCCGTTCGGCGGCATCGTCGACTGGACCGGTTTTTATGGCGGTGTGCAGGCGGGGATCGGCATCGCCGATACCAACCGCTCCGACTCGAACACGGATATCATCGGCGGCTTCACCCTGGGTTATGATCACGATTTTGGCCAATGGGTGCTCGGTGGCGGGCTCGATTACGACTTCGCCGATATCGACGCGGGCCCCAACAATTCTCTGGAAGAGATTTTTCGCGTCAAGGCGCGCGGCGGTTACAAGATCGGGCGCGGGCTGCTCTATGGCACCGGCGGCTATGCCGTCGCCAATACCGAGACCGCAGGCACCGACGATGGCTGGTTCATCGGCGGTGGCTATGAATACATGGTCAGCGATCAGTTCTCGGTTGGCGCCGAGGCGCTCTATCACGAGTTCGACAGCTTCAACAATTCCGGCACCGACATCGACACGACCACCATTCAGGTCCGCGCCATCTACCGTTTCTGACGGCGGGTGATACCGCGGCAAACGGGGCGGGCGCGTCCTCCAGCGCGCCCGCCTTTGCGTTTCGACACCATCAATCAAGGGACAACCATAGGCTGTGTCTTGCCACGCCTGTCCTGCGGAAATCCGCCGGTTTCTCCTTTGATTTCGGTGATTTTCTGCCACTCAAAGTATCGTGACCTTGCATCAAGCCGTTGCCCCTTGATGCCGTGGGCGCAGAGGCCATATGCGTCCCAGCGGCAATGACCGTAACTTGATCGTTCCATCAGGGACGTGACAGATCTGGAAAGGACAAGAAGATGCTCAAGACAATCTCAGCACTTGCGACTGCAACCGCCCTTGCAACTGCGCCTGCCTTTGCTGGCAATGTTTCGGAACCAGCACCCGAGCCAGTGATCAACACTCCAGCCCCCGCGCCCGCCGCGCCGACCTCGCCGAACTGGACCGGCTTCTATGGCGGTGGGCAATTCGGCTTTGGGTCTGTCGATACCAACACCTCGGGTTCCGATGAGGATATCATTGGCGGTTTCACCGGCGGCTATGACTACGATTTCGGTCAATGGGTCGTTGGCGGCGGGCTCGATTACGACTTCGCTGATATCGACGCCGGTGCGGCCAATGCGCTCGAGGAAGTGTTCCGCGCAAAGGCACGCGCGGGTTACAAAATCGGTCAGGGCCTGCTCTACGGTACGGGTGGCTACGCCCTCGCCAATACCGAAACGGCAGGCACCGATGACGGCTGGTTTGTCGGTGGTGGCTATGAGCACATGATAACCGAGCAGTTCTCGGTTGGTGCAGAGGCGCTGTATCACGAGTTCGACGGCTTCAACAATTCCGGCACGGATATCGATGCGACGACCGTTCAGGCGCGGGCGCTGTTCCGCTTCTGATCGTGGTTGACGTAATGCAGGGGGCGGCCCGCCGGGGCCGCCCTTTTTGTGTGCTATTCGCGCATGAGACAGCCAGCCGCTGAACGCGACAATTCGCGACTGACTCTCAGTCCAGATGCAGCCGGTCCTTGAGCGTCCGCAGCGTGTGCCGGTCGGCATCCTCCATCGTAGCCACGCGTGATTTGAAAAGCGTTGCCTGAGACTTCAGGATGAGCCCATCGTCCAATATTTTCAAATGGTTGGCGCGGAGTGTATCGCCGGTTGAGGTGATATCGGCAATCGCTTCGGCGGTTTCATTCTTGACGGTGCCCTCGGTTGCGCCCTGACTGTCGACCAGTTGATAATCCGCGACCCCGTTCTCACGCAGGAAATCGCGCACGAGGCGGTGATATTTGGTGGCAATGCGCAAGCGAAACCCGTGTTTCAGCCGGAACGCGGCGGCGGCGGCGTCAAGGTCGTCGAGATGGCTGACATCGACCCAACAGCGCGGCACCGCCAGCACCAGGTCGGCCTGCCCAAAGCCCAGTTCGGCCAGTTCGCCGACCTGATTTTCCCATTGGCCCAGCTTTTCGCGCACCAGATCGGTGCCGGTCACGCCCAGATGAATGCGCCCGGCGGCCAGTTCGCGCGCGATTTCCCCAGCGGACAGCAGGATAAGATCCACGTTGTCAATGCCTTGCACGAAACCCGCATATTCGCGCTCCGATCCTGCGCGGCCCAGCTCAACGCCGTGCTTGCCGAACCAGTCGAAGGTCTTTTCCATCAGCCGCCCCTTGGACGGCACGCCGAGTTTCAGGGTCATGTCGCACCCCCGAGGCTCAGCGCCAGACCGGGGCGGATGACCCCGCCCACGGCCGGAATTTCGCGCCCCCGCCCCAGTTGCCGGGTCAGCGCGTCATAGCGCCCGCCAGTCGCGACGGGGGGCAGGTCGGGGCGATTTTCCGCATGGAAACCAAAGACGAAGCCGTCGTAATATTCCATCTGAGTCCGCCCGTAACTGGCCTCGAAATCTAGCTTGGTGACGTCCAGCCCACGCGCCTGCAACGCCTCCAGACGCCGCGCCAACCGGTCCACCGCGGCTTGGATCGCGGGCAGGTCCACGGCGATGTCGCGCAGCCGTTCCAGCGCGTTGTCGCTCGTCTCTCGGACTGCCAGCACCGCGTCGAGCAGTTCGACCTCGGCGGCAGAGATTGGCGCGGTTTTGGCATCCTCGCGCAACGCGTTGATCCGTTCTGATATTTCATCCGGGCCGCGCATCCCGATCATCGGTTCGGCCCCAGCCATCGGGTCAGCCGCAGCCAGCAGTGCTGCGCGCTGTTCCGGCACCGGGGATTTGCCCGAAAACCGGTCGATCAGGGCGCGAAACCGCCGGGGTCGCCAGATATGCCGCCGGAGCGCCGCCTTGCGCCGCGTACTCGTGCGAAGCCCCTCGACCGCCGCCATCAGGATACCGATATCGCCCGTCGCCGCGCGCAGGCCAAGCGGGCGCAGGATATCGAAAAACATTGAGAACACCTCGGCATCCGCCGCCTCGGGTGCAGCGCGCTCAAAAATTTCGAAGCCCACTTGCGTGAATTCATTGGCGCGGGTGGCATCCTCTTCCTGACGGCGGAACACCTCGCCGGAATAGGTGTAGCGCGCCGGTTCCGCGCCGTGTTCCATATGCATCTGCACCACCGGCACGGTGAAATCCGGGCGCAGCATCTGCTCGCCGCGCAGCGCGTCCGAGGTCACATAGGCCCGCGCGCGGATATCCTCGCCGTAAAGGTCGAGCAGCACTTCGGCGGGTTGCAGTATAGAGGTTTCAACCGGCTGCGCGCCCGCCGCCTCAAAGAGGCCGCGCAGGCGCGCGGCCTCGGCCAGGGTCGCGGCACGGTCCGGCATCAGCTTTGCCTCGACAAGATTTCGCGCACCTTTTCAACAAGTTGGTCGCGCTGCACCTCGACTTGACTGGGCCGTTCCTTCCATTCTTCCAGCGTCGCATTCGCGGCGATCTGCGCGCCAAGGATCAGGTCCTTGATCTGCACCACGCCGCGCGCCTTTTCGTCGCCGCCCTCGATGATCGCCACCGGGCTGCCGCGCCGGTCGGCATATTTCATCTGGTTGCCGAAATTCTTGGGATTGCCGAGATAGACCTCGGCGCGGATACCTGCAGCCCGCAACTCGCCGACCATCGCCTGATAATCGGCCATGCGGTCGCGATCCATCACGGTGACGACCACGGGCCCCTGCGCCTCGCCCCCCGTTCGGCCCTTTTCGCGCAGGGCGGCGAGAAGGCGATCAACGCCGATGGAGACGCCCACGGCCGGCACCTGCTGCCCGGTGAAGCGCGCCACGAGATCGTCATAACGGCCCCCGCCTGCGACGCTGCCGAATTGCCGGGGGCGGCCTTTTTCATCAAGGATTTCAAAGGTCAGTTCCGCCTCGAAGACCGGGCCGGTATAGTAGCCAAGCCCGCGCACGACCGAAGGGTCGATGACGATGCGGTCGGGGCCGTAGCCTTGGGCCTCTAGAAGCGTGGCGATCTCTTCGAGTTCGTCCACCCCCTGCATGCCCATTTCCGAAGACCCAACCGCTTTGTGGAGGTTGGACAGCGTGCTGTCGGCGTCGTCACCCTTGGAGGTCAGGAAGGCCAGCACCGGCGCGGCCTGATCGTCGCTCAGACCAACACCGTCGATATAGGCCCCAGAGGCATCAAGCCGCCCTTTGCCCAGCAACTCACGCACGCCCGCCTCGCCCACCTTGTCGAACTTGTCGATGGTGCGAAGCACGGCGGCCTGTTGCTCGGGGTCCGAGACGCCCGTTGCCTCCAAAACCCCATTCAAAACCTTCCGGTTATTCACCCGCACCACGTAATCACCGCGGGGGATACCCACCTCTTCCAGCGCATCGGCCAGCATGGCGCAGATCTCGGCATCCGCCGCCATAGACGCTGTGCCCACCGTATCCGCATCGCATTGATAGAACTGCCGAAACCGGCCCGGCCCTGGCTTTTCGTTGCGCCAGACCGGCCCCATTGCGTAGCGGCGGTAGGGCGTTGGCAGATCGTTGCGGTGCTGGGCGTAGACGCGGGCCAAGGGCGCGGTCAGATCATAGCGCAGCGCCAGCCATTTCTCGTCCTCGTCCTGCCAGGCAAAGACGCCCTCATTGGGCCGGTCCACGTCGGGCAGGAACTTGCCCAAGGCCTCGACCGTCTCCACCGCGCTGCTCTCCAACGCGTCGAACCCGTAGCGATGATAGACCCCGGCGATGGCGTTCAGCATCGCGGCGCGCTCGGTCACGTCCGCGCCGAAATAATCACGGAACCCCTTGGGCGTTTCGGCCTTGGGGCGGGGCTGTTTCTTGGGCTTGGCCATGGGTGTCGTCCTTGCGGCGGCTGTCGTGGCGCGGTCTAGCCGAAGGGCCGCGCGGGGGCAAGGCGGGCCCGAATGATTGCCCGATGATTGACCGCGCGCGCACCTGCGCGTAAGGCGATGCCATGACCGATCTGGAAGAGAAAATCGCCCATCTCATGCGCAGCGTCGATGACCTGTCGGATGTCATCGCGCGGCAGGACCGCGAGATCGACTGGCTGCGCGGGCGTGTGCACATGCTGCTGGAGCGTGAGGCTGCCCGGCGGGACGAGAACGAAGGCAGTGTTTACCTCGGTGACGAGCGCCCGCCGCATTACTGACAGGGGGTCTGTGAAGGCCCGTGTCTCCCCGGACTTGATCCGGGGGCTTTTGCGGCTCGGAGATCCCGGATCAAGCCCGGGATGACGTCAGGAAGGGTTCAGATCTCTTCCACCATCACAACCCCGCTCAGGCTCTTGATCGCGCCCTTGATCTGGGGGGTGACGGGATATTCCACGCCACTGTCGATCTCGACCTCGCCGGGTAGCCCCTCGCCCATGAGGCGGAAATGGATCGGCCCCGGCGCGCCACCGCGGGCGGCTTTGGCCGCCCCCTCCAGCACCGTCGCGACCGATCCGATCACCCCCGGTTGATCGACAAAGATCCGCAGGCCGATGGCCCCGGCATCTGCGACCATCCCGTCGATGGGCTGCACCGAGCGGCAGAGCAATTTCAACTGATCGCTCTCCATCGTGGCCTCGGCGGTGATGACCACCTGCGCGCCGGTTTCCAGAAAATCACGGGCTTTCTCCAGCACATCGGAAAAGATCGTGACCTCGTAGCCGCCCGTGGTGTCGGAAAGCTGCGCAAAGGCAAAGCGGTTGCCGCGCGCCGATTTACGTTCTTGCCGCCCGGCGACGACCCCTGCCATCTTGGCCAGGAACGGCCCCTGTTCGGCGCGGGCGGTCACCTCGTCGAGCGTCCTGACCTCCTGCCGCTTGAGCACCGTCATGTAATCATCAAGCGGGTGACCCGAGAGGTAAAAACCCACGGCCTTGAACTCCTCGGTCAGCCGTTCGGCGGGCAGCCAATCCTCGACCGGGACAAGGCGCGGTTCGGGCAGATCCTCACCGGCATCGCCGAAAAGCGAGACCTGCGTCGAATTCTTCTGCTCATGGATCGCGGCGGAATAGCCCATCAGCGCCTCGATGCTCTCGAACACCCGGCGGCGGTTGCGGTCGAGCGCGTCAAACCCGCCCGCGCGCGCCAGCATTTCCAGCGGCCGCTTGCCAATGCGCTTGAAATCCACCCGCCGCGCCATGTCATAGAGAGTGGCAAAGGGTTTGTCGCCGCGCCCTTCCACGATCAGTTTCATCGCCTCGACGCCCACGTTCTTGAGCGCGCCGAGCGCATAATGCAACACGCCCTGCCGCACCACGAACATGGCCTGAGATCGGTTCACGCAAGGCGCGGCCCAGTTCAGGCGCAGCCCCTTCTTCACCTCCTGGAAATAGACGGCGAGCTTGTCGGTGAGGTGGATATCGCAATTCATCACACCGGCCATGAACTCCACCGGGTGATTGGCCTTGAGCCACGCGGTCTGATAGCTGACCACCGCATAGGCGGCGGCGTGCGATTTGTTGAAACCGTAATTGGCGAACTTGTCGAGCAGGTTCCAGACCTCGAGCGCCTTGGCATCGTCAACGCCGTTGGCCTTGGCCCCGGCGATGAACTTTGGCCGTTCGGCATCCATCGCGGCCTGGATCTTCTTGCCCATGGCGCGGCGCAACAGGTCGGCACCGCCTAAGGAGTAACCCGCCATCTCCTGCGCGATCTGCATCACCTGTTCCTGATAGACGATGATGCCCTGCGTCTCGTCGAGGATATGGTCGACCGAAGCGTGCAGGCTATCGCGTTCGCTCAGCCCGTTCTTGACCTCGCAGTATTTGGGGATGTTCTCCATCGGGCCGGGCCGGTAGAGCGCGACAAGTGCGACGATATCCTCGATACAAGTGGGTTTCATCCGCTTGAGCGCATCCATCATGCCGGAACTTTCCACCTGGAACACGGCGACGGTGCGGGCTCGGGCGTAAAGCTCATAGGTCTTTTCGTCGTCGAGCGGGATCTGCCCGATATCGTTCTCGGCCCCGGGGAAGGGCTCGTAGATGGTGCTGCCATCGGCGGCGATGTGCAGGTCGCGCCCCTCGTTGTGGATCTGCTCTATCGCGTTCTGGATCACGGTCAGGGTCTTGAGGCCGAGAAAGTCGAACTTCACCAGCCCCGCCTGTTCCACCCATTTCATGTTGAACTGCGTAGCGGGCATGTCGGAGCGCGGATCCTGATAGAGCGGCACCAACTCATCCAATGGCCGGTCGCCGATCACCACCCCGGCGGCATGGGTCGAGGCGTTGCGCAGCAACCCTTCGACCTTCATGCCGTAATTCAGCAGCCGGTCCACCACCTCTTCGGATTTTGCGGCCTCGCGCAGCCGCTCCTCCTGTATCAGCGCCTGCGAGATGCTGACCGGCTTGACGCCCTCGACCGGGATCATCTTCGAGAGGCGATCCACCTGCCCATAGGGCATTTGCAGCACTCGCCCGATATCGCGCACCGCAGCCTTGGAGAGCAGTGCGCCGAAGGTGATGATCTGCCCGACCCGGTCACGGCCGTATTTTTCCTGCACATATTGAATCACCTCCTCGCGGCGATCCATGCAGAAGTCGATATCGAAATCGGGCATCGACACCCGCTCGGGGTTGAGAAACCGCTCGAACAGCAGCGAATAGCGCAGCGGGTCGAGATCGGTAATGGTCAGCGCATAGGCGACAAGACTGCCCGCGCCCGAGCCCCGCCCCGGACCCACCGGAATATCCTGGTCCTTGGCCCATTTGATGAAATCGGCGACGATCAGGAAATAGCCGGGAAAGCCCATGCCCTCGATGATGCCAAGCTCGAATTCCAGCCGCTTTTCATATTCCTCGACCGGGGCGGCATGGGGGATAACGGCAAGCCGCCCCGCAAGCCCGGCACGCGCCTGACGGCGCAATTCGTCGACCTCGTCATCGGCGAAACGCGGCAGGATCGGGTCGCGCCGGTAGCAACCGAAGGCGCAGCGTTTGGCGATCTCGACGGTGTTGTCCAACGCCTCGGGCAGATCGGCAAAAAGCGCGGCCATCTCCTCCTGCGACTTGAAATAATGCTGCGGGGTCAGGCGGCGTCGCGGCTCGCTCTGATCGACATAGGCCCCGTCGGCCACGCAGAGGAGCGCATCATGCGCCTCGTACATGTCGGATTTGGGGAAATAGACATCGTTGGTCGCCACCAGCGGCAGGTTCATCGCATAGGCCATTTCGATCAGGCCGCGCTCGGTCAGCCGCTCGGCGTCTGGCGCGCCGCCCTCGCCGGGATGGCGCTGCAACTCGACATAGAGCCGATCGCCAAAATCCGCCGCCAGCCGCTGCATGAGTGCCTCCGCCGCCGGGCGCTGCCCGCCCTGCAAGAGCCGCCCCACCGGGCCGTCCGGCCCGCCGGTCAGGCAGATCACGCCCTCGGCATGGGTGGCCAGCTCCTCCAGCGTGACATGCGCCACCTGCCCGTCGCCGCGCAGGTAGAGGCAGGAATTGAGCTTCATCAGGTTCTCGTAGCCACGCTCGTTCTGCGCCAGCAGGACCACGGGTGCGGGCGGCTTGAACCGCTCTCCGGGGCTGGTGGTGACATATTCGAGATCCACCTGACAGCCCATGATCGGCTGCACGCCCGCAGCCTGCGCAGATACGGAAAACTCAAGGGCTGCGAACATGTTGCCCGTGTCGGTGACGGCCACGGCGGGCATGCCCGCCGCCTCGCACAGGTCGGGCAGTTTCTTGAGCCGCACCGCCCCTTCAAGCAGGGAATATTCGGTGTGGACACGCAGGTGAATGAATCGGGGATTGGCGCTCATGAAGGCAACCTTACTGAGGGCGCACGCGAAACAAAAGACTTGCCAAACGTCCCTTTGACCGTTTTCATCGAAGACCGACAGGACAGGCCCGCCGCCTTCTACGCCGCATCGAAGGTCAGGCACATCACGGGCAGGTATTCGGTAAGGCGGCAGGCACCGAACATGACCCTCACGTTTCTTCTGAACGGAGAGTGCGTGGATGCGGGGGGCCTTCCCCCGACCACGACCCTGCTTGACTGGCTGCGCGAAACACGCGGCCTGACCGGCACCAAGGAGGGCTGCAACGAGGGCGATTGCGGCGCCTGCACGGTGATCGTCAGCGACGAGACCGGCGCGCGCCCGCTCAACGCCTGCATTCTCTTGCTGCCGCAATTGCAGGGCAAGGCCGTGCGCACCGTCGAAGGGATAGGCGGACCGGACGGCGGACTGCACCCGGTGCAACAGGCGATGATCGACCATCACGGATCGCAATGCGGCTTCTGCACGCCGGGCTTCATCGCCTCGATGGCCTGTGCGCACATGAATGGCGAGACCGATTACGACCGCGCGCTTGCCGGCAATCTCTGTCGCTGCACCGGCTATGCCCCCATCCTGCGCGCCGCCCGCGCCGCCGAGACTGCGCCGGTGCCTGACTGGATGCAGGACGATCCCGGTTTCTTTTTGGCAGAAATACTCTCGGGGGGGGCCGAAGGGCGGGGGGCCCAAAGCCCCCCTGTGTCGCTGCACCCAGGAAGCACGGATGACCTGGCACGGCTTTACGCGGCACACCCGCAGGCCACGCTGATCGCCGGGGCGACGGATGTGGGGCTGTGGGTGACCAAGCAACTGCGCGATCTGGAGATGCCGATTTTTCTCAATGCCTGCACCGACCTGCAAGCAGTGGACATCAACGATACCGATATCCAGCTTGGTGCCGGGCTGACCATCGCCCGGTTGATGCACGTGATCGCACCGCATCACCCTTCCTATGCCGCGATGCTGCGGCGCTACGGCTCTGAACAGGTGCGGGCGGCGGCGACGCTGGGGGGCAATATCGCCAATGGCTCGCCCATCGGCGACAACGCGCCCGCGCTCATCGCCCTTGGGGCCACGCTGCACCTGCGCCATGGTGACACCCGGCGTGCGATGCCGCTGGAGGATTTCTTTCTGGACTACGGCAAACAGGACCGGGCCGCCGGCGAGTTCGTCGAGGCGATAAGCCTGCCGCGCCAGCCAGACCGGCTGCGCTGCTACAAGATCTCCAAACGGTTCGATCAGGACATCTCGGCGGTCCTCGGCTGTTTCAACATCACCGTCGAGGCGGGCCATGTCCGCGCCGCGCGCATCGCGTTCGGCGGTATGGCGGGCGTTCCCAAACGCGCCGCCCATGTCGAGGCGGCATTGATCGGCCGGCCCTGGACCGAGGCCACCATTGACGCCGCGCAGAGCGCCTGGGATCAGGATTTCGCACCGCTTTCGGACATGCGCGCCTCTGCCAGGTATCGCCTGCGCGTCGCGCGTAACCTGCTGCGGCGCTATTTTCTTGAAGATCAGGGCACAGCCATATCGGCGCTGGAGGTGCGGGCATGAGCATCGCCAAACCGCTGCCGCATGACGCCGCCCGCCTGCATGTGACGGGCACGGCGCGCTATGTCGACGATATCCCCACGCCGCGCGACACGCTGCACCTGGCCTTCGGCCTGAGCGATGTCGCCTGCGGGCGGGTGACAGAGATGGACCTTGCAGCCGTGCGCGCCAGCGCCGGTGTCGTGGCGGTGCTGACTGCCGATGATCTGCCGCATGACGCCGACTGCTCTCCCTCGGCGCACGATGAGCCGCTGCTTTGCACCGGCGACGTGCACTACCACGGCCAGCCGCTGTTTCTGGTGATCGCCGACAGCCACCTTGCCGCGCGCCGCGCCGCAAGGCGCGGCAAGCTTTCTTGTGAAGAGATCGCGCCGATCTTCACCATCGACGACGCTCTCGCCGCCGATAGCCGTTTCGAGGAAGGGCCGCGCATCTACGCCAAAGGCGATGCCACAGCCGCCATCGCCACCGCGCCGCATCGGGTCGAAGGCCGGATCGAGATGGGCGGGCAGGAGCATTTCTACCTCGAAGGCCAGGCCGCGCTTGCCCTGCCGCAGGAGGGCGGCGACATGGTCATCCATGCCTCGACCCAGCATCCCACCGAAGTGCAGCACAAGGTCGCCGATGCCATCGGGCGGCCGATGCATGCCGTGCGGGTCGAGACCCGGCGCATGGGGGGCGGGTTTGGCGGCAAGGAAAGCCAGGCCAATGCGCTGGCTGTCGCCAGTGCCGTGGCGGCGATGGTCACGGGGCGGCCCTGCAAGATGCGCTACGACCGCGACGACGACATGGTTATCACCGGCAAGCGGCACGCGTTCCGCATCACTTATCGCGCGGGCTTTGACGACGAGGGTCGGCTCACGGGTGTGGAATTCGTCCACTACGCAGATTGCGGCTGGAGCCAGGACCTGTCGCTGCCCGTGGCCGACCGCGCCATGCTGCATGCCGACAACGCCTATCATCTGCCAACGGCGCGGATCGAGAGCCACCGGCTACGCACCAACACCGCCTCGGCCACGGCGTTTCGCGGCTTTGGCGGGCCGCAGGGGATGCTGGGGATCGAGCGGGTGATGGACCACGTGGCACACGCGTTGGGGCTTGACCCGGTCACGGTGCGGCGACGCAATTACTATACGGCAGCGGATGGAGGGGGGCTGTCTGCCCCCCGCGCTTCGCGCCCCCCCGAGAGTATTTCAGCCAAAAAGAAACAGTGCACGCCCTATGGGCAGGAGGTGGAGGATTTCATCCTGCACGAGATGACCGAGGCGCTGGTCGAGACATCCGGCTATCACGCCCGGCGCGCGGCAGTGGCGCAGTGGAACGCGCGCAACCCGGTGCTCAGGAAGGGCATCGCGCTCAGCCCGGTGAAGTTCGGGATTTCCTTCACGCTCAGCCATCTCAACCAGGCAGGCGCATTGGTGCATGTCTATCAGGACGGCTCGGTGCAGATCAATCACGGTGGCACCGAGATGGGGCAGGGCCTGTTTCAGAAGGTGGCGCAGGTGGCTGCCGCGCGGTTCGGCCTGCCGCTGGAGACGGTGCGCATCACCGCCACCGATACCGGCAAGGTGCCCAATACCTCCGCCACCGCCGCAAGTTCGGGCAGCGATCTCAACGGTATGGCGGTGCAGGTCGCTTGTGACACCATACGGCAACGGATGGCGGAATTCCTGGCGCAGTATCATCAGGAGATGCCCGAGGCCGTGAGCTTCGAAGGCGGCACCGTGCGCGTGGGCGCGCAACAGCTCAGTTTCGCGCAGGCCGCGCGGCTGTGCCATGAGCATCGCGTCAGCCTGTCTTCGACCGGGTATTACAAGACGCCCAAGCTGGCCTGGGACCGGATCAGGGGGCAGGGCCGCCCGTTCTACTATTTCGCCTATGGCGCGGCGGTGACCGAGGTCGTGCTCGATACGCTGACCGGCGAGAACCGCATCCTGCGTGCCGATATCGTGCATGATTGCGGCACCTCGCTGAACCCCGCACTTGATATCGGGCAGATCGAGGGCGGTTACGTGCAGGGCGCGGGCTGGCTGACGGTGGAGGAATTGATCTGGGACAACGCCGGGCGGCTGCGCACCCATGCGCCCTCGACCTACAAGATACCGGCCTGTTCGGACCGGCCCGAGGTGCTCAATGTCGCGCTCTGGGACGTACAGAACCGCGAGGAGACGATCTATCGTTCCAAGGCCGTGGGCGAACCGCCCTTCATGCTGGGCATCTCAGCCTTCCTGGCGTTGTCGGATGCGGTGGCGTCCTGCGGCACGCGCTATCCGGCACTTGACGCGCCCGCCACGCCGGAGCGACTCTTGCAAGCCATCGAGAGGATGCGCGCATGAGTTTCGATCTGGATGCCTTGCGTGCAGCGGTGTTGCGGCATGGCCGGGTGAGCCGGGTGGTGATTGCGGCCACCCATGGCTCGGTCCCGCGAGAGGTGGGGGCGGCGATGCTCGTCTGGCAGGGTGGCCAATCGGGCACCGTGGGCGGCGGGACGCTGGAATATGAACTGGCGGGCGCGGCACGGGCGCAGGAGCAGCCCACCCGCCTGAGCCGCCACGCGCTCGGCCCGGATATGGGGCAATGCTGCGGCGGCGCGGTCGAGGTGGTGAGCGAGGTCTATGATGCCGCGCGCGTGGCCGGGCTGGAGCGGCGTGACGTGATCGCGCGCCCTGTCACGGGCGGCGATGCGCCTCCGCTCGCGGTGCGGCGCATGCTGGCGCGAGCGCGGGACCGGGGCGCGTTGCCCGCGCCGACGCTGGTCGAGGGCTGGATGGTCGAGCCTGTGCACCCGCACGCCGCGCCCCTCTGGATCTGGGGGGCGGGGCATGTCGGCCGCGCGCTTGCCGCCACATTCGCCCCGCTGCCCGATTTCCGCGTCACCTGGGCCGATACCGGCGCGGCGCGGTTTCCGGCTGTGGTGCCGGACGATGTCACGGTCTGGCCCGCGCCCAACCTGCCCGCGCTTGTCGTGCATGCCCCGCGCGACGCGCATCATCTGATCGTCACCTATTCGCATGAGCTTGACCTAGCGCTTTGTCATGCGCTCTTGCGGCATGAATTTGTCACTTGCGGGCTGATCGGATCGGCCACGAAATGGGCGCGGTTCCGCAAGCGGCTGGTGGCCCTTGGCCATGCCCCTGCCGAAATCGCGCGCATCGACTGTCCGATTGGCGACCCGAACCTTGGTAAACATCCGCAGGCCATTGCCGTCGGCACCGCGACTGCGTTACTGAAGAAGCGACAAGCACCCGCCGCCCGCCATCAGGGGACAACCGCGTGACGACGCCGCTGCTCAGTATCTCGGGCCTGACCAAGGCCTATCCCGGTGTCGTCGCCAATGACGCCGTGTCCTTCGATATCATGGAGGGCGAGGTGCATGCGCTTCTGGGTGAGAACGGCGCGGGAAAATCGACGCTGGTCAAGATGATCTATGGCCTGGTGAAACCCGACAGCGGCGCAATGACCCTGCATGGCGCGCCCTACGCCCCGCCCGATCCGCATGCGGCGCGTAAGGCAGGCGTGGCGATGGTGTTTCAGCATTTCTCGCTCTTCGAGGCGATGAGCGTCGCCGAAAACGTGGCACTCGGCATGGAAGAGCCGCCGCGCCTGCGCGACCTTGCCACCCGGATAAGGGATGTCTCGGAGACCTATGGCCTGCCGCTCGATCCCGGGCGCATCGTCGGCGATCTTTCGGCGGGCGAGCGACAGCGGGTCGAGATCATCCGCTGCCTGTTGCAGGATCCGCGCCTGTTGATCATGGATGAGCCGACGAGCGTGCTGACCCCGCAGGAGGTGGCGATCCTGTTCCAAACCCTGCGCAAGCTGAGCGGCGAGGGGGTGGCGATCCTCTATATCTCGCACAAGCTGGAGGAGATCCGCAGCCTGTGTGATCAGGCGACGATCCTGCGGCAGGGGAAGAATGTCGGCACCTGCCTGCCGCGCGAGACCTCGGCACGCGCGATGGCCGAGATGATGGTCGGGTCGAGCTTTGCCGCGCCGGAACGCGCGCCGCGCGCCCCGGGGGAGGTGTCGCTTGAGATCACCGGGCTCTCGGTCGCCTCGCCCTCGGCCTTCGGCACCGCGCTGAGAGATATTCACTTGACGCTGCAGGCCGGTGAAATCCTGGGTCTTGGCGGGGTGGCGGGCAACGGGCAGGACGAGTTGCTGTCGGTGCTGTCAGGCGAGATTTTGTGTGACGCCGAGGCGATCCGGCTCGATGGCACACCCATCGGGCGGCTGGGTCCGACCGCGCGGCGCGGGTTGGGCCTGCTGGCCGCGCCCGAGGAACGGCTGGGCCATGCCGCCGCCCCGGATATGAGCCTGACGGAAAACGCGTTTCTGACGGGTGCGCAGCGCGAGGGGCTGACCGCGCGCGGCTTCATTCGCTGGGGTGCGGCGCGGGCGTTCGCGCGTGCCATCATCGAGCGGTTCGATGTGCGCACGCCGGGTCCGGAGGTGGCGGCGCGGGCGCTGTCGGGCGGCAACCTGCAGAAATTCGTGATCGGGCGCGAGGTGCTGCAACGGCCACGCGTGCTGGTTGTCAATCAGCCGACCTGGGGCGTCGATGCCGCCGCCGCCGCCGCGATCCGGCAGGCGCTGCTCGATCTGACGGCGCATGGGGCGGCGATCCTCTGCATCAGCCAGGATCTGGACGAATTGATGGAAATCTCCGATCGGTTCGGCGCGCTGAACGAGGGGCGACTGTCGGAGATCCGGCCTGCGCAGGACCTCGGCGTCGAAGAGATCGGCCTGATGATGGGTGGCGCGCATGGCATGGAGGTGGCGCATGTCTGAGACGTCGGATTTGAGTATTTTTGCCATAAAGAAATCCGGGGGCGCGCGATGCTGAAGCTGGAGAAGCGCCCGCAGCCCTCGCGGCTCTGGACATGGGTGACGCCGCTTCTGGCGGTGGTGATCACCATGCTGGCGGGGGGCGCGCTTTTCGCGGCACTTGGCAAGGATCCGGTCGAGGCGATCGCCACGATCTTCTGGCAGCCGCTCTTTGGCGAGTTCGCGTTCTATTACCGCCCGCAGCTTTTGATCAAGGGCGCGCCGCTGATCCTGATCGCCATCGGTCTCAGCCTCGGGTTTCGGGCCGGGATCTGGAATATCGGGGCCGAGGGGCAGTATATCGTCGGTGCGCTGACCGGCGCGGGGGTGGGGTTGGCGTTCTACCCTGCCGAGAGCGTGCTGATCTTTCCGCTGATGGTGCTGGCCGGGGCGCTTGGCGGCTGGGTCTGGGCGATGATCCCGGCGGTGTTAAAGCTGCGTTTCGGCACCAATGAAATCCTTGTCTCGCTGATGCTGGTTTATGTGGCCGAGCAGTTGCTGGCCGCCATGGCGCTTGGCCCGATGAAGAACCCCGACGGCATGGGCTTTCCCGGATCGCGCAACCTGCGGCAATACGACAGCGCCCATAACGCCGAACTGATCACTGGCACCGGCATGCATTGGGGCGTGGTGGCGGCGTTTATCGCGGTGATCTTTGCCTATGTGCTGCTGACGCGGCATTCGCTGGGTTATCACATCCGCCTGACCGGCCAAGCCCCGCGCGCCGCACGTTTCGCCGGGGTGCGCCCAGCGCGGCTGGTACTGGTCTGTCTTGGCACCGCCGGGGCGCTGGCGGGTCTGGCGGGGATGTTCGAGGTGTCCGGCCCCGCAGGCCAGGTGAGCATAGATTTCAACGTGGGCTACGGGTTTACCGCGATCATCGTGGCCTTTCTGGGCCGGTTGCATCCCTTGGGCATCCTGCTGGCTGGTCTGCTGATGGCGCTGACCTATATCGGCGGCGAGATCGCGCAATCCAACATGGGGCTGCCTGCCGCCGCGATTCAGCTTTTCCAGGGCATGCTGCTGTTTTTCCTGCTGGCGGTGGATGTGCTGACAAATTACCGCATCCGGTTTGCCGCCAGGGAGGTGGCATGATGCAGATGATCACCCTTATGGCTGGGTTAATCCTGGGCATCGCTTTGGGCGTGCTCGCCTTCTACGCGGTATTGTTCGGGGCCGCTTTTCTGTCAGATTGTCTCAAAGACTGTCAAATCCCAATTTGGCCCATTTCGCTATTGGTCTGCCTTCCCTTGATCCTCCTGATCCTTCGCGATTTGCTCTCCCGTGCGCGAAGCGATGCCACGCTGCGGCTCTCGATATCGCTTGATTGGTTGAAGAGTCGATCGGTGCCATTAGGCATGGCCCTGTCGCTGTTGCACCTGCAACGCGATTTTTCCAGTCTCATCGGTGAATTCGTCCAAATGGCGGTATAGGCAATGATGGAACTTACCTCGATCAGCCCCGAACTGCTGCTCGCCTCGTTGATGGTCGCGGCAACGCCGATCCTGCTCGCCGCATTGGGAGAGTTGGTGGTGGAGCGCGCGGGCGTGCTCAACCTCGGGGTCGAGGGGATGATGATCACCGGGGCGATCTGCGGCTTTGCCGTGGCCGTCAATTCCGGCTCGCCTGTTTTGGGTTTTGTCGCGGCCGCGGGGGGCGGCGCGGTGCTGGCGCTGCTTTTTGCGCTGCTCACGCAATTTGCCCTCGCCAATCAGGTGGCGAGCGGTCTGGCGCTGACGCTCTTTGGTCTCGGGCTGTCGTCGCTGCTGGGGCAGGGCTATGTCGGGATCAAGCCGCCGCCCGTGGCCAAGCTGGATATCCCCCTGCTCGGCGATATTCCGTTCCTGGGGCGGGTGCTCTTTTCGCATGACCTGATGGTTTATCTGGGCCTCGCGCTGGTGGGGCTGATCTGGTGGGTGCTCAAGTACAGCCGCGCCGGGCTGATCCTGCGCGCGGTGGGCGAAAATCACGACGCGGCCCATGCGCTCGGCTACAAGGTGGTGCGTATCAGGGTTGCGGCGATCCTCTTTGGCGGGGCCTGCGCGGGGCTGGGCGGGGCCTATATCAGCCTCATTCGCGTGCCGCAGTGGACCGAAGGCATGACGGCGGGTGCAGGCTGGATCGCCCTTGCCCTCGTGGTCTTTGCCTCTTGGAAGGCGGGTCGGGTTCTGCTGGGTGCGTGGCTCTTTGGCGGGGTGACGGTGTTGCAGCTGAATCTGCAGGCGGCGGGTCTTGCCATCCCGGTCGAGTATCTTTCGATGTCACCCTACTTGATCACCATCCTCGTGCTGGTCATCATGGCAGGCGACAAATCCCGCGCGCCCGCCTCATTGGGCCGCATCTTTCACGCCTCGCAATAAGATCAATCACAGGGAGATACGCATGAAACTCACGCATCTTTTGACCTCCGCCGCGCTTGCGCTTGGCCTTGCGACCACGGCCGTGGCGCAGGACAAGACCAAGGTCGGCTTCATCTATGTTGGCCCCATCGGCGATGGCGGCTGGACCTATGAGCATGACAAGGGGCGGCTGGCCGTCGAGGAGCATTTCGGCGACAAGGTCGAGACCGTCTATCAGGAAAGCGTGCCCGAAGGCGCCGATGCCGAGCGCGCGATCACGCAGATGGCGCTGCAGGGTGCGGACCTGATCTTTACCACCTCCTTTGGTTTCATGGAGCCGACCATCGCGGTGGCCGAGAAATTCCCGAACGTGAAGTTCGAGCATGCCACCGGCTACAAGGCGTTGCCCAATCTCTCCACTTATTCGGCGCGGTTCTATGAGGGGCGCGCTGTGCAGGGGCATATTGCCGGGCGCATGACCAAGTCGAATATCGTCGGCTATATCGCGTCTTTCCCGATCCCAGAGGTCATTCGCGGCATCAATTCGGCCTATATTCATGCCCGCAAGGTCAACCCCGAGATCGAGTTCAAGATCATCTGGGCCTATACTTGGTTTGATCCCGCGAAAGAGGCTGACGCCGCCACCGCGTTGATCGAACAGGGGGCGGACGTGATCCTGCAACATACCGATTCAACCGCGCCGCAGGCGGCGGCGGAAAAGGCCGGGAACGTTATCACATTCGGGCAGGCCTCGGATATGGGGGAATATGCCCCGATGCCGCGCGTCAGCTCGATCATCGACAATTGGTCGCCCTATTACATCGCGCGCACGCAGGCGGTGATGGACGGCACATGGCAAAGCCAGCAGGTCTGGCAGGGCATCGGCAAGGGCATGGTCGGTATCGGCGAGATCACCGATGCGGTGCCTGCGGATGTCAAGGACGAGGCGCTGGCCCTCAAGGCAGCCATGGCTGACGGCAGCTATCACCCCTTCACCGGCCCGCTGAAAAAGCAGGACGGAAGCGATTGGCTGGCCGAGGGCGAGGTCGCCGATGACGGCACGCTTCTGGGGATGGATTTCTATGTCGAGGGGATCAGCGGGCAAATCCCGAACTGATCCCCAGAGCCCGGGCAATACCGACCGTGCCGATTGCGGCGCGGCCGGTTGTCTTCATCGGCGGGACGAGGCCTCGTCGATGAAGGCGACAATGCCCGGTAAAAGCGCGTCGTGGAGCGGCAGGGATCGGTCGGTATAGGTGGCAAAGGGCCTGCCGGGCACCGCCGCCTTCAGCATATGCGTGCCCCCGGCAAGATCGATCCGGCGCGCCTGCGGCAGGGCGCTTTCGAGCAGATCGGCATCATGGGGCCGGACCTGAAAATCCGCGTCTCCCTGAACGATCAGCGCAGGGCCCTGCCACCCCTTGGCGAGGTCCACGGGATCGTGAGAGAAAAGATCGATCATGTAGCGCTGCAGGCCTACAGAAAAGAGCGGTTGCAGAACCGGGGTGACAGAGGCCGGGTCGCGGGTCTTGCCAGCTTCGAGGTCGGCCACGATGGACCTGATTTCAGGCATCAGGGGGCCATTGGCCGGGTTGGCCTCGAACTGTTCGATCATTAATCGCCCTGTCGGTCGTCCCGACGTCGCCAGCAGGATCAGACCGCAGAGCGAATCCGGCGGGTCTTGCGCCGCGACCAGCGCGACCAATCCCCCTTCGGAATGCCCGGCGATCCAGACGCATGGGGCAAGGTCTGCAGCATGGCCGACCCAGTCGCGGACATCCCCGGCATAG
The DNA here is from genome assembly GCF_002072155.1 of Roseovarius sp. A-2. Lineage (GTDB taxonomy): Bacteria > Pseudomonadota > Alphaproteobacteria > Rhodobacterales > Rhodobacteraceae > Roseovarius. The sequence goes on along the minus strand of NZ_BDIY01000008.1, from coordinate 54,431 downwards.
GCCCCGATCGTGACCGCGTTCGGATCGGCGATCGCGGCGGCGCTGCCGTAGAAGCCGCGCTTGTCGATGCGCAGCGAGGCGATTCCCTTCTGCGCCAGCCCCTGGGCCAGCAATTGGTAGCTGTCCGTCAATAGGCTCGCTCCGGGAGAATTCCCGTCCCTGTCCGTCGGCCCGGACCCCGGCACGATGACCACGGCATGCGCCGCGCCCCCGACCTCGATCTGCTCCGCTTCTAGCGGTCCGAGAGGCCCGGCGATCTGCACCGGTTCTGCGGTGGCCATTGCGGGGATGAGTCCGGCGAGAAGAAAAATCAGGCGCATGAAGGCCCCTCCGCTAGCGTGGCGCGGCGTGCAACCGATGCCGCTCTGGACGGTATAGGCACCGCTCAGTATTGCTGCGTCCTTCCCACACTCAATTCACCCGCTTTTCCAGCACCAGAAAGGTCATCATCCCCATCGGCGGCAGGTCGCTGCGGGTGATCACGTGCAGGCGCGGGTCTTGCAGGACGGTGTCGATCTCGAAATCCGAATGCCAGCCCAGCACCCGCTCCAGCGGGGCGGCGGCGCGGGCGAGGCCTGCCCAGACCCCGCGTTCGTGGCGGAAATGGTTGGTGATCACCACCTGCCCGCCAGGGCGCAGCACGCGGGCGATCTCGGTCATCACCTGTTCGGGTTCGGGCACCACCGACAGCACATGCATGGCCGCCACGGTGTCAAAACTGGCATCGGGGAAATCGAGGTCGCGCGCATCCATCTGGCGCAGCGCCTCGACATGTTCCAGTCCGCGCCGCGCCACACGCGCGCGCGCCTTGCGCAGCATGTCTTCGCTGTAGTCGAAGCCTGTGACCTGAAGGGCGGGATCATAGGCCTCAAGCGACAAACCGGTGCCGACGCCCACCTCCAGCACGCGCCCGCCGCGCGCGTTGATATGGCGCACCGCCTCGCGCCGCCCGGCATGGGTGATCCGGCCGAATGTCGCATCATAGACCGGGGCCCACCGGGCGTAGGAGTTCTTTACCGCTTCAAGTTCCATCGCTCACCTCGCTTCACCTCTCACCCAGATCGGTCCTTCGGATACCAGATCAAGGACGCCCAGATGACAATCGCGACATAGGCCAGACACATCACGATCAGCGCCGCCCAGGTAAAGAGCACGAGCGCGGCGGCGACGCAGGCAAAGCCGAGCAGGAAATATTTCACGTTCTCGCGCGAAATCTTGGTTTTCTTGAACGACCAGATCGGCACCGGCGAAATCATCAGAAGGCCCACCCCGGCCATGTAAAGCCCGATCAGCGGGGCGGGCGGGGTCGACATACCCGGAATGGCAAAGGTGACAAACATCGGCAACATCGCCAGGAGCGCGCCCGCAGGCGACGGCAGCCCCTCGAAATAGGCCCCCGATCCCCCCTTGGTGTCCTCGGATTTGGCCGAAACATTGAACCGCGCCAGCCGCATCACACAGCAGACTGCAAAGAACAGTACCGCGATCCAGCCGGCCTGACGCGCCACATCCTGAAGGCCCCAATAATACACCACCAGTGGTGCCGCGACGCCGAAGTTGAGAAAATCGGCAAGCGAATCCAGTTCGGCACCCATCGCGCTGCTGCTGCGCAAAAGCCGCGCCAGCCGCCCGTCTAGCCCGTCCAGCACCCCAGCGATGAGCAGAAGCTGCACCGCGCGCACATAGTCGCCCTGCACCCCCATCCGGATCGCCGTGACACCCGCGCAGATCGCCGCCACGGTCAGCATGTTGGGCAGAAGTTGCGCCAGCGTGACCTCTTTGCGGGGAGGATTGCGCGGGGGTTTGGTCACCGATTGAGCTCCGCCATGACGGTTTCACCGGCCACCATGGTCTGCCCCACACGCACTTGCGGGACCACCCCATCGGGCAGGTAGACATCGAGCCGCGAGCCGAAGCGGATCAGCCCGAAGCGTTCGCCGCGCGACAGCGCGCTGCCCTTGCCGACGAAACAGATGATGCGCCGCGCCACCAGCCCGGCGATCTGCACCACCGGCAAGAGGCGACCGTCGTCCATCTCGATTACGATGCCATTGCGCTCGTTATCCGCACTCGCCTTGTCGAGCGAGGCGTTGAGGAACTTGCCGGGGCGATAGGCGACCGCATGGACTTTGCCCGCCGCCGGGGCGCGGTTCACGTGACAGTTGAAGACGCTCATGAACACGCTCACGCGGGTGAGCGGCGTATCGGGCAGACCCAGTTCGGCGGGCGGCACGGCGGGCTCGATCAGCGACACGATGCCGTCCGCCGGGCTGACGATCAGGCCGGGGCGTTGCGGGGTCACGCGCTCGGGGTCGCGGAAGAAGTAGTAGCACCAGACGGTGAGGCCCACGCCCATCCATCCCAGCACATCCCAGAGCATGAACAGGACCAGCGTGATTGCGGCAAAGATCGCCACGAACTTGCGCCCGTCGGGGTGCATTGGCTTGATGAAGGTCTCGTGCATCTTCATGTGGACGGGCTCCTTGGGCGCGGTCACTCCCGCAAGCGCCTAAGGCCCTTGGAGCAAAGATGCAAGGCCGGGGCAGGCGCCATCGGGCCCGTGCGGTCAGGTTCAACCCTTCTTGGTGGCCTTTGCCTTGAGCCGCGCAATGAGCTCTTCCTTGGAGGGGCGCTTGCCGAACGGGTTCTTTTGCGACCCGGGCGCGTTGTGTTCCTTGTGACGCGGGGCGTTGGAGCCCTTTTTCGGTGCGCTTGCTGCCTTGTAATCCATGAATCTCGCCCTTTCGGCTCTGCGCCCCCGACGAGGGGCGCGATACGCCCCTTCTGGCTGCAAAACCGCGCGCGATCAAGCAGCATCGCGCCGTGTCAACGGCGCGGTTGGCAGATCAGATCGGCCTCGCCATGCCCCAGTTTCTCGACCTGACAGGTAAAGCTCGGCGGCGCAGGCGGCGGCGCGCCCGCGCCGCAATCGAGTTGCGCCACCATCACAGCCTGATCGCCGCCAAGCCGCGCCACGCGACAGCCGCTGACCCCCTCCATCGCCGCCACTGCGCGCGGGATGACGGCGGCCGGGCGCGGGGCCCATTCCGGGGTGAGGCGGATCGCCTGCGCCCAGAGCCCGTCGATGCGCACGTCGAACATGCTCTGCCCAACTGCCACGCGCACCGGCACCACGCCGTGAAACCCCGGTCCGGGGGCGTTGCAGGCGGCGAGCAGCAAACAAAGGACAACAAACGGCCAACGCATGCCGCAGCCTGCGCGCGGATCGGTTAACAAGAGCTTTCCCGGCGATCACGAATATCCTTTGCACGCGCGCGCGGCTCTGCCAAACGTTCCTTGCAACGCAGTTCGACACAGGAGAGACCGCATGGCCCTTGACCCCAAGGCCCACACCGAAAAGATGAAGCGTATCAAGGCCGCCCGTGACCGGATGATGGCGACCAAGACCGAGGAAAAGGGCCTGATCATCGTCCATACCGGCAACGGCAAGGGCAAGAGCAGTTCGGGCTTCGGCATGATCATGCGGTGCATCGGCAACGGCATGCAATGCGCCGTGGTGCAGTTCATCAAGGGCAGCATGCCAAGCGGTGAGCGTAGCCTGCTCAAGGACCGGTTCAGCGATGTCTGCGCGTTTCACACCATGGGCGAGGGTTTCACCTGGGAGACGCAGGACCGCGAGCGCGACACCGAAATGGCCCAGGCCGCCTGGGAAAAGGCCAAGGAACTGATCCGCGACGAGGCCAACGCGATGGTGCTGCTGGACGAGATCAACATCGCCCTGCGCTACGACTATCTCGACCTCGACGACGTGCTGCTGTTTCTGGCCGAGGAAAAGCCGCCGATGACCCATGTCGTGCTGACTGGGCGCAGCGCCAAGCCGGAACTGATCGAGCTTGCCGATCTCGTCAGCGAGATGCAGGAGATCAAGCATCCGTTCCGCAGCCAGGGCGTCAAGGCACAGCCGGGGGTGGAGTTCTGATATCACGCCGCTTGCCGCAAGTAAAAGTTGGTCATATCGTATAACCAATTTTCAAGGGGCGTGCGTATGCCATTTCAAAGAGTGACTCCGGAGAAGCTCTCCGCAGCGGTGACACGGCAGATCGAGAAGCTGATCCTGCGCGGTATCCTGCGCCCCGGCGAACGCCTGCCGGCCGAGCGCGAGTTGGCCGAAAAACTCGGCGTCTCGCGCCCGTCCTTGCGCGAGGCAATTGCCGAATTGCAGGAGAAGGGGCTGCTGACCACGCGGGCGGGGGCCGGCATCTACGTTGCGGATGTGCTGGGCAGTGCCTTTTCCGACGCGCTGATCCGGCTCTTCGCCGATCACGACGAGGCGGTGTTTGATTATATCGGATTTCGCCGCGATCTCGAGGGGCTGGCCGCCTGCCGCGCCGCACGCCTCGCCTCGGATACCGATTTGCAGGTGATTCAGGCGATCATGGACAAGATGGAAGCCGCCCATAAGAAGACCAATCCGGCGGATGAAGCACGCCTCGACGCCGAGTTTCACATGGCGATCATCGAGGCCAGCCATAACGTGATCATGCTGCATATGATGCGTTCGATGTTCCAGCTGCTGCGCGAGGGCGTGTTTTACAATCGTCAGGTGATGTTCAAGCAGCGCACCACGCGCGGTGCTCTGCTCGATCAGCACCGAGCGATCAACAGCGCGATTCAGGCGCGAGATCCCGACGCCGCCCGCGCGGCCATCAACGCCCATCTCAACTATGTGGAAAAGGCCCTTGCCGATCAGCAAAAGGCCGACCGCAACGAGGCAATCGCGCGTCAGCGTTTCGAGCACGAACAATCCCGCTGATCGGGCGCGCGACAATTTTCCGTGATCCGACAGGGTTAACTCTACCTCCATGATGCACCCTGTGGTTGATCTTGAGGATACGCGCGGGGTGACTACTACATGTTGCCTCCACGTGCCATTGGGCAGGCGAAATTTCCTTGTGAATGAACGCTTTAAAAGAAAAAGCTCTTGTGCTACGCTAATTTCATAAAACAAGTCAGCCGAAAAATCGGCGGCGCGAGGCAGTAAAAGAGCAGTTCTATGAAAACACGGGGCAGGATGCCGATCCGTTGGGGTCTGCTGGCGTTCGCAACCTTCTGGATGTTGGTGATCGTGCCGTTGAGCGCGGTAGCGGCACCATATGCGGGTTTGGTGATGGATGCGCGCAATGGCAAGGTTCTTTACTCACGCAATGCCGATACAAGGCTGCATCCGGCCTCGCTGACCAAGATGATGACGCTCTATGTGGTGTTTGAGGCGGTCGAAAACGGTGAGATCGGTCTTGACGACAAGGTGCGGATTTCCAAATTCGCCGCCAGCGAGCCACCCAGCAAACTCGGCCTGCGTCCCGGTCAGACCATCGCGCTGCGCTATCTCATCCGTGCCGCGGCGGTGAAGTCCGCCAATGACGCGGCCACTGCGCTCGCCGAGGCGATCGAGGGGTCCGAGGCGCAATTCGCCCGGCGCATGAACCGCACCGCCAAGGCGCTCGGGATGGCCCGCACCACCTTCAAGAACGCTCATGGCCTGACCGAGAGCGGGCACTTGTCGACCGCCCGCGACATGACGATCTTGGGGCGGCACCTGTTCTACGACTATCCCGAATATTACAATCTATTCTCGCGCATCACGACGTATGCGGGCGTGCGCTCGGTCAGCCATACAAATCGCCGTCTGCTCGAGAGTTACAGAGGTGCCGACGGCATCAAGACGGGCTATACCCGCGCGGCGGGCTTCAACCTCACGGCCAGTGCCGAGCGCGGTGGCAAGCGGATCATCGCCACCGTGTTCGGCGGCAATTCGACCGCCACGCGCAATGCCAAGGTCGCCGAATTGCTCGATCTCGGCTTCAGTAAATCTCCGAGCCGGGTGGCGCTCGCGCGTCCCGCTCGTCCGGCTTACATGGGCAAGATGGGCACCCAGCCGGTGATGATCGCGGCAGGTCAGGCGCGCCCGGCGCTTGCGGGCAAGACCGTGCGCCTTGCCGCCGCCGCTGCTGTCCGCAAGAGCCTGCGCCCCCGGCCCCGGCCCGGAGCCACGTTGCCGCCCGCTGTCATTGCCGACAGTGGTGATATCGAACGCGCCCTCCAGGCCGCGCAGATCGGCATCGCCGAGGCTGTAGAGCAGGAGATCCCCGAAACCGCCGATGTCGCGCAGGGCAGTGCCGCCATTGCCGAGGCCGTGCCCGCCACGGTCCGGCCAGAGCCACGCCCCGAAGACCTCGCGCTTGCGGCCGCAGCCCTCCCCGCAACAACCGCCGATCCGGTGGCCGAGGTCGTGACCCGTGTCTCCACCTCTGACGGGCGGCATTGGGGGGTGAATGTCGGGCGTTACCCCAATGAATACAAGGCTCGTCAGGTGCTCTTGAAGACGGCCCTTTCGGAGATGAACACGCTAGATGGCAGCCTGCGCAAGGTTGTGCGTCGGCCCACCGGGTTCGATGCGAATTTCATGGGAATGACCCGCGAAAGCGCCGATCTGGCCTGCCGCCGTCTGCAGGCCAAGCAGATGACCTGCTTCATGATCGGGCCAGGCTGAGGCAACGTCCGCGCGTCAGGCCGCCAGCCGCAACCGGCGTTCGCGACGGATCACTAGCAGGATCGTAATCACTGCCGCCACCCCGGTCGCGAACATGATCCACAGCAGCGTGACGGCCCCGCTGCCCGGTGTCAGCAACATGCCCGCCAGCGCCGAGAGCGCGGCCCCCAGTCCGATCATCAGAGCCCCCGAAAGCCCGCTTGCCGTGCCGGCCAGATCGGGCCGGATCGACAGCGCGCCGGCGGTGGCATTGGGGATCACCATGCCGTTGCCGAGCCCCATGAAGGTCATCAGCCCGAAGAACGTGAGCGGCGAGCCGAAGCCGAGGTAGAAGAGCGTCAGGTTCAGCCCGATGCCACCGGCGTTGAAGAGCGCCCCCCAGAGTACCATTCGATTGACACCCACGCGCATCGAGTAGCGCCCAGAGGCGAAATTACCGAGAAAATAGCCGATGGCGGGCGCACCGAAGAGTAGCCCAAGCGTCGACGGCGGCAGGCCGAACACCCGATCGCCCACGAATGGCGCGCCGCCGAGATAGGCAAAGAACGACCCCGAAGACAGCCCCGCCGCCGCCGCGTAGCCCCAGAAGCGGCGCGAGGTCAGCAGCGCGGGATAATCGCGGAACTGTTGCATCAGGGTGCGCCCAGTCAACGGGGCGGTTTCACCCAGATCCCGCCAGCAGAGCGCGAAAAGCGCTGCGCCGAGAATGAAGAGCAGCCAGAAATTCGCCTGCCAGCCAAAGATCTCGTCGAGTATTCCGCCAAAGGCCGGGCCGATCATCGGCACCACCGCCATTCCCATGGTCACATAGCCGATCATCGAGGCGGCGCGGTCCTGCGGCACCATGTCCCGCACGATCGCGCGAGAGAGCACCATCGCCACGACGACGCTGGCCTGCACCATGCGGAAGGTGAGAAAAACATAGACATTGGGCGCCGCGAGACAGCCGAGGGTTGCCACGAGGAACAGGCCCAGCCCCCACAGGATGACCGGGCGCCGCCCCCAACGGTCGGAAATCGGCCCCATCAGCAGTTGCAGCGCCGCGTTGACGCCCAGATAGAGCGCCACTGAAAGCTGGATCAGTCGGTATTCGGTCTTGAAATACGCGACCATGCCCGGCAGGGAGGGAAGAAAAATGTTCATCGCCAGCGCCGACAGCCCCGCAAGCAGGATCAGTGTCGAGATATGCGGTGGTGTGGCGCGGTCCAGGAAACGGACGCGGGGTTCCGGGCTCATGCCCACATGGCTAGGATGCGGGCTCGGGGATGTCCATCGGGTCAGGTTGCAAAACCGGAGTTGATTAGCAAGTTTACAATTTTGCAATTGACGTTTTGCAAGCGTTTGCAAATTTGCCGGATTCTGTTTGGTCCTGCGCGCCGCACTCCTTATGCTGCGCGCCAAGAGAGAAAAGGGGAGCGCCATGAAAGACATTCTGGAGGAACTCGAAAGCCGCCGCGCCGATGCGCGGCTGGGAGGCGGCGAGGCCCGCATCGAGGCGCAGCACGGGCGCGGCAAGCTGACCGCGCGCGAGCGCGTCGAACTGTTGCTCGACGAGGGCAGTTTCGAGGAATTCGACATGTTCATGGCGCATCGCTGCACCGATTTCGGCATGGAGAAGAACCGACCCTATGGCGATGGCGTGATCACCGGCTGGGGCACGATCAATGGTCGTCAGGTCTATGTGTTCAGCCAGGATTTCACCGTGCTGGGCGGCTCGGTCAGCGCCACCCATGCGCAGAAGATCTGCAAGATCATGGATATGGCCGTCGAAAACGGCGCACCTGTGATCGGCATCAACGATTCGGGCGGCGCGCGCATTCAGGAAGGCGTCGACAGTCTTGCGGGCTATGGCGAGGTGTTTCAGCGCAATATCGAGGCCTCGGGCGTGGTGCCGCAGATCAGCGTGATCATGGGCCCTTGCGCCGGAGGCGCGGTTTACTCGCCTGCGATGACCGATTTCATATTCATGGTCAAAGACAGCTCCTACATGTTCGTCACCGGCCCCGACGTGGTCAAGACGGTGACCAACGAGCAGGTCACGGCGGAGGAACTGGGCGGGGCGGTCACGCATACACGCAAGAGCTCGGTCGCGGACGCGGCTTTCGAGAACGATGTGGAGGCGCTTGCAGAGGTCCGCAGGCTGGTGGATTTCCTGCCGCTCAACAACCGCGAGAAGCCCCCCAAACGCCCGTTCTTCGACGAGCCGGGGCGTGTCGAGGCCAGCCTCGACACGCTGATCCCCGACAATCCGAACATGCCCTATGACATGAAGGAACTGATCCACAAGATCGCCGATGAGGGTGATTTCTACGAGATACAGGCCGAATTTGCCAAGAACATGATCACCGGCTTCATCCGGCTCGAAGGGCAGACCGTCGGTGTCGTTGCCAATCAGCCGATGGTGCTGGCAGGCTGTCTCGACATCGACAGCAGCCGCAAGGCGGCGCGCTTCGTGCGGTTCTGCGACTGTTTCGAAATCCCGATCCTGACGCTGGTAGACGTGCCCGGCTTTCTGCCCGGCACGGGGCAGGAATATGGCGGGGTGATCAAGCACGGGGCCAAGCTGCTTTATGCGTATGGCGAGGCGACGGTGCCCAAGGTTACGGTGATCACCCGCAAGGCCTATGGCGGGGCATATGTGGTGATGGCCTCCAAGCATCTGCGCGCCGATTTCAACTATGCCTGGCCCACGTCCGAGATCGCGGTGATGGGGGCCAAGGGCGCGACCGAAATCATCTATCGGTCGGATCTGGGCGATGCCGAGAAGATCGCGGCGCATACCAAGAGCTACGAAGACCGCTTTGCCAACCCCTTCGTTGCTGCCGAGCGCGGGTTCATCGACGAGGTGATCCAGCCGCGCAGCACGCGGATGCGGGTGAGCCGGGCCTTTGCGTCGCTGCGCAACAAGAAGAAGAAGTTGCCCTGGAAAAAACACGACAACATCCCGCTCTGAGGGCGGACGAATTGGGGGCCAGCCCCCAAACCCCCGGAGTATTTCAGCCAAAAAGAAACCCCGAGTGGCAGGATGAACAAGGACCGTTGGCATCTGATCGAAGAGGAGGACGGCTCAGTGACATTGACGCGGCGCGTCCCTGCGCGGTTCGACTTGGCGGTCGAGGGGCACCTGCCCGAGGCGTCGCGCGCCCGAGTGGCGCATCGGCTGCGGCAGGACATGTGGCGCGCCTTGCGGCATTTGCGCGGCTTTGCCCCCGTGGTGCGTATCTGGCGGGAGACGGATGGCCTACGGGTCCGCGCGGGCGGTGCGGTGACGGGGCGTGTCGCCCGCGCAGCCGCCGAGGCGCGGATCACGGCCCTTTTCGAGGATCCGGCGCGCGTGGCGCGCTGGACGGGGTCGGGGCGGTGAAGCAGGCGGCGGGCATGGCGCTCGTGCTGCTGACGCAGGCCCCCGCAGCCGCGGCGCAGGAGGAGGCGCTGCGGCTGCCCTCGGGGCGGGAGGCGCGGGTGCAGGAGGTGCTGACGGACCAGCCCGCTGGCGGTGGTCTGACCTATCGCTTTCGGTTTGTGGCGGAGGGGTTGGAAGGCGGCGGCGAGGCGCTCGAGACGGTGATGACGGACCTGGAATGGCTCTGCACCCGATATGCGCTGCCGAGGATATCCAATATCGGTCCGCAACCGGGGCGCATCGTGATTTCGCTGGCCGACAGACCATCGGAATTCGGGGTTTACGATCCCGCTGTCACACAGGTTTTCGAGGCGTTCAGCCCTTTGGGCGGCACCTGCAATTGGGAGATGTTTTGATGCGAGCACAATATGTTGGGCGGGGATTTTCATCGGGGTGCCGCACTGCGGCTTTGTGGACACATGCGCGTTGGTTTGCGCTTTCGATGTATTCAAATCTTGCAAATTCCTTTAGCTTAAACGAGGGTGGCATCCAAGCGACCTTTACCTCGCCCACATGGCGGGCGTCTGACCTGTGTCTGCGCGCGCCTGTTTACGAAGATACGAGAGACAGGAGAAATACATGTCGAACAGCATCAAGAGCGTTCTCGCGATCGGCCTCGTGGCCTTTGTCGCAGCCTGCGCACAACCTGCGGAAGAAGAGTTCGTGGTCGTTGAGCCCGAGCCCATCTCGACCGAGCCGGTCAGCACCGGTAAGTACAAGTAAGCCCGACGGGCTTGGTTCGGAGCGGGCGTTCGCGCCCGCTCCGCAGCCGACAACCGCGCGGCTCCCCTGTAATCGGGAGGGAGCCTCATGCTGAAGCATCGCGGATTTCCCGGGCGTCTGCCCGGTACGGATTATCAATTCACCATACGCCGCGCCAATCCCAAGGGGGCCACGCCGCTGACTGCGCGCGAGCGTTACCGCGATCGCCGTCCTGCCGACAAGCGGGCCGATGCGGGCTTCTTGCGCGCGATCTGGGAGTGTTTCGGCGACGCACCTTTTGAGCGCGGCAACCTTGATGCCGGGCGCCTGAGCTGGCTGTTTGGTCGCGAGGTCAAACCGGCAGAAGATCCTTTCGATCCAGAGAGCTACGACGCGCTCTTGCGCCTCGATCCTGAGGTGGCGCAGGCGACCTTCCCCGAGGTGTTCGAGGAGCAGAGCCCGTGAGCGCCCTCGGGGTCGGCATGAATTCGCGCAAGGCGTGCAATAATGCGCAAAGCGCCGCCGATGCATGGCGGCTTCGCCGTTTCGGTTTGGCCTTTGATGGCCGTCATGCGACTGTAGATGAGGTAATGGAGACCCGTTCCCCAGCGGTTTTGACGTTTTGTCATGTCCGTTACCCTTCCCCTAATGGGCGGCCCTGCGCAGAGACGCGCAGGCCGCCCACTTTTTTCAATAATACAATGAGTTGGCCCAGTAGGCGGCGGATTGCCGGTGCGGGCTCTGCGGCGTGGAATGGCTTTGACGCGGCGCGCGGCCTGTCGTCTTGTGGTTCGGACCGAAAGCCAGACGCACAAGGAGACGCCGGATCATGCCGCTACAAAGAACGCCAAGAAAAAAACACGCAAAAGCTGTGTTGCCTCTTGCCTTGCTTGCCCTTGCCGGGCTGTCCGCCTGTGGCGACAGCGTGCCAGAACAGGCCCTTTTGGGCGGCGGCGCGGGGGCGGTCACGGGGGCCGTGGTGGGTGGTAGCGTCCTCACGGGTGCGGCCGTCGGGGCGGCGGGCAACGTGGTGTACTGTCAGGCCTATCCGGGGCGCTGCAGATGATCTGATCCGGACCCCGCGCGCTGCGCGGACCGATGCCATTCCGGCCATCGCTGCTTCGGGCAGCGGTGGCCTTTTTCATGTCAAGAGCCAAACCGGCCAGGCGCGGGCTCACGCGCGGCCAAGACTTGCAAGAGGGGACCGATAGCATGTTCAAGAAGATCCTGATCGCCAACCGGGGCGAAATCGCCTGCCGCGTCATCAAAACGGCGCGCAAGATGGGCATTGCGACGGTGGCGATCTATTCCGACGCCGACCGCAACGCGCTGCATGTGCAGATGGCGGATGAGGCGGTGCATATCGGCCCGCCCCCCGCGAATGAGAGCTATATCGTCATCGACAAGGTGATGGAGGCGATTCGCCAGACCGGGGCTGAGGCGGTGCATCCCGGCTATGGTTTCCTGTCGGAGAACCCGAAATTCGCCAAGGCGCTAGAGGCCGAGGGCGTGGCCTTTGTCGGCCCACCCGTGAAGGCGATTGAGGCGATGGGCGACAAGATCACCTCCAAGAAGATCGCGCAGGAGGCCGATGTCAGCACCGTTCCGGGCTATATGGGTCTGATCGAGGACGCCGACGAGGCGGTGAAGATCTCGAACGAGATCGGTTATCCGGTGATGATCAAGGCCAGCGCCGGCGGCGGTGGCAAGGGCATGCGCATCGCCTGGAGTGACGAGGAGGCGCGCGAGGGTTTTCAAAGCTCCAAGAACGAGGCGGCAAGTTCCTTTGGCGATGACCGGATTTTCATCGAGAAATTCGTCACACAGCCGCGCCATATCGAGATTCAGGTGCTCTGCGACAGCCATGGCAACGGCGTGTATCTCAACGAGCGTGAATGCTCCATCCAGCGCCGCAATCAGAAGGTCGTGGAAGAGGCCCCGAGCCCGTTCCTTGACGAGGAGACCCGCCGCGCCATGGGCGAGCAGTCCCTGGCCCTTGCCCATGCCGTCGGCTATGCCAGTGCGGGCACGGTGGAATTCATCGTCGATGGCGACCGCAATTTCTATTTCCTCGAGATGAACACCCGCTTGCAGGTGGAGCATCCGGTGACCGAACTGATCACCGGTGTCGATCTGGTCGAGCATATGATCCGTGTGGCCTATGGCGAAAAGCTGGCGCTCACTCAGGACGATGTGAAAATCAACGGCTGGGCGATCGAGAACCGGCTCTATGCCGAGGATCCGTATCGCGGCTTCCTGCCCTCGATCGGTCGTCTGACCCGCTACCGCCCGCCCGAGGAGATCGATATCGAGGGCGCCGTGGTGCGCAACGATACCGGCGTCTATGAGGGCGGCGAGATCAGCATGTATTACGACCCCATGATCGCCAAGCTTTGCACCTGGGCCCCGACGCGCGCGGCGGCCATCGACGGCATGCGCAACGCGCTCGACGCCTTCGAGGTCGAGGGGATCGGTCACAACCTGCCGTTCCTCAGCGCGGTGATGGATCATCCGAAATTCGTGAGCGGCGACATGACCACCGCCTTCATCGCCGAGGAATATCCCGAAGGCTTCAGCGGGGTGGAGTTGCCCGAGGACGTGCTGCGCCGGATCGCGGCAAGCACAGCGGCGATGCACCGGGTGGCGGAAATCCGGCGCACCCGGGTCTCGGGGCGGATGGACAACCACGAGCGGCATGTGGGCGAGGATTGGGTGGTGAGCCTTCAGGGGCAGGATTATCCGGTGACCGTGGCCGCCGACCGCGAAGGCGCGAGCGTGCGATTCAACGATGGCACCACCCTGCGCGTCAGCAGCGACTGGACCCCGGGCGACACGCTGGCGCGGCTCGATGTGGGTGGCGATGCGCTGGTGCTCAAGGTGGGCAAGATCACTCAAGGCTTCCGCATCCGCAGCCGCGGCGCCGACCTCAAGGTGCATGTGCGCACGCCCCGGCAGGCGAAACTGGCGGCGTTAATGCCCGAGAAACTTGCCGCTGATACATCGAAACTGCTGCTCTGTCCGATGCCCGGGCTGATCGTCAAGGTCAACGTCGCCGAGGGCGACGAGGTGCAGGAGGGGCAGGCGCTCTGCACGGTGGAGGCGATGAAGATGGAAAACATCCTGCGCGCGGAGCGCCGCGGCGTGGTGTCGAAGGTCAATGCCGGGCCGGGCGACAGCCTCGCGGTGGATGACGTGATCATGGAATTCGAGTGAGGGGATGACCCGCACCCTGTCTCATAACCCTGTGGCGCTCGCCTGTCTGGCGGCGCTTGCCCTTGTGGCGGGCTGTCAGCGAGAGGACGAGGCGGCGCAGCGGGTATGGCTGGGGCAATGGTTTTCCCTTGGCGAGATGCGGGCCTTTGAGGCCCGGCGGGGTTGTGCAGTGGGGCTTTACGATCTGGTCACCGGGCAGGTGAAATCGGCCCTGCCGGTGACTGACAGCGTGGACGGGATGCAGCGTGAGATTGCGGCTCGCGGCGCGGCGGCGCTCGACATGCCGGGGCAGGGGGCGGACATGGCGATGGTGGCCATGGCCAATCACCACCGCCCCACAGGCATGGCGATGCGGCGCGCGGGGCTGGAGGCGCGGGCCTGCATGACTGAGTTGACCGAGAGCGCGTTTCGCCATGCACTCGACGAGACCGGGACGGTTCTGGCCTGGGATAACACGCGCGGCGCGCTGATCCTGATGTCGCGGGCGGCGGGATATCTGATTGTCGTGCAGGGAGAGGCGTGATGGTGAAGCGTGATCAACTGTCGCCGACCGAGCCTTCGCGCAATTCGCGTTGCCGTGCGGGCAGCTTGTCGATGGAGCGCATGATCTCGCGCACGTGCCACGGTGCCGGCTTGCGCAGGAAAATCGACCCGTCCTTGGCAATGCCCACAAGCCCGAAGCCGCGCGGGCGCAGTTTGCGCCGGATGTCGGTCTGGGCTGCGGGATCGGTGTCGGTGATGACGATCACGTCAAGCGCGTCGAGCGCCGAAATCCGACCCTCGATATATTCCATCTGTTCGATAAATCGTGGATCGTTGGGCGTATCGGCAAACACGACAAGGGGACGTTTCACCCATTTCAATTCGTACAAATTGATCTCATCCGCTTTGACGATCATGCCGTCGAGGCCTGCGCCGCCATCCTGCTGCGCGAGGGCAGCACTGGCGGTAAAGACTGCGAAAACAAATGATAAGATGTGTTTCATGGGGGCTCCTGCTGGGCAAGATATAGGCCCTGCGCGCGCGATTGCGAAGAGGGAATGCAGGGGGGAGACGGAATCGCGCGGATTAATCGGATCGTCAGGTTTCGCGGGCAGTCTGTGGTCCGGGATCATGCGCCGCACGGGGCGTGTGGCAAATCGGCAAAAGGCGAGACCGGCCATGGAGATCATCCTGCACCTTGGGGCGCATCGCACCGCAACCACGAGCTTTCAACATTACATGCGCGCCAATGCCGCCGCGCTCGCGGCGCAGGGTTTCGGTTACTGGGGGCCCGACGTCACGCGCGAAGGTATCCTGACCGGGGTCATTCCCCTTCCCGGGGGCGACAGCGCGGCCCGCCAGATGGATCGCGCGCGCGGGCGCATCGCGCTGCGGCTGGCACAGGCGCGCAAGGCCGGTCTGCGCCGGATCGTGGTGAGCGATGAGAACATGATCGGCGCAGCCCGCCGCAACTTGCGGCAGGGACGGCTCTATGACGGTGCGGGCGAGCGGATGGCGCGCTTTGCCCATGCGTTTGACGGGCGGATCAGCCGTGTGGCGGTCTCAATCCGGGGACAGGATGCCTGGTGGTCCTCGGCGCTGGCCTATGGCGTCGCGCGCGGGCACCGCCTGCCGGAGGCGGGCGATCTCGACCGCCTGATCACCGTCAATCGGCACTGGCGCGAGGTGATCGGCGATATGGCCTGCGCGCTGCCAGGCGTCGATCTCGTGGTGCTGCCGCATGAGCGCCATGGCTCGCGGCCCGAGGACCTGCTGCACCACATGACCGGGCTGCCAGAGGTGCCGCACCACGCGGCGCGCGTCTGGTTGAACCGCGCGCCCGACCTTGCCGCACTGCGCCGGGCGGTGGCGGCGCGCGGTGGCGATGCTGGCCTTTTGCCCGAGGGGGAGGGGCGTTGGCAGCCCTTTGATCAATACCAGAAACAGGCCCTGCAAGAGGCCTATGCAGACGATCTCTTCTGGCTGATGGCCGGGGCGGATGGTCTGGCCCGACTGATAGAGGAAACCGGACCGAACGAGGCGGGGAAACATCCGCCCGACGGCCGCACGACAAGAGGACAAGACAATGGCATCGAAGAAAGACGACTGGCGTAGGATCGCAGAGAGTGAGTTGCGCGGGCGACCGCTGGACGAGCTGACATGGAAGACGCTCGAAGGCATCGAGGTCGAGCCGCTCTATACCCATGAGGACGTGGCCGACCTGCCGCATCTGGGCGGCATTCCCGGTGAGGCGCCGTTCACCCGTGGCGTCAAGGCCACGATGTATGCCGGGCGGCCCTGGACGATCCGGCAATATGCGGGCTTTTCCACGGCCGGAGAATCGAACGCCTTTTACCGCCGCAACCTCGCTGCCGGGCAGCAGGGCGTCTCGGTGGCCTTCGATCTGGCCACGCATCGCGGCTATGACAGCGATCACCCCCGGGTCGAGGGCGATGTGGGCAAGGCCGGCGTCGCGATCGATTCGGTCGAGGACATGAAGATCCTCTTCGACGGCATCCCGCTCGACAAGGTCAGCGTCTCGATGACCATGAACGGCGCGGTGATCCCGGTGCTGGCATCGTTTATCGTCGCGGGCGAGGAGCAAGGGCACGACAAGGCGGCGCTGTCGGGCACCATCCAGAATGACGTTCTCAAGGAATTCATGGTGCGCAACACTTATATCTACCCGCCTGCGCCCTCGATGCGGATCGTGTCGGACATCATCCAGTATACGGCGGAGCATATGCCGCGCTTCAACTCGATCTCGATTTCCGGCTACCACATGCAGGAGGCGGGCGCGAACCTTGTGCAGGAACTGGCCTATACGCTGGCCGATGGCCGCGAATATGTGAAGGCAGCGATCGAAGCCGGGATGGATGTCGACAGCTTCGCGCCGCGCCTGTCGTTCTTTTTCGCCATCGGGATGAATTTCTTCATGGAGGCCGCCAAACTGCGCGCCGCGCGGCTGCTCTGGCACCGGATCATGACCGAGTTTGGTGCCACATCGGAAAAATCCAAGATGCTGCGCACCCATTGCCAGACCAGCGGCGTGAGCCTGCAGGAGCAGGACCCTTACAACAACGTGGTGCGCACCGCCTATGAGGCGATGAGCGCGGTTCTGGGCGGCACGCAGTCGCTGCACACCAACGCGCTTGACGAGGCGATTGCCCTGCCTACCGATTTCAGCGCCCGGATCGCGCGCAACACGCAATTGATTTTGCAAGAGGAAACCGGCGTGACCAATGTGGTCGACCCGCTGGCGGGCTCTTATTATGTGGAAAAACTGACCCACGATCTGGCGGAAAAGGCCTGGGAGTTGATCGAGGAGGTCGAGGGAATGGGCGGCATGACCCGCGCGGTCGAGAGTGGCATGCCCAAGCTGCGCATCGAGGAGACGGCGGCGACAAGGCAGGCGATGATCGACCGCGGTGACGAGGTGATCGTCGGGGTCAACAAGTATCGCAAGGAGAAGGAAGACCCGATCGACATTCTCGATGTCGATAACGTCAAGGTGCGCGACGGCCAGATCAAGGCGCTGGAACGTATCCGCGCAAACCGCGATCAGGCGACCTGCGACGCGGCACTGGGTGAATTGACACGTCGCGCGCGTGAGGGCGGCAACCTCTTGGACGCGGCGGTCGAGGCCGCGCGCGCCCGCGCCACTGTGGGGGAAATTAGCATGGCACTGGAGAAGGAATTCGGACGGCACCGCGCCGAGATCAAGACGCTGGCCGGGGTTTACGGTGCAGCCTATGAGGGCGATGAGGGCTTTGCCGCGATTCAGAAATCGGTCGAGGATTTCGCCGAGAAAGAGGGGCGGCGACCGCGCATGCTGGTGGTCAAGATGGGGCAGGACGGCCATGACCGGGGGGCCAAGGTGATCGCCACGGCTTTCGCCGATATCGGCTTTGACGTGGATGTCGGTCCACTCTTCCAGACGCCCGAAGAGGCCGCGCAAGACGCCATCGACAATGACGTGCATGTGGTCGGTATCAGCTCTCAGGCGGCGGGGCACAAGACCTTGGCACCGCGCCTGATCCAAGCGCTGGAGGCGCGCGACGCGGGTGATATCCTGGTGATCTGCGGCGGTGTCATTCCGCAGCAGGATTACGACTTCCTGAAAAAGGCGGGCGTCAAGGCAATCTTCGGTCCCGGCACCAATATCCCCGAGGCGGCGCAGGATATCCTGCGTCTGATCCGGGCCGCGCGGGGCTGAGCCGGGCAGGGTTCGGCCCCGCCGCAGTGTCGTTCGGAGCATTTGGACCAAGAAGAAGGAGCGGAGCATGCGGCTGGATCATCTGGCGGTGGCGGCGCAGACCCTCGACGAGGGGCGCGCCGTGGTCGAGGACCGGCTGGGACTGCCCTTGCAGCCCGGTGGGCGGCATGCGTATTTCGGCACGCATAACCTGCTGATGGGGCTGGCCGATGGCCTCTATCTGGAGGTGATCGCGACCGATCCCGAGGCCCCTGCGCCCGGTTATCCGCGCTGGTTCGATCTCGACCGGTTCCATGGCGCGCCGCGCCTCTCGAACTGGATCTGTGCCGTCGATGATCTGGATACGGTGATTGCGTGCCACCCGGCGGCGGGCGAGGCGGTCGATCTGGCGCGCGGCGATCTGCGCTGGCGTATGGCGGTTCCGGGGGATGGTGTGCTGCCCTTCGACAACCGCTTTCCGGCGCTGATCGAATGGCAGGCGGGCGGGCACCCGTCGGCGCGGCTGGCGGCTTCGGGGGCGCGGCTGGAGCGGCTGGTCGTGGCGCATCCCGAGGCGGGCGCGTTGCGCGTAGAGTTGAGCGATCTGAGCGATCCGCGCGTGGTGTTCGAGCCGGGCGCACCGGGCCTGCGCGCCGAGATCGCCACGCCGCACGGTGTGAGGGTGCTGGAATGATCATCCGCAGGGCGGCGAACGAGGATATTCCTGCGATCCTCGACATATGGAACCCGCTCATTCGCGACACCTCTGTGACCTTCACCACGGTGGAAAAGACGGTACGTGGGCTGGCGGATGATCTGGCCACGCGCGGCGATGCCTTCCTCGTGGCCGAGGCGGCGGGCCAAATCCTCGGCTTTGCCACTTACGGCCCGTTTCGCGCCGGGCCCGGCTATGCCAAAACCGCTGAGCATAGCGTGATCCTCGGGGCCGGTGCGCGCGGGCGCGGTGTGGGTCGTGCGCTTATGGCTCGGCTGGAGGCGCAGGCACGTGCGCAGGGCATCCATGTGCTGATCGCCGCGGTGAGCGGTGAAAACGAGGGGGCCATTGCGTTTCACCGCGCCATCGGCTTCACCCAAGGTGCGCGCCTGCCCGAGGTGGGGCAGAAATTCGGGCGCTGGATGGATCTGGTGCTTTTGCACAAGCGGCTGTGACGGTTTGCGCTGACAGCGCGCGCGATTGGCGGTAGGGTCTCGGCCATGTCGATCTGGACCCGCATATCAGAGGCGTTGCAGGCGCTGGCCAAGGGCGAGAGCCTGACGGCTGTTTTCGACCGCCTGCGCAGCCCGCCCGAGCGCAGCGTGGCCTTTACCATCGCGGTGATCGCGCTCTCGGCCAAGATGGCCAAGGCCGACGGGCTGGTGACGCGCGACGAGGTGACGGCGTTTCGCGAGGTGTTCCAGATCGCGCAGGAGGAAGAGGATAACGCGGCCCGCGTCTTCAACCTCGCCCGGCAGGACGTGGCCGGATACGAGGATTATGCCCGCCGCATCGCGCGGATGTTTCAGGAGGCCCCCGATACTCTTGCCGACCTGATGGAGGGTTTGTTTCATATCGCGCTTGCCGACGGCGTCTATCACCCCAAGGAAGATGCGTTTCTTGCGCGCGTGGCCGATATTTTCGGGCTGGAAGAGGCGCGGTTTCGCCGGTTGCGGTCGCGTTTTGTCGAAGGCGAGCATCCCGATCCCTGGTCGGTTCTGGGGGTGGCGGCGGATATGCCGCTGGCGGAGATCCGCAAGATCTGGCGGCGGATGGTGCGCGATTGCCATCCCGACCGGATGCAGGCGCGCGGCGTGCCGAAAGAGGCGGTCAAGCTGGCCGAAAAGCGGCTGGTCGATATCAATCGCGCCTGGGAGGAGATCAGCGAGGCGCGGGCCGATGCGGATCGCCACCTATAACGTCGAATGGTTCAACGCGCTCTTTGACGATGCCGGGCGGATGCTCGACGATGCGCAGTGGTCGGCGCGCTACGACGTGACACGGGCCGATCAGCTGGCGGCGCTGCGGGTGGTGTTCGGTGCGCTCGACGCCGATGCGGTGATGGTGATCGAGGCCCCTGATCATAACGCGCGGCGCAGCACCGTGACGGCGCTGGAGGTGTTCGCAGGCTGGGCCGGGCTGCGGGCGCGGCGGGCGCTGATCGGTTTTGCCAATGACACGCAGCAGGAGATTGCGCTTCTTTATGATCCGGACGTGATAAGCGCCGCGCATGACCCGCAAGAGGATGACATGCCCCGCTTTGACGGGCAGTTCCGCATCGATCTCGATGTTGATGACCGCGCCGATCGGGTCAGCTTTTCCAAACCGCCGCTGGAGGTGGCGGTGACGATGGCGTCGGGCCACACGCTTCGGCTCATTGGCACACATCTCAAATCGAAGGCGCCGCACGGGGCCAAGAGCCGCGACGAGGCGATGCGCATCGGGATTGCCAACCGCCGCAAGCAACTGGCGCAGGCGGTCTGGCTGCGGCAACGGGTTGAGGCGCATCTGGCGGCGGGCGATGCGCTGATGGTGATGGGCGACTTGAATGACGGCCCGGGGCTGGATGAATACGAGCATCTCTTCGGCCGCTCCTCGGTCGAGATCATCGCGGGCGAGGGGAACGACGCGGCACAATCCCTTTATGATCCGCATGCGCGCGCGGCGCTGACGCAGAGGATCGGGGCAAGCCACAGCACCTCGCGGTTCTACCTGCGTGATCAGAAACGCTATATGCAGGCGCTGCTGGATTATATCCTGATTTCGCCCGATCTGATGGCGCGCCGCCCGGTCTGGCGCATCTGGCATCCGTTCGACGACCCCGACTGCTGGCGCACGCCGCTGATGCGCGATGCGCTGCTCACGGCGTCGGATCATTTTCCGCTGACGCTGGATATCGAGCTGTGATCTTAAAATCGCCACCGGGGGGTGTTATATTGGACATATGAAATACCGTCATCTGATCCTTGCCCTGTCGCTTGCCCTCTCCGCTCCCGCCCTCGCGCAGGAGGCCGAGGATGAGGGCCGTTCGCTTATGGAAGAGGGCGCGCGGCTCTTCTGGGAGGGGATCCGCCGCGAGATGGGCCCGGCGCTGGAGGAATTTCAGGACCGCGCCGAAGAGATGGAACCCGCGTTGCGGCAGTTCGTCGAGGAGATGGGCCCGGCGCTGCGCGACCTGATGGATCAGGTCGGCGATCTGAGCGCCTATCACGCCCCCGAGGTTCTGCCCAACGGTGACATCATCATCCGCCGCAAGACCCCGCAGGAGATGCGAGACACCCCGCCGGAGGGCGAAATCGAACTGTAACGCCTGCGTGCCGCGCTTACCTCTTGCGGTCGCGGCGGTTCGACATCGGTTGGAACGCAACACCCACATGCGCCTCGCAATAGGGCTTGCCGGCTTGCACGGGCAGGCCGCAGAACCAGAAATCGTCGGTCGCGGGATCGCCCACCGGCCATTTGCAGGTGCGCTCGGTCAGCTCCATCAGGGTCAGCCGCTTGGCCTTCTTCTCGATCTCGCTCACCTTGGCGAGCGCCTCGGGGTCGATCTCGTTGGCCGAGGGCTGCGGCGGCAGCGGCTGGCCTGCCGGGATGATCGCCTTGATCCGCGAGACCGGCGCCGGTGCCGCCTCTGCCGGGGCCTCGGGCTTGGGGGCTGGCTTCGGCGCGGGCTTGGGGGTTGGCTTCGGCGCGGGCTTGGCCTCGGCGGCGGGTGCGGTCTTGGCCTCGCTCGCTGCCGAGGCCGCCCCGGAGCCGTTGCGGTTGGACAGGCCGAGGCGATGCACCTTGCCGATCACCGCGTTACGCGTCACGCCGCCCAGCTCCTTGGCGATCTGGCTGGCGGATTGCCCCTCGCCCCACATCTTTTTCAACAGCTCTACGCGTTCGTCATTCCACGACATCGGGGCTTCCTTGCATCAGGTCTTGCATCTAACGGCATCAAAAGGCGGCCCGGCCACTGGCCCGCCGCCTTGTCATTCGGATCGAGGCCCTATTCTAATCACTGGTGTGTGAGTTACAAGGCATCGAATCGACCGCGCCGCCCGTCCTGCGACGGTTTGGACGAAAAACACAACCAAGGGAGCCGTCATGAGAGACCACGCCACAGAGACAGCCGCCCCGGGCCAGGCCCAGATGGGCACCCGTCGTTTCGGACGTGTCAACTGGCTGGGCCTGCTGACGCTGGCCGAGCGCGAGAACCGCCGCTTCCTCTCGGTCTGGACGCAGACGCTGCTGGCGCCGCTGATCACGGCGGGCCTGTTCATGGTGATCTTCTCCATCGCCATCGGACCACGCCGGGGCGATGTGATGGGCGTGGATTTCACCACCTTCATTGCTCCGGGCATCCTGATGATGACGGTGATCCAGAACGCCTTTGCCAATACCTCTTCGTCGATCGTAATCTCCAAGGTGCAGGGCAATATCGTCGACACGCTGATGCCCCCCCTGTCGGGCGGCGAGCTGGTGCTGGGCTATCTTGCGGGGGGCATCGGGCGCGGTGTGTTCGTGGCGCTGGCGATCTGCGCGGGGCTGTTCGCAGTGCTCGGGATTGTGCCCGCGCATCCGCTCTGGGCGATTCTCTTCGTGCTTCTGGGGGCCACGTTCATGAGCGCTGTTGGCATCGTCGCGGGGATATTCGCCAACAAGTTCGACCAGATGGCGGCGATCACCAATTTCGTGGTCACACCGCTGGCCTTCCTGTCGGGCACCTTCTACTCGGTCGAGGCGCTGCCGCCCGCGCTCTATTCGATCACGCATTTCAACCCTGTCTTCTACCTGATCGACGGGGTGCGCTTCGGGGTGATCGGAGTCTCGGACAGCGCGCCGATGCTGGGCCTCGCTGTCGGTGCGGGCGCGACCCTCGCGGTTTGCTTGCTGGCGTGGCAGATGCTGGCGCGCGGCTACCGGCTCAAGGCGTGAGTCGGTCAGCGGCAGATCCGCTCTGCCTTCTCTGCATAGGC
Source organism: Roseovarius sp. A-2 (assembly GCF_002072155.1). GTDB lineage: Bacteria > Pseudomonadota > Alphaproteobacteria > Rhodobacterales > Rhodobacteraceae > Roseovarius. The sequence continues at coordinate 31,469 of NZ_BDIY01000008.1, read as the reverse complement.
GATATAGGCGCTCCAGAAGCGCTCGTCGCCCGAGCGGTTGGACTGCCGGATTTCCTGCGCGGAATGCGGATCGCTGTAAAAGCCCACGGCGCGGCGTTGATCGCGCCCGCTCAGCGTGTCGTTGGCCACCGCCTGAATGCAGCCGCAGAGCGCCCTTGAGCGCGCCTTGCGGTCCGATTGCAGGCAGGCATCCGACAGCGGCCCCGAGGCCATCGGCCTCGCCCCGCGTGTGTCTCCGTCAAACCGGTTGACGCCGCCGCAGCCCGAAAGGCTCAGGATCACGCCAAGCATCATGATCTGTTTCATTGCCCGTGCCTCTCGCGTTATTCGCGCTGCCCGCTTGCGGGGCAGTCATGCCCGTGATGTTTGCCGCATCGCGGGAGCTTTTTCAATTCACATCCGCATCAAGCCCTGCGACACTGCATCATCACTATATATCATGGAAAGAGCGCGGGCAGAATGGAAGTCAATTTCTCCACCCTCATCTTCCTCGTCTTTCTGGCGTTGGTCCTGCAACCGGTCCTGACCGGTCGAATGTACGCCCTGCGTCGCGTACAGGCCATCCGCAGCATCGAGAAGCGCCGCTGCAGCCGGGTCATCACCATGATCCACCGGCAGGAAAAACGCAGCCTCTTCGGATTCAGCATGTCCAGCATGATCGGGCTGGAGGATGCGCAATCCATCATTTCCGCGATCAAGTCCACGCCGCGCGACATGCCCATCGACCTGGTGTTGCACACCCCCGGCGGCCTCGTGCTTGCCGCCATGCAGATCGCCCGCGCGGTCGAGGCGCATCCTGCCAAGGTGACGGTCTTCGTACCGATCTACGCGATGTCGGGCGGCACGCTCATCGCACTTGCCGCCGATGAGATCGTGATGGGCGAGTTTTCCATGCTCGGCCCCATCGACCCGCAGATCATGGGGATCTCGGCGGCCTCTATCCTGGCTGCGCGCGACGCCAAGCCGGTGGAACATGTCTCGGACCTTGCCCTTGTTCTTGCTGATGTGAGTGAAAAGGCCACCGCGCAGGTCAAGCGCGGCGCGGTCGAGATCATGACCCCGCGCATGGAGCGCGCCAAGGCCGAAGCGCTGGCCGACACGCTTACCTCGGGGACATGGACGCATGACTATGCCCTGACCCCGGCAGAGGCCACGGATCTCGGTCTCGCAGTCTCCGTCGGCCTGCCGCAGGAGGTGCTCGACCTGATGAAACTCTACCCCGCCCCGGTCAAGCAGTCGGCGGTCGAGTTTCTGCCATTCGAGCCACCGGGGCGGCGCATGGGCTGAGCACGGCGCGGGCTCAACGCAGCATGATCACGTTGCGCTTGGCCGAGCCGCTCTTGGTGTCGGCGATCGCCTCGTTGATCTGGTCGAGCCGCCAGCGGCCCGAGATCAGCTCGTCGAGTTTCAGCCGCCCCTGTTCGTAGAGATCGACCATCCACGGGATGTCGCGGCGAATCACCGCCTCGCCCATCTTGGAGCCGACAAGCGCCTGCCCCATGGCGGCGAAATTGGCGGCCTCGTAACGGCTCTCGGCGCCGGTATGGGGCATGCCGACCATGATCATCCGGCCCCCGCCCGCAAGATAGCGCGGCGCTTCGTCATAGGCGCGCGCGACCCCCACGGTCACCAAAACCGCGTCGGCCCCGCGGCCCATCGCCGCCTTGGCCGCGCGCCACGGCTTTTCCTCAGTGGCAAGCACGCCGTCGGTCGCGCCGAACTCGCGCGCGATGGCGAGTTTCTCGTCGCTCATGTCGACCGCCACGATGCGCCGCGCACCCGCGATGCGCGCGCCCTGAATGGCGTTGAGGCCGACACCGCCCGCGCCGATTACCACCACGTCCTCGCCTGCGCGCAGATGCGCCGCGTTGACCACAGCGCCGACGCCGGTGATCACCCCGCAGGCCAGCAGGGACGCCGCCGCCATGTCGATCCCTTCGGGCAGTTTCACAACCTGGCTGTGATGCACCACGACCTTCTCGGCGAAGGCCCCGCAGGCCATGGCCTGATGCAGCTTGCCACCATCGGGCATGGTCAGCGGCCCGTGATCGCCGTCATAGGGCGTCTCGCATCCGGTTGGCCTGCCGCTGCCGCAGCTTGGGCATTGGCCACAGGCGCGGATGAGGGTGACGACGACCGGGTCGCCGTCTGTCAGGCCCGTGACGCCAGCGCCAATGCCGCGCACGCGGCCCGCCGCCTCGTGGCCATAGACCGCCGGCAGCGATCCGCCCCAGCCGCCATCGGCATAGGAAATGTCCGAATGGCAGATCGCCACCGCGTCGAGATCGACCAAAACCTCGCCCGCCTCGGCGGGGCGCAGGTGGACGTCCTCGACAGTGAGCGGTGCGCCGAAGTCATGGCAGACGGCGGCCTTGATGGTATGCATGAATTTCCCCCTCGTTTTTCACAGGTGAGGGGGATTCGCCTGAGGGTTCAAGGGCAATTATGCGGGGGAGGCGGCCCGTCGATGCGCGGCGGTCTTCGACCGCGTATCGCGCGGGTGCTTTGATCCAACGGCAGTTCCAGGGCCGTCCTCCACATCAGGGCCCTGACGGCACCGCGCGCAGATGTCCTGTGGCGGCGATGAACTCAGCAAGGCAGGCGGCATAATCGGCGGGCGCGTCCACGGGGGGCACATGGCCGGTGCCGCGCAGCAGGCGGAATTGCGAGCCGGGAACGAGGTCGACGGTTTCGCGCACGAGGTCGGGCGGGGTGGAGCCGTCTTCGGATCCCGCGATGCCCAGGGTGGGGATGCGCAGCCCGGAGGTGGGCGTGTAGAAATCGGTGCCGGCGATGGCGGCGGCGTACCCGGCGTATCCTTCGGGGTCGTGGGCGCAGAGATGCTCGTACCACGGCAGGTGATGACCGGCCGTGACATAGGCGCGGGGGAACCACCGCTCGCAGGAGCCGCGGGCGAGGTCCGCCATCCCGCCGGGGCGGCGGGCGGTGGCGATGCGCTCGCCCCAGATCTCGGGCGTGGCGATCTTGGCCCCGGTGTTGGAGAGCACCAGTGCACGGATCAGATCGGGGCGTTTCACGGCGAGCCCCTGTGCGACCATGCCGCCGATCGAGAGGCCGACGAACATCGCATCGCGCAAGCCAAGGTGATCCATCAGCCGTTCCGCGTCGCGCACCAATGCTCCCATGGAATAGGGGCCAGGCGGGGTGGAGGATTGACCGTGGCCGCGCGCGTCGTAGCGCACCACGCGCAGGCCGGGCGGCAGCAGCGGCAGGATGTTGTCCCACAAAAGCGTGCCGGTGCCGAGCGCATGGGCGAGCACGAGGGGCGGGCCTGTCGGATTGCCCTCGTCGAGGTAATGGAGCGTTACATCATCGAACTCTGTGAAAGGCATCTTGGCTCCTTCAGGTAAACCGGCCGAGGGCCGTTTGAAACACATCCGCATCGACATTGCCGCCGGAGATGGTGCAGATCACCGCGTCGCCCTCGATCTCGTCTGGGCGGAAGAGCGCCGCCGCGAGGGCCACCGCGCCGCCGGGTTCGGCCACCAGCTTGAGCCGAGAAAAGGCGAGCGCCATGGCGTGCAGCGCCTCGTCGTCGCTCACCACGAGGCCAGGACCGCAAAGACGGTGCATGATGGGAAAGGTGATCTCTCCCGGTTGCGGTGTGACGATGGCGTCACAAAGGCCGGTCGCGGTCTGCGCGTTGCGCAGGATCCGCCCCTCGCTGAGCGAGCGGGCGGCGTCGTCAAATCCCTCCGGCTCGCAGGGCCGTGCGCGCAGGCCGGGCGCGTCGGCCTCTAGCGCCAGGGCAATCCCCGAGGTGAGGCCGCCGCCACCGCAGCAGGCCAGCACATCCGCCGTCTCGATGCCAAGCGCGGCCGCATCCTCGGCGATCTCAAGCCCGGTGGTGCCTTGGCCGGCAATCACCTGCGGGTCGTCATAGGGTTTGATCAGGGTCAGGCGGCGCTCTGTGCCGATGCGGGCCCCGATGGCATCGCGATCTTCGCCCGCGCGGTCGTAGAGCACCACCTCGGCCCCGAGCGCGCGCGTGTTGTCGATCTTCATGCGGGGCGCGTCCGCCGGCATGATGATGACCGAAGGCACGCCGAATTCGCTGGCCGCGAGCGCCACGCCCTGTGCGTGATTTCCGCTGGAATAGGCGATCACGCCATGGGCGCGCAAATCAGGATCGAGCGCCGAGATCGCCGAGCGCGCGCCGCGATACTTGAAGCTGCCGGTATGTTGCAGGCATTCGGGTTTTATGAACACGCGCCGCCCGGCGATCTCATCCAGAAAGGGCGAGGAGAGCAGCGGCGTGCGGCGCGCATGCCCAGAAAGCCGGACGCTCGCGGCCCGGATCATGGTGATGTCGGTCATTTTGTCTGGTCCAGCAGGGTGCGAATTGCGGTGAGGGATTGGGTCTCATCGAGAAACGGCACATGGCCGCGATCCGGGACGGTGGCGGCGATCATGTCGGGTCGGCGATCCAGCATCTTTTGGAACGTCTTCTCGCTCAGCAGATCGGAATTCGCGCCCCGGATCGCGCCAAGGGGGATGCCGTCCAGCGCATCAAAAAGCTGCCAGAGATCCGGGGCCTCGCCGGCGCCCGCCTGACCGACCAACGCGTCACGCAGCCGTGCGTCATAACGCAGGCCCAGCCCGCCTCCGGGTTTCTCATAGAACATCGCCTCGGCCTGTGCGCGCCAGCGCGCCAGTGGCACGCCGTGAAAGGCCCGCGCGTTGACATGGGCGAGTGCGCCACCGGCGGCGTCGAGATCGGGCAGGTCGGGTGCGCGCCCGACATACTCCATGATCCGTTCGATGCCTTCCGCCGTGACCTCGGGGCCGATATCGTTGAGGACGACACCGGCCAGCCGGTCATGGGCGGTGTGGCCGAGGGCCATGGCGATGAGGCCGCCGCGCGAGGTGCCGATGAGGGTGACGCGGTCGATCCCGAGAAGGTCGAGCAGCTCGACCACATCCTGCCCCTCGCGCAAGATGTTGTAGGACATGAAATCAGCCGCGTGATCGGATTGCCCGCGCCCGCGATAATCCATGCAGATCACCCGGCAGCCCGAGAGATGCGGCGTGAGAAAGCCGAAATCGGCGCTGTTGCGGGTGAGGCCCGCAAGGCACAGCACCGGCTGGCCATGGCCTGCATCGGTGTAATGGAGCGAGAGCCCATCCGACGTGGTGAACCGCGCCATCAGCCCCGCACCAGGTCGGGAATGCCGGACAGGTCCGACAATTGCCGGTCGGGGGCGGCGGGCAGACGGTCCACCGGGTCGCCCGCGCGGTTGACCCAGACGGTGTTGAAGCCATAGCCGGCGGCGGCGCAGGCATCCCAGCCGTTGGAGGAGACAAAAAGCACCTCTTCGGGGGCACAGCCAAAGCGTTGCCCGACAAGGTCATAGACCACGCGGGCAGGCTTGAAGATGCCGACGCTCTCGACCGAGAGCACATCATCCAGAAGCGGGCCGATACCCGCCGATTTCACCGCCCCGTCGAGCATGTCGGGCGCGCCGTTGGACAGGATCGCGGTATCCTTGCCCGCCTCCTTGAGGGCTTTGAGCATGGCGGGGACTTCCGGGTAGGTCGCCAGTTCCCAGTAAAGTTGCAGCAGGCGTTCGCGCAACTCGGCGTCATCGCCCAGACCTTCGGCCTCAAGCGCCCAGTCGAGCCCGTCCTGCGTGATCTGCCAGAAGCCCACATGTTCGCCCATCACGGTGCGCAGCCAGGTGTATTGCAACTGCTTGAGCCGCCATTTCTCGGCGATGGCGGGCCAGTGGCGGGCGAAGACCTCGCGCCCCGGCTCGGCTGCGGCGCTGCGCGCGGCAGCGGCTACGTCGAAAAGTGTGCCATAGGCATCGAAAATGCAGGTGGTGATCGGCATGGTATCCCCTCTTGGGTGATGGTGCGGGTGATTTCGCGCGCAGACTGGCATGGACGGGGCGGGGGGAAAAGGCCTCATGCGCACACGCCAAAGTGAGCGGCCAATGATCGGTTTGCAAATTGCGGGCCGCGCGGTTACGATTCGCGGCAGCCACACAAGCACCCGCGCGATCGGCGCGGCCTTGCAAACTCACTCAATCCCCAGATACAACAGATTGGAACAGCCATGACGCAAGTCAAATCGGGCGATACAGTTCGCGTTCACTATACCGGCACCCTCACGGACGGTCAGACCTTCGATTCCAGCGAAGGCCGCGACCCGCTGGAATTCGTAGTCGGCTCCGGCCAGATCATCCCCGGCCTCGATGCCGCGATGGAAGGCATGGCGGTCGGCGAGAAGAAGACCGTCGAGGTATCCGCCGACCAGGCATATGGCCATCCCGACCCCAATGCGCAGCAGGCCGTGCCGCGCGCCGAGATCCCCGAGGATATTCCACTCGATCTGGGCACGCAGCTTCAGGTGCAGACGCCGCAGGGGCAGGTGATGCCGGTGACTGTGGTCGAGGTGACCGAAGAGCAGGTGATCCTCGACGCAAACCATCCGCTGGCGGGCAAGGACCTGACCTTTGCCATCGAACTGGTAGACATCACCTGAGCGACCATAGAGTGAGGGCACCTCTTGGGGGCCCTCACCCCTCGGTCACGCAATCCGGCGTGATCCCTGTGGCGCGCACGGGACTGCGGGCCGCCATGTGCCCGGCAACGAGCCGGTAAAGCAGCTTGCCCATCACTGACGGTGCGGGGGAGGTCGCCGCGCCGCGGTAGCTGAATAGCCGATATGTCTCGTGGAGCGCGGCGGGACTGATCGGCTCCGGCTGGGCGCGACGAGTCGCGAAAAGCCCTTTTGAGCTGTCCTACAGCAGTTCGCGCAGCGCTATTCGGCCGCCATGCCGGAATTGTACCCGTAGGTCTTCCAGGTCGGTTTGTAATCGGCATCGGCCTGATTGCCCCAGACCGTTCAGTTTTCGCGCCGACCGCGCCCGAACAGTTCCAGATAGGGCCCCCAGCTACAGGCTTCGATGATTTCATAGTGTTCGTCGCGTTTGCGAGTGCCGAAGAGGTTGGCCTGCCGACGCGCCGCCTTCCGCTACGGTTTCGAAAACGGCCGTGTGCTGCTCGTTCTCTTCGTGACGATCTATCAGACGGTGTGTTTTCCCCTTTTGGGAATGAAAAGGTCAGGCGCGCCGATGTCATCCGCACCGACCGGCACCATCTCGCTAACTGCCGGACAGCCGTTTCAGTAATTCCCGGACAGTTCGGGCAAGGCTGATTATCTGCCTGCGATCAGGAGCGGTGTGATGGCGCTGAACCGGGCGCAGTTCGAGGCCCTGTTCGCGGGCCTGGATTGGTGCAAGGTCCGCGCGCGGGAGGCGCGAAGACCGGCTGCTGCGGAGTGACTCGTGCGGGTGAATTGGCATGTGTTTCCAGGCGGTTCGGGGCATATTCGGGACATGTCGGCCCGGCCCGATATCGACCCTTCGGTCATCCCCGAGGGCCACCACGATGCTGTCGCCGCGCTGATGCGCGAGACGGTCAGTCTCAAGGACATCAACAAGCGCAACAAATCAGAGACAGCCCGCCAGTGCCGTAGCAAGATTGCGAAGCACCTTTCCATAGAGGTCCGGGCCGGGCTGGAGGTTGGACCCTAGCGGGTCAAGCACGCCGGTGCGCGCCTCGGAACCGTCCATGACCGCTGCGACGATGCCGGGGTTGAATTGAGGTTCCGACAGGACGCAGGTCACACCTTGTTCCCGCACGCGCGCCTGGACCTCGGCGATTCGGGAGGGGCTGGGATCCGACGCGTCGGACATGGATACTGCACCCGACGCGGGGATGTCGAAGGCCTGTTCGAAATACTGGTAGGCGTCGTGAAAGACGATGAAATTGCGCCCGCGCACCGGATCTAGAATGCCATTTATCTCGGTGCTCAAGGCGGCCAGCTCATCGCGTCCCGCAGCGGCGTTGGCAAAATAGTTGCCCGCATTGTCCGGGTCGGCGGCGGAAAGCCGCGCCGCGATGGTGTTCAGCCAGACCGCGCCGTTGTCGGGCGAGAGCCAGGCGTGAGGATCATGCGCGCCATGGTCGTGGCCTTCGTGCCCGTGATCGTCGTGCCCGTGATCGTCGTGCCCGTGATCGTCGTGTCCCTCATGTTCGCCGTGGTCATGATCGTCGTGTCCCTCGTGATCCTCTTCCCCATGCGCATGCGTCTCGAACAGCGCGCCTCCGCGGAACGGCAATTCCAGCGTGCCCTCGACCTCGAGCAGTTTCGTGACGGTTGCATGTCCGGCGAGCGTTTCGGTCGCATCCTCGAGCCACGGTGTCAGATCGGGGCCGATCCAGAACACCAGATCCGCCTCCTGCAATGCGGCAGCCTCGGACGGGCGCAGGCTATACTCATGCGGGCTTGCCCCCGGCGCCACGATCAGCGAGGGCGTGCCCACCCCCTGCATCACGCGCGCAACCAGTGAATGCACCGGCGCGATATCGGCGGCAACGCGTGGCACATCCGCCATTGCCGTGCCACCAAGCAGCGCGGTTGCAACAGACAGCGGCACGAGCATTCTGGACATATCTGACTCCATGTGATTGTATAACGTCACGCTCCGGATACAGGAAATGAGATAACATGACAAGTACCGCTCGACCGGGAAAGGACGTAGCGACCGATCCGATCGGGTTCGAGGCACATGACCATGCCAGTTGCATCAGTGCCGCCGTCGCGGCGGCCGAGGCACATTGCCAGACCGAGGGCCTGCGCTTCACGCCGGTTCGGCGCAAGGCGCTGGAAATCCTCTTGCAGGAGCATCGCGCGCTTGGCGCCTACGAGATGCTCGACCGGCTGCGCGAGGCGGGTTTCGGCTCGCAACCCCCCGTAGCCTACCGGGCGCTCGAATTTCTCGTCGCAAACGGCTTCGCGCACAAGATCGAGCGCCTCAATGCGTTCATCGCGTGCGCTCATCCCGGGGCAAGTCATTCGCCGGCCTTCATGATCTGTCGGCGTTGCCAGTCCGTGGCCGAAGCGCAATCATCCCCGGCGCGCGGGGCCCTCGGAGACGCAGCGCGTGCCACGGGCTTCACGATAGAACGGACAGTGGTCGAGGCAGAGGGCGTCTGCCCCGCTTGCGCCGACAAGGCTGACGCATGAGCCTTGTTTCGGTCGAAAATATCAGCGCCGGTTTTGGCGCGAACCGGGTGTTGAACGATGTGTCCCTTTCGGTTGAGCCGGGCGAAATCGTCACCATCGTCGGGCCCAACGGATCCGGCAAGACCACGCTGCTGCGCTTGCTTATCGGCGCGGTGCGCCCGGCGTCCGGGCGGATCAGGCGCAAACCCGGTTTGCGCATCGGCTATGTGCCCCAGAAACTGCATATCGATCCGACCCTGCCGATCACGGTGGAGCGCTTCCTGCGCCTGCCCGGGGGTGTCACGCGCACGGTTTGCGCGCAGGCGCTGGACCGAGCTGGCGTGCCGGGCCTTGGGCAACGGCAGATGTCGGCCCTGTCGGGCGGTCAATTCCAGCGCGTTCTGCTGGCGCGCGCGCTGATCAATGAGCCGGACCTGCTGTTGCTGGACGAGGCGACACAAGGGCTGGACCAGCCCGGCTCCGCGGCCTTCTATATTCAGGTCGAAGAGGTGCGCCGGAGAACTGGATGCGCGGTGTTGATGATCAGCCACGAGTTGCATGTGGTGATGGCGGCCTCGGACCGGGTGGTCTGTCTCAACGGACATGTCTGTTGCGAAGGAACCCCCGAGATCGTGTCCGCCGCGCCGGAGTACCGCGCACTTTTTGGCACCGGCACCGGCGGCGCGCTGGCGCTTTACCGACACGAGCATGACCACGCCCATGACGACACCTGCACCCATGGCGAGGGTCACACCCACACGCCATCCGAGAATGAGACCGAGGCCGCCGAATGATGCTCGATGATTTCATGACCCGTGCCGCACTGGCAGGCGTTGGCGTCGCCCTTGCGGCGGCCCCGCTGGGCAGTTTCGTGGTCTGGCGGCGGATGGCCTATTTCGGCGATGCGACCGCCCATGCCGCGATACTGGGCGTGGCCCTGTCGCTGGCGCTTCAGATATCCATCTTCGCCGGGGCGGTGGCAGTGGCGCTTGCCATGGCGCTGAGCGTGACGCTGCTGACCGGTCGCGGTTACGCGATGGACACGCTGCTGGGCGTTTTGGCGCATTCTGCCCTCGCGTTCGGGCTGGTCGCGGTGTCCTTCCTGTCGGGCATCCGCATCGACCTCATGGCCTATCTCTTCGGCGATATCCTGGCGGTGTCGCGTGGCGATCTGGCGGTGATATGGGGCGGCGCGGCGCTGGTCGTCGGGTTGATCGGCTGGCGCTGGTCGGCACTGTTGACCTCGACCATCAGCGAAGAGCTTGCGTATGCCGGCGGCATCGATCCGAGACGCGAACAGCTCATCCTGACACTGGCGCTGGCGATCACCGTGGCGGTGGCAATCAAGGTCGTGGGCGTCCTGTTGATCGCCGCCATGCTGATCATCCCCGCCGCTGCCGCCCGCCCCCTGTCGCGCACGCCCGAGCAGATGGCGATGGCGGCGGCGGTGATCGGCGGGGCTGCGGCGGTGATCGGCCTGCAATCGGCCTATGCGTTCGACACGCCCGCCGGTCCATCCATCGTCTGCGTCGCCGCCATCGCCTTTATTGGCACAAGCATCCTACGAGGCCTGCGCCCCGGCGAATGACACGCCGACTGCCGCCGGTGGTGAGGTTCAGAAACGTTCCGGGGGCCTGTTTCAACCGGGGCCGCAATGGGCGGAACGCATCCCGGTCATTTGTCGAGCGGTCGGTGTTAGGGGCGGCGCGTCGCGCAGGTCTCGTCGATGTCCTGCGGCCGCAGTTCCGCAGCATGCAGCTTATTTGGAGGCCGGGGAACCGAGGTGCCCCGTGCCGCGTTGACCTATCAGATTTTCACGACTGGAATGGAGAGTAATGTGCGTTCCCCTACCGAACCGCGCACTGCAAGTGATGTGGTCGAACAGGCGCGCAACGCGCTTGTTGGCGAGGTGTCAAGTGTCGGCGAGGTGATCGACGCACTCGGAGTGGCAAGCTACACGCCGCTCCTGATCGTGCCATCGCTGGCGCTGGTCTCTCCTCTGAGCGGTGTGCCCGGACTTTCAAGCGTTTGCGGATTGCTGATCGCGACGGTGTCGCTGCAACAGATCCTTGAACGCCCCCGACTGTGGCTGCCGGGATGGCTGCGCCGCGCGACCATAAGCACCGAGCGTGCGCGCGGGGCGATGCGGTGGTTCACCCGGCCCGCGCGATGGCTCGATACATTCACCAGACGGCGCCTGCATGGGCTTGTGACGCCGCCGCTGGCGCGGTTGCCGCAGGCGATTTGCCTGATATTCGGGATAATGATGCCGCTGCTGGAATTGATTCCGTTCACCTCGTCTATCCTGGGCGCAATCATCGCGATCATGGCAACGGGCATGTTCATGGGGGATGGGTTACTCGTGTTGATCGGCGTGATGCTCGCGACCGGGGTGACGGGCGGGCTTGTCGCGCTGCTCTGAGCCGCGCTCAGGTTTCCTTGCGCTCGGGCAAATCGTCATGCGACGTTGAAGCGAGGTCCTCCAGCTCTGACTCGGTCATCGTCTCGTACATCTCTTTCGAGGCTCCTTGCAGATCCGAAACGCGGGTCTCTCCGCGCTTGGCTGCGAGGGCGGCCCCGGCGGCTTTCTGCTGGGCTTCGGATCGGGCTGGCATTTACGGTTCTCCTGGTTGCGCAACAGAAAAAGGGCCCGCGGGGTTTCCCTGCGGGCCGCTCAGGACTATTAATCATCGGCATCTCTGGCGGTATCGGAAATCGCATCGCCGGTGCTCTGGATATCTTGCCCGGCCCCTTCTATCGTTTCGCAGGCGCTGACGAACGCGAAAGCGATGAGAGAAAGAAGTGAAATGCGTGCGCGTATCATGGTGACCTCCACTGTCATTACTGATGGATGAACGCGCCAAGGACCGAGATGGTTCCCGGGAAATTCGTGATAGTTCAGATGCTCAGATGTCCTCGTCGACGTCTTCGTGCCAGGCGATCGGAAAGACGACGTGCAGCTCGAAGCGTTCCGGCAAGTCCTGGGTGTCGAGCGTACCGTTGATCTGGGTGGCGAAGGATTTGATCAGGCTGGAGCCAAGCCCAGTGCTGCCGATCTCTTCACTCAAGGTGTCGCTACCTTCGGTCGCGCGTGAATTGACGATGCTCAGGCACAGCATGCCATCTTCCTGCGCCTTCAGCGCGATGTTGATCCACGCCTCGCCATCCGCGCTGACGCCGCAATACTTGACCGCGTTCATCGCCGCCTCGGTCGCCAGCAGAGACAGCGGCACCGACTGATCAGGGTTGAGCTCGACCTGGTCGAGTTCGGTCGTTACGTTGATCCGCTGTCCGCTTTCGGCGAGGGTGCCAACGATGACAAGTTGCTGGATGATATCCTCGAGCAGCTTGTCGGCGCGCAAGAGCGACAGTTTGGGCGCGAGATAGAGGTAACGGTGAATCGCCGAGAGCGCCATCACCCGGTCCTGCACCCGGCGCAACAGGCGCTGTGCCTCGGCGCTGTCGGTGGCACGGATCTGCATGTTCATCATGCTGGAAATCAGTTGCAGGTTGTTCTTGACCCGGTGATGCACCTCGCGCAGCAGCACGGTCTTTTCCTGTAGATCCTCTTCGCGGCGGCGGTCCTGTTCCGACAGGCGCCGCGTCATCGCGCGAAAGGCGTCGGCCATGACCTCCAACTCCTCTGGCGCATCATCGAGCCGCGCGTCGCCAAGATCGTCATACCCACCGCTGGCATAGAGCCGCATCCACGAGCGCAGCCGCCGGACGTGGCGGATCACCAGACGGTGCACGCCGACATAGGCCACGCCGATGGTGATCGCCCACATCGCGAAGGGGAAATAGAGCGCCAGCGCCTGTTCCAGGATCGGCATCTGGATCCCGCGCCCCTGCGGCATCCAGCTGCCGAGGACAAAGACCTGCCCCGAGACGATGGGCGCGACCGCGAAATCGCGGGTTTCGCCTTCGCGGCTCTGGCCACGAAATGTCTGCCGCCCGGAGGCCGCCAGACCCTGAAGGCTGTATTCGGTAGGTAGTACGGAGCGCCGGTTCTCGTTGTAATCTTCGGTGGCGATGATGTCGCCATCGGTCTTGAAGAGCACCAGATTGACGTTCTCGCCTGCCTGCGAAAGCGCCCCGTTGAGGGCAGAAACCGGTACCGCGATCCAAACCGTGCCGACAAAGCGGCCCTCGTCAATGACCGGCACAGTGACGCTGAACGTGGCGATGCCGCCGAGGAATTCGAGCGGGCGCATCAGTACCGCCTCGCTCTGTTGGTCGATTTCCGGCAGCGCGGCGAGCGGGCTGTCGGTATTGGCGCTCACGTCTCTTGAGGCGCAGATCAGTCCGCGCGCATTGTCGCGGTAGCCTGCGAAGGTAAAATTATCCGAGCGCTTCACCACCTCGGACATCACCGCGCTACAGGTGTCACTCGAGGATTGCAGCGCCGAGAGCTGCACCGCCAATGTCTTGGCGGAGCTGATCGCCGAACGGATGACCTCGCGGCTTTCGCCCACCGCTTGCTGCGTGCGTTGCAGAAGCGCGGATTCGGAAAGCGACTGACGCTCCTGCAAGACCTTGTTCGTCTGATAGACCGAAATCAGCCCGAGCGGCAGAATGGCGATACTGAGAACGAGGATCAGGCGTGTGGCAAGGCGGGGTTTGAGCGCGCGCCGGGGTAGCACCGGGCGCGTGTTCATGCTGCGGGCTTTCCTTGTACGACGGCCAGCGTGGCCGGGTCGGTCATCTCAAGCTCATCCTCGTCGTCCAGATGCATCAATTCGGCCAGACGCTTGCGGGCGCGGTTGGTGCGGCTCTTGATCGTGCCGACGGCACAGCCGCACATCTCGGCAGCATCTTCATACGAGAAGCCCTCGGCGCCCACGAGCACCAGCACCTCGCGCTGTTCGTCGGTGAGCTTGGCGAACGCCGCCCGGAAATCGGTCATCGCCAGATGCCCGTCATGGGCGGGTTTTTCCGACAACTGCCCGGCCATCGTGCCGTCGGGGTCCTCGACCTCGCGGCGGCGCTTGCGATAGAGTGAATAATACGTGTTGCGCAGGATCGTGAAGAGCCAGGCGCGCAGATTGGTGCCGGGCTGAAACTTGTCGAAATTGCCCCATGCCTTGACCACCGCGTCCTGCACGAGATCATCTGCCGTTGCCGGATTATGCGTCAGGCTCATCGCGAAGGCGCGCATGGCTGGCAAATGCTCGACCAGCTCGTCTCTGGGATCGGAACTGGAGGTCACGAGTCATCCTTTGGCGATTGATCGGAATTATCCTGGGGTTCTTCGCTCTCCTGCGCGCGCAATTTGTCGAGCAATTGCGAGAAACGGTCCGGCAACGGTTCTTGCACCGTGTCCGAATAGACGCGCCGAAGATTGTCGTCGATCTGCTGTTGCAATCTTGAGGTCCTGCATTTTTTTGTCATCGTGCCGCTTTTTCTGCCATGCTAGAGAGGGCGTTTTTTTTCGCCCTGGCGGGAACCTAACACGCCAATCCGCGTTTGGTTCCATGCACAGCAACATTTTTTCGAGGATGCCATGACGGAAACCCAAAGCCAGCCTGACCTCGCGCAGCACATCGCGGAAGAGTTGCCCTATCTGCGGCGCTATGCGCGCGCGCTGACCGGCAATCAAAAGACCGGCGATCACTATGCGGTGGCCACGCTTGAGGCGCTTCTGGCCGATAAGAGCCTGTTCGAGGCGGGCCTGTCGCACAAGGTGGCGCTGTTTCGGGCTTTTCACCAGATCTGGGTCTCGTCCGGTGCCCCGGTGGAAGAGACTGGCGAGGCGCACGATGCCGAAGCCCGGGCGCAACGGCGGCTCTCGCGTCTGACGCCCAACACACGCGAAGCGCTCTTGCTGCACAGCATCGAGGGGTTCCAGACGGACGGTATTGCCGCCATTCTCGATGTCAGCCCCGACGAGGCGCGCGAGTTTCTTGACATCGCGCATCGCGAGATGTCGGGCGACATTCGCGGGCGGATCATGGTGATCGAGGATGAGGCGATCATCGCCATGGACATCACCGCCATCGTCGAGAGCATGGGCCACGAAGTGACCGGCAATGCGCGAACCCGCGACGAGGCGGTGACGCTCGCACGGCGCGATCCGCCGGACATGATCCTCGCCGATATCCAGTTGGCCGACAAATCCTCGGGCATCGACGCGGTCAACCATATTCTCGAAGAGATCGGCGAGGTGCCGGTGGTATTCATCACCGCCTTCCCCGAACGTCTGCTGACCGGCGAACGGCCCGAACCGGCGTTCCTGATCACCAAGCCTTATTCAGAAGAACAGGTGTTGTCGGCGGTGAGCCAGGCGATGTTCTTTGCCAGCACGGAGACATTGCAGGGCTGATCGCTTGCCCGTGATATCAGGAAAAGCCCCGCACCAGCGAGGTGCGGGGCTTATGCATGTGTTTACTCATGGCCCGACCCCGATCAGGGCGAGCGGCCCTTGAGCGCGCGGACGACCATCGCCACGACGAAGAGAACGAGGAAGATCACGAACAGGATCTGCGCGATCCCCGCCGAGGCCGAGGCGATCCCGCCAAAGCCAAAAACGCCGGCGACAAGTGCGACGACGAGAAAGATGAGTGCCCAGTAAAGCATGAAAGCCTCCATTGCTGAATTGCCGTTGCGTTGAAAACCCCCAGACGCGGCAAATGGTTCCGAGGAAAATCCCATAGCCATGGTACGACCCGGATTCTTGACAGGTTTTTCTGGAACTTCCCGGGCGCGCGCGCGTTGACCAGCCAACGCAACCCAAAACGGAGGGCCGCAGAATGGCACAATCGAAAACCACCGACGCATCGCCGCAAAAGGACATGGACCAACTTTCGGAGCAGATCGCGACGCTGAGGCAGGATATTTCCGACATCTCGCAGACGTTGTCGGGTCTGGGCCGGTCGTCGCGCGAGGCGGCCAGCGAACAGGCCCGCCAGAAGGCCGCCGACCTGCGTGACGCGGGCGCACGACAGATGCACAACGCGCAACACCGCGCCGAGGAAATGGGCCAACAGGCCGCCGATCAGGTGCGCAATCAGCCTGCGGCGGCGGTCGGGCTGGCTGTTGGCCTCGGCTTTCTGCTTGGGTTCATGACCGGGCGGAAGTGACCGATGACCGGTTTCTTCTCGACCATGGGCGCGCGCCTGCGCAACGCGGCGCGCGCCACCGCGTTCAGCGTGATGGGTGTGGTCTTTGGCCTTGCCGGGCTGGGGTTTCTGACCGTGGCGCTGTGGATCGTGCTGGCCGTGAATGAGGGCGTGCTCGTCGCCTACACGGTGATCGGCGCTCTCTATCTTGTGCTGGGGTTCTGCCTGATGGCGCTCGGGGCGCAGGGCGGCGGGGCAGATGAGCCGCGCAGCGCTGCCCCCCCGTCAGAGCCGCCGAAGGATCCGCTGGTGCAACTTGCCGAGGGTTTTGCCATGGGCATGCAGGCCGGACGGGCGATGCGCGAGCGGCGCGACTAAAGCCGCCGCTTGATCGTGCCCATGAGCGCCTCGCGGAGCATCTCATCGGTGAAGGGGCGCACCAGCATGCCCCAGCCAAGGGCTTGAACATGCTCCGCGTCATCCTCGCCGATGGTGAGGATGACATGCGCGCCATGTTCGGCCAAACGTCGATCGAGGCCCAGTACCACCACCTGCGTGAGGGGCATTTCCAAAAACACCGCCGAGACACGCGGCTCTGCGCTGAGATGCGGCGTGATCTCGGACGCGTCTCTGACATGGATGGTGCGGCACGGTCCCATATCCGCGAGCGATCCCATGATATCCTCTGCAATCAGCGCGTCGCGCTCCAGCACAAGGAATACGGGTATCACTGAATTCGTGGTTTCGGGCATTGCATTGTTCATTGTGTCGATCTGGGGCATGCTCCTTTGATAGAGCGCAATGGGCACCCCCGCATTTAACTGTGACATATCGGGAAGGAAATATTCGATGGCGACATCTTGCCGAAACTGCCCGCTGCGCAAGCTGTCACTCTTTGCCCCGATGAACGACCGGGAAGTTGATTTCATGCAGGATTTCAAGACCGGAGAGTTGAAGGTCGATCCAGGAACCACCCTGATGCTGGAGGGGTCGAACAGCCCGCAGCTTTATACCGTGCTGGAAGGGATGGGCCTGCGCTACAAGACCATGGCATCCGGCGACCGGCAGGTTCTCAACATTATTCTGCCCGGGGATTTCATTGGATTGCAGGCCGGGGTGATGAAGGAAATGCAACATTCCGTCGAGGCGACAACAGCGATGACGCTCTGCGTCTTCGACCGAAAATCGCTCTGGGCACTGTTTCGCGATCAACCGGAACGAGCGTTCGACCTGACATGGATCGCCGCCGTCGAAGAGCATTTTCTGGGCGAGGTTCTGGCGCTGATCGGACATATGAGCGGGATCGAGCGGATCGCGCGCGCCTTCGTGCGATTGCATGATGGTGGCATGGCGCTCGGGCTTGTGGATGGGGCAGAGATGCCCCTGCCTTACCGACAACAGGATCTGGCCGACGCGCTCGGGCTGTCGCTGGTGCATACCAACAAGACGCTTAAACATCTGCGCGAGACGGGCGTGGTGTCGTGGCGCAAAGGGACGCTGCGGTTTTTCGATTACGACAGGTTGTGCGAGATCGCCGGTCTCGACGGGGCGCGCACCCCGGTCACGCGCCCGCTGATCTGAGTGCTCAGTTCTGTGTGGCGACAATTTTCGCGCCGCCTTCGATGCGCTCCTGCGGCCACCATTCGGGATGGCTTTCGCGGATGAAGCGCAAAAGCCCCTCGCGCAGCCGCATTTCTGTCACCCAGCCTGTCGAGGGGTCGGGCGACATTGCGTAGAAGGATATTTCCATTCCCTGCGCATTGTGATCGGTGACATAGCAGGCGATCTGATCATGCTCGATGACACCCTCGTCTTCGCGGGCCAGTTCAATGAACCGATCGCGCAGCACGTCGCTATCGGCACTGTGATCGAGCCGGAGCCGGACGGTGTGCATGATCCGCGCATCCTTGACCGACCAGTTCTCAAAGGGTTTGGAGACGAAATAGCGCACCGGGACGATGATCCGCCGCTCGTCCCATGTGCGCAGGCGCATGAAGGTGTAGAAGATGCTCTCGACATAGGCCCATTCGTCCTCGAAGAGTACGCTGTCCCCGATCCGCACCGGCTTGGCCAGCGCTATCTGAAGCGAGGCGAGGATATTTCCCAGCATCGCCTGCCCGGCAATGCCCAGAAGCACCGTCAATACACCCGCCGAAGCCAGCAGCGTCATCCCGACGGATTGAAAGAGATTGAGCCGGGCCAGCACATAAAACGCGGCGAACCCCACCATGATGAGCACGATGACCCGTCTCAGCGCATAAATCGAGGTATAAAGCTCGCGCTTGTCGAGACTGCGCGTGTCGTCGATATCGCCCACATAGCGCAACGTGACCCGATCAAGGATTGCATCGACGATGCGCAACGCCGCCATGCCCACACCCGATGCCATGATGATGACGAGCAAGGGCTGCACGATGCTGGTGACCGGGCCGGAGAACGAGACCGCGAGGCTGAGCACCCCCTGCGCCAGCATCGCCACGGCAAACAGCGCCAGCGGAAAGCCCGCGCGTGCAAACGCGTGTTGCAAGAACCGGTAAGGTGCCTTGTGCGAGAGCGTGGTGATGATCGCGTTGACCGACCAGCCGATGCCGATGAGCAGGCCGAGCATGATCGGCAGGCCGATCCATTCCCAGATCCGCAGCCCGCTCAGCTGCTTCTTCATCCGGTCGGGGATGTATTGCTCGAAGGCGCGCGGCCCGTAAGCGTCGTGCAGGGCTGCGACATCCTCGACGGTTTGCGGTGTGAAGAGCCAGACCGGCTCGCTGTCCTCGCCCGCCCTGTAGCGCGCAATGCGGATTTCGAAGGCGCGGCCGTCCAACTCGAAGAGCTTGATCCCCAGATCGCGGCGCACCTCGCGCGGGGTGTTGCCTTCGCCAGCGGATGGCTCGACCTTGGCATCGGGACGCGCGGGCAAATCGGACCAGTCGACCCAGACACGGCGGTCGATCACCTGATATAGCTGCTGTGCGACGCGTGCTGCCCGGTCGGGCTGACGCTCGGGATCGATTCCCGAAAGATTGAGCACATGTGCTGCCGCGTCGAACCGTTCCGCGCGCGAATATTCGACAAAGTTGCGCATCGCCGCGCGCGGTGTCGAAAGATCGAGATCATCGGGCGCGGGGCCAAGCCCCTCGTTCAACGCCTCGGCGATATACCAGGCGTCTGACGTGTCTTGTGCGGCGGCCCCGGTGAAAATGAGGGCCGTGGCGCAGAAGATCAGCAGGCGAAAAAACGATACCATGACGACCAAACGTCCGAGGGGGCGAATGGTTCCGTCATGGTCGTCTACGTAGACCGCATCGCCGCTCAGGGCAGGGCCACCACGTCATGCGTGCCCAGATCGGGCCGCGATCTGGGTCCGAAGGCCGCGCGGGCGATTTCGGCGGCAAATTGCATGCCGCTTGCTTCGACCGTCCAGATTTCGGCCTCTTCCGGCCTGAGCTCCAATAGCACGGCGCTCGACTCCTCCGGTCCGCCTTCGAAAAAGGCCGAGGCGAAGACACTCCAGAGCTCGTTGAGCTTGTCGAGGTCACGGCGCACCGAGATGGGGCCGCTGATGCAGGCGTAAAAGCGTTCATCGGGACTTTGGGCAGTGAAATGCGCGCGACCGCTTTCGGCCCCGGTCTTCGTCAGCTGGTTGTCGGACGCGCAAAGAAACCAGACTTTGTTGTGCGCCGCATCGGCATGGGGGGTCATTGGGCGCATGTGCATATCCGCGCCTTCGATCCCCATCATTCCGGCGGTCTGATCGTTCAGCCGTTTCCAGAGGTCTTGCTTGAGGTCGTTGTGATTGGCCATCAAGACACCCTCCGGCACCAATTGTCGATCTCTTCTTCAGCCTCTTTCTTGGTGCGCCCGTATTTTTCCTGGATCAGGCCCACGAGTTTTTCTCGCTCGCCGGCGACGCGCTCCAGGTCCTGGTCGCTCAATCGCGCCCATTCGACTCGGGCATTGCCCTTGAGTTTGTTCCCAGTTCATGACGCACTCCTTTTGGTTGCGATGCTCTGTCAGGGCAACGCGGCCTAGCCGCACATTGTTCCGCGCAAAAGCCAGGGAACATTTGCGAGCGGCGCGCGTTATCTGTGCATGCATAATCCTCATTCCACTGGTGATCCGATCGTGCGGGTGGCCATCATCGTGATTGCAGTGACGCTCGGCTTTGGGACGTTGAAACTCGGTGCCGACATATTCGCGCCCATGGTTCTGGGAGTCGTGACCGGGGTCATCCTCGCGCCGATGGCGGATGTTTTCGAGCGGTGGGGGCTGCCTGCCGGGCTGGCCTCGGCGATCATGCTCATCCTGGGCGTGTCGGTGATTGCCGTGATGGGGATATTGGTGGAGCCGCTGATCTGGCGCGTGGTGGAGCATCTGCCGGCCATAAAATGGGAGTTGCGCGCCATCATCGGAGAGTTCCGCGGTCTCATCCGGGGCCTCGACGCGGTTAACCGTGAGGTCGAGGAGGCGCTTGGCACCCAACCCCCCGGCGGAGGCGAGAGCGCGACCGAGAACGGACCCGACCCGATGCCAACCCTCACCAGCACGCTGTTTCTTGCCCCGTTGGTGCTGGCACAAGTGCTGATCTTCGGCGGGACGCTGTTCTTCTTTCTCCTCACGCGCAAGGGCATCTATCAATGGCTCGCGCACTGGATCGGCACGTCGCGGGACACCGCGATCATTCAGCGCCGCTTTGCCATCGCCGAGCGGCTGGTGGCGCGCTATTTCCTGACGATTACCATCATCAATACCGGCCTCGGCATAGCGCTTGGCACGGCGCTTGCCCTGATCGGCATGCCTGCGGCGATTATCTGGGGGATCGCGGCCGCGCTGTTGAATTTCATCCTTTATGCCGGGCCGATGGTTGTGGTGGCCGGACTGTTACTTGCGGGATTGATCGTCTTTGACGGGCTGATGATATTTGCACCGGCAGCGATCTTTTTGACGCTCAACATGACCGAGGCGCAATTCGTGACGCCTGCCATGGTGGGCAAGCATATCTCGGTTAACCCGCTACTGATTTTTGTGTCGCTGGTGATCTGGCTCTGGATCTGGGGGCCGATCGGCGGGATCGTTGCGATTCCGGTCTTGGTGATGGTGCTGGTGATGCTCGACATTTTCGAGATCGACAACGAGATCGGGGCAGACACCGGGATGTCGCAGGGCACTGCCGAAGACATCGGTTGAGCGGTCAGACGACCTCTTCCGGCATGCCGGGGACCGGTGTGGCGATATCGCGGGCCGCGTCCGAATCGTAGCGCACCAGAAAGCCCTGCCGCTGGCAGGGTGGCAGCGCACTGTTGCTTTCCACGAGCCGCCGCCAGTGGCCGAATGCGGATTGCGGATCAAGATAGGCCGCGCCCGATTGCGGCGGCAGCCAGTGCCCCATTACGCGACGGCGCAGTTCCTCGACATGGGCCGGCTGATCGAGGTAGAGCCCCGCCTCGGTATCCCATCTCATGCTTCGCCCGTTGAGATTTGCCGAGGACAGGATCGCCCCGAAATCATCGAAAATCGAGACCTTGGAGTGCACGTAGATCAACGGTGCGTCCTCGAGCGCATCCCGCCCGTCGCTCTCGGTTCCGCGTGGCTGCACCGGCGAGGCCACCAGAAATCGATCCGAGCCGAACGCGCGTTGCAGCTGCGTCAGGCAGCGCACCTGCTGGTATTCGCCGTAACGCAGATCGAGGCCCTGATTGCTGTCAAAGGCAGCATCCTCAGGGGCGGCGGGCAGAACCACGATCAGTCGCAACCCGGGGCAGGCGCGCGCCCGTCTCTCCAGCGCGCGCGCCAAGGGAAGATGGCGCAGGAATTGCGTCTCCAGATAGATCAGGTGACGCGCCCGCGCGACCGCCTCGATATGTTGGGTCTCGATCTCGCGCAGGACCGTCTTGGGGGCGAGGCGCAGCGGCATGCCGCGACGGCGGCGCGACAAGGTGCGCAGAAATCCCGGTGCGGCGGAGGGCGGGGCTGCCCGGCCTGCAACACTATCCAGAAAGCTCTCCAGATGCGCCTGCGCGGCCTGCGCCACGGGGCCCGTGGCAATCGCCTGGATGTCATGCCATGTGCGTTCGGCGGCGCGGCGATGGCGCTTGGTATCATAGCGCCGCTCATTCAGGTCGAGCCCGCCGATATAGAGGGTTTCACGGTCGAAGACGGCCATTTTCTGATGATGCGTCGCCGGATAGAGATCGACCGGGCGCCACGGAAAGCAAAGCCGCCCGTTGCTGTCCTCGAAACAGATTTTTTGCAACCGTGGCGTCTCGATCCGGAATCGTTGGCGCTCCGCCTCGCTCATCTCGGTCCATGTCCGGGCCAACTGGTTCATCTTGTGGCGAACGATCGGATAGAGGATCAGTCGCGGCAGGGTGCCGGTGCGCGCGTCGTGCAGTGCCAGCGTGAAATTGATCAGCGACGGATTCCGCGTCAGTTCACGCACTGCAGCGATCTGGCGCAGCGTGCGCCAGGCCACCTGATGCAATTCTGGCGCGGCCACCGGATCGAAGTCGGAGGTCACGAGACGCACCGCGACACCGCGATCGAGCGTGTGGATCAGAAGGTCCATCCAGGTGGTGCCGATCTTGCGCGCCTCGGGTGAGCGTAATCGCGTGGCAAGGTCGATGACACGGAAACTGGCGATGATCTCGGATCTGGCCGTCAGAAAGGCACGCTCGAACGCAGGGTATGCCTCTTCGGCGGTGACCAGCACATCGAATTTCTCGACGCTCGCTGCGATGGCGGGCTCCGTGTCGGCGTCTGGTTTGGTATGCGATGCTTTTTCCATGATCTCGCTACAACGTGTTGTTCGGCTTCTGCACGTCCAGAAATTTTTTCTCACGCAGCCCGGACGGTCCTGCTTTGAAAAAGCCCCCGTCCTGCTGGGGACGGGGGCCAGGCACCCGATGGTATCGGCGGGTGGCCCAGGCTCACCGGGAGTGGGGACAGGGATAAGCCTGGGCAAACCAGCATGTGTGCGCTGGCTTCATCAGACCAACTGCACCCGGCGGGAAAAGTTCCCGCGCAGCGCGGGTTTCGCGGTCTCAGGTCTTGGGGGCGCCTGGTGCGCTGATCTGTGCGGAGTGCAACTCCCCGTCGCTGTCCGCGACGTGATCGGCGACCACCGCGCGTCGCTGACCCGCTGGCCGAGGATCGCCGATCGTTGTATCGCACCCGGTCTCAAGCTCGATCTCGGCATTGAGCAGCGCCCCGAGAAGCACGACATAGGCGCTGAGATAAAGCCACAGAAGCAGCGCGATCACCGCCCCGATGGAGCCGTAGACCTCGTTCAGGGATCCGAAATTGCGCAGGTAGATCGAAAAGGCCACCGAGCCCGCTGCCCATGTTACAAGTGCCAAAACCGCGCCGGGCGTGATCCAGGCCACCCGCGCGCCCCGCCGGTTCGGACCGTGACGATAGAGCAACCCGATGGAGAAGAGCACCACGCCCAGCAGGATCACCCATTTCAGCGCGCTGATCAGCGCCTCAACCCCGAAGGGCAGCACCATCAGCGACAGAATGATGGGCACCAGAATGACGGCAGCAAAGGCGATAATCGCAACCCCGATCAGAAGCAGCGTGAGCCCGATCGCCACGACATAGCGCCAGAGCGGATTGCGGCGGTGCTCTTCGCGGTAAACGGCATTTAGCCCACGCACGAGCGCCGCCACGCCATTGCGCGCGGTCCAGACCGCCAGCAGGAGCGAGATCACGCTGGTCAGCTGCAAGGTCGAGTCATTCGAGCGGATCAGCGCCTCAGTCTGAGCCTCGACGAGGCCGTAGGCGGCGGCCGGCAGAAGCTGTTGCGCCATGCCAAGCTGGCTTGCGATCGTCTGCGGATCGGCGGCGATTCCCCAGATCGCGATCAGCGCGGCGATGGCGGGAAAGATCGACAGCATGGTGTAGAATGCCACGCCCGCCGCGATCAGCCCGAGGTTCCGGCTGTCGGATTCGCCCGCGACCCGTCGCAGGACACGCCACCAGGCGCGCCCGTTCAAATCCCGGGGGCGTGTCGCGTCCCTTGCGTCGGCCAATGTATCGCTCATCGCTGCGTGCCTATACCGAGCGCGGCCCGGCGACCAGCCAAATGAGGAAGCCCAGCAGCGGCAGCAGCAGGATCAGGAGCACCCAGAGCACTTTTTTGCCGGTGCTCTCCGCCGATCCTATGACCGACACGATCGCCCAGACGTCGAGGATCAATAGAATGATCCCGCCAATTCCTGTCACTTCGAGCATGGTGTCTTCCTTTTTTGCGTTCCGATCATTCACGCGTCCTGGTTTGGGGCCCTCTAGAACAGATCCGGGCGTGTCCGCGCCGCGCGCCTATGGCTAACGCCACAGGGATCAGTCTGGTTCCCTCGGAAAATCGGGAAAATTTTCGGATGCGGATGAAACCTTATGCGTACCGCGACGGTTGTGATCCCGAGGTGCCGGAACGCATTGGCGCCAACGAAATACAACTTGAAAGGAGCAAGACCATGAAACGTTTTCTCGCAACCACAGCCATTATGGCTCTCGCGGCAGCGCCGGTTATGGCAGATTCGCATTCGGCCAATGAGAGCGGTGCGAACACCAGCACATCTGCCGAGATGTCCCAGGGCCACACTGACAGTGCCGCAAAAACCGACGTGAGCGCCAAGATCGGTGATATGAATGTTCGCGCCTCTGACATGATCGGTCAGGATGTCTATATCCGCAATGCCGACGCACCGGATCAAGAGATCGCGGACAGCGTCAGCGAACCCGCCGACGATTGGGAACGCGTGGGCGAAATTGGAGATATCATCCTGAACAAGGATGGCAAGATCGACGCCGTCACGCTTGACGCGGGCGGGTTTCTCGGGATCGGCGAAAAGCACGTCAAGACAAGCATGGACGAGCTGAAGTTCGTCGCATCCGATAACGGCGATAATGCCGAGGCCGAGGCCGAGGCACAACAGGAGTTCTTCGTCGTGTTCACCGGTGATCGTAGTGCGTTGGAGGACCGTGACGAAATCGACGAGCAGAGCCTGCGCGACAGCGGCAACAGCTTCTGGGGCGACACCTCCGACGAGCAGCGGCCCAACGAGAATTCCGAAGCTCGGGCCACCACTGAAGACACCGGCAACACGACCGGCGAACACGACAGCACCAACGCCTCCGAGCAGGGCACGCATAGCGCGGCTGACAATGCCGAGATGACTGGCGGTCAGGCGGGCGAACTGACCGACGATCAGCGCGGAGCGCTGACCGCAGAGGATCTGCAAGGGCTTTCGGTATATGGCACCGATGGTGAGAGCATCGGCGAAATCTCGGAATTGGTCGTCAACGACAGTGGCGAGATCTCCAAGACCGTCATCGATGTGGGTGGCTTCCTGGGGCTCGGCGAAAAGTCGGTCGCGCTTCCCTTCGAGGAGATCACGCTGCATGAAGGTGGCGAAGAGATGACCGACAGGCTGCGCGCAACGACGAGTTACAGCAGCGAGGAACTCGAAGGCATGCAGGAGTGGGAAGGCTAAGGTCTTTTCATCCGTGTCTCGAATTCAGGCCGGGCTCTGCAGAGCCCGGCCTTTTCGTGTCGCCGTGCCAGTCGGTGTCAGGCAGGCGCGTTTGCATTCGCGACATCGACCTTGACGCTTTGCGTCCCGCCATCCTTCGACTCGCCGAAATAGAGCGTCTGGTGGGGGAAGGGGATCTCGATGTTGCGGGCGTCGAAGACGCGCTTGAGCACGCCGTTATAGGCCCGCCCGATGCCCCATTGCCGCCCTGGCACGCATTTGATCCGGGCGCGCAGCATCACCGCGCTGTCACCAAAGCTGTTGACGCCGAACCATTCCAGTTCGTCGAGAATGCCATCGGCCTGCTCGGGATCGCCTTTCAACTCGGCAAAAGCGTCGAGCATCGCCTGTTTCGCCTCCTCGACGTCCTCGCGGTAAGCCACCCCCATGTCGCAGACGAAATAGCCGTAATCCTTGACGTAATTCGACACCATGTCGACGGACGAGAACGGGATGATGTGAAACACCCCGTGCAGATCGCGCAAGCTGACCGAGCGGATGGTCAGCCGCTCCACCGTCCCGGTCACACCGCCCACCGTTACCACGTCACCCACGTTCATCGCGTTCTCGAACTGGATGAAAATGCCGGTGATGATATCCTGCACCATCTTTTGCGCACCGAAACCGATGGCAAGGCCCAACACCCCGGCCGAGGCAAGAAGCGGCGCGATATCAAACCCGATCTCGGCCAGCACGAACATCAGCGTGATGATCACCAGCGCGATCGCCGCGGCGTTGCGCAACAACGCCAGCAGCGTGCGTTCCCGCATCGCCGGCCCGCAGCATCACGATCACGAACAGGGCCAGCAGATAGGCCAGGGTCGGCCAGTGCCAGTGCCGCGCCAGGCAGGTCAGCGCCCCCCCGGCCCGGTTCGGGGGCCGTCGCGGGCTTGTCGTCCGGCTTCGGCAACGTCCCTTCGGGTGGCACAGGCAGGTTGGGTGCCGGCGCCCCCAACAGCCAATCCGTGACCGCTTGGCGATTGCGCAGCACCAGCCAGATCGCAAAGCCCAGTACCGCGACCGCTATCAGCGCCGCGACCGCGCGCCCCGCCGCGAACGAGACATTGCTGTTGATGATCGGCACAACCAGCAACTGGCCATAGCCCACCACCCCGACAATCAGGTTGATCCGCGATGACAGGTAAGACGCCGCCCGGTCACCGATCGGCAAGGGTCGCAGCGAGGTTGCCGAGGGCGACAACACCAGCCGCACCGCCACCTTGGCCATCTCCACCAGCAGGAAGGCGTTGAGATAGAGCGTCTGCCGGATGCCGATCTGCCCGAACTCACCGAGCGCCAGAATGGTCAGCGCATAGCCTGCACCCCATGCCAGTATGACGATCAGCGCGTCAATTACCGCAGAGGCCATGAAAAGCATCGCCGTGCGCGTCACGCCCCCATCCCGCGCCGACGCGCTCATGCCGACATAAAGCGATTTTCCAAGCCATCGCAGCGCGAAGAACACCACGACCGTGCCCGCGATCACCAGTGCCATATCCCTCAGCGCCTCGGCCAGAACACCGGCCTCGCCGCCGCTCAGCCCACCGAATACCTCGGGCGCACGCGTCAACTGCCCCCAGAACCGCATGCCCCAGTCCACCGCATCCTCGGCTGCCTGTTGCGTGATCAGCGCGATCCCTCGCCCGAAGGACGCGTCCTCCGGCGGGGCGGTCCCGTCCGACAACGTCTTCACGATCACATCGCCGGGCGCATCGGGCGGAACCGCATCCACCCCACGCAACCGCTCGATCAACTCGGCACGTGCCGCGTCGTCCTCAATCACATCGAGAAGAAGATCAACGCTTGCCCTCCGGTCTGTCATGTCGCCGGAGACGCCTGTCCCCTCCTGCGCATGGGCCGCGCCGAGCGCAAGAACGAGTGATACGAGAACGCTCGCCAAATGTCTCAACATGTGCAGGTACCTTGGTCATTCTGTTTCGACGGGACACCATATTTGGCCCCCGTCCACCTGCGGCTTCACATATTGTGCAAACCGCGATCATCTGGGCGGTGACCTAAAGGGAACTTCCTGCAGGTCAAGAAATCATACCAGAAACATCAGAATGAGCCGCCGGCGGGGGCGGGAAGGGGGCGATCTGCCGCTTTGACACGGAAGGGGCTTTGCTTGCGGTGCCAGACGGCTCACAACGGCCAGACGACGAGCAGAAGCGGCAGGCTGACCGCCACCACAAGCACTTCGAGCGGCAGGCCCAACCTCCAGTAATCGCCGAAACGGAAACCGCCCGGCCCCAGGATCAGGGTGTTGTTCTGGTGCCCGATGGGCGTCAGGAACGCGCAGGAGGCCCCGATCGCAACGGCCATCAGGAAACTGTCGGGATTGACACCCAACGTGTCGGATATCCCCAGAGCGATGGGGCACAGCACAGCGGCGGTGGCCGCATTGTTCATTACATCCGACAGGAACATCGTCGTGATCAGCACCACGCCGAGCGCAACCACGGCATTGCCCTGCGCGATGGTATCGACCAGAAACCGCGCCAGCAGGTCGGCGGCCCCTGTGCTCTGCATCGCGCCCGCAACCGGGATCAGGGCCGCCAGAAGCACGATCACCGGCCAGTCGATGGCGGTATAAACCTGTCGCAGCGGCACCGTGCGCAGCACCATCGAGGCGAGTACCCCGAGTGCGAACGCAACAGCCGCAGGCAGCAGCCCCAATGTCACGATCCCGATCGCCCCCAGCATGATCGCGCCCGCGATGATCGCCATACGCTTGTCGGGGATGCGCAGGTCGCGCGCGCCAAGAGGCACGCAGCCAGTGTCATTGACAAACCCCGACACCGCCTCCGAGGCTCCCTGAACCAGCAACAGGTCGCCAGATTTCAAATCAAGCGTACGTAACCGGGTGCGCGGCGCACGCCCGGCGCGCGAAACGGCCAGCAGATTGAGCCCGTAACGCGTGCGCAGTTTCATGTCATTCGCCGACCGCCCGACAATGGTAGAGCCGGGAAGGATCGCCAGTTCCCGCAGAACGATTTCGTCGTTGCGCGCCGGGCTGTCGTCCTCATCCTCATCCGTGTCTACGGTGCTTTCAGACTTGGTCGTGGTTTCTTCTTCGCCGTCCTCGTCCTCCGCAGACGCCTTTTGTTCTTCCAGTTTTATGTCGAACACCGATAGCGCCTCGGCCAGCGTATCCACATCGGCTTCCAGAACCAGAATATCGTCGGCGCGAATCCGCCGCCCGCCATGCGGCGCGGTGATGCGGACCTTGTTGCGCACAAGGCCCACGATCTGCGTGTCGCTGTCCTCGATCTCGCGCTCGAAGGCGCGCAGGGTCAGGCCCACGGCCTTGCTTTTCTGCGGCACACGCAATTCCGTGAAATAGGCCCCGGTGTCGAAACTCTCACCGGCTGCGGATTGGCGCGCGGGAACCAGCCGCCAGCCGATAAACACTACGAACATGACACCCACCACCGCGACTGCCGCCCCGACAGGGGCAAAGTCGAAAATCGCAAAATGCCCCATCCCGGCCTCGGCCCGAAAGCCCGAGACGATCAGGTTGGGCGGCGTGCCGATCAGCGTCGTCATCCCGCCCAGAATGGTGCCGAAGGCGAGCGGCATCAGTACCTGCCCAGGGGTCAGGTCGAGCCGGTCTGACAACTGCACCGCGACCGGCATCAGCAGTGCCATCGCGCCCACGTTGTTCATAAACCCCGATAGCGCGGCCCCCAGCCCCATCAGCGCCAGCATGCCGGTCAACCGCCCTGCATCACGCGGCAGCACACTGCGCGCCAGCCAGTCCACAGCACCGGTGTTCTGCAATCCCTGACTGAGGATCAGGACGCAGGCCACGGTGATCACCGCCGGATGGCCAAACCCCGAAAATGCCGTGTCCGTCGGAACCAGCCCGGCGATCACGCTGGCCAGAAGCGCCGCAAGCGCCACGACGTCATGCCGGAGGCGACCCCACAGGAATAACCCCATGGTCGCGCTGAGGATCGAAAAGATGAGCAACTGGTCAAGGGTCACGCGGGCAGCCTTTCACGAAATCTAACGTTGCTGGGTCTCTAGCCGCAGAACGCATCCCGACCGCGCAGATCAATCGCTTATTCTCGTTGTCGCGTCAAATCCGCATTACCAGGCGAGCATGTCCGCGATGATGCCCGATACCTTCCGACACGTCCCGTTTTTTTTGAAAAAGGGTGCTGTCAGACCAATTCGAACTCGTCTCAGGAAGGGCAGGGTCGCTGCCCTTTACGCCGTGCAGAGATTGCGCCACTCGGCGAGAGCGGCGGCGCGGTTTCGCTTGAAATTTGATCTTGAGTAGAGGCTGCGCTCCGAGTTGACCAGATTGTGGACCGAGGCGTGGATGGCGGCGAATTTCTGCAAACTTCGCACTCGTCTGAACCGCAACATCGCTCGCTCACGCCTTCGAAACGGGAGGCGCGAATTCTCGGCTCGATTGTTCAGCCAGCGGCTGAATCTCAGTCCGTGCACACGGCGCATTTTGACCTGTGCTGCAAACAATGGCCCAAACCGATGCCACCAATACCGCACCGTTTCATGACTGACGTCGATGCCCCGTCCATGGAGCAGATCTTCGACGTTCCGTAATGAAAGCGGAAACCTGACATACAGCATGACTGCCAGGCAGATGATCTCGCGGCTGGTTTCGAAGTACTTGAACGGGTCGCGTTTTGTCATTCGGGGAGAGTAGGGTGCAGCTTGCAAGGGCTCAAGCCAAGTTCGTCTGACAAGACCCACCACCCTGTTTCGGGTCACTCTGTACCACCCGGTACCGGCGGGCAACTGGCAGACAGGCGGGGATATGAAAAATACTGGGTGCGGGGTTGGGGCGGCTAACAAGTCCAGAGAAGCGGCTAAATGAATCGGGCGATAAATTTGCCGAAAGCTCGACAACAATTGCGGCACGCCTGTGGTCAATAAGGTGATTCGATAATCTGTTAAATTATGGATTTTAAACATAAATAATTGGTAGCGGAGCAGATGGCTCATGCGCCCAACTCTCTCCCGTGCAGGTTTCCACCGCACGGGATCGCTTCGAAATCCTGCGCGCCATTGAGGGACAATAGCTTTCAGTTCGCTCGGCTGATCAGCTGACCTTGCCGCTTGGGTCTTCACCATTAAGCTGACGCACGGCATCAAGCAGATCCGAAATCGCGTCTTCGGCAGCCGCGAGCTTGATGGCCACCATCAGATCTTCGCGCCCTGCCATGGCCAAGAAGGTACCCAGCACTTCGTCAGAATGCCGCGCCAGCGAAATCAAGTGCGCCCCACTCGGACAGTAGGTGCCCGAGAACCCGTTCTTCACTGTCTTCTCGTTGGCACCCGTCCAGACCGCCACGGTTTTGACACCCGCCCGACTGTCGCCGAGCGACCGTTTTAACGCCAATGCGATTGTCTTCGACAAAGCATCCATTCGTCTGATGACCGCCTTTCCCATTATATCCGTTTTCTTTTGGAAAGAACTTGCCCTTTTTCGGAAACGACATTCCACACTCCTTCGCTTTACATGGATGCGAAGACTTCAACCGTTGATTCCGACGGGAGCGCTGGATTTGCTTGGAAGGTGCTGTCAGACCAATTCGAACTCGTCTCAGGAAGGGCAGGGTTGCTGCCCTTTACGCCGTGCAGAGATTGCGCCACTCGGCAAGAGCGAGGGCGCGGTTCTGTTTGAAATTCGATCTTGAGTAGAGGCTGCGCTCCGAGTTGAACAGATTGTAGACCGAGGCGTGGATGGCTGCCGCGCGACAAACAAGGTGAGAATCCAGCGTCAATCAGGATGAGAACGCGGGGGTGGGGGCTCGCAGGGAGGGCGTAGCCCGACTGGAGAGGCCCCACCCCCGCGTTGCGCCCCAAATGGGCGGG